>NZ_JBHVMZ010000001.1:0-1603029 GCF_042796655.1 Paenibacillus sp. NPDC057886 | reverse complement strand
TGAGATCCTATTTTACTTCCCAGGTGATGATAACTGGTGGCTTGGCTCTTACAATGGATCAGAATTAAAGTGGAATCTTGCCGGTAACACTGTTGGCTTTGGACATGGGATCAACGACGGTCGGCCGTTCTGGGTAGGGGATTTCAATGGTGACGGAAGAGAAGATATTCTGTTTTATTTTCCGGGCGATAATAACTGGTGGATAGGAACTTTCACTGATAATAAACTTGTGTGGAAGATATATACCAGTAATTTAATGATATCTCGTCAATAAATGAAGAAACGTAAACGGAAATTTTAATATGCAATGAGCGGTTTGCAGTTTTTAGCACGCTGCTCATTTTTCGTTGAATGCAGGTGTATAAAATCGTTATTTATTGGATACCAAATGAGAGAAATGCTGTAAACTACATGGATAGGTAACTTGTGGAGGTGATATTGATAGTGACAGAAAATTATCCACCAGACTGGAGAATGATGTCGAGGGACAAGAACATGGTCCCATTGAAGTCGCTATTTTAGCGGCTTTTTTATTTTATCGGTACAAGTTCTTGTCCTACCTCTGGATAAATTTTACGACTTATTAGCCCATGACCCAATTCGGGGGCTTCTTTGTGACGAGTAAGTCCGACATGTGTCGGGGGACAAGAACTTGTACCGATTGCCGATTAGATTCATATCTAAACATTGATCATATGCACTTAAAACGCTCATAAGAATCGAATTCACTCATATGATGAATGTAGGATTCAATCTTGAAGCGGAAGTTTTTTGATGAAACAAGTGGAAAGAGGGAGAGTGCTTTGGCGTTAGACATTCGGAAGGAGGCGAGCAGTAGCCCGGAGAACCCTTGTACATTCCGGGTCGAGCTCTCCGCGGAAGGCAGTCTAGCAACATTAGATTTGCCTTTGTATTTGGTGTTCGTTATTGATGCAACTTCGTCGATGGGCACACAGGATGTTAACAATAATACAGAAACGCGTTTTCAGGTAGCGGTTCAAGCGATTCACGGCTTCTTGGACATTATTTTTTCGGAAGAATATGCTTCCGTCGACAAGCATATCGCCCTTGTAACCTTTGGAAACGGTGCCAGGGTACATGTTACGCAGGCAGATGCAGAAGGAAAGTTTATCGGTCTAGTCAACCCGAATCCTTTAACATTATCAGCCGGCAGTGGTACACCGGTACAAGACCATTACATTGGTGCCAATAGCTATGATCCGGCACAGGCAGCAGCAGCGCTAGCCAGCTTTCAGAGCGTAACGGACAAAACTGCTTTTTTCTATCAGAATGAAGCAGAAATTGAAACGATGATCGATAATATCAGCCGGTACAGCAATACAAACATTCAATCGGGTTTTCTCCTTGCAGGTGAACTGTTAGAAGGTGTTCCCGTCGAAGCGCACAAGTTAATCATTCTCGTGACGGATGGTGAAAGCGCAGCATCCTCCACATTTTATGCCTACTATAATGAAGCCGATATTCCAAACCGAATCAATGCGGCATTACTCGTACAAGAGGGGAGCGCACTCTTTGCCGACTACAACGGTATTCGCGCGCCGGTTACGAACGAGGATTTAGTCCGAGAAGGAATCGATCCGAACAGCTTCGACCCGGCAACCTTCACACCGCTGCAAACCGTCAGTCTCAAATTGCGTGCGCTGGTCAGAAGTGAAGCTTTCTTTACCGCTGCTACCAGTTCGCTTGTTATCAATCCGTTTGCCGGTGAATGGCATAACTTTGATGGAAGAAATAGCGACAATGCGACTCGAGTTCCCGCCATCCCCAATTTGCTCAACGACATTACGTTGAACGGCTATTATTGGTCGAACGGACGAATTGGATTTGCGGCCAATTATTATTATTATCAGCGCAGCCCGTTCTTCGCAAGGGTCAACGATATTTGGCAATTCTCGCAATCGGACACGGGTATTCCGATTCAGCCAGTATATGAAGACGTCTTTTTTCCTCAGAGTCAGGACGGTCGCGAACTGGAGACGGTCACATTCGACAACTCCGAGACGGAGCTGATGATCTTCGCCACCGACGAAAAAAATTTCGCAAACCCGCCTTATCGATTATTATGAGCAAACCAGCCGGAATATCTTCGCCAGCAACGAAGCCAAGAGGTTTATGATCGCCGCCTCGGAGGCGATCCGCGCCAACGGAATTAGAATTGATACGATCGGAATCGGCCACAATGTACTGCTGCCAGAATATTTGGATGCGACAGCGTCTTCCGGTCAAGCGTTTATCGTTCCACTCGAAATTACCAACGCTCAGGATGCGCTGCGTGATCAGATGCTTGCCGTCACCAGCGCAGAGCTGGTTTTTTTTGAAAATGTCGTAATTACGGATATGGTTCCCCGTCGTTCCATTGCAACGCCTTCTCAGCTGGCTGACGGCACCTTCACGCTGGATATGAATTCGCTCCAAGTGGCCTTTGAACATACGCCCAATAGTCCGCTTCTATTTCAGCCTGTCAACTTGAGCAACGGACTTGTCAGTGTGACCCTGGAGGAGGATCGTTATATCATTGTTTTGCATGCTGGCAACCTGTGGGCCCCGGAGGAGGCAGTTCTGCAAGAGGGACGCTTCTTCAAGGCGATTATCGCGTTTAATCTCATACCGAATCCGGGTGTAATATCCAGAAGCGGCGAGAACGTGCCTGATATTCCAACTAATATTGAAGCCTCTGTAAGATGGATGGAAGCAGATGTGGAGAGGACGTTAAGTTCCCCTCCGGCCTTTGTGTTCGTGCCTGCATTCTGTACACCCCAGCCTCCAATTATTGTAGAGCCCGAAGTTCCTCCAGGAGCCAAGCCCCAGCCTCCAGTTGTGGACATCATCGTGGAACCGGAAAACGTTCCTCCGGGAGAAGAGACAACGGTTACTGTTACTGTTCAAAATAAGGCTGACAGGTCCATTGAAATGCGGTTGCACATTCATCTTCCCATAGGATTTCAATATATTCACGGGTCACTGGTTGACAGCAAACGGTTAAATTTGGTGGAAAAGCTTGATAATATTGATCTCGGCGTTAACCAGCCCGAAGAAGTGGAAACGATCTGCTTCCGTCTTGCCGCACCGCATGACAATCTTTTTAAGCACTATACGATATATGCCACAGTATGTACCGTTCTGGGGGACGCTACGGCATCTGCCGACATTCAAATTGAGGAAGAAGCAGAGTAAAGTGAATTGAATGCATGGCTAATCAATGGTCCAGTTCTTCCGACCATCCCTCTCCAATAGGGCTCTTCCTTGAAGAGTCTTTTTTTGTAGGAAATTATATGCAACGACCAGCTGGGCAATCAAACAAATATAGTGCAGAAAAGTGTGGGAACTGAGATCTGGATTATGCCCTCGATGAATGTAAGGGCTGACGATTCGTGTTAAGTGTCCAGATCTCTTAGAATGGTTTATCATAAGTGTAAAATCAGATCACTTATAGGACTTAGCTTCTTTTGGAGAATGGGCATGCATTTTATGCAAATTCCCTCGTCTTTTGTTTTTTTGTTTTCGAATATTCGGATGTGTGCTTTCCACTTCAGACTGCTGAGGCAGGGGACATAATGAATCCCGATACTGTACAACAGGCTCCATATGATCCAAGAAAAGAAGACGTTGGGTTTCCTCGTTTTTTTGGGGAGGGAGCCTTTGTTCTTTCACGTAGTACGGCTCATCAAACTGCCCTGTCTCGCTATAAAGAAGCATTTCCCTCATAGATACTGGTTGTTTAACAACTAATAGATGATACATAATCTGGTAAGCAACATTTAGTTGCGTTTGCCGGAGCAGGGCTAACTCAAATGGATCATAACCGATTTGATAGGCCGGGAAGTAAAAAAACTCCATTCGAAGCACCCTGAAGTCAATAGACAATGCATCCTCCTCTAGCAAGGACCAAGTGCTATTTTGCGATAGGAGGTACTCATCTTTCGCGATAACCGTTTGGGAAGAGGGCGTCCAGAACCGCGGTGAATGCTCATTAAACCGTTGTTTAAACTGAGGGTTAATCATATGAGAGCTTACATGAGCATAGGGCGCCACAATACAAACCATTGCTTTGTGACGGCATATCCGGTATAGCTCTGTTAAGACGGACTGAAGATCGTCAGCATATTGCAGGCTATGCGAAGCCATCACGAATTCCACGGAGTTATCTTCAAATGGTAATGGAGAATTAAAATCATGCACCAAATCAGTATCTGGATAAGCGATTCGATCTATACCTATACAATGATTAAATTTTTGTTTTCCGCTACCGAGATCAATTCTCAAGCCATTCCCTCCCTTCCTCTCTAAACCTAAACCTATAATATTCCACTTATTTAATGCCGTGTATGTATTTGCCCTCGTGTATTCACCCATATTCCCGTGGATTATGCCGATCTTCTAACCCTATCAAATTATTTTCCAAGGGAATAAAACTACGGCAAGCCCATATGGAATACACAACCTCCACATGCTATGTTAGAAGCGGAGCCCGGTTTTCAGCGTTTGCTGAGGCGGGCTTGCTGTGTCTAATATTACAGTTTAACAGCTACATTCATGAACAATAGGAGTGTTAATTTTGAGCATTGTTTCGATCACCTTACAAACGTTGTTAATCCTTATGTTTCTAATGGCGAGCTCTGGGAAACTGAGGGGTGCTAAAACGCCAATTGAAGAATTCGAGAAATTGAGATTACCACAATGGTTCCGTGTAGTCACAGGTATCGTCGAGCTCGTTTCCGCAGCTGCTCTAATTATCGGTTATTGGTATGCAAGTTGGGTAGCGACAGGTGCGCTTCTCATTGTACTAATGGGGGAATCGTGGCACAAATACGCATACAAGATTCATTTAAAAATATGATCATTATTATATTAATCGGCGTGGTAGCAAGCTTCTTATTTCTGAACAGTGTATCTGAACTTATAATTTCAACTGGGTTTAAATGGTAGTTATGAGACAAAACACACAGACCAATAATTGCATTCCAAAAAAATTAAAAGGATGAACGTTTACGATATGTAAAGTTCATCGGTTTTCTTTATTATGGCTTTAGCCAGTTGAGTGCGTGAAACGCGCGAAACAAAAAAACACCCGCATGCGGGTGGAGGGATGAAGGGTTTGACCACCATGACCATTCCCATACAATTGAGATGTTCAGGCTCAAAAAGAAACACACAAATGCCCGATCATGTCCATAGCATGCCTGATTTTTTCCAGGAGTATCACTTAAGAATATATGTATCCGCTTATCGCTACATTACGGATAACCAGGTTCCTGAAAACTTATGAATTCCCGGAATACGTTCGTGAATGTGTCCTACAAGAGCTAGATGATACCAGCCACGAGTCATGAGGAGAGAGGTTAACTCAAGGACTCTTAATTACGCATAACTCAAGTTTGATGTTGTTCTATAATGTGATTAGTTATACTTTACTCTTATATTCATTCTAGATTACCTGTCTGTCATAACTTAATCGACTATTGATGGAGTAAGGCTATTCAGCAGTGCTTTTCGGGAACATTCTCAAATGTAAAACCAAATAATCACTTAACGATTTTTACCAGCGAAAGGCAAACTATGGAACGCCGTCATTTCTCATGAGGAAATATTCCCCAAATCCCATAGCCCACAAGCCAATAATCTTACTTGGGGGACAAAGAGTACTTGAGCGCAGCGCACTAGCTGGCCGGGCTATTACTGAATTACTACCAATCTCTATTATCATACAAGTCAGTAGAAACATGAGGACATAATCTCGATAGTTAAGTATGATGGATTCAATCAAAGAGTAGAACATATTATATGGATTATAGATTAACGATAGGGAGTGCTCAGAATGATTGAACTTCAGGAGTTTGTTGATAATAACATTGAGTCTTGTGAATTATGCAACAAAGATTATTTTGAATTTTTGGATGAACAAAATGAGGATGTGCCAAGCGAGATATGCATTCCTGTTTGGAATCTGCTGTCTGATCTTGATATACCAGTTGAAACATGGGCTAGAGTTGAAATAAAGTGCCCTTCATGTAAGAATAAACTTTTACTAGACTCCAGTTTAATTACTGATACATATGATTTTGAAAATTGGACTGAAGCAAGGGCAGTGGAGTTATTAAGTGATGAGGTATGTGAATGTGATGCTTGTAACTCTGGCGAAATTCCCTCAACCCAGAAATATGGCGATCCTGCTGATCTGAATACTTTATGGGATTTATTTAATGAATATGGAGTTCCAGAAAAACTTAGAAGTAAGATTGATGGGCTTATAGAATGTAAATGTGGCGCAATTTTAGATATCGATAAACCATATCTAACACAGGGTGAAGTTGACTTTTGGTACGGAGAAGAATTCGAGGGTGACTTTTCTGGAAAGATAATAAGTACGTTTGACATTGAAAGTGAAAAGGCTGAGGATTTCACCAAATTATTAATAAAATATCCAATGATGGCCTTAGAGCATGAGGTAGGACGTAAGATTTATGAAAGCTTCAATGCGAAAAGTGTAAAAGGTCTAGTGTCGTATCCAGCAGGAACTGTACTTTATCGAGGAAGAAAAAGAAACAATATTGAACGACATGTCCCATATGTTGAATCTGAATTGTGGGCACCACCAGAAGGAGTACCCGGGCAGGGACGGTATAATCCTAGCGGTGTTCCTGTTTTATATTTGACTGATACTAAAACAACTGCCTTAAAAGAAATTGGATTAACAGACGGGCAGACAGCAGAAATTGGATGTTTCATAACTTTAAGACCTATAACTATTTGGGATATTGATAATTTGGATTTAGATGAATTTGTTTCTCTCCCATCGTTAAATCACAGCACCATTTCTAAGGAATACGTGTTCCCAAACTTCCTTGCTCAATGTGCAGGGAAGGCTGGGATAAATGGGATCAAATATAAAAGTGTGAAACAAGAAAATAGTTTTAATATTGCTCTTTTGAACTATTTTCAGGATATTAATCTCCACTTCCTTTCAAATAAGATTGAAACATATAACCATGATGAAAATTAGATAAAATAAAAATAAGATGCGATAGTATTCCTTAGATGTATTAACTCCTTAATAATAGATCTATAAAAATTTGAACATATTCGAAGGGGTAATTAATTTGGAACTTTTTGTGATAGGTAATGGTTTTGATCGAGGGCACGGCTTACCTACTAGATATTTGGATTTTCGAACATTTCTTGAGGATGAACATGGACAATTTTTATTTTCCTTTGAGGAAAGCTTTTCTATATACCCAGCTGACACATCTGATCCTTACTATCATGGAGAAACATATACTAGAAATAAGAATATTCTATGGAACGAACTGGAAACAAATCTCGCAAATATTGATTTAGAACGTATTATTGATGACGCAGTTCGCACGAACCTAGGATTGGAGTATGAATATGATATTATTGATACATTGCAATTCCATCACATGAGAGAATATCAATACATAAAAGAACTATAATCAGATTTCGCTTTATCTTTAGCTTTAACTAGTTCGCCAAGAACCCGTTGATGCCGTTAAGCATATTTCACAATAAGTCGGTACTTGGCGGTAATTTGGCCATGTTACTGATCGGAGGAGCAAGCACAGGACTTTTCTTCGCACTGTTGTCTATATGCAGCAGGTGCTATAGACACATAAAACGCCCTTTAATTAGCGCAAGCGTTTTTTTGATCATAGAGAGAAAAAGAGCCATACCAACATTCTCATATTGAATGGAGTTGCCTGAACAACATTCAATGGAGGGATTGGTATGACTCCTTATCCGTTAATTTCAAAAATTCAGTGCATTTTCACATTAAATGTGGAGTAGAAATGAATCAGCTGACTGGTCATGACACACTTTGGGTGTTATCACGTCGTTTTTCACGACGGAGGATGATCGGAACCGTGATCGCGGCAGCGATCGCCAACAACGGACTTAGTGAACCAGCGACTGGAAACGACGACGAGCTAAACGTAGAGAAGATGCTAAAGTCCCAGAGTCCGTGCAGGAGCATTCCGAACACGATCGATCCGGTAGACCGACGGGCAAGGTAGAAGATCGAACCGAGGCCAAAAGCGATCAGTACCTGGAACAGGACGCTCACCCCGAGGCCCAGGAACAAGCCCGGCAGGTGGAAGACTGCGAACATCACAGTTGAGAGCAGCCAAACCCCAGTTTCGCCGAATCGGCTGCGCAGAGCGACTATTAACTGACCTCGGTGAATCATTTCCTCATTGAAGCCGACCAGAATGCTACCGACGATGAGATACACCCACATGAGGGGCGTAACACGGGTGAAATCAGCGATCAGCATGTTCACGATTGCGATGACCATCATGATGATCGGGAGAGTCATTGTCCACCCTGAAAGACGCCGCTTTTCAACCAGGCCGGGGCGCCACCATCCGTAGATCGTAACTATTGTGAAGGCCAGCACGGCACCGCCGGATAGCGGCAATACGTACCAGAGAAGAAGGGTATGCTCACTCTCGCCTATTCGCGGGTAGTCAACGCCGTTGAGCGCGAAGATACTGTAGAAGACTGCGATGTAGAGGAAATATCCGAGAACACCCCATCGTACGCGGGGACGAACTCGAAGGCCGGGATTCAAAGGCTCTTGCAGCATGCTTTTATTGATTGACATCATAAACACTCCCACTATAAATTAATATTTTCTTTCAAGAGTTAGTTAGAGATATCGGAATCTTCCTCTCAGAACTCATTGAGCCTAAAATCATTAGTTGAACTTATAACGTATTGTGGGGTGGTGCGCCCTGAGTGAGTAGATGGCCTAACGCTTCAATCAAGTAGTTTATAAGTTTTGGATCAAATTTCGGGAAGAGCTGCGGATCCCACTCCCCTAGCGTTTGTAACGTTTCAATTGTCCCCGGTTCCTGTAGCGATTGTCCAAACATCTGCTCGATGATCAGCTTTAGAGTAAGTGCACACTCCTGCACAAGGTGATGTTCCGGTGGCAGCCCTTGCTTGGACATGAGGAGCAGATCATTGAACGCTAACATGATCTTACGTTCTACCTGAGTCCGTTCATCCAAGCTTAATCCACTCAATGACATCGATTGTACGAGTGCATCCGGCAAACGGTCGGAGAGCCACTGTTTCTGCTCCTCCTCATGCTGAATGGAACGAATCATTTGCATAATAAGCCCTGGATCAATGTAATCGTTATCCTGAAAAATCACTCGTGCCCGTTCAATCGTAGCCACAACGTGCTGGATATGCTGCTGCTTCTGTAATAGCAGTTCATGTTGCAGCTCCAGAGAAGCATGAAAATCCTTGCCGTCCTGCTCCAAGTACTTGCTAATTTCATCCAAGGGGTAATCTAAATATTTTAAAGTCAATATTTGATGGAGCCGTAACAAATCATCATCGGTGTAAGTGCGGTATCCGCCCTCAGTGTATCCGCTTGGCTTGAGCAGCCCTTTGCGATCATAATAGCGCAGCGTAGGTTTCGGTGTTGAGGTCAGTTTAGCGAATGAACCTACGGTATAATACTTCTTACTCATCGTTTATTAGCCCCTTTCTAGTATTAGTATAAACGTTAAAGTTACTTTAACCTCAAGTCCTTTTTTTTTACTCTATATAGATTGAACTCATAAATTTAAGAACCGCATATTTCGGGTAAAGAATAGTAACGATCCGAAAAAGGCGGGGATTTAAATGACCCATGAACAAAGAGATCGAGATGTTGACAAAAGCGATGAAAGCAACAAAAAACACGCGTATGTATGAAAGATAAGGCGAACGTTATTTTCCAGAAAACGCAGGATATTATGAAGAAACGCATACCGGAAGCGATTCTGGCGAAGCCGGAAGATTTCGATAAGATCTATGATCAGTTCCTGAAGGACCTGGAAGACGCAGGCGTAGCGAAGCTGAATGAAGAAGTTACAAAGATGGTAAAGGAACGCGTTGAGCTTTGGTCGAAATAAGTGCAAGGCGTTAGCTATTCGTTTACAAGAAAGGATTGCCTTTGACTGGTTCCTGGTCTTAGCTTGGGCAATCCTTTTTTCTTGCTGGCATATTGGTAAGGGGGCGGTCGGGGCTGAATTGAGGTAAGGCGTGTGAAAAGCCGCTCCACCAAAATGTGGTACATCCGGATCTACGGCATCATGATGTGCCAGTATATTGATGCCTGTTTTCTCCATTTCAAGTCCGAGTTGGAGCCGTTGCAAGCGGCGCTGGCGGAGCGTCTAGCGTAAGCGCAGGAATATTAATTTGATATAATAGTAGATTAGAATAAAGTTCATTCGGAGGAGCCCAGAAAAAAGGAGATCGGACACAAGAACACATCATTATGAAGTCGGCAGAAATTTTTAACCAGAGAGGATATACCGGTACATCGTCGGAATTAAAAAGGGGGGTATTTATCGACATTTTGCCAGTAAAGACGAGATTGCGCTTGAAGCCTACAATTATGCTGCACGTTTGGACTCCAGAAAATTATCTGAGGCGGTCGATCAAGAGCAGTCCGCGTCAGGTCGGCTGATCGCTTTTTTCCGTGTCTATGAAGATGTTGTCAACAATCCACCATTTATCGGCGGATATCCCATGCAAAATACGACTGTAGAATGTGACGATACACATTTGGAGCTTCGTGATCGAGCAAGGCAAGGGCTGAATACCTAATTGGATATGATGAAAAGTATTATTCAAGACGGGATTAAAGCAGGGGAGTTTAAGGAAGATCTGGATTCAGATGCGCTTGCTTCGTTTGCATTTTCCTTGTTGGAGGGAGGCATTTTGCTTAGCAAGTTGGATGGTGATAACAAGCATATGCAAATGAATACAGCAAGCTTCTCGATCTATTTGCAGCAATGTTGCTTAAAGATCCGTTAGCCAAATGATATTCCCATCGACTTGAAAGTAAAAAATCCCCCCAGCGACTGTATTTTATCCATCGGTTCGGAACTTATATACAGAGCTGTATTAAGACAAGAACCTTTATACAATCCCGCGATCCCCGAAAATTAATGAAGCTCCATAGGATTTTACTCTAACGGATCGGGTATACTTTAAAAGCAAAGATGGCAGCCCACTAATTGACGCTGTCTGATTCATTTTAATTACATGAATTTAATCCATACTAGCTTCACGCAAGCTGGGCTGTGGGCTGGACCACCAACTCGTTCACGTCGACGTCTGTTGGCTGCCCAATGGCATAAGCGATGGCACTGGCGATTGCGGAAGCAGGAAGGGCATCGCGTCGGTAAGTTTTCATCAGTCCCTGGCCTCGACATCCGAAATGCTATCCGCGAGCTCGGAAGCTGTCACGCCGGGAGAAATAAGTGTTACCCGAATGTCAGAACCTTAAGCCTTCGGTGATGACACGGACGGCTTATTTGGTTGCGCAGTATACCACTGCCGTCGGTGAGACCGCATTGGCACCGATGGATGCTATGTTAATCATGTGACCGGCTTGCTGCTCTTTCATAACGGGAAGACCCGCAGCAATCCCATGCAGAACTCCGCGGATATTGACATCAACCATTCGGTTCCATTCGTTTATTTCTGGTTTCTTATTTAACATTTTACTACATGTCCTCAGAAACAGCGACATTTGGCGGCCAAGGTATGATCAGACCCATTTATTTTTTTATTTTAATTTCGCACAGCATCCTTGCCGCAATAATCGTACCGCTAGCCCTATTCACACTTGTTTGGGGATGGACGAATCAAATTCAAAAGCATCGGCGCATTGCTCGATGGACAATGCCTATTTGACTATATGTCAGTTTTACTGGAGTAGTAGTGTTTTTAATGATGGACCCATATTACTGAACAAACTCCCTCATTGAAGGGAATACTAATTCGAATAATTCTGATATAAACCGGCAAAGGGGCGTCCCTCCGTCATCATGACTTTGGGACAGCCCAAAATTAAAGCCTAATACTCTTCTTTTGTTGTTGAGCACCCCAGAGCGTAAATAAAATTCCCACGACGGTTACGATGGAAGCAACCCAAGGAACGGCTGTTAGTCCTCCCCCAAATTGTAAATCTATAACCAAGCCTCCGATATACGCACCAAGCGCATTACCCAGGTTAAAAGCCGCAACATTTAAAGACGACGCTAGCGTTGGAGCTTCTTTGGCCGTATTCAGCATATGGAGCTGCAATCCCGGTACAGTTCCAAGAGCGGCCATTCCCAATACAAAAATAGTAATCAAAGCAGGCACTTTATACTGATCCGTAATTGATAATATTGCTAAAACTATGGCCAACACAACGAGTATCCCAAGGAGAGATGGCATTAATTTACGGTCAGCCAGTTTGCCCCCAACAATATTTCCAAGCGCGCTGCCGACTCCGAACAAAACAAGGATGTAAGAAACGGAACTTACCGGGAACTTAGTAATATCAGTTAAAATCGGCGAAATATACGTGAACGCTGTAAAGACTCCTCCAAAACCAAACGTCGTCATCAAAAGAGCAACATAAACTGTTGGTCGACGCAGTACACCAAGCTCCTGCTTTAGGCTTGATGAAGATGCCTTTACTTTTGGAACGAGTATGGCAATCCCAATCAAAGCAATCAGTCCTATTATAGTGATCGTCCAAAAGGAGGATCTCCATCCATAGGTTTGACCAATAAATGTACCGATAGGAACGCCAAGAATAGTTGCAAGTGTCAGACCGGTAAACATGATGGCAATAGCTCCAGCCCGTTTTTCCTTAGGAACCAGTCCAGCTGCAATAACAGATCCAACACCAAAAAAGGACCCATGAGTTAATGCAGCCACGATACGAGCTACCATTAATATTCCATAGTTGGGTGCAAGAGCAGCCAATGCATTACCTGCTATGAACAGAATCATAAGAAAGAGAAGCAACTGCTTTCGCTTCATTCGATGAGTGGCAACTGTGATGATGGGAGCTCCTATAGCCACACCCAGTGCATATCCGGTAATGAGCAGCCCCGCTAAGGGGATGGACACCTGCAAGCTTTTGGCCACTTCAGGAAGTAACCCCATAATAATATATTCAGTCATTCCAATCGCAAATGCCCCTAGTGTTAGCGCTAGTAACGCCAAAGTCGAGCTTTTACTTGCTGGTTTATTTTCTATATTTCCTGCATCCAAATAAAAAACCACCTATCTATTTTTTCAAAAAGAAAACATGGGCCCACTATTTCAAATAGCAGCCCCATACCTTTACCCTAGTTTTTCAACAAGTCACTTGAATTTTATAGCTTTTTCCTCCCATCGATTCTCCGTTTCATAAAGAATGCGTACCTCCAGCGGTTTAATCATCGGCTTGTGAGTCCGTCCACAAAGAAGCGGTGGATGTTTATTATCGCCGAAACGACACTGTACTCCCGCCAGCCTTTCGTCTCCGAATGATCCATTCCGCCGCCAAGAAAAGAAATATGATCGCTCCTATAACACTCGCCGTATATCCGACCTCATAGCTCATTCCCAGCGCGTTGATGAAGAGAAGCATAAGCGTATGAGTCATCTGATTTGTAAAGCAGAACGCGTAGCTGCGGATCATCCAGTGGCGGTGGTTTTCAACCCGTCCTTGTCGAATATGCAAGTATGCGTTCACTGTTATAAATATCCAAATGATATTAAGTAAATTGAAGGCTACACTCACGACCTTGCCTCCAGTCGCAAAAGGAGCCATATAGCCTGATGTGATGCATACGGCCAGTACGGCGACGACATAGACGTAGCCGAGAATACGATGCGTCTTCCGGTACTTACGGAGCTTGGCATTAGCAAAGTTTATGGCGCCCGCAGCGATTGCGATGCAGGCGAAGATGACGTGAACGTTCAACATAGTTAGCCAGACAGGTAAATTCATCTGACGGGTGAGCTTGGTCTTGTAGCTCAAAAAAACCGACGCATCCGGATCCAGGACGAAACGATTCAAGAGCGTCCAGAAGACGAAGGCTGCAGCAGCGGTAATCAGGAGGCGGAAAGCACTTTTAGCGTTCATCAGCCTGAGGCGCGCTACCTATCAATCGGCGAGAATCACGTTCACTGCGCAGCCGGGCAAAACGGAAACCGGCGAATGTGAACAGTGAAACGACAAACCAGCAATTAAGCGAGAACAAGAGACTGTGACTGATCGTCATGGCGCAACTCCTTTACATGTTTTTTAGAGTCATCAGCGCCAGCTTGAAAACTCTCCAGCATCTGATGGTCGTTATGAGTCACCACGATAACCGGCACCTCATTATCTTTCTTGATCTTAGAGCAAAGAGTGGTTCCATCCTGAAAAGGAATTGCTGAATCCAATATAACGAGACCTTCTCAAGATTTGATTTAAGAAGCATTTGAATGCGTCTATCACGAGCAATAATCACTTCCTTGTCCTTGCCTACCCTACATATTCATTATGCGATACGAATCGAAAAACAAGAATAACTCAATGGGGCTATATACGAGTCGTCCGATCCGTCCAAAACCGTTAATACCTACTTTGCAGTCATTCTCAAGTCCTCCTATAAGTTTTATTATTCCAAAGAGGCGAATACCTCTCAGGAAATCAAAATGGCTCGGCGCTATTTCATTCTGGACCATCTTGGTTTAAAATAAAAGGTACCGAACGGTACCTTTTATTTTAGCATAATTCTAGTGAATGGCAAGGTCGATATTGTATAATTTGTTTACAATAAATGATTAGAATAAGGTTCATACGGAGGAGCTCATGAAAAAAGGGGACAGAACACGGGAACATATCATTATGAAATCGGCTGAAATTTTTAACCAGAGAGGATATGCCGGTACATCGCTAAATGATATTATTGCCGATACCGGAATCAAGAAAGGGGGGATCTATCGACATTTTGCCAGTAAAGACGAGATAGCGCTTGAAGCCTACATTTATGCTGCCAGTTTGGTTAACGGGAAATTTGCTGAGGCGGTCGACCAAGAGCAGTCTGCGTCAGGGAGGTTACTTGCATTTTTTCGTGTATATGAAGATGTTGTCGATAATCCACCATTTATTGGCGGATGCCCCATGCAGAATACAGCTGTAGAAAGTGACGATACTCATTCGGAGCTTTATGGTCAAGCAAGGCAGGGGCTGCATACCTTCTTGGATATGATGAAAAGTATTATTCGTGACGGGATTAAAGCTGGGGAGTTTAGGGGAGATCTGGATTCGGATGCGCTTGCTTCATTTGCAATTTCCTTGTTGGAAGGAGGCATTTTGCTCAGCAAATTGGATGGGGATAACAAGCACATGCTAATGAATATAACAATCTTCTCGTCCTATTTGCAGCAATGCTGCTTAAAGACCAGTTAAACTGTGGTGAACTGGCACATCACGCCAAGGTGCTCGAGCGATTCCTTAAGAAGCAGCGCGACTGTCTTGAACTTATCTTTTTGCCTCCCTTTAGTCCCGAACACATTGTCGAGGATAACGTCTACAAGGGATGAGCTCGGTGTATTAATCGAAAACGAGAAAAAGACCGCCGAGGAATTCTGAGGCCACTGAAGAACTTAGTTTTTTTTTCAGACTTAATGATTCTGTAGCATAAAAAATGGCCAGTTGCTCTCGAGAACGAAGCAGATGGCCCATTTGTCATTGACTGTATTGACAATAAAGATCCCATCAACAATACAGCAGTTGCCGAAAAATGGATCTAATGAAAGCAAGCATAACAAAGATAACGACCACATTATTGGAAGATTGTTTTATTGAGCGTATCGTCTTAACGATAACAAGAAGGAAATCCACTTCAGGTTAACGACAAAAGCGCAGGAATTATATATACTGCACGGAAAGCTGCATAAGCAGGAGCAAGATCGGGTACTTCCGATTTCTAGAACGTTACACTAGTGAAGAGTTAAGTTTTACCAAGAGTGATTGATGAATTAGAGGAAAGAATGATAGAGAGAAAGGCCATTGATTAAGGATATGAGAACAGTGAAGCTGATAGCGCAGCCTCTATGAAAGGAGTCATAAAATGAGAGATTACGAGGAATTGTTCGAAGAAGTAGACGATGTATTGAGAAGACTGCGTCCTTTTTTAATGCGCCATAGCGGGGATGCTGAATTGGTTGAGGTTAAGGATGGAGTGGCTAAATTAAAATTCTTGGGAGAGTGCAACGGCTGTCCTAGTGCAACGATCACATTGAAGGCTGGCATTGAACGTGCCATTTTTGAAGAAGTGGATGGCATTTATGAAGTCGTTCAAGTCTTCTAGAAAAAAGGGTGACCAACAAACAGCTTTCTTTTACAAGTCGTTTAACGACAGTTTCACGGTTAGCCATGAGTACTCGCAGTTCCTCGTACTCAGAGGATTGGAAACGGACAGGGGAATAGTAGCCGTTTTTCACCATGTCGGCAATAACCAAAGCATCTTTTTTGTCGCTTTTAGAGCGTGTATTGTCGCGGTTTTCTTTAATCTTTTTAACAAGGTGAGGATTAACAAGTACGGCCTCAATTTCATTGTTTTTTAGCCAACCAGCAAGGCTGAACCAGTAATGTCCAGTCGGTTCTATACCAACGATAACTTGGGATAGCTTAAATGAAGCTAACAAGTCGCGAATCCAACGGTCGAGGGATTTGAATCCATCTTCGTCATTACTAAAAACTAAAGGATTGCAGAGAGGACCCCACGGAAGTTAACGGCTCTAGCAACATGGGCCTCCTGCAGGATATTATTTTTTCATTATTGTTAATACCTGGTGTTCACTCTATTGGGTGAACGCCATTTTTATTAGCGCGCATTTAATAAAAATGTTCTTCTCTAAAAAAACGAAAGCAGCACAGAATCAATTGAACACACGTTATTGACTAAAAAGTGTGGAACTGTTTCTATGCAATGTATTACTCTAATTATGCTAGTTCACTTACAGTATTAATCGGAAATTACGCATTATTTTAGCTTTCTAATGTTTTGAGCAAGGCAGGCGCTTGGCGTTACTACACTTATTTGCATTGGAGGCGTGGGTAATGTCGGATATAACGGAATCGCAATTTAATAGAATATCTAGAGCACTCGCTGAACCTAGGCGGGTTCACATTCAAAGAAATAAGAGAGGCTTCTGAACCTCTGCCGTGCAGTGTTTTGCTTGAGACACATAACGTGAGTGCAGCTACAATTTCCTACCATATTAAGGAACTTGAAATTGCGGGTTTAATACAGAGCATTTGTGAAGCCAAATTCATGAACATTACTTTTCAACGAGATGTATTGCAAGCTTATTTAGATAAAATTTCTGAGGATCTTATTAAAAATCTTGTTTGATTGATAAATATAAAAGGTCCTGAATCGTTAGGTTGGAATACCAAACGACTCAAGACCTTTTTTGTTGGAGAGATATTAAGCTGCTAACTTGGATGCATCTTTTATATTGGACTTACGGGTAAGAGGTATAAATAATAGGATAGATAAGAACCCAAGTAACAAGAAGACAATTCCTACCCATATGACGCTTTGAATACCCATGTCATTGATAAACGCACCACTAACCATTGTGCCAATGGTAACTCCAAGATTTGAAAACGCTACGAACAGACCGTTAGAGAAGTCTGGTGCTTCGGGCGCGGATGAAGTGATCATGTACTGGGAGATATTAAGGCCAAAAGTAAACAATACGCCCCAGAAAGCAATAAGAAGTATCATGGGAACAGTAAACGATCCGAGCAAGAATAGTACCAAATAACTACCAACAAACACGAGTGGATAGACAAAGGCAGTCTTTAACGCATTATTTGTAAGTAATTTACCTGCGAGTAAATTACCTATCATCCCTGATAAACCAAATAGAATAAGCATTAAGCTGATCGTATTTGAAGACATTTCCGTTACACGCCCAAGGTACTCTGCAAAGAAGCTGAATGTTGCATACATACCAGAAAGGTTAAAGATTGCACCAAAGATGGCTGCCCAAACAACACCTTTCTTCAAAATACGAACCTGTGAGCCATAAGACTGTTTTTGTTTCACGGGAAGGGAAGGGACAAAGAGAAGAATGGCCAAGAATGTCAAAGCATTTACAACAGCAAAGAATAACATCGCTATCTCAAGATTCGCATAGTCCGCAATGAAAGAGGCAATTGGAGTTCCAATAATCATACCCGCGGTGAGACCCATGAATACACGACCGATTGCTTTTGGAGCCATTTCTGGACTAACTGAGGAAGCAGCTGCAGTAAAGGCAACAGACACGTAAACCGGATGTAGGAATGCAGGAACAATTCTTGCTATTAAGGCTATTGTAAAATTGGGGGCAAACATAGAAACAACGTTACTAACCACAAATAGCCCGATAGCAAGAAGCATAACACCTTTACGGTTAAATCCTGAGAATAACAATGGCAAGATAGGACCTGAAATTGCAACTGCGAGTGCGAATAGGCTAACAAGCAGGCCTGCAGTTGAAACGTTAACTCCAAAGTTTTCAGCAATGAGTGGCAATATCCCGATAATGCCCATCTCTGTATTAATGATTCCAAAAATCCCGAAAGCTAGGATGAAAATAATAAATGCTTTTGATTTGGTAACAGACACAATATTCACTCCTATTTATATTATTGAAAAAAGATATACTGGTATTTTTTGATTAGGAATCAATCTATAATCAAAGATTCATCAGAGCATCTTCCCGATTTGTAAAATTAGCAAAATAACAATGGTAGGCTTAATCCCAGGCAAAGTAATTTGCCATATTTTACGAAGCCTGCTCGCCAGCTTTTCGTCTCCGAATGGTCTATTCCGCCGCCAAGAAAAGAAGTACGATCGTTCCTATAACACTCGCCGTATATCCGACCTCATAGCCCATTCCCAGCGCGTTGATGAAGAGAAGCTTAAGCGTATGTATCATCTGATTTGTAAAGCAGAACGCGTAACTGCGGATCATTCAGCGGCGGTGGTTTTCAACCCGTCCTTGTCTATCCAAGTATGCATTCGCTGTTATAAATATCCAAATGATATTAAGCAAATTGAAGGCTACACTCACGACCTTGCCTCCGGTCGCAAAAGGAGCCATATAGTCTGATGTGATACATACGGCCAGTACGTCGACGACATAGACGTAGCCGAGAATACGATGCGTCTTCCGGTACTTACGGAGCTTGGCACTAGCAAAGTTTATGGCTCCCGCAGCGATTGCGATGCAGGCGAAGATGACGTGAACGTTCAGCATAGTTAGCCAGACAGGTAAATTCATCTGACGGGTGAGCTTGGTCTTGTAGCTCAAAAAAACCGACGCATCCGGATCCAGGACGAAACGATTCAAAAGCGTCCAGAAGACGAAGGCTGCAGCAACGGTAATCAGGAGGCGGAAAGCACTTTTAGCGTTCATCAGCCTGAGGCGCGTTACCTATCAATCGGCGAGAGTCACGTTGACTGCGCAGCCGGGCAAAACGGAAACGGCGAATGTGAACAGTGAAATGAAAAACCAGCAATTAGGTCGAGAACAAGAGACTGAGACTAATCGTCATGGCGCAACTCCTTTACATGTTGTTTAGAGTCATCAGCGCCAGCTTGAAAACTCTCCAGCATCTAATGGTCGTTATGAGTCACCAAGATAACCGGCATCTCATTATCTTTCTTGATCTTAGAGCAAAGAGTGATTCCATCCTGATAAGGCATTGCTGAATCCAATAACGAGACTATAGTCGAACTGTCGTGCATTAGAAATGATGATTTACCATCATACAATTACGGCCTTGCCATTCACTAGAATTGTGCTAAAATAAAAGATACCGTACGGTATCTTTTATTTTAGCACAAGACGGTCCAGAATGAAATAGCGCCGAGCCATTTTGATTTCCTGAGAGGTATTCGCCTCTTTGGAATAAATAAAACTTATAGGAGGACTTGTGAATGACTGTAAAAGTAGGTATTAACAGCTTTGGACGGATCGGACGACTCGCTTTTCGCCGAATTCAAGATGTGGAAGGCGTCGAGGTTGTAGCAATTAACGACCTTACGAACGTTAATCATTTGTATCATAAAAGAATGTCACCTATCTGATTTCCTGGGGGGGTGTTGGCACTTGGTGCTTATCTGATAACGGATGGAACGCTAGCTGGCGTATATCTGGCTATGCTTGTCATGGCCTCATTAACTGTATTTGAAGAAGCAGCGGCTATGGCCACTTTGCCAGCATATAAGCAAGATAGCGAACATGCAGCCAAGTCGCACGTTGAATACCGACCATGCCGTTTCAATTGAGTTATCCGGCGTTTCCTTTCAATATGAAGGGGAGTGGAGGCCAGCGTTGAAGAACTTTTCGTTGCAAATTCCACCAGGATCCAAAACGGCGATTGTCAGACCTAGCGGTTCAGGAAAGTTCACGCTGATTGAGTTGTTGCTCAAGCTGCGTACTCAGACGGCCGGGGATTTGCGACTGAACGGCATATCGGTACAAGAGCTGGAGGAGTCGAGCATTTGGAGAACGGTTAATGTCGTGCTGCAGCAAAGCCATTTTTTCCGGGGAACGATCCGGGATAACTTGCTCATGGATGGTGAGGACCATTCTGACGGCGACCTGTTGGATATCCT
The DNA here is from genome assembly GCF_042796655.1 of Paenibacillus sp. NPDC057886. Lineage (NCBI taxonomy): Bacteria > Bacillati > Bacillota > Bacilli > Caryophanales > Paenibacillaceae > Paenibacillus > Paenibacillus sp. NPDC057886. The sequence goes on along the minus strand of NZ_JBHVMZ010000001.1, from coordinate 1,582,546 downwards.
CGCTAAAGTGCAATTGCCGACCACTTCATTAACCGACCCCGTGTACGAAAAAGGAGAAAATCTATCAGATGGCGAGAAACAGCGATTGGCCTTGGCGCGGGCCATGCTTCGTAATGGAAAGCTATGGCTGCTGGATGAGCCGACCTCTTCGCTGGACGATGTGACAGAGCAACGTGTTTTGACACACCTATACGAACAGGCGTCCGAAGATACGCTTCTGCTAATCTGTCACCGGCTTAATGGCTTGGAAGGAATGGACAGAATTGTAGTCGTGGAGCAAGGAAGAGTGATCGAAACGGGGGACTAAGTATTTGACACTGAATGGTCATTTTTTTCGAGGAAAATAACCATTTCGGGCCATTCGACTAAACACATAAAACGCGATAATAGCAACAGGCATAGGGTTTAAGGTTCCAAAAAGGGGTTGTGGAGCGGTGAGCCAAATCAACAGAGTGTTTCTTGCAGAACCATCGCAAGAACATAGAGAGCGGATTAAGTACCTACTGGAGCTGGATCCGCTATTTGAGGTCGTAGCGGAAACTGACTGCGGAAGGGATGCGATATCACTCGCCGATTCATTAAAGCCGGAGGTTGCGCTTGTTGCGGTTGAATTACACGATATGAAGGGTATACAGATCATTCAAGAAATGAAAAAGATGAATCCCCAAATGTTAGTCGTATTGCAAGCAGAAAGCGCTGACGTTGAGTATTTTTTTGAAGCTCTGAAAAGAGGGGCGCAAGGTTACTTGCTCAAGTCGCTGCATCCAGCTTCCTTTCACGAGTATCTGAGATCGCTCTTGATCGAGGATGCGACTCTGCCGAGAGAGCTTGGATATCAAATTTTAAAACAGTTTGTTACCGAGAATATCCCATATGGCGTACAGCCCATTCTTAGCGTAAAGGAAACGGCTGTATTAAGAAATCTGTGCAGAGGATTTAACATCGAAGAAATCGCATATCGGTTAGTAATACCGAAAAATAAAGTGAAGCTTATACTGAATGATATTCTTATTAAGATGAAATTATAGAATCGTACTGAGCTTGTCACTTTTGTCCGTATTGATTGATCGAAAATACCGTATTGGGTAATGCCTGTAGAAGGAGCGTTTGGATCAAATGAACTCAAATGATCAACCAGCCAATAATAAAAGTTATACGATCCCTATAATTGTAACGTCCTTGATTATTAATTTTGTTATACTTCTTTTGTTTTTTTCACCGATAGGATACAAAGGAAGTATCAAATTTGATTTAGTCATCTTCCCGAGAATAAATGGAGTTTTAAATAGCTTTACGTTTATATTTTTGATATCGAGCTTAATTGCAATTTTGAGAAAAAACATTGAGGTGCACAAAGGTTTCATTATTGCTTCCTTTACCTCGACATTATTATTTCTGGTTTCTTATTTAACCTTTCACTACATGTCCTCAGAAACAGCGGCATTTGGCGGCCAAGGTATGATCAGACCCATTTATTTTTTTATTTTAATTTCGCACAGCATCCTTGCCGCAATAATCGTACCGCTAGCCCTATTCACACTTGTTTGGGGATGGACGAATCAAATTCAAAAGCATCGGCGCATTGCTCGATGGACAATGCCTATTTGGCTATATGTCAGTTTTACTGGAGTAGTAGTGTTTTTAATGATGGAACCATATTACTGAACAAACTCGCTCATTGAGGGGAATACTAATTCGAATAATTCTGATATAAACCGGCAAAGAGGGTGTCCAAACCTTTGACTTAGGGACACCCTTTTTTTTCTTTTTTATGGAGATCATATAAGGCATCATATTCTGTTTTACGCTTCCGATTAACTGATATTTAAACAACAATTCTGCAAATAGGACGCAAAGCATGCTGTATTCATTTGCATATGCTTATTATCCCCATCCAATTTGCTGAGCAAAATGCCTCCTTCAAGCAAGGAAAAGGCAAATGAAGCAAGTGCATCCGCATCCAAATCTTCCTTAAACTCCCCACTTTTCATCCCGTCAAGAATTATACTCTTCATCATAACCAAATAGGTATGCAGCCCTTGCCTTGCCCGATCACGAAGCTCCGCATGAGTATCGTCACTTTCTACAGCTGTATTCTGCATGGGGCATCCGCCAATAAATGGTGGATTATCGACAACATCTTCATATACACGAAAAAATGCAAGTAACCTCCCTGACGCAGACTGCTCTTGGTCGACCGCCTCAGCAAATTTCCCGCTAACCAAACTGGCAGCATAATTGTAGGCTTCAAGCGCAATCTCATCTTTACTTGTAAAATGTCGATAGATGCCCCCTTTCTTAATTCTGGTGTCGGCAATAATATCATTTAACGATGTACCGGCATAACCTCTTTGATTAAAGATTGCTGCCGATTTCATAATAATGTGCTCTCTTGTTCGATCTCCTTTTTTCATAGGTTCCTCCGAATGATCTTATTCTAATCTAACATTATATCAAATATTACGGCCGAAACCTTGCCAACGTCTTAAATCCTGATATAATAAAGATACCGATCGGTATCATTTATTTTATAATAAACCCATTCCAAAGGCAAACTTGTTTGGCTTCGGCTCAGTGCTTATCTTTTAAGTTCTATTGGACAAACTTATGTGGAATGGATTTCAAACGAAACAGGAGGATTATTCAATGAGTGTAAAAGTAGGCATTAATGGTTTTGGGCGAATCGGAAGACTCGCTTTCCGTCGAATTCAAGAGGTGGAAAATATCGAGGTTGTAGCGATAAACGATTTAACTGACGCAAAAATGCTGGCGCATCTGCTCAAATATGATACTACACAAGGCACTTTCCATGGTGACATCGAAGTTCATGATGGAGCTTTTACTGTTAACGGTCAAGAAATTAAAGTGCTGGCTAACCGCAACCCTGAAGAAATCCCTTGGGGCGAGCTCGGCGTAGATATCGTACTCGAATGTACTGGTTTCTTCACCACCAAAGAAAAGGCCGAGCTTCACCTGAAAGGCGGAGCAAAGAAGGTCGTTATTTCCGCTCCGGCAACAGGCGACATGAAGACCATCGTGTATAACGTAAACCATGAAACACTGGACGGAACGGAAACCGTCATTTCGGGTGCTTCTTGCACAACGAACTGTCTGGCTCCCATGGCTAAAGCTCTGAACGATAAATTTGGAATTCAGTCCGGGTTGATGACAACCGTTCACGCCTATACAGGCAACCAGAATACCCTTGATGCGCCAGATTCAAAAGGAAACTTCCGCGCAGCACGGGCTGCAGCAGAGAACATTGTTCCTTACTCCACCGGTGCTGCTAAAGCCATTGGCCTAGTTCTTCCTGAACTGAAGGGCAAACTTGATGGTGCATCTCAGCGTGTACCTGTACCAACAGGCTCCGTAACAGAACTCGTAGCCGTTTTGAACACTAAGGTAACGGTTGAGGAAGTTAACGCCGCTATGAGAAAAGCATCAGATCCAGAAACATACGGATACACGGAGGACGAGATCGTATCTTCCGATGTTAGAGGAATGACATTGGGGTCTCTTTTTGATGCCACTCAAACAAAAGTTCTAACAGTTGGCGACCAGCAACTGGTGAAAACTGTAGCCTGGTACGATAATGAAATGTCTTACACCGCGCAACTGGTTAGAACATTAGAATATTTCGCAAAAATCGCCAAGTAACATCGCTGCAATTCTTCTTGATTTTAGTTGCAAGCGTCAAAAGAGCAGGGGATTTCCGAATATCCTGCTAACCTTACAGTTGTACACGTCATTGACTGTATTGGCAATAATGAGCCCATCAACAATACAGCACTTGCCGAAAAAATGGATTTAACGAAAGCAAGCATAACAAAGATAATGACCACATTATTGGAAGATGGTTTTATTAAGCGTATCCGTCTTAGCGATAACAAGAAGGAAATCCATTTCAGATTAACGGCAAAAGCGCAGGAATTATATGTACTGCACGGAAAGCTGCATAAGCAGGAGCAAGATCGGTACTTCCGGTTTCTAGAACGTTGCACTAGTGAAGAGTTAAGCTTTATCAAGCTTTTATCAAGTCATGATTGATGTATTAGAGGAAAGAATGATAGAGAGAAAGGCCTTTGATTAAGAGGAAATGCGAACAGTGAAGCTGATAGCATAGCCTCTATGAAAGGAGTCATGAAATGAGAGATTCTGAGGAATTGTTCGAAGAGGTAGACGATGTATTGAGAAGACTGCGTCCTTTTTTAATCCGCGATGGCGGAGATGCCGAATTGGTTGAGGTTAAGGACGGAGTGGCTAAATTAAAATTCTTGGGAGAGTGCAACGGCTGTCCTAGTGCAACGATCACATTGAAGGCTGGCATTGAACGTGCCATTTTTGAAGAAGTGGATGGCATTCATGAAGTCGTTCAAGTCTTCTAGAAAAAGGGCCGTAGGGGGAAGCGGATATATTCTACGAGAACCCATGTTAATAACACTAATGAGAGGAATTAATAAAATGCCTTATTGGTATATATTGGGAATATGATTGTTTCTATGCAGCGGCGCCTATGACTTGTTAAATGGTGCTAAGCTTGTTCAAGAAGATAATGAAATTCTAAAAAGAAAGCCATTGGATAAGCCACAACAACCAGGGGGGCTGAAGTAAGATGAGTGAAGCAGCAGAAACGCTAGAGGGTTGGTACGCGCTGCATGATTTCCGCACAATCGACTGGGTTGCCTGGAAAGGTGCAACCGCAGAGGAACGCGAGACTGCAAAGCATGATTTGATGATGCTTATCTACGAATGGTCGGCGGTCGAATCCCGGATGGAAGGCAGGAGTGACATAAAGTTGCCTACCAGACTGGAGAATGACATCATAAAGTTGCCTACCAGGACTAGAAAAGTTCCAAATTTGCTCCGTAAATTAAAGACAAAGGGCATAAATGCATGAAAGTAGGGAACTTTGTGTCATTTTGGTAGGGAACTTTATGTCAATGTACATCAACACTGCATGAAATGTCCAAGGACAAGAACATTGTTCCATTCAGAGTCGCTATTTTAGCGGCTTTTTTGATTTAAGGAACCAAGTTCTTGTCCCAAGCGGAGGACAAGAACTTGGTTCCTTTGCCGAAAAGGACAAGAACATTGTGTCATTGCAGATTAGATTGTTACCTAGTAAGATAATGTCAGATCTAATGTGATGAGATTAAAGGAGAAATTGCTCTCTACAGGCAAAATCTCTGTTCCACTGCTTAAAATAGTGGGAATTTCGAATGTGATATTTAATCTGTTCCAGTAAGCCAACAAAAAGGTTAGCGTACTTTAATACAAATGAAGAGAGATCAGAACTTGTACCGTTTGCCTGAATGGACAAGTATCTAGAGTCTAATTACCGATTAGATGAATATCTGATTTGAAGTTTCTAAGGCCGATATCTAAACTCTGTTTTATACGTATGATTTCTACGGGGGGGGAAACATCCATGACCTATCCTGATAGCAGTAAAGTGCAGTCTAATTACGATGATCAGAATCGAGTTATTGAAGAAAAGTGTTTACCAGCTGATGGAAGTCAGATAGTTATTGTACAATTTGAAAAGTAAGCCAAACAAACAGTTAATTTAATATTTGATCCGGTATAAGGGGCATGTAACGCTGTTTTCGGAATTAACACTTGTGCTTGTATCTATGTAACATGTGGGTAACAAACCGTTTGAGGACATAGGTTCTTTAATGGTAGAAAAAAGGGAGAGGAGAAATCTTCTTACCAGTGAGGAGATTGTCATGATTAATTCTAATGTAATAGACGAATTCAGAAAACAGGTAAATGCAAACTCCAATTTTACTTTAGATGCCTATAGGAAAAAGGACGGAATAAATTATTGGAACATAATTTGTGCATGCATGGATTGGATTGATGTAGGTGTTGAAGCTATGGAGAAATTCTCCTTCGACAGGAAACTAGGACCAATAGGGTTGGAGGTTTTTACTTACATATCAGCAATTGATATTGTATGGGAATCAATTAAACAATTACATCGAACAATAATTAATGTAGCTGAGGTTCCCTTCAGTGGTGAAAAGGATGTATTTATTGACGACAATCTTCATACAGATGACAATGCCTATTTTAAGCATATACGTGCTGTATTTGGCGCTCACCCCGTTAATTTAAGCGATTCCGCAGGTGCTGGTCATTACCGGAGACCTGGGGCACCGCAACAAGCAAAACTATGCGCTACTGTGTGCACTCAAACGCTACTATACTCATATTCTGCTAGTTGCGGGCAATCATGACTATTATCTGGTGAACAGCAAGGAACGCTACAAGCTGCAGACCTCGATAAACCGTTGGGTGGAGATGAAGGCGTTAGTAGCAGCAGTATCGAAGGGGTTCACTTCCTGGAAGGAGACAGCTTCGAATGGGATGGCGTGCGATATGGAGGAATCGGGATGTGGCATGAATTCACCTACGGTATTCAGGCTATTGGGCATAGTCTTTCGTATACACTGGACATCTGGGCGAATCAAATGAATGACCGCACCTACACGATCGGTTCACCGTGCCGTCCGCTGTAATTATTTTGGGAGCATGGATATAAACATGACTAAGCGCTAAGTGAAAATGTCTACGGATATTATAAAACAAGCCTCACTACTGAATAGATAGTGCTACGGAAGGTGCGCATCGGTCAAAAGAATTTGTGTGTCCTTCTGCACACGTGAAGGAGCTTGAGCAGCTGGTAAACGTATTGAAAACAGGTCAAAACTTTTCTCTCTATCTTAGCAAACAGTTTGAAGACATCAAGGCTATTGATGGAGTTTAATGACTCGGGAGTCTTACACCTTCATTTTGGAGAATGGCGCGATGTACGAGACAGACAGTCGCTATATTGAAAGAACTGGTCCATCATGAATATGAGGATGTGTAGAAGAATGAAATTATTTATTATTGGTAATGGATTTGATCAAGGGCATCGTTTGCCGACAAGCTATTGGAACTTCCGAGAATTTTTAAAAGTCAACTATCCTGAATTCCTTTACGATTTTGAGAGTCATTATGAAATTTACCCAGGATATGATGATGACGCGAAGAAAGCCATGCTATGGAATGACTTAGAAACCAATCTTGCTAATATTGATACAATTGAAATCATTGAGAACGCTGTGCAAATGGATATGGGGCTTGAGAGCGGAGATTTCGGGATCAAAGATACCTTAGACCAATATTTTGAAGAAGAATATAAGTACATTGAGCGGTTAGCCGTATATTTAAAAGAATGGGTTGCTACTATTGATCTCAAAGATGTGAAACAGAAAACATCATTTAATCTTTCATTTGAAAACGCATTGTACTTGAATTTCAACTATACAGCTGTATTGGAAGAAGTCTATGAAATTGACGATATAGACATTGTACATATCCATGGGTCATTGAATAATGGTCCATTCGGAGATGACCCGATACTGGGGCATGGTAATATTACAAGAATGGAAGAGATCCAAGAACAAGCAGGTGAAGCAGAAGAGAAGTTTGATGAAAAACTGATGAGCATCTGTGGGGCAATTCAACGTTATTACGAGGAGACCTACAAGAACATAAAAGACTATATGTACAAACTGGATAGATTACGAGGGAAATGTATCGATGAAATTATCTCTATCGGTCATTCTATCGCCGGTGTGGATCTTCCTTATTTCAGCAGTATAGATAAGCTTTCACAGGAGCAGGCTAAGTGGATAGTTTATTATTATTGGGAAGGTGAGAAGCAAGCTATGTATAACAGTTTGCTTGAATGTGGAATCGACCCTGATCGGATTGAAATGAGACAATCAGATGAGTTCTACGATTTGTAATCTGGCTGAGGGTGAACAAAAGGATTAAACTCCGTTGTCGAGGGACAAGAACATGTTCCCATTGAAGTCGCTATTTTAGCGGCTTTTTTATTTTATCGGTACAAGTTCTTGTCCCAAGTCAAGGACAAGAACTTGTACCGATTGCCGGAATGGACAAGAACATAGTCCGATTGCCGATTAGGCGTATATCTAATCGGCATCTTGCTCTTCGTTTCATTAAACTAACGGGCAGGTTAGTTTAACAACATCTCGAGGTTCTAATGTGATCTGAAGTGAATATTTATTGTTATTTATTTCATCCTTTAATATGATTGAATTAAATTAAACAAAGAAAGGTCTAAAGGAATATGTATGATTTTATCGCAAGTAAAAATAATATTAATGACTCTGAAAGTTCGAAGATACTTACCCCAGAGATTGGAGATAGGGAAGAACTCGCTCAATTTAGAGGAGCTCTGTTGACGCTGTTTGGAAAACCTGATTATAAAACATCCAATGCGGAGAATGCCTTTCAATACACCATCACAGCTACAGACAATGTTCAAAGTTCTTATGAAATTACAGTTTATCAGGGACCTAGTGGACTTGCGATAGCAGGCAATGAAAATGAAGCCTCAGTTCTTAATGCAGCTCAATTTTTTGTTGAATATGTAAAGAAAGCAAGGCCTGCTGACTTCGATGAGAAATTAGTCTATGAAGACACCGGATACATATTAGAATTTGGTTGTAAGAATGGTGTTTGCTATTATAAAGAGTCACCTCAAACTACAACTACTTTAAAAAAAAATAATATTAGGCTCGCTGATTTAACACCGGGCCAATTGAATGAAATTAATGAAATTGATTTCACAAAGATAAAAGACCCCGATGACTCATGGTTCTGGAAAGAGGATTTATTAAATTTCTCAACAATAGACTTTCCGTTGATTCGTGACTTAATGCGAAAGGACCTAAGTTTGGTTTTAGGAAAACCGATAGGCCTTGATGAAGTGATGCAGATGGGGAGCGATGAGGGCTTTGATCCGGAATTCAGTTCAGAAACTCCTGAGATGGCATTAAACGCGTTAGCAGAAATCTGGGCATGGAAAACAACTGCGGGTAAAGCGTCACAAAAGAGACGCCTTGATTGTTCTTCATTTGCTTGGACAATTTCACGAGCAGTTTATGGATTTTATGGAGGGAATTTAAATAGAAATCACGCTTTAGCTAATGCATTGTATGAGGAGTTTGAAGATAGAATCACATCTCAGGAAGATACACTTCGATTCTTCTATGCATTACTCGAGCTCTTCAAATTTAAACGACTAACTGAATAATTTATCATTAAACTAACGGGAAACGTTAGCTTAATAATACTAAGAAAGCAGCTGATCCATTGAACTGCACCCCAATTGTTAGACACCATCTAACAATTGGAGGTGCAGTTTTTTTGTCAAAATTTAATTTAGACTTGAAAATAGAAGCTATTCATCAATATTTATCAGGAAATGAAGGGATTAAAAGCATTGCGAAATCCTTAGGAATTAATCATGAAATCCTGCGTATGTGGATCAAGCAATACGAATATCACAGTTTAAAAGCTTTTGAAAAAACCTATACAGCTTACTCTCTAACCTATAAACTAGACGTACTCAACTATATGAACGAAAATGGGACGTCTCCAAATGAAGCTGCTGTCATTTTCAATATCTCTTCTCCAGGGGTTATTCGAAGGTGGCGCAGTCAGTTCAATGAAAATGGGATCGACGCCCTAAAACCAAAGATAAAGGGGCGTCATCGTATGACGGATAAGAATAAAAAAGGACTTCAAAAGCAAGAACCTGCTGAGGGATCGGTTGAAGCTCTACAAGCTGAATTAGAACGTTTGCGTATGGAAAACGCCTACTTAAAAAAGTTGAATGCCTTAGTTCAAAACAAGGAAAAATCACCAAACAAGACAAAGCGCAAGTCGTCTATGAATTAAGGCTTGAATTCCGGTGGTTGCATTGTTAGCGTTCGCTGAAGTCCCACGTAGTACCTTCTATTACTGGGTGAAGCAGTTTGATAAGCCCGATCTAGACGCAGATCTAAAACTCCTTATTCAATCCATTTATGAGGAACATCAGGGGCGTTATGGATATCGTCGTATCCGTGATGAACTAGTTCATCGTGGACACCGAGTTAACCATAAAAAAGTACTGCGTATCATGAAAGAATTAGGCCTGCAATCTGTGGTGCGTATGAAGAAATATCGTTCCCACGTATTCATTAGTCTCCGAGATGCTAAATAACGCCTTTAAACGCTTATATAGCGGGGATGAACTCCTCCTGCATTCAGATCAAGGCTGGCAATACCAGATGAAGCAGTATCGACAGGCTTTAAAGGGACAAGCGATTACCCAGAGCATGTCACGCAAAGGGAATTGTTATGGTAACGCAGTAATGGAGAACTTCTTTGGCATTATGAAGTCAAAGTTTTTTTATCTTCATGAATTTGAAAGTGTAGATCACTTCAAGCAAGAGCTAGCACGATACATGGATTACTACAATCACAAACGCATCAAGTCAAAATTAAAAGGCATGAGTCCGGTACAATACCGAGCTCATGCCCAACAAATTGCATAAAAATATTTGTCTAACTTTAAGGGGGCACTTCATTATGTTCGGCTGCTTTGTTAAATTAATGGACAACGTATCTCTGCGCCTTCATCATCTTAGCTTAATGCAAACAAAAATACATGTAACTCAAGTTAGAAGCAGTAAATTAAATAGTATGTGAATAATTAGCAGGATTAGGCAGAGCGTGTTTTGCAGCAAGTATGAATCCCACATGTAAGTAGTTTAAAGTGGGAGGAATATGTTTCTTTATCATATATTGTATGATATGATGCATAGGAAAAAAGGACCAGTAGGAGAGTGCTTAAATGAATAAAAAGGTACTTGTTACTTCCGTATTGTCTATGTTTCTTGTATCAAGTGCGACAAGTGTGTTAGCTCATCCGGGGAGAACAGATTCAAATGGAGGTCATACTTGTTGGACAAATTGTGCCAAATGGGGGCTAGAGTACGGAGAGTATCATTATCATAATGGTGGTAGTTCTTCTTCAAGTAGCAAATCATCTGGTAGTTCTTCATCCAGCAGTTCTTCATCATCATCTACAAAAAACAGTTCACCATCAAAGCCAAAAAAAACTAAACCTCAGTATACGGAATCATCTTTAAAAGTCTATGTTAATGACAAAAAAATTGATTTCACAAATAAGCCGGTACAATATCAAGGAAGTAATTTGCTTCCTTTACGAGACATTGCAGATGCGTTGGATGCAACTTTTACATACGATCCTAATAGTGCAACTATAGGATTAACCAAAGATAAATTTAAGGTAACCCTCACTCTGGGAAGTAAAACCGTATTTTATAACGGAAAATCTGTTTCATTAAGTACGGCTCCAAAAGTTATAAACGGAATTACGTACATTCCAGTACAATCCATTAAAGGATTAGGAGCAACCTTGCAATTAAATTTAAGTAAAAACATATTAAATATTGGGATATAACTCTAATGGAGGGCTGAGGCTCTCTCTTTTTATTCAGCACTTTGAAGTATGATTTTATCTTCAATATATACGTGTTTAAGATCATTAAAGTTGCTGAAACAGCACTGATATTTATCTCCTGGTGTTAGTAAAATATGATCGCCTTCCACAGTTGCTATTAAAATGTACATCATTCGAGTAGAAAGACTTAAACAACCTTGGCGATTATAAGACTGAGGTTATTTATGCCTTTGTTAAAGGTATTTATAGTTTGTGAATATGTATATATTGTTCATTTTCGTAAAAAATGCTCTATCAGAAAGTTATTAAATCTATAACCATAAGATATGTTAGAGCAATTGAAGGAGGGGATAGAAAGGGGTGATAATATCATTGTCTGATTTAATGCCAAGTTCTTTATTTAGCTCCATAACAACCAAAGGATGCTGACTTTCGAATTGATATGAATTAAATGAAGTATTCCAGCAACATTTGTTCACTTAGGAAATTAAATGTAATTTAGAAGAGAGTGTGTGTTAAAGCCAACTGTTGTATCAGATACTTACGTAGAAATGGTCTTGTTTCATACCAAATTTGTTACTTTAGAGAGGTTAATGGTAATGATAAAAAACGAAGAAAGATATGTTGAACAAATCTTTACGTATAAGGACAAAGAGCGTCTCGAGTCTTTTATTACACGAAGTGCGTGTTATTTTTACGTGGCAGTTTCTTCTTTAATAATTTGTGTACTGTCAATGGTAACTATGTTAGCTACGATTTTTATTAGCGAAACCCTTGCAACTATTGCATTTGTCACCACTATAACAACCATTTTTGCCGCGATTATCTTCATGTTAATGATCGATAGAGATGTTTTCTCTTCAAAGGGACTGAATCAAAAATTATTGTTCTATTGTATTCTTATGAGCGAGTACATTCAGAAAGGTAAGAGCCCATCTAAGATTAGAATGATAAAAAGGGGGCTTATAAGGTACTTACATACATTAGAAGGCAACGTGAAAAATGTGTTTATCTTTAATAGCTTTGATTTTGATATACAGTTGATTAAGGATATACGAAAGTTCCTGATAGAAGATATGAATATAATGATAAAAAACGGAAAAAAGGATGAGGTAGTCCAAATTATAAATATGGTGAAGAATGCTTATTATTCTGCAGAATCAATGCAACTTACTGGTGATGTTGAAAGTATGCATGCAACTCAATTAGAAGATCTAAGAGTTGCTATTAAAAGTAATATGGGAGTAATTTTGATTGATAATGAGGACAATGTTCTATCTAAATTTTATAAAAAGATACAAAATTGGTTGACTAATTCAACTGTCAAAATTATTATATTTGTAATTTTGGGTTTGATCTTAATGTATTACGTTAATAATACAGAGTATTCTGCGTTACTGGTAAACAACATATCAGTAGTAGCGCTTATTTTTGCTTTTATATTCTACATTAAAAGATAATGTGAACCTGATAAATAAGAGACTTGTTTGAATTGTATAGGGACGAACGTAAGGGGAAGGGTCAAGATAAATATCTTGACCTATTTTTTTGTACCCCACTTTAGTGCAAAGTTATATGAATCTATCTGCAATGGTTGGCTGCAATCCTTGTAGGGTAGTAGCGACAACGGTTGCGATAACAGCTGAACCAAAGCTTGAGCCCAAGTTTTCTATAATATTAGTCCCAACACCTGCTTCAGGAAGTATGAAAACTGCCACGCGAAGGAACGGCAACTTCATTACGTTAACGGGCAGTTAAGCTCAATAGATAGTGTTAATTTCTGCAAAGAAATCGTATATTTGAACCAGGGAATGTAAAAAGTAGTTTAATTGGATGTATATAAACATTCATGTGAAAAAATAGAGCTATATATTATATTCTGGACATCTTGTCCTTAATGGAATCTTAAGCTTAACTTAACTGATCATGAGCTATCATGAGTCAAACAAATAGGATAGGGGCGACGAAGTTGAAAATATTGGTGGTCGAAGATGATCTGTCGATGCAGAAGTCGGTTTGCATGGGGTTGCGAAAATTCAGCTATGCAGTCGATGTGGCATCGGACGGCGAAGAGGCGTTGCGAATGGTCGAAATCCACGAATATGACGCGCTCGTGCTGGACTGGAATCTACCTAGAATCGATGGAATCGATGTCCTAAGGGAAATCCGCAAGAATAACCAGGACATCAAGATTTTAATTCTATCGGCACGTTCCGAGGTAGAGGACAAAATTTTTGGTCTAGACACCGGAGCGAACGATTATATGGCGAAACCCTTTCACTTCAAGGAGCTGGAGGCTAGACTGCGGGCGCTACTCCGCCGGAGATTTACCCAGACGGATACGCGATTGTCGCATGGCGAACTGCTGATCGATACCGCGTTAAAGACCGCGTACGTTAAGGGCAACCTAATGGAATTGACGAAGAAAGAATATGGCATTCTGGAGCACCTGATGCTTAACAAAGATAAAGTCGTCAGTGCAGAAGAAATCATGGAACACCTGTGGGACAGCAGCTTCGACGGATTCTCGAACTCTCTTAAGGTTCATATCAATTCTCTCAAAAAGAAGTTGGCGGCGCTTTTGGGTGAACAGGAAGTGATCAAGAACCGGAGAGGGCTTGGATATTACATAGCGGAGGTGCCGCTTGATGCATATTAATTCTCTTCCGCTGCGTGTGCGACTAACTTTATTAATGGCGATGATACTCTCAATCGCATGCTTCTCTCTCATGGCCGCTTTAATCTATACAGCTCGCGTCGTTTATGTCGCTCCTCAGCTAGTTCCTGGAGTCAGTACCTCAGGAGAAATAGAGAGAGGGCCTCTTCTAGTGCCTATACCGTCCGTGCCTCCAATACCGTCTGCACCTCCTATACCCTCCGTGCCGCCCGTCTTGATTGAGCAGCAGATTAACTTCGCTTCTACTGGCTTCCTGTGCGTAATCTTGATCATCGCTAGCGGAAGTGTCCTTACCTACAGGGTAGCAGGAGGAGCGCTGAAGCCTGTCACAGACTTAAGCAAGGAGATCGAAGAGATCGACGAAAATAATCTGTACAGGCAGGTTCAGGTTCCCCCGTCCAAGGACGAGGTCGCGAGGTTGTCTATATCATTTAATCGAATGACCCGGAAATTAGAAAAATCTTTCATGACTCATAAACACTTTACAGCCAATGCCGCTCATGAACTCAAAACACCGATCGCCGCTATGCTCGCCAGGATTGAGGTGGTAAAGCTAGGTGGCCCGCCATCACTTGAAGAATATAAGGAAGCACTGCAGGATACGCAGTGCAATGTGGAGCGACTTAACACCCTGGTTCACGATCTGCTCCAAATGAATGCGGACTTGAATGTGGCCGCTTGTGTGACATTCTCAGCTAAGGAGCTGTTCCAGTCGATCTTAAGTGAACTTGCTGCGGAGATTCAAAGCAAGCATATCGATGTCAAAGTCCACCTTGAGGATATACCAGTCTATGGAGAGAGGAATCTGTTGCACCGGGCATTCTCAAACATTCTTCATAATGCCATTAAGTATAATAAGCCGAATGGGAGCATACAAATCACTGGCACACGTCATCCGGATACAATGCGGATGACCATCGTCGATACGGGTATAGGGATCCCAGAGGATCAAATGGACAAAATCTTTGAACCTTTCTACTGCGTGGACAAGTCGCGTTCCAGAGAGCTAGGGGGCAACGGTCTGGGTCTTTCCATTACCAAGGCGGTCATCGACAAGCATAGCGGCTCAATACAAGTCCAGAGCGAAGTGAGTATGGGCACCACATTCGAGGTTCAACTGCCTAACGCCTACACCGTTCATTGAATCGGTGGCTGTCGCACTCGCGTCGGGCCGTTTCTTGCCAGGCTTAACCTATAATTAACCTTTCCTCCCGTATAGTAATGGTATATCCATGTATTGGGGGAGACGAGATATGCGAAAAATCATTTCAATAGCTCTGATGATGATTGTACTTGCGACGGGGATTGGATTGGCGGGGCAACTTTTGCGTCCGCCTTTGCCGCCATCCGAATCCGATGCTGATTATCCGGCATATGAGCGGATGTTGACAAACCTAAAGGCGATGACGGTCAAGGAGCATCCACCCGGCTCGAAAGAACTGGAGTCAGTACGAGCCTATCTGTTGGAGCAAATACGAGCAATGGGCTTGGAACCGAAGGTCGAAAAAGTTACTTATACGGTCACAGACGTGATGGCTGACATGTTTGAGCGCAGTGGCGTACCAGACTTTCAGAATTTGCCTCCGCTTGCTAACGGACTTTCTCATGAGGATAACTTCAAGAATGGCATTCGCACACGGGCCCATTTTGATGAAAATGATAAATTGATTCTGCAAAATATATTGGTGAAGCTAGACGCCCCCGCAACAGATCGTGGTATCCTTATTTCGGCTCATTACGACACCAAACCGACGACCCCTGGTGCGGCAGACGACATGGTCTCTGTTACCGCCATTCTGGAAGCTATGCGCAAGCAGGCGATGAACCTGAATTTGCAATCGGACCTTTATTTTCTGTTCACGGATGGTGAAGAATTAGGGACGCTAGGAGCGAAGGAATTCGTTCGATCGCACACTGAGCTTCTCGGTAATATCGATTTGGTCATTAACTTCGAAGCGCGCGGCAATCGAGGAGGGCTGCTGATGTTCGAGACTTCTGACGACAATCTAGATGCGGTGCGCTACTTTCAATCTGCAAGCTCGCGTCCGCTAGCTTTTTCGTTTACAAACGAGTTGTACCGCCGGATGCCCAATGGGACGGATTTGACCCGTTATTTGAAGGCGGGCTACTCTGGTCTAAATTTCGCGGCAGTTGAGGGGGTCGAGAGCTACCACGGAAAATCGGACAACTTTGAAAATTTGGATCGCAGTACGGCATACCATTTTCTGAAGTCCGCCGTGGAAATTGCTGATCATGCCGCGCAGGTTCCATTTAAAGATGGAAGAAAACAGGACAGCCTTTACTTTTCCTTATTGCCCGGCTATTTAGTGATCATGAGTAAAGCCGAGTCTTATGTCCTGTCAGCCGCAGCCGCCGGGTTCGCCCTATGGTATATGATCTTTCACATTCGAACGGGCAGCTTACGACTCCGCACAATGATTGCCGAATTGGGCCGGCTGCTCGGATGGATGGCCGGAGCGGCGGTATTGAGCTGGGTAATCGTATCGGGGGTAACACGATTGCTGCATCTGTCCGAGTCGACGAATAATGATACCGTTTTCTTGAGCATCTTTCTCGCTGTGGGCGTGTGCGCTCTTGCTATGGCGGTCATTCGGGATAGCAAGCTTTCGCTGCACGAAGCGCTTGCCGGTCTTCTGCCCTTTCTCTTGCTGCTGGTTGTAGGTAGCGCCATTCTGTTCCAAGATATCAGCTATTTGTTCTCGCTCGTCACCATGGGGATTCTAGTTGTTGTCCTACTGGATCGGTACCGAATCGGAAGATGGATTTCGTCAGTCGTGGTCGGCACATTAATAGTTTTTCTGTATGCGCCTGTCTGTTGGTTAATTTATGTACTGTTCATGCTGCCTTTCACCCCGATAGTGGTTGCGATAAGCGTCATTCCGATTTCGATCGCTTCCGCTTTGTTAGCGACAGTATCGAAAGATCCCTCCTCGGGACGAAACTATTCCAGAGTATAGGCTGTCAATATTTCGTTTAAAACATTTGAAGTTGAACTCCATCAATCGTTCTTTGAGGATTGGGGAAGTGGTGTGGAGGAATCTTTTCAAGACGATAAATCTAGTGTTTATCTAGAAGTTTATAATCATGGAAATATCCCAGCAGAAAATGTCATGGTTGAGATTCACGTTGATTTTGATGAATTAAATGATTTTATGAGAGATCATACCGCTTGCTATGGTAAAGATAATCATTCATTTTATCTTTCTGAGGAGAAAAAGTTGTTATTTCATTTAATAAAGTAGAAATTATCCAACATGAAATTAAATTTCATATGGATGCCAAGGTCAAAAAAGACTTGAAGGTACACGCTAATTTATCATAACGAGTCGCCAAACGACAATAATTTTGGGGTCATTCGGCGATTTTTCTTTCCGGGAATTACCGGTATGGCCTGTTGTTCCTTCAAAATGGCCCGAATGGCATTCGTATCATATGCTCGGTCGGCTAGAACTTGCTTTCGGGTCAGTTTCGTGCTTTTAAGGATGTTGAAACTTTGGACAGAGTCATGCGCTTCGCCTCCGGTCAAGTCGAAACGCAGTGGATTTCCTAATGCGTCAACTATTGCATGAATTTTCGTGCTTAATCCACCTCGGGAACGTCCGATCATTTGCTTGCTTTGCCCGCTTTTGCGCCTGATCTGTCTTGATGGAAGCTTCTACAGGGAAAGTGCTTCATAACGTTAATGCAGGTGAGGCTATGCCGCCTGCAAGTATGACTAAGACGATGACGGAATATATTGTTGGTAAGCAAGTAAATCAAGGGAGGATTAGTTGGGAAGATATTGTTGAAGTAGGAGACAATGCTGCAAAGAGTATTGGATCTCGTGTTTACCTAACAAAAGGGGAAAAACATACAGTCAAAGAGTTGTACACTGCTATGGAGATAGGGTCTGCCAATGACGCTACTGTAGCGTTGGCTGAATATATATCTGGGTCGGAACTCGATTTCTTAAAATTGATGAATGATGAAGCTCAACGCATGGGGACGAAGGATATTTATTATATTAACACTACAGGGCTTAATCGTGAGGATATGCCTGAAGAATATCGTCCTGCAGAAGACATAGAAACTATGATGTCAGCATTGGATGCAGCTATCCTATGTAGAAACATTATTCAAGATTTCCCGAGTATAGGGATTTCACAACTATCCAATCAAGACCATGATCCCATTGAAGTCGCTATTTTAGCGGCTTTTTTGTTTTAAGGAACCAAGTTCTAGTCCCAAGCTGAGGACAAGAACTTGGTTCCTTTGCCGAAAAGGACAAGAACATTGTGTCATTTTGGATTAGGTAGTTACCTAAATAGTTTCATGATCAAGAACTTGTACCGATTACCGTAAGAACATAGTCCGTTTACCGATTAGGTGTATATCTAATAAATATTGAGTAAGTATAGCCTAAAATTCAATAAGTATTTTGGGAACGGATAACATTTAGCAAATTTTTCATTTAGTAAATATTCCAAATATATGGTATAACTCTTCTTGCTGTCAAAAAATAGACAAGGGATACAACATGCAAAAGAAACACAAGTTTTGGAACAAGGTTCTCAGCTTAATGATTGCTGGTTCCTTGATTTCTACATCATCGCTTAATAACACCATCGCTTGGGGGAGCCCTCTCTCCGAAAAATCAACGCTCCAAGAAAGCAACATTTCTGACAACTCATTGATGTCTAACACCCCCAAAGAGATCGCTTCGCTTCGAAGTGAGAAATCGAAGACATTCTTAAATGAGAATGGGACATATACGACTCAAATTTCTGAAACGCCAGTTCACTATCAGGATTCCTCTAATCACGAGTGGAAGCCTATTGATAATCGTTTAAACACGACGAGTCAAACGGCTTATAATAATGATCATGAATTCAAAGTAGAAATGAACAAAAAACACTCTACTACTGACGATTTGGTTGAGATCAAAGAGGATAAATTCAGCATTGGCTTAAACCCCATATCGGAAACAAATCCGGTAAAAACCACGCAAAGCCTATCTAGCACCAAACCTGCAGGGATTGTTACGGATAATGTAATGAAATATAAGGGTCTTTATCCCGATACTGATTTAATCTATACCCTCGGAAACGACAGACTCAAAGAAGAGCTTAAACTCACTAAAAAGCCGACCGGCAAAAAGTCAGTGATTTACTCCTTTGCCTTAACTCTAGGTAATCTGGATTATCGCCAGGAACAGGATGGCTCGGTTTCCTTGGTTAACCCATCTACCGGCGATACTGAATATATCATAGACAAACCGTTGATGTATGATTCCTTTATACCTGAAGGTTATCAGCAAGTAGAGGGGGTTAATGCTTACCCTGAAGAAGCTCTTTCTTACGATATTCACTATGAATTGAAAGAAAAAAAGGGACAGTTATACATTGATGTAATCCCCAGTCTGGCGTGGCTTAACGACGCATCACGTGTATACCCTGTCACCATAGACCCGACCATTGTCAAATTTCAACCGACATACCGCTTAGCGGATACCAATATACGTAGTGCTTTTCCGAAACAAACTGGAGCAACAGACACGACACTAGGAGTAGGTCTATATAAAGACGCTACCAGCTCTAATATCATTCGTTCACTCATTCAATTTGATACATCGACGATTCCACAAGGAGCAAAGGTTCTAACAGCTGACTTGAACCTCTGGTTAGCGTCCGTTTCGAATAATACCAATGTGGACATCACACTAAATAGTGTCAATAAAGCATGGACGGAATACTCAGCATCTTGGATGTATGCAGATGCTACAAACTTGTGGAGTAAACTGGGAGGAGACTTCAATGCTTCGCAAGTGGCTACAACTTCTGTTGGTCCTTTAACATCACTTTCAGCAAACTATAAGTGGTCCTTGCCTGCCAATATGCTAGAGAAGTGGATTAATGATCCTACATCAAACAAAGGATTCATGTTAAAAAGCAATTCGGAAACAACAAATAGCTATAAAAAATTCATATCCGGTGATGATACTTCAAATCCCGATTACACGCCGCTTTTAAGTGTGACTTACACTTCTGCTAGCCGACTCGGTCTTAAAGATTACTGGACGTATGATAGTCATCCGATAGCGAATGGAACAAGTTACACCAATTTGGGCACGGGTAACAATATCATTCAGTTTAATGATTATTCCTTAACCGGTAGAGGAGATACCTCCGTTGACTTTATACGAACGTATAACTCTAAATCAAGTGAATCTTCGCCCTTTGGCTATGGCTGGTCCTACACGGGCGGAGAAACAATCGTAGAAGCATATAAAACAGGGTCCGTATTGTTTACAGACCACACAGGATCCTCCTATGAATTTCAGTATAACGCATCGTCAAATACGTATACCTCTTCAGCTGGTGAATATCTGACGCTGAAAAAGATAAAAAATAATGCTGGAGCAACGACTGGTTTTGAGCTGACAGATCCTCATGGCTACTTGATGCATTTTGATACAATTTCAAATGATGATCAAGTAAGTATCACCCAGTCAGCACTCAGTTATGAGCAAGATCTGCATGGGAATCGCATCACGTATACCCGGAACGGAAATGGAGCATTAACGAGCATTAAGGATCCTTCAGGACGCACCCTTACATTTGTATATAGTACAGATGGTTTAGTGGATTATGCCACGCTTGAGGGGCGTAAGATGGACTATACCTATCAAAACGGCAAGCTAGTTACTGTAGACCAGTACAGTGAGGATGGTTCCTACAGCCGGACACAATTTAGTTATGGTGGGAATTACATTAAAACCATATTTGACCCTAATAATCGGTTAACGACCTACACCTATGATCAGGAGTTTTTGGTCAAGGTTCAGGAACCTTCAACCGTTTCGGTTACGGATGCAAGTGACCGGCCGGCAACACAGTACAAGTATGATATTGTTGCTCGTACAGCAGAAGTGACCAATCCCAATGGCGGTAAGACGTTCTATACGCTTAACTCTAACTTCGTGGCTGAGAAAATCCAAGATGCCACAGGAGAGGTTACCCAGAATGTTTTGGATGCCAATTATAATGTAACGAAGGTAACCAATCCAGATGGAACAACTGCTCAGCAGACGTATGATAGTAAAGGAAATGTTCTGACTCAAACGGATGAAGTTGGAAATGTCACTACGTATAAATACAATGATTTGAATCACGTGGTTCAAGAAATTGACCCTAAACAAAATATCACCAATTATACGTATACTGCCGAAGGTGATTTGGAAACCATCGTGGATGCCAAACAAAAGGTTACCCGTTATGAATATGATATCTATGGTAATTTAAAAAAGACGACGTATCCAGATCAGTCCATTGAAACGTACAGCTACGACGATAAAGGCAATGATATCAAATCGGTAAAAGATGCAGTAGGTAACACAACAACCGTGACGACAGATGCGGTAGGTAATATCATTGCAGATACCGATGGAAACAATAATCTCACAGAGTATCAATATGATCAGTTGAATCGTCTGAAAGCTGTGATTGATGCTAATCGTCAAAAGACAACTTATACGTATGATACAGCCGGAAACTTGACGCAAACCACCAACCCAAAACAGATTACAGTTCAGTATGAATACAATGGGCAAAATCAGTTAACGAAAAAGACGGATGCCACGGGGAATGCTACCGAGAATACATTTGATTCTAATGGCAACCTGATTCAGACGAAAACTCCTAATGGCCATATGATCTCTAGTAGCTTCACTGCTTTGGATCAACTTAAAACGATAACCATAGATGGGCAACAAAAGTGGGCTTATCAATATGATTCCAATGGATTACTTCTCCAAGTAAACAATGGTATGCGTTCCTTTACGTACAAACCTGATGGGTTGCCTGCCACAGAGGTAGATCGAGGACATACGAAAACGTACACGTATAATGCGAATAGTGGCCTTCAGGAACTCGCATATACAACTGGTACAGTTTCGTCTAAAGTGAATTATGAATACACTGGGTTAGATCAAGTCAAAAGTATTGCAAAAGATAATCAAAGCCTCATTTCATATCAATACAATGATACGGGCGCCATGCAACAAGCCGATCGAGCCAACGGAATTATAACTAAAGCTACTTACGATCAAGGGGATCAGTTGCTTACTTACGGTGATTACTCTAGCGCAGGTAGTGCACTGCGTGAGTACAACTATACGTATGATAGCAATGGGAATGTAAAAACAATTCAAACGGATGCTGGTAGTACAGCCTATGTGTACGACACACTCGACCAATTGACACAAGAAACACTACCGGATGGAACAACTATTCGTTACAGTTATGACGAGGTAGGTAATCGTACGCAGAAGGTGGTCGTTAGCAGTGGTCAAGAGCAAACCACAACGTATTCGCATAATAGTGCCAATCAACTGACATCTGTAAACGGACAAGAATATCAGTATGATAACAATGGTAATCTGTTAAATGACGGCAAACAAACGTATATTTATGATGCGTTAGATCAATTAATTGAAGTGAAAAACCAATCTGGGCAGAGAATACAGCAATACAGTTATGATGAACAGGGAAGACGTATTCAGTCGATTGGTCAGTCCGGAACAACGAATTTCTTCTATGAAGGCGATGAAGTCATTTATGAAACGGACGGAAATAACAAAACACTTCGAGAGTACACGTGGGACGATAGTGGAAGTCCGGTAGCCTTGACCAAAGATGGTCAAACATTTTACTATCATTTAAATGGCCACGGAGATGTCGTTAGCTTAACAAACGTAGACGGCAATGAAGTAGCTCGGTATGAATATGACGCATGGGGGAATATTGTAAATCAAAGTGGCTCGCTTGCGGATGAAAACCCATACCGTTATGCTAGTTATAGATACAATGCAGAGACCGGATTGTATTACCTTCTGTCAAGAAACTACAATCCGCAACTTGGTTTCTTTACCTCGTTGGACTCGGAACAAGATTTGGATCTAGATAACCCGCTGAATCGAAATGGATATAGCTACGGACTAAATAATCCAGTTGCATATGTAGATGATAATGGAAACAATCCGTATATAATATATCTCATTATTTTTGTTGTTAAAGTTGCCGTTAAGGAAGTAGTCAAAACAGGAGTCAAGAAGGCTGCGAAAAAAGCTACAGTAAAGGCAATCAAAAAGGGAACATCATCTGCAGTAGCAAAGAAGACAGGGAGGTCAGGAAAACAAGCTAGACTCAAAGAAATAGCAAATGATGTTAAGGTTTCAACTTCATTGCGAGGAGAAATCAAACGTGATCTAAACGAAATTAAAAGAAAGAAACGTAAAAACGTAAGAGTCCCTCAGGGTTACCAAATGCAGCACAAACGTGGTTACGAGGCAAGGAAGGGTTACGGTTACGAACACAGTGTTTTAAATATTACAAAAAACCATAAGACACAACATAGATACGATAATAATGGGAAAATAAGATAAAACATTATTAGGAGGAAATATGAATCAAAAAGAATTTGAATCTGTCATCAATCTCCCTGCAAATATTCGTTATGAATACTTCATCAAAAAAGTAGTAGATTCAGAAGAAGTGTGGGGCCTTTATGAGAATGGGTGGTCAGTTACCGAAGATAATAAAGGTAATAAATTACTTCCATTTTGGCCTAAGAAAGAATTCGCGGAATACTGTGCAACTGATGATTGGGAAATTTATTCAAGTAAAAGTATGGATTTGTACGAGCTTATAGATGAGTTTTTACCCAATTTAAAACAAGAGGGTATTAAACCTTCAATATTCTTTAATAATGCTGATTCTGCTGTATTAGATGTCGATATACTAATTGAGGATTTAAAGACAGAACTTGAAAAATACTAACAAGATTTGAAACGACCGTCCCCATAATACCGGGGACGGTCGTTTATCTCAGAAGCATAAGTTTGCTGTCGAGAAAGAATATGTAACAATGTTCTTGTCCTCAGAAATATACATATGTACAAAATACGAGTTTTGTGAAACAGTTGTTATAATTTTGGTCAGCGAACATTGCACATTGCTGATCCATCCCATGGATAAATGTGGCTTTTTCTTTTTATAACCCCCGAGATACTTTTAATTTCGTATGGATAAATATGCTATCCAAATATAATATGCACTCATTCGAGCTCTTTAGACTGAGCACATATTATATTTGATATTGAATTCTTTTGATTTTATCCTAAGTCATTTTTAATTCCCGTGCACCCAAAAATTCAATAATGCTGTTCCAGGTATTGGATGCGTTCCCTTGTCCGACATAACCAATGAATTTAGCCTGAACCGGTTCAAATTCAAATGTTTCATAGGCAGCCTGTTTTTTGACTATTGACTTCAAATTTCTCCCGTGCCTCGACTGTTACTCCGTTAAAGACGCAGCTCACCATGACGTCCACAATTCCCGCTTTTTTCCGCATGGAATGTAGTTCCCTCCGTATATCCAATCGTCTCATCACTTGACGTATACGTGACAGGAACATTCAATTCTGTAATGTTTAGGATCTCACCATTATCTAATGTTAGAAACGAGGTTAATTCTCCACTTCCGCCTGCGCTGATCGCATTACCTGCGACTCTCCAGCCGGGTACTGCTTTATTGGGACTTATGGAGATATTCTCTGGAAGTATCGGTGTATCAGCTACCTTAAACTTCACTTGCACGTTCTGGGTATGACCCCGATACGATACAGTGACCTCTCCAGTTCCACTTGTTCCTTGCGGTTGCTTAATTTTAACCTTCGCATCCTTCTCAAAAGGTTTTGCAGAGATGATCGGCGTTTCGGTTGTACCATAAGACAAAGTGTGAACGTAATCCGTTCTTAAGAACTGCATACCCGCTATAGCTTCACCATTCACCAATAGGGATTGAAGCCCCAGATGAATATCTTTGATGCGCTTCTTGCTCTGATCCTGATATAAACTTTGCGGGGATAAGCGATCTCCTTCCCCAATGCCTTCCGCCATATCAAATGGCTGCGTATTCGCATCCGGAATGGAACCCACAATGTTGACGTTCACGCTGGTGTCCTTTCCTTTTGTTCCAATGACATATCCATTCCCGAATTGTTCTGATTCTACAATAATGCCGGATTTACTAGGGTGTACCGCCTGACCGGTCGTATTCCAGAACACACTTTCAGTGGTCACCACCCCATGACGATTCGTTTCGGATGATCCATAATCCCGTGTAATGGCAGAGATCCCGTCCCCGTTAACGACCAGGTTATCGATCAGGTTCGCCATGCTCAATTACATATGAAAATCAGTCAATAATGAAGGCTTCTCAGAATACGAACCTTGCAGCACATTCCCGTTCGCAGAGAAGTTGGCATATGTGAAGCTATGTCTAGCTCCTATTGCCTTACTATTCTTAATGAGATTATCATTGCCAATAAATTGATATAAATAACCATTTCCGTTCGCTCCACGATACTGCGGGTACTGCATGGTTACATGATCCACAGTGACGTTCTTCGTACGGTCCAGAATAATACCCTTGGACAACAGATGATAATCTGTATTGCCAGCTGGCTTATAGGTGTTAATATTTCGAATCCAGCTGTTGGCGATTGCAATCACATTGACTGCTTTAGCATTATCGGCTTCATACCCAGCAGTCCCAACGACTTTGAAGTCATCCTCACCAAGCCCCGACTTCGCATTTTGAATGTTTGCGATTGAGAAATCTTCCAAACCTACTTCGACAATCGGATCTGCGGTCTGACTAATCGTAATATCATCTCGCAGCTTCATTGGATAACGCGTCGGAATGTCTAGCGTGAGCGTTTTGTTCTCCGGATCTACGCCCACGATTTGGCGATAGAATAACGGTTCTACTTTACCGAGACGTGACGACCACTTGTTTTGCATGCCCAGTTCACGCAAGAAACCTGGCGTCGTTTCGAATGAAATGACCACATAACTATTCACAGCAAACCCGCTTGTATCCTCAACAGGCAGCAGGACGGTTGGATCGGTAACGGATTTGCGAAGTTTCGTAGAAATTCCGGTTTTCTTCCAATCTCCGTTACCGATCCGGATAATATCCTTGTTTTTCATATTTTGCTGTGCATTATAGATATGAGTCTTGTTCATCCCGTCACCTTTCAGGACCACACGACTTGCAGGAATGTTTAGCGAATAATCCTTGCCGTCCTGAGGGTTAACCTGATATGTACCCTTGGGAAGATACACGACACCCCCACCTAGCGCAACAGCAGCATCAATTGCCTTTTGAATAGCCTGCGTTGCATCACGGCTCCCTGAAGGATCGGCAAAGTACGGTGCTTTTGTAACGTCGATACGTTTGTTTTTAGGCGTTTTTGGTAGTTCTGTTTCCCCGCGCTGATAACCGGCATACGAAAAGTCATGCAGAAACCTTCCCTGTTCATCTTTAAATCCTGGATACCAATCGTTTGGATAAAGTCTGCTTCTGCCATCCGTACCCAAAGACAGATGCTCACCCGCACGATCAATAGAAGGCTGTGAGTCACCCTCTGACGCTCGCACCTCATGGGTTCCAGGTACAGACAATCCAACAGTCAACGTAAATGCCAACAATAAAAAAGGCCACTTTCTCCGCATACTTTCGTTCTCCTCCTTTTGGATTCCAGAGTATATGAGCGGTTTCAATAAACCCTGTAGTCACCTCCGATCCTGCTCTAGCAAGAGTCATGTGCATGCCATCTCAGCATGTCATAACCGATTGTAGAGCACGAGGGAACGAAATTACATTAACAAAAACGACACTTCAACCCCTATTTTATTCAATATAAGGATTTATTTAGAGGACAATGCGCGATTATACCGCTCTAACGCCTGCTGCTGAATCTCAATCGCACGATCAATCTGCAATGACTTAATTTGCTCGACATACGTATCGAAAGCATCTACCGGCTCAATGCCAAAAATGATTTTAAGCGACATCTCGTCCACGACTTTGTTCACTTCCTGCATGATAACTGACATTTCTGTACTTTCTTTCTCGGTTTTGGGCAGGGTCGGCATCTGATGGAGTACGGCATCCGTACTGGACCATAACTGCACCGCCTCTTTTTGTTCCGGTAAAATATAATATTGTTCCATATATCGCGTATCCTGTACAAATGGACCGAAATAACTTGCTCTGGTGTACATCGCTAGTGCTTGTGCTGGCGACCACTTGTCAGGGTTTTTCAAAATCATTTCCGTATACGTCGGATACCCGTCCTTCATCTCAAAACTAACACCTTCGATGCCAAAGTTGAACAGCAAATGTCCCTCGGGCCCATACCCGTAGTCCAGCATCCGTGCTGCTTCTTCTACATGATGACTGTTGCTGGATATGGCGACTCCACTGGAACCGATAGCGGGAGCAAGTTGACCGAATTTCGGACGATCTCCGTTGTTCATAACAGGATATGGCGCTGGTACAAGTTTCGCATGGGGATCCGTCTCCTGTAAGATGGGTAGCCAGGTACCGATCCCCGCTCCTGCATTCCAGATACTCGCGCCGCTGCGTCCTGTTAGCATATTGGTATCCTGAGTCTCTGAATCGACGGCAGCCAGATTCTTGTCAATGAGTCCTTCCGCATACCATTCACGAAATAAGGATAGAAACGCCTTATACTCAGCTTCTTGTGCCCCAAACTTAATATGGCCATCTTCCACGTAGAACCCCTTTTTAATGCCAAAAGCGCCAATAAAACCGCCGCCTTCGATACCGAACAACGGATTTGGAACACCAAGAAAAGTAAGCGGGGCGTCAGCTCCCTTTTTGTCCTTAAAGGCCTGAAGCATCGTATGCCATTCGTCAATCGTGGTTGGCACATCAAGTCCAAGCTCATCCAGCCAGTCCTTTCGGATAATCGGCCCTTGATAGGTTCGCAACTTATCATCTCCCTGAATAAAGGGAAAAGCGTAATAACTTCCGTTCGCTGTGCGAATCTGCATATCAATGTCTGGATGCTCGGTCAGGTACTGCTTCAGATGAGGTGCGTATTGATCAATAACATCGTTTAATCGCAGAATATATCCGTCTTTGATCGCTTTCTCCGGCCCACCGGGATAATTACTCCACTCGTATTCAATCATATCCGGCAGCTCTCCGGACGTAAGCAGCACATTAATCGCTTCTTTGGCCTGATTGGCGGGAGGCCGGATGAACTGGAGGTTGACTCCGGTTCTTCGCTGCCACTCCTGAAAAAAAGGAACTTCATTGAAGCTGGACTTAATGCTCGCTGCATTGCCATTCAATTCTGCCCAGTAGGTTAATTTCCCATCGTCATTGGGTGCAGCGATTGAGACGGTCTGGTACTCTGATGAGCCGGAGCGTTCATCCAGTTTGGCATCCGAATCTGTCCCGTTCTGATCGCAAGCAGTCAGCATGCCAAGCAGCAGGATGAATCCCGTTACCTTTGCTATGAATGCCAACTTCGTCTTTACGTTCATGTTCCGGTCTCCTTTCAAATCAACTGATTTCTTTATATTTACCAGGTGTAATGCCTTCATATTTCTTGAATACCCGGATGAAAGTTGCTGCATCGTTATACCCGACCAATCGGGATATTTCTGTAATGGATTCCTGTTTATGCTCCATCATTTCTTTAGCCTGTCGGATACGGCATTTATGAATGCAGTCCAGCAGACCCTCACCGGTCTGATTCTTGAAGAGTTTGGACAAGTAACTGCCCTTCAGCTCAAAATGTTCACCAATTGCGTTGACGTTCAAATTCACGTCCGTATAATTACTCTCAATATATTGTGTGACTTGAGTACTGAGATGACGCAGGGAATCCTCACGTTCTTGTGATACATTCGTTGCGCGCTTGTCAGCGGCATAGGAACATACCTCCTCAAGCAAGTTCTGCAAAGCCTCCTGCATCTCCTGGATGGTATCCCCGGCAATAATGTCCTCAATCCGATGCGGGTATTGGGTTAGCGTATGGTTATCCCTATCCCCCAGATCATTAATGGCCTTGATCATTGTACCTACCAGGTTAAAAATCAGGCAACGTGCGAGTGTAAGCGACATAATCGGTTTATCAAAATTTCGCTCTGTAATCTCGTTCATATAAGCGCTGGCTTGGTCGGTATCTCCCGCTTTGATGAAATTAAGAAGCTGCTGTTCCACCTGAAGCGGATAGTAGTAGCCAAATGGGTCATCCGCCAATGCATCGCTGCGGACATCGCCATAGGTAATGATGCCTTTCTTGCCAAGCACCATTTTGTATTCCATCGCGTCTATTGCTTCCTGGTATGCTTCGGCAATGCCAATCCACGACGTATGGCGTCCACTGATGGAGATCGTCAATTCCATATCATAGCGTTCCAGGAAGCGCTGCGCTTCTGCCGCAATGTGATGAAGATCCTGGTTCCAATCCGAAGAATCCGCTTTCATATTTACAAGGCAGACCATCATATCATCAACTTCTGCTACATATCCGACGTGCTGACGCTCTGAAGCCAGTTCTTCAACCACATTGGAAATAATGAGCTGGATTAACTTGTTTCGTTCGTTGATATCAATACCCGGCAGCTTTCCATAGAGATTCTCTTCATTTTCGATTACAAATAGGATAACAGCAAATTCACTTGAATATAGCGGCATATGAAAGGAACGGAATGCATCTTCATAGGGCACGAGCGTATCCTGTTTGCCCTTCAGAAGCCGATTAATCATATTGGAGCGCAGCACCTGCTGATGTTTCTGCAACTGCTGGGCAATCTCGTTCTTTTCTGATCGTGTGTTCATAATAACCTTCTGTATATACCGAAGTTCGTTCCGATCAGCGGGTTCGTTCTGACTATTTTTGTCTTTTAATGATTCCACGAGCTGTTGGATTGGGGAGTAGTTCCGGCGCATGAAGAACCAGGTCAGTACACCCGCACTAATGAGACTCACCACGATACTGATATACGTAAAATTGCGGACATATACTGCTTTTTCCCAATACAAGCTGCTGGGAATAATCAATGCGTATTTCAGATCGGATACCGCGGAGTCCATGTAAAACATCTCTGACTTGCCTACTTTTGCGTTATCCAACTGAACCTGATTACCATTCATGAATGGCTTCAATTCCTCCGATCCGGGACGATTGCTCATCAGAATCTCGTTATTCTGGTTCAGAATCAGCAGCGTGGCATCACTAAAACCCGAAATGCTCTCAATCGCTTCCTGGAATCTTCGCGTATCCGCCATGACGACAACCGTACCGGTCTCCTGACCATTCAAATCATCAGGCAGACGTGTAATGTACGCAATGGAAGAATCCGCCGGAGCTGCATTCTGATGTGGCAGTATGACGAATTGATTCGTCTCTGCACCCAGAATCTGATCCCGCCACGCTTCGAAAGACATGGCACCTGTGTTATGTAGGGTATGAAATGCCGTCCGCATATCCCGAATATTACCTGAACGGAGAATGGATTGGTCTTTTTTCCACACGACGTAGAATTCATCGATGGATGCGTATGATGTTTTATAGAGACGGAATTCCTTTACCAGTTGATAAGCCGTATACGGCGCTTCTTTGGCTGGCTGATTGGAATACATCAGCGTTTGCAGATTCGGGCTCCACGTCATCTCCATGTTTAACCGCTTCATCAGATCAACTTGTGTATCGATCGTATATCGCATCTGTTTTAATAAAGAATCGTTGGCCCGATGTATTTCACTCTTCAATGTCTCATTGGCTTGCATGTAAATAACCAAACTGATCAGAATTGGCACAATCAAAACAGCACTGTAAGAGACAAGCCAGGTCACAATTATGCTTTCTCGTTTTTGCCACAAATATCGAATGTTTAGCAACAACTCATCACCCAACTCTTCGTAGATTATCTATGTTTGGATCAGG
The DNA here is from genome assembly GCF_042796655.1 of Paenibacillus sp. NPDC057886. Taxonomy (NCBI): domain Bacteria; kingdom Bacillati; phylum Bacillota; class Bacilli; order Caryophanales; family Paenibacillaceae; genus Paenibacillus; species Paenibacillus sp. NPDC057886. Next base: position 1,551,697 of record NZ_JBHVMZ010000001.1, on the reverse strand, counting down.
AATTTATTATAACGGTAAGAGTACAATTGGGATATAGATAAAAAGTTCAAATCGATTGACAAAAAGGGTAGCAAGCATTGATTTCCCCCGTCAAATCAAGCACAAATAGCCCGAATAGACTAATTTCGTCTATCGGGCATTCGGTATCAAGTTGAGAATGTTTTTTTAATATTCTTAGAAATTTCTTAGAAAATGCGATGCTTCCAACCGTTTAATTTGGCACTCGCTTCGACGTAGAAATAGTCACCGTAAATGAGTGAGACGTTTACATTCTGACCTGCCGGTTTATGACCGGTTCCCTCCAGAAGCATACCTTCGTGTTCAGGAAGATTCCAGGTTCCATAATGATCCCGCAGGGAACTCAGGATACGTTTAGCAACGGTAGCATAAAGTCTGCCCTCTGGATCAGGAAGTACATCTGCAAGTTCAAGCAATCCGGAAGCAGCAATAGCACCAGCGGAGCTGTCTCGTGGAATCTCCTCCCCTTCTTCCGGCTCAGCACGGAAATCCCAATGCGGAACGCTATCCTCAGGTAGGCTGGAAATGAAGAAGTTCGCCACACGTTGTGCAGCATCCAGATATGCCGGGTCCTCTGTATAACGATACGTATTCGTTAATCCATATAAAGCCCAAGCAGCTCCCCGACTCCATGCCGAATCCGGCGCCGCTCCCTGTCCCCCTATCGCTTCTGCACGTTCACCTGTTTCCGGATCAAATCGAATGATATGATGTACAGAACCATCTTCCCGCACAAATTGCTTCATGACCATATCCGCATGAGATTTGGCGATATGGCTGAAACGTGGATCTCCACTCTCCTCAGACGCCCAGTAGAGCAAGGACAGGTTCATCATGGTGTCGATGATCGACCAGCCCAGCATGTCTCCATTCCAAGCCCGGATGAAGCTGCCTTTGGTATTGAAGCGGCCAGCCAGGAAGTTGGCGGCAAATAAGGCACGCCTGGCGGCATCGGCATCTCCGGTGAGTTTGTATTTGATGACGGCCGTAGGCAGGAAATGAAAGCCCACGTCGTGATCAAAGTAGTTGTTTTCTAGAAAACGTTCCGATAGTCGCTCATCCCAATTCCATGCAGCTTCTTTATATTTCTCATCACCCGTCATATCGTACACAATCCATAACATGCCCGGCCAGAATCCCGAGGTCCACCAATCGATTCTCATGTCGTCATAGATGCCATTTGCTCCAGCAACATGCGGAGACTTATCACCTATGGCTGCAAGCATCTGATCGGCTTTACTTTTAATCTGATCCCACACGTCCTTGTTCACTTCATTTAATACGCTCATGTAACCTCATACCTCCTTACCGTTCTTCAATTCTCTGATTTAACCTTTCAATGAACCAACCATGACACCTTTCACGAAAAAGCGCTGCAAGAACGGATAGATGCTCAGGATTGGTATCGTCGCTACCATAATCGTCGCATACTTGATGGTTTCCCCGATCTGGAAGCGATCCCCAGCCGATGCACCTGCCGACATGCTCTCTGTAGAATTGGCGATCAGAATCTCACGCAGCACCAATTGCAATGGGAACAGTTCTCGACTTTTGATAAATACAGACGCATAGAACCACCCGTTCCACTTATCAACTGCGTAATACAGAATCATCACGGCAATGACTGGCATGGACAACGGAATAATAATACGGAACAAAATGGTGAAGTGATTCGCTCCATCAATTTTGGCCGACTCTTCCAGGCTGTCCGGGATGCCCATAAATGACGTTCGCATGATGATCAGGTTAAACGTGCTGATGGCAAAAGGCAGAATGGTCGACCACAATGTATCTAACAGGCCAACGCCTTTTACGACCAGGTACAGTGGAATCAACCCGCCGCCAAAGAACATCGTGAACACGATAAAGAACATGAACACCTTGTTCCACATCACATTTTTACGGGATAGCACATACGCACCAAGCGCAGTCATGAACAGGTTGACGATGACGCCGAACACAAGAATAAACAATGTATTGCGGAAACCTGTGGCTATACCTGGATTGGCGAGTACGCTCTTATAAGCTTCCAGACTGAACCCGACCGGCTTCCACAGGAGACCCTTGTTTGCTAACAGCTGCGCCGAATCACTTAAGGACGCAAATAACACGTAGAGCAGCGGATACAATGTGACGATGACAAGCAGGATTAGAAATGTATAATTGAAGATCGTAAAGATTCGGTCAAACCAACCGCTTTCCTTAATCAAAGTTACCACCTCACCATAAGCTGTTTTGACTCACTCTGCGGCTGATATAGTTCGCCGAAATCAGAAGAACGAGATTGATCACCGAGTTAAATAGACCGACTGCCGAGCTGTAACTCCATCCGAACTCCAACAATCCCTTTCGATATACGAAGGAGGAGATTACGTCAGCCGTTTCATAGGTCACCGGATTATAAAGAAGAATGATTTTCTCGAACCCGACATTCAGCATATTACCCATCCGGAGAATGAACATGATCGTAATAATAGGCAGCAATCCGGGTAGCGTAATGTGAAACATTTGCTTGAGACGGCTCGCTCCGTCTATCTTCGCCGCTTCATATTGCTCCAGGTCGATGCTCATCAACGCAGCGATATAGATAATGGATTCCCAACCGATCCGCTGCCATATTTCAGACAGGACATAGATCGGACGGAACAGCTCCGGCTTTTGCAGCATCGCCTGACCGTCATATCCAAGCATCATGATAAGGCGGTTGATTAAACCATCCGCGTTTGTGAAGTCCGTAATAATACCGCATATGACGACGAGAGAGATGAAATAAGGCATATACGTTATCGTCTGAACAACCCGCTTGAACGTGCGCTTGCGTACTTCATTGATGAGCAGCGCCAGAATAATCGGTGCGGGGAATTCAAAGACCAGCGTGTACAAACTGATAAGAAGGGTGTTTTTCAGAACACGCAAGAAATAATAACTGTTGAAAAACTCTTCAAAGTGTTTTAGCCCAACCCAATCACTCCCCAAAATACCCTTCATCGGAGAATAATCTTTAAAGGCAATAATTGCGCCGTACATCGGACCGTAATGAAATATTAAATAATATCCAATAACGGGAATCATCATGATGTATAGATACTTGTTCATCATGAAGTCCCGCACGAAGCGGCTTCTAAAGGATTGACGATTGCTCATGATGTACCTTTTCACCTCTTTTCAATCGGGAGGGCTAGAGCCCTCCCCTTTTACAATTACCGGTTGTTGTAGCGTTCGAGTGCTGCTGTTTGGATTTCAATAGCTCGATCCAGATGTAACGATTTCATTTTCGCGACATAGCTCTCGAATTGATCCACCGGTTCGTTGCCCAGAATGATCTTGATGGTCATCTCATCGACGAGCGTGTTGATATCATTCATGATGGTCGCGTATTCGGAGCTCTCTTCAGGTGTAGGTGTGATTGAAGGCAGATTATATTTGCCAGCCTGTGTATTCTTCCATACATCAATGGCATCGCGCTGAGTCTGTAATGCAAAGAACTGCTCGGCATAACGTTTGTCTTGAACGAATGGACCGTTATAGCTGCTGCGGGCATATAGTGAAATTGCTTGTGCAGGAGCGAGTTTGTCCGGATTCTTCAACAGCAAATCCGTGAATTTCGGATAATCGCCTTCCATGTTATAGCTGACACCCTCTTCACCGAAGTTGAAGAACATGTGCCCTTCCTCACTATAGCCATAATCCAGCATGCGAACGGCAAGTTCCGGGTCCTTGGCTGCCGTCGTGATGGCAACAGTGCCTTCAGAGGCATAACCCTGATTAAGCTGGCCGAATTTAGGAATATCACCTTTATTAAGCACCGGATATGGTGCAGCGACCAGAACGGCATCCCGATCATTTGCTTCTACGAGCGGCTGCCATTTGCCGATACCTCCGCCTGCGTTACCGACACTAGCGCCAGTAGCACCAGAAGCGAGGTTACCGTCAACGGATTTGGTATCCGCTGTCGAGATGTTTTTATCAATCAAACCTTCTTTGTACCATTCCTGGAATAACGTCAAGTATTCTTTGAAACCTTCTTCCGCGGGACCAAATTTGACCTGTCCGTCTTCCTGATAGAATCCGCGGTTTACACCGAAGGCCCCCAAGAAAGCACCATTACCGGAATCGTTAAAGAATCGTGGCTTACTTACAACAGAGAATGGAGCAGCAGCGCCTTTTTTCTCTTTGAAAGCTCTTAGAGTTATTGTCCACTCATCAATCGTCTCCGGAACCGGCAGTCCCAGCTCATCCAGCCAATCCTGACGAATGATGGGTCCTTGGAAGACACGCAGATACTCATCTCCCCGAACGAACGGGAATACATAGTAGCTGCCACTGTCCGTTTTGACCATCTTATCGATGTCCGGATTCTCCTGCAGGTATTTCTTCAGATTAGGAGCATATTGGTCAATCAGATCGTTCAGCTTGAGGATGTAACCATCATTGATGGCTTTCTCTGGTCCACCGGGGAAATCTCCGATGAAATTGTACTCCAGCATGTCTGGCAAATCCCCGGATGCCAGCATCACGTTAAAGGATTCTCTGACCTGACCGGTCGGTGGTGCCGTGAATTTGAGTGGCACGCCGGTTTTTTCCTGCCATTTTTGAAAGAATGGAATTTCGCTGTGCGAATTTTTGACCCCGATCAGGTTTCCGTTAATTTCACCCCAGTACGAAAGCGTCTTATCCGTTTGAATCGGATAGGTTGTTGCTTCCGTTGATCCGCTTGGCGTGCCTTTATCAGCTTCGCCCGTTTTACTGTCTCCGGACGAACACCCCAGGATCGTCGTACCTAATAACAGGATCATCAAACTCGTAGATAACACTTTTCTTCTCATGGACCTTATCCTCCACCCTTTGGGAATGTCTGTGCTCTACCTCAGAGTAAGGGAGAGCGCATTGCAGCGATATTCGCAAAAGATGAAATGGCATGTTGATTTCGTCAGAACCAAATGATCATTTAGCCAAAACGATAGACGAATTCTCTATATAATCATCTGCAATGCCTTGAATTTGCAGTGTTGGCGCGGGTTTGTGACTGTACTTATGACAGCACAAAAAAACAGACCATGAACACTGTTCATAGTCTGTAACGTGGGTGAATATGAGTGGATTGGAATATAACGAATATATTACGCCCGGGCTCGCTTTCTCATTTTTAGTCCCAGACAACTTCGGTACCTGCGATAAAATCATGTATTGCACGTTTGTCTTCACGTATCGCCACCATGAAAACACTTATAATGAAACCAATGCCAAATGTGATTCCATATACCAGTCCTGCAACAACAACTCGCATGAGCATGGTTCCAATTCCCGGGGGCTCATGTGTACCGTATTTTCGAATTCGAATTCCGCAAATACGCTTTCCTATCGTTCGTCCACTCCATAATACAGGTAATAAAATGGAATATAATCCACCCAGTAGTTTAGCTAAAGGCTCGTCACGATCAAAATTTCCTGTCAGTACACCTACAATAATAGCTAATGGCAATGAAACGATAAGCCCATCCAACAAGCCTGCTCCAAATCTGACCCAAAAACCTGCTTCTCTCAAATGAATGCCTCCTTTCATATGGATTTAGTTGAATGTATGTATGCACATATCCATGTAGTATAACGGAAAAATATTCCATTATGTTCTTAATCATCCTGTTCAAGGAATCAAGAAAGGCCTCTCAACTTTTGTTGAGAAGCCTATCCATAGCGAACCGTTTAACTTTTAATCTTTCGTTACATTTCTGTTCAGCGTTACTTCTGCCCTTCCAAAATCATGTTACCCAAACGATCCATAAGCTCCATCCGTCCCATAGCCGTATAAGAATAATTGTAGTTATCTACACTGGAGATTTTATAGATCTTCCCATCCTTGACGGCATTCATGTTATTCCACACCTTGCTGTCTTCCATCTTGTTCTCGCTATTCTCCATCAGCACCAGATGGTCCGGATTGACGGAGACCAGCGCCTCTATACTGATCTGTTTGCCTCCCCAGCCTTCTGGCTCAGGAATACCTTCTGTGCGTTTTAGGCCCCACTCGCCGTACAACATCTCGGCCGCACCTTTATTCGAATAGATCACCAGATTGTTAGGGTAGGTTTCAATGACCGCGAAAGATTCACCGTTCACAGCCGATTCGAGTTTTTGCTTCCACTCAGCCGACTTCGCATCATATTTAGCCAGGAACTCATCCTTTTTGGTTTCTTCTCCGAATGTATCTGCCAGGAACGTCAGACGTTCTCTCCAATCATAATACGAGTATGGCAATACAATTGTCGGCGCAATCAAGGATAAGGTTTCATACTGATCTGTATTAAAATCCTTTCCCAGAATAATCAGATCCGGGTTCGATGCGGTCACCGCTTCTATACTGAATTTGCTGCCGAGCCACCCCAGAACCACGGTATTTGCATCCAACTTGTTTTTAAGGGTTGGAGTAATTTGATCCTGCTGCCCATAATCGGCGCTGGTCGTTGCGACAGGGGTTTTACCAACGATCAGTAATTCCTCAGTTGAGCCGGACAGATCCACAATCCGCTTCGGATTAAGGGGGATTGTGACTTCTTCTCCATTTGGATTGGTGATGACTTTCGTTGTCGCTTGCGTCGTTCCCTCTGACGAACTAACCTCCTGATTGCTTGTCTGTTCAGTTCCGCAAGCCGCAAGCAGCAGCATGGAGCATAATGCAATCCATATATGAATTCGTTTTAACATTTGAACTATTCTCCTTTTGAGTCAATTCATCTATCTCGTTTATTTACGTTAAATGAATGATTTTACACTGGACGACTGCGTGCATTCGCTATACCTTTACCTGCCATCCCTCAGCATCATGCTGTAATTGCCACAGACGCGAATAGATGCCCGAGCCTAGCAATAATTGCTCATGCGTTCCTTGTTCCACAAGCTGGCTCTGATCCAGAACAAGGATCTGATCCGCATTTTGGATCGTTTTCAAACGATGGGCGATCAAAATTACCGTTTTGTTTGCAACCAGTTCATTAATTGCTTGTTGTACAGCGGCTTCATTTTCCGGATCGAGTGAGGCCGTAGCTTCATCCAGCAATACGATGGATGCATTTTTCAATAACGCACGTGCAATCGATATACGCTGCTTCTCCCCACCTGATAACGTCGAGCCTCCTTCTCCCACAAGTGTGTCATATCCTTGAGGCAGACTTGCGATAAACTCATGACAGCAAGCCCGTCGTGCTGCTTCTTCAATCTCTGCCTGGGTAGCCTCTTTCTGCCCTACACGTATGTTGTTACCGATCGTATCCTGGAACAGATAGACGTCCTGGAAGACAACAGAGATATCGTCCAACAGTTTTTCCGGGTCCATGCCGCTAATCGGTTGCCCGCCAATCGTAATGGAACCTGACTGGACATCCCAGAAACGCGCAATGAGACGGGTAACTGTACTTTTACCACTGCCAGATGGCCCTACAAGAGCAGTAATCGTGTGCGGAGCAATAGTAAACGACAAATCCTTCAGTACAGGCAGCTCATCATCATAACCAAAGGTCACACGGTTAAACGAAATGGCCTGATTAGGTTGTACGCTGCCTGTACCTGTCATGTGTGCCTCCTGCTGCACTTCCATAATGCGCCGTGCACTATATGCGGAGTACCGCATCTCGCCATAACTCATCAGCGCAACGGTCAGAGGTTCAAACACCTTCGTACCGACCAGCAAAAACAGCAGAAATATTGGCAATGTCAATTCCCCGCCAGCAAGCAAATAACTCCCCGCCAAAATCATCCACGTCATGCCGGACCTCGCAAGCAGCATCGCCCCCATAATCATCGGTCCCATAATGCCTTCCAACCGAATGGATGCCGACTTCAACTCGTCAAAAGAACGACGCAGTCGTTCAAATCGTTCTCCGCCCATATTGTGGGCTTTGATCTCACGAATACCGGTTAAATACTCTTGCAGCCGACTGGCTGCTTCGTTCTTGGCTCTCACATGGTTCTCGCTTAAGCGAGCCTGAATAGAGTCTGTCACCCATAACAAGGCCACACCAAGTGGAACAGCGACGAACATCGCAACTGCCATTCGCCAATCTATAAACAGCAGTCCAGCAAAAGCCAACACCGGCAGCACTATTGCGCTGATGAGCTGTGACAGATTGTGAGAAATCGTATGCTCCACCTGTCCATAATCACTCAGAATCAGATTGGTCAGATCCCCCGGGTCCCTTTTGCCGAAGAAACCCAATGATAGATGACGAATATGTTCAGCCAGCTTCAAGCGTCCCGTTGCGGCGAGGCTGTATGCTGCCCGATAGGTTTTATCATAGAGAGAAGAGTAAGATGCATATTCCACCAACAGCCATGCAAACAGAATGCAGCACACCATCCACATTCGCTGGATATCCAGTCCCTTTTCCGGTTCAGCGAAGGATTTGTATATCGTATTGAAAATATCAACGAGCAGCGCAGCCGGAACGATCTTGGCAATCCCGTCCAGAATGGCGGCAATGATGGAGGGAAGCAGACTGCGGGGGTTACCACCCGATATGTTGTATAAATAGTTCCTCATTGCTTCGCACCTCCAAGCTTCCAGGAAGCTGCATGAATATGGACCTGCCACATCTTCTCATACAAACCGTCTGCCTCACGTAATTGATCATGTGTACCTCGCTCAACAATGGTACCCTGGCGAATGACCAGGATCTGTTCAGCTGCCCGAATCGTTGTTAGACGATGAGCAATAATCAGGACCGTTTTACCTTGAACCAGTTGGGCCAGACCTTGCTGGATCTTATGTTCATTTTCTGCATCCGCATAAGCTGTCGCTTCATCCAGTACAAGAATAGGAGCATCCTTGAGTAACGCTCTTGCAATCGCAATCCGTTGGGCTTCCCCGCCAGACAGGTACGTACCGCCTTCTCCAATCTTGGTGTCATATCCCTCATCCAGCTTCTCAATAAACTCATGACAACAAGCTGTTCGAGCCGCAGCAATGACATCATCCCGGGACGCGGCTGTATTGCCCATGCGGATATTTTCCTCAATCGTATCGTAGAACAGATGTACGTCCTGGAATACAAACGAAACCGTCTCCATCAGTTTCTCTGTCCCCATTTCCTGAATGGGAACCCCGCCAATCGTAATTTCGCCTTGCTGTACGTCCCAGAAACGCAAAAGCAGATTGGCAATGGTGGATTTCCCGCCACCCGAAGGTCCAACCAATGCGGTCATTTCTCCTGCTTTAGCTACAAAATCAACTTCTTGAAGTACAGGTTTGAACGCTTCGCTATCCTTTTGTTCATAAGCAAAGGATACCTGCCGGAAAACCACTTCATATGTATCGGGCACTCGCGGGGTAAGAGGTTCCTGCACAACCGGCTCGGCAAATACAGCCTTGATCCGATTCTGACCTTCCACGATCTCACGCATGCCACTGCCCAGATACATCAGCTTCAGTAGTGGCACGGACAAACTTGGTGTAATGATCAGAAACAGAATAAAGGTGATCGCGAAAGACTGATTGCCTGCGTTTCCGCTGGAAAGTAAAATGCCGATCGGAACAATAAAGGTAACCAGCGAAATAATAATGATGAAAAACATGCCATACGACGTCTTACATAAATCGGTTATTCTCAACGAAATATCCCGGTAGCGTGTCACCGCCTGTCTAAACGTGAGAAACGAGTCCGCTGTAATACCGAATACTTTTACCGCCGGCATCCCTCTTACGTACTCAACCCCCGTGGCGTTCATCTCTTCAATTGCATGCTGAAAATCACGATATGCCTGACGCCCACGTTCACTTCGGAAGATGCTGCTTTGCAGCCAGAACCCGATAATCATGGGAACTAGCAAAACCAGTGCCATACGGTAATCAAGCCAGAACAAATAGCTAAGCAGCACCAGCGGAATGACTATTGCACTTACCAGATCGGGAAGCTGATGCGCGATGAACTTCTCTATTTTCTCAACGCTGACTTCAATGATTTTTTTCAGCTCACCTGTCGCTGTTCGGGTGTGATACCCCATTGGCACTTTTGCCACATGGTCAGCAAGCTTTACCCTGAGCTGGTACAGGATGTTGAACGCAGCGATATGTGAGCACATTCCTCCAATATAGAGTGCAATAAGTCCGACGATCAGCGCTCCAAAAGAGGCTAATCCCCAATACATCAGCAAATCCCTGTCCAGGGCAGATGGCTCCCGAGCATGGATTAACAGTTCTTCGACGATTTTATACACTCCGATAAATGGAACCATTTGCAGCAGACTCGATAAAATCGAGAAGATACTTGCTGTAATCAGCAAACCTTTCCGCTCCTTGGTTACTTCCATTAAACCGGATACTTCAGATGTGGTGTTCATCCCGCTCCTCCTGACATTAATAATCATTCTCAATATAGCGCAGTGTTATATACGCCCAATTAATATCTCACAGCACATCGATCGGCTACTACCTCAAAACGGAGCAAAAATACCTCTATACGGATAATAAATGGCATCATTCTGTTTTATTTCATCTGATAATTCACGAGAACAAAAGAAAAGAGACCATATATTGGACATATGGCCTCTCTGCACTGGGGTGACATGGATTGGTTACGGCTGCTCGTGAAAAGCTTTCCAGAATGAACCCTCTGTATTAATGATATCCTTGATCTGGGCAAAAGGAATTGTAAATGTCGGAAATCCCGCGACATAAGGAGCAATTTCATAAGGGCTAAAGTATAGATGCAGTGCATCCGCTGTGACAAAAAACGGCTGATCCGGGCTGATTCCCTCATACGTGTCCGGAAAAACATAAGAGTACTGCGGATCAGTCTTGATCTGATCACCTACAATTTTGCTGAGAACCTTTACATAATCACTGTTCGGTTTAAACAAATCCTTGAGTTCATACATCTGGCCGCTGCTCAGATTAATAATCGCATAGATCATCGTTGGCATGCCATGTGCTGCACCAGCCGGGTAGTTATAACCCGTGAGTTTGAGTTGAAGCAATTGCTGCTGATAGAACGTAATATCAAAATCCCCTGTATATGTGTAACCCAGCTTCTGATCCGCAGGGATTGGCTTCACTTGGGAAAGTGCCTTTAACTTGGCGTTTACTGCAAGCTGAACGGCTTGATCGGTTAACCCTTCCACCTGCGGATAATACACGAGATAATCGGGGTTTGGCTTATATTTCTCTTCCCGTACACGATATGGCGGGTGAAGCGGAACGATTGTATTTTGCCGCCATATGATCTGCCCGGTTCGGTTTACATAGGATACGCGCTGGTCCACATACGCCTTGATCAGATCGGGAGCTACCAATTCGAGTGTGCCCGAGCCTTCAACACGGGGGTATCCCGATGCAGGTCGCCCATTTAGATCCAGAAAGAACGTTTGTGTTCCATTCGTGGCTGAGGCAAGGCCTCCCTTATAATTCGATATATCCGTATATACAAAATCCGAAAGTTTTCTACCAGTGACATCTGCAATTGCATAGACCGAACCTAGGAAAGACTGTTTGGGGTCAATCGCTTGCCCCAGGGCTAGCCGATGTTCTCCCAGATCTCGAATGTCATTATAGGCGGGTTGGATGGTAAATGTGCCCTGTGTGTTAATAACGCCATAGATGGAGTTGTAATCCTCCGCTGTATTTACAATAGCGTACCCACCACTGAACGGAAATGCCGAAGTGAAGCTCGGCTGAATTCGGATATGACCACTTTCGTCGATATAACCGTATTTCCCCGATGCCTCTTTCTGAAAAGGAAGTAATCCGTCACCTAGAGGTCCTACATAGGCATATGGATACGTCGCCAGCCGCTGACCATTTCGATTGATTAACGCATATTCATTTTCCTTGATCTGCACAACGGCCTTGCCATCCTGAAAATCGTTCGCTGAAGCGAACTGCGCCCGAATGACCTCATTTCCAGCGGTATCCAAGTAACCGTAACGACTGACTTCCCCGCCTGCCTGACTGCTGTCTGAAAGGTAAAACAACGCTCGACCGTCCTTCACATCGGCAATAAACGGATATGCCCGTTTGGTCAATACTGCGCCTTGTTCATCAATCATCTTGAACCCTTGGGAATCAATGACAATGGCCCGACCTTCTGCAAAAGAATTAATGGAATCGTATACAGGTTGAACGACAAATTGCCCGTTAAGATTGATGATGCCAGCCTTCCCGTCTTTTACCACGACAGCCAGGACATTTCGTTGAAAGTCTTGGGCGTCGTCAAGTATTGGTTCAAGTCGAATACGACCTTGGGCGTCCATATAACCCCACCGGGTTCCAGTCGTTGTTCTGACCGATATCGGAAATAACCACGTCGTTTCAGGCGGCCCCTCTGTGCCCATGGCTTGCCTAATCTTCTTTTCCAGCTCAAGCAAAACTTCCCGGGAAGGGTACGGATTACTGAAACTTAGCGTTTTTTGGACAGAAACGAGTGCGGCAGGAAATAGCCCAGCTTTATATTGAGCATCCGCAAGATAGTACCAATAGAACGTGTAGTCTGGATGTCGTTCTGCCAATTGCTCGTAATACTGTACGACTTTAGGGAAGTAATACGGATATACATCTGTTGCGGGGACCCATTTACCATTCTGCCAGCGGATGATCTCGACCCGATAAGCTTCACCTGTATCATGAATCCAGAGTGCAATCTCTACTTTGCCATCTCTGCCGTGGTGACCCGGCATATCGATGATTTCCGCATGGCTGTAATACAAATCTTCTGGCGCGAGATCTGTCAGTCCTGATTCTGTCCAATCGTACACAGCAAGCTTCGACCAGATCGCACCGATCTGCCAGCCGACAATGAGATTGTTCCGCGCCGTGGATGTCACAGATGCCGCTGTCAGCAAGGTAACGCCATAACCCAAGCCTTTGGTCAAAGACATCTTGATCCAGTGACCCTGGTAAAATTTCAGAACAAGCAGTATTAATTCTCCGCCCCGCTGATATACAGCAGCAATCTCCGGCATTCCGTCTCCGGTTAAATCTGAAGCATAAATGGCCGGATGTTGGACCGGTTTATCAATGGTGACGACAGTCGCGTCAGCCGGGATATGTTGATTGACAATTTGCGTTAACAGAGGTTCGCTCATAGACATGCCTGTTTCCTCCTTAAGACAGCATTCGCCTATGGTATGGGTATGCATCATAAGTGGGGATATGACATCTGGGCGAATATAACCGTTAACTTTGAAAAGTTGAAGCGAATAGCAAAATCTTATAAAAAAGAGCAGTCGTGAAGACCGCCCATTTTATTATTTGTAACCATCCTTATGGATCTTGCAATAACACTCTTTGTCCGTTCAACATCAAATAATTCACTTCATTTACTGGTATTGTCTGAGATGATATCCACTTCATCAAATTGTCGTCAATGTTCAGGAACCCCGATTTGGGAAGAATGCTCGTGCCATCGTTGAGATAGAGTTCCATATGAAGATTCTCAGGCGTTATTTGATTGACGCCTTTGCCCATGAGCGTAACACCCAGGGAGGAGATTACAATCTCTGTACGTATTTCCTCATCCAGCGTAAGAGTTGCTTTTCCAGTTTTACTTAAAGAATCCTGTTTCAGATCAAAATTTGTTTCCCATTTCCCCGTAACAAACTGATCATAACTGGTAAAGTTACCTTTCAGCTGGAGCTTGTTGAGTTGACTGATATCCGAAATATCAAAAATATACTCCTCATAATCCCCACCGTATCTAGTGCCACCTTTGATATAAGAGCCGTAGGAGACACTATTCATGGGGATATCCTGCTTGTTCCCTCGATCATCAGTGAAGAAAAAGTAACCATGATTGTATCTACCCATCTCGTCATCTGGATTAATCTGAATATGCAATTTCCCATCGACGAAACCTATATTGGATATATACATCCAATCGACCCCAGGCAACTTGATATGGGTTTGATCCTGACGAAGTACATGAATGAATTCCTGTTCACTTAATTCCAGAGCGGATTCACCTCCCCACCCGTTAATCCAGTCTTTGAGTGGATCAAGAGTATCATATTCGTTCTGCTGCTTCTTACTCAGGAGTTCTGAGAGATTGAGCCCAGAATCATAGTTCTCCTCTTTATTTGCACCTGATAAAAAAGAACTAATCTGGACGCTCATTCGATTGCTGAACCGTTTTCCCTGAACCAGAAATCGGACAATCGCTGTCTTCTCAGCAGTATCATAATGTACTAACTGCGCGTTATGTGCACGACCACCTGATACATGAAAATCATATACATCAAGTGAAGCGTTGACCCGATCTTCCGTTAAATCCTTGAGGGCTACATAAATTTCAGTTGAGCTGCCGTCTCGAACCGCACCGAGAGTCTGCATGCGTATGCCCTGATCTTCACTGGTCTTATTTACGGGACGAAGAATGTTGATTCGATCTCCACTCAAAAATTGCAGGATGGATGAAAGATCAATTACCCCCATAGCCGCTGCTGCACCTGTAACAATTGTTAAAGACAGGATAACTGCAATGGGGATATAGATTAACTTAGGGATTCTTCTTTTGTACAGTTGTGTTCTATTCTTCTGTGAATTACGTTGAGAATTTGCCTCAAGGCCCACTTTTTCATAGAAAAATTTCTTGATATGGGTTAGATTCTGTTCAGTAAAATGATCTCCTGGATTCGATATGGGAATCACCTCCTCTATTTCTTCTGCAACCACCACTTACGCAACCACTGTTTCGAACGATAAATTTTGTTATTGACCTGTCTGATGTGCAAAGACAAGGCTTCTGAAATTTCCAATGGCTTCTGACCTTCGTAAAATCGACGTTTCATAATCTCCCGGTCAGGTTCAGGAAACGATTCAATAGCTTGTTCCAATTCTTGATACCTTTCTATACTGAGCAATTGAGAGAGCGTGTCCTCAGTTTGAACAAAATGAATGCTCTCCTCATATGAAATCTCACTTCTGCGATTCCATTTCCGGTAACGATCAATGGCTTTATGCTTCGCAATGGTTGCCAGATAATTTTTCAAACTGCTACGCTCGGGCTGGAAAGAAAGTGGATTTTGCCAAAATGAAAAAAAGGTGTCTGCTACGCATTCTTCGATTTCTTCTGTTGAGGCATTATGTAATATGGAATAAATAATTTTCCATAACAATCCAGCATAGTTGTTCATCACCCATTCCATAGCTCCATGGTCACGCCTTGCAACTGCTTTCCTGATCTGATCTTCCTTCATGCTTACCCTCCCTTCCATATAGAGTGATATACGAGTTAGTAAGCTACGGATATCTCCATTAAAATGCAACTCTATATTAGATTCGATCCAAAAACTCAATTTACTCAATAAATATAAAAAAAGAATTGCAGAGGCGTACGCTTCTGCAATTCTTTAAGTGTGTATCGATTCAGGAAGATTCTTGAGTGCTGAGTTGCACATACTGTGTGAGGCGACAATAATGAAGCAACATAAGCTCCTCATCACCGCTCCCCAGAGCAGTTTTTCGGCCCTCTTCGATCATGAGTTCCAGTATTTCACGAAGAAAAGACATTTGGAATCTCGAGGTTTCCGCAATTAGCTGCTCCAACACTTCAATATCTTTCAGTGTGAATTGGGACAATCCACGAAGCAACAGCTCTTCTGACCAGCTGCTAATCTTCTGCATCAACTGATTATAGTCTTCCAAATCTCCTCGTCCTTCCATAGCCCGTATCCAGTTTCAGACTGATTACCGTTTTACCCTTCAGGAAGCTGATCGGGTATATCCGTTGTTGCTCTATACGCACAAAAGCATAGAAGTCTTCGAGTGTCCCTGCTCCATAGCCCGACTCAAGCCGTTTGATCATGGTTTCCCATTCCGTTGAATAAGGAAGAGTCAGATCCAACGTCTCCCCCCTGTCACTCTCCATCGTTAGAATAAGGTCCTGTGATTGCTTATCAAAGCGATGCTCTACGACCCTGGCAACCTTAATCATTGCTAGTCGCTCTTTCGGAATGGAAAATAACTCAAATGAGCGTGAATCCTCAGCGAGTACGGAGGCTACATCTTGCATGTGCTTGCCCAGACTCACCTCTTCCACTCCTGTTCGGGGTAGCAACGTAAGTTTTGCACCTTCCCCGGAGGAGAGCCTATACTCTTCATTTACTTTAACTGAGCGAAACTGTACTTCTTCCCCTGCAAATTGACGAAAAGTCAGATTGGGCAGCCATGGAGTGAAGGAACCATAATGCTCTGTATATGAGAATTGATTCTCTTCATAGTATACCGCCCGCACATCGCTGTACGTATAGATCTCCGCATCATCAAAACAATAGAAGTAATACGTGATTCCACGGTAACCGGAGCGTGTCTCCCATGCATCAGCACCCAAGCCATACAGATGCAGTGCAGAAACCGCATAGTATTTGCTTCGAAAACTGCCAATGAGCTGACTTTGTTTGAACGCCGAGACCTTCTCTTGTTCAAGCACGTGTAGTGCAAGATACAATTTGCTTACCCGATCAAGCATCGATTGCATGGAGAACCGTACATGCCGGTTAAAGAACAGCTGCAGTTCTCCCTGAATCCCGCGTAAACTCCGCTCAACGTCAGGAAGATGACCACTATGGGCCGCAATGGCCAGTGTCTCCAATTGAGCCATATACGATTGCGGTAGACGAGCAAGTCCCGTCTTTAACAAACCTGTCAGCATGGAACGACATTCCCGCACCGTTTGAAGTGAAAACTTGATATCATGAACTCTTCCACCTATGGCTTCCGTATCATCCAATCCTTGTTGCATCCGATACCGCAGTAACGCTTCCAGCTTGGTCATATTGCCGGCAGTTTGTTTTACTTTGCACAGGGCTTTGGTTAGACTAGCTTCCTCTGTAAACGAAACCTCAATTTCTTGTTTCACCAGACGCACCGTTAGAAGAGAATCTTCCAATACTTCAATCTGCTCTGGATATCTTAATCGGAACAGAACTTCCTCAATCAAGGAAGAACTATAGGATTTAATCAAAGAAGCAAGGTTCGATTCAACCATCCAATGGAAGCGGGACTCTGTTACCATGGAATGCGTATTTTGAATTTGAACTGCCTCATGATCATCCCTACCAGACGCAGGTTCCAACTCTGCTGAGGACGCTTCTTCACCCTGATTCAATGTATCCTCTGTCTGATGTTCCCGTTGATAATACAAAATTGAAATCAGTACATGTTTGCAAATATTATCTGCCGGACACGAACACTCCCAATGTTCCAGCGTATCTTCAAGCGTACAATGTATACCGTCACTCAACTGGCAACCCACAGAGGTTTCATTCCAGGTATATTGGACAGTCAGTCCATTATCCAACTCTTTTAGGGAACGTTTGTATAGTCCCTTGTTGGCATATCGAATCAAATAATCCTCCGTACACAGCTTCGAAAATATCCGAAATTTCTGTTCAAATCCACTCACGTGATCAACGTCCTGACGCTCTTAAAATATCATAGATGGTTTCACTGAACACACGACCTGCGATTTTGCCCAAAGCAATAGATTTGTGATCGCTATAATAATAGTGTTTTTGGGTGCCAGGTTTAAAGAAATGCAGCGATTCCAGCGTAATATCTTCCAATCCTTCATAATACGTGATACTCGTACCACTGAAGCGCAGTTCGGCGACGAGATCTCCATACTCTTTGTAAAATTCATGATACCAGCCGCCATCTTGCGCCGGACCTTTGACCCATCCGTATTTCTCCAGTGTTTTGGGGAATGCAGTGGGAGAGAAATCAGACTCCGGCAAGCGGTCATATTCAACCTTGTTTTTGTCTTCATCCTCAGGCACATGAATTTGACGATTCAGCTGCTCAAACGGCTGCCTGATCTCATAATCCTCCAACTGCGTTTTCCATCCTTCGAGCGTAGTTTGGTCAAGTTCGAGTGGATGAATCAATCCCACTAGAGATCCCGAGGGCAGCTCGTATTCATCCTCATCGACGGTATTAAACGTGCCATCCTCCATATAACGGAACGTGGTGGCCAACTGACCATCTTCATATGTGCCCCATATCAGACCTACCGCAAATTTCTGCATGATTACATTCTGTACAAACAATGCTGTCCACTCATCAGCAGACCACAGCCGTTGTTTAGACAACGATTCTTCCAGACGTTGTGCCTGGATGTTAACCATTGTTTTGAGATCCTTCTTCAATTGTGTGAAACGCGCCTTAGATTGTGCTGCAAGTTCAGCATCATCTTTCTGTGCAGGAGCAGGTAAACTCTTCACAGATTTACCCGTTTCTTCATTTACAACAACCACCTGCAGATCTCCATTCACTTTAATCAGGAATGAACGCTCCCCGTAGCTCAGCTGCATCGTTCCATTCTTATCAAAACCAAGTGTGGTGACGAGTCGATCTTCCAACTGTTCCGAGGTGAGTCCCAAATTTTCTGCAGCCAGCTGCAATGCTTCTTCAGCCGCACCCTTAACCTGGCGGTTCTTCACACTGCGTTTGATCTTGTCAATCGCCATGAGAGCGGATGGTTCCTTAAGATAGGCCAGTACTTTTACAGCATCAGCCGCAATGGCGCCTCGGCTGTTTTCTGTCCATTCCTTAATTTGTGGAGCCAATATATTTACAACCTGAATGTCGCCAAAGAGTGCCGAGAGGTACATTACCCACTTCTCCTTGGCGGAAGCACCCTCCTGAATCCATAACTGGAGCAGCTCGCTCGCAAACCGTGCCAATGATTCCTCGCTTACATACTCACGTAGTTCATTCAGTCTTTCGTTCGGCGCAGAGGTATGATCTATCGATTGCACCAAGATATATTGCTTGATTCGATCATCTAATGGTTGATTGTCCTCTGAACGTATCAGAGAAGGAAGATCGTTCAAGGACAACCAGCTTAGTCTGGTCAGCTTTTTGCCATCTGCCTGATCTGCAAGCGCCGCATGAGCATACTCAGGGCTTTGATCCGCGGTATCCAACAGAATTTGAATCAGGTTCTTCCAGTCTGCAGACTTCTCACCCTTCAGAAGCTCAAGGTATATATCCTTGCTGTTATCCAAACTGCGAATGGCGCTCAGAGCCATTTCCTTCACACCCGTTTTCTTCTCCGAACGGTATATTGTCGTGTATAAGTCCTGGTCAGGAATTCGATTAAATTCAGATAACGCTACGCCATTTGCCTTCTTGGATGAATCCTGCAACCCCGCACGAACCGCTTCGGCTACTTGTTTCGTCGAAAGCTCATGACGTTGTTCAAAAGTAATTTCCAAAATTAAGATGCGCGTGTCCGTAGGCAGTTTCTTATACTGTCCCAGAGCAAAGTCCAGATTCTGCTGAATAATTCGGTGATATTCATCCTGTGGCATCGATTTGTACTTGTAATCGGTCATACCGTTAAGAGCGATCACGCTGGACAGCAATTTCTCTTGCTTCACCTCTGGATCTTGGCTGTAACGTTCAAGCAGCTTCTCTCCGCTAAACGCGTAAGATTGATACATATCAGAAACGATATCCAGTGTCCACTCGGGATACGTGGTCAGAATCACGAACCGACGCATCGCCTCCGAATCCAAAGGCAGGAAACTGATGCTGATCAAGTTATGAACGCGCTTTTTGTCACGATTCAGGTTATTAAACAGCCCACGACTATTCGGATCTTCCCAGTATTCTTCAAGGAAGCTTTCCCCGTTCAAATATCGTGCAATGGCAATTCCCTGTCTCCCTCCATCTAACGGATGCCGAAGCGCACTGAACACGGCTTGTTCAACCGTTTCATGCACATCTGGCACTGCGATTCCATGGTCCTCCAGCATTTTTTGAATACACAATTTGAGGAATGGGGGTTTTAAAATGTGGTATGCACGAATCGCTTGCTGCGGCTCATTCACAATCGCGGATTGCAGAAATTGCCATGGTATGGTGTACGCTTCGAGCTCATTACGCAACATTTCGATTAGCTGATATGGCTCGTCTAGGGGCACCAGCCCTGACAGCAACTCATTAGCATTTTTCGTTCTTGGATCCATGCTTAACAAGTAGCGCCGAACTTCAAGTGGATAGATCTCATGTAATTGGTTTATGGCTTCGAGCAAAATAAGACCGGTCTCACTTTTGTCTTCAAGGAAACGTTGTTTGCCGCCACTTATGTTAACTAAATACAACAAAGCATTGCTCAAAAGGATCATCGTCTTGTCGAACTCACTGTAAGACAGTTGTTCCTTTTTGGAAAGAGAAGAATCCGAATAGTTCTCAGCTATAACTCGACTATGCTTTTCTTGGAGGAATTCACCATTCAATTCATATGCAGATCTGTTATGTTTCGTTTGAAAATTGCAAACCACCAGAGGCTCAATCAATGTATGCAATTCGTTCTGGAGCTTACTCGGTTCATGGGTCATCACATGTTGAAACAATGTTGGCAGAGATTGAGTGAACTGTTGCACCTGGGCAGCATGAGAAGGGCTATCATTGAGATCGGAATAGAGTCGAAGGAGTATCATTCCATTGATTACATCCTGGAAATTCCCCTTTAGTCTGCTTTTTAATTCATCCAGAATTTCCTTCTCTCCAGCAAACCGATTGATTTTCTCCAAACGGGACAGCAACCCGCCCATCCGGTCATTGTTTTTGCTCTTTCCACTCAGTCCATAAGCTTCCGAGTCGTTTCCAAGGCAGAGCGTAAAACCATCGGTTCTCCATGAATTTCTTCTGGAATAATTGGATTCCATATGAATTACAATGGCTCCCGCTCGAAAAAAGATATCTCCGTCATCTTTTTTGGCAATTTTCATGAGTACTTCTATCGTCTGATAGGCATAATGACTGGAACCTCCAATCATATCAGGAAACTTGTCCGTCGTTCCCATCACAAAATCAATGATTTCCGAACTCCGATCCGTTTTCAACGAATATTCATTGGAACACACCTCTGCAAACTTCTCCACCAAAGCTTCTACTGCGCGGTCTGCGGTTAACATTACACATTCCTCCTCGAATATGAGTGTATAAATGATCTTGTATATAACCAATTAAGTAATAATTTCGCCAATCCAGTCCGCCAACTCATTGGGTGTAATCGCAGCAACATGTGCACCCATATTGGATAACGTCTGCGCAGCATGTTTGTTGTACACGGTATCTCCGTTAAAATCGAGTGCAGTCAGCACAAGCAATTTGCAGCCCGTATCCAGAATATCCTTACATGCCTTATACATGTGCTGGATCGGGTAACCTTCCTCCAAGTCGCTAACGAGAATGTATATCGTTTTCCCAGGATTTTCGATTAACGTCTCACCATAACGGAGTGCCTTGGTAATATGGGTTCCCCCGCCAAGCTGCACATTCATGAGCACATCTACCGGATCTTCCAGCCTGTCACTCAAGTCAACAACCTGTGTGTCAAAAATGAACAATTTCGTTCGCAGTGCATTCAAGCGATAGAAAATGCTGGCCATCACCGAACTGTATATCACTGAATCTAACATGCTTCCGCTCTCATCCACACCAATGATGATGTCCCACTTGTTGTGAGACTGGATATTCCCGTCAAAATATAGACGATCAATTACAAATCTTCGATTGTTTTTGTCATAGTTCTTCAAGTTCTTGGTAATCGTCTGCTTGAAATTCAAATTGCGTAAGGAACGCACCGAACTGGATGCATAACGGCTGCGTTTCCCCATAATGCTCGCTTTGGTCTGAGATTCGAGTTTGCGTCGCAGCTCTTCAACCACGACTCGTACGATTTCCTTGGCGCTCTTTAATACGTCACCTTTCATTCGTCCTTTAAATTGCATAATGTTCTTGAGTAGGTTCATATTGGGTTCGAGGGATTCCAGCAGCTTTTTGTCCGTTAACAATTCCGTTAGACCATAAAGGTCAAGCGCCTGTTTCTCCAGAATTTCTACCGTTGATTTCGGGAACAGTTCCCTGACCTTATGCAACCATTTGGGAACGGTTAGATCCGAGGTGCCCCTTCCTCCCCCTTTTCTGTAACCCTGCTCTTCACCGTATTCGCGATTATACAGATATCCGAGAATCTCATCGACTTCGGTATATTTAAAATCATCAGGGGAGTAATCTTCTACATTGGACAGTCCTTCTTCGGCGGATTCACCTAGAATAAGGCGCCAACGGTTTAAGGTTTCCGCCCGATTCAGCTCAGCATTGTCTTTCACAATTTCCTTGGTTTTATCCAGCTCATTCAGATCAGTTTCCATGCATCAAACTCCTTCCGAAGGGCTTCATCCCATGTTTTGGTCTGGATCAGCAATCGCTCGTCAACGGAAGGCCATGACATCTCTTCGTTCTCTACCTGATGCAAGCTCGCAACCCGATCCGCAATCAGGCCTGTCTCCATGGGGGTAAAGTAAGTAAACGCCAAGCGAAGCTCAGGGATCATGCGAATAAACTCTTCATAATCAAGTTGCTCGATCATATAGTTCAATTCTGATAAAAGCTGATCTTCATACAAAAAAGCATCCCGAGCTACAGAGAACACGCCCTGTAGATAAAGTGCAGTCTGCCGGGTCTGTTCCTGCGATCCCCGGATATATGCACGTGCCCGATCCACGATTTCTTCTCTAAGCCTGTCCCCAAGTCCTGAAGATATGGCAATACATACCCCCTCCAGCTGGGCCGGAAGCTGGCTGTCTGACAGAAGTTCATCCAGGTGTGCCCTGAATGGTTCATCCCGAAAATGCTTTTCGGACGATTCCGCCAGCATGGCAAGCAGCTTTAGTCCCTGGACAATCGCTTCATGTTCATCCGGATTCGTTCTTGAGAGCTGCATCAGTTTGTCAACGGCATTGTTATAGGCTTCGGACACAAGGTTAAGGAGGTGCTGTTCCTCAGACAACCCAAGAAGTCTGCGATGCTGCTGAACTCGATTCAAAATATGCAGACTTCCACACAACGACAGGAAATTTCCATCCTTCCGGAGCGCCGATTTCACTTGTTCATACAGCTTCATTGCGGTATCCTGCAGGCCCATGAGCAGAGCCTGAAGCATGGATTTGGCGAGGTCACCGCTGTGATGATCCGGTATTCCCTGCATTTCCTCTTCCATCTTGCGCGTAGCGGCTTCCCGAATCGTACCTCCATAGAGCGAATTCTCGATTAATCGAGCCTCAATTCTGGAGGAATAGGTATATACCCACGTCTCCCGAACAAGGTTCATGTCACGCTGTGCAATCCAATCGGGGCCCGATTGCCGCTTCGCGAACTCCGGAACGAGATAAACCATGCATTGAAACAATTGACTTTGCCGACGATGCTCAGGTTTGGCGTATAAATCAAGTACTTTCTTATGTTGACCTGTAGTACGGATTTGAAGTTTTGATTCTGTACAACGTTCTTTGAAATCCTCAACGATCGGAATACTGAATGGGTTGGGAGCCACTTTTCCGATGACATCGCCGGTTAGCAATCTGTGTAATTCTTGCAGCGGTTTGTCTGAAGCTAACGTAAGTTCACCCTTAACAAAGGAAGAAAGGGTTGCATCCATCAGCTCATAGACTCCCCCTTCCCTTTTCCCTCTCAGTCCTGCGAGTCCTTGAACCATGCTGTACGCCTCAATAGCGTCGCTGGTTGATACATGTTCATGCCCTTCCCTCAGCTTGCGGGTTAGTCGTGATAACAAGTCTAAAGCGGTCAAATTATACACGGAACTCTTTTGTCGAAGCAGCTGGGTCCAGATCTGTTCGTAATAATTCACGTAAGGCATGCCGCTTGCATACCCATTCAGCCGATCCGCTTCGGCAAACGTGTAGACCATGGGATACATCTGCTGACGCACCGAATTCTGAGCCTTCGCATGCTCTTGCATCGTCATCTCTTCTGAGTCCGTCCCATGATTCTCGAGCATCAGCAGCCCATACGTATGAAATCCGCCAGTGATGACAAGCACACGTTCATGCTCCTGCCCAGCTTGTTTAATACGACTTCTCATATGAGCTTCTCTTGCCAAATCACCTGTACTGTGCAACCGTTCCGCTGAATAACACATCCGGGATAAGGTGCAATACGTGAATACATCCTGTACAAACGCCTGTGTTGATTTCTCCAGACCACCAATCTCAAATACGTTCTCCCACAATTCATCGAAACTTCGACAGTTTGTTTTCTGACATAAACGGTGGATAAACTCAGATCCTGCAAGCAATGTCTCGTCTTGAATAGAAATCTCCCGCTGTTCCAGCTTTTTTGGCTTAGAGAAATGATGGTAGTCCAGGTCGATAAATGTTGCAGGGATGTTCAGCCGAGCGGCTTTTTTGAGCGCTACATATTCAGGAGAGTAACGAAGCATCGGATAATAACAGGCCGCTCTCTCCTCTTCACTCTCATAGGTGTAGTAAAGACTGACAGGAGGTATGGTCGCCTCATCAGCCAGAACTTGAAGCAAAGGATTTCCACTCTCAGGTCCTTCGATTAGAATGATGTCCGGCTTGTATTCTTCAATCAATCGCAGCAAATGATAGGAACAGGCCGGGCTATGATGGCGTATGGGAAAATAAAGCGTTCCGTTGTTCAGGTTATACACTTGGGACTCAAATAGCGTCTGTAACTGGGCAACATCCAGATCCGCTTTTCCTGTTAACCGATCCATTTCTTTTCCTCGTAGTAATCCTTCCAAATCCCTTCTTCTCTCGAACGCTCCTTCACGACCTTAGAGAAGTAGGTTTTGAGAATGGACAGATCCTTGTCGCTTTCTTTCGCTATCGTCCCCAACATGTTTTGTACCAGCCGATCCAATGCGATTCCCTTGTCTTCGTAATAATAGGAAGTCATTGCACTCTGTACATATACAGATACTGCTTCAGCCGTACTCATGGACGCTTGGGGCGTATCGAGCTTGTAACCTTCCCGCGTCATTCCTGTGCGAAGCTCCATAAATGTCGTGGCCAGCAATTCAACCACATCCGAATTAATCTCGGTGTCTATTCCGCTATGTAATAATAGGCTTTTCGCCTGGGATTCAATAATTTTGGCTTCCATTTTCACACTGCTAATCGGTTTGATCGTCTCAAAATTGAAACGGCGCTTCAGCGCACCACTCATTTCATTGACGCCTTTATCTCGAATGTTCGCTGTAGCGATCACGTTAAACCCCGGTTTGGCAAACAGCACACCACCATCCAGCTCAGGTATACTCATCACCTTGTCACTAAGAATACTGATCAGGCTATCCTGTGCTTCAGCGGGGCAACGTGTAATCTCCTCAAAACGGGTAAGAATCCCCTTCTTCATTCCGTTATACAACGGTGAGGGCACAAGCGCCGCTTCGGATGGGCCCTTATCCAGCAGCATGGCATAATTCCAGGAATATTTGATCATGTCTTCAGTTGTACCTGCCGTACCCTGAATTGTGTTCAAACTGGTTCCAGAAATGGCCGCGGTCAGCAATTCACTGAGCATAGTCTTGGCTGTTCCGGGTTCTCCAACGAGCATCAAGCCCCGATTTCCTGCCAAGGTTACCACGGCTCGTTCAATGAGAACATCGTTGCCATAAAATTTCCGTGTAATTGTGATCTCTTCTCCATCCAATATGGCAGGTTTATCCCTGCCAATAATAAAATCTCTGACATAGGCTGGGGAAAGCAGCCAGTTTGGAGGACGTTTTCCCGTATCTTCTTCTCGCAGTGCCCTTAATTCTGTCTCATATAGTGTCTCGGCGGGCGGCTTAAGCATCTCCATCGTCAAGGTTTCTCCTCTCGCATAAACAGATCGTATGTTCTTATTACATTTTATCTTATCACAGCAGCCTTTGAACGAACGTAGAAAACGACAAAAATGGTTGAAACGTCCTTCTTATCAGCATTCTTCATAAGTCCGTGGACATGGTGCATTAGCACAATTGTGAATTACTTATATCGTTACATCATGGCGGTTGCATTCAAAACTAATTTGATTTCATGTTGTTGTTGTAGAAAACTTCAATTTATAGGCCATACGTCCCTATAGTTCATTAAACATCACGTAATATGGTTCAAGCAGATTAAGTCCAATCTCACAAAAAAAACACAACCAAGTAAGCTGTGTCTTCACCCAATCTCTAACTGATGATATACCTAACTTCCAAGTGCTATTCCCTCTAAAATATGTAAGCTTTCCATACCATATTGCTTAGTCAAAAACAAGGTTTCAATCGCTCCAATATTGAATATATAGATGGTGCAGGCTTTTCGTATGAAGCCACCGAAATTAACATATGATCCCTTAGATAAGATGCGTAACATTACGAGCTTTTGATGAGAGGAGATTAACCATTTGAGTACAAATGAAACTTCACAGCCTGAGTTCTTCACCCGAGAATTTACACAGAACCCTTACCCCGTATATGAAAAGCTGAGACAGAATGATCCCATTTACAGAGTTCTGTTCCCTCATGGTGATTTCGGCTGGATTATTAGCCGCTATGAGGATGCAGTCGAAGTATTAAAAGACAACCGTTTCAGTAAGGATGTAGTCAAACGTTATGGACCTGATCAACAAAATATATTCGTGCATAACATGCTTTTTTCCGATCCACCCGATCACCGCCGGTTGCGTGGACTTGTACAGAAGGCTTTTACTCCCAGATTGATTGAGGGCATGAGAAGCCATATTCAAGATATTGCTGACGATCTCCTGGATAATCTCAATTCCCAAGACAAGATGAATCTGATTGATGAGTTTGCTTTTCCATTACCGATCATTGTAATCAGCGAGATCCTGGGTGTACCTCTTGAAGATCAGGACAAATTCCGTCTTTGGTCCAATTCCATTATCGATGCGACAAGTGCGGAGAATTCCGAAGTGTTCGAAAAGCATGCCCAGGAGTTTATTGATTACCTGAATGATTGGTTTGCCAAAGTGCGTGAGCAGCCGGGTGACGATCTGATTAGCCAGCTCGTTGTGGCAGAAGAATCAGGAGAACAACTCTCTGAAAAAGAACTGCTCGGTGTTGTTGCTCTGCTGATCATCGCCGGACACGAAACAACCGTTAATCTGATCGGCAATGGTGTACTTGCCCTTTTGGAGCACCCGGAGCAACGCGACCTGTTGATCAAGCAGCCTGAGTTAATCCATAACGCCGTAGAAGAAATGCTGCGTTATAACGGACCGGTTGAATTCAGCACATCCCGCTGGGCATCCGAGGACATTGAATTTCATGGACATCACATCGCTGAAGGTGAACTTGTTATTGTAGCGCTGGATTCAGCCAATCGGGATGAAGAGAAATTTAAAGATGCGGATGTGTTTGACATCACTCGCGAGAAGAGTGCACATTTGGCTTTTGGCAAAGGCATTCATCTCTGCCTGGGAGCTCCTCTCGCGCGACTGGAAGGCGAGATTGCTATTAATACACTGCTTCGCCGCTTTCCCGATATGCAGCTGCAGACGGATGTTAATGAACTTGAATGGAGACCCGGCATGATTGTTCGTGGTGTTAAGGAGATCCCGGTACAGCTTAAATAGATGTGTATTTGAAGCAAGGAAAGCGAGGCACCTGACTGGATGGAAATTAACACCATAATTTTAGTCGTTTTTTTATTTCTTATTCTTATCTTATTGGTTCGCGTCATCAGCTTGCAGACACAGTTGAATGAATTGAAAAGGGATGTTGAACGCCTGGAGAATGGTTCAGGCAGTACCGCTCATTCCCCTCTCAGTTATAACGCTTCTTCAGTGAATGTGTCTCCACCTCCACCGGCACAGGCTGACCTGACTGAACTTGATAAAGAATTGCAGGCACTTACACAACAGGGCAAGAAAATAATTGCAATCAAAAAGGTTCGTGAAGCGAGAAACCTGTCGTTGAAAGATGCCAAAGAATACGTCGAGTATCTTGAACGTCTATAATTAGTGAGTTTAGATAGACTTCCCAACTTCCTGCAAAGGTTTTTGCTTTCAGTTGATTCATGTTCGACTGGAAACAACGATCTTCGTGGGGAGTTTACTTTTTTCAAAAGGCATGATAAAGTTATTTCAATATTTATAGAAATAAGAAATAAAGACGAAAGGACCGATTTTGATGCAAACCAATCCCATTGATACTGAACAGGCCGTGAAAATTCATAAAGCTCTGGGTGAACAAACACGATATAAGATCATTCAGATCCTTTCGGGTGAAAGCAACCTTTGCCCGGCTGATTTGGAGAATCGGCTTGTAACCGTAGCGCTCTCCACTCTATCTCATCACCTGAAGCAGCTTTCCGATTGTGGTTTGTTAACATCACAAAAGAAAGGTACGTATATTTACTACAGCCTGAACACGGATACTGTACAGAGATTTGCTCCTTATCTGTTGGATAGATAAAATTTTTGTTTTATATTTCTATAATACTAGAAATATAAAATTATTTTCATTAAAGCGGTATTGCTACTTGGTCGGCTGAGCCTCAACGTAGTCGTGTAAATACCCTTTTTGACATAACACCCGGTATATTTAATAGTTTAAGTACTCAGCCTTGCCTCATTGGTGCATTAGTTATTTCTTAGTTCTGTTCTCTCGTCTTTATTTCTATATTTCTAAAAATATAATAATTATAATCAGAAAGAGGTAATATACTCATGTCTAACACATGGAAAATCTATGTCCTGGCCTTGGTCAGCTTTCTTGTAGGGACCTCCGAATATGTCATTGCAGGCATTCTGGATCGGATCTCGGACACCATGAATATATCGTTGATTGCTGCGGGACAGCTGATCACAGTCTTTTCACTTGTATATGCACTCGGTACGCCTATCATTATCGCCTTAACATCCCGCATGGATCGACGAAAGCTGCTGCTCTACTTTCTGGGACTTTTTGTCGTTGGGAATGTCTTGGCCTACCTGTTACCCGGATATGGACTCTTTATCGCTGCACGTGTCCTTATGGCGCTGGGAGCAGGAGTCGTCGTTGTAACAGCCTTGACAGTCGCTGCCAAAATAGCGCCCGCAGGCAAACAGGCCAGCTCTATCGCAACGGTCATTACGGGGTTTACCGCATCTCTGATCGTGGGAGTTCCACTGGGAAGAATGGTTGCTGCAGCTTGGGATTGGAAACTTATTTTTGCAGGTATCGCGATTTTGGGTGTGATTGCCATGGTTGTTATCGCATCTACGATTCCACCATCTGAAGGCGAAGCACCCGTTCCTTTGAAAAAACAATTAGCCCTGCTTAAACAACCTCGTATTGGATTTGCGCTGCTTGTCAGCTTTTTCTGGTTAGGAGGCTATTCCATTGCGTATACCTACATTTCACCTTACCTGGTATCTGTTGCAGGTATGAGCGAAACGTTGTTAAGTTCCGCTTTGCTGGCTTTTGGTATCGCAAGTCTGATTGGTTCCAAATCTGGAGGATACAGCGCGGATCGTATGGGAGTAAAGCGAACACTCATCCTGGGAATGGCCTTGCATGTCGTAAGTCTGCTGATACTGAACATCACGGCTCATTCGGGTGTGGTCATCTTTATTGTGTTGATTCTATGGTCTTTCTCCGCCTGGTCTTCCGGCCCAACACAGCAATATAATCTGGTTACAATGGCTCCTGAATCGTCCGGGATTATGTTGAGTCTAAACAGCTCGGTTATGCAACTGGCCATGGCTGCTGGTGCTGGTATTGGGGGGATCGCTGTCAGCGCAGTTTCATTGTCATCCATCACCTGGATTGGTGCTGTAGGGGTGGTTATTGCAATGATCATCATTATTCTTGCCTATCGTCCGGCAATTGCTACAACAGCTCAGACTGAATCTTCCAATGTGGCATAATGGAGCGTATGCTCAAGAATAAAAATGATAACACGCAAAAAGAGAGGCACTGTGACATTACAGTAGCCTCTCTTTCTTATTCAGTCTAATTGAAGCCTTATTGTGCGGTTACAGCACCATCAATTGGATAAACAGCACCATTAATATACGGAGCCTCGTCTCCCAGCAGGAAGGATACGAGATTGGCAATCTCTTCAGGCTTACCGAGACGACCGGATGGAATGCTGTCAAGGGTCGCTTTGAACACTTCAGGATTATCCTTCCCGAACTGAACCACCATTGGAGTCTCAATCGTCCCTGGGGCAATGGCATTCACACGAATATTTTCTTTGCCATACTCAATGGCCGCTGTACGTGTTAGTCCAACTACGCCATGCTTCGTCGCTGCATATGGAGCAACCGCTTGAACACCCACAATACCTGCTGTAGATGCCGTATTGACGATTGAACCACCGCCTGTTTTGAGCATTTCGGTAATCACATATTTTAATCCGTAAAATACACTTCTCAGGTTAATATCAATGATTTGGTCAAACTGCTCGATGGTATGCTCAATTAATTTGATACCCGGACCAGCGATCCCGGCATTATTGAAGAACATGTCGATTCGCCCGAATTCCTCAATCGTTTTGTTGACATAATTCTCTACCTCATTCGCCTTGCTTACATCTGTTTGTACAAAATGGCCTTACCACCCAGCTTCTCAATCTGTTTTACAGTTTCCTGACCCGTCTCTGCCACGAGATCAACGACCACAATAGATGCGCCCTTCTCAGCCAGCTTTAATGCAGTCGCTTGACCCAATCCACTTCCTGCTCCAGTGATAATTGCTACTTTTCCTTTGTGACTCATTCTGATCTCCTCCATGTGTGTTCGTCATCTGTCATTGGATCGGTTAATTCGATATAAATCGGTCTTGCATCGGAATGCAACATATGTAGGGTATTAAGCCTTGAATCCTGCCTGACTTTACCTATTTTAATGGAGTTACAACTTAAAAACAAATCATATAATATGGCTGCATACTATAACTTTCATCACACACTAAACATCTCAGGAAGGAGAACTCCTTAATAAAAGCGTGTAACGTTCCCCTTCTTTTTGGTGAGATGTACAGTTTAACTTGTTGCGTTGATGCTAAGGTGAACCTAATACTTATCTCAGCAAATTGGTTTTTGCCAGCTCGATCAGCTCATCGCCACGTCCATTCAGTACCGCCTTCATCATCCATAAGGTGAAGCCTTCAGCCTGTTTTATATTAATCTTCGGAGGCAGGGACAGCTCCTGCCGGTTCACCACAACATCAATCAGAACTGGACCATCATGCTGCAATGCACGCTCTACAGCCCCTTTCAGATCCGCCGGATCTTCAACCCGTATTCCCTCCAGGCCCATCGCTTGGGCTACCATGGCAAAGTTGGGATTTACAAGCTCGGTTCCGGATTCAAGCAATCCGGCAGCTTTCATCTCCAGTTCAACAAAACTGAGTGCACCGTTGTTAAACACGACAACTTTAATCGGGAGATTATGCTGTTTAAGCGTCAGAAGATCACCCATCAGCATGGCAATGCCGCCATCACCAGATAGAGATATCACTTGTCTTCCCGGATCAGACACCTGCGCTCCAATCGCCTGCGGAAGAGCATTCGCCATGGTGCCATGACTGAATGATCCCAGCAATCGGCGATTGCGGCTCATCTCAATGTAGCGAGCCGCCCATACCGTAGGTGTACCTACATCGCAGGTGAAGATCGCATTTTCCGCTGCAGCATCGCTGATGATCTTGGTTAGATACTGAGGATGAATTGGCATTTTTCCGGGTTTTCCTACAGCAAGCTCATCCAATTCTTTACGAACTTTCTCGTAACGTTCTACACTTTTATGCAAATGTTTGTCGCTATGCTCTTCCGTCAGATAAGGTAATAAGGTTTCAATGGTAGCCTTCACGTCTCCACACACTCCATAATCGAGCTTTGTACGGCGGCCAAGGTGTGAAGACTGAATATCCACTTGGAGTACAACCGCATCTTCCGGGAAGAATTGACGATACGGAAAATCGGTTCCCAGCATCAGGAGCACATCACAGTCCATCATGGCATGATAACCCGAAGAATACCCGATTAATCCCGTAAGGCCCACCGAATACGGGTTTTCGTATTCCAGGTATTCCTTGCCTCGCAAAGCAATAACCATAGGGGATTTCAAGCGATCACAGAGCTGCATCAGAGGTTCACGTGCACCCGCGCAGCCTGCCCCGCACAGCAACGTAATTTTTTTACCTTGATTCAGGAATTCCGCCAGTTTCCGCAGTTCAGGTTCGGAAGGATGTACAATAGGATGTGTGGCATGATATACATGTTCCGGTACAGGCAAATCAGCCGCTTCCAGAGCTGCTACATCCCCAGGCAGTATAATGACAGAAACGCCTGAACGCGCAACTGCGGTCTGCATCGCCATCGTAAAGGAACGCGGCATTTGTTTGGCTGTTGTAATGACCTCGCAATAATGACTGCATTCCTGAAACAAATACTCTGGATGAGTCGCCTGAAAATACTCACTCCCGATCTCATCACTCGGAATATGAGCAGCGATGGCAAGTACCGGTACACGGTTCCGATGACAGTCATACAGACCGTTAATCAAGTGCATGTTTCCCGGTCCGCTACTGCCCGCACATACGGCGATACTTCCGCTCACTTGGGCATCTGCCCCTGCTGCAAAAGCAGCCACTTCCTCATGGCGGACATGAATCCATTCAATTTTACCCGAACGACGGATGGAATCGAGTACCGCATTTAAGGAGTCTCCAACGATACCATAGATGCGTTTGATGCCTGCGTTCAATAGTGCTTCGACCAGAACGTCTGCAATTGTTTTTTTCATGAAAGGTCGGTCTCCTTTATCCACTTATTTTGAGTTATGTTTCCACCGCGTTAAACTACCTATTCTTTTACCCCAATCTTTTGAAATTAGAAACAAAATCATATGTATTTATGGATATATACAAACATCCGCTTGTCATGGACTGACAAACGGATCATAGGCTACTATGGTTTAAAAAGCCATACATTGCATATTTAGTAATTCATTCATATCACCAAAGCCAAATTAAATGGCGGGCATCACATTGCCACCACTGACCGGGATATAAGCTCCTGTAATAAAAGAGGACAGGTCGGATGCCAGAAATGCTACGGCATTGGCAATTTCCTGATCTTCCCCCCTACGTTTCAGCGGTACAGTTTGAATATAGCCCTCATCATGCCCCGACTCGTTGTTGCGGTCGCGCTCACTGATCGTCCATCCAGGAGCAACCTGGTTGACCGTAATCTGATATTCGCCTACCTCTTTGGCCAGTACACGGTACAAACCGTCCATGCCGCGTTTTCCAGCCGTATATGCAGACTGGGTAGCAAAATTTTGCATCGCACATTCCGTATTGATACCAATGAATCGACCAGCTCTGGCTTCTTTCATATAAGGAATGAATGCTTTGGCAAGATACACACTCTGCATCACACATGATTCGAACTGGCTTATATAATCCTCCGGTGATTGTTCCAGTACCGTTGTCCAGGCATATTGGATGACCGCATTGGCAACCACAATATCCACATCGCCGAGGCTGGATTGAATTTCATCCCGCATCCGAAATGCCGTATCCTGCTTCGTGATATCTCCCTGGACAATGACCGTTTTCCGGCCAAGGGCCTCAATCTCACTTTGGAGTTCTCTAGCCTTCGTTTCATTATTTATGTAATGCAGCGCAAGGTCAGCACCACAGTCTGCCAACGTACGAGCGATGACCCTTCCCAATTGACCGGTTGCACCGGTCACCAGCGCCGTTTTACCTGTAAGATCCAGTTGCATAACAGTGAAACCTCCTTGAGTTCATATATCATCACATGGATATTATCAGAACTTAAGCGAAGCGATATATAATGAATGATAACTCCATTTCATCGAGAACGATTTCGAATCTTAATTGCTTCACGTATTATGAGATGATTCTTAACCGTGCTGAACGAGATCGATTTCCTGAAAGCGACTAACTTCCTTTTCCCAACGCTCTTCTACATATTGGCGGTGAACCGGATGATCATTGTATGAATCATACGCAGCCTGATTGGCGAATACCATTGAAAAACTATAGTCAAATTCATTTTTTTCACTCACCTGTCTCAGAACCTGGAATTGCTCTACACCGGGAATATTCGCCAGTGCATCCGCACTCTCCTTCAAAAATGCCTCTGCTTCAGGTGTATCTTTACCTGCGTAAAGTGTAAACGTTACCATATGATTGATGCTGCTCATCTCTATTTCCTCCTCCAATATGTCTGACTCTGTTTCCTAGTGTACATCCGAAAGTGTTGTAAGCGCAATAATTGGTTGAATTAATTTTAGTGAAATTGAATATGTACGGGTATTAGAATTACTTTTAAGTTTGAATTATATGAGTTTACCTATCGGCATGCATACAAAAAAACCTCAGGATTGATCCCGAGGTTTTCTTGTAATGGTTGGACAAACTATTTGATGTTGTATTTACGGTTAAATTTATCAACACGACCACCGATGTCCACGTTTCTTTGTTTACCTGTGAAGAATGGGTGGGATGCGGAGCTAGTGTCCACACGGATTACTGGGTAAGAGTTACCATCTTCCCATTCCATTGTTTCGTTCGAGAATTTAGTCGAAGAACTCAGGAATTTGTAATCAGCACTTGCATCGAAGAAAATTACTGTTTGTGTCTTTGGATGGATATCAGCTTTTGGCATAATCTATTTACACTCCTTTAATATGGGTACTTCTTAGAATAGAACTAAATTTTATTATACTCTTTTTTTGGACGAAGTACCAGTCGGAATTGAAGAAACGATAAATATTTTACAATTCACTGCGACTAACCCGGGTTTCAGTGTTCAAATTGAGCTCTTCTCCAGTACATTCAGCATATATTCCAGCGCTTCAAGTTCATCTCTTCCCCGTGTCTGCAATCTCACTACACTGCCATGTCGAATGGGAAGAAGCGCCATTCCGAGTAGGCTTTTGACATCTACACGATGCTCATGATTCGCATCCATAAATGACAATGAAATATCCGAGGCAAAACGCGACGCTTGAGAAGATACTGACATCAGATCATCCCGGTGGAAATCAGAGTGAATCATAAATTCATGTGTTCTCACAACCTTCAGTTCCTTTCACTAGATGCTATTCAACCCATGGGGTGTGTATAATTTTATATATTAGAATCTTCAAGCATTATACCGCGTTATGGAAGTTTGTTTAACCCTTTTATGGCGACAAATACAAAAAAAGAAACCCTGAACATCAGGGCTCCTTCGAGATAGATTCAATTGCCGTTCGGATACACCATTACTTTCAGACTGCCGCTCTTGTTGTGCAATGCCCGTTCCATGGCCTGCTGGGTTTCCTCAAGCGAATAACGGTCTGTAATCAGGGACATCACATCATGCTGGCCTGAGCTCAGAAATTCAATGCCCGCCGGATACGTATTGGCGTAACGGAAGATCCCGTAAATATCCACCTCGTTGTCTGCGATAAAAGGAACATTCAAGGCAATCTCGTCCTGTGCAGGCAGTCCTACAATGGCAAGCTTGCCTCCTCGCCGGAGCGAATATAATGCCGACTGAAGCGCCTTGGGATTTCCCGCAGTTTCCCAAGCTGTATCTACACCGACGCCGTTCGTTAACTCACGTATCACCGCCTGTGCATCCTCGTTACGAACATTAATGGTATGGGTGGCGCCCATACGACGAGCAGCCTCCAACCGTACTTCCTCCAGATCTGTGACGATGATGTGTTCCACACCAAACGATTTGGCAGCTGCAACAGCCATCAGTCCAACAGGTCCCATGCCCATAATGGCAAGTGTCGTTCCCGGAGCCAGTTTACTGCGTCTCGCAGTATGAATGCCAACAGAGAAAGGTTCGTTCATGGCTGCCTCTTCAAAAGACAGATGATCCGGGATCGGGAAAACCATATCTTCACGAATGGTCATGTACTGTACAAATGCCCCATCCACCGGAGGCGTCGCCAGAAATTGCACATCGGGACACAGATTATAACGGCCTTCTTTACATGCCGTGCATCGTCCGCAGGTTACCCCAGGCTCAATGGCTACCCGATCTCCTTCTTTCAGCCGTGATACTTTCGAGCCTACAGCCGCTACGATACCTGCACATTCATGTCCAAGTATAATCGGTTTCTCAACTACAAATCGGCCAATTCTACCATGTTCAAAATAATGCACATCCGATCCGCAGACGCCAACGGCCATCACCTGAATGAGCACCTCGTCTTCAGCCGGCTGTGGTACAGCCTGTTCCTCAATAATGATGTGCCCGGGCTCTGTCATGACAGCGGCCTTCATGGTCTTGGGTACTTGATGATCTCCCATATGTTCCCTCCTTCTCGTGTATGCCAACGTTGTTCTTTCCTCCGAAGAAGATCCGACTGTTCTAGTTTTCGTATCCAGATTAATATATCGTTCTTCCATGTTTATCGGCAATACCACTTTTGCGATAGAAGTACGTATTGATCATGTCTCGCCATTCCTTGGCGTGCTCCGCCTGCCCTGTTTGTAACGCAGACACCTTATCAAATACAGTTGGATCAATCTTGCCTTCCAGCTGTCTCCAGGTCTGAGCTAATCCCGCAGCCTGCTCTGCACCTTCAAAATGTGTATCATAAATGTGCTGAATGACCGTTTTGCCAGACTGCAGAACATGCGTATACGGGACATGGTGGAAAAATAACAGCAGCTCGTCCGGACAGGAGTCTACGGATTCATATCTTTCGGCATTTTCCCGATGGTATTGGGATGTATATCCCGTTCCACTGCTCACTGTCCGGTCCACACCAATGCCATCACAATCGGCAAAGTGATACGTCCCCCACTTGGAATATTCATAGCCATCCACATTAGGTCCATAATGGTGCTCCGGATTAACCATCCAGCCTACACCGAGCGGCGCCGTATAACTTTCATAGATATCCAACGAATTCAAAAGCATGCCAGAGATTAGACGAACTACCTCTTCGTCATGTCCGAATGTAAGTCTAACCCACTCCTTCGCGATCTCTTCCGATGACAGCTCCGGATTCCAGGCAAGTCTTCCATATCCATATAGATTCGCCTGAGCAAGCGGATGTCCTGTCCAGCAAGCATCTGCACCGATATTGGATACTGCGGCAAAGCCGCTATACGGTCTGTCGTACAGAGAACCGTCAGCAATACGTTTGATTTCAGAACCCGGTCCCTTGGCAAACGTATCAAAATCTAATACTTCTTTCCACTGTGGAATCAGATAACACAGATGTCGTTGTTGGCCCGTATACTCCTGCGTAATCTGGAATTCCAATACCTGATTTGTTTTCTCCATTGCCCCGAACAGCGGGGATACGGCCTCACGAACCTGAAAGTCCATTGGCCCATTCTTGATCTGCAAAATGACGTTCTCCGCAAATCGGCCATCCAGTGGTTTGAAGTGGTCATATGCCGCCCGTGCACGATCTGTGGAGCGGTCACGCCAGTCTTGCTTGCAGTTATAGACGAAGCAGCGCCAAATTACTAGTCCACCAAACGGGCGAAGTGCTTCGGCAAGCATATTCGCTCCATCCGCATGATCCCGGTTATACGTAAATGGACCTGGTCGATTTTCCGAATCCGCTTTGATCAGATAGCCGCCAAAATCCGGGATTGCCGCATATACCTTGACTGTCTGAATGTTCCACCATTCACGGACCTGTTCATCCAGCGGATCTGCCGTAAGCAATCCACCAATCTCTATCGGGCTTGCGTAGTTTGCGCTCAGGAATAGTCGGATGCCGTACGCTCTGAATTCGGCAGCAACCTTCGCAACATCACCCAGGAAACGTTCCGTCAGGAACAGGCTCTCACGCTGATGCACGTTAACGTTATTGATCGAAATGGCGTTAATGCCTGTGGAAGCAAGCAATCTGGCATAATCACGGATACGCCCGAGATCACGAGTGAATTCTCCATTGTCATAGAAAATGGATTTTCCAGCATAACCACGCTCAATGCTGCCGTCCACGTTGTCCCACTGATTGATCATGCGTAATGCATTAACGGGCTGCTCGGCAATGTAACTTAATCTTTCCGCAGCATTCTCCGCTTGATTTGAACTTTCGTGGTTCAATACAAGCTCCCTTAACAGATGAAAAGTTCCATACAGAACACCTTGAGGGGTTTCAGAACCAATAAACAACCTGCCCCGTTCCTTATCTTCGCGGATAATATAACCTTCTCCTTGCACGGTAGAGCGTTCCGTGTCACTGAAGGCCTGAGCTACAGCTTCCGAACCCGTCCATGTGCCAAGCAATATCCCTTGTGTCTCCTGGTGGGCTAAATCCGGCTCACTCGCTTGACTGGAAGCATCATGACTAACTTTCGGCTTGATGCCAAACAGCTTATCCAGCCCCTGAGTCAGTTCGGCTATTGCTGTTGATATGATTTCCTGATCTTCCGCCACAGTCACGGTATGGCTCCAAGCAGGGGCTGCCTTTTTGGAGGCCCCTTTCACTGCGGATTGACTTTGAAGATATCCAAGCCACGCATCATATTGCGGGCCGGAGATATTGGATTGAATGGTTGTATTGCTCATTGTACAGCCTCCTTGCTGGCATAGATCTGCTCCAGACGATTACCTTTGTCTTCGAGCAGCCATAGAATCGATGTTACACCGCGTGGGTAATACTTGCTTCCGACAGCCACACCTGCCAGGATCTGGTCACTCCAGCACCAGTAGGATTCCTCTGGATGTAACAGCCAGTTTACATGAGCAGCGTCAGAAGCCTTCCCTGTTTCATCCCATTCCACACTCAGCAGTTCTCGTGCGATGAACTGGGACAGATATATTTTGCTGAGCCATGAGTTATTGCTCGTAGAGGACAGCTTCCAGCCTCCATCTTCAAACAGGCAAGTGCCAGGGACAAGAA
Organism: Paenibacillus sp. NPDC057886; assembly: GCF_042796655.1. Lineage (NCBI taxonomy): Bacteria > Bacillati > Bacillota > Bacilli > Caryophanales > Paenibacillaceae > Paenibacillus > Paenibacillus sp. NPDC057886. The sequence continues at coordinate 1,513,029 of NZ_JBHVMZ010000001.1, read as the reverse complement.
CGGTTTTAAAGTGGGTTCGAAGTGCTTGCAGGTAAGGTCCGAAACGGCCATTTACATCCAGCGCGCCTTCACAGCCGGTGAAGTATGGGAACACCAAGCCTTCAATGGCCGGAATGATGCGGGAATCATTATTCTCGGCGATAACTGCCGGAATGTAGCCACCCTCGGTCAACTGTGCTGCAATACTGGCTGCACAGCGATCCGCCTGACGTCCTGCATGATGAGACAGTTCAGCCAGCTTCTCTGCAGCGAACAGCTTCTCCAGTGCAACATAGACGGCCCAGCATTTGCCTGCCAGATAGATGTTGTTACGGGATTGTCCAAGCGACACATCCAGGCTGTCGTAAGTGGTAATCTCGGCTCCGCCCTTGGTACGACTGCTATCCAGCCCCATCAGGCCGTTGCGTTGCAGTTCATCCGGATGATCCCGGTTCAACATGCTTTCGAAGCAATCCCGAATGACGGGCAGCATCTCTTTAACAAATTCCCGATCCTGCGTCTGTTCAATATATACAGTTGCACAGCAGAGCCAGTTGACCAGTTCCTCGTGACTCATTTGCGAGAAGCAGTCATCAATGCCCACCAGTTCATACGCTGAGTGTCCCAGACGTGAGAATACATTGGCTACACCGATATCATGCGTGAAAGTAATGCCGCCCGGATATTCCTTCTCTTCCCCCGGGAATCGAACTTGATCCGTATAACTATAGCGTTTCACAAACCACTCCAACTCGTTACGCACGGTCCAAGGATTTAAGGCAAGTTCAAAATACAACTGATCTGCGGTCAGATCGAGTGTGTTCATCATCCGGTATTCGCCTTCATTTACGATCCAGAACGGCTCGCCGTCCGCATCCAGCAGTTGTGTACTTGCATAGTAGCTGTGAATGGAATGGGCAAGCATAAATGACTGATCTTCACTCAAAGCAGCCACACCGAGACGTTGCTCAACTTCCTTACAGGAAGCAGTCAGCTCGCTGAAACGGTCAAGCGCATATTTCCCTGCTTCCAGGATATCTGCAAAATAACGGGTATACCAATACGTTGTGTCCATGCCCGAAGTAACGATCCCGCCGCGATAAAAACAAACAGCAAATTGGTACGTACGCTTCTCACCGGCTGGAACGTCCATTAACAACGCAGCTGTTTCGCCAAGTCCGAACGCGAGATTCTCACGATGCTTCTCCTGCAATATCTTCTCCAACGTAAATCCTCGTGCAGGCCATAGCCCCTCATCTTCAGACAAAATGGCGGTTAGACGTCCTTGTCCAACACCCGTTAATGCTCCACCCTCAGGTCCTCCGATTATACGCATGGCTGAATAAGGATCATTACCCTGGTAGCCCAAATATGCTTTACGCGGCTGCTGTCCTTGCGTGTTATCGATTGTCATCTCCACCAGCACCGCAGGCACAAGCGCATCCATTAATGCTTCACGGTCGCCACTCAACGGTTCGGGTACAGGACGCACAGGTGAGTAAATACGGAAAGTCAGATCACCTGCCGTCCACGTATCTGTTCCCGAAGTGAACTCGCGCGTAATCTCTTCATCGCGGAACGCTGAAATCAGTGGGCGTGACCCTTGTGCTGCAACTGCCGCTGGCGTGCTCGCTCCACTTTCCGTCGAGGCCGGAGACACCTGATCTGAATCCGAATTCTCCACTTTCTCTACATCATACCGAACGCTTGCATCTTCTACGGCTTCGAAAAATGGGAGTGCTTCGTAGTTGTCACTGTCGCGAGATTGTAAACCAATATATATATTCTGATCTGCTGGCTTTCCAAGCTCCAGGCCTAGTCCGCCTTTGGCTCCTTTGTATCCAAGCGTAAAGCTGGCAAAAGCCCCGATCGGGGAGTGATGCGCATTATAAAAGATGGATTTGGATGTGCTCATGAACGATGACCCCTTTCAAAATGGTTTGCATACGTTTTCATTAGCCCCATCCTACCATGGGCGTTCCACCGTAGACCATGGTCAAATCAATCGGATATTTACCCAAATCAAGCTAGTAGACTATAATATAAATAAAGCGGTTACATCCGTTTCCATATTTTTTATCAAGGGGGTCTTCCATGTCTTCCACCTATTTGCCTCCCGCTTTGGGAGAGAGTGTGCATGAGGTGTTTTACCCGGATGTACAAACAACGGTAAATTTGTTCGCCATTCATTTGCGAAGTGTCGGGGCGGATTGGGATTATCCAGCCCATGAACATCCACAATATGAGCTGAATTATGTAACGGAAGGCGAACAATGCATGACCGTGGACGGCAAGCTGTATATTCAAAAGGCTGGCGAATTGCTCCTGATTCCTCCAGGAAGCATTCATTCCAGCCTGAGCCATAATGGCAAGGGGTTTACCTATTTTTGCATGCATTTTGATATCGACGATCAATTATTTCTCTCTTTGCTTGCACGAATCAAGCAGGTTTTATTCGATGCTGATAGTCCGGTTACCCGCCAGATTGAGCCTGTACTTCACAAATTAATGTCTTCTGCGGACAACCGGGCGGCGAGTACGATGGTACAGCGCATGCAGCTGCAATCGGCGGTATTTGAGTTGTTCGGCCATTTATGGGAGGCTGTCTCTCAGGAAGCCGCTCAATTGTTCACGGAAGGATATGAGAAAATCGAACTGGCACATCAAATTCGTAATCGGCTGCAAGGACTGGTGAGTCAGCAGTTCAAGCAGGGACGTGAGTCCGACAGCCATTATGGCATTGATGATATTGCAGCAGAGCTGGGCATCAGTTCCTCACATTGTAACCGTGTATTTCGGCAGGTATATCGTCAGTCTCCGCGTGTATATTTATCTGAAATGGTTCTGCATGAAGCCAAAGTTCTGCTGGGTAACCCCAAGCTGTCGGTGCAGAATATCGCTGCCATGCTAGGTTATAAGGATATTGCCCATTTCAGTCGTCAATTCAAGCGCTGGTCAGGGATTTCACCCACACGCTACAGACAGGAACAGCCTGCTCCTGAATGAGCTTCATCCATTGAACATCATTCCAGTATGGCATTTAATTTGTATATGATTAAACGCCGGTTCTTTTATTTCAAAAGACGTTTAATCGTGTTCAGCTTGTTATCGTATGGCGGATATAAAATCGACAAGTTCAACCGCGTGCTCTTTTTGAGCACACTTTTCATATGTGAGAAGGTCTCCAGGCTGTAACGCCCATGATAAGAGCCAAGACCGGAATGTCCTACTCCTCCAAATGGCAGACGTGGGTTGGCCACGTGGGTGATCGTGTCGTTAATGCAGCCGCCCCCAAAAGAAACCTCACGCATCACTTTATCCTGCAGCTGCGTATCCGATGTAAAAAGGTAGAGCGCCAGCGGTTTCGGTCGCTTCACAATACCGGCAATCGCCTCATCAATATGGGTATAACTGATAATCGGCAGAATTGGTCCAAAAATTTCGTCCTCCATCGTAGCGGCTTCCCACGATTCGGCATCAATAAACGTCGGTTCAATAAAGCGATCTTCCTCATCGGATTGACCACCGTAGATGATATGAGCCTGATCGCGTTCAATGAGAGTCGTGAGACGTTTGAAATGGGCCTTGTTTACAATTCTCCCATAGTCTCGATTGTGCTGGATATCTGTCCCAAAGAATGATTCCACTGCTGCTTTCATTTCGGTGATCAACGAATCTTTCACCTGTTCATGCACAAGCAGATAATCCGGAGCGATGCAGGTCTGACCCGTATTGAGCAGCTTCCCCCATATAATACGCTGTGCAGCTACTTTGAGATCTGCGTGCTTATCCACGATAACCGGACTTTTACCGCCAAGCTCCAGCGTAACCGGAACGAGGTTTTTGGCAGCGGCCTCCATGACGATTTTGCCCACCGGTACACTCCCTGTAAAAAAGATATAGTCAAATGGCGCATTAATGAGCGCCGTGGTTGTGTCTTTGGCTCCTTCGACCACATGAACATAAGCTGGTTCGAATACGGAGGTAATCATCTCGCGAATAACAGCTGAGACGGCCGGTGTGTTCTCTGATGCTTTGAGGACTGCCGTATTGCCTGCTGCCAACGCGCCAACCAGGGGTTCAATTAACAGCTGAAATGGATAGTTAAAAGGTCCAATAATCAATACCGCTCCATAAGGCTCAGGAATGATATAACTTTTGGAACCGACCAGCGCGAATTGGGTTTTAACTTTGACCGGCTTGACCCATTTCCTCACTTGCCGAATGGTGTGCGTGATACTATCCAGCATAAATCCGATCTCTGTAGTATACGATTCGAACTCACTCTTGCCCAAATCCTGATAGAGCGCCTCGGTAAGACGGGACTCATACTTTTGAATCGCCTGTTTCAACCGGGTCAAATGTGCAATGCGAGACTCGGCCGAACGAGTCGCCCCTGAGCGGAAAAATAGCCGTTGCTGCTGTAAAATTTCTTTGACTTCATGTTCGCTTAATTCCTGAATGGGACTCATATAATCCAACTCCTCTTCGAGTTAATGATGATTCGTTTAAACATACGAACGTATAGCCCACATGCCTAGGCATGTTAACAACACTTGGTTATAAGCACTCCTCTTCCAACGCCGAAACCAGTTCCTTCAATAGTTCCACCGAGGACCTTAATGAAGCGGAATAATATCGCTGTGTACCCTTCTGTTCTACGGAGATGAGCCCTTTCTCAAGCAATAGCTTGAGATGATGAGATATAGCAGGCCGGGATAGGCTGAACTGTTCTGTAATTTCATTCACTGTCATGCTGCCCTTCTCACTAAGAGCAAGTAAAATCGCCTGACGATGATTGTCGCTAAGTACCTGAAATAAGGGGATACAGGTTTGAAAAATAGATATCGCTTTTTGTCCCATGGTTTCACCTCTATATGTTCTACAGATATCACTTTTGTCATGTCTGTTGGTTCAAACGTTTGAACCTAATAGGTATAGTTTACTCCACCACCCCGCTAACAGCAAGTCGTGTCCGATAAATTGTAGAATAACTTATATAAGAGCGCTTCCACACTACCATACAAGTATGGTAGTATATCCTTGAAGGAGTTGAAGTTATGGAATATCCCCCAAGGTCTTCATCCAAAGCCGATTTATTATCATCCTTAATAAGCCCCTCTTCTCTGAAGAAGCAGACTTTCTCTTCGCGTGATGCGGTCTATACGACGTTGAAGCAGTTAATTTTGAGTTTGAAGCTGCCTCCTGGTACCGCCATCTCGGAGAAGGAGATTTCGCTTGAGTTCAATGTGAGTCGGACCCCTGTTCGAGAAAGCTTTGTCCGATTAGCACAAGAGGGTCTGCTCGAAGTATATCCGCAGCGGGGTACCTATGTATCTCTGATTCAGGTTGATCTCGTAGAGGAAGCGCGATTCATGCGTGAACAGCTTGAGCGTGCTGTTATACGGCTTGCCTGTGTGCAGTTTCCGGATGAACACATGAAGATATTGGAACAGAACCTTGCACAGCAGCAGGAATGCATACTTGAACCGGATGATGATCGAATGTTCGGATTGGATGAGGAATTCCATAGTACTCTCTTTGCAGGCTGCAACAAAAGTAATACCTGGTCCGTGATCCAGCATATGAACGTGCATCTTAACCGGAGCCGAATGCTCCGCCTGTCTTCGGATCATCACTGGGATCACTTGCTTGAACAGCATCGATCCATGGTTCAGGCGATACAGCAGCACGATGCCCAAACTGCGGAACACATTATGCAGGAACATCTGCACTTAACTGTCACGGATCTGGCTGTCCTGCGGGATACATACCCTTCCTATTTTCAATAATGATGGATATACCTGTTCTTTAAACTAATCTTGATGAGGTGAACGTGATGAGAATGGTTTTTCGCTGGTTTGGAGAAGGCAATGATACTGTAACGCTTGATCATATCCGGCAGATTCCTGGTGTTGAAGGTATTGTATGGGCGTTGCACGATGTTCCGGCAGGTGAGGAATGGCCCATGGACAAAATCCTGGAAGTGAAAGCTGCTGCCGACAAAGCCGGATTACATCTGGATGTCGTTGAAAGTGTTAATGTTCATGAAGACATCAAACTCGGTCTGCCTACACGTGATCAATATATTGAGAATTACAAAAAAACGATGGAAAAACTCGTCCAGGTAGGCGTTAAAGTGATCTGTTACAACTTTATGCCCATCTTTGATTGGCTGCGTACCGATATGCATAAGGAGATGCACGATGGCTCTACTGCCCTCTTCTACGAGCACAGCAAACTCGCCGATATTGAGCCTTTGGAACTGGTACGCCGGATTACCGAGAATTCAGCTTTAACTATGCCTGGCTGGGAACCGGAAAGATTGCAGTATTTAACAGGACTGTTCGAAGCCTATAAGAATGTAACTGAGGATCATATGTGGGAACACGCCCGTTATTTCCTTCAGGAGATCATTCCTACTGCTGAACGATTAGGTATTCGAATGGCCATTCATCCGGATGACCCACCATGGCCGATCTTTGGTCTGCCGAAGATTATTACGAATCAAGACAATGTTCGCAGATATCTGAACCTGTATGATAGCCCTTACAATAGCGTAACGCTGTGCAGCGGCTCTCTTGGAGCCAATCCAAACAATGATATTATCGGCATGATCCACGAGTTCAAGGACCGTATTCCTTTTGCCCATATCCGTAATGTCAAAATCTACGACAATGGTGACTTTATCGAGACCTCTCACCGCAGTCAGGATGGAAATGTCGATATTGCAGGTGTTGTGGAAGCCTATCACGATATTGGATTTGAAGGTTATGCACGACCGGACCACGGACGTCATCTCTGGGGAGAACAATGCAGACCGGGATATGGACTCTATGATCGGGCTCTGGGAATTATGTATCTGTGGGGCGTCTGGGATTCCCTGCAAAGGAGGTCAAAAGCATGAGCAACGTTGCCAAAGAAAGATCAACCCGCCTGGAAGGCAAAACAGCTGTAATTACTGGCGGGGCAGGTGTTCTGTGCCGTGCTATGGCTGAAGAGCTCGCGCTTCATGGTGCAAGTGTAGCCATCTTGAACCGTACCGTATCCAAAGGACAGGAAGTCGTTGCTGCAATCGAGGCTGCGGGTGGAAAAGCGATTGCTGTAGCTTGTGATGTGACTCAGTCCGAAAGCGTAGTAGCGGCAGCGGCTATTGTTCAGGAGAAGCTGGGCCCCTGCGACATCCTTATTAACGGGGCGGGCGGCAACCATGCCAGCGCCAATACCACGAATGAAATTTTCAGGCTGGAAGATCTGGAGCAGCCGGATATCACTACTTTTTTCGATGTAAGTGTTGAGGGATTTCGTCAGGTGATGGATCTGAATTTTGTCGGGTCACTCATCCCTACCCAGATTTTCGCAAGACAAATGATTGAGCGTGATGTTCCAGCTACCGTCATTAATATTTCATCCATGAGTGCCCCTTCGCCCATGACCAAAGTTCCTGCGTACAGTGCAGCCAAAGCCGCGATTAACAATTTCACGCAATGGCTTGCCGTACATCTTGCAGAATCAGGAATCCGGGTTAACGCCATTGCCCCTGGGTTCTTCTTGACTGAACAAAATCGTAAACTGCTGCTTAAGCCGGATGGCTCACCGACTGAACGTTCAAGCAAAATCATTGCGCATACGCCCATGCGCCGCTTCGGCAAACCAGAAGATCTCCTGGGCACGCTGATGTGGCTGGCAGATGAACAGCAGTCCGGTTTTGTAACAGGTACGGTTATTCCTGTGGATGGCGGGTTTATGGCTTACTCAGGTGTGTGACCTCTCTTCTATTTTCCTTTTACACGGATTGGATCGAATTGAAAATGTGTATCGAATGATTAACCGAAGCCTGGAGCTCTTAGCCAGGATTCGGTTTTTTGCGTTTAAGAATAAGATGATCCAGCCTGGGAAAAGCTTGTTATAGTCCACAACTATGCTGGGTGGAGCTAAATATTAGCTCCAAGCTTTGACGTTTTCAATTTGTAAGACGAAGCGAAGGAAGGTGATACATATATGATGGAAGAAACATGGGTTGTTGCTGTACGGTCTATTATCGCCTTTTTGACCCTGATCATCTATACAAGGGTGCTAGGCAAACAGCAAATGGGCAACTTGACGTATTTTGATTACATTAACGGCATTACGATCGGTTCCCTTGCAGGTACATTTGCGACGGATCTATCTTCCAAAGCGTGGATTCATTTTGTAGCCTTGACCATTTTCACAATCATCACGATCGTCTTTCAGTATATTACGCTGAAAAATCGCACGATCTCCAAACTGATGGACTCTGATCCTACATTGGTCATTCAGAACGGTAAAATTCTTGAACAGAACCTGCATAAAATGCGTGTGAAATTCGACGAATTGACCATGATGCTGCGGCAAAAGGATGTATTTGACATCACTACGCTGGATTATGCCATTCTTGAACCGGACGGTAGTCTCTCTGTTGTATTGAAACCCGAGAATCAACCGGTAACCGCAAAGGATATGCATATGCATCCTGCCAAGAGTAAACTGATGACCGAGATTATCATTGATGGCGTGCTGATTAAGCAAAATCTGGCGGAACGAAACAAGGATACGAATTGGCTCAGCGAGCAGCTTAAAAAGCAAAAAGTGACGATACAGGATATTGCTTTTGCCGCCATATTGCCTAACGATAAATTGTATATTGATCTATTTAAGGATAAGATTACCGAAAAAATCGATATGGGCGATTATGAGGGGCCTTTCTAAATTTATATGAAGGAGGCGATTGAATGAAAACGCGTTTCTGGTTGCTGTATGTGCTTCCGATCTGCCTCATTCTTGTGTTCGTTGCGATTATGGCAAGCGGAGCCCTTCTCAAAAAGCCCTTTGGTGCTGATGATCGCTTGCTTGAATCTGTACAAACATTGCAGAAACAGGTAGAGGACAAAAAATGGACTGAAGCCAAGTCCCAAATTGATTACGCGATGAAAGCCTGGAACAAGATCGTCAATCGCATACAGTTCAGTGTGGAGCGTGAGACGATTTACGATATTCTGGGTACCCTTGCCCGGATGAAGGGCGGTATTGCCGCAGAGGATGATAAAGCGATCATGGAAGAAATTTATTACTTTTATGTGTTATGGGAAAATCTTGGAGATTGATCTGAAGAAACGCAAAAAGGCACTCTCCTTTAATCAAAAAGGAAGTGCCTTCTCTGTTTTCTAAACGTTACGTCCGCGTAATCGACGAGATTTTGACGTGCGGGCCGTGCTTTCTTTTCGGAAAAAGAGCGTAAGTGCTCCCTTCGCACACCACAGTGCAAACAGTGCAAATAACGTTCCCCAGAACAATGCCGGGAGGAATGTCTGCTGAGCCAAATTGGCTGCATCCCCTGCCCGTGACGGCTGCGTCCAGGACATAAGCCCAACATACATGGCACTAACTACGGACTCTTCCAATGTGAGGAAAGCCAGTAACAAATAATAGAATTTCGCGATTTTTGCACCAAAAATCATGATCACAACATTCAGCGCACTAAAGCCTGTAAGCCATAGCATACCGAATTCTCCCCTTACATAGAAGAGAAGCGATACAAGGGCTACACCTGTCATGATGCCGAGCCCCCACATGTGACGTCCTTTCCGGTATAGATAGAATAGCAGCCAGGCAAAGAGAGATGCTGTGACATAGCCCGCCAAGGAAACCAATATAGATCTGCCTGGTGTCAGCATGGATGAATATGTAACGCCGCTGTGATCTGCGTATAATTCAATGCGCAATACTTTGCCGGATAACAACAGTGTTACTAATGCATGGCCAAATTCGTGAATCATCGTATCCAGGTTACGGAACAATGAAGAAAACGGGATAAAGCGGGTCAGTATCGCTGAGCCCACCAGAAACAGTATGGTTTTGACCCATTTATTCAATCCGGTCCTACCTCCCTTGCCTCCGAGTAAAAATGCCTATCACTATACTACGTGGTTACGCTGTAATCGTTTCGATCCATGAAATGTGCAGCGCAATATTGCATCCACCAGCAGAAACTCCGGTTATGTCCAATGAAAAAAGAAGACAGATCATAACGACCCGTTCCTGTCTCCAGTGTGGCAAGCAATCTGCTCCGCATCTGAGACAGCGCATAGGTTACAAATCGATCGCTTGCTTCACATTGTACAAGTGTAACATAGGCATAAAGGGAATGATCTATCGGCTCATCAAGAGGGCTTACACCAGCGCAAGAAAACTCGGTACGTACGCCTGCTCTGTGAAGCAAAGTCAAGGCATTGACAAGCTCAGCATCCACTTCAACATCGTTCCAAATCTCCGTTCTCTTCGCTGCCACCGTCTGCTTCTCGCGTTCCGTCCACTGCATTAACTCCAGTTTGCGTCTTCTCCATAGATGGGCAGGCTGCTGGCTTAACAGCACTTCCTGTTCTTCATGTAAATCCATAAAGTGATTCCTCCCGTTCCGCGCATGATCTCCGTCACCTTGAACAACGAAAAGAGCACATCCCTGTGCTCTCTGCGTGGCCAAAGGCAAAGGAATGGCTCCACCATTCCTCAGCATGTTGTATTATTGTACCTTTTTCGATGACAGGCATCAAATGGGTTTTCTTTTTTCGTAAATCCAACTTGTTAAAGAAGCAAAAGAGCTATTCATTCAGTGCCAGTTTCAGTGCTTCCAAATTCTGTTGCATTACACCGATGTAATCCATTCCTGCTGTGATTTCCTCTTCCGTCAACCCTTCAATCGGGTTCAACACAGCCGTTTTGGCCCCTATTTCGCTGGCGATGGTCTCTGACACTTTGGATGAAACCAACGTTTCGAAGAAAATCGTCTTCACCTGATGCTCCTTGGCAAAATCAATAACGGATGCCATTTGCGCTGCGGAAGGTTCTTGTTCAGGGGACAGACCGGCAATTGGTACTTGCTTCAGACCATATTCCTGTGCAAGATAGCCGAATGCAGCATGCTGTGTGATGAAATCTTTACGTTTACTGTTTGCCACAGCCGCTTTAAAATCCTGATCCAGTGCCTCCAATTTGGCAATGTAGGTATCGGCATTTTGCTTGAATTGCTCTGCATGTTCAGGCGCAGCCTGTACGAGTCCAGCCTCGATATTCCGTACTTCCTTCACGGCAAGTGCAGGTGACAGCCAAACGTGGGGATCAAGTCCACCGTGATCATGATCATGTGTATGTCCTTCTTCTGCCTCAGCGTCATGATCGTGATCATGCTCCTCTGTCGTGGCTTCATCCGCATGGTCATGCGTGTCCGTTGTATCGGCATGATCGTGTTCATGCTCATCTTCTTCTGAGCCTTCCAGCAAATCGATCCCATGACTCGCTTCCACTTGAATGAGTTTGGCATTGCTCAGACTATCCGTAACTTGATCGATCCAGGATTCCATACCCGCCCCATTATAGACAAGCACATCCGCTTTCTCGATGCTTGCAATATCCTGTGGTGTCGGCTCCCAATCATGTGGCTCCATACCCGCCGGAACGAGTAGATGAACATTAGCCAGATCGCCCGCTACATTTTTGGTGAATTCGTACATCGGATAGAAACTGACCTCAACGTTCAGTTTGGCTTCTTCGGTCTCTGCTGGTACTGGCGTGTTAGCCGAGCTGGTACTGGAGTCGGAAGCGGCTTGATTTTGTCCACAACCGGCTACGATAAGTGTAAGACTGAATAATAATGCAAGAGCTGATTTTTTATTGAATTTCATGTGGCGTATTCTCCCTTGAATGTATGAATAGAGTTGCTCGTTGTTGTTTTCTCTCTTTACGATGACGCTTACGGTTATATCGTCCAATCAGCTTTTGGGCTGATATTCCAATCAATAGAAATACCAACAGGATGAGAGCAATCGTTCCTCCCGGTGGTGTGTTTAAATGGTAAGAGGTTGTCAGTCCGCTAAAAATACCGATTAATCCAGTGACGACAGCAATAAGGATCGCTGCTGCAAAGCTGCGTGACAATCTCAGTGCCAGGGCAGCGGGCAGTACGATTAATGCAGACACAAGCAATACGCCGACAATCGGCATGGCTGAAGCAACGGTCATTCCTGTCAGAACGGCAAATGCAAATGATAAACCTTTGACCTGAATGCCTCCAATGGAAGCTGTCTCTTCATCAAATGTCAAATTGTACAATGGTCTTCGGAGCACGATGAAAAAAATAAGTCCGATGACGCACACAGCCACCATAATCCACAACTGCATATCACTAACTGCAACGATGGAACCGAACAGGTAAGAGCTGAATGTCTTGGACAGATTGGTTTTCAGACTCATGAGCACCACAGCAAGGGCCAGACCCGACGTCATAATGATCGCTACAGGCACCTCGCTATATGTCAGGTAATTTCGCCGGAGTTGTTCCACCAGCAATGCGCCGATAATCGCAATCGCAAATCCACAGATCACTGGATCAAGGTTCATCACAGAACCCAGGGCAACCCCAGCCAATGAAACATGGGACAACGTATCCGCCATCAGCACCTGTCGTCGCAGCATCAGATAGACTCCCAGAATTGGAGCAATGACTCCGATCAGTCCGCCTGCCCAGAAAGCACGCTGCATGAATTCGTACTCAAACACTGCCATTCCTCACTTTCTTGCCGCTCCAGGGTAATCGTCCGGTCCAACCGGTTGCCCATCTCTTCCAGTCCGTGGGTGACCATAATAATGGTCAGTCCGTGCACGTCTGCATAATGGCGCATCAGATCATAAAACCCTTCACGGCTGCGCCGGTCCATGCCTGACGTCGGCTCATCCAGTACGAGTACCTGCGGCTCGCCTGCCAAGGCTCTGGCAATGCAGATTCGCTGCTTTTGTCCACCAGATAGTTCACCAACTCGGGCGTTGCGGTATTCCCACATGCCGACTTCCCGCAAGCTGCGTTCCACAATGGCTTCCTGCTCGGAAGTGAATCTGCGGAACAAGCCGAGCTTGCGGTAACATCCGGATCGCACCAGTTCGATCACCGTACTGGGAAATCCACTATTGAACGATGCTACCTGTTGGGGTACATATCCGATGTTCAGCTTGCTGCCACGTACGGACTGTGCATCCATATGTACCGTGCCGCTCCAGGGCTGTAACAGCCCCAGCAGCAATTTCAACATGGTTGTTTTCGCGGAACCATTCGGTCCTGTAATGCCCACAAACTCCCCTACATGGATATCCAGCGACAGTTGGTCAATAACCGGTTCTTTGCCGTATCCGAATACCACATCACGCATGGAAGATAGAATCATGGTTTTTCCTCTTTTCGTAAATATTACGATGTAAAAATGACAAAAAAATTTATCTTGTTTCCCGGTGAATGGTTATCTTTTTCAATCGTGGTGAATACTTCTTCAATTCGATCCGTTCCGGATGGTTACGCTTGTTCTTGGTGGTTGTATAGTTGCGGTCTCCGCACTCGGTGCAGGCTAAGGTTACAATGACTCTCATGGATAGGGCCTCCTTCAATTTAACTAATCGTAATTATTACTATTTAATGATATTAGCCCATGCTTTTACGTTTGTCAACTCCACGCTGGAAATGGATCTCTCAAATCTCGCCAATTCATTAACATCTCTTCTTCCGTAAGGAGTGTCTCATCCAGCGTCCGTTCAATCTCCACTCGGTCCATGTCTATCCCTATGAACACCAGTTTCGTAACCCGATCGCCCCACTGCTCATCCCAATCCGGAATCAGAGGAAGTGTATCACCAAAATGCATTTGTCTCTCTTCATCACTCATTGCTCCTACCCACAACCCGGCTGGTCCCAACTGCTTGGATGTTCCCGCATGACTGAAAGACACCGCCATATGGTTACGTGTAGCCAGCCACATTAAGCCTTTGGAACGTACAATGGTCTCAGGCCATTTCGCAATCCAGCGCAGAAAACGTTCCGGATGAAACGGACGTTTCCGGTGGTATACAAATGAGTGAATGCCATACTCCTCTGTCTCGGGCGTGTGTTCTTCCTTCATTAATTCGCGGATCCAGCCAGCAGACTGGCTTGCTTTTTCAAAATCAAACCGTCCGGTATTCAATATCTCCCTCGGGTCAATCTGTCCATGTGTTGTGCGAATAAGTCGGGCTTCCGGCTGCATGGCGTGCAGTGCTTTTTCTAGTTTGAGCAGCTCGTCTTCCGATACCAGATCACACTTGTTCAGAATCAGCACATCACAGAATTCAACCTGATCCGTCAGTAGATGAACAATCCCCCGTACATCGTCCTCTCCGGCTTCCTGCCCCCGATCCTTCAACGTTTCTTTGGAATAGAAGTCACGCCAGAACTGGGCAGCATCCACGACCGTTACCATCGTATCGAGCCGCGTAAATTTCGTTAAATCAATCCCCAGCTCTTCATCAACATACGTAAACGTCTGGGCAACGGGCACTGGCTCTCCAATACCTGTCGATTCAATCAATATATAGTCAAAAGAACCGTCCAACGAAAGCCGCTCCACCTCTTTCAGCAAATCCTCACGCAACGTGCAGCAGATGCAGCCATTGGACATCTCCACCAGCTTTTCATCAATACGTGACAGTCCACCACCATCCCGGATCAAGCCTGCATCAATATTAACTTCACTAAGGTCATTCACAATGACAGCAACTCGCATGCCCTCCCGATTATGGAGCACGTGGTTAAGTAATGTCGTTTTGCCTGCCCCCAGATATCCACTTAGTACAGTCACCGGAACTCGGGGTTGTACCTGTTGTTCTGACATTTTAATTCCTCCACTCACTTTATCCATGTATACCAAAAAAAGAGGTATCTAACGATATGTAACTCCTTCAACCCAACCGATATAGCAAAAATGGTTTTAATAGTAATTGTTACGATTAAAAAATTAAACTATACATGAACTTTCTTTTGTTTGTCAACATTCCGAGTTTAAATTGTTTATAACAAATATATGAGGACACGCTCTTATTTACATTGAAGGCAGTTCTTTTCGTGACAGATAGAAGGTGGAGCAATAAATAAATACGACAATGATGCCAATAGTTCCAATGAATGATATTGCAAAAAAAGGAAGCACCTCACCGGTTGTGATCATGTTCACCGCATGCTGGCTCATATAGGCCGGATTCAGTATTTGGTACTCGGTTTTGAAAGCAGTGATTCCTTTTAAGAACAACAGTGCAAAGATGGCTACAACCGCAACTCCAGAAGAACGGTTTAATATTGAACACAGCATCAACGTTAGCGTTACCACAAATAAACACCAAACAAAATAAATCCCGAAGCCCGCTGCCATCCTGGATAATGGCAAGCCCTCATACAAATATGAAGTATACACAAGAGATGTGATGAAACCCGCCCCTATTGCAACTGCGATCAGTACAGCCTGACTCAACCATTTACTCAAAAAATACTCTGTTAATGTCGTGTTGCGTGTAAGTACAAAAGCCAACATTCCGTTATGCTTATCCGATACAATTACGCCCATCATGCCTATTACCATAATGATGACACCGAGTTGATCGAACTGGTTCGCCAAAGTTGAAGCCATCACTTCAGCCCCTGTATATTCGGGCAATGTAATATGCGATCCATCAGGCAAACCACCAGCCATCTGCAGAATCTGCGGCAAATAATACGTGGATAATGGCTGTAACATGCCCATCAGAATAAATACAACGGGGAACCATAATAACTTGTAACTCCTTCTGGCCTCCAGCCATTCTTTCCTCCATAAAACCGACCACCGGACTGAGCTCATGATTTCACCATCCTCACAAAAATTTCTTCCAGGCTTTCCTGAACCAATTCAAATTTCTTGAGGGGCAATTGTAAACAATGAATCCTCTCCAGCAACCATATTCGTCCTTGTTCAATGTTTTTCACATGTACCTTTGCCATACTCTCTGTCTGGGTGATTGAATCCACAATGTCTGGATGAACCAGCCGAGGTGCCCATTCCTTCGCCATCGGAGCTTGAATGACAAAAATGGGCTGTTGATTCTGCAGCAGAATCTCTTCCATTGAACCGCTAAACTGTAGATCACCTTCCTTCAAGATCATGATCTGATTGCATAGCTCTTCCGCATCATGCAGGACATGAGTCGAGAACAGAATGGTTGTTTCTTGTTTTAACGTTTTAAGCAGTTCCAACAGATCTCTCCGACCCAGAGGATCAAGTGCTGAAACAGGCTCATCCATAATCAGCAATTGGGGTTGATGGATCAGAGCCTGGGCAATTCCCAACCGCTGCTTCATGCCTCCTGAATATGTACTGATGCGCTTATGTCCATCCTTGCTTAACCCCACTCGTTCCATCAATGGGTTTATTCGTTGATCCAGGGCATGTTTATCGATACCTGAAAGACCTGCCATGAACGTGAGCAGTTCAATACCCGTCATCCAGGGGTAAAAGGTAGGGTGCTGAGGCAAATAACCAATCCTGTGCAGGTACTGGTCATGACACTGTCCCCAAAAGCGAATCTGTCCCCCGGTAGGTTTAATGATATTGAGAAGCATTTTGATAATTGTTGTTTTTCCAGATCCGTTAGGGCCCAGAAGAGCGACACAATCTCCTTCCTGAATCATAAAATCAAGATGCTTGATAATTCGATGTTCAGCATAATCTTTCTGCAAATCTGTAACCTGGAGCATGTTCATCTCACCGATCCCTCTTCCCTATGACAAAATACAAAACAGGTCCAAACAATGAAACAAAAATGATAATCATCGACCAGATCCACTTGTTCTCCTTACTCTGGGTCCCCTTAAACAAATCCCAAAGCGCTACTGAAATCAGAATCAACTGTATAATGAGCAACGGTAAGAGCACAGGCAGCCATTCCCTGATATTCTCAATTCCAACATGGTATCCATAATGCATTTCAATCCCCTCCGTTCATGTCAACATGAGTTAGCCCTACTTCTCCTTATGCGGTATGAACATTCCTGCAAATGTTCTTGTCGAACGGTCCGGCGTTTTCTCGTTTTGAAATGCCTTTTCAATAGATGCTTGGATGGTCTGGGTAAGCTCCTGAAATTCGGTATCCGTCAAATGTAAAGGTGTATTCCAATAGGCAAAGCCTTCTTGTTTATAGTCTTGTGGCGAATTGTTCGTCAGATACGAGGTTACATGCTGAAACAGATTAGCGTGGTACACCGAGAAATGCTGAACATGGTCTTCTGGTGCAGTAAGCTCAACCTCATCCTCCGAGATTTCCAAAGAATCACTCTTAACCATGAAGAAACGTTCTTCTGTGCCAGCCACTTTCCGTGTCTCCACCACTTCAATATGATGTTGATCAAGTAGAAGCTTCATGTGTCGGTATAACGTAGCTTGCGGAATATCCCCCAGCATCTCTGCGATTTGGGCAATGGTTAGCGGTTTTCCTAACAGCAGTTTTTGTACAATCCGCATCCGGACAGGATGAAGTAATAAGTCCATTTTTTTCATCGAAGAAGTTCTCCTTGATTTATCTTATTATTATCATTCTATAAAATGATAATAATACAGTTGATCATTTTATACAAGAGATCTCTTGGCTCAATAGAACTTTAATTAAATCGTAAAATTTATGATTTAACACGTTAACCGTGTATGTTGCTGGAAGTACAAGCATATATTTTACCAAAGTCCTGGCCCTGGAGGTCTATCCAATGAAAATGGCAGCCCATTTAAAGCTTCTGTCATTCCTGATTCCTTGTGCATTCCTTGTTCCCGTGTTGATCACGATGGCTCCCGATCTGAAAGAAGCGTGGAACAGTGAAGCCTTACAAAATATGAAAACGGTATTCGTCAGCATTTTTCTCGAAGCCGCTCCATTTCTGCTCATTGGGGTGCTGTTGTCTTCGCTGATGCAATGGTTTGTTTCTGAGGAAATGATTCGTAAACTAACGCCTAAGAACCCCGTCGGAGGTGTTCTGGTAGCCGGTCTGCTGGGAATCATTTTCCCCATCTGCGAATGTGGCATGATTCCGGTCGTGCGACGGTTGATGCATAAAGGCATGCCGCCCTATATCGCGGTAACCTTTATTCTTAGCGGTCCTGTTGTAAATCCAATTGTCTTTACCGCGACCCTGCTCGCTTTTCCTTCCCATCCCGAAATTACGATCGCCCGTATGGGACTGGGCTTTGCTGTAGCAGCCGCCATCGGTGGTCTGGTGTATATGTTTGTCCGCCAAAATCCTTTGCGTAAACCGAAGGCTACAGTGACGGAGGTCAAGACACATCCCGGATTTAAAATGGCAAAGCCTCATTCACATTCAGCCAATCATGATCACGTGCACGATAAAAACTGGCGCAGCTTTTTCATCCATGCGGGGGACGAATTTGTCGATATGAGCAAATATTTGGTGATTGGTGCTCTCATTACAGCCTGCATTCAAACCTTTATCAGCCGCAGTGACCTCATCTCTCTGGGTAACGGACCTGTCGCCTCCTATGCATTCATGATGGGCTTTGCGTATGTATTGTCTCTCTGTTCAACATCCGATGCATTCGTAGCCTCTGCCTTCTCTCACACGTTTGCGTTAGGGCCGCTATTATCCTTTCTCGTTCTCGGTCCAATGCTTGATTTCAAAAGCACATTGATGCTGCTCTCCACCTTCCGCACGCGGTTTGTCATTGGCTTGAGTCTGGTCATTATTGCGTTGGTTTTCGCAGGGTCGTGGTTGATTAACCTTTTGGCATGAGCATTTAAGAGCATTTATGAGTATATTTAATGACATTCACGATCTGATCAAAAGAGGTGATTACATGAACCATCCTGGTTATACAATGACCAAAGTTCCGGTTACCAAAACTCACCCTATTCAGTGGCATAACCTGATTCGTGCGCTGTGGATCGGCGGGCTCGCTGTATACATCATTCATTTGAATACAACGGATTCTCTTCATTATTACTTGGCGCCGACGATGCAGCGATTGCTTCTCTGCTGCCCTGTTCCCTTTTTGTTTATTGCCGCCATCATGGCCTGGCACGGACTGTTTGGTAATAGCCAGATACAGTGCGACTGTGAGCATCCACCTCCTTCAGGATGGGTACGCAGCTCGCTGATGTATGGATTGATTGCCATTCCATTAGTGCTTGGTTTTCTTTTGCCCGATCAGGCACTCGGCAGTTCCATGGCCAGTCAAAAAGGCATGTCCCTATCCTATGGACCTTCGGAGATTCGGCGAAAAGAACCCCTACCTGATACAGCAGAACTGGACATTAAAGATCTATCCAAAAAAACGGCAGCTTTTGAATCATCTGTACCTGCCACGAAAGTACAATTCGTTCCCCCGGATGAATACAGTCGTGAATTTGCTGAACTGGCAGAGAAGTTATATGCGGAATCGGTCATTAAGGTATATCCTGAAATCTTCTCCGAAACATTAGGTTCCATCGACATGTTCCAACGACAATTCGCAGGCAAGGCCATCAGCCTTACCGGGTTTGTATATCGAGACAAAAGCATGGATCATGAATCTCATTTTGCATTAGGGCGATTTCTCGTGATGTGCTGCCCGGCAGACGCGGCACCCTTTGGCGTGATGATTCATGTCCCGAATGCAGACAGCTTTCCTACAGACAGTTGGGTACAAATCGATGGCACAATTGGTTCGGCCCAAGTGAACGGCGAGGATACCATTGAGATTCGGGCGACGAAGGTAACGCCGGTCGATCAGCCATCCACCCTTTACATTTACACCAGTGCCGATTCGGTAAAGGCGTATGGTAAATTACAAAATAAATAAGAAAAGCCCCGAAGCTATGAAATGCACAGCTTCGGGGCTTTAAATTTAATTCATAAGTTTAACCTTGTATGCCCTGATATATTATTCAGTTACGATATCATGCACCAATACAGGAGCATCCGCATGATCTGCAATAGTAATGTTCTCTTTGATCTTCGCGATTACGTCTGCCACGTCTTCACGATTGGCATGGATCGTTACGAGGGATTCACCAGCTTTAACCTGGTCACCCACTTTTTTGTTGAGCATCAGGCCCACAGCAAGATCGATCTCGGATTCTTTTGTTGCACGGCCTGCGCCGAGCAGCATTGCAGCAGTACCGATTTCGTCAGCGACGATACCAGCTACATATCCGTCTTTATCCGCTGGTACTTCAACCAGATATTTCGCTTGCGGCAAGCGATCCGGGTGATCTACAACTGAAGCGTCTCCGCCTTGGTTTGCCAAGAAGTCTTTGAATTTATCCAGTGCTTTACCGTTCTGGATCACTTCTTTCAATTTCTCCTCAGCATGCTCCAGGGAGTCAGCTTTGCCAGCAAGGAATACCATTTGACGTCCAAGTGCCAGACAGAGTTCTTCCAGATCTTTTGGTCCTTTGCCTTGCAGCGTAAGAATGGCTTCTTTCACTTCAAGTGCGTTACCGATAGCGAAACCCAGTGGTTGGGACATATCGGAAATGACAGCCATCGTTTTGCGACCTACATTGTTACCGATGCTTACCATGGCATGTGCCAGTTCTTTTGCATCTTCCGTAGTCTTCATGAATGCACCAGCACCTGTTTTGACATCCAGTACGATGGCATCGGCACCTGCTGCAATTTTCTTACTCATAATAGAGCTGGCAATGAGTGGGATGGAGTTAACGGTAGCTGTAACATCACGCAATGCATAGAGTTTTTTGTCCGCCGGCGTGAGGTTGCCACTTTGACCGATAACGGCAACTTTATGTTCGTTAACAAGTCGGATGAACTCTTCTTTCTCCAACTCCACGTGGAAGCCTGCAACAGATTCCAGTTTGTCTGTTGTACCACCTGTGTGACCCAATCCACGTCCAGACATTTTGGCAACAGGAACATCCAGAGCAGCAACGAGCGGTGCCAGTACCAGCGTTGTTGTATCGCCCACACCTCCCGTGGAGTGCTTGTCTACCTTAATGCCTTCGATTGCGGACAGATCAATGGTCTCGCCCGAGTTCACCATGGACATGGTCAAATCTGCGCGTTCCTTATCTGTCATATCCTTGAAGAATACGGCCATCGCCCAAGCGCTGACTTGATAATCCGGGATTTCTCCTTGTGTATATCCTTGAACAACAAAATCGATCTCAGCTGTTGTCAGTTCTTTTCCGTCGCGTTTCTTAGCAATAATGTCTACCATTCTCATGATGATCTCTCCTTCGTTGTGGGTGATTATATAGAACACTTTGTGCAGAGTCCGTTACAGACCCGGATCGTTCTTTCGATCGCTGTTGTCTCCAAATTTCTTTGAATCACCTTTAGTCAGGTTGAAATTCGGAGACAAAGGCGAACGCTTCGCTTCTTCAGAATCGATTCCGTTTCCTGCACTATGCGCTTAAAACAAAAGTATCGATCAAAATCAATGAATATTGAATATAAAATGCAACATATAATGTTGTCATCCTATAACACTTTGTGCTGAGTCCGCTACGGCCCGGATCGTTCTTTCGATCGCTGTTGTCTCCAAATTTCTTTGAATCCCCTTTAGTAAGGTTGAAATTCGGAGACAAAGGCGAACACTTCGCTTCTTCAGAATCGATTCCGGTTCCTTCACTACGTGCTCAACACAAAAGTTTCGATACAATCACTTGATAGTTTGTTAAAAGAACACTTTGTGCTGCATCCGTTCCGGACCCGGATCGTTCTTTCGATCGCTGTTGTCTCCAATTTCTTTGAATCCCCTTTAGTAAGGTTGAAATTCGGAGACAAAGGCGAACGCTTCGCTTCTACAGAATCGATTCCGGTTCCTCCACTACGCTCGTGGAACAAAAGTTTCGATTAAAATCAATTGATATTGATAAATTAAATGATTTACAGCGTGATTGCTGTTTCCAGTGCTACTACCATCATGTCGTTGAACGTTTTTTGGCGCTCTTCAGCGGAAGTCTCTTCACCTGTCAGCAAGTGGTCACTTACCGTCAGGATGGTCAGTGCGTTTACGCCAAATTTAGCTGCGAGTGTGTACAGTGCCGTTGTTTCCATCTCAACGCCCAGTACGCCGTGCTGCATCAACTTTTCAGTCACGGAACGGTCGTCACGATAGAATGAATCGGAGCTGAATACGTTACCGACGTGAATTTTCATGCCTTTTGCAGTTGCGCGGTCATAAGCTTCTTTCAGCAGGGAGAACGTCGCGATCGGGGAGAAATCATATCCACCAAATACGAGCTTGTTCATGCTGGAATCCGTACAGGACGCTTGAGCAAGGATAACATCACGAACACGTACGTGTTCCTGCATACCTCCACAAGTACCTACACGAATCAGGTTTTTCACACCATATTCGCTGATCAGTTCGTTAGCATAGATGCTGAACGATGGAATCCCCATGCCCGAGCCTTGCACCGAAATTCGGTGTCCTTGATATGTACCCGTGAATCCGAGCATTCCGCGAACTTCGTTGTAACAAACGACATCTTCAAGGTACGTATCTGCAATAAATTTTGCACGCAATGGGTCTCCTGGCAAAAGGATTGTTTCTGCAATATCTCCGGGTTTAGCTCCAATATGTGTACTCATGATTAAATCTCCTCCAGTTATCCATAGCATTGAATGAAGGCCAGGGACCGGAGCAGCCGCAGCTGCCCCCGAGGTTATCCTGTCCGACTTTATGTTTCAAGAAAATAACAGCTTTCCCCAAGTTCAGTTAAAGTAAAAATTGTGACTAATTCAAATCCTTCAGGAAGCTTGTACCATATTCCGGCAGTTTCACTCCGAAGTTCTCAGCTACTGTTGCTCCAACATCCGCAAACGTACTGCGCAGTTCAAGCTTTTTACCCTCGCTGAAGCGTGGAGAGTACACAAGCAGTGGCACATACTCACGTGTATGGTCCGTACCGCGGTAGGTTGGGTCATTACCATGGTCAGCTGTAATGAGCAGCAGATCATCGTCCGTCATTTTGCTGAAGATCTCAGGCAGACGAGCATCATATTCTTCAAGCGCCTGAGCGTAGCCTTGTGGATCACGACGGTGACCGAACAGAGCATCGAAGTCAACCAGGTTCAGGAAGCTAAGTCCATTGAACGCTTCATCCATCGTTTCGGACAGTTTGTCCATGCCATCCATGTTGGAGACGGTACGTACAGACTTGGTTACGCCTTCGCCATCATAGATATCTGCGATTTTACCCAAAGCGATCACATCAAATCCACCATCTTTAAGTTCATTCATCACGGTACGGCCAAAAGGTTTGAGCGCGTAATCATGACGGTTAGCTGTACGCTTGAAATTACCTACTTCGCCTACAAACGGACGGGCAATAATACGGCCCAGCATGTATGGATCGTCGAGAGTAATCTCGCGGCAGAACTCACAGATTTCATACAGTTCTTTCAGCGGAACAACATCCTCATGGGCTGCAATTTGCAGAACCGAATCTGCGGATGTGTATATAATCAGGGCTCCTGTTTTCACATGCTCTTCGCCCAATTCATCAATGATTTCCGTGCCGCTGGCTGGTTTGTTCCCGATCACCTTACGGCCTGTTTTTTCCTCAATGCGTTGAATCAACTCATCCGGGAACCCGTCTGCGAACACGCGGAATGGGGTATCAATGTATAGGCCCATCAGTTCCCAGTGACCCGTCATGGTGTCTTTCCCTCTGGATGCTTCCTGCATCTTGGTGTAAAAGGCTTTTGGTGCATCCGCTACAGGGACACCTTCAATTTCCTTAATATTGGACAGTCCAAGACTGGCCATATGCGGCATCTTCAATCCTCCGCGTTCACGTGCAATGTGACCAAAGGTGTCGACGTCGAAATCATCGAATTCCGCTGCATCCGGCGCTTCACCAATTCCCACTGAATCCATAACGATCAGATGTACTCTTTTGAATGTTGACATAACTTAAGCACTCCTTCCAATAATCCGGCTTTACAAGAACAGTCCGGCGATGATCGCAGACAGCACGCTGACAAGCGATGCACCGTAAAGCAGTTTCAGACCGAAGCGGGCCACCACGTTACCTTGTTTCTCATGAAGTCCCTTCACCGCACCGGCAATGATACCGATCGAGGAAAAGTTGGCGAACGATACGAGGAAGACGGATACGATTCCTGTTGTTCTGGCAGACAATGTAGTCTGTTTGGTCAGATCAAGCATGGCAACGAATTCGTTGGATACCATTTTGGTAGCCATAATACTTCCCGCTTGAATCGCTTCTTTCCACGGAACACCCATAATAAAGGCAAATGGTGCAAACACATAACCAAGCAGTTCCTGGAACGAAATGCCGAGCACTGCACTGAAGATCCCGTTAACAAGTGCGATCAAAGCAACAAAACCGATTAACATCGCTGCTACGACGATGGCAACTTTGAAACCATCCAAAATGTACTCGCCCAGCATTTCGAAGAAGGATTGTTTTTCCTCTTCCTGTACTTCCAATATATCTTCTTCCGCGGAAACCTCATAAGGATTCACGATGGAAGCAATGATAAAACCGCCAAACAGGTTCAGCACAAGTGCCGTAACCACATATTTCGGATCAATCATGGACATATAGGCACCGACAATCGACATCGATACCGTCGACATTGCCGAGGCACACAAGGTGTACAGCCGATGTTTTGGCAGCAACCCAATTTGTTTTTTCACAGAAATGAACACTTCAGATTGCCCCAATACAGCCGAAGCAACCGCGTTATATGATTCCAGTTTGCCCATTCCGTTGACTTTGCTTAATACCAGACCAATATATTTTATAACAAAAGGCAAGATTCGGATATACTGCAATATCCCAATGAGCGCTGAGATGACCACGATCGGCATCAGCACACTGAGGAAGAACGGCGCGCCCCCACTGTCTGCACCAACGGTAGTCAAGCCACCGAATACAAATGAGATACCGTCATTCGCATAACCAAGCAAACTTTCAAATACGGTCGCGAAACCGCCAATCAAAAATGTACCCACTTCTGTGTTCAACAATGCGTATCCCAATATAACTTGCAAAACAATCATAATGATTAGTGGACGATATCGGATCTTCTTCTTACCGTTGCTGACCAGATAGGCTAGTCCAAATACAACAAGTATACCAAGAAGGGCAATTAGGAATTTCATTCTATCTCTCCTTTGAAGGTAGTTAAGCCGGATGTTCATTCAGCTCAAAGGTTTCCCATATATGTGATGAATTAACCTTTCAGAAAACGGTTGAAGCGCTTACAATAAATTCGGTATTTGATGGTTCTGTTTTAATTAAAATATAGAAAATTGAATCAGCTTTAAAACTTGTTCTCCACATCCATCCAGCGATATGAAGAACAAGTTAAACCTTTTTAAAGCATCCAAGCATTCCATGGTGAGGAATTTAACGAGCTAAGTTACTCACGAATTAATAATTAGATGTAGATTGTTCGCCTTGCATGATTTTCACACCAGAACTGGCACCAATCCGAGTTGCTCCTGCAGCGATCATTTTTTGCATATCTTCCAGACTACGCACTCCGCCGGAAGCTTTAACACCCACATCCGGACCAACGGTACGACGCATCAAAGCGATATCTTCTGGCGTTGCCCCACCCGTAGAGAAACCTGTGGACGTTTTAACAAAATCAGCGCCAGCTTTTACAGCTGCCTGACATGCACGTACTTTCTCTTCATCCGTCAACAGACAAGTCTCAATAATGACTTTCACCAAAGCTTTACCCGCTGCTGCTTCAACCACTGCACGGATATCCTGTTCCACAACGTCATCTTTGCCGTCTTTCAACGCGCTAATGTTGATGACCATATCCACCTCAGTAGCACCTTTTGCGATGGCATCTTTGGTTTCGAACGCTTTGGTCTCGGAAGTGGAAGCTCCCAGAGGGAAACCAATCACGGTACAAATATCTACGCCAGTACCTTTAAGCTGTTCAGCAGCATAAGCAACCCAACCCGGGTTAACACATACAGAAGCAAATTGATATTGTTTCGCTTCTTCGGTCAATTTGGCCATTTCACTTTGTGTTGCATCTGCACGAAGCAAGGTATGATCTATCATTTTGGCTAATTGTGATGTAGTCAATTAAATCTCCCCTTATCTGAACTAGTTATTTTCTATATCCCTACCCTAACATGAACATATGTAAAAATCAATATGAACTTTTGTTCATTGTTGAATTCTTAACACATTCCATGGAAACTGCATTAAACAAAAGACTTCCCTCAGCGGGATGAAATTGTACAGTATAGCTTCTGTCTAAGAAAGCAAAACATCCGCCCATGTCGCGTGGCAGATGTTGTCATTCATTGAATTATAATCGAAGCAAAGCCTGAGCAGTGTATTGGTCTGTTACCAAAATGTTGGCGTAATGACCTTTGAGCGCAGCATGAATGGCTTCTATTTTACGCTTTCCCCCGGCCACGAGAATCGATTTTTCCTTGTTTCGCAGCTCGGCCAGATCAATTCCGACGGTTCTGTTGTTAATTTCTTCACTGATCAAACGGCCCTCGGCATCAAAAAAACGTGAACAAATGTCACCCGCACCTGAATGCATCAGCAATTGCTGTTCTTCTTCATTAAAGTAACCCAGTCTGAACAAAAGTGCATCTTCTTTCACTGTACCTACGGTAAACATGGCAATATTCGCCTGTCGGCCAAGCTCCACAATCCTGCCAATATGTCGGTCTGCTTCTACCATTTTTTTGACTTCAATGTTGTCGAAGATCACGGGCAAAGGCAAATATCGGGGAACCGTATGGAAAGCTTCCGCAAATAAATGAACAATTTCGGCCGCATACGTATTCACATGGGAATGGCTTACGCCTCCCTTAAGTTGAACCACTTCCACGCCTTTGACCTGCTTTGGACGAAGCTGACGGGCTACGGCGTTCATCGTTGTCCCCCAGGTTACGCCAATTATGTCCGCATCCTGCACCGTATCCTGTAAGTAATCTGCTGCTCTCTTACTAATATGTTTCAAAATTTCTTCATCACTCTTCAACGGGGCAAAACATACAAGCGCAGTATCCAAATTATACTTAGCCTTGAGCTCCCCGGCGATAATGTCGATATCCTCCAGCGGGTCCATAATTTCAATGCGAACGTAACCGCGATCTTTCGCATACTGAAGTAACCGAGATACTGTTGGACGTGACACGCCCAGCCTGACCGCAATATCCTGTTGGCTGTAATCCGACTGATAATACAATTTCGCTGCTTCAATGCTTAATCGTTGCTTCTCCAGATCCAT
The DNA here is from genome assembly GCF_042796655.1 of Paenibacillus sp. NPDC057886. NCBI lineage: Bacteria > Bacillati > Bacillota > Bacilli > Caryophanales > Paenibacillaceae > Paenibacillus > Paenibacillus sp. NPDC057886. The sequence continues at coordinate 1,485,953 of NZ_JBHVMZ010000001.1, read as the reverse complement.
TCCCATATGCGCTCATCTCACTCATTCCTATTATCGTTCGAATTCACCTTACACCAATGTATTATACATGATTGAGTACCAGGTCACTATCTAGGTATAAAACGTTATAAACGATGCATACTACATCGGTCGCTTATTAATGTCGGCCCTTTTTGGCAAAACAACATCATAGAGAGGAAGAACCACATGACTACATTATTGTTTATTACTGCCCATCCTCATGATCATGAAACTTCCTTCAGCATGGCTGCAGGAAGAGCGTTTGTGGATGCATATCGTGAAAGCTATCCCTCGGATGAGGTTATTCATCTGGATTTGTATCGCTCAGATATTCCTCATATTGATGCAGATGTGTTCAGTGGTTGGGGGAAACTTCAATCCGGCAGCGAATTGACTTCTGGAGAACAGACCAAGGTCCAACGATTGAATGAATTATCCGATCAATTTGCCTCTGCTGACAAATATGTTTTTGTAACACCGATGTGGAACTTCTCTTTTCCTCCCATTATGAAAGCTTATATCGACTCCATCTGCGTAGCTGGTAAAACGTTCCGTTATACGGAACAAGGCCCGGTTGGATTGCTTTCCAACAAAAAGGCATTGCATATTCAGGCCCGTGGCGGCATTTATTCTGAAGGACCTGCGGCCCAAATGGAATCCGGCCATCGTTATTTGAGCATTATTATGTCTTTCTTGGGTGTTCCAAAGCTTGAAGGCATATTTGTAGAAGGACATAACCAGTATAAGGAACGTGCAGATGAGATCAAACAGCAAGCCATTGAAGAGGCACGTACGCTAGCCAAACAGTTTTAATCTTCACATACACAAACACAAACACAAACACAGAAACAAACACAAAACCCGCATGCTAACCCATGGATGAATTCCACAGGGCGGCACGCGGGTCTTTATTTTTTTAAACGATAGAGCTTTATTGATGTCCAGCGCTGGCACGGCTCATGGTTTCAAGTTTGCGAGTAATGGCATTCCGGTCCACTTTCAGTCCCCAAATGGCTTCAATAATTTGTTCTTTCTCTTCGGGACCATCGGCATGCTTCAGTTGCATTAACAGATCATGCATCTGTTCGTTAATACCTTCAAATTGACTCCAAAGATCCTGTCTGACCTCGGTTGAATCCAGATGATGATTAGCATCCACTTCTTCTTTCAATGCTTGCAGAATGGCCTCTTTCCACTCCTCATCACCTAGCTGTTTCGCTATGTTCAGGAGATCCAGATAATCGTCAACAAGAAGTGAGTTCAATTCAGCATGTGTTTTCATCGTTTATTGCATCCCCTTTGCATCTATTTACCCAGTATTATACTCGGTATTTCGGGATATGCAATACTTGTCGAAAAAAGTTAGTTATTGTATTAGGGACTATTGGATGATTATGGGTCAAAATGAGTGCTTTTATTAACAAACTTTCTATTTATGTTTAGTTAAAAAGTAAGCTTGGTATGTTCTTGTACCCTTTCTATAAGCAACCGACACAAAATAAAGCCGATTACCACATACACACCAATCATGCCCACGATGCCAATCCAACCCAGATGGCTGTAAAGTAGTCCCCCTCCAGTTCCGCTGACACTTGATCCCACGTAGTAGAAAAACAAATACAAGGCATTGGCCTGGGATTTGTGCTGATTCGCTACGAGTCCAACCCAGCTGCTTGCGATGGAATGTCCGCCAAAGAAACCAAAGGCAAACAGCGCAAGTCCAATAATTTTGACCCACAGCTCAGGGTGAACAGTACAAACTGCTCCGGCCAGTATAATACCCAGCGCGATTCCAAGAACATTCGATCTGCCATACCGATCTGCAAGCCTGCCCATCCAGGTGCTGCTCAACGTCCCCATAAGGTACACGACAAAAAGGCTGCCAACAACTGACTGGCTTAGATGATAGGGTTCTCCTAACAATTCAAAGCCAATGTAGTTGAACAACGTCACGAAGCCCCCCATCAGAAGAAAGCCCAGTCCGTATAGGCAAAGTAGTCGTGGATTTCGGCACTGTGACCACAAAAGCGGAATGATCTTTTTGAATCCAGGAGTCGTTTTGACAAAATGGCGGGACGGCGGGATAACAAGCCAGAAGATAACGGCTGCACATAGGCCAAGAATACCGATAAAACCAATTGCAGCACGCCAACTGAACCAGTCTGTGATTACCCCGCTGATAAAACGTCCAGCCATACCTCCAATCGAATTTCCGCTGATATAGAGGCCCATGGCATACCCGAGACTCGCAGGCTCAATCTCTTCGGACAGATATGTCATGGCTGTCGCGGGCAGCCCGGCAAGTGCAACTCCCTGTAAAATGCGAAGCAGAAGCAGCTCTGTAAATCCCGGGCTAAACGCGCTGATCATAGCAATGAGAGATGAAACAATTAAAGCTGCTGTCATAATGAAGCGTCTTCCCAATGAATCGGACAAGGAACCGATGAACAACATCGTCAGTGCCATGGCAATCGTCGTCACTGAGAGGGTAAGACTGGAATGTGCAGGCGAGATCGCAAACGCCTCGCTAATCTCGGGCATTAGGGGCTGGAGGCTGTATAGTAACGCAAAAGTCACAAAACCTCCGGCAAACAGCGCAAGGCTAATGTTACGAAACGTCTTAGTTCCCTGCTGAATCATGATACTCCAACTTTCTCGGCAGGAAAGCTTCATGATCGGCTGCTGACTGATCGCTTGGCTGAAGCCTTCCATTAATCGTTATTTGATAAACAGTTTACGCTCCATATGGGTCAAAAACTCATAACCATCAGGAGTTACAACAACCGTATCCTCGATTTGGAAGCCACCAGCGCCGAGCTCATAATAGGGTACCTCCACACACAGTACCATGCCGGGCTCCAGTATGCGCTGGTCACCAGGAGAGAGGGTCATATCGTCGTACAGTTCCAAGCCGATGGCATGACCAACATGCTGACGACGGTAATGCGGAATTCCCTCACGCTGAACACGAGATACAGCCGCATGAAATACGTCGGAAGCTTTGACGCCAGGGCGCACAGTTTCAAGTGCCGTCTCCCATCCGCTTTTCACTGCATTAAAATGCTTTTTCATCCAGGGAGTTGGCTCTCCTGCCACAACGGTACGTCCTGTATCCCCCCAGTATCCTTCCAACTGCAAACACAGATCAAAGCGGATCTGATCCCCTGGCTCAATGGTATGAAAATAATTTTCGATGAGCGGCAGCGCACTGCGCGGACCCGCCCCTACCGCAGTCATTGCAGGTGTGCCCCCTGCTCTCATCACAGCCAGTCGGTAATGGTCGGCTAGCTGCTTCTCATGAACACCGGCTGCGATCAGATCAATCAGCTCTTGCTCAATCCGTTCATTCACCTGCGCAGCCTGTCGGAGCTGCTCGATCTCGAAAGGTGTCTTAACCAGGCGGATTTGGCGAAATAGCTTGTACGCGGGAACAACTGCTCCTTGAGACGCATCCTCCGTGATCCGCGCCAAAATTTCAGGAGCGATTCGCATCTCATCGACTCCAATCGGTTGATTCTCGATGTCGAGCTGTTTCAGCGCAGCCTTAAGCGCTTCTATAGGTCCAGGATAAATGGCTGTCGTTTGTAGCAAAGAGTAGAATAGATCAATATCATCAGTAGAAGGTTTACCTTCAATTGAACCTTCCACGAAGAAGTCGCTGTAAGCAAATATATCTACCCCCGTGATACCGAACTGGGCCACAACGCCCAAACGATTCGTCGGAATGACGATACATGGCCGTGCGGATCGGTCGGCAGGCAGAATGGCGTAAATCTGCATCGTCCAGTTGCTCGCGCGTAGCTGGGAGCCGATGACATAGTGAATATTTTCCGGAGTTGTTGCGATCAGGGCACTAAGCCCTTGGACTTTCATTCCGTCTTCCGCACGGTCCCGGTTTAGACCCGAGCCATGGGATAAATGATGTGAATGTATCATGATCCAGACCTCCTTTTGTTTTTCCTGCCCCCAAACAAACTCTCAAGTCCGGGTACTGAGCGCAGTACCAGCTTGATGATCATGAACAGGGCCAGTGCAAAAGCGATAAGTACGACAGACACAACAGCGATTGTCGGGTCCTGCCACTTCTCCATATACAGGAACAGTTGTATCGGCAGTGTGTAGCTGTCCTGACGAAGCAGCAGCAGTGCTGCCTCAACCTGATCAAAAGTGAAGACAAATGCGATTGATCCGGAAAGGAGCAGAGATAGTCTGAGCTGTGGCAATGTGATTGTAAAAAAGATGCGCAGCGGCCCTGCTCCAAGGTCTGCTGCCGCCTCCCGGTGTGCAGGCTGCAGATTGGCTAAGGCACTGCCCACAAGCGTTAGTACGAATGGAAGCACGATGACCGCTTCACCCAAAATAAGAGCGAACAATCCGCCTGCAATATGCATTTTGGAGAACAGAATCAGATACGCAATACCAAGCGTAATTTTCGGCATAACCATCGGGGAAACAAAAAATGCCCTTAAGATACCAGCACCCGGGAACGGGTAGTGCACGATAGCCAGCGCCGCAAGTGTTCCGGTAAACAGCGCCAGCAATACCGCTCCTGTAGAGGCGATCAGACTGTTCTTGAATGCAACGAGAAATTGAGTCTGCTCTCCAAGATTCGCATACCACTTCAAGGTAAGACCTTCCGGCGGGAATGTACTGGCCGATCCGGAACCTACCGATGTCAATAGGATCATAAGCAGTGGCAGTAGCAGATAAACCGCTACAGACGCTACAAATATATAGAGCAGCAGCTTGGTGAACCTGTTCGACTTAACCATAAGCCTGTCCTCCCTTCCGGGAACGACGGAACATCAGCATTTCCGCTCCTTTATTGACCAGGAGTGAAACGACGATGGAAGAAACGAGCAAGAACATACTTGCAACCGCAGCCATCGGCCAGTTGGTGTCCAGTGTTCGCTGGTAAATAAATACCGGAAGTGTCATGACTCTGCCTCCACCAATCAGTTGAGGCGTTGTAAAGGCCGTGAGGCATAGCGTGAATACAATCTGTACCCCGCTAGCAATACCTCTTGCTGATAAAGGTAAGGTAATCGTCAGGAATGTCCGCCAGCTTCCTGCTCCCAGATCCTGAGCAGCCGCTTTGAGTGAAGCGTCACTTTGCGATAATACATTCAGGATCGGAAAGACCATGAAAGGCAGAAAAATATGAACAAGTGCGACGACCACACCGGTCTCGTTATATATCATGCTGAAGCCTTCATCCGTGATTCCAAGCCGAATAAACAGCCAGTTCATGAAACCCTGTTTGGACAGCAGCAGCTGCCAGCCATACGATCGCACAACCGCGCTGACCAGCAGCGGAAGAAACGTAAGCAGCAGCAACAATTGCTTCATGCCTGGTTTCTTCAGGCCGGCAATACAATAAGCTAGCGGGTATGCAAGCAGCAGGCTCCACAGCGTAACCTTGAAGGCAATACGAAACGTGGTGCCTATCAGCTTCCAATAGTACGGATCGGACAGAAAAGCACGATAGGCATCCCACTCCCAGCCCCGAATGAGCTTGCCATTTTCATAGATATCGAAGCTGTACCTGCCAAAGATCAGCAGACCACCCAGATATACGATGCCCATCAGGGCTAGAGCAGGCAGCAGAAGCAGCAACTGGGTAATCCACTGGCGGTTTTTGGATGAATACAGATTCACGATCCGATCCGCAATCCGATTCATATGCCTTCCTCCTGTACCGAATCATGCAGCAAAGGTTCGGATAACAAGAGCGCGTCCTCCGGATCAAAGCCAATCCGGATTGGCTCCCCCGGGCTAAAACGTGAGGCTCCCCGCTGATGCAGTACACTGGCCTGAACCAGAAACCCCTCAGCAATCTGGATCGTATAACGAATGTTTGCCCCGCCATATACTGCTTCTATGACACGTCCATCCAGCTTGTTCAGGCAAGGGTTCGCCTCTTCTCCAAGTCGAATATATTCGTTGCGAATGGACAACGAGTGCCGGGCACCCGCTATGGCAACCGGGGTGTCCTCACTTGTCTTCACCAGCAGCGAATACCCGAAGCATTCAACCTGGATTCCATTTGCATCATGTCCAAGTACCGTTGTTGCCAAAAGATTGGTATCACCAATGAACTTGGCCACGAAGCTGTCTGCCGGTCTTTCATAGATTTCATCGGGCGTAGCATATTGCAGCAGCTTGCCAGCGCGCATGACACCGATTCGGTCTGACATGTTCATGGCTTCATTCTGATCATGCGTTACAAAGATGAACGTACCGCCGAATTCTCGTTGTATGCGTTTCAGTTCGCGCTGCATATCCAAACGCAGTTGCATGTCCAGTGCGGAAAGTGGCTCATCGAGCAGCAGAACTTCGGGTCGGTTGATTAATGCGCGAGCAATTGCTACACGTTGAGCCTGCCCCCCGGACAACTGGGAAACAGCCCGTCTGCCATAATCTCCGAGCTGTACCAGCTCTAACATTTCGTGTACCTGCCTCCTGATATCGGCTTTCGGTAACTTCTTCACCTTTAGCCCATAGGCGATATTGTTGAAAACGTCCATATGTGGGAATAGCGCAAGCTGCTGAAAAATCATGTTGCTGTTACGACCATAGGCCGGGATGCCGGTTACATCCCGACCTCCCAACATAATGCTCCCCTGATCCGGCTGTTCAAGTCCGCCAAGCATTCGCAGCAGTGTTGTTTTGCCGCAGCCACTCGGACCTAACAGGGAAACGAATTCTCCCTTCTTCACCTGCAATGAAACATGGTTAACGGCGGCTCGCTCTCCGTAGGTCTTTGTGACTTTTCTTGTTTCAATGGAAATGGGTTCTTGTCCGCTGCTCATCTCTGTTTCCCTCCCGTCCATAACGGGTTCGAAATAGAACCCGTTATTGTGGTTTGTCTAAAAACCATCATTTTATTGAAGTTTGGTTTTGACGAGTCGGTCCCAGAGTTCCTTCCAAGAAGAGCTGTTTTGAGCAAGAACATCCCAGTCAGGATTAATACCGTTACTCTGTGTTTCCACGGAGAAGGAAGGATCGCCCTTGTATTTGTCCGGAACGGCAGCAGTCGTGCTGGTTACCGGTGTACCTGTTGCTTCTGCGTATTGTGACAGCGCCTCTGCACTCAGCAGCTCGTTGATAAGTTCATTGGCTACACGTGTCTGCTCAGGTGTTGACCCCTTCACAACCTGAAGTGTGTACGGGAAGGTAATGGCCCCTTCGCTCGGATACGCTACAGCGAGTGGTGAACCACTATCAATCCATGTCTGTGCAACCTGTGCACTGAAAGGGGCAATCAGAGCATCCCCCGACTCCAGGAGAGCCTTTAACTGGTCATTGGATGTAACCAATGTGCCGATCTGGTCACTGTGATCTGCCCAGAACTGGAATGCTGGCTCAGGATTTTCATACGATGCGCCAATCTCCTGTCCTTTAACTGCAAGGAGTGGAGAGATATAGGAATAGAACATGTAGTCCCAGAGTGCCGTTTTCCCTTTGAATTCCTCGTTATCCCACAGATCGTTCCAGCTTGTTGGCGGTGTTTTTACAAGGTCTTTGTTATAGACGAGGGCGAAGCTCGAAACTCCCCACACGACACCCTTATTGTCAGGCTTGTGGAACTGCTCCGGGATGTCCTTGATATTGGTCACGATGCTTGTGTCCAGTGGCTCCCACATATCATCGTTCAAGCCTTTTGCGGTCGCATCTGCGTTGAAGTAGCCAAAGTTGACAACTGGATTGTTGGGATCAGCCTGCTTGCCAGCGACCATTTTCGGATACATGACTGCGTTGGATGATTCCTCAAAGGTAACTTCGACGTTTGGATGCTCTTTGACGTAATTTGCAACCACTTCTTTTGGAACGACATCCTGATTGGAGCCTGCCCAGATAAACATGGTCAGTTTAACCTTGTCTCCGCTTCCTCCGGAAGAGTCGGACCCTCCTGCTGTGTTGCTGGAGCTGCTTGTTCCACCGCAGGCAGAGAGAACCAGTGTACCGGCCAGTGTCAGTGAGGCGAGGCTGAGAAAGCGTTTCTTGTTTGATTTAAACATGTGAATTTCCCCCATCGATTAAGTTGGTTTTATGGATATGACAAAATTAAATCGTTTTACTTCGTACACCTGATCACTACAATCCTATTTTCTGACGCAACCCTTCCATAATGTCTGATATCTCATGTGGTGATACGGATACAGACGCTGTATGCTTCTCCTCCACTACTCCCATGGTCTGACGCTTCAGGTAGTCTCTGAGTGCAAGCGGAACATTCAGCAAAGCCTGATTCAGCGATACTTGCATCTCATCAGTCCATATGGACTCAAACTGTGTCCTTGTCCAGCCAAAATCGAATTCTTCATGCTGCCGTTCCCTCTTGGCTCGCAACTGTCTGGTCTCACTCTCGTTCAGGTTCCGCCCTTCTATGACCACACCATATAGTTCAAGAGCTTTTTCCGTTGATACCAGTCCTCTTCTTACATCCTCCAGCACCAGCAGTGGATCCCGATCAAATGGATCGCCGTATCCGCCACCGCCTTGTGACAGGAACGTCACTGTCTCTCCGGGTTGAAGCAGCAACTCATCAATTCTTCCCAGATGATGTTCACTTGCACGTCCAGCATTGAGAATTGCTTCCCCATGGGTACCTACACCTCCGCCAAGCCTGCCCCACGGATGAAACTCCATACGCTCCATATTTCTGGCCGTCATTACGGTATCTGGTGTGAGAATTTTGATGCACAGGTCGATTCCGCTTCCACCACGGAAGGTTCCCGCACCAGCGGAATCAGCACGAAGACCATAATGCTCTATGAGCACAGGCATCTCGGACTCTACTGTTTCCGCAGGAATGTTTCGAAGATGACCCACAGCAAAATCCATGCCATCAATCCCATCTTTCATTGGTCTTGCTCCTGAACCGCCGCATATCGGCTGGATCACACCGACCTTTTTCTTGCCATCTGACGCATCCGTCATCGCCATCATAACAATGCATGCCTGTCCGGCTCCTGCGGCGGGGACCTTACTGGCCTGGGCTTTTCCAAGAGCGCCTGTGATGACATCCATCAACCGAATAAAGGTCGCTGCTCGTGCCCCAACCGCTGCCATCGGCTCCGGGTTGAGAACTGAAGCTGGCGGTGCGTAATTTCGCACCATACGAATCATGCCCGAATTCCATGGAATCGTCGGATCGAGCGTACGGAAATAACGAATGAGTGCGGGAACCAGCATGTAATGCCCCTGCTGATTGTGGGTAGGAATATTGAACGAAGCTCTGACCTGAGGGTCGGTGCCGCTAAAGTCTAGATGAATGTCACTGCCTGCGATCGTCATTTTACAGCGCAATCGGATGGGATAACCGCCAGGACCTTTCTCCAGATAGTCCCAGAACTCATATGAACCGTCCGGAATCTCCTGTACGATGGCGCGGGCCTTCAACTCAGCGTATTCCAGCAATTGCTCGATGCCCTGCTGAATTCGCTCCACACCGTAACGGCCGATAAGCTCTTCTAGTCGTTGCTCCCCCCGATTCAAGGCTGCCATCAGCGCCTTGAGATCACCAAGGTTTTGCTCCGGAATGCGGCTATTGTCCAGAAACATGCGCAGTATCTGTTCATTAAGAACGCCCGCTTCATACAGCTTGACTGGAGCAATTCGAATGCCTTCCATATGAATATCGTAGGCGCTTGGAGATACGCTTCCCGGTACCTTACCACCTACATCGGATGAATGAACGAAGCACATGCCGTATGCGATGATTTCCCCTTTGTGAAAATAGGGCTTGATCAGATGAACATCCGGTAGATGTGTCACCATGCCTTTGGTGGAATAAGGATCATTACAAATGACCAGATCGCCTTCCTTCCAGTCTGTGATGCTGTTTATGGTCGCCGCTGCGGGGATACCAAGGGAAAGATTGTAACCCGTCTCCAATGGCGACCCAAACGTTTCCCCAGATGGTGACAAGAGGTAGGTTCCAAAATCGCCCGTTTCTTTAACAAAAGCGGTGAATCCGGTGCGTAACACGACATTGGCCATTTCCTCCACCGCAGCCTGAATCCGGTTGTTGAAAATTTCAAGAAAAACCTTGTCGCCAATCATTGCTCCACCTCCCCAATCACATTCCCGTAACCATCCCGGTATACCGTAAAGCCAGGCGGGATGAAAATGGTTGTATCATATTCCTCCACGATAATGGGCCCATGAATGGGCATACGCAGTGGTATCTGTCCCCTCTTTAGAACTTTTGCAGTTCGTTGTTCGTGGTCAAAAGTGATGATCCGTTCTTCTGCTTCACTCTCATCGAATGGCAACTCTACCGGAGTCGCTGTGCTTTGGGTGGGCAGAATGCCAACAATGGTCGCCCTCAGACTAACGAACATCACATCAGCTTCCGGCTGGCTGATGCCAAACACATTTTGGTAGTACATATGGAATTTGTTCCTTGCTTTTTCGGGATCGGCGATTTCTTCGGATGTGAGGGTAACCTCCAAATCAAAGGCCTGACCTTCATAACGCATGTCGGCGCTATATAAGCAATAGATATGTTCCAGTTTCACTCCGCCTCGGGCTTCCTCTTCAACCCAGCTGCGCCCTTGATCCTCCAGTCTTGTGTATAGATTCGCTAACTCGCCAGGCTCAAGCGTTTGACTGCTTTTGTGCAAGGTTTGAACGAAATCATTGCGAAGATTGGCAACTGTGCAGCCCATGGCACAAAGTGTTCCTGGAGATGGTGGGATCAGCACCCGGCGGATGCCCACTTCACGCGCCATGAGGAAAGCATGCATCGGCCCAGCTCCACCATAGGCGAGCAACGTAAAGTCACGGGGATCAACACCCTTGCGTGCCATGAGCGGAGAGAATTGGGCATACATATTGGCGGTGGCCACATCGAGAATGGCTTGTGCAGTTTGCGTGGGACTTAGTCCAAGCCGTTCGCCAAGATTACCCAGAGTACGTTCAGCAAGCTCGGGATAGAGACGCATCTGTCCGCCAAGGAATCGATCAGCCTGTAAAACGCCCAGTTGCAGATAGGCATCCGTCGTTGTCGGCTCTTCTCCCCCACGATGATAGGAGGCTGGACCCGGATTGGACCCAGCACTACGTGGTCCCACCTTGAGTACACCTACGGAATCAAGCCAGGCAATCGAGCCCCCACCGGCTCCAATCGCGGTTACATCCACAGCGGGAATGATGACCGGAAAATCCCCAACCCTATTCATTGTAGAATACGCAGGTTCTTTATCGATGAGGGCGACATCAACGCTTGTCCCGCCCATGTCGAATGTGATGACTTGATGAATGCCGGCCTGCTCGGCAATATGGGTGGCGGCGATTACGCCGGAAGCAGGTCCAGACAGGAGAGTACGTACAGGCTCTTTGGCCGCTCTGGCCGCAGTCATGATTCCACCATTGGACATCGTGGACAGCAAATTGGCTTTCAGGCCGTAAGCGCCAATTCCTTCTTGTAGACGCAGGAAATATGATCCCATTCGTTCCCCAACATATGCATTCATGGCCGTGGCGAGAGTCCGTTCGAATTCACGCTGCTGTGGCCAAATGGCGCTGCTTCTGCAAAGAAACAGGTGCGGATGACGTCCCCTGACTAACTCTTCCGCGAGCTGCTCATGAGCAGGATTGACATAAGCGTGCAAGAAACTGATCGCCAAGGCTGTAATCCCCTCTTCTACCAGCTCGTCTACCGCTTGAAGTAGTTGTTCCTGATTCAGTGGTTGAAGTATGCTTCCGCTCGCAAGCGCTCGTTCATCGATTTCCTTGATAAGATGTCTCGGAACAAGCGCATCGGTCTTGTCACCATACAGATTGGTTGTATCCTCGAGTCGAAGCCTCCGAATCTCAAGAATATCCCGGAAACCTTTGGTGACCAACAGACCTGTAACTGCGCCATTACGCTCAATTAGGGTGTTAACACCAAGCGTTGTTCCGTGCACAAACAGATCGATCTCATGAAGATCGACCCCGCTAGCTTTGAGCTGATCAAGTGCATTAAAAATCGCCTGTTCCGGAGCTGCTGTAATCGATGGCGTCTTCAGTGCGGCAATCACCCTGCCATGATTGTCCATAACCAGGGCATCCGTGAATGTGCCTCCGATATCTATACCTAATCGATAAATTGTTCTCACAAGCTCAACTCCTTTATCAACGGGTCTCATCCGAAGTTATATTAAGGTTCTGCATAGCGAAATATCGTTTGACATCCTCAATCATCTGGTTAATATGATCCACCATTGCCGCTTCAGCTTGTTCCGGGGAGCCCGCTGCTACAGCCTCCAGAATCCGCTGATGGTCCACGACCAGTTCGCTTCCTACTCTTTGCCTAATATAAGCTGTTTCCAGGAAATCACGGCTTGTCTCCCAAACCAGTTCAACCGCATGCAGCAGAATCTGGTTTTGAGCCGCATAAGCCAGCAGCCTGTGAAACTCCCGATCCTCCTCGTAAGGAATAATATTCTGGGAAAGCAATTGATGCTGGGTAGCGATGGAGGCTTCCAGCAACAATATGTATTCTTTTGAGGCTCGTTGTGCTGCCAGGGAAGCAATCTCCCGTTCCAGAGCCCTTCTGGCCACAAGGACATCAAGCAGAGCCTTTTCACCGGAATGGTTCAGCATCTGAATGAGTTGGGAATTCACACTTTTTTGCTGTAAATCTTTCTCCAAAGTCTTGATTCGCTCCAGCCCCTGTTCGGTTAGAATTCTGCCCTTCCGGCCCTCCAGTATCGTGAAACCTTCAACGTCCATCTCCATAAGTCTTCTTCCGATTGTAGCCTGACTTAGACCGTACGTTTTGCCCAAGGTATGAACCAACGTGCTGGCCCCGATGGGAGCGCTCGCGTCCCGAAGCTGCTTCAGCAGTTCGTATTCCAACTCCAATTCGTTTAGCTCAGGACCCACTAAATTCACTCCTCATATATAAATAATTGCATTTCTTTTGTTGTTACTCACTGATGATTAACGACAGTATAACTTCAATCGATAATAATTTCAATAATTCTTACCCAATTACTGTGTATTTTTTTTGCGCCATGTACTACCCGTTTGACCCAAAATAAAAAAAGAGCAATTCACATCCTGTATTCCAGATTTTTTCTGGAGGACGTAACCTGCTCTTGTCGAGATAACCTTTATACTTCGTTTAATTATAAATATTCAGTTATGACTTGAGTTGTTGCAGCAGCTGCACGCGGTAAGCTTCACTTTCAAGAGACTGGATCTCCTTGTATTCTTCCGCAGTAAGCACTTTAGGCTCCCCTGCTGCCTTGGCGATCATATACACCTTGGCGCTTTCCTCCACCACTTGGGTGCGGTAGTAGGCTTCGCGCAGATTTTTACCTGTCGTAACCAATCCGTGGTTGACCAGAATGAGCGCTGTGTGCTCTTCAACCTTGGCAGCTACCGCATCGGCAAGGAGTCTGGTTGTGGGCAGAACATAAGGTACAAAGCCAATATCGCCCACCAGTGCCGACTGATCAGGGAACAAATGAGGCAATTCATCGAAAACGAGACTCAGGGCGATGGTGTATGCCGGATGTGTATGGACAATGGCTTGAATGTCAGGGTTGACCCGATAGCTATACAGATGCATCAACACCTCGGAGGAAGGGCGTGTCGATCCGGCACGTGTCTCTCCTGTCGCAATATCAATCGCGATCCATTCGTCAGGCTCCAGATCCTCTAGTGCATAACCACTGGGCGAAAGCAGCATCGTTCCTTCGGAACGGGCGCTCAGATTCCCCCCTGGTCCAACCACCAGCCCCTGAGCAACCGCTCTGCGGGCATATTTGGTCAATTCTTCCCTTACATGTTGTTCAGACATGTTCTGCTCCACTCCTTTGACTTTTCTTTTTAAGCATTTTAAAAAATGCTCATCTAATTGGATTTGCTTGCCAATGTTTGATTCAGGTGTTGGTATCTTACGTAGGCTTCCTGCCACCTTGCGGTGTCTTCTGGCTCATAGGTTTCGGGAGAAAAGGAAGAAGCCATAACTTCTCGCACCTCGGATAAGCTGCTTATTTCGCCATGTGCCAGGTATTGCAGCATGCAATTTCCGGCTGAAGTTGCCTCGGCAGGACCGGCTATCACCGGAATACCTGCTGCATTAGCCGTAAATTGGCACAATAAGCGATTATGCACACCGCCGCCGACTATATGAATCACCCGTGGCCGGGTGCCTGTAATTAGCTCCAGTTCATCCAGAGTCTGTCTGAACTCCAGCGCGAGACTTTCGAGAATACAACGCACAATGGCTCCAATCGTTTCGGGTATTCCTTGCCCTCTGGCACTGCACTGTTGCCGGATTCGCTCTGGCATGTTGCCTGGTGCCAAATACACCCCATCTCCGGACGATACATAACATTGATGAGCGGTTGCCGAAGCAGCGAGCTGGACCAGTTCCTCATGGGTAAAACGTTGATTCTCCCGTTCCCACTGCCGTTTGCACTCCTGCAATAGCCACAGGCCTGAGCGATTCTTCAAGGTTCGCACTTTGCCATTTACCGTGCCTTCATTGGTGAACCCCAGTTGGCGGCTACGTTCATCCAATACAGGGCTGTCGCGTTCCACCCCCATGAGTGACCAGGTGCCACAGCTAATAAAAGCAAATTCCGAATCTGTAGCAGGAATGGCTGCCAATGCAGATGCTGTATCATGTGAACCTACAGATATCACTTGCATCGGTCCAGTCCGCAACTCTGCACACAAGTCATCCGTTAACTGCCCTAGCACCGTGCCTGGCTGTACGAGAGGTGGGAATAGCGTCTCCGGGATACCCAGACGGCCAATCAACTGTTCATTCCAACGGACCTCTCCGGCATGCAATAGTCCGCTTGTACTCGCAATTGTGTACTCGCAGGCCTGCTGACCAGATAGATAATAGTTAAATAAATCCGGCATCAATAACATGCGCACATCTGGCCGCAGACCTTCCGAGTGCTCGCGCACACTTCCAAGCAGTTGAAATATCGTATTTATCTGTTGTGGCAGGACACCAGACATGGAATAAAGCTCTTCTTCACTCACCATGTGCAGGACTTCTTCCATCCACTTCGCATTACGCGATTCCCGGTAATGACGCGGATTGAAGAACAACCTTCCCGCCCCGTCCACCAATCCATAGTCGACTCCCCACGTATCCACAGCAATGGAACGGACCGGTTGGGAGATGCCTTGCATGCCCTTTACAATCCCTTGTTTTAGTTCGTGGAAAAGTCGCAGGAAATCCCAGTACAGGCCATCTCCCAGGTGTACAGGATCGTTACTGAATCGATGCATTTCTTGTAACGAGAGCTTGCTCCCGTCAAAAGTCCCACGGACCACCCGGCCGCTTCCGGCGCCGTAATCGGCAGCAAGCACATGTGTTGCTTGAGTACCCATCTCTCATGCCTCCTTCGCTTCCACGACAAGCCGTTTGGCTGTTATCGATACAACGGTCCAAAGACGCTGCATGCCCGGTAATCGGCATTTTCCGGTTCACTTGTGCCGAACAGTCCCCAGGCACGCGGACGGAAAATCTCGGATTCCGGTACATTATGCATACTCACCGGGATACGAAGCATGGAGGCCAGTGTCAGCAAATCCGCACCGATATGTCCATAAGAGATGGAGCCATGGTTCGCACCCCATTGATTCATTACTTCATAAACCGAGGTGAAGGCCCCTGATCCCGTCAGAACAGGTGCAAACCAGGTAGATGGCCAAGTCGGATCTGTCCGCTGATCCAGCGTATCATGTACATCCTCAGGCAGATCGACGGTGTAACCTTGAGCCAGTTGCAGCACTGGACCGAGTCCTTTGACCAAATTGAGACGAGTCATCGTAACAGGCATGCCGCCTTTAGTCAGGAAATCAGCCGAATAGCCGCCGCCCCGGAAATATTCCACGGATGCCGGCCGCCATGAGGTGGCTTTCAGGCAGTCCTCAACCTCTTCATCTGTAATTTCCCAGAAAGGCTTGAGCACAGGCTCACCCGCTCTTGATTGTTGCCCTGTACCATCCAATGCCGCAGAACCGGAGTTGATCAGATGCAGAATACCGTCCTTTGCGTTTCCTTCCAACTGATGCCCTGTCACGCGTTTTACCGAATCCGGGCTCCAATAGGTACGTACATCTGCGAAGATCTGCGCGGTATGCGTAAGAAGGGAACCAAATAACATCGACACACCATTCAGGCTGTCGTTCTCTGTTGCCACCAGATAAGGCGAGCGTTTGCCATTCCAGTCAAAGGAAGAATTCAGGATAGATTCCAGAAAATCTCCGTTGGGTGAATGATCTGTCCACTGCCGTTGTCCCTGAAACCCGGAGACAATCGCGTGGTGGCCCATGGATTCCTCTGTGAATCCCAGCTCCGCCAGCTTCGGATTGCCTGCCATCAGGTCACGCACAATCTGGGTCATTTTCACAACCGTTTCCCATTCATACTCTTTGCGTTTGCGATCTGTCTGAAGATAGGCAGGATTGTTATCCGGTCCTTCACTACAGTTCTCCTTCACCCAGGCCAGTGCCAGCTTATACTCCTCAGGATCATAAATCTCCTCTTCTATACGACGAGTCAATTCACTCATGTCCACATATTCGTTCCGCATGCCCAAATATTCCTGGAAAAAGGAATCGTTCACGATAGAGCCGGCAATGCCCATGGATACCGAGCCAATGGACAGATAAGCACGTCCCTTCAAGGTTGCAGCGGCAAGACCTGCACGGCTGAAGCGAAGTAATTTCTCACGAACGTCATCAGGAATCGTCGTATCTCCTCCATCCTGAACATCCTCTCCATAGATTCCAAAAGCGGGAATCCCCTTCTGTGCATGGGCAGAGAGTACTGCTGCCAGATATACTGCGCCCGGACGTTCAGTGCCGTTAAAACCCCAGATCGCCGTGGGAATGGATGGGGACATATCCATCGTTTCTGTCCCATAACACCAGCAAGGTGTAACGGTAATGGTCACGCCCACGTTGGAACGACTGAATAGTTCCGCCGCTGCCGCTGCCTCGTTCACGCCGCCAATACAGGACTCGGCAACGACGCATTCTACCGGCGATCCATCGGGATAACGAAGTTCTGCTGCGAGCAGCTCGGCAACGGACGTCGCCATACGCATCGTCTGCTCTTCCAATGATTCACGAACACCCTTGCGTCTGCCGTCAATTGTGGGACGAATACCAATCTTGGGAAATGCCTGTTTATAACGGTAATCCTGATGTGTCATACTAAAACGTCCTCCTTCAATGGTTTCATAGAATAGGTACGAATTACTTGTGACTTGTCCGTATGCAATTTGATGGGGCTAATTAAGAATTTTGATTCCTTCTGTTCACCGATACCCGAGTTATCACATTACCGTTGCATGCCACAATGGTCACTTCTTTTTCTTATTATGAATGCGTTTACAAATACTCAATTAAATAAACCGCTCTATATTATTGACTCCGTTATGCTGCCCTGTAATGGTGTATGAAGGAAGCGATGTGAGCAAAATTGAAGAGCGGTTAGACTGAAAAAATCAATTTTTTTGGTTAGGGTTATGGGTAACCCTAAGATAGCATGAGCCTATGTTGCTGTCAATCGGCATTATCCTATAGAATGGAAAGACTATGTTGCGGAAAGGTTAGATCCTATTGATTACCATTTATGATATTGCCAAAAAAGCCAACGTCTCCGCCATGACCGTTTCCAAAGTCATCAATCAAACAGGTCGCATCAGCCCGGCTACACGCGAGCGTGTACAACAGGTCATCGAAGAACTTGGTTACATTCCCAACTCCAATGCACGCAGTCTTGTGCTGCAGCGGACTCAGATGTTGTCACTGTTAATTACGGATATTACGAACCCCTTCTATACAACGCTGGCCCGGGGAGCTGAAGACGCTGCCAATCTGCGCGGTTATCGCCTCTTGTTCAGCAATAGCGACGAGGATTACGACAAGGAGAAAAATTATGTAGAAACCATTCTGTCTACCCGCGTCGATGGTGTGCTGTTTGCACCAGCTGGGGACCGTTCGCTAAATCACTTGAAGCAGCTGCAGGAACGTAACATTCCGTTTGTTATTTTGGACCGCACCGTCCCGGGAATCACATCCGACGTTATCGCTGGGGACAGCCGAGATGGTGCACTTCAATTGATTCGATATCTGACGGATCTCGGACATCGCTGCATAGCTCTGGTCAATGGTTCTTCCGAGGTTTCCACTGCGAGGCTGCGAGAAGAAGGATATATGGAGGGACTCCGGGAAGCCGGGCTTCCTTTTGATTCTGGATTAATCCTTCGAACAGGCTACCGGGATTTCAGTGATGAAGAGGGTATCGACAGTTTACTTGCACATCAGCATAAACCTACAGCCATATTTGCAGCAAACAACATGCTCGCTATCGGTGTCATTCGACTTTTGCGTAAACGGGGGCTTCGTGTACCTGAGGATATCTCGGTCGTCTGTTTTGATGATCTGGATTTGGCTTCCGCCTTTGATCCCTTTCTTACTGTTGCTGCACAGCCTGCCTATGACTTCGGTGCTATCGGAATGCAAATGCTGATCGACCGAATTGAAGGCAAAGCTCCTGAGCAACCACAAACTGTTATTATGCCATCTGAGCTGCGTATTCGAGCTTCGGCCTCTGCTCCTTGCAAATAAACAGGAAAATCAATTGAGGTTGGAACCGCAACTTGAGAGAAACTGTTTTGTTGAAGCAAATACACAAACAGGACGCATCGGAGAATATCTCTCTGATTGCGTCCTGTTTTCTTTGTAATGAAATGAGACTCAAATATAGATTTGGATTCTAGCCTTCGGATTGAAGTGCCAGAGCGACTTCCCGAACCAGACCCGGGAACCAATCCATTAATGCTTCAAACGTATATCCCGCCTGCTCTGCTTTCGAAGTATCCATTGTCCAGGAATCCGAGATTCCAAAGGGTGACATGTCTTCTTTGATCGTTTCGGTCAGTACCTGGGATTGCATACCCGTTACCGTTTCAATCAGTTTCATCATGGCTGAAAGAGTTATAGCTCCTTTGGACGCTGCATTCACAGGTCCTGTAATGGATGAATGACCAAGCCAAGCGAGAAATCTAGCGGCTTCTGTGGAATTGATGAAACCAATCTCGGCATTCGGATTTGGCATGCCGATGGGTTTTCCTTTTTGCACATGTTCAATATGAAAATGAAGTCTTCGTGTGTAGTCATCAATTCCGAGTACAATCGGAATACGCATCGCTGCCACCGGGAAATCCGCTTCCTGGAAAAACACAGCTTCCGCAAGCCGTTTACCCTCTCCATAGGAGAAATCCTCATGGCTTCCATATTGCAGCGGATAGGTATACGGATCGAAATCGTCTTCCGTAAATCCAGGTTTGGGATCTCCATATACCGATAGCGTTGATGTCAAAATGTATCTTTGGGTACGTCCTGCAAAAGCTTCGCAAGCCGACTTCGCCGCATCTGGCGAGTAACAGATGTTGTCATAGACAATATCCCACATGTCGGTCTGTGCAACCTCGGCAAGCGATTTCGGATCTTCACGATCCATTTTAATCCGGTTGACCTCGGGTCCAAAGTCTACATCCGTTTTACCACGAGTTGCGACCGTAATTTGAGACTTTCCTTCCCACAGTAAATGATCAACCAGACGTTTGCCGAAGAACCGTGTACCACCAAGTATAAGTACTTTTTTCATCTGATAAAACCTCCTAACCTGTTCTGGTCATGCGTATCTTATTAAAACCTTCATGAATGAAGTGCTGTCTGTGTTGTTGCAATTCAGGTGTTTTTACCGTGATTTCACAATATGGAGCATCGTATGTGCTCCCCGCTGGAATTCATATGAAGTTTTCTCTTCAGAAGTAATATAACCGCGTTCTTCCAGTATAGCCTTTAGTTCATCCATGTGCTCATAACGTTTGCCAGACAAGTCTACCGTAGGAAAAATCCGCAGCTCCCGCTTCGTCACACGCAGCAGCTCAAGGATCGTCTGAAGATGGAAATCGGCATCCAGGCGATCCGCATACGTAAACAGGAAATGCGCAGACAATGTCAGATCGAATTGTTCATCGGCAAAAGGTAACTCCGGCAGTACAGAGGCCACATAACGGTCAGGAAAACGTCTCATATCGGCTACACAATCGGTGATTGCACGTCTACGTTCTTCTTTCAAGCCATGGATCGAACCGAAATCATCCCATCTATATTTGTCTTGTACTTGTTCCATTTGTTTCATCGTATGTTCAATATCCTGAAGTCCCTTCACTTCCAGTTGGCTGCTCTCATGTTCATAGGCAATATCCGCTGCCATGGGATCTGCACCCCACTCTCGTGCATGGCTACTGAAAGAACAGGCCCCGCCCGGACAATCGAGAATGGACTTACCTTTAATCTCTTCCACGGTCAGGTTGAACATCTTCATATATTCTTCGAAGGTTCGCCCGATAAAAATAATTTGTGCCAACTCCAGGCCGGCCACTCTGCTCTTCTGCTCATCTCTACTCATCTCGTCTCAGCTCACTTTCAGAATTAATCGTTAGGAAAAACAAGACCAATCTGCTGCCGGATCTGATCCATCACCTGCATGGTAACATAGGAACGTTCATAGGTGTTCATGTCCGATTCCTTTTTGCCTTGCTGGATCAGATTGACAAACTCCTCCACCTCATAATACATCGACGGATGAGTTTGCTCGGCAGTGAGTTTTTCCACCGTACCATCATTGTAGCGTATCTCCGCATGTTCGGGTGAACCAATTTTGTCAATGATGATGCTGCCGCGTTCGCCCATAATTTCGCTTGGAACACGAGAATTGGAGATTTTGGAGTACGTCACTACCGCATCCATCTCATCATAATTCAGAATAACACTGCCTTGTCCATCTACCCCTGATTCCAGCATCATTGCCTGGGACTGAACTTGTGTAGGCTCGCCAAATAGCGTAATCAACGGATAGAGACAATACACACCAAGATCCATTAACGCTCCATTAGCAAGATCAGGTTTGAACGCATTCAGGACGATTCCCTCTTTATACTTATCGTACCGGGAAGAGTACTGGCAATAACTCGCCACATATTTACGTACCGGGCCAATTTTATGTAGGTGAGACTGTACCATTTTGAACGAGGGAACAAGGGTCGATTTCATGGCCTCCATGAGCAGTACTCCATGTTCTTGCGCTGTATCAATTATACGACGGACCTCTGCCCCATTGGCAGCCAAAGGCTTCTCGCACAGGACATGTTTGCCGTTTCTCAAAAATAACTCTGCCTGCTCGGCATGAAAGGTATTCGGTGTAGCAATGTACACGGCATCGAGACCATCACTCGCCGCCATCTCTTCCAGGTTGGTGAATCGAAGTGCAGCCTGATATTGATCTGCAAATGCATTAGCTTTATCTTCAGTTCTTGAATACACGGCGGTCAATTCGAATCCTTCGACTTGTGCAGCGGCCTCAAGAAGCCTCTCTGTAATCCAGTTGGTACCTACCACTCCAAAACGAACCATTCAATCTACCTCTTTCATAAATAAAATTTCACGCTTAAACTGCTTGCCATCCTGTACATTGTAGCCTATATTTCATTCAGATTGAAGGGAAGTACATTTTCCAACATATTGATATCTTGCTTTTTTGCTTGAAACTTCGTCGATCTCAATCAATCAGGGGTATAATGAGACTTGAGGTGATTCTTTTGGAATATCACAACCCCTATCAAACAGATTCTGTGCCTATAGATGACAAACAGTGGAATGCCATTATTCACAACGACAGCAGCTTTGATGGAAAATTCTATTACGGTGTCAAAACAACAGGCATCTTTTGCCGACCTTCCTGCAAGTCGAAAGCACCCAATTATGAGAATGTCTTTATATTTAAAAACTCGGAAGAAGCATTGGCGCGACATTTCCGTCCATGCAAACGGTGCAAACCAACGGGCGAGCGAGTCCCCGATCAGGAATGGATTTCCGTTGTAACAGACTATATCGAACATCATTTTGCCGAGCCTCTAACACTTGATATTCTTGCGAGTGTTAGTCATGGTAGTCCGTACCATCTGCACCGGGTGTTCAAACGAATTACGGGTCTAACACCAGTGGAGTACATTCAGGAAAAACGAGTCACCGAAGCCCGGAAAATGCTTGAAAGCACCAGTCTTACCGTCACAGATATCGGTCGACAGGTCGGCATAGCCAATCCGGCGTATTTTATTACTGTATTTCGAAAACATACAGGATGCACACCTGCCAATTACCGTGAACAAAGGCGTGATTCATTATGAAGACCAGTCTGGTATACAAAGTACCCAAAACGTTGCTGAACAAAGGAACCGGGTTCCTTAATGGTTATACCCATACGTTGAATCCCTATACAGGCTGTGCTTTTGGATGTTCCTATTGTTATGTAAGGCAAATGCCCGTATCTTTATTTCGCAAAGAGCCGTGGGGAAGCTGGGTTGATGTGAAACAGGAAGCCGCCAATGTGCTTGCCAAGGAGCTGAAGCGTGCGAAATCGAAAGGTAAGGTCACACTCTTTATGTCATCCAGTACAGATCCGTATCAGCCCGCTGAATATAAGGAGCAAATCACGCGTTCTTTGCTTGAAGTCATGGCCCAGCATCCACCCGATTTTATATTGGTTCAAACCCGAAGTCCATTGGTGACCCGAGATATCGATCTGCTGCAAAAGTTGGGTGACCGAGTCCGTGTTAGCATGACCGTGGAAACGGATCTGGATGATATCCGCAAGCAGTTCAGTCCTGCAGCTCCGCCAATCGCGGGCAGATTGCGTGCCCTGGAACAACTGCGAGATGCCGGTATCCCCACACAGGCTGCTATTGCTCCAGTATTACCCAGCAGCGAAAATTTTGCAGCCATCCTAAGGCCGCTTGTCCAGCGTATATGTATTGATGATTACTTCATGGGAGATGGGAGTGAGGGCAAGCGAACCCGGAGACTTGGCATGAAGCCACTTTACGAACAAGTGGGCAAGGAAGATTGGTACAGTCCTGAAGCCTACAAAATGGTAGTTGAGCGAATGAAGGCGCATTTTGAGGAACATGAAATCTGGATTAGCCAAGCCGGATTCGAACCCTAATCATGCCTTGATATAAAATGAAAATAGCCCTGCTTCCCTCGTATCGGGAGTCAGGGCTATAGTTCTGTCTTGATCGATTACTGATCCAGCGTGTACAATGGCAGATCTGCTGGCAGTGCAGCAGGGCGCTGACATGTGCTGTCCATTTTATAAAAAGTCTGATCATCCGAAGAATCATGGAACGCCCACATAGCTTCAAGCACATGGTAGGCAAGCTCTCCACTTGCCCTGTGAGCACGTCCGCTGCCCACGGCATAAGCCATATCTGCAACACCGATGCCACGTGTGTTTTCTTGATATCCTGGCAGCAGAGGTACCTCAGTCCACTCCTCATCACCTAGCAAGCGGTAACGAACTGGACCGCCGAATGTGTTTGGATCAGGAACCTGTAGTGTTCCATGGGTGCCGTATACTTCAATTGGTGGCAATACACTTCCGCCGAATACGTCAAAACTCGTAATCAGCGTGCCGATGGCTCCCTGCTCGAATTGCAACAATCCAGCTACATGCGTCGGAATTTCAACGGGGATGCTCTGACCTCGCTTTTTCTCACTCGTAATCGTCCGCTGTTCCATCGCTTTGCCCGTCATACCAGCAATTGACTTGATTGGCCCCAGCAATTGTACAAGCGCAGTCAGGTAATATGGCCCCATATCAAACATCGGCCCGCCACCGGCTGCATAATAGAACTCCGGATCGGGATGCCAATGTTCATGTCCACGGCTCATCATAAATGCAGTGGCCGCCACAGGCTTGCCGATGACACCATCCTCTACCACTTTGAGTGCCGTCTGAATGCCTGAACCGAAGAACGTTTCTGGCGCACAGCCCACGAGCAGACCTTTGCGCTTGGCCGTTTCCAGGACCGCTTGACCCTCTTCTCGTGTGACAGCGAGTGGTTTTTCCACGTAAACATGTTTGCCTGCTTCGAGCGCTCTCAAGCATACATCCGCATGAACGGCAGGGATCGTCAGATTGATAATCAGGTCGATCTCAGGGTCTGCCAAAATTTCCTCTACCGTGTATACGTTAGGTACATTATAAGCAGCCGCCTGCTCCTCTGCCCTGTTCCGGTCAAGATCTGCAACCGCAACAAGATCGAGCACCTCAAATCGGTGACAGTTCTCCATATAAATACCGCTGATTTTACCGCAGCCAATAATGCCTACTTTCATTGTTTTCATGCTTGGACTCCCTTCGTGTTCCCACTTGGTATATCGCTTCCAAAAACCTCTAGACCGCTATTATGTGGGTCAATATATCTATCTCAACGGATATGAATTGAGAATTAAATTAAATTAGCGACTTTGGTTATCAGCCATTCCTGTGTAAACTTCAGCCACTGCATTCGTGCGGCTCTGAGCAAGCGCTTTGCCTGCGGCAGTCCATTTGAAACCACTACGCATCATCTCAGTAACTTGTTTCATCTCCACGATATCTGCATGGTGTCCGAGTGAGTTGTAGAATACACGGCCTGCACCCCAGCGTTTGGTCCAAACGACAGGCATATCCACAGGGCCATTCGCTGCGTGAGGACCGTTAACAATTGGGAACCGTGTCGTTGCCAACACTTCAACAGCAGGGTCCACGTGCAGGTAGTACTGTTCACTTTTTACCTGGAAATCTTCAATATGATCCAAGAGCGGACTGGAACCACGCTTCATGTTGACCGTGTACTCCACGCCGTCGTTCCCTGGATGCGCAACCCACTGTCCACCCGTCATGAACTGCCAGTCGACGTTGTTGCGGAACGCATCGCACATCCCGCCATGAAGACCCGCAAGTCCCACGCCGCTCTGAACAGCCGCAGATACGTTATTGACCAGTTCCTGTTCAATCTGTCCCATCGTCCACAGTGGAACGATCAGATCCAAACCCAGCAGTTTCTCTGCATCCGCATACGCTTCCAGTGTATCTGAGACTTCAACCTCAAATTGTTCTTCCTTCAGAATGCGTTCAAAAATTGCTGCTACCTGCTCCGGTTCATGTCCATCCCAGCCGCCCCATACGATTAGTGCTTTGCTCATCACCCATCACTCGCTTTCCGGAAGTTAAGTTATTGTCATTCTCTATCGGACTTTGCGCTAATTCAAGATCTCTCCGAGGTCAACATCCTTGCCTATATCTAGCTTATTTATTTCAAATGAGTGCCAATATGATATCCATTTCACATTCAGTGGTTCAATACTTACATTTCTTCTAGCGACACCCAGCGGCGCTCTGTAACGGATCGTTCAACGGCTTCCAATACCGCTTGACAGGCAACGCCATCGTGGAAACTTGGCTCAGGCTGACGTCCTTCGGAGATCGCAGTCACCAGCTCCAGCATTTCATGTGTGAACGTATGCTCGAATCCAATCGTATGTCCCGCAGGCCACCACGCCTCAGCATATTTGTGTGCCGGATCGGTCGCCAGAACACGGCGGAAGCCCTGCACATCTTCATCGTCCTTCGTAAAATACACTTCCAGTTCATTCATCCGTTCAAAATCAAACCGGACGCTGCCCAGACTGCCATTGATCTCAAACGAATTGGTACTGCGGTGACCTGCTGCAAAGCGTGTAGCCTCGAAGCTTCCCAGCGCACCATCTGCAAACCGTGCGAGGAACAAAGTGGCATCATCTACCGTAACTTCACCCTTCGGAGCATCTGTGTTCGAACTGCCTTTGGCGCTAAGTCCGGTCATTTCCGAAGCCAGCGGCCGCTCCTTAATGAACGTTTCGCTCATCCCGATTACTTCCTTGAACTCACCCACCAGGAAACGTGCCAGATCAATCAGGTGTGCCCCAAGATCGCCATGTGAACCGGAACCTGCCACTTCCTTTTGCAGACGCCACACCAGCGGGAACGAAGGGTCCATGATCCAGTCTTGAAGGAAAAACGCTCGGAAATGATAGATTTTGCCCAGACGTCCGCTTTGCACCAGTTCTTTGGCCAGCTGCACAGCCGGTGAGAAACGGTAGTTGAATCCGACCATGTGTGCAACTCCTGCTTCTTCTGCAGCCTGTAGCATTTCACGCGAATCTGCGAGCGATAGAGCCAACGGTTTTTCACAGAACAGATGTTTACCCTGGCGAGCGGCTTCCAGCGCGATTTCCTTATGGGCATCACTTGGAGCGTTAATATCGATCAGATCGATGTCATCACGCCGCACCAGCTCGCGCCAGTCCGTTACACTTTCAGACCATCCGAACTGACTGGCGGCCTCCTGAACTCCCTGCTCGCTGCGTCCACAGATTACCGACATCTCGGGTTGGAGCGGAGCAGACGGGAAAAACATCGGCAGGCTACGATAAGCGTTGCTGTGGGCTTTCCCCATAAATTTGTATCCAACCATTCCGACACGAAGACGACTTGACATGGTCATTTCCTCCTTTGGGATATAGCTATACAGGTTGAACTAAAGAATATTTACACTTGCCACTCCGATGACAGAACAACCTTTCGATCGCTGTTATCCCCAGATTTTTTTTATTTCTTTTTTTAAATGGTAAATCCGGGGATAAAGGCGACCGCTTCGCTTCTTCAGGTTATTTCTATCCTCTCCGTTCTCGTGTAAATGTTTAGTTCATTCTATATAGCCATGTATTAATTACGGATTGAAGAGGCACGGATAATCAGCTCTGTAGGCAATAACTGCCTTGCAGTTTCTGAGAGGGATTTGGTATTCACCGATGAAGCTGTTGCCTCCAATGATCCATGAATAAGTTTGGATGCAGCCAGTTCTCCCATTTCATAAAAGGGAACCCTGACGCTGCTCAGCGGCGGAACCGCCATCTCCGCAGCATCGGAGTCATCGTAACCCACGAACGCGGGGAAATCCTGAACCTTGATCCCACGCTCTCGCAAACCATGCATAACACCGATTGCCATCCGGTCATTCGCAGCAAATACAGCATCAATCTCGTCAAGCCGGGCTGCAATGGTAGCAGCTGCCTCCACCCCGCTTCGTCTGCCGTAATTCCCCTCCAGCAACAGGCTGGAATCCACATTCATTCCGGCCTCATTCAGGCCGATCTGAACGCCCTGAAGCCGCTCCTGACTGTTGGAATAACTATCCGGACCATTGAGAAAGGCAATTTTCCGGTATCCTTGATCGGTAAGGTGACGGATTGCCAGCCTGCTGCCCTCCACATGATCGGCATCCACTTCCATGAATGATTCACCTGCAAAGTGCTGGCTCATAATGCAAAAGGGATGTCCTTCCTGCTGAAGCTGCTGCATGGCAGCCAGTTCCCCATGATCATCTCGCGCGCCGAGAATGATGCAAGCATCCACTTTTTGACGGCGGAACAGATCCGTATAATTCATGACTTCACCCGGTGTCCTGAACATGACCAGCAGGTCCATGCCGTTGTCCCTGGCTTTGCTCCCAATGCCGCTCAGCATTTCCGAGAAGAAATACGCCGAGAACAAGTGTGCCTTCGGAACGTAGGGTAATACCACGCCAAGGTTACCGCTTTTACTTCTCGCAAAGCTGCGGGCCAGTGCGCTGGGCACGTAACCCAACTGCTCGGAAGCTTCAATAACCTTGCGGCGGGTTTCCTCTTTAATAGGTCCAACGCCATTAAGAACTCGGGATACTGTAGCTTCCGAAACACCGGCAAGATCAGCCACTTCTTTACGGGATGCCATGGATCTCACCTCCTTCATGTTTCCTGAACACATGCAAAACCGATGCATTGTATAAAATAATTATGTACGCGCGTACATCTTCTCATGTGTTGTAACCGTTGTCAATGCTTTTAACACAAAAAAAGATGAGGATTTGTGTAAACAAATTCCCCATCCTTTACTTACTATATTTTCTTGTAACTTGTCCCATATTCCCTGCCGATTTTCAGATGACTTCACATGGATTTATATCGAAAAGCAAAGCCCACAACAGTCGAGACCAGATTTAATTTAGGTCGTCACACCGTTACCAACAGATGATTGACTAAACTCAGCCTGTTCCAAAATGGTGACATGACTTTGAATGCGATCCGAAGGCTCAGGTGTTGATTGGAGCTTCCGCACTTTGTGCAACACTTCCTTATTCGGAAGGAAATGCTGAGAACGGATGAAACGAATGGTTTTGGTTTTGGCACGCATGACAATGGAATCGGTCTCTGCTCGATCATCCGCGAGGTAACGCACACCGCCAAGGATCTCACCCGGGGTAACACCCGTTGCTGCAAAAATGACGTCTTCCGTGCCGATCATATCCTGCATCGTTAATACTTTGTAAGGATTGTCGATTCCCATTTGGAGGCAGCGCTGGAATTCGTCTGCATTGGCAGGCATCAGGCGACCTTGAATCTCGCCTCCGAGGCAGGACAATGCGGCTGCAGCAAGCACACCTTCCGGTGCTCCTCCTGATCCGACATACAGATCAATTCCCGCCTCTGGGAACGCAGGTGCCATCGCGCCAGCTACGTCACCATCACTGAGGAACTTGATCCGGACACCAACCTTGCGCAATGTCTTGATCGTACTTTCATGCCGGACACGGTCCAGAATCATAACAGTCAGATCTGAGATGTTTTTGTTTAATGCAACAGCAGCTTTCTCCAATGTCACCTCAACCGGGTCTTCAATACTGACCTTGCCCACCAGAGCCGGCCCTACAGCCAGCTTCTCCATGTACATATCCGGTGCGTGGAGCAGGTTGCCTTTTCCCGCCACTGCAATAACCGATAAAGCGTTGTTCAGGCCCTTGGCTACGATCTCTGTACCTTCCAAAGGATCTACAGCCACATCAACCTCGGGACCCTCGGCGTTGCCGACTTCCTCGCCGATATACAACATGGGTGCTTCATCCATTTCTCCTTCACCGATTACCACCGTGCCGCGAATGGACACGGAATCGAACATGGCGCGCATAGCCAAAGTAGCCGCCTCATCTGCACTATTCTTGTCGCCCCGCCCCATCCAGGGTGCTGAAGCTAACGCAGCCAATTCTGTTACTCGGACAATTTCCAACGCCAGTTCGCGTTCCATTTTTCCCACTTCCTTTCCAGTTTCCAAAAGCGTACATTGAAAGCGGTACTAAATCCATCGCAAATCCATATGAAATTGATCTAAAACGGGCGTAATAGCCCGATTTTGGGAAATAAGCCCTTTCTATCCCTCGTCGATAAATGAACACATTTACACACCAATGAACATGCCATTTTACAGGTCTATTCCACTGAATAAATTAGGTTTGAAGCGGTACATTTCATCTTGTTTTTTTCGAAACTCCATACTCATCGCGTTGAGAGTGTCACAGGAACAAATCAGAGCGACATATTACATATAACAATGATTTTACGAAATTTAATTTGCATCTACAGAGAAAAATAACATCCGTTCTTACATTCATCGAAAACGATTTTTTATAAGTTCATTACAGCCATTCTGCGCTGCCAAATGAACCATCTTGAAGACGATATAAGCAGGACATTTTCTTCACAGATTCGAACTAAAAAATCACCTAAATTCGCCCCTTGGACATGGTTAGCAATATAGATACAGCTTATGGAGGTCATCGAAAATAATAAGTTTACATAATAATTATTACGTTGTTAATAATTCAATCCTTTTATATTTCCCCTCAAAAGGTCTATTTTTTCCTCAGCTTTGTGCCCCACATTAATATGATCTGACTCTTTACCCAAACTTTGTAGGTTAGCAGATTTCTATCTCAGCCCCCAACATGGCACCTGCAATTTTCAGGAAATCCTCTCTTTGAATCTGCAAATGCCCATATCTAAAATGATATCCCCAACGTGTCTGTCCCCGAGTAAGGATCAGTTGGTCCAGCAGATCAGCGATCTTCACCTGCTGACAAGGATAAAACTGAACATTCCTCCGATATGGCACAAAGGAATCCGATATACGGTATGTGTACACCTGATTGTCTACGACTCGTCCTATGGCGGTAAATGCTTGAAGCACCTTGCCCCCATGCAAGCTTGTTCGAGGCGAATAATAGATCAGCCAATCGCCTGCATTCATTCTACGCAGAGATGCTGCCTTGCCGTGACAGAGCTGAGCGAAGCCACCTTCTACGCCTTTCTCCACATGAGAGGCGGACACAACGCCAATCCAGTAGCGGTTTCCTGTTTCAGATTCCACCTCAACATTTAACTGAGGAGCCAGGAGTTCACTCATATAAATCTGCTTAATTTCTTTGCTGGTAGCTATCGAATCATGCTTTTCCTCTTCATTCATCGCTGCACCCGTTCTTCCCATACCATCTTCAGACGCTCAAGCTGCAAGAAATGATGACGATAATGCATCTCGACCAATGCAAACCATTCCTCTGCATTCAAACCGCCGAATCTAGGATGTGGCAACGTAGATTCCAGCGTTGTTCCTTCCAGCAGCACTTCCATTCTTCGCATTTCATCCCTTACCTCACTGAATCCTTTAATTATTGATTCTCTTCCATCCGGTTGAAGTGGAGTATACTCAGGAGAAGCAGGAACGTGAATACGTATCGGCGGAAAACTTGCTTGCGCAAAAACAGCTTCACCTGTTTCTGTTTTGCCCTGGTTTTTCTTCTTATCCGCGTCCTTGTCTGCGCTTATACAAAGTCGAATATTGGCTAAATGCATTTTCATTGCAGACTGAATTAAATGCTGGTACATCTGGCCCATCGACCACTCAATCTCACTGGGTTTGTAGCTTAACTGAGCATCGCTCATCAGCTCCAGCTCCTGCAAATAACGTTCCAGCGTCAGTTCAAAATGACGTAGAATCTCACTGTTGTTCCTTGATCTTGGCGTGTCCATAAAAATATACAGCTCCTTCAATCGGTTATAAACCGATCATACACAAACACTACTGACAGCGTTATGTCAGTAGTGTTTAAGGAGATTGCTTGCTTCCTCGCGAATACGGATTCTCAACGATTCGGGCTCCAAAACCAGAGCCGAGGCTCCCCAGCCAAGTATCCAATGCAGCACGTCTTCTGGATGCCTTACACGAAAATCTGCATATAACCCGTCTGTTTGCAGTTCTGCTTTCTCCATGTAGTAATTGTTCGCTTCAATCACTCTATCTGCAATTCGACCATGAAACCATACACGGACATGAACATCACGGTTGTCAGGTGGTGAGTAGCTATGGATATTAAAACCTGGAGGAAGGTCGAATGGATCTGTGCTAATCTCCAGATCGCTCATGCGGGATATACGAAAATGACGAATCTCCTGTCGCAAATCGCATCGGGCAATCAGCATCCATGACCCTTGCATCCAAAGCATCCCGTAAGGGGAGGCCAAACGAATGGTCTTTTGCACGGTTTCATTAATAGTTCCAGGCTTATGGTAATGAAAGCGGATTTTGAGCTTATGCTGCATTGCCTTTCGGATGATTCCCATATGTTCGATCTCTCGCTCGCGTGCATCACTGTCCGGTGAACGAAGTAAACGGATACCCTGTTGTATCTGTCCCACCTCTTCCCGAAGAGGCACGGGCAGGATTGCTTCAATTTTGGAACGGGACGTATAGGATGTACTTTTGTAGTAGTTATCGAAGCGCTGTTCCACAAAATCAAGTCCGATGAGAAGTGTTACCGCTTCTTCAGCTGTGAAGCTGATCGGAGGCAAAAAGTATCCTTCCATAAGTGAATATCCTACTCCGGGTTCTCCCACCACAGGAACTCCTGCCTCACATAACGCCTGAATGTCCCTGTATATGGTTCGGACACTTGTTTCAAACAAGAGGGCTAAATCTTCCGCACGTTGAACCTTCCCCCGCTGCAGCTCAAGTACAATGGCCAGCATACGATCCGATTTGTTCACGAATCACCCCTCCTTGTGTGTAATATCAATTACACCATCTTCATTGGACATCTATTATAAGTAACATATGGACAAATGAAAAGTATACTGACTAACAAGTCCTCAATGTGCCCGTATCCACTCTTTTCGTAAGATGTTTCATTGAACAACAAAGACCAACCCGCAGAGCATAAGTTGGTCTATAAAAATTCTTATGATATTGAAATTCAGAGGCAGCTTAGTCCCCCCTACTGCCATAATCATTAGTAGAACACGTTATGTCATGCTCATCGATCACCTTCCTTACCGCTCGTAGTATTCCTCCATATCCGGTGCAGCGGCACAGATTTCCGCATAATCCCATTTCGATCTGCTCCTGACTAGGGTGCGGATAGCGGTCCAAGAGAGCCTTGGTGGAAATCACCATGCCGGGAGTACAATACCCGCATTGGAAGCCGCCTTCCTCGACAAAAGCCTGTTGAATCGGATGCAACTTGCCTTCCTTTTCACCATGTAAGCCTTCTATTGTTGTTATCTCACTGCCAACACATTGATAAGCCATAATGAGACAGGAATTGACCGGTTCTCCATCCATCAGTATCATACAAGCACCGCATCGGCCGACCTCGCAGGAAACTTTCGTTCCGGTCAGATTCAAATGTGAACGTAGTACATCCACAAGACGGGTTGTCTGGCCAATCTGCAATTGTTTCTCCTCGCCATTTACAACGGCTGTCCAGAAATGGGTTAATGGTTCAGTCATGATGAGCTCACTCCTTCCTGAAGCGAGATGTCCAGTGATTTAATCAATTGATCTCGCGGAACCGGCAAACGATTAACCCACACCCCTGTAGCCTGATGAATCGCAGCGGTTATTGCCGGAGCTAGCGCCACCGAACCAATCTCGCCAATCCCCCGCGGTCCAAATGGATCACCCTCTGGCAGATCTTCAATTGCCTCTACCTCCAGGTTCGTGTGTATATCTCGAATCGTCGGAATCAGGTAGGTGTCAAGATTGGTTGTCATATAGCGACTGTCTTGCATCACGGCGTCCTCGGTCAATGTAAAACCCAGAGCCATTACGCTCCCGCCTTCGATCTGTCCGATGAATCCCATTGGATTGATGACAGGCCCAGCAGCTACCACATGCCTCGTATCCAGCAATTTGGCTTCCCCGGTTAGCGTGTTTACCTCCACCTCTGCCGCTACTGCCGCATACGTATACAGATAATGCCCGCCAACAACATTATCCGGGGTGGTCGGATATTCAAAATGAGTATCAAAAATCCATTCTTCCGCTTCTCCATGCTTCGCTAGATCTACGTAAGAAACAACAACTCTGGTATTAATCGACGTATCATTCGCTGTAACTTCCGGAGGAAGCTGTCCCTGACGCCATACTCCTCCTACTCCAGTGATCAATTCGTCTGCCGGAATTCCTGACAAGGCCGAGGCTACTGACAAAATTTTGGAACGGAATGGTGTCTGTAATCGCTGAAGAGCCATCCAGGCCATTGTCGTTGAACGCGAAGCGGTACTTGAACCACTGTGCGGAACTCGATCCGTATCTCCAATAATGATGCTCAGATCGGATGTTGAGCACTGGAACAGATCGCAGAGCATCATTTCCAGTGTGGCAATAAGTCCCTGACCGAATTCTTCGTAACTAAATGCCACTTCAATTTTACCTGCGGCATTCAGGGATAGGCGGCCTCCCGCCGGATCGGGAATGCCATACCCCAGCCCTGCCCCGTGCATGGCGATGGCTGCACCCACACCACGTTTAATCCAGGGAGGCAAAGCAAGATTTGCCGGGGGATTCTGATGTTTTCGTTTTTGCCATAACTCCGAACGATCCATCGCCTCCCATACTTGCGACAGTCCATCCGTAACCAGAATCCGTTGATTTAACGGTCCAGGATCTGCCTTTTCCCTCATGTTGCGTCTTCGAAACTCCCAGGGGTCCATATTCATAATCTCGGCAAGCCGATCCATCTGACCGTCCATTGCAAAGATCGCCTGATTGCCGCCAAACCCTCGAAACTCTCCCGACACTCCATTATTCGTATACACCGAGACGCCCTCCACATCTACATGGGGAATACAATAAGGCCCAAGGCAGTGTTCTGTGCAAAAATTCAGGACTGGGGCCCCCAGCGTGGCATATGCTCCTGTGTCTGCGGTAATGCGGACTCGGTGAGCCTGGATCATGCCTTCACGGCTGACTCCGGTCTGCATTTCAATTTTCATCGGATGACGCTTCAGACCTGCACGTACCGATTCTTTGCGTGAATTGTGCATTTTCACAGGGCGGCCGGATTTTAAAGCAAGCAGTGCACCATAGGGCTGTACATTCAGCTCATCTTTCCCGCCAAAGGAACCGCCAATCGGAGACGAGACAACCCGGATATCCTCTTCGGAACACCCAATGATTCGAGCAAGCTGCATCCTGTCCTTGTAACCATGCTGTGTAGCCGCATAGACATGGAGTCTTCCACTTTCATCAGGAACAAACAAACCGCCTTCTGTCTCCATATAGGCATGCATCTGACGAGGGGTATAATACGTCTCACTCACCATATGTTCGCATGCAGCAAAGCCCTCATCTACATTCCCTCGCTTGATTTCGGTACGGTGCAGCACATTGCCGGGGCCATGTTCATGAAGCTCTGGTGCACCGGGTGCCAGTGCAGCCTCCGGGCTGTCCAGCGGAGTCCACTCCTCATACTCCACCCGGATCGCATCCAGTGCGAGCGCTGCACGTTCCGGGGAATCCGCAGCAACTGCGGCAATGGCATCACCGACATAACGAACGACATGCTCGCAAAATACAGGCTGATCCGGAGTTGCAATGCCAAAGAGGTTCAAACCGGGCACATCTTTGGCGGTGAGCACGGCAAATACACCCTCCATGACCTCTGCTCCGGTAATATCGATAGACAATATGCGGGCATAAGGGTAAGAGCTTCGAAGGACCCTTCCATGGATCATATCGGGCAGCGTCATGTCTGTCAGATATTGAAGCTGTCCGGTTACTTTGCCTACCCCGTCTGGCCGCAGGTGCCAGCGTTTTCCGCTACTATTCCGATTCAACAGCATACTCTCTCCCCTTTCTGCCTTCCGAAAGCTGTTAGACTTACGCTTTGCTTCTCCAAATTGGTTCTGCAATATCTCCGTTATGGTGTTAGAGTTCGATTTAACTTATATGGCAGAGTGACATGGTTTTCTTCTATGAGCAAAGTGCTTCCCACAGTCCGGCACCAAGCATATTACCTGCCGTTTGCTTGCGGTACTGTTCTGTTGCGAATGCATCTCCGTAAGTCACGAATTGCGAAGCTGCCACGGCAGCTAGAGATGAAGCTTGCATAACAGAAGCCTCCACGCCAAGAAGCAGCTTTTCCGATTCAGTAAGTCGCATGGCCATGCCTGAACCTCCACCTGCAGCGATCGCTATCTTATTCCAGCGGCCATCTGTGCCCACTTCTCCGTGAAATGCAATCGTCACCAGCGATGCTGTAAAGGTCTCCCGCCGACCCAGCTTGCGGTAAAATGAAATTTTGCGTGCCACAGAAGTCCGCTCGCTATTGGCATCAGTGAAAGGCGTATTTTCCATCGAAATATGAATACTGATCAATACATCATTTGGGTTGCGACTGCCGTCATGGCCACCATTCAACCAGGACGAAAGACTGCGCATCTCCATGCCGTGGTCCGTGATCCAATACAACTGTGCATCGTAGACAAGGAGTGCGGGGATGGAGTCCCCAACTCCGGAAACAATGTTGCCGCCAATCGTCGCTACATTTCGAATAGAAGGAGCAGCGATGGAATTCATTGCGGACTGTAATAGGGGCAGTTGCTGCAGATGAACGTCTGTGGCACAATGACTTAATCTTGTCAGTGCTCCAATGACCAGATCATTTCCATCCACATATACTCCGCATGCACCTGGAATGCGAACAAGGCTGATCATATGCTCCGGTACAGGAACAAGGCCGGCTTCCCACTGAGTACGCAATAATGTGGCCCCTGCTGCAAAACAATACTTTCCGGACAGCTCACTCTTTAAAGCTTGAAGTTCATCCAGATTAACGGGCTGCCAAACTGTTGGCTGCGCTCCAGACCCATATGCCGGCATGACCATCCTTCCATCTCCCTTCTCTACCTGGAATCTGTCTGCGGGACGTTGGATGAGACCGAATGCTCCAAATAATTCTTCAAATCATATGGGACTGCAACAATAAGGTCAATTATCTTCACATCATTTTGGATAAATGTATAAATAGACTCTTTGATTTGTGCTTGATGCATTGTTTACTGTAATAAGCTAACACAAGCCAGTTCATAACTAGCCAAATAAAAACAATAAAGAGGCCAACCAGATCGTCTGGCTTACCTCAATACTTCAAGAAATAATACACAAGGAATCGCTCCTTCTGCCGTAATCTCCATTTATCTTATCCCATTCACATAATCCAAAATGCGCTCCAGCTCTGGTTCGGTATCTGCATCCCAAAAGCTAAAATCAGACAACGATACATGCGTGCCCGCATATTTGGCATTGCGCATGATTTTTCGCGCCCCCTCATCTCCACTAAGCGACAAAAGAGGCCCTAGCATATGCTCACGAAAGGCTGCCGGAGGCTTGCCTCCACCGCCATCCGTCGCGGCTGCATAATCGCACAGTTTGTTGTCGGCTAACGCCTCAGCAACTCTGTTAATATCTTGTGCCTGCAATAGCGGCTGATCTGCCAAAATTATCATCACACCTTCTGGCCTGTATGCCACAGCAGACAGAAGACCACAGTGAAGGGACATGGCCATACCATATGCATAATCGGTACAGATTGCAATCTGGAGCCTCGTCCTCGTATCTGGACTACAGCCATATGATGCTGCATTGAGCCACATGGATGGGATCCAAGCCAATGAGTCCTCTGGTTTAACCACACAGATGACTTTCTCCAAATTAGAATTCAAGGCAGCTTCCAAGGTCCATGCGGCCAAACATCTTCCATCAGGCATGACGATAGACAGTTTATCCCGCCCCATTCGGCTGCTCTTACCTGCTGCTAGAAAGATGCCCGTCAGTCGCATGCGCAATCCCCCTCTGTACGTTGCGACGCTCTGCGGCAGCTGCCGCACGTTTACAGGCGATAAGTTCTGCTGCGATACTAACCGCGATCTCTTCCGGTCCATCGGCGCCAATGGTCAAACCGACGGGGGAATGCAAATGTTTTAGTGGAGGGAGCTCGTTCAGCAAACGTGCTGTCCGTGTTCTGGAGCCCATAATGCCAAGGTATGCATAGTTCCGATCCTCTAGTAATTCAAGAAACTCCCGTTCTCTCGGAAATTGATGACTCATCAATACGATATAATCCCTGCTTTGGATATCCAATACAGGCATGATCTCACAAGGAAAACCGCGGACAAGCTCAACACCCGGAAAGCGTTCAGCAGTGCACAAGGTTTCTCGCCAATCCGCTACAACTACACGAAATCCTGCTGATTTGCCCAGACGGACGACAGGAATCACGTCATTCCCGGCACCAATGATAATCAGACGGGGTTTGGGCTCATATCTTGCAGAGATCTGTAGAGGGACATCCCACCGCTCTGGATCAGTCAATCCATCCCTCTGAAGTTCACTTTCTCCAGAACTAGATGCGACTGCATCAACTTCAGACGGATGAATAACGACCAACGATAGGCGTGGTATGTCCACTGTAATCATTTTATTTATTGGACCTAGAGAAGCTCCCTTGGCAACTGGAGAAGGGTATAATGATGTCTGGGTTTCTGCATCCTCAGCGAGCTGAATCACATAATGAATCCGGGTGTATTGATTGTAGAATGAACGGGTTAGCTCCACAGTTGACCCAGATTGAAAATGCGTATGCATATGGGACAAGATCGACCTGAGTTCACCACATACCGGCTCTAGCAGCACAATAATTAACCCGCCGCAGCCAATCGTTTCCCCCCAGGACAGATCATCTTCGGGACGCATATCATACTCGACGAATTCCAACCGCCCTGTATCCAACACGCGCTCCATCCGGGCCTGCAGATCACTTTCCAGACAACCCGGACTGATACTGCCATACATCGCACCTTCTCGAGTTAAAAGCATAGAGACTCCCTGCTTACGGTAAGCATGACCTTCTACCTTAACCGCTGTTGCGAGTACACAGCGTGGTTCCCGCGCTGCAATTGCACACAGATCATGCATTTCCATAATTGTCTCCATCCTTTCAGGATTAGGATCCAAGAGGTGAATCAGAGCTTCCCAGTGAAGGTAGAATTCCCAACTTCTGCTCAGATAGTAGTCTGGGTAAGCTTCCTCCGACTGCATTCGATTAGATGCGTTTCATCAATCTTGCAATACTTTTATCCGATTCACGAAGTACGATGTCACGATCAATCGTTTGAATCTTCCGGTTTTTGAGCACAATGCTTCCATCAATAATAACGGTATCCACACAGCTGCGCGTTGCCGAGTAGACCACACGGGAGTACACATCGGTCTCATAGGAAGGATACGTATGGAAATCATCCAAATCCAGCAGCAGCATATCTGCCTTTTTACCTACTTCCAGACTGCCGATTTCCTTGGACATTCCGAGCACTTCCGCTCCACCCATCGTTGCCATGCGCAGCACTGTCCGGGCATCCATTACCGTTGGGCCATGTGGCACCTTCTGAATGAGCGCGGTCAGGCGCATCTCCTGGAACATATCCAGATTGTTGTTACAAGGTGCACCATCGGCACCAATCCCTACCGTAATCTGGCGATTCAGCAGATCAGGAATATCCGCAATACCCGAGGACAGTTTCATATTCGATCCGGGACAGTGGGTGACTTTTACACCGCGTTTGCGAATAATCTCCTTCTCTTCCTCACTCAGCCACACACAATGGGCAAGCACAAGTCTTGGGGTAGCCAGGCCGATATGATCCAGATAGACGATGTTGCGCATACCGCGTTCGTGTTCCACCAATTCGATCTCGCCACGATTCTCGGAGGCGTGGGTGTGCACCTTCACATGGTACTTATTCGACAGGTCACGAACCTCAACCAATAATTCCTCGGTGCACGAGACGACGAAGCGTGGACAAAACGCATACTGAATGCGGCCGCCGCCGAATCCATTCCATTTCTCCAGCAAATCGACACTTTGTTGCAGCGAGGTAGCCGTATTTTCACGCAGAGGTTCAGGAACTTCATCCCCGTGATCCATCATCACTTTACCGGAGATCACTCGAATGCCGCTCTGTGCCATCGCCTGAAAAGCCGAATCGGTATGATGCACAGTCTCCATATCCAAAATGGTCGTTGTACCGCTGGAGATCAATTCGCCCAGGCCGAGCATCGCCGAGTAATAGACAGATTCCTCATCATGCGCTGCCTCAAGCGGCCAAATGCGTTGACGCAGCCAGTCCATTAGCTCCAGGTCGTCCGCACGTCCGCGGAAAAGGGTCTGACACAGATGAATATGCGTCTGGATGAAACCTGGCAGCAGCACTTTGCCCCGAGCATCAATGACCTGATCAGCCTGAACATCGATATGCTCAGCAATCTCTTTGATTTTGTTATCCTCAATCAGCAGATCTCCCGTAAATACTTCCTCTTCTGCATTCATTGTGACGAGTTGTGCACCTTTTAGCAGGATCGTTCCCATGATAATCTCCCCTATCCGTATCTATATAAGTTCAACTAAAGGATATTTACACTAGCCTTTACGATGACAGAACAACCTTCCAATCTCTGTTATCTCCAGGTTTCTGTTTTCTCCGTTATCGCGTAAATGTTTAGTTAAACATAGCTATCCGCTTAAATTTCACTAGCTCTATGATCCTGCACATTGAAGTTTCTCTTCACGCTCCCTCAGGATCGTTACCACCCGATAGCCATGCCATCTCCCCTAGGGTCTGCTGCGCCGCTGATCATGCCATCTTCACGGATAACTATCCCTTGCGACTGCCCCATAATCCCATCCCACGGCGCTCTGGCTT
Source organism: Paenibacillus sp. NPDC057886 (assembly GCF_042796655.1). Classification (NCBI taxonomy): domain Bacteria; kingdom Bacillati; phylum Bacillota; class Bacilli; order Caryophanales; family Paenibacillaceae; genus Paenibacillus; species Paenibacillus sp. NPDC057886. The sequence continues at coordinate 1,446,131 of NZ_JBHVMZ010000001.1, read as the reverse complement.
CGACGTTATGCCCCCATTGGGCAAGCGTGTCACATACGTCGTCATGATAGCGATTCTCCACTCGCATCGTGTCGCCTTCCTCGCCCCAGGTACGCCCATACACCCAACGCGGCAGCCAAATGGCTTCCTGAATGTTCAGACCATAGTCCAGCACACCCGTAAGAACCGATAACTGTGTCTGAGGCTGGCCCTCACCGCCCTGTGTGCCTACGAGCATATATGGTTTTCCGTTACGGGTGACAAGACCCGGCATTAGGGTGTGGAATGAGCGTTTATTCGGTTCCAATACGTTGGCGTCCTTCGGATCAAGCGAGAAAAAGGACCCGCGGTTCTGCATGATCACACCCGTATCCCCCGGCACATAAGCAGCGCCAAAATCAAAGTACAGACTCTGAATAAACGAGACGGCATTGCCTTCATTGTCCACAACTGCCGCATAAGCCGTATCCTGACCCATCGTTTTGGACAGAAAAGGCTGTGCCACAGGTGGAGCGGACTGAATCTCGTTCCACAATTCATCTCCGTAAACCTTGGATAACAGATTTTTCAGCGGAATATCCCTGAACTCCGGGTCAGTTAGATAACGATCACGGTCACGAAAAGCCTTTTTGACCACTTCAGCCATCAGATGATAGAACTCAGGGGACGTCCGTGCCACGGAAGATAGATTAATATGTTCCAGCATATTCAACATCATCAGCATCGAGAAACCCTGTGAATTGGGCGGCATCTGGTGAACCTGATAACCACGGTAATCGATACTGATCGGCTTCACCCACTCTCCCTTGTGAGCCGCGAAATCCGCTGGTGCAAGCATACCGCCATCCTCACGAATAGCCGATGTCAGCTGCTCCGCCAGTTCCCCGGTATAAAAAACATCGCGTCCACCTGCCTGAATCAGGCGAATGGAGGCGGCCAGCTCAGGCTGCAAGAGTAGATCTCCTTCCTGCAAAAGTGTACCAAAAGGGGCAAATACCGCTCGCAGCGGTGTATGCCCCATAATGAAATCCTCATCACGTTCCAGCCACAGGCGCAGATTTCGGGATACAGGACATCCCTTTTCCGCATATAGCGCAGCTGGTTCAAGCAACTGTTCCCACTTTAACTTCCCATAGCGGGACCAGACTTCCCACCATGCATCTACCATTCCAGGAACGGTAATCGCACTAAGCACACCTCGTTGAGGAATGGTGCTCATCCCCATCGCTTTGAATGTGTCGGCATGAATGCCTGCTGCTGAACGACCACTTCCGTTGTAGGCAGTTATGTCACCACTTGCTCCATCGTGAATCAGAAAGAAAGCATCTCCGCCAAGTCCTGTCATGTGCGGGTAGACTACGCCGAGTGCTGCACTTACAGCTACAGCAGCATCATAAGCGTTCCCTCCCTGCTGGAGGATTGAGCTGCCAACTGCGCTTGCCAAATAATGTGGGGAGGTAACCATTACCTCCCTGGATATCGGCATCTGGTTCAACATAAGACGCCCTCCTTCCCGGCATACACATCCAGCGCTGCCTGTACGGCCTCGCCTACTGGCAAGGTGTGACGATGACGCAAGAGTACAGCTTCCAGTGCGCCCAGCACATGAAGTACATTTTTGCGCTGGCAGCTGAATCCCATTGTACCAATACGCCAAATCTTGCCTTTCAATGGTCCAAATGAGCTGGCAATCTCAATACTGAAATCGTTCAGAAGCTTGCTGCGTACCGACTCGCCGTCTATGCCATCCGGAATTTCGATACAGGTGACCACTGGAAGTTTACTGGACAACTCTCCATATAGTTTGAGCCCCATGCCCTGAATTCCCGCGACCAACGCTCGTTCATTGATCCGATGTCTCTGAAAACGGGCATCCAGACCTTCCTGAAGCAAAATTCGTAGTCCCTCGTGAAGACCGTAGAGCATCGAAGTAGCCTCTGTATGATGGTTTAACCGTGCCGAACTCCAGTAGTCCTGTAATTGGCTCAGGTCAAAATAATTGCTGGCAATGGTGCGCCCTTCAGCCCGAGCACTTTTTGCATCGCGAAGGCCCCGTTCGACGGTTTTGCGGCTCATCAGTTTCTTCTCCACACGGCTGTTATACGTTAATGGCGCCATCCCGGATGGAACGGACAAACACTTCTGCGTTCCTCCCATTACTGCATCCAGATGCCAGGCATCTGTCTCGACAGGTGTTCCGCCAATTGTGGCAACCGCATCAACCACAAGTAAAATATCGAGTTCACGACAGGCTTTGCCAATCTCGGCGAGTGGCTGCATTTGCCCGGTTGATGTCTCACCGTGAACCATTGCAACCAAACTCGGCTTATGTGCATGGATCGCCTTGATAACCTCTTCGGGATCAAATACCGTTCCCCACTCTGTTTCAAAAAAGATAACCTCGGCACCACAGCGTTCCGAAATTTCAACCAACAGATGTCCGAACCGACCATAGATGGGGACCAGCACCTTGTCCCCCGGCTGAATCAGACTGACCAGCACGGCTTCAATACCTGAGCGGGATGTGCCATCTACCGGATAACACCACTCATTGTCTGTCATGTATAGTTCACGCAGCATGGCCATCGTCTCATTCATCAGGGAAGTGAACTCCGGATCAAACTGCCCCAGGATCGGGAAGGATAATGCCCTCAGAACTCTTGGGTCGACTTCAACTGGCCCCGGTGTCATGATCGTCCGCAAGGAAGGGGACAATTCTTTATAGTTGGACATCTTCACTCAACTCCCGTAACCGTATTTATAGAGTAGCTGGACGAGAACCCGGAAACCTTTCATCAGGTCCTCTTCAGCTGTATATTCAAGGGGATTATGGCTAATGCCATCCTGGCTAGGGACAAAGATCATCGCTGTAGGGCAAGCCGGTTGAAAGATCTGTGAATCATGTCCTGCGCCGCTTGGCATGTGCATATAGGATAACTTTTCACCTTCACATATATCTCGAATGTCTGACGTAATCTGTTCGTTCATCGGAATAGGCGTTACAGACAAGTGCTCCTCCCAGTTCAATCCAAGCTGTTGCTCGGCTGCAATTCGGATAAATGCCTGAAGCATATCCTGCCAGCATCGGTCAATGCTCTCTTGCTTAATATGGCGGATATCGAGCGAAAATACGGCTCGGGAAGCAACGACATTACCTACACCTGGATCAGCTGTGATTCGTCCCACTGTGGCAACAAGTGGTTCTCCCGCTTCCAGCGCAATACTTCTTACGGCTGTAATCATCTCAGCTGCACCTGCAAGTGCATCCTTACGCCAGGACATCGGTGTAGTTCCGGCATGATTGGCTTCGCCACTTACTGTAATGCTAAAGCGTTTCTGGCCTACAATATCCGATACAATACCAATCGAAGGGCCCAATCGTTCAAGGACCTGACCTTGCTCGATATGAAGTTCAATGAACGCACCATATGTGTGTGAAGCTGTTCTATAGCTGCTATCTGGTCCAAAGCCTGCATCACGTATCGCCTGTGCAAAGGTAATGCCTTCTTGATCCTTCAAATGCTGAACTTCTTCCAGACTGCTTACCCCTGTTATACTCCGTGATCCCCAGTATGCGAAGGGGAATCGACTACCTTCTTCTTCACATAGGGACACCACTTGAAGCGTTCGTTTGGGTGCCCCGAAATGGTTCTGCAGATACTCTAGCGCGAGCACTCCCGCAACTACGCCATATGCGCCGTCATACTTTCCACCATGCACCACAGTATCGATATGGGACCCGGTAACAATCGGTGCCTCTTCGATTCCTTCTCCCATTCCTGAACCCCTACCATTACCGTGCAGAGTTCCATACAGGTTGCCCGATTGATCAAATTCAGGAGCCAACCCTTTCTCCTGCATTTTTGCCGCAAGCGCATGCTGTGCCGTACACCATGCTTGGTCATACAATAGACGTGTCACACCTCCCTGGGGATCAGCGCCATAGGCGGATAACCAGTCAAGCATTACTTGCAGCTCCACTTGCTCCAATTGCGGCAAAGGCTGGATGGGACGTTCCGTACCAGAAGGCGTGTGTACTTCAAAGTCCGTCATGATATCCCCTCCGTTCCTTCAATCCCAACTGGAACAGATGAGTTTGCACGGATAAACCGTCCTACAGGTTCATCCGATAATCCTGTTTTTGAACTGTATACTCGTGTGCCCCGGCAGAACACATCTGCAATGCTGGAGGAAAACGTGCGTCCCAGATAAGGACTCTGTTTATGGGTGTAGTGCAGGTCATCCGTATTTAAGATGGTACTCTTCTCCCAATCAATCAGCACCAGATCCGCGTCCTTGCCGATGGCGATCTCACCTTTGCTCTCCAATCCAAGTCTTCTCGCAGGTTGCAGAGCCAGGACTTTTCCGAGCAACGGAAGGGCTACATTTCGCTGAAGATGTCCTTCCTCCAACATGAGCAGAAGCGTGCTTTGCGCACCGGAGATGCCACCCCAGATTTCAAAGAAATTATCAGATTGTTTCATCGATGGCGGACAGGGTGAGTGGTCGGATGCAATAACATCAATCAGACCTGCTTCCAGCGCATCCCATAACTGATCTTTCTCAGCCTGACTCCGCAATGGCGGCGCACACTTAGCTACAGCTCCCAACCGGACAACATCCTCATCTGTCAGAGTCAGGTAATGCGGACATGTTTCAGAAGTTACATCCAGCCCGCGCTGTTTCGCCTCTGCAATCAGATCAAGCGCTTCCCGTGTACTGATATGAACAAAATGCAGTGCACATTCAGTTTGCTCCCCATATTGCAGCGCTCGTGACACCGCTCGAACCTCTGCTTCTGCTGGGCGAGATTGCACGTAATCCATCGGGCCGATTCGTCCATCTGCAACACTTCTGGCACCAAGTTCAGCAACCATCGCTTCGTCTTCCGCATGAAGCGCCAGTACACGGTTCAACTTTGCAATCTCGTACATACCCTTCAAAAGGGTATCGTCATCCGCTCTGGCGAAGATGTCTTCCCCTTCTCCGCCAGGTTCGGACATAAATGCCTTGAATCCCGCCGCACCCCTTTCGGCCAAAGGCGCAAGCTCAGACAGATTACCGGGAACGAGCCCTCCCCAGAACGCATAATCTACATAGGATTGACCGTCGGCTGCTTTCATTTTCGACTCCCATGCCTCCGGTCTTATCGTTGGGGGAACACCATTAAGCGGCATATCAACATATGTCGTAATTCCGCCAGCAGCCAGTGATGCTGATCCAGATTTGAATCCCTCCCAACTCGCGAGTCCAGGTTCATTGAAGTGAACATGAATGTCCACCGCCCCTGGCATCACGGTGAGGCCATTTGCTTCTATTATTTCAGTGTCTTCATCACCCAGCAGGTGTGAGGACAAAGCTGTTATTTTTTCACCTGTAATCCCAATATCCAGTTCTTTCACGCTATCTCTCAATACTACCCGGCCCCCCCGGATGATCGTATCTAATCTTGTCATATGGATGACCCTCCCCTGATCAGAACCGGATTCGTATATTTCAGCTTCCCCGGTATGTACTGTAACCTCCTGGCGCAATCAACAAAGGAATGTGGTAGTGACTTGCAGCATCGGATACGGCAAACCGAATCGGTACAACCGTCCATAATGTCTGCCCTAGTTCTTCAGGAGATCGCTGTGCGTAATAACTCTCAACGTTGAATTCAAGCTCGTAGACCGCTTGCTCAAGCTTCCCGCCTTCAAGCAACGGTGCATCCAGACGCCCATCGGCATTGGTCACCGATTCAGCAACTTTCATTTTGCTTTCCTTCTCGCCATCCCTATGCAATACAAAAAGTTCAACCCGCACGCCTGCAGCCGGAACGCCTTTGGAAGCATCCAGCACATGCGTAGTAATCCGTCCTCCAGCCACCGACATCACGCCTCACCTTCTCTCTTCAAGCCCCTATGGTCAGCCTCTAGATCATCCCTTGTCATTGAGAAGCCCTGGAACCCATAAGGAGGTCTGGCCTCGGTGAACACTTTGCCTTCTCCTTCTTTTACTTCCTCCAGCACCGTTTCCCATGTCCGATTGTTGGATTCAAATGAAACTTCACTGAGCTGTCCAAATCGACGCAAGAGCCTTAGTCCAATCTGATAAATCAGATGCTGAATAGATGCCGAACGACACGCATGGAACACGGCAGCAGCTACATCCCTTACCTGCTCCGCCGCTACATAACGCCCGCGCTGATCGTCCATGCCATCTCTCGGGTCTTCATATCGCCAATTGATATTCAGGAAAATGAACAGTGGACGGTCCCATGTCTCGGGTAAGGTGGTGTACTCATCCTTGACGAAACCGGCAAATTCACTGCCCTTGACTTTAATCAACCTGATATCTGCAACACCACTGAAATGATTGCTCAGCTCGACCTGATTTCCTTTTCGCTGAGCTTCAATTGCAGCCGTGGCCCGATCATTCTGGGAATAACGAAATACCAACTCGCTTGCCCGAAGGCTTCCCTCCCTGCGAACAGGCACATCTTCAAAAGGAATCTGATCTGCCGTCATCTGGACTTTACACATTTGCGGATATGTCTCCAGAAAACGTTGGCTGACATAAGCCAGAAAGCCTTCCACCGTAGCTCCGCTGAAATTCGCAGCATGTTTTAGGATAAAATTCTTCATTGAATCTGTTGCAACGACGCGGGAATTATCTCCTTCGATAAAAGAGGGCAGAAATTCATCGCCTTGCACGGCTACTTTAATGTTTAATCCGAACAGGATATTATTGCGTCCGGTAAATGGAGATTCCGGGATGGGCTGAATTCCCGTCAACGGTTTGGCGTATGATCGGTACATCCATACATCGCCTTTGCCGTAATACATGGTCCGCTGCTTTACTTCGGAGGGTTTATATTCAAATTCATGTTCATGACCCACCTGCACCAGCCACTGCTCTAATCGAATGGAAGCAATCTTGAATACTTCCTTCAGGGCGGTCTGGAATTCTTCCTCTCTTCCTCTCCGATTACGCTTCCGCATGGACTCCAGGATAGACTCAGCTGTGTGACCTTTCACCGCCAATATAAAAGGAAAGCCGAATCGGCTTGTATATTCTTTATTTAATTGACTAAGTTCGTTATATTGCTCCACCGAAAGTGAATTAAGGCCTGCACCGGCCTGTTCCTGAACGGAATTGCTGCTCATGCTGATTCGCGCCCCAAGATCCGGGTGATTGCACAGCAGCTGCAACTTCACCTTTTCCTCGGATGTCTGAACTACATTCTTCATCACATTCATCATCTGTTCAAAAGAGTCAAATGGCCGTAAAGGCCAGGAACGCTCTGCCACCCAGGGAGATTCTTCGAATAGTCCGCCAAATGTATGCACGAATTGTGTTATAGACCAGTTGTTAACGAGTTTAATGAAGTCGACCATGTTAGAACCTCCGGTCTTCAGTAGATTGTTGTTCTTCATTTTAAGAGTCTTTTGGTACTGCGACAACAATATTTACGCAATTTTGTAATATAACATAACATCAGTTATGTGATTTGTTAGCAATGCACGGGATTGGGTTATTCAAATGAAATGAAAAATCAAAAAAACCGCACTTCCTCAAGGGAAATACGGTTTTATCTGACATGCCTACTTCATTGTTATCCTGCACAACACTTGTGCAGGATAATGATTATTATCATCATAAAAGGATATACGTATTAAATGGGTCCGCCTTCAGATTAATGATGCTGGGAATAAGGTCTTGCGGCTGTTTTGTCTCGCACAAACTTGCGGAAGGTGAACACCAGCTTTAATTTCAGCAGATCATTAGTCTTCTTAAAGTCCATTTGCAGCAAACTTCCGACTTTCTCCATCCGATAGGTAACAGTGTTCCGATGCACAAACAGCTGCTTCGCAGCTTCGTTAATGAGTCCATCATTCTCGATAAATGATTCCAACGTATTCATCAGTACCTGATTGGGATCGCCATCCCTGGCCAGTAAAGGCTCAAGTACTTTATTGCAATAATTCTCCATGATGTTATCTGGAACATGTTGGAATACATAGGCGAATTCCAACATCTCAAACTGGAGAGCCCGATCCTTCATCCCGAATCGGCGAGCCAATTGACGGGTATCCAGACATTCCTGATAGGCTTCGCACAGCGACTTCGGCTCATGTTTCATTTTGCTGATCCAGAACCGCGGTGCAGATGCTCCCTTAGCTTCCTGTGCTGCAAGAACATCACCGAACCGATTCAGCAGAAATGCTGATAATTCCTCTCCATAATCCCGACCCGTTGGACATGTATAGATGGATAATATGCCATCTTCGATCTGAAAATGCTGTGAGGCCGTGAATTGCATAAGCGGATTGTACTGCAACTCGCGGTGGATCTGCTTCAGCAGCTTCCCTTCTGCAAAAACAGATGGTTCCAGCGTGATTAACACGCATTGATAGGTCCCCTGGAACAGGTGAACACCTTTATTCTCGCTGAGCTTGGTGAGTTCTTCTACCGTCATTTTGTTATCTAGATATTGGGTTAGCAGCGTACGCATCTCATCCTGAACGGTCGGGTTAATGTGTTCCCTATAAGTCATATCCATATAGAATGCCAGAACATCCGCAGCCTGCTGAAATAATTCTTCCTCCGCTCTAAGTGACAGCGCCGAGTCTGTAAAGACAAGCAAAAATCCGTATTCTTCATCATTCTGCTTGATGGGTACTCGGTGGCAGCTTCCCTGATTCCATTTCACTCGGTGCATGACGGATTTCCAAGGCCAACCCTGTACTACCGCATCTCCCGCAATGCCTTCGCTGCCGTACAGCACATGTCCGCGGGAGCCAATAACTGCAAGCGGATAATTCAACACGGTAGCGAGCTCGGCAAATACATTCCGATGCTGTTGCTGCTGCAATGCAAACTGCATCAATTTTTTCTGTTTTTGCACCACCTCGTGCAGTAAACGATTGCTGCGTTCATGTTCAGCCTTGAATAACGCATTCATCTGGTCGGAAAATGTAAACTGAAACGGCAGTTCCAGCAACGGTAACCGCAGCCGATCTGCTTCCTCGATGATCCCTTGCGGAATGGACTGCCAGAAACGGCCCAATTTAATGCCAAGTCCGGCACAACCGCGTTCGTTCAGGCGGCGCATCAAACGAAGTGCATCCGTCTCATTGTCTTTCATAATAAATGCGGTTGTGAACAGCAGTTCTCCGGATTTGATCCAATCCGCTATATCTGGAGCGTCCATGACGTTAACGGATTTCATCATCCGCGATGTCCCTTCCCCACCTGCAACCAGTCTGGCCTCAGACAACGGGTATACCTGTAAAGCCTCTTTAACCGTAAGCTGCATGGACATTACCTCCCATATATATAACACATAAAGCGATTTTTATCCTTGATTCGGACTTAAACTATGGTGAAACACTTGATTTTACCCATTTTATTAAAATAAACCTTGAATGTTGTTAAGTATTATAACATCAATTTCATTTAAATAGCTTACATGAGAAAAAATAAAACCCATGACACAATTGCAGCAATCGTTGCGCAACTGGCATAGGTTTTATTTTTGAATCGATATATGTTGAATTACAAACAGAAAAGATCAGATTCCCAATGTTTCATGACTCAGCCACAATTTCATCCGGGACAGTACCTCTTTCATGTTCAGCGGTTTGCTAATATAATCCGAGGCTCCTGCCGCGATACATTTATCACGATCTTCTTTCATGGCTTTGGCAGTCAAAGCAATAATAGGGAGCTGCTTAAGATTTAATCTCTCACGGATTTGGCGAGTGGTCTCATACCCATCCAACTCTGGCATCATGATATCCATCAAGATAATATCCGGATTCGCTTCTCCGCTCTCTAACATCTCCAGACACTCGTAGCCATTCTGAGCTGTAATCACCTTCATGTCATACTGCTCAAGGGCATTTGCCAAGGCATATACATTTCGAATATCATCATCGACAACAAGAACCTGGCGGCCATTCAATAATGATTCTTCCAGTGGAGTCAGCAACATCTCAACGTTTGTTGAATTTGCCACTGAAGTACTGTTTGTTTCAGGAGCAGTCACGGCAACTTCCTTCAAGAACAATCTGGAGTTCTGTATAACCTCAGGCTCTTCCCTTCTAAGCGGGAGGAATAGGGTGAAAACACTTCCTTGTCCTTCACGACTAGTTGCCGAGATTGATCCTCCCAACAGATTGGCAAGGGATTGAGAGATAGAAAGTCCCAGTCCGGTTCCGCCATATTTTCGGGCTGTGGCTCCATCTGCCTGTTTGAACGCATCAAAGATCTGCAACAGTTTGTTCTCCGCAATGCCAATTCCGGTATCACTAACCGAGAAGGCAATGACATCTGTCTCTGCGCCGTTTTCTTCAGGATTGGCCAGACTCACTCTGGAAATAGTTAAGGCCACTTCACCTTCATTGGTAAACTTAAATGCATTGGATAGCAAATTTCGCAAAATCTGGTGTAACCGCATCTCGTCGGAAACAATCGTTTCCGGCAGAGGGCTTTGAAGCTGAATTCGAAAATCAATTCCTTTTTGCTCAGCCGTTTTCAGGAAATATTGATTCATCGCTTCCGGCAGGGTTCCAAGATAGACATCATCCAAATCCACTTCCATCTCCCCGGCCTCCACTTTGGAAAGATCGAGAATGTCGTTAATCAGATTCAACAGGTCCTTGCCTGATGCATGGATCACCGAAGCATATTTCTGTTCTTCACTGTTTAAGTGCTGATGTTTGTTCTCAGCCAAAATCTCGGACAGAATCAGCATACTGTTCAGCGGAGTACGCAGCTCATGCGACATATTCGCCAGGAATTCGGACTTGTAACCAGAGCTTGTCCGTAACTGATCCGCTACTTCTGCAAGCTCGCTGGCAGATGTCTCAGCCGCATTTTTCTGCAGTTCCAGACGCTCGTTCAACATGTGCAGCTCTTCTGTCTGCATATGTAATTCTTCCGTCTGAGACACCATCTCCTCGGTCTGTGCCTGCAGTTTCTCCGATTGTGTCTGCAATTCTTCATTCAGCACCTGGGATTCATCATACAAATGCTGTAATTCCATACGTGTGACAGTGGAATGAAGCGAGACCCCGAAGATTTCGATCAGTTCGGTTAGCAGCTTTGTCTCCTTTGGTTCGATTGGCTTCATGGAAGCCAGCTCGATTACAGCTATTGTTTTACCTTCAAATACCACCGGGGCTACGGTGAGTGATGCAGCTGACGCATCACCAAGACCCGATGAGATACGAATGTAACTTTGAGGCAAGTCGTTCATTTGCAAAACCCGCTTCTCAATCGCACTCTGACCGACTAATCCCTCACCCGGTGCTACGGATACTTTACCGAGGGAGCGCTCTTTCTCTCCATCCGCTGCATACGCAGCTACACGAATGAGACGATTCTCTTTCATTGCATATAACACGCCATAAGGGGCTTCCAGCAGGATCGCGACCTGGTTTAGGAACAATCGTGACAGTCCCTCCAGACTTGTAGGGTTCTGCAGGAGCGTAGCTATGCTGGCAACCCGATCCTTAAGTCGATTCTGTTCCTGTACCGTGTCCAGCAATATATTCGCCTCTTGACCTAAATCACCGACTTCATCATGTGTTCGGACAAGAATACGCTGTGTGAGATTGCCGCCTTGAGCTATGTCGCTTATGGTGTGTTTGACTTCACGCAGGGTCTTGACGATATTGCCCGAAATTACAAGCGCTGCCGCAACAGATAGTCCGGCAACGACAGCCCATAAGGTATATATAATGGTCAGTAGTGTGGAGCTTCGCGCTGCGAGCTCGGTCACCCGGCTCTCTGTGAGGCGCAACTCTGTGTTGCGGAAGTTCTCGAACTGGGATCTTAACAGATCAATTTCGCTTTTCCCCGGATCGGAATGGAAAAATTCAATGACTTTCTCCTGATCCCCTTGTCTTTTTAGGGCTACCGAGGCTGCTCCGGCAACATCAATCCAGCGGACAATATGTGATTTGATGTTCTCCAGACTCATTTGCTGGGATGGGTTATCGCTAACCAATTCATACAATTCGGCATAATTGGAGTTCCACTGGGTCAGCGCTTGGGTGTATGGCTCCAAATAACTTTCTTCCCCTGTAATCATGAATCCCCGCTGTCCTGTTTCCATATTCAGAACATTTTTCTCAATTGCGTTGGTCAGGTTATGCACTTCCAGGTCGTGGTGGCTGATAAAATCGATCTCCTTCTGCGATGCATTAATTTGGGCAGATAGCACCAGCAAAACGGCTCCAAATAACAACACAACCACTAGATAGCCCAATAGAATTTTGGAGCGTATCGTGAATCTTCTCTTTTTCGACAACGCAGAAACCTCCAGTGAAATAAACAATTCCGATCGATTAAAAAACAATCGCATATGTAGTTTATATGTATACGTATAGACTGACAAGCCTTAGTTCACGAACCTCATGAGCTAAAAAACGACCTGCGTATGCAGGTCGCTTGTTTATTGGAATGAAGTTCGCATGATAATGACTGATTAGGCTTTCGGGGCAATCATTTTCGCCGGATCGACATACTGATCAAATTGCTCTTCCGTAAGCAGACCTGTCTGTAATGTTGCTTCTTTCAGAGACAGTCCTTCCTTATGCGCAAGCTTGGCAATTTTGGCTGCATTCTCATAACCGATATGTGGATTAAGAGCAGTAACCAGCATAAGTGAGTTATTCAAATTGTGTTCAATCTGACTTAGGTTAGGCTCAATGCCCACCGCGCATTTATCGTTGAATGCAACGATGGAATCAGCAAGAAGCTGAACAGATTGCAGGAAGTTATAGATAATAACCGGTTTGAATACATTCAACTCGAAGTTACCCTGACTTGCCGCGAAGCCAATCGCCGCATCGTTCCCCATCACTTGCGTAACCACCATGGTCATCGCCTCACTCTGGGTTGGATTCACTTTACCCGGCATAATGGAACTGCCCGGTTCGTTCTCCGGAATACGAATCTCTCCAAGACCACTGCGTGGGCCGCTAGCCAGCCAGCGAACATCATTGGCAATTTTCATCAAGTCAGCTGCAAGCGCTTTAACTGCACCGTGAGCGTAAACCACTTCATCATGACTTGTAAGCGCGTGGAATTTGTTAGGTGCGGATACAAAATCCTTGCCGGTATGTTTGCCGATTTCCTTGGCTGTATAATCACCAAAGTCAGGATGTGCATTAATTCCGGTTCCCACAGCTGTACCACCAATTGCGAGTTCTTTCATATAATGAACACTATCCCGAATCATGCGTTCACTCTTATCGAGCATCGCTTCCCAGCCGCTGATCTCCTGACCGAGTGTGATTGGCGTTGCATCCTGAAGATGAGTACGTCCAATTTTGATAATATCTTTAAATTTTTCAGATTTGTCTGCAAAAGTGGCTTTCAGCACCGCGATTGCCGGCAAGAGCTGATCCTCAACAGCAAGTACACCTGCAACATGCAGAGCCGTTGGGAATGTATCATTGGAGCTTTGGGACATGTTCACATCATCATTTGGATGCAGACGTTCTTCCTTGCCTTTTTGTTCAAGCAATTGGTTACCCAAGTTGGCAATGACTTCGTTTACGTTCATGTTGGACTGTGTTCCGCTGCCCGTCTGCCATACCACGAGCGGGAAATGATCATCAATCCGGCCTGCAATAATTTCATCAGCGGCATAAGCGATAGCATCTGATTTAGCAGCGGATAATTTACCTAATTTATGGTTACTGGCAGCAGCGCTTTTTTTCAAAATGGCAAGAGCACGTACAACTTCCATCGGCATATGCTCGCGACCAATCGGAAAGTTCTCCTTGCTGCGCTGCGTTTGAGCTCCCCACAGCCTGTCGGCTGGTACTTTCATTTCACCTAACGTATCTCTCTCAATGCGGTATTCCACTTGCTTTTCCTCCTCCAAAAAGATGGTTTGGGTCTCTACAAAATACATATACATTCTTTTCTTCACAGCATCTTGCATCTGTTGATTCCAAAGTGATCTTTGGCATTTATGCAAAATGCTCTTATGAGCAAAGCTTGTGTATCTTGTCATATTATACATGATTGCCTGACAGGTTTTCACCTTTTCGACAAAAATGTAAGCGTGCCGCAAAATGTCCGAGTATTTATTTTTGCGCTTCGATCGGATAAAGACGGCTGGTTTGCTCGAATAATTCGCCAGGCTCAAGACCAATAAGGCCGATTTCTTCAGCAGGAATGCCTTGTACATTCGGAGCGTTAACCAGGTTCATCTGTGGCTCAGGACAGAAGAAGCCACCAGCCATGTTGTTATTCCAGATCATCCAGTGCTTGTAGGACGTCCCGACATCATATACCAGCTTGTCACCGGTACGATGATCGGTAAGCTCCATATAGTTGCGTCCATTCTGCGGTTCTGCCGTGTAGTGGTTGTCCATGGCTGCAAAAAACGGACTAATGCCTTCACCTTTTAATTGCTCTTCCTCTGGTGTAAGCGGTTGAAATTGTCCCGTAGGCAAAGAACGTTCATTCAATTCACGACGCTGACCAATGGTTATTTTGGCGGTGTAATCGGATGCCTGGCTTTCCGGTGCAAATGGTACGCTAATAGCTGTATGGAATGCGAACAAATTCGGCATACGTTCCTTCCCGTTATTGCGGACATTCAATTGTTGCTGAAGTCCCAGATTACTCAGCGAATAACGGAGCGTCACTGTAAAGGTGAATGGCAGGTATTTGTAGAAGACATGTCCTTCCTTCACTTCCTGACTAAGCACAACATAACTTTCCAGCTCGTCAGATCCGTAGCCCTCAACCTTCCACTCGGCATCATGCAGGAATCCATGCAGATGGTTGCCTGTAGCCGGTTCGTTCACAGGTAATTGATAGACTTCACCGTTCCATGGGAAGCGACCATCCTCATAACGATTTGGCGGGGAAAGAATCGGAATACCGTATACGGCAGGTGCAGCCATAAAATCATCCATATGCTCTTGATCCGGCTCACGCAAATAACGGAATCCTCGCTCTGTATCACGGAAAGCGACTAGGTTGGCACCCACGGTCGGAATGACAGCCGCTTCGAATTGATTAAAACGAAGCCAGACGGCTGGTATCCCTCCAAATTGTTCTTCGAAAGCTGCATTTTGCTGTGTCATCGTTATATGTACCTCCTGCATACTAAGGTTATATTATACGGCTCGACTATATCATGACCGTGCACAAAATACCAATCTATGATAGAGAACAAATTCATGATGGAACGACAAAAAAGACAGCTACGAAGCTCCGTGGCTGTCTCCATCCGCTTATGCTGTTGTAATTGAATCATGCCAGATTTCTATGAAATGCCATGCATGGCACTGGTTCTATTGATCCACATATTTGCCGTGATCCGGGACGGCGGTCTGTTCGAAATCAAGATCGAGCCGCTCCAGCGAATCTCTCAGTATTTCTCCGGTTAAGGAATGTCCGTGTCCGGTAACCGCAACTATGGGCTCCAGCCGACGAATATGCTGAACCGATCGATGAGCCTCTTGCCAATCCGTTGTAAAATATGCGGGTGGACCGTGCAACTGTTTGTCCTGAAGCAGCACACTCCAGAGCGATTCCTGTTTCACGGTGACGATCGCGTCTCCCGCAATCAGGATACGGTCTTCTTTTCGAAATAGCGACACATGGCCCGGTGTGTGACCGGGAGTATGCAGCCATTCCCAGCCAAAAACACCTGGGATTGAATGGTCATCCGGCAGACTGAATATCCGATCATCCAGATTAATGGCTTCATTAGGATAAGTAAATGACAGTCGTGCCATCAAACCTCCACCTACAGTAGGGTCCGCCGGAGGGTAATCCTTCACACCTGTCAAATAAGGCAGTTCCAGCGGGTGTGCATACACCGGGACACCCCAGAATTGTTCCAGTTCGATGACGGTTCCTACGTGATCAAAATGACCATGTGTCAAAATAATCGCAGACGGTGGACCAGGAAAGCGTTCAGTTGCAACATGAAGAATCTGATCAGTGAAACTCGCCATTCCAGTGTCCACCAGCACCCAGTTCCTGCTTCCAGGCTCCCCGATGAACACAACATTAACGAACAGTGTACGCAGACTGAGGATATCGTGCGCGACTTCTTCAAGTCCCGTCAATCCTGCTGTAATCAGATTGTCAGATGCCATTCACGGTTCCCTCCCATTCAGGCGGATTGTCTCTCTGGTTCCATTCATCTGTCATAGACTTCCCTTTTCTGGAGTAACTATTCCTTATTACCAATAAAATAGACGGTGGACGCCCTGTTTCAGGCATACACCGTCTAGTATAATCAGCTACATTCCATATTAGAACAAGAACCTCTCGGTCCTATTATGCTGGGTAAGCGTCGAGTGCCGCATCAAGCAGCTGATTGTACATATCGTCATCGTTTTCCAGCAGCTCGTCCATACGCAGCAATTCCTCTTCATCACCGGATTGTTCAGTGAAATGCAGACTATAATCCCAATCCTTGCCGTTCTTGCTCATAAACGTAATCTCATAAACTGACTTTTCGCCTTCTGCACGAAAAACCGTATTTCCTACATAATTCTTCTCATCTTCACGACGCATCTCTGCACGAATAATCTCAATATTCACAATCGTTCTCTCCTTTAATCTCTCTTCAGTTGCAGGTCTCCACAATTTATGGTAAACCTAGTTTGGTAATTATTATTGGTTAATTGTACAATATATATCGTAGCAACGTATACCTTATTCAATGAGGGAACCATACTGACTCCTTACATACCTGTAATGAGGACTATAATAACAAACAGCTACGACATTATACCAAATAGGAGGAAAAAATAGCATGAACCATTTTGAAACGAATTTACAACAATATGCCGAACTGGCTGTCAAAGTCGGTGTCAATGTCCACCCTGGGCAGACGCTCGTCGTGAACGCACCAATCTCGGCAGCACATTTTGTGCGCCTGATCGTCAAAGCCGCTTATGGCACAGGTGCCAAGTTGGTCAAAGTAAACTGGAGTGATGAGGTGATTACACGTCTTCACTATGATCTCGCACCCGAGGAATCCTTCTCCATTGAACCAAAATGGTTTGCAGGGGAAATGACGGAACTCGTAGAAGAAGGTGCTGCCATTCTGCATGTGATCGCAGAAAATCCGGATCTGCTTGCAGGTGTTCCTCAGGAACGGATCGTAACGAGTCAGAAAGTTCGCGGTAAAGCGATGGAGAAATATCGTTCCTATCAGATGGCAGACAAATTCAGCTGGTCCATTGTGGCTGTTCCGTCCCCTGAATGGGCAGCCAAAGTATTCCCCGATCTTCCGGCAGAGCAACAAATCGATAAATTGTGGGATGTCATCTTCAAAACCGTTCGCATTGGTGAGCAGGATGCTGTCGCTGAATGGAAAACGCATTTGCTGAATCTCGACTCCCGCGCTGATCTGCTTAACGAGAAAAAATACAAAAAGCTTCACTATACTGCCCCTGGCACAGACCTGACAATCGAGCTTCCTGAAGGCCATCTGTGGGTATCCGGTGGCAGCATCAATGAGCAGGGACATGTCTTTGTTGCCAATATGCCTACAGAGGAAGTGTTCACCGCTCCACTTAAAACCGGAGTTAACGGTACAGTTCGTAGCACCAAGCCACTGAGTTATGGCGGTAACCTGATCGACGGCTTCTCCCTGACTTTCGAGAATGGTCGAATCATTGATTATACGGCTGAACAAGGACTTGATTCACTGAAAAGCCTGATTGAAATGGATGAAGGCGCCCATTATCTCGGCGAGGTAGCTCTCGTTCCACATCAATCGCCAATTTCCGATACGAATATTCTGTTCTATAACACCCTCTTTGATGAAAATGCATCCAACCATCTAGCCATCGGTAATGCCTATGCCTTTTGTTTGGAAGGCGGCAAAACGATGTCCAAAGAGGAATTGATCAACCATGGCATGAACTCCAGTCTCACGCATGTGGATTTCATGATTGGATCGGGAGAAATGAACATTCACGGGGTCACTTCCGAGGGTAACGAAGAGCCAATCTTCCTGCAAGGCAACTGGGCTTTCTAATAAACGGTGTAAAATGAGAGAGAGGATCACTCCTCTCTCTTCCTGCGTATGCGGGGCATCCATGATATGGAGGAACTTGATATGTTGAGTTTTGAACAAAAACTGGATCGTTATGCTGAACTGGCCGTAAAAGTTGGAGCCAACGTTCAGCCCGGACAAATCTTCGTCATCAGCGCCATGATTGACACAGCTGAATTCGTACGTTTGTTGGTCCGCAAAGGCTACGAGGCCGGGGCAAAGAAAGTCATCGTCAAATATGGAGACGAAACTGTCAATCGGCTGCGGTTTGAAATAGCGCCCGAGGACTCCTTCCAGGACCCGCCCAAATGGCATGCCGCTGAACTTGAGGAGCTGGCAGCGAACAATGCTTCGTTCTTGACCGTATTGTCATCCAGCCCGGACCTGTTGAAAGGCATCGATCCAGAACGCATCTCCACCCACCAGCGTACATACGGTCAGGCGATGTCCAAATATCGGCAGTATCAGCAGGCAGACAAAATGAGCTGGACAGGAGTAGCCTGCCCTTCAACGGATTGGGCCGCCAAAGTGTTCCCTGATCTTCCCCCTGCCGAGCAAATGAAACAGCTCTGGGAAGCCATTTTCGCTGCTGTAAGAGCCGATCTGGAAGATCCTGTAGCGGCTTGGGAGCAACATATCGAGCGTTTGGAGCACAAAGCAGTTGCCCTGAACAGCAAAAAATATAAAGCTCTGCATTTTGTTTCACCGGGAACCGACCTTACCGTTGAGCTGCCCGAAGGGAACATTTGGGCGCAGGCTGGCAGCGTTAACGAACAAGGCACTCGTTTTGTCGCCAACATTCCGACAGAGGAAGTGTTCACAGCGCCAGCTAAATATGGGGTGAACGGCAAAGTGTCCAGTACCAAACCGCTCAGTTATGGCGGAAGTATCATTGATCGCTTCTCCCTTACGTTTGAGAACGGACGCATCATTGATTTCAACGCCGAAGAAGGTCAAGATACACTAGAAAGACTTATCAATATGGATGAAGGCTCGCATTATCTAGGCGAAGTCGCTTTGGTGCCCTTCCATTCTCCAATCTCGGAAAGTGGCATTCTCTATTACACAACGCTATATGATGAGAATGCTTCATGTCACCTCGCGATCGGTAGTTCATATGCTTTCAATATCGATGGTGGCAAAACCATGTCAACCGAAGAGCTTGCAGCTCGCGGCATGAACTCCAGCATTACTCACGTTGACTTCATGATGGGATCACCGGAAACGAACATTTACGGTGTAACAGCGAATGGCGAGCGTGAGGCCATCTTCCTGAACGGCGACTGGGCTTTCTAAGCTATTCGTATCTGTTATTCTACGATTATTAAACAACACATAGAGGCCGCCCTACTGACCATGATTTACTGGTTAGCAAGGCGGCGTCTCTCTATTTTGGCTATACTTTTTCTGCTTCTGTCGGACTAACCTCCCATTGTATCGCTTCCATATAATGTTGTAAAATGAAATGATACCAATGTTTGTGGATTGTTCACCAGAAAGGAGAACATCATGGCCAATCGGCTCCAATTACTCTTAGCCTCAGATTTCCATAATTTGGGCCCCCAGCTTCAAGAAGAAGTGTACTACGAATACTATAATATGGTACATGGTCTCATCGTTTACATCATCAAAGAACGTGCTGCAGCAGAAGATATCATTCAGGAAGCTTTTATCAAAATCATTAAGAACAAACCTATCTTCGACAACGAAGTCAAACTGAAAGCATGGCTGAAGGTTGTCACACGGAATACCGCCATTAATTATCTGAGAAAAAATAAAAATAACCGTAACCAACTGGATACGGATAGTGTTTTTATAGATATGGAGACAATTAATCAGACGGCAGCTTCCGTGGAGAGCACGGTGGAGACTCAAATGATGCAGGAATCCATCGAGTTCTATCTGGAACAGCTTAAGCCGGAATACCGTGTACTCGTGGAGCTGCGCTGGAAAGAAGGTCTTTCCTATCGGGAAATGGCCGATCTGCTTGATACATCCGAAGAAATTGTGAAGCAACGTTTGTTCAGAGCCCGCGGAAGTATCAAGAAGAAATTACATAAGGAATGGGGTGGAAGCATTGAGCAAAGGCAAGTCCGATAAGCATATTGATTCATTCGATTCAGAGCTGGAAGACGATTTTTTCGATGCCGCGTTTGATATGGCTTTTGACGAAGCCTTCCATCAGGCTGTATCTGCCACCCCTGCTTCCAACACCGAACCTATGCGTCAATCGTGGCTCCGAGTTCAAAAGGAAATTGCCCGGGTTGGCGTACGCAAGAAAAGAATGCGCACCATACGTTTATCTGTTATTGTTGCTGCGTCCGTGACCATCGGCGCAGTCATCTTCAGTATGCCTACCGGGACGCAAGCCGTCTCCCCTTTTGTACAATCAATCAAGGACTGGGGCAATGGTATGAAATCCATTGTTATTGAGGATCGTACTACTCATTTGGGCGCTGATCCGTCGACAGCCAAGACACCTCCACCTCCTGAACGAGGAATCAATGAGGCTCCCACTTTTTCCAGTGGAGATGAACAACCCGAAGAAGAAGGAGAGATTAAACTCCCCTTCTATGAGGAGTCACACTTGCTTGAACCTATTGTTGTAACAAAGGATATCGCACGCTCGGGATTTAAAGGTGACTTTTTGCTGTCAAAAGCCATACCCGAGCGGTTTACAAAGATCAAATATGAACTTATGCTGGATACCCTCAATCCCGTCAATCCGGAAGATTATTATGAATCTGAACGCATGAGAGTTCGTTATACCGGTGTAGGCAAAAATGGTAAAGAAGAAATCATTCAGTTTGATTATGCTTATGTTTTGCCTGGTCAGGTCATTGAGGGGCCCATGCTACGCGAAACAAGTATCGTCAAACTGGCTGATGGCAGCGAGGCATTTATGTACCTCGGTCCCCCCTATAATACCTTTCAATGGATGATGGGTTCTGTCAACATGAGCCTATTCGGAACCGTCTCGGAAGAAGAGATGATTGCCATTGCCAATGACCTGCAGGAACAAAAATTTCCAGGTAGTACCCAAAAATAAATTAAAATAATACGTTGCTTGAAATATGTGTTGTCGTCTCAGGTTTGACCCCATCGTCGGCCGTATGAAGACTGACGACTCGATAGTAATATCCTGTTATAACGGTCCAGTTCGATTGAGCATTAAGAGTCTGCGTTTGCGTTTTCTTCTTGGATCCGGATTGATAGAGTATCCAGGCCGATCCCGTCCAGCGCTCAAGTCGATAATCAACTTGCAGTGATTTCATTTCCGAGAAAGTCGTCGTTGTTGTATTTACAATCGCAGTCAGCCCCCCTCCAGGTGTCACAGTCCCCACTGCCTGATAAATATATTTCGGGGAAGTCAGTGCATGAATACTTGGTTCCAAGGGCGGTGGTGGTGGAGTAAGCGCGTGAGGCTTGATACTTGGACTGGCGACAGCTACCTCGGCGGTTGGTATGGCAAGAATTATGGGTGCCGATAGTGCTGCAACAATCATGACTTTCAGCATGGACGTTATTCTTATTTTCCGCATATGTATCCACCCTTCATTTTCCAAATTTGATTTTGTGTAAATATTAAACGGATGAAGGGGTTTGAAGGTTTCAAAAAAATAAAAGACGCTGCCACATTCATGTCGGTAGCGTCTTTTGGTTCTTTAATGCAACTTCGGATAAATACATACAGAATGGATGAAACCTAAATAATTCCATTCCGTATCCATAAGTTAACGGTGATATGAAGTTACTCTCACATGTCTCAGACCAAATGACAGGCTACAAAATGATCCGCTCCAACGTTCCGATACGCTGGAATTTGCTGCTTGCAGATATCTTCTGCCCATGGACAACGTGTATGGAACTTGCAGCCAGTTGGCGGATTCACCGGACTGGGAATATCCCCTTTAAGCACAATTCGTTCCCGTTTCAGTTTGGGAATCGGCACAGGTACAGCTGATAGCAAGGCTTTCGTATACGGATGCAGTGGATTACCGAATAACTCATCTCTGGAAGCCGTCTCGACCATGGAGCCCAGATACATGACTCCAATGCGGTCACACAGATGTTCCACCACACTCAGATCATGCGAAATAAACAAGTAAGCAAGGCCACGCTCTTGCTGAAGCCGTCTGAACAGGTTGATAATCTGAGCCTGAATAGACACGTCCAGTGCTGATACCGGTTCATCTGCGATAATCAGTTTCGGATTTAAAATCAAAGCTCGCGCAATTCCAATCCGTTGTCGCTGTCCACCAGAGAACTCATGAGGAAAACGGTCAATATGATAAGATGACAATCCGCAGGCTCCGAGTACTTCCTTGACGAGTTCACGCACCTCGTTTGCGGTCGCTAACCCGTGATCCAATACAGCCTCCCCGATTGCATCACCAATGCGTATGCGCGGATTTAGTGAACTGTAAGGGTCCTGGAAAATAAGTTGAAGCTGCGGACGAATCTTCCGCACTTCCTGCATCGACAAATGGTGCAAGTCTACACCTTGAAAACGAATCTGTCCCTCCGTTTTCTCCGTTAAGCGCACGATGGTTCTTCCAACGGTGCTCTTGCCACTTCCGGATTCTCCCACTAATCCAAACGTCTCGCCTTCATGGATCGTGATGCTGATATCATCGACCGCTTTCACATGGGCTACTGTACGATTCAATAAACCTTTGCGCACCGGAAAATAGGTTTTGAGATGTTCAATTTCCAATAAAGGTTCAGACATGGCTTAATGCCTCCTCATACAGCCAGCATGCAGCCTTCTGTCCGGGTCCAAGCTGCTTCAGCGTCGGCATTTGCGTGGTGCATATCGACATGCAGTGCTCACAACGATCAGCAAAATGACAAGATTCTTTCAAAGATAATGGATCAGGTACATGTCCGGGTATAGAATACAATTCATCCTGCCGTTGATTGATAATCGGTTTGGAGCGAAGCAATCCCTGGGTATATGGATGTTTGGGAGATTCAAATAATTGCACGACTTCCCCCTCTTCCACCACTTTGCCTGCATACATCACAACTACATAATCCGCCATTTCGGCTACAACTCCAAGGTCATGCGTGATCATCAGAATGGAAGTTCCTGACTGGGACTTGATGTGTTGTAACATATCCAGTATCTGCGCTTGAATAGTCACATCCAGTGCGGTGGTTGGTTCATCCGCGATTAACAGTTTCGGGTTACATGAGATGGCAATGGCAATCATTATGCGCTGCAGCATGCCTCCACTCAGCTCATGCGGATAGCTGTTCGCAATCTGTTCCGGGCGTGAAATGCCAACTTCGGCAATCAGCTCAACCGCTCTGGCGCGAGCCTGTTTTTTGCTCATTTTCAAGTGCACAATCAGCGGCTCCATCAATTGCTCACCGATCTTCAGCACGGGATTTAGCGATGACATCGGTTCCTGGAAGATCATGGAGATATCGTTGCCCCGGATGGCACGTAATGAGGATTTACTTTCACGGAGCAGATCCCGTCCACCAAAACGGATTGCACCACCTACCACCTTGCCTGCAGGTTCTTCGATCAATCCCATGATCGACATGGCGGTTACACTTTTGCCGCAGCCTGATTCACCAACGATGCACACCGTCTCCCCTTCTCGTACATTCAGACTTATGCCGTCCACGGCTTTGACATGGCCTTCTTCCGAGTAAAAATGAGTTTCAAGTTGTTCAATTTCAATCATATTCTGCATGGGGAGTGCTCACCTTCTCTTCTGTTTGGGATCTAATACGTCTCGAAGTCCATCACCAAAAATGTTAATGGCAATAACGGTCATGAAAATGGACAGCCCTGGCGGAATCCATAACCACGGATGCTGTTGAAAATCAATCATATTGTTGGCCGCATCGATCATATTGCCCCATGTAGGTGTTGGCGGCATGACACCCAGTCCAAAAAAGCTGAGTACCGACTCGCTGAGAATGGACCCTCCGATATTCAGAGTCGCCATGACGATGAGAAGCGGGACGATATTGGGCAGAAGATGGTGAAACAGTTTGCGACGGTCACGCAAGCCAAGAACAACAGCAGCCTGCATGAATTCACGCTCCCGCAAGCTTAACATCTGTCCCCGTACCATTCGGGCCATACCGGGCCAGTTGACAAAGCTGAGCATCAACATGACGATATACATTCTGGAATCCGGCGGAACTTTCCAATCCGATAACAACGCGCCGAAAATGAACAGCAGCGGCAGTCCGGGAATTGTAAGCAGCAAGTCGGCAATCCGCATAATGACCTGATCAACTATGCCGCGATAATATCCAGCGATAGCTCCAAGCAAGGAGCCGATAAATACGGATAGAACCATGGACGCCAGACCAACGGTGAGTGAGATACGACCAGCCATCAGTATACGGGTTAGCACATCCCTGCCGAGCGCATCCGTACCAAGCCAGTGATTAATGCCTGGACCCTGTTTCATCGCTGCCATATTGATCTTGTTATCGGTGTAAGGTGAGAACAGAGGTCCAATGAAACAAGCCACAAACATCAACAAAACCACGATGAATCCGCCAACGGCAAGTTTGTTCTTGAGCAGTCTTCGCAGCGACAATTTCCATAAAGAAGACTTGGCAGGAACCTTTAAAGGTAAGGCAGATTCTGCGGTATTTCTCGTTACAGAAGATGAAGAGATTGTCATTTTCATAGCCCCCTTATTGCAAACGGACACGCGGATCTGCGATGTGATAGAGCACATCAGACAGCAGCGTTCCAATGACGGTCAGGATGGCGATAAACATCGTAAAGCCCATCAGCAGCGGATAATCACGCAGTGAGAAGGACTGCATATATAACTGACCGATACCAGGCCAACTGAAAATTTTCTCAATAATCAGTGAACCGCCGAATAAGGACGGCAGCTCGAATCCAATCAGTGTTATCGCAGGCAACAGAGCATTGCGCAAGGCATGGGTGTATAACACTTTGCTTTCTTTTAAACCTTTGGCTCGTGCTGTTCGAATATAATCCTGCTTGATCACATCAATCATGTTGCTGCGGAAGTAACGGGTAAGGGAACCTACCCCAAGCAGGGTCATGACAATTACAGGCAAGGTCATGTGCTGAATCACCTCCTTGACATAGGCCAGACCTGTGGCATTACTTCCTGTGGTCATCATGCCGCCTGGAGGCAACCATTTTAAGTCAACCGCCAGCAGTTTAATCAAAAACAATCCGATAAAGAAGGATGGCACGGACATGGCTGCAAATATGCCTATCATCACGAAGGTATCGAACCACGAGTACTGCTTATAGGCAGCTATCACACCGATAATAACCGCGATGAACCAGGTCAGAAACGTGGTCACCGCAGCTAACAGGAATGAATTCCAGATATATTCGTTGAACAGCGAGAGCACTGGCTTTTGTTGTGCCAATGAATATCCGAAGTCCCCGTGTACAGCATTTTTCATCCAGATGAGATACCTTTCGATAACTGGCTTGTCCAGTCCATACAATTCTCGTAGCTCGGCCTTGCGCTCGGGACTCAGCTTAATGTTGCTGGAAATGTAGTCGCCAGGGGTAAGTGCATACAGGCTGAATATCAGGACGGAAGCGGCCAGCAAAATAAGAACCATGTATGTCATCCGTTTCACAATGTAAGTGCTCATATCAGGCTCCTTATCAATGCGTCCCCTGCATCTGCGACATCGCAAACACAAGGGACGTTTTGTTTATTTCGGTATTGATGTTTCTTGATTCATACCACCGCTTATTTCAGAGACCATTCCGGCAAGCTGGTTGCAATCCCGCGGTATGGACTGACGGAGAGTCCATCGATGCGACCGTTATAGGCATAAACTGTTTTTTTGTAACTGGTGAAAATGACAGGCAGCTCATCGTTGAGCAACTGGTACAGCTCTTTGTATACTGCCTTGCGTTCCTCAATGTCTGTCGTAGCCAGACCTTTGTTGTAGAGCTCTTTCACTTTGGGATTGTCGTACCCTTTCAGCTCACCATCCACAAATTGCAGTACCCCGTCCGAAGGATCCGTTAGCATCGGTGTGGAGAAGGAAGCCACGTCGTAATCACCGCCCTCCACTTTGGAGACAAGCGAGTTGAAATCGGCAAACACTTCAGGCTGGAACTGCACGCCAATCGCTTCGAAGTTTTCTTTGGCTACAGCAATGAAGATATCCGTGGCCGGACTTTTCGTTCCGAGGAAATGCAAGGACAACTTCTTCCCGTTTTTTTCACGGATGCCATCCGCTCCAGGCGCCCAGCCTGCGTCATCCAGCAGTTGATTGGCTTTGTCCGGATCATAGGCGTATGGATTAATGCCTTCTTCCGTATAAGACCAGGAAATAGGCGAAGTTGGGATGTTGGCGACAGCACCTGCACCCTGATTGGCATCCACATAGATGGACTGGCGATCCAGGCCATACGTAATGGCTTGCCGCACTTCTCTTTCCTGGAGCTGTTCATGTTCCAGATTGAGCTGTAAATATCCGTATGTACTTGGTGTGTAAGGCAGAAGGTTGAGGTATGGGATGTTTTTCAGCTTATCAATATTCTCCTGGGTAGCCGTGAACGAAGTGAAGTCGATCTCTCCGGTCTCAATAAACTGCCAGGTGTCTCCTTCCGAAGTTTTATAGATGAAATGCTCGGTTTTCGGTTTGCCCTTGTAGTAGAACTCGTTGGCAACGAATCGAACTTCCTGACCCGGAATGAACTTTTCAAGTTTGTAAGGGCCGTTGCCTACAGGTGTTGCATGAAGATTTTTAATGTATTCGAGCTTTCCGAATTGATAGTCTTTGCCGTAATAGGCTTTGGACAACACTTCAGAGCCCAATGTGAGCAAAGCAGTCGCGTTTGGCTGTTCCAGGGTGACCGAGATCGTTAACGGATCAATAACCTCAATACCCTCAATGTGATCTGCCTTTCCTTCGGTATACGCTTTGCCGCCTTTCACCTTGGTGGAGAAAATATCGAATCCACCGTCATACGACTTGTCATGCAGAATGGTCCATGTAAAAGCAATATCATCTGCGGTGAGCGCGGAGCCGTCACTGAACTTGGAATCTTTTCTCAGATGAAACGTGTATGTACGCTGATCGTCGGACACATCCCAGCTTTCAGCGAGATCAGGGACAGGCAATCCTTTCTCATCTACGGTCACAAGTGAAGCAAATAGCAATGAAGCAACGTTGCCATCATATCCACTCTGATGGAAGTACGGTGTGAAAGCCCCACTGGGATCCGTAAGTCCCACAATAACCGTATCCGTCCGTTTTTTTGCCGTCTCAGGTAATTGATTCAGGTCCGTTGCCTGAAATGGTGCATCCAGTGCTGCTGAAACCGGAGTCGCTTGTGTGCCCGGATTTGTTGTTCCGCTTCCAGAAGAAGTGGTCTCTGTTCCTCCACCTCCTGCACATGCAGATAACACAATAGCACTACTGATGATTAACGATGCCACGGATAAACCTTTCAATCTCATAAAATCCTCCCCAATTCATAAATAATTCATATTTTTCTCGCTCAGCCGTTCCTAATTCCCGAAATAATCCAGAATATATATAATTCCTATGAAATTAGTAAGGTATAAGTTCGATAAGCCCTATTATAAGAACCGCATTCGGTTCTGTAAATAGAGAACCGCAAAAAAATATTTATATTAAACCCATTAATATCCACTTTAAAGCGATAAAATAGCCGTATGTTTTGCGCGGATTTCCTGAATAAATTTCAGTTCGGCCACAACAAACATACGGCTGTATAGAAGGAATACTTTTTTTCTAAAAACCACATTTTGATAAACGTTATTGCTCCAGATAATTCATGACATTCGGCAAAATTTGCTCCAGTGCATGAAGACGAAGTGAATACTCAACCAGGCTCTCTCCTTCAAAATGCGCATAGACCAACCCTGCTCCACGAAGCTTGGAAAGATGGTCATGAGTAATTCCTTTGGAGAGCTTCAAGTGACGGACAATTTCTATAAACGAACGTGGTCCCTGATGCAGAAAACGCATGATTTTCAGTCTATTCTTTTCTCCCAGGCTGCGAATCACTCGCAAATGATGGGTCGGAATATACTCATGGTCTCCCATATACAATCTGGAGGAATAATGGCACAGCAGAGTATCTCCAAAATGCAGGATGACATTTAGCGGCTGAAAATGAAATTGTGGCACAAGCAGCAGTCTATCCAGCCCCTTCATGTCCCGGAACATCAACCCGTTGGTCGCATCGTCGAGTACTTCTTCCTGGGGAGATTGACTTAACTGTTCCTTGCGGTTCAGAACCTCTTGGCGCAGATGTTGTAAAATGGCGGGATCAAGCAAGCGAAAATATTGCTCATTCCACCCGGTTAAGACATAGGTCATTTTGGTCTGGAAAGCAGCGATATCATCCGTATACGGGAAACTGTACCGACTAAAAATGTCATGAAGGTCAGGCACTGTTCGTTGGCTGAACCATTCAATAAAATCCTCTGGCTCCTCAGCTTCCACTCGCAAACAGACAAGCAGATACATCCATTTCCAATCATCATCCACGTTCATATTTTGCAAGACAGCAGCAAGCTCAGGGGTTAGCTGCCCTTCTGTTTCTTGCGCCCAAGCTATAGATAAATCAATCTTTTTATGCGATTTTCGGCAAATATATGTATGCAAACTGGCCATGAATTCAAATACAGGTGTAAATCCAACCTCAATGCGATAGCTCAATCTCAACCTCTCCTATCTTGCAAAGTCGTTCCATTATACCCTGTTTGCAGCCGTGCATGCTACGATTATAGGGTAAACAAAAAGCCGCACAGTGAAATAATCCACCGTACGGCCTCTCTATAGACTGGGATCTCCTGTCTCCAAAATAATACCTTGGATTAGGCGCCTTCGCCTTCAACCATCAGATCCAGCTTAATCACATTCACACGCGAAATCCGTTTATGTTCGGTCTCTTGAATTACAAAGACATATCCATCATACTCTACCGACTGCCCTACTTCTGGTGGGATGGTTTCTACTCTGGAGTATAACCAGCCGCCAATCGTATCATAATCCGCCCGGTCCATATCCAGGCCAAAGCGCTCACTAACCTCTTCAATTAGCATGAGGCCGTCAATGGAGTATTCCATCTCATCCACTTTCTCAATCGCCGGACGCTCTTGGTCAAATTCGTCCTGAATCTCGCCCACGATCTCTTCCATGATGTCTTCGAGCGTTACAAGGCCG
Organism: Paenibacillus sp. NPDC057886; assembly: GCF_042796655.1. Lineage (NCBI taxonomy): Bacteria > Bacillati > Bacillota > Bacilli > Caryophanales > Paenibacillaceae > Paenibacillus > Paenibacillus sp. NPDC057886. The sequence continues at coordinate 1,416,919 of NZ_JBHVMZ010000001.1, read as the reverse complement.
GAGGTTCCTCCGTACTCATCAATCAGGATGGCAATCTGTGTCTTGCTACGCTGCATCCGCTTGAGCAGGTCACTGATCGGAGTGGAATCGGGTACTGCGAGAATCGGCCGAATCACCGAGATGGTATCTGTAAGCTGAGATCGCATCAGGTCTTTAATGTGAATAAAACCGATAATATGGTCTTTGTCACCGTTATAAACCGGATAACGGGTACGCATGCTTTCACTGGCAATTTCCAGATTTTCCAGCATGGACTGATTGGCATTCAGGCAGATCATTTCCGTCCGCGGAATCATAATTTCACGGGCGGTTGTTGCCGTAAAATCAAATATATTATCAACAAGCGCCAATTCAGTATTATCAATTAAACCGCTCTTATTGCTTTCTTTCATCAGAATGCGTATTTCATCTTCACTATGCGCTGAGTCATGCTCCGAGGCCGGTGCCATGCGAAACACTCTCAGCAGGCTGTTCGCCATACCATTCAATGCCCATATAAAGGGATACATTAATTTGTAAAAGAACGTAAGCAGCGCCGCAGACCATAACGTGATCGTCTCTGATTTGCGGATGGCCATCGTCTTGGGAGCAAGTTCCCCGAGTACAATATGCAAAATCGTAATAATAACAAAAGCAATCGCAATGGAGATTCCGTGTACGTATACCGGACCCATTCCAAATGCAGTAAACATGGGCTCTAACAGGTGAGCAATCGCTGGCTCTCCCAGCCACCCGAGTCCAAGTGAAGCGAGCGTTATGCCCAATTGGCACGCGGATAGATAAGCATCCAGGTTGCGTACAATATTGGAAGCATAAATCGCATTTTTATTGCCTGTTTCCACCAAAGCTTCAATCCGGCTACCACGAACTTTGACCATCGCGAATTCTGCCGAGACAAAAAAACCATTCATCAATACAAGCAAAGCAATTAAAAATAAATTTAATATACTCGGTAAGGGGTCACTCAAATTATCATCCTATTCGCCGTCATTCTTCGGCAAATAGGTCCACCTCCTTCGAAAATGTAGGATAATTGCCATTCTGCCGCTCATATGCAGTTTCAACTTCCCAATGCGTTCACCTCCACCTTCTTCTGTCGAATAACAAGGATATGCTTCTTTTATTATATAATTCTACACTACACAGTCAATCCGTGTCCTATGACAACGAAATGATGCATACGGGCTATTTCGTTAACAAATGTACCGAATGCGCAGTTTTTTTTACGTTTTACTAACAAATATATGCATCTTCTTGCTTGCAGTTTAACTTTTCTCTTACGCTCAGTTAATCATTCAGCTATATACTTCCAAATAGAACAACAAATTGATCTCGGAGGTATGTTCATGAAAAGCCATCATGCTATGAAATGGAATGCTCTACTACTTAGCGCGGCTGTTGCAATTACAGCAGTGCCTTGGCAGGTCAATGCTGAACCCGTATCTGCCCAGCAACAGACGGCCCCTGCCGCATTTACCATTTTACCTATTGACCGCGCTCAGATTCTGGCAGGCCAGAAGCTCGATTTCCGAGTTGAACTGAACGGTGCCAAGTTAAAATCGAAAGACATTAAAATCCAGGTTAATGGCTTGTCACCGGACAAATACTTCGGCAAGTCCGGAACGTGGACAAGCAGCACCGAACTGAGCACAGAATACACCATACGGGATGTTGCCTTCAAAGAGAGTGATTCCATTGTGGTAACCGCCGAGACGACGGCTACAGGCAAGCGTACATATTCACGGGTCGTATACCAAGTGTTCGATCCTTCCAAAGACACGGCGACACTGACAAACGGTGAGCAAGCCAAAAATGTCGTTCTGATGATTGGCGATGGCATGAGTGCCAATATCCGCACCGCCGCTCGTGTTGTATCCAAGGGTATTAACGAAGGCAAATTCAAGGGTTGGCTGGAGATGGAGCAAATGGATGCCATGGGCATGGTCACCACGTCTGGCATGGATTCGATCGTCACCGATTCGGCCAATAGTGCTTCCGCTTATGCAACCGGTCACAAAACGGCAGTCAATGCCGAGGGTGTCTACCCGGACAATACACCAGACCCTTTTGACGATCCGAAGGTGGAAAACATCGTTGAGCTGGTGAAACGGACACGTGGTATGGCTACTGGCCTTGTAACGACTGCGGATGTGACAGATGCGACACCTGCTGCGATGGCTGTACATACACGTAAGCGCGGGGAGCAAGAAGCGATTGCCAGCATGTATCTGAATGAAGCCAATCGACCGGATGTTATTCTGGGCGGTGGTCTGGAGTGGTTCCTTCCAGCAGCTGACGGCGGAAAACGTAAAGATGGACGCAATATTGTGGAGGAGTTCAAAAAAGAAGGATATACCTACGTTACAGATGCAACAAATCTGGACAAGTCTGCCTCTACCAAATCATTGCTTGGATTATTCCGCAAAGGCAACATGAACGTTTATTATGATCGGGAATATACACAGCCAAACAACGCGGAAATTGTGGGCAAAGATACCGATCAGCCAACGTTAATGGAAATGACCGACACAGCCCTTCAGGTGCTGGAACAGAACAAGAACGGATTTTTCCTGATGGTTGAGGGCGCATCGATTGATAAGCAGGCTCACACCATGGATTTTGAACGCTCCGTATGGGATGCGATTGAATTCGATCAAACAGTAGGTCAAGTTAAGGCCTATGCGAAGGAACACCCGGATACGCTCGTGATCGTCACATCGGACCACGGTCATTCCTTGACCCTTAATGGGACGTATAATACGGAGGCCGCCAAAGGTAAATCGGGCGACGAACTCCGTGAATTGATCGGCACATATGCTGACTCCAAATTCCCGACGTATGTGGATGCAAACGGAGATGGCTTCCCGGACAATCCGGATTCCGAATGGAAGATCGCTGTTGGCTGGGGCAATATGCCGGATAACAATGAGGATTATCTCGCCAACCCGGTGCCAATCAGTCCTACCATTCAGGACCCTAACGTGAAGGACAAAACATGGTATATCGCTAACCCGGACAAAGACCCGGACGGTGTTCACTACACGGGTAACCTGCCTCATGATGAAGGCCAGGAAGTCCACACATTCGACGATGTGCCAATCAACGCCTCGGGACCAGGGTCCCGCCTGTTCTCCGGCTATCTCGATAATACGGATGTGTTCCGCAAGATGGTAACTGCATTGAAGTTGGATGCGTCCAAGTAGAATAAAGGTTGAACTAACAAAAGAGTATCCTAGCTCATGCTCAGGCATGGCGGGATACTCTTTTTTCATGATCTTATGGATGATTAGGATTAGATAGCCTGTTTACTTAACGCTTCTTTACTGCTTCTACTGATTTTATTTTGTTTCTAAGGCCAGCTCATTCTCTATAGGATCACTACGTTCCCATTAACGGTGTCCCAGCGCCACGGCGTGTCTTCCCCTACCTGAAGACCGCCAATCCAGGATATATCATGTCTTAATAGTGCCCAATCTGCTTCTCCGTTCAGTACCTGAATACCGAGTTCGGTCAAAGACAAGACACCGTGACGGAATTCGTCATGATGCTGCTGGAAGTTAGGAAAAGCTTGTACACCACTTAGTCGAAGTAAAGCATGAGGTTCCTCTGTCATTCTCTTCAGATGAGCCCAGTACTCCAGATCACCCATTCCCAAGATATGCAATTGGTCTCCAACATGCTTGAACAATGGATAAGGGCTATCCACGCCCTCTCTTATGGCCTCCAGTGTGGATTGCTCAATTATGCCCAGTCCGTTCGATACAGAAGGCAGACGGGACAGGTGGGCCTTGAATGCAGCATGTGCAAAAGGGAGCACCGATGTATTTTTCAGCAAGTAGTCCTTGTGATCCTGAATGTCAGATGATGCATACGCTGCCCAAAACTCGCTGCCAGCCTGGATTTCCTCTGCCCCCATCACGTGCCAGGTACCTGATAAACGTCCAATCTGTGATGGTGTAAGCTGCCCAAGTCCCCGAAAATGCTCTATGTCCGGAAAGGTATCGATGCATAACAGATTCAGCTTTGTATTCTTTAGGTCTTGTTCCCTGAAATAGTGCAGCAAATACGATAGCATTGCCTGATCATAGAGGTCATACTCAAACCACAGGACGATCTCTTCGTGCTGATGGAGTGACTTAAGTGCCTGCTCAAGTTCCTTGATTTTTAAATATTCATTCTGTGGAATACCCAAGTGCTGCTCCAAATATATTGCACGTTCACTTCGATCCTTCTCATTCCTCATATTTCTTGTTATCGGTCCAAATGTATAAAGCTCTCGCCAGACCAGAATTTCACCTTGAATCCCGCTTTGTCTTAATCGATCTGCCGCATGGTCACCATTCATAATGTGAAGCATTCCTTTTCCTCCTTCGTATAGATCACTAAATACTGAAATCACATCCGCCACAGGCAATGAACGCCTGAGCCTGGATCTGGCATCATACAACCGTTTCTTCAGAGCCGGAACAGTAACCCCGAGGAATTCAGACATTTCCTTGAGCGAATAGCCCTGAAAATAAAACAGTTCAACAGCAAGCTGCATGGAAGTTGGCAAAATGGAAATCGAATCTCGCAGGAGGCGATGCACCTCTCCTTTCAAAGCCTGTTCTTCAGGATTATGAGCCTGATTCTCTTCCTGAATTGCATCCTGAATCTCCAGGACCGGGATGGTGCCATGCTGCTTACGCCTCATAAGACGGTAACACTGTCTTTCCACGATGATTTTGAACCACCCGGGAAAAGCATCAGGATTGTCCAGTTTGGACAAATTCACAAAGGCCTCCGTGAAAGCCTCTTGTACCACATCTTCGGCCAGGAACGTATCCCCTAATTTTTGATAGGCGACAGCCAGTGCCATCCCGCGAAATTGCTTCACCAGCTGTTCATAAGCCTCGGCTTCCCCCTGGATTGCTCCATCGATCCATGTTTTCAATATGTTTTGCTCCTTCCTGTGCGCTTGCTGCTTGATGTATTTATCTTTAAGTGCCATGACTTGAGAAAAAGGTTACTTCTACTTATGTTTAATTTTATTTTAATCAAGTTTATGTTCTATATCATAATATAGGAAAAGCCGCCCCGTTTGCGGAATAACATCCGCATTCGAGACGGCCCAGTGTATGACCGTATTATATATGTTCTGTTTTTCGCTACAGATTAGCGTCTGCTTGGTTGTTGCGGATAGTTCCCGATCACACCTGGATATTGATACAACAGAGGCTCATCAAATGTCGCGTAGTCGAAATTGACCATCAGCAGCATGATCCGTTTACCGGTATTCGGATCACTGAGAATGATATGGTCGCGCCCAGCTGCTTCCAATATACCTTGGAAAATACGAGCATTCCACTCTTTGTTACCTTCGTAAGTCATGTAGAACGTTCCACATTTCCCCAGATTAAGCCGCAGGATATTTTCAATGTAGGATTGTTCAAACTGCGGTGCAGTTGTGGTTACCACACCACCCGCAGGTGACATTGGAGCACCGCTAGATACGAGCGGAGGTACACTTGTTGAGCTAGGTGATACCATACCTGGTGTTGGCGACATCATCGGACTGCCATTGCCGATTTTGTAAGAAGTCCCTTGCACTTGCGAGTTGGCTTGCATCCCCAAGGACTGAGTTGTTGGCTGATAAGGCTGGTTAATCATTATGATTCCTCCCAAAATTTAATATACACTCGGACAGTCTTCACCTGTCGGACTGAAGAAACAATGCGCCTTGAAACGACCTGTATTTTGCTGGTTATACCATGTTGGCGGACATTCCCCCACAGGACGGAAAAACCACAGGGAGTTACTGGCTGGCCAGAAGCGTTCACCATTAATGACCCGCTGCGCCAGGCGTATTTCCGATTGTCTTGCCCGTTGGTAGAAGTACCCTTTTTGCGTAGACTCGAAGCCACCCGGGTTCTGAAACACCATTCGATTAATGTCCCGAATATCGCCGAAGTCCAGGCAATCACCCAGCACCCGGTTTACACCTACATTTCCGACAAGCAGCATGCCTTGTTCGCCGTCACCTTCAGCCTCCGCCCTCATCAGCCTAGCGAGCAGCTTGACGTCTTCCGAGTTGGCTTTAATAACAGCCATATCCTGTTTCCTCCCTTGTTGAACCTCTTCATCACCGTATATCGTATTGTGCAGGTGCCCATTCGGTGACACGATTTTATCTTTTTCCCATAAAAAAAGCCCGGAACCTCACCCTGTGTGAAGTCCCGAGACATCATATTTCCTATATAACCTGCCTATTCAGGGCTTGGCTTGAATCCAGTAATCGTAAGCATGGACGATATTGCCTTTGTAGGCTTTATACTCACTTAACAAATCCGGAAGCAGTGCAAGCTGGCGCTCCATTTCCGCTGCTCCCTTATCATAAAATGAAATATGTTTACCTTCAAAATTCTCTTTCATCTCCACCGAGATCAACAATGGTTTACCCAGACCATCCGCAATTTTCATTTCCTGACTGACGACGTCGGCAATTCCATTGGAGCCTTCAGCAATGTTACGGAATGCCATGAGAGATACGTGATCCAGTGTTGTGATCATGTATTCACTGACAGACATGTCTCTTCCCGGTAACTGCAATGTATCCAGCCAAACGGCCAGATCGGCACTTGTTTCCAGATTACTGTCCTTTTTCGTCTCTTCATGAAAATAAGCAATATTGGCAGCCCACTCGGTCAGCAGCGTATCCCGATCATTTTCCCATTCAGGTAAGGTGTATGGCTCAATATCGAGATGGATTCCCTTAAAACGTTCATCCGGTTCGGATTCGGCGTTATAATTTTTCACATAATCAATCAAGCGCTGTATCCGTGGCCGATTTTCCTTTTTGCCCCAGATTGGATGGCCGCCCATGGCATGAACCTCAATGCCTTGAGCCTGTGCACGTTTCACAAAACTGCGATAGCTGGAGTACGGTTGATCCAAATCCAGCCGGACGTATAACCAATTAATGTTTTGCGCTTTGGCGAACTCCAGAATGTGATCTCCACCATCATTCGTAACCTGAGAAGCCTGCCAGATATAGGTTCCCCGGATTTCAGGTTGATTGGATGGATTCTCCGGTAGTGGTACTTCCTCTGGCTCCAGCTGCCCCCAGTACACAATGTCATGCACAGCCGAACCTGCGTAGGAAGTGTGATCCGTGAATGCAGACGCCACCTCGCTTATGACACTCTCCAATTGTGCTGTACCTTTGCCGGCAAAAGTCGTGAACTCTTCCCCTGGCATGGGCTTGGTGTTTACCCCAACGGTAATAGAACCATTTCTGGCGTCAGCCCATATCATTTCCTGTTCTACCAAACGTATAATTCCATTGTTTCCTTGCGCGCTATCACGGTAAGCGAGCAGCGTAATATGGTCAAATTGTCCAATAAACCAGTGTGACAACGACTCGTTATCCGCATCGTTAGTAGTTCTGCTGCCCGTCACGGTATAAGAATCCAGCCAAAAAGGCAAGTCGACGTTCACTTCGACCGCCCCAGCCTGTTTCACCTGTTCCAGTAAGAGCTTCATATTGGCAACCCAGGATTGGACCAGCGGCTTGGCATCTTCTTTCCACTGTGGCAGTACATAAGGTTTGATATCCAGGTGAATGGCATCAAATCGCTCTTCCGGCTTTGCAGCCAGGTTGTAATTACTCACCCAGGTCGCCAGCTTGAGCATCGGACCTTCACGACCGCTGACTGCCCATGATGGATCTCCGCCAAGAGCTTCAACTGCAATGCCAGCCTTGCTGGCTTTGGATATAAACGTATGATAGACTTCCTCTGACAGATTCATATCCACATTCACATACAGTCTGTTAATCTTATGTTTAGCTGCATTGTCCAGCAGCTCATTTCCTCCATCACTGACAGACTTGGCCTGCCATACCCAGGCTGCTCGTATATCTGCGTCAGCTTCCGCAGTAGATTCAAAGCCTGTCATTATAATCCCTCCAATCAGCAGTAATAGCCAAAACACTTTCCGGGATGAGTTCCCGAACATAATCTCCCTCCATTCCTGTACTGTGGTAAAATCACATTTATTATAGCAACCGAGTTATCAAAAACAAATAAGCCCAAGTGCTTAACTTGGGCTTATTTCTGCTATGTTTTCAAAAGTTTACAATCGACCGGAGAAATCCCGGTACTAGTCCTCATATATCATTTTTCGGGTCATACCCCCATCAATAATCAGGTTGGTCCCTGTGACAAAGGTATTGCTCGGATCGGTCAAATATAAACAAGCACGGGAGATATCCGAAGGAACGCCCACACGTCCCGCCGGGTGTTGTTCATGGTCCTCTGGCTTCAATTTCTCAACATTTCCTGTCTCAATCCAACCGGGACTGATACAATTGACCCGAATTTTGTCTTTACCCAAGGAGACCGCCATCGCATGCGTCAATGCCACGATAGCTCCCTTCGAAGCAGCATAGGCCTCTGTTTCCGACTCTGACATAAACGCACGTGTTGAGGCCATGTTAACAATGGCTCCACCATTCTCGTTGTGCTTCATATGTTTGGCCGCTTCCCGGCTTGCAAGAAAGCAACTTCGCGCATTTGTATTGAGTATATCGTCCCACTCTTCCAGCGTTAACTCATAGGGAGACTTCCATCTGGAGACACCCGCATTGTTTATGAGCACATCAATCTGTTTGAATTCATCCATTGTAGTTTGAATAAGGTTCGTTATATCCTTCTCTTGCCGTACATCACATTGGACAAAAATGGCTTCTCCGCCTTCATTGCGAATCGAAGCTGCCGCAGCAGCCCCTTCCGCTTCCTCATAGTCGGCAAGTACGACTTTAGCCCCTGCAACCGCATAGGCCTCAGCTACACTTTTACCGATTCCTTGGGCTGCTCCCGTCACAACCACGACTTGATCTGTAAATGACATCATCATTTCCTCCTCTATTGGGATGGTCCATTCATCACATAAGTCTACATCAACTCACTGAATATGGACCACAAATTGAATAAAGTCTCTTCTTATATAGAAACACGTTAGCCCCATTAAGAAACGCTTGTCCGTAAAAGAAATTAAAAAAAGCTTACGCCACTATGGCGCAAGCCAGCCGGTTTATCCGCGTACACGCTCAGAGTACAAACGATTGTAGCGTTCAAAGCCTACATAACGCGTTCCCTTGAAAGAGAGTCGACCTTCATCTCCCTCGGCGCACAAACCGTACTCATCACCGTTCACTTTGAATTCGAGACGATCCCCGCTCTCCACTTCAAATGTGATGTAATAAAGCGTACGGGCTGTACTTCCTGGTTCGGAGTGCGACTGACTCATCTGCATTCTCCTGCTGGTAATACGTGAAGGTACGGTAAGCAGAGGCTCTGAGTTATTGCGGCCCCATCTCCATACTTCTTTCCCTACCGACAGAAGAACAATACCTATAATCAGGACAAATACTACCGGAAAGACGGTTCCAAAAAAATCAAACATCCAGGATGATTCAATGCCCATGTCTCTCCCCTCCGTTCATCAAACCTAGGACAGCCGGAGTCTTGACCCGTCTTCTGTAATATATATGCGCATGAACAGGGAAATTGTTATTTGGGATTCAAATTGGTTTTTCTATCGGCTGTATTTTTCAATATTATCTATATCAGACTCTGAATATCATATAAATGCGTATCCATGCTGACGAACTTTTATCTTTGATTTACTATAGCCTCCCCACCCGCAAAGGAAAAAAAAGTAACACCGATCTAAAAATCCTGAATTGATCTTATTTTTCCCAAATACGATTCACAAATCACAACAAAAAAACGCCCCCTATTGGGGGCAAAACATTGCTATACGCTATTTTTTATCTGCTCGTTTATTAAGCGTACATCAGGTCCATCAATCCGCGTGTTACGTCTCCACCATCCGCCTGTTCAGGTTCATCTTCCTGTGCATATTTTGCCATGCATGCTTTGACTTCTTCCTCGGTGGTACAACGGTTGGCATCATCACATGTGTAGCATAATTGGAGCATGTATCTGGTTAACTCGTCCGCCTGCGTGAATTGAGCTTGTTCATTCGTTCTCATGTTCATCACTCCCATCTCTTCTTGAATTCAATATAACATCATTTGAAGGGATTTATTGTGATTTAATTCACAAAGTAATTAAAATGAAAAGAAACCCGCAGGTTCCTCTTCCAAAGAAGTTCTATTCAACCGCAATTATAGTACTTTCCAGCGCACACCGCCGTCTACGGTTTGCAGCAACAGTGATCTTTTGGCATCCGTATTTTCAACCAATATCCAGCCTAGTTTTGAGGAAACCATCTGAAGCTTGACGATCTCCGGGTAGTCTTTATGAATGCTTTCCAACACTTTACTCACAGGAAGTGCTTTCCATGTTTTACCTGCATCCTTGGTATAATAGGTTTTGCCCTTTTGCATGGCCCAGCCTTCCGAGGGGTTCAGGAATGAAGGAGCCAGATTACGATTAATGCCGGTTTGTTTGTTCAGACTAAACGTTGACAGAGTCCAGTTCTGTCCACCATTTGTTGTAAAGAAGCCATTAAATTTCGTGCTTTCTCCTTGGGAACAGGACATGGACATCCAGGCGCCCTGAGCCTCTCTTCCAAAAAATTGTGGCGAGCTGATATTAAAATTGCCACATCCGTTAAATTTGTTTCGGTCAAAGAAAGACGGTCCCGACTTCCAATGTTCACCACCGTCCGTTGTAACATACAGTTTCGGTGTGCCGAACTCCAGCGCTGTCAGGAACCCGTGGTTTGAATCGGAAAAGGTCAGGCCTGTAGTATATCCCCGTGTCGGGATCTCCGCTGCGGCCGGCTTGCCGTCCTCATCACTTGAGGACATCTGATTCCACGTAATACCGCCATCTTCGGTCAGATATAATTTCTTATCCTGTTTGCCAATGGATGTATCTGCCGTGGTCAGTATCCAGCCTTTCTCAGGAGATACGAATGTAATGGCGGTCACCTTATCTGTCTTCGACAAGGAGGAAAGACTCCAACTTGCTCCACCATTATTCGTGCGCAGGACCATCGTATCTGTTCCGCCCATTCCTTCACGAACAATCCATCCATGTGTACTATCTACAAAATAAATGCTTTGTCCATATTGCGGATTAGCCGGAAACTGCACATTTTCCGAAGGTGAGATATTGGTCCAGGTACTTCCCTGATCCTGAGTATAATACAGACGCAGGGCGTTACGCGTCACTCCCCATGCTAAACCACCGTTACCATTAAGCAACTGGAAATCGGTTAAACGGGTCTGAATTTGATATTTGGCTGTATCCGCAGCTTGCGTACTGTTTGCGGGGGGAACAACCGTTAAGGTTTGGCCCATATTTCCGTTATCTTCTTGCTCCTGCGGCGGCTCTGCCACCGGGGTTTCTCCCGAATCGGTGCAAGCCGCCAGCACAGCAGCTATACCGATAGACAGCAATGCTGTCTGCGCGATTTTGATCCATTGCGAACGCAAGTGGTTTCCACCTCTCTCATCCAATAAGCAGGCGCGCATGCCTGTCCATTCATGTTGTTTTTACGATTCATCTGAATCCACTGCTCCTATTCTACCACAAACGATGTCGAAAAGGTTCATCTCCACTCTCTAGAAGCAGGCAGCGATCTTTTGGATACATCCGTTTCTTCACGGAATACAAACCAGGATTTCGACGAAATCTTCCGCAAATAGACATCAAATGTGAAAAAGTTTATAGACATGGCTCGCTTTTCGCACGCTTATCCCTTAATATGGATGGAAGTATACCCCAAAAAGGAGAGGATATGAACATGGTAAACAGTGCAGCACTTAAACCAAGCCGTGTCGTTATTGTAGGCATGGGTGCGGTGGGAACAACAACGGGATACACGCTGATGTTAAGACAGCGTTCATCCGAGTTGGTATTTGTGGATGTGAATCATGATAAAGCAACCGGCGAAATGCTGGATATGAACCACGGTCTCCCATTTACCGGAGGCGTTAAAGTATGGGCAGGCGATTACTCGGACTGCAAAGACGCAGACATCATTATTATTACTGCGGGTGCTTCCCAAAAACCAGGAGAGACTCGAATTGATCTGCTGAAGAAAAATGCAAGCATTTTCAAAGAGATTATTGAACGTATTACTGAAGTTAATTCCCACGGTATTCTTTTGATTGCAACGAATCCTGTAGATATTTTGTCCTATACCTCGTGGAAACAAAGCGGCTGGCCAGCTTCTCGCGTAATTGGTTCTGGAACGTTACTGGACAGTGCACGTTTCCGTTACCTGATTGGTAAAAACAAAGGAATTGATCCACGTAGCATTCACGCTCATATTATCGGGGAACATGGTGATTCCGAAGTACCGGTATGGAGTCTAGCAAACGTTGCTGGAACGGATCTGGAGCTGGATGAAGAAACGCAACAGGATATCTTTGATCGCACCAAAAATGCGGCTTATGAGATTATTAATGCCAAAGGAGCCACTTCCTATGCAATTGCGCTCGCTTTGGACCGTATTGTCGCTGCCATTCTGGGCAATGAAGGCTCCGTACTGAATGTTTCCACATTGCTGGAAGATTACAATGGCGTATCCGATGTATATCTGGGTGTTCCATGTGTAGTTGATCGCAACGGTGTACGTGAGATTCTGCCACTTCCTTTGAATGAGACGGAGAAAGTCGCTTTCCAGGCGTCTGCCAACAAATTGAAAGAACAGATTGCCGGACTGGAGTAAATTCAGACGCTTGACTAATCACGTTATTTGATCACGAACAGCTAGCGTTAAGGTTGTATAACTAAAGGGCCACCTGTATCTTCCTTGTGAAGATGCGAGTGGTCCTTTGGTCTTATTATAAATAAGTATTAATAGCTGCCTGCAAAATGAGCCAGTAAAGCTTTCACTGTTGTATATCGTTAAGTTTCAATTGAAGGTCAATCTCTGGCTAGTATATCACCCTATTTCATATGGACAAGAAAAGTAAACATTGATTTCATAACTTGAGTTTACATAATAATTGTTCCGTTAATAATAAAAACGAGATTATTTTATAATTTTCTATTTATTCTTATAATTCCATTAAATGTATTTTCACTTCTCTACATCAAATTGCAAAAAACCTGTCGTTTTGGACAGGTTTCTACATCATTACTTTCTTCTACATATAAACCAAGTTTCTCTTTTACATATCAGCCACAAACGCGGGAAGTTTGACATCCAGCAAGGCCATCGCCTCTTCCTTCTCACGGCTGGTTACGTGGGTGTACACCGTGGTGGTTTGAATGGAGGAGTGACCCAACAGCTCCTGAACCGTTCGCAGATCTGCTCCACGTCGAAGCATCATGGTCGCGAATGAGTGACGCAGTTTATGACTGGAATAGTTCACACGCTGATTGGAGGCCGATTCCTGCTGAAAGCGTTCAAAGGTTTCGGTCGATATAAGCTGAATACTGCGAATCGACAATCGTTTCCCTTTTTGCGAGACGAATAACGCCTCTTCCTTCGCCCGCCATGGATCCAGCCGCTCCTGAAGAGCCTGGAATAACAGTTCGGCAACGGTCTCAGGCACAGGCAGTGTACGCCATTTTCGGCCCTTACCGAATACGTCCAGCGTGCGCCGTTCCGCATTATAATCTTTGCAGTTCAGGGCATGCACCTCTCCAACCCGCAATCCCATGTATCCCATGAGCAGAAAAATAGCCAGGTTTCGTGTACGATACTTACCCTCGACCGATTGCAAAAATCGTTCCAAACCGCTTTCATCAAGGAAGACGGGGGCACGATTTTGCTCGGTTTTGGATTTCTTGATTCCGAAAGCGGGGTTATTGGTCACCAATTCAAGCTCAATCAATGACTTATAAAAACAGTTCACCGCTGCGTGTTTCCGATTCCGCGTCGAGTCACTGACCCCTCTTTCCCGAGCTCGGGACAAGAAGGATAAGACATGAAGTTTTTTGACCTGCTCCAGTGACTTTCCATGAATAGAGACGAGAAATTCAACAACGTCACTTGTGTATGATTTTACCGTATATCCCGTGTACCCCGCATCTTTCATCCATATGTGAAAAGCTTCAAGCTCATCGGCGTACTGCTCCTGAATGTCTTCGGTCATCATCTATGTTCGTCACCACACTTCTATATATTAGTCTATAATTACAACGTCGATTAGTGGGATGATTGCTTCGGGTTGTCCCTCACTGCGGGTGAGTACAAATGAAGGCAGTGGATTTTCGTGCAGTCCATTGACGGATTCACAGATCTGAACATACAAGTCCATACGCAACGTCTCGCCCTCACCCGCAACATCAATCACAGGCCATTCTTTCTCTGCACAGGATGGCCAGTAAGCCAATTCGTTCACCGGCACGATGCTTAATTGTTTACTTTCGCGATGCACACGGTATATTCCCGTGGTGTGAGGTTCATCACCCAGCTTGTCTACCGAAAGTTTGGTTCTGGAATTTTCATCCGGAGCTGAATAAATCGAATAACACCATGGCGTAACTCCCCAGGCAATCGCCATGAGACCTTCTTCCAGCAAGGTGTCGGAAAGGTCGCCCTCACCGAATTGTTCAATCAAATTATGGTTTCTAGAACCGATCAGATCTTCTACACGTTTCGCCATACGAGGCATATCTGCGAGAATAAATCCACCACTGCCGTAGGAGTCAAACACATGACTCTCCCGTGTCCAGACTGCTTCGGGCGCTGTGTTCATCTGTTCAGCTTCGGCTGAAAACAGACATATCGCTACAGTTACCACCTGAGCATATTTCACCATGGCAAGCTGCTCGGGCTCTAGTGCTCCCTCTGCAATGCGGGGTGTTTTGACATGCAGGGAAATGCGCAGCTCGTACTCCCCTTCTGCAAAACCGCCCCAATTCAATACAATTGGATGGTCTATTCCTTCAATGGGAGCAAGTGAACATGTACTGTCAGGTCGCAAGGTAACTGCATATTGTACAAATCCCAGCTCCTCCCCATATATGATAACGGCATCTTGTCGATCCAGCGGTGCATCCATATGCTGCGCAACAACCGAGACTTTGCGTCCATTCTTCAAACGGCGCTGCGGATCAATATCCAATTGAAATTCGATTGTGTCCTCTGGATGTGAAATGATTAGCTTCGTCTCGGCAAGTACGGCTGAGTCAGCCAATGCAAAGCCGAAATTCGAATTTTGGTGATGTTGATTAGTATGTAATGGTGTGTTCATGATACATCCCCTCTCCTATGTCTGATGGCATGTCACACCCCCAAATATATGTCATATTTGCCCTGACCGCAACCCCGGTTCTGCTCACAAGGATAGATGAATCACTTATTAGATACCCATATATAGCCTTATCTATCTTTTTTTTTTCGTATTACACGATCTGCTCTCACAAAAAAAGCCCCATACCGCATCGCTTTGGCGATGCAGTATGAGACAATGTAGACAGCTACTTTTCCTTTGTTGTTTTGAATGTGTCCGATATACGGCGTGCCGGATTCAAATGGCTGTGATGACGTCCGTAGGCAAAGTAGATGATTAAACCAATAATTAACCAAGCGAAGAATGTAATCCAGGTCAGAGCCGCAAGACGTGTCATGAGATACATACAGCCAACAGCACTCAGAATAGGAATCAATGGAACGAAAGGCACGCGGAATCCCCTTTTCAGTTCCGGGTTGTTTTTACGCAATACGATAATCCCCAGACTCACAACCGCGAAAGCAAACAGTGTTCCGATGTTGGTCAACTCCGCCAGATGGCCAAGTGAAATGAATCCCGAGAATAAAGCAACGATAATCCCAGCAACCCATGTTCCCGTAGCAGGCGTTTGGCTTTTGCCACTGATTTTGGAGAATACCGGAGACAATAGTCCGTCCCGTGACATGGAATAAAGCAAACGCGTCTGACCGTACATCATTACAAGTAATACAGTGGTAATTCCCGTAATCGCCCCAAGCGAAACAATCCAGGACAAGCCTTTCAACTGCACAAATTCAAAGGCAAAGGCAACCGGATCACTCACATTCAGCATGTGATAAGGTACAATTCCTGTCAGTATTAACGATACAACGATGTAAAGCACGGTACAGATCGCAAGGGATGCAATAATACCAATTGGCAAGTCCCGTTGAGGACGTTTCACTTCTTCCGCAGCCGTAGAGACCGCATCGAAACCAATGTAAGCAAAAAATACCGTTGCCGCTCCTGCGGTTACCCCTGAGATGCCAAACGGAAGGAATGGCCGCCAATTATCCGGCTGCACATAGAACACACCCACACCGATAAAAATCAGCACCACGATAATTTTAATTGCTACCATGATTCCGTTGGCACGAGCAGCCTCTTTCACCCCTCGGGTGAGCAGGAACGTAATGATTAACGTGATCGCCGCTGCGGTGATATCAAAATAGGTACCCTTTTCCGGACTAAATGCACTGGTGAGCGCATGGGGTAATTGCAATCCGAATCCGGACAATAACGTTTGGAAATATCCAGACCAACCGCTGGCAACTGCCGCACTCGCAAATCCATACTCCAGAATAAGATCCCATCCGAGAATCCACGCAATGACTTCGCCAAAGGCGGTATAGCTGTATGTATACGCACTTCCCGAAGCAGGCACACTGGATGCAAACTCCGAGTAACACAATGCAGCGAAGGCGCAGATAATACCTGCCAGCAGAAAAGACAGTACCAAACCTGGACCTGCATATGTTGCAGCAGCAACACCTGTTAATACAAAGATACCCGTACCGATGATCGCACCTACCCCGAGGGTCATCAGATCAAGCGGACCCAGAACCCTTTTCAACATGTTGCTTTCGTTATTTCCGGTGGCAATCGGCTTTTTTCTAAACAAGGAAGATCGATTCTGGTTTTGATTCATACACAGTTTCCTCTCGTATTGAAAATGATGAATGTGTCTCTTTAACTTCACATGTTTTTGTTTGATCCATCTGTTCTATGAAAAAGACCTTTGTTCTATCTTACTGACCAACTATAAAAATCTATCTATTTCTACACTTTGTCGCGTTGCTTTGTTAAATTTATTTTGGGATGATGGCATATTTTGTGCGTTCACGAGGAAAATTATCATGATCTGTTGGACAGGCTAGATTATAAAAATCGATTTAAACGAAAACTGCGTATAATTTATATTATGCGCAGTTTTTTAATGGCTTTTTTCTTCAATTAAACCTCATAAATACGTTGTTAAATGCACTTTAATAAATAAAGGGCCTTTCCACCTCTTTTTGCTGTTTATTCCTTGCTACCTCTGTCTTGTTGCAAGATAAAAAGGTACACCAAAAAGCCGCATATCCGTATGCGGCCCTTCAATTGAAACGCTATTAAATTTTTAAGACAGATGAGAACATCCACTCTATTGATTCCCGGAAGACCATCACTCTTTCATTCACATGGATCATCACACTTATGAAAATACAATTCGCTCTGCATCCGACATCCGATATTGAGATAGCAGATATTCCTTGCTGTCCAAAGCTTTCCGACGGACCTCATTCAGATCGACATGCAGCAGCTTGCCTTCGCGCTTCACCGGCCGACCTGCTACAAACACGGTATCCACATTGGATGGATTGGCAAATTGAACCACCGCTCCAACCGGATCATGCACCGGGAACAAATTAAGGTCGGTGGTTCGGATCATAATCAGATCTGCTTCTTTACCTGGAGTAAGTGTGCCAATCTTCCGCTCCAGTCCCAGAGCCTTCGCCCCAGCAGAAGTTGCAAATCTCAGAACTTGACTGGATTGCAAATTAAGCTCACCAGGCATTTCACCCTGCAGCAAAAGTTGTTCATTTCCTCTGGAACGCTCGGCCTGAAGTGCAAATTTCATCTGGGAGAACATATCCCCACCCGTTGAAGTGACAACATCGACTCCGAGCGTTGGGGTTCCTCCATTTTCAAGGAAGTACCCCGTGGCCGGATAGCCGTGCCCCATCATCATCTCCACTTCCGGTGTGACGGACAGTGAAGCACCGCTATCGGCCAACATTTTATACTCATCCGTATCCATCGTATTTCCGTGTACGACGTTCAGACCTGGGCTCAGTAAACCAGCCTCATACATTTTACTTATCGAACGATCTACAGATCCCCAGCTTCCAAAGCCAACATGCATTGAACATATCGCATCCAGCTCTTGCGCAAGCTGAATTTCCTTCACCGTGGTATCCCAATGGCTGAACTCCGGACCACGAATAGCGAGGCCGAACGTAAGTAGCTGATCCCGTGAGGAAAAATACTGTTCCTTGACTCTTCTCACATCATTTGAATAAGTCAGCTGGCTCTCTCTGTTCCAATAGGGCGTCTCACCCGGTATACCATAAGCGAAAACCGACCGAATACCCGCATCCTGAAGTCCTCGAATGAGTTCATCCGTGTGCTCCGATGAATACGGCATACTCCAGTCTAGTACGGTGGTCACTCCTGCATTAAGCGCTTCCAAAGAACCTAGCAAATTGGCGATATAGCTGTCTTGTGGCCGGAGTTTACTCCCCATCGCTCCATAGTAGAGATTTTGCAAATAAACCGGCAGTGACCAGTTGGTTCCCGCTGTTTTTACAAGCGATTCCCACACATGCCGGTGTGTATCTACGAGTCCAGGGAGTATGATCATCTCCGATGCATCTATCACTTCCGCTTCAACACAACTCAGATCGGGCTGGATGGCAGTAATTAGTGAATCTTCAATCAGAACGTCCGCCCGCTTATACTGACCCACCGACGAATCCATAGACAATACACAACCATTTTTCAGTAGATAACTTGTCCCCACAAGACACATCTCCAATCATTGTTTTTTTGTTGGATATACGCTTGAATCCCGGATGTTAATCTCTGATGAAATGACTAGCTGAAATATTTTAAGTATATAACCATTATATAGGAGCGCATGGGAAGATTCAATTTTGGATTCACAAAAATCTTATTTATTATTTCCTGGCTATCAAAAAGTACAGCAAATCACACTTTCTGTGCATACGCCTTATTCTTGCTGGTGATCCATCTTCCGCTTTGCCCGAAATCTTCTAACCTTCATCAGATTACCGCACATCTTGTCATCACAATATTTCTGAGTTCTGCTACGCGTATCGTCATAGAAAATCCAGCGACAATCCGTATTGTCACAGATCCGAATCCTTCCCCCATCCCCTTCAACTACTGTGATTGCAAAATCGGCTGCGACCTCTGCCATGACCTGCTGCCATTGCGTTCCTACAGGAATAAGTGAAAGTTTCAGTCCCTCATCTCCAGTGTTCAGTCTTCTTATGACTTGACCTTCCTCCATCATGGCGTTAAGCCATTCCTGGTCTTTGTTCGATAATGGGTTTCCGGTAGATAGACGAGTTGCAAGAGCATGCAATTCATTTCTGAAGTTTCTCAAGGCTCCTTCCTCTTCAGAAGAAGCAGGTACAGATGCATTCAGCTGCCATTGTTTGAGAAATCCTTGCTGCCATTCTGTTTTGCCGAGCCTGTCCTCTGAACGATCTCCGCCACGCCAGTCATGGTAATCACTGTTTACAAAATCAGTCCATAGTATATCCATACGTACCTCCGCTAAATTGTAACTACCTAAAATGAAAAAGATAGTTACAATTATTCATGTTTGGGTTATATTTATTGTAACCACATTTAAGCACTTTAGCTAGTTACCATGATTTCATTTTTGGGAGGACAAATCAATGACTACAACAGCAACAGAACTATTGCTCATTCAGAAAGATGATACCTGGGATCAATGTAATTGGATTGTGCCTTTATCCAAGGCGCTCGAAGGACTGACTGCTGAACAGGCAGCCTGGGTCCCATCATCCAGTGGATTAAGCATCTGGCAGTTGGTTAACCATATGTATTATTATAATCATCGCTTGTTGAGTCGCATTCAGGGCACAACCCCCTCAGGTACAGCTGCCGAAAACAATGAATCCACCTTCGGAGATCCGGGCGACCCTTCCGATACCACTGGCTGGAGAACACTTATGCAAAATACAACGCAATTAGCCGGACAGCTTCGTGATCAGCTCGCTTCATTAGAAGAATCCGATCTCGAAGCTCCGTACATAGATACGGATGAAAAATGGGCACATGAACTTGCTCGCTGGATACTCCACGATGCGTATCATGCAGGCCAGATTGTATTACTACGTAGACAACAGGGAAGCTGGAATATCATATTCTAAAAAAACACTTGAACTGCTAGCGCTTACAGGAATAAGATGGACTTATTAATGTTACAGCTTGTTCAACACACTATATAATTGAATAGGATCTTCGGGGTAGGGTGCAATTCCCAACCGGCGGTGATGTTCTTCGGAACCAGCCCGCGACTCGCTGTTTGACCCGATGTAGGGATTCAGCGACTGACTTGGTGTGACTCCAAGGCCGACGGTACAGTCCGGATGAGAGAAGATCAACACATTGGCATGCCGTTACGGGAAGGCTTCTTTCCGTACGACATGGCGATGATTGAGCCCCCGTTTATTTGGTGTATTCCAAAACGGGGGCTTTTGTCGATTTTGCCAACTGAAGATTCCGTGTTCTGACGAAGGAGTCCTGAATATGGAAAAGACCCAACCTGCATCAACGGTTTACCGCAAGGAACGAAGCAATACCGGATTCTGGCTCGTCGTGCTCGGCGCCGCCCTTTGGGGTGTAGATCCTCTGTTCCGTATTATTTTGCTCAAAACGATGACCTCCACCCAGATTGTACTGGTGGAACATATTATTGTCAGCCTTGTGGCGATTCCCGTCTTGTGGAAGTTCCGGGCCGATCTGAAAAACCTGCGTGCACGCCACTGGATTGCCGTGATCTTTATCTCCTGGGGAGGATCCGCTCTCGCCACGGTATTGTTCACCCTGGCGCTGACGCATAACGATCCCAACACCGTTTTGTTGTTGCAAAAGATGCAGCCGCTATTTGCAATTGTTTTGGCTAAGATGCTGCTGAAAGAAACATTGCCTCGTCGCTTCGGTGGACTCTTTATCATTGCACTTGCAGGAACATACCTGCTTACTTTCGGTTTTACCCTTCCCCTTCGAAACTGGGACAATTGGGTTCATGCAGGCAGCCTGTTATCACTGGGTGCCGCTGCCTTGTGGGGCGGCTCAACGGTTATGGGTCGGCTGATGTTGGGGCAAACCCGTTATGAAACGGTCACCTCCCTGCGCTTTGTCGTAGCTTTGCCACTGCTGATCTTTATGACGTGGAACGAAGGGGCTGCCTGGACATTCCCTTCCGCCACAGGTGAACAGGCGGCTGTGGCACTTAATATTCTGGGTCAGGCCTTACTGCCAGGGTTACTGAGTCTTCTGTTATATTACAAAGGACTTTCTTCCACCAAAGCCTCAGTCGCAACACTCGCAGAACTGAGCTTCCCGATGGCAGGCGTACTGGTAAACTGGATTGCATTCCGTACGTTAATTACCTGGGAGCAACTGGTGGGCTTCATCCTCATCTGGATTGCCCTATTCGCCATCTCCAAACAGCAAGAACGCTCAGCGAGTTCGGCTGAAGCTGCACCAAAGCTTCGTACGGATTGAATTTCATATATAACGCGAATCAATCAAGGCACTGCACATCCATCGGGATGTACAAGTGCCTTTTGTCTTTTCACTATTCCGGTGGTACGATGACATATGGAATAGTAGATCAAGTCAATTTAGAGAGGAACGATCATCATGTCTTCATCTTCATCATTTTCATATACATCCTACGATGCTATAGGCTTGGCTGAATTGGTTCGGTCTCGGGAAATATCCCCTGTCGAATTACTGGAAGCGGCGTATGCTCGCCTGGAAGAAGTGAACCCGCGGCTCAATGCGGTCATTCGTACATATGAAACACGTGCACGTCAGGAAGCGGGTATGGTTCGCCCGGGAGAGCAGCCTTTTGCCGGCGTACCCTTGTTATTGAAAGATATCTCTCAATCCCTGGAGGGTGAAATTCTCACCTCGGGTTCATGTCTTCTCCGTGAACATCGTGCACAGCGGAATTCCAATTTTGTTTCCCGTCTGCGCGATGCAGGCTTCATTATCATTGGACATACCAATACGCCGGAATTTGGCCTGAAAAATATTACCGAGCCCCGTCTTCACGGTCCAAGTCGAAATCCATGGAATACGAATCACTCACCAGGTGGTTCAAGTGGAGGTGCCGCAGCCGCAGTAGCCTCGGGTATTGTACCCCTTGCGGGAGCCAGTGACGGTGGCGGTTCAATCCGAATCCCTGCTTCATTCAGCGGCTTGTTCGGACTAAAACCTACACGTGGACGGACACCTGTTGGACCGGGAGTTGGTCGTCAGTGGCAGGGTGCTTCGATTGATTTTGCCTTGTCCCGCTCCGTTCGCGACAGCGCTGCTTTACTGGATACACTGCAAGTGATTCAACCCGAAGCCGCGTTTCATGCTCCCCTCTTTCCAGGCAGCTACCTGACTGATATGAACTATCCTCATCAACGCAAACTGAAAGTCGCTTACACGACAGCTTCTCCTGTAGGTACACCTGTGAGTGATGAAGCCAAAGAAGCAGTTTATAAGATGGTTCGCTGGCTGGAAGAACAAGGTCATGAGGTTGAAGAAAAGCTGAGTCCGGTTAATGGTGTGAAATTGATGGAGAACTATTACATGATGAACAGCGGCGAAATGGCGGCGATGATCTCTTCCATGGAACGTTCTATGGGCAGAGCATTAACATCTGATGATATGGAGATCGAGTCCTGGGTTTTGGCTGAAGCCGGTAAAAAAGTATCCGCTGCCGAATTCGTACATAGTCTGGCGGAATGGGATGTTGCCGCAGCTCAGATGTCCACATTGTTTGAACGGTATGATTTTTATGTCACACCTGTCAATGCTTTTGCAGCACCCAAGATCGGAGAATTGACACCTCATGATGAACAGATTCAGCATTTGATGCGCATTAGCGATTTGGACAAGATCCAGCAGCAGCAGTTGATTTATGAGATGTTTGAACCAAGTCTTACATACACTCCGTTCACTCAACTCGCGAATCTGACGGGTCAACCAGCCATGAGTGTTCCTGTGCATGTGACTCCTGAAGGCCTGCCCATGGGTGTACAAATTATGGCAACGAAAGGCCGTGAAGATTGGTTGCTTCATCTGGCTGGTCAGCTGGAAACCTCCGAACTATGGGTCGGCATGAAAGGGAATCCACTGTTTCCAGTATAAACGCAGAATACATCCTATATCATTTTCAATGTAAGCCATATGTTTGCCAAAGTGCATGAAAGCCATGTCAGCTCCGCATACTGAAAACAAAAATAGCGGAGGAATGTGACGAATGAATATGAATACAACGGAACGCCATAAACAGTCTGTTCGAATCCCGGCCAAAACGGGTTATGCCGTCAAGGTAAATAAAGGTTCTTTAATTCGGGTGACCGATTTGGAGGGTCAGCAGGTCGTTGATTTTGTTGCATATGATGCTCAAAATGCCAATAATCGACTAGACCCAGGGGTGACGATGGACGTACTGCGGTCCTACCGGATCAAACCAGGACAATCCGTGTATTCTAATCAATATCAGCCGTTGCTTAAAATCGTTCGTGACACGGTTGGTGTTCATGATTTTTTCAACTCTGCCTGTCGTCCGGAAATGTATGAAGTATTATATGACAAAAAAAATCATGCCAGCTGCTATCATAACCTAAATCAGGCTCTTGAACCGTTCGGGATCTTGCCACCAGATCAGCATTATCCGTTTAATCTTTTTATGAAATCGGTCGTAGATGATATGGGTAAGATTGATGTCGTAGCTCCAGACTCGCGCGCTGGTGATTATGTTGAGATGGAGGCTTTGACCGATCTGGTTATCGGTTTATCCTCCTGTCCTTGTGAAGAAAGCTCTTGCAATGGATACCATTGCACAGCCATCCAGTTGGATGTAGAGTCCATAACAGATTAAGCGACTTACAGCTTGTTCTAATTTGCTCCAGACGGGAATACGATGACTTGTACCCATATGCGTGTGACTTACCGGTACAATTCGTCGAACCCGTTAAGGAGTGAACGAGAATATGTCTGTACTGTTTAGTTATATTATTCTGGGAATCTCACTATCAGCTCCAATTGGTCCGATTAATGCCGCTCAGTTGGATCGGGGAGCTCGCCACGGATTCATGCATGCCTGGATTTTGGGACTGGGAGCGATGTTTGCCGATTTGGTGTACATGCTTCTAATCTACTTTGGAGTTGCCCATTTTCTGGACACGCCGTTCATGCGTTCGTTTCTTTGGTCTTTTGGTAGCTTTGTTCTGGTGTATACCGGTGTGGAAACACTGTCCAAGTTAAAAGACGGCATTCAGGCCTCATCTACAGCAGAAGCAAGGGTTGGGAAATCCTTTGTCTCTGGCTTTCTCATGGCCTTGTCCAATCCGCTGAATATTTTATTCTGGCTCGGGATTTACGGCTCTATTCTTGCTACAACCGTGAAGCATACCGACACCGCTCATCTGCTACTATACAGTTCTGGTATTTTCATAGGAATCCTTGTATGGGACATCATCATGGCTGGTATGGCCAGCCGATTTCATAAACGCAGCAACGAAACCGTTTTGCGCTGGATCTCCATCATCTCAGGAATTTGCCTGATCGGTTTTGGTCTGTACTTCGGATTTGAAGCTGTACGCTCCATCTTTTTCTGACATAAAAACTACACTGGACAGTCACCCAACACCTTCCGCATTAATACGTTAACGGTATCATGTGGAATGGAGTTGGGGAATTCATGGCAGAGCTGTACAGTGCCGATGAAATAAATGCATTATTCAAAGGTCTTCCCGAATGGCAGCAGGACGCGTATTCACAATTTGCCAATATGATTGCAGATGAGGGTAATACGTATCCTTGTGTACCAGGACGCATGGGTTTTCTCTCAGGACATCTGAGATACGGATTCACAAGTGATCCGCGTACAGAAGCTTCTACTAAAGACATGGCGGAATTACTTAGTCAATATGGACCCGTTTCCCGGGACACGGGACATTACGCTTCTTTGGTTGTCATTTGCGATACACCCGATGATTTGAGAAATAACACAACGGTAGAGAAGTATCAGTCCTTATTCTGGGAGATGCTTAACCGGGTAAGCTCACTCGATACTGCCTCCTGGCCTGAACATATTTCGACTGATCCACATGAAGCCACATGGGAATTTTGCTTTGGCGGGGAGCCTTACTTTTGTTTCTGTGCCACTCCCGCGCACGAGCTTAGAGCCAGTAGGCACTTCCCTTATCTTATGTTTGCTTTTCAACCACGGTGGGTGTTTGAATCGATTAATGACAACACACCTCTTGGTCGGAAAATGAAAACCTTGATTCGCAAACGCTTAGCAGCCTATGATGCTATTCCGGCTCACCCTTCGCTCATGTGGTATGGACAGCAGGATAATCTGGAATGGAAACAATATTTCCTGCCCGATGACGAGCAGCCCCCTTCCAAATGTCCCTTTATGCGCATGAAGCAAGCCATTAGCAAATTGACGAAATAGCTGATACGAGACACCAATTCAGGATTTTGATGGTTCAGTGGATGGTGAAGGTCGCGGTTTTCGTACTTTGTTTACAATGTAAGTAATTAAGGCAATCAATACAACAAGACCTATACTGGCCAGCAGACCTCTTCTGCTGGCTTTTTCCGTGGCTGTCCCAGCTACTGCTGCAAGTATAAGAACCATGGCGATCCATACTTTGGTGCGATTCCATTTGGTTGGCTTCATTTTCTTGATATACGTGATGCAAATCAGAAGCCAAGTATACATTAATACCAAGCTGCCTGCTGTTGTTGCATATTCGAATAGGCTCTTAGGCATCCATAACGCCATGAGGGTAGAAAGTATTAATCCGGCCGCAGTGCATCCTAATGCATACAGGGGCATGCTCTTTTTTCCCCATGTCTTCGTAAACATCTTCGGTGCATCTCCGTCTTCACCCAGTTTAACCAACATGGACGTAATCGCATAGATTGAAGCGACCATCGTGGAGAACCCCGCGATAATCAAGAGTCCATTGAGAATATGAACCACGACCGTAAATCCAATCGATGACATCGCTTTGACGAGAGGACTCTCGTCTGGTGTTAATTTAGCAGCGGGAACCAGTAGCAGGATCAAGGCAATCGCCACAACATACAACGTACTGACGGTTAACAACATCACTCTTCCTGATTTCACTGCGTCCTTAGGTTCTTTCAGCTTGGCTGCCATTAAACCCATGACCTCAATTCCGGCAAAGGCAAAAAAAGCATAAATAAAACCGTTCCACACGCCTTTTATTTTGTGAGGAAACCATTCATTGGTTATTTTCTGCGGTGTAATCTTCACATCTAACCAGCCCAGGCAAGCTGCTGCTGCAATCGCGATAAAAGCAACCGTTGCAGCTAACTTAATTACTGCGAGCACATTCTCCGTTTGAGTTAACCCTTTGGCTCCCAATGCGGCGATGAACAATCCAATGCATGCATATACCGCCACAAACGCCCATAATGGAAACTTAGGAAACCAAAATTGAGAGAACAATCCGAGCGCAGTTAATGAACTACCCATGATCAGCATTTCGGAAGACCAATACATCCAGCCACTTCCGAAACCAGCCCATGGGCCGAACGCTTCACCGGCATATGTTCGAAAAGCCCCTTCCTTTGGATCATCTGCCGTCATCTGAGCCAATGCTCCAAATACAAAATAGGTCCCTGCAGCAGCCAGCACCAAAAGTACAAGCACGGATAAACCGGACCAATGAATAGCCAAACTTGTTCCGAGGAAAAATCCCGTTCCCAGCGTACATCCCGCTCCAAATAATGAAAGATTAATCCAGCTTAGTTTGTCATCTTCTTCTCGATGCACATGACTTTTCATATGTATCCTCCTTCATGCGTACCCCATTACGGTTTACATATGATGGAGGTTTTATGTCATTAGGGTAAAAAGAAATGAAACCGATATTCGGTTTACATAATAATACTTTCGTTAACTATTTCTATTTCTTGCTTAACAACTGTTGAAGCTCTTCCAGTTCTATCTTGGCTTCCGGTTGGAATTCCTCACTTTTTACATATTGTGCAAGGCTGTAAAGTAGTTGCCGCCCTTCCGCCTGGCTGATCAATTTATTATAATTTAGTGCCCCAACCAGCAGCTTGCCTTTTCCAACCTGACATTCAAACAGCAGTCCCAGCTTATGATTACGTTCAAAATTATCGATGGTTTGAACAACAGGTTGAACATTCTCTGCGACCTTATCCAGAATAATAGACCGTGAATTCATGACAATATGCCACCAAGGATAAGTGGAATGGGTCTCACTTGGAAAGTGCTTCAACGCCAGGTGCGAATTATTGATTAGAAGGCCAAGTGTACCGACGGGCACTTGCTTGTTCATGCTTTCCGAAATGGATCGGAACATCGGATAACACCAGAAATCGGTACAATATGTACCTTCGACTGAACTATCGTTATCTTCGAGTGTTGGGAGTAACAGCACACGCTCGCCTTTTTCCAGTAAGTTAATTACATCATCGGACAATTCCTTATAAATATAGTCATGTTCAATACCTGTAACATCATGATCAGGGTATACCCAAAGGTCATATTGTTTCCGAATATCGGTACCTGAAATATGCAGAGACAGCGTGACAGGCGTCATCTTTTTCACATCAGGTAGCTTGAACTTAATTTGGCTAATCTCAAACCAAGTTTCTCCAGAGACAAAGGAAATCTCGTCTTTTCCTTTTGCAATCAAATGATCCGAATCATGCATCTCCCACTCCACGGTATGACCCTTCAATGAATCGGTTCGGTAGTACCTTAATTGAATATCAGCATTGAAATCTTCACCCGAATTGTAGTTAAATTTCTCGAATCGGGCCAGAAGTACTGCATCGGAGCAATACGTCCTCCACTCCTCGGGAGTAATCAAGCCTTTCGAATCCATGAAGGCATCCAAAATACCTACCAGTGCGGTCCCCTGTCCACTAAAGTCCTGAAGATCGAGCAATTGAAATCCTGC
Source organism: Paenibacillus sp. NPDC057886 (assembly GCF_042796655.1). Classification (NCBI taxonomy): domain Bacteria; kingdom Bacillati; phylum Bacillota; class Bacilli; order Caryophanales; family Paenibacillaceae; genus Paenibacillus; species Paenibacillus sp. NPDC057886. Next base: position 1,388,929 of record NZ_JBHVMZ010000001.1, on the reverse strand, counting down.
CAGATGATTGGATCGAAATGCCGCCTCAAGCTCTTCCTTATAGCAGGCTACTGCAAGTTTGCCGGAGCTTTTGAAAAAGGGTTCAGCCAGATGTCCCATTCCTTTGGATTGCAATCGTTCCCGAAACACCTCGAAGTTTTTTGCCTTCAGTGACCCGGTATACTTCTCGATCTCTTCATAATTGGGGTACATGGCATATTGTCCAATTTCATGGGAGATGACGGGTAGATATGGAATGAGTTGTTGTTCAACAGAAGCGGCTTTCACGGTCTTGGCTTCCGTGCCATATTGAATTTGAATTTCAGATTCTTCTGCTTGAATTGCCTCACTCTCCGAAACTCTTCCAACGGGCAAGATCATGTCGTCGTAGTCCTTCAGGGTACCAGGCACGTCAGTTTGAACATGTCCCAACGGGGCATCACACATGGCATAGGAGCCGCGGAAAAGTCTATCTTTGGAAAAACGTACGCCGCAGTAAAAATCTTCTTCCTCTAGAATCAGCGGAGTGAACTGAAAATTGTTTGAACCCTGGGTGTACAGATGACGTGGATCAAATGCTCTATACGCTTTGATAATCGCATTCAGTCTTTCTTTACTTCCCCAAAGTTCATTACCGAGTGACATCATTACAAAAGAAGGATGATTCCCAAACGCCTTGAGCATGGCAAAGCCTTCACGAATGAGATAGTCCTGTTCAGCCTGATTATGCTGTGGGTCAAGTTCATCCGTGATCGTTCCCCAGAATGGCAATTCAGGCTCCATATAGATGCCAAGCATATCTGCAGCGGTGAACGCTGCTTCAGGTGGACAACAGGTATGGAAACGATAATGATTTATACCATATGATTTGGAAATGCTCAGGATTCGCAGCCATTCATCCACATCGGTTGGTGCGTAACCTGTAAGCGGGAAGATTAGACCATCATGTTTTCCACGAAGAAAGGTCTTTCGACCGTTGATGGTAAAAGCATCTCCATTAGCTTCAAAATCTCGCAGTCCTGTTATGATTTCGGTTGTATCCAGCACATCGCCATGTTCCCCCAACAGAGTAAGGGTCAGCACATACAGATGTGGGTCTGAATCACTCCAGAGCAATGCGTCGTCTCCCATCTTGTAGAGCACATTAACTTCGTCCTGGCTGCATGGATAGGTCTGCTCATTCACCACATGGTTTCTGTCTGATGCCACATATCCATGAGTCTCTTTTAAAAGGGGCTTGAGGGTTTGCGCAGTAACGGACAATACAGTACCTGGTATCGATTTGGACAATGTACTTGTGATTCTGAATGTTCGCTCTTTAGCATTGGGATAGATCTGTACCTCATCCAAGTGCACGTCGTGGTAAAAATGAAGCTCCAGCTTCCCGGTAATTCCGTTCCAGTTGGTCTGAGTATCGACGGATGTAAGATGCCCGCCTTTTGTAGGATAGTCCGTATTATCAACCCGGATGGTGAGGGTGTGTTCTCCCTCCGATAGCCCTTCCGGCAAGATATACACATGGGGGGTGTTGAGGCTATCCTGCGCTCCAACTTCTTCACCATCGACCCATAACTTGGTTATGCGCGTGCGTTCCAGATACATACTGCATTTCTTGCCAGCAAGCGTTGCCGGTATATTAATCTCCCGTTTCAGCCACACCCATCCTTCATATGAATATTCATCAGTCAAAGACCCGATGTGAGCTACATCATTCTTTCTTCCTTTGTGTGCATGAGAAGTCGTGTTCGGCAGCTTTATGGTATCGTCAAATGGGCCTTGTACACCTTGTTTATGTTCATCCAGTTGAAGCTCCCAGCTTCCCTGCAAGTTCATTTTGGTTAACATGATCTTAGCTCCTCTATACTTTATGTATGCAATCTATTCTTCTGGTTACGTATTTCTATTATATAACTGTAATCTTAGTCCACCCATATAATAAAATTTATGCTGAGTATAACAATATGGAAATAATCCAAAGGTCGTCGATGACAAATTCGTCTCTATTAATGACATAGAAATTTTAAAAAAAGTCGCCTAGAAGGCGACTAGTGCTACTTATTTGAGTGATTCAATTCGCATACGCTGCTAGATCAGAAAATGCCGACATATTTACTCCGTTGTATAGACCTCCGATTCCTCATACAAATCCGATGGCAAAGCCTGCACAAAAGGTGACCAATTACCCGTCGTGTATAGATGAAGGCGATGCATAGCCCGCGTGCACGCCGTATAAAGAAGCTTTCGTTCATTGTCTCGACCATAAACTCCAGACGAAGCATCATAGACCAAGACGGCATCGAACTCGACACCTTTGGCGAGATAAACAGGAATGACCATCACACCTTTTTCAAAGTTGAACGTTTCCTTCGTAACGAGCTGCAAAGCTTCGCCCCCTTGAATCTGTAACGATTCATGGGCCTTGTGGCTTTCGGCGGCGGTCTTCGTAATAATAGCGATGGAATCAAAGCCCTCGGCTCTTAGCGCAGCGATATCTGCCACCATTTGTGTATTCAGCTTCTCCCTGTCGTTGCTTCTTGTTAGCAGGGGCTTTAGCCCTTTTCTTTCAAATGGTACAATTTCATCTCCGTCTGGAAGCATCGCTCTTGTAAATTCAACGATCTCCTTCGTAGAGCGATAACTGCGTACTAGGGCGAAAAGGCTTGTTTCGGCTTCACCGTAGAGACGGACCAGTGGTGAATCAGCTGCGGCCAAATTAGTAGCCTGCGTGAAGATTGCTTGCCCAAAATCGCCGAGCACCGTCATACGGGCTCGTGGAAACAACTTTTTGAGATATTCATATTGAAATGTTGAATAATCCTGACCCTCATCAACGAAGACATACTTGATTTCCGTGTTTGTCCGGACACCTTCAATCAGTTCTTTTACATACAAATAGGGAGTCGCATCCTCATGGAACAACTCGTTCCGGAGCAGGCTTTCCTTGGTTAGCTTGCATATCTCAGGCCATAGAGAGGGGATAACCGAAGCATTCGTTTTCTCCCGATAAGCGGCTTCGTCAACAAACAATTCGCCATATATGCCTTTGATATCAACAAACGAGAATTTCTTGATAACTTTTCTTAGTGGGCTAAAACGTTCTTTCACGACCTTTCGGCTGAGCAGCTCCTCCTCCTTCTGGGCAAAGTCAAAATCACCTTCATCTTCCCGACGCTTTTTGCTTATTTTCTCGCGAATTTGGGCGTACTGCTCCGCGATATCGAATACTTCCTTATCTTTATGCAGCACTTCAAAGATATCCGCATACTGATGGTTGTCGAGATAATTCAATTCTTCCTGTACCCATGATTCTTCACGTTCCATTCGTTCCAGGGAAGCCAGCTCTTTCAGCAGCCATTCCTGCAAGAGAACAATACGATTTAGCAAGGGCAGGGAACGATCATAACCGTAAAATTTGGCACTCATTTGCTCCGCGGTAATCAAATCACGGTTCCGAAACCGAATACTGTTGAATCGCATGCCTTCCTGTCCCAACCAGTTTCCATAGTTCTGCAAGGCTTGCAGAAAAGCATCGGAAGCTTTATATTCGATCCCCTGAAGACGAGCCTCATAGCCCGGATCATCATGCGCGGTCATTACATATTCAATTTGATCAAAGATATCCTCCGGACGCAACGAAGATCCAAGCCAATAGTCGAGAAATTGTTGAAAAGTGGTCTGCTGCATATTATCTTCACCGAGCTCCGGAAGAACAGTGGAAATATAACTGCCAAACATCGGATTCGGTGAGAAAAGGACGATCTGATCAGCACTGATCGTCTGGCGATGTTTGTACAATAAGTACGCCACCCGCTGCAAGGCTGCGGAAGTTTTACCGCTACCAGCTGCTCCTTGTACGATAAGCATTCGGCTTGTGTCATTACGGATAATGGCGTTTTGCTCCTTCTGAATGGTTGCCACGATACTTTTCATTTGTGAATCTGCACCTTTGCCGAGCACTTGCTGCAACAATTGGTCTCCAATCGTTTCGTTTGCATCAAACATATTGCGGATTTCTCCGTTATGGATCTGAAATTGCCGTTTGAGCTCCATTGTGCCATCGATTCGTCCGATCGGCGTTACATAGGACGCTACGCCTGGGGAAGAGTCGTAGTACATGCTCGCGATCGGTGTACGCCAATCATAGATCAGAAAGCTCAAACCGTCTTCGTCGACAAAAGAAGATACGCCGATATAGATATGGTCGGTGAGGGCCATACCTTTCTCCTGAAAGTCAATGCGTCCAAAATAAGGGGACGGGAGCAAACGCTTCATGTTATTCCATTGCTGCGTCAACCGCATGTGACCACGTTCTCGCTCGGCTAATACCGCTGACTGCTGGTTAATAGTGTAGAAGGTCTCTTCGAAATCTTCGTGGGTGCTTGTGTTGATCGTCACTTCTTCCCAAAAGCGCTTGCGAATTTCCGTAGCCTGGTCACGCATTCCGGCAACCTCTGGCTCCAATTCTGCGATTCTGGCCTGCAGTTTGTTCCTTACAGACTCCAGACGTTCCTGTTCCAGCTGCCAATCTTTTGTTTGCATCTCTCCGAACCACTCCTTTTCCTATTTTTGGGATGAAAAAGAGCATTGACAAATCAAAATTCCAGATGTAAAATTAAAGTAGGGATAAAAACAAGTACATACTTTTATTTTGTTTGTCAATGGCGCTAACGATTATATCATAGCGTTATTTTTCGTTCAATTCTTTTTTTCTCAAAAGATGGCCTTTGAATTCATCAGGGGGTCATCTTTTTTTACGTATCTATTGGGTTCACTCTCCCTCTTTCCATAACCGGACAAATCAAAGCACATAATGACAGGCTCTTGGATCAGTCTTCATCTATTATGGGAATCAAGGAGTGATTAATCGTATGAACTGGATCGAATCATTACAGCTAGCCATTGCTTATATGGAAGAACATTTACTCGAAAATATGACAATGGAGCAAATATCAGCTCAAGCTCATATTTCGCCCTTTCATTTTCAACGTACGTTTGCCCTATTAACTGATGTTACGGTAGCCGAATATATCAGACGAAGACGGTTAACATTGGCGGCCAATGAACTGATACAGAGTGATTACAAAATCATTGATCTGGCGCTCAAGTATGGTTATGACACTCCTGAATCTTTCTCCAAAGCCTTTCGTAGGCAGCACGGAATTGCCCCCAGTGAAGCACGTAAGAACAGTACCTCTGTCAAATCGTATAATCGTTTGGTTATTCAATTAAGTCTAAAAGGAGCAGAACCAATGAAACACAGAATTGTTGAACAAGGTGCGTTTACATTAGTAGGGATAAAGCAGGCTTTTTCTTATATCGACGGCGAAAACTTGCGAGGCATAGCCAAGATGTGGCAGGATGCGTATACGAGCGGGACAGAAGATCGTTTATTTGAATTGAATAATGGTGTAATTCAAGGGCTGCTTGGTGTCTGTGTGGATCAGAATGAAATCCAGGAGAAGCAGATGGAATACTGGATTGCTACGGCTTATGATGGAGAAGTACCTGAAGGATTATCATCATTCACGATTCCTGCATCCAAATGGAGTGTCTTTGAAGTTGAAGGTCCGATGCCGGACAGTATGCAGCGCTTATGGAAGCAGATTATTTCCGAATGGTTCCCTTCCAATCCTTACGAGCATGCAGGTATACCTGAGCTTGAAGTATATCCAGGACCTCACCAGCCACCTCAAATCTGGATACCGATAAAATAAAGAGAAATCTATTTTAGTACGTTCTTGTCCTTAATTCGGACAAGAACGATAACCCTCTCCAGTGAACCCTTACTTCATTTTAACGATGACCTTTCCTTTGGCACTTCCACTTTCAAGATAATGAAACGCTTGCCCGACATCTTTGAAACCATAAACCTTATCAATAACCGGTTTAATGAGACCTTCCTCCAAGTAACCCTTTATTCGCTCTAATTGCATCCCGCTTGGTTTCATAAAGAGGAAATGATATCTTGCTTGGTTTTTCTTCTCAAGAGTTGTAATCTTATGGCTCACAATCGATAGCAGTGCTGTTTTTAACCAGCCCAAGTTGGCTTCTCTCCCGAATCTCGCGTTTGGCAAGCCGGAAATGGATACTATTTTTCCATTGGGCTTAAGTACTTGAAAGGATTTTTCCAGCACCTCACCTCCTATCGTGTCATACACCGCATCATATCCCGACAGCATTTCTTCAAAATTTTCATTGCGATAATTGATGATGCGGTCCGCACCAAGGGATTGGACTAATGCATAACCTCTATCGCTGGCAGTAGTAGCAACATAAGCACCCATTAATTTGGCCAACTGAATGGCGAACGTGCCAACCCCTCCTGATCCTGCGTGAATTAATATTTTTTGGCCTTTTTGAAGGTTCAAAATATCGTAAAAAGCTTGATATGTCGTAAGTCCCACCAGTGGTATGGATGCTGCTTCTTCAAAGTTTAAGTTTTGGGGCTTCAAAGATATGTCTTCTTCATGGACAGCAATGTATTTCAGCCAAAGTCCCGATTCGGTCTTTACGAGGCCTGCCGTATACCTCATCTCCAGGATGATAAGCGTTCACCTTACTACCCACCTTGACCACAACACCGGAAAAATCATTTCCTAGGATTAATGGCATCTTGTAACTCAGCAGAAGCTTTACCTTACCCTCTTTTATTTTAAAATCAATCGGATTTAAACTTGCTGCGTGGATTTCTACCAATACATCATGATCTCCGATTTGAGGAGTAGGCATTTCTTTCCGTATCAAAGGAACATTCTTCCCGTATTTCTCAATTACCATGGCTTGCATTTAAATCACTCCAGTGCGTTTAAAAGTTTAAACATATAAACACATTATATCTAACCCGTTGAACAAATCAAGCATTATATCGAGGTAGCCATCCTGTCAGAACTGCCCCACCGTCAGAATAATTGCTTACAACAAGTTCTCCTCCATGTTGCTTCATCATTCGTTGTGAGATCGTTAATCCTAATCCACTGCCCCCAGTGGCACGACTTCGAGACACTTCCCCACGATATAGGGGTTCAAAAACGCGCTCTAGTTCTTCGGACGAGAACCCTGGTCCGGTATCGTGTATCGTGAACCTGATTTTATTACCTTCTTTGCAGCATTGGACCTTTATTTCGCCACCAGAAGGCGTGTATCTAACGGCATTTTCCAACACATTGTTTATCGCACGCTCCAATACATGTGAATCTCCGCTAATGAAACAACCGTCTGTTAATTGCTTTAAGATAGAAATATGTTTCTGGTCAGCTAGCGGGCTCAAACTGTCAATCGACTTTTGAAGGATGTGCGTGAAATCCAGCGTTTTGGTGTTAAGTTTACTTTCCATGTACTCCATTTTTGTATAAGTGAACAGGTCCTCAACCAATCGATCCAATTGGGCGGATTTCTCTTTACATACGGCGATATACCGGGTGACCTTCTGCGGTGACTGTGCGATGCCTTGTTCCAATCCATCCAAATAACCACGCAGAGCAAACAACGGTGTGCGTAAATCATGTGCAACGGCAGCGATGACAAATCTGCGTTCTTCCTCCAGCTCCACTTGTTTCCGGTGGGATTGCTCGAGTCCTTTTACCATAACATCGAATCCGTCCCGGACTTCGGCAATTTCCGTGATTCTGGATTTAGGTAACTGCACTTCCCAATGACCAGCTGCAATTTGTCTAGCTGCCTTGCTCATTTTCTCAAGCGGTTTAAGAAGGAACCTTCTCATTTCAACTCCAACCACAAAGAAAGCAAGCAGCAGCCCGAAAAATGCCGCAAGCATTGGAACTCCATTGGATTTAGGAAGATAAAGAACCACCCTTCCCAGTAATTGTCCATCTTTTATGACAGAGAACTGTTCAGTAGACGATAATCTACTGTGGTGCTTTTGGCTGGAACGATAAATTTCCGAATTGGACGCAGATTCAATCACCACATCCATCTTTGCTTTGCTCAACTCGGTGTGAAGTTCGTTTTGCCAAACGGTATTCGCCCATTTATCCGTACCAACTTCAATCATGTGGATCATCTCGCTGAGATGCCTTTGCAGCGTTTCATTTTGCTGTTGGCTTGTAGAGATGCTAAACGTCTGAGTGTCCATAAAGTGAGCTGTGACAAAGAAGATCCACGGCAACGTAAGCAAGAAGAATAAGCAAAGCATAGTAAATGTACGAATGCGAAGTTTTCTCATGTTATGCTCCCTCAAAGCGATATCCTACTCCCCATACGTTGATGAGGAATTGTGGATGGTTTGGATCGGATTCAATTTTTTCGCCGAAGCCGGCTAAGATGGACCCGAATGGTATGCCTGTCACCCACGCCCCCCCAAAACTTTGCAAGTAATTGTTCATAGGAGAAAACATGTCTCGGATGCTCAGCAAATAATCGCAACAACTCATATTCTTTAGGCGTAAGCTCAACTTTTCCCCCTTCGACCAGGACTTCTCTTGCGGTCAGATTCAACTGGATGCGGCCGTAATCCAAGACCTTGCCCTCCATGGGCTGCCTGGAAGTGGTGCGCCGCAAAACGGCTTTCACTCTGGCAACAATTTCCACGGGCGAAGCCGTTTTGACAATATAATCATCGCCGCCGAGCGTCAGGCCTCGGATCTTATCCACATCATCACTGCGAGCACTCAAGAAAAGGATTGGAACATTGCTTTCCCCTCGAATTTGACGGCATAACTCAAATCCGTTTTGTCCCGGCATCATGATGTCCAGAACAATGCAATCTATAGAATGCTGTTGAAGTATGGTCCACGCTTGTTCCGTATCACAAGCAGTTTTTACGTGAAAATGGTCATTCTCTAGAAAGTCCCTTAATAGCTCGACGATACTCTGGTCATCATCTACAACAAGTATCGTATGATATTTACTCATGATTATCCCACCTCTGGCATCTAGTTTATCATTTTTTCTTCTATTACCAAGGCGAGGCTATATTTTGTGATGAATTGTTTATTGTTTTGTGACCTTTCTACGACTTCCTTTGAGATATTCGTTTGTTATGATATATCACAAGCTAAAAGATCTTTAGACCAAATAAAATTGAGGGGGATTTATTAATGTTAACTGTTCAAATCGTCTTATTTGACGGTTTCGACCTACTGGATGCTATTGCACCTTACGAAGTATTTTGCGCGGCTTCCATGCATACCGACAACGCACTAAGGGTAGAACTGGTCACTGCTGAAGGGCCAAGATCTGTGACTAGCGGTATGAATGGTTTGACCATTGAAGCGAACGACACACTGGACACGGAACGTGGGGGTATAATACTTGTGCCAGGCGCAGCCGGCGATGTTGAAGGAGATGGTCCAGACTCGATTCCAGCTATTCTGGGCAAAGCCATGAATACGGAATTGACCACTAAGATCAAGGCAGCTCTCGAACACAAAGACATCGTAATCGCTACGGTGTGCGGTGGTTCCCTTTTGTTAGCCATGGGAGGAGTCCTGGAAGGCAGACATGCGGTAACACATCGTTTGGGTATGGATTTACTTGGTGCAACCGGGGCAATTCCAGTTCCGGCACGCGTAGTGGATGATGGTAATTTGGTTACTGGTGGCGGTGTGACCTCGGAACTCGATGTTGCGCTGTATCTGGTCGAACGTGAACTGGGACCACGTATTGCACACGAGATAGAGCAGTTGTTTGAGTATGAGCGAAGAGGAACCGTTTGGAGAGCGAAAGGCATTGTACCCAGCACTCACAATTCGTTAACGGACAACGAACCAAGCATTGTAATGAATCAATCGACAGTAACCTCTGACATATTGCATAACGAGAAAACTCAGACATCCGTCTTTGACGGCAATTGGGACACAACAATCGCTACACCTGTTGGTAAACTGGAGGTCAAGCTCTATATAAAGACAAGTACCGATGTGATCCAGGGCACGGCCACACAAGGTGATGAAACAATCGCTTTTTTGAACCCTGTACTCTGCGACAATAGGTTGACCTGGACCCTGCCGATTACCAAACCTATGCGTTTGAATCTGAAATTCGAAGTTACCGTGGATGGAGATCAGATGAGCGGAATCGCTAAGGCTGGCCTTCTTCCTGCTTCCAAATTAACAGGAAAACGAATAAACTAGCCTTGCTGTCTATGTGCACAAAAAGGAGTCTCGGGGGTTGTAGGTGGATATGAAGAAACGAGGAACACTATACGGATGGCTAGCCTGCGTCAGTATTTTATTTATTGTGTACGCTTTAGTGAAGAACTATTGGATAGACCCAGAAGCCTCAGGCTTTTTAAGCCATAAGACAGGTTTGAAGCGTGAGCTTCATCTTCCGATCTGGCTGAATGTCATGTATGTTCATGTTGCGTTTGCATGTTTGGCCATGGCGTCTGGATTGCTCAACTTCTCTAATCGGATTTTTGAAAAGAGCCGCAGGTTCCACCGTATAAACGGTTATGTTTATATTGTGTCCGTAGTGCTTGTTGTACTGACTTCCGGTTATATGGCCCCTTACGCTACTGGAGGGAAAATAAGCAGTATCGGTTTCAATGCGCTTAATATCATCTGGCTATTCATTACGATTACCGCTCTCATTCAGATTAAACAGAAACGAATGATCCAACACCGGAACTGGATGATTCGAAGTTATGCCTTTTGCTTCACGAACATGTTGATTCACCTCATCACTTCCCTTTTTCATCTGGGATTCGGGTTGGTTTATGCTACAAGCTACACTATAAGTATTTATGGATCTATTACCTTGCTGCTAGCTATTCCAGAATTCATTATCAGAATGAACTTCAAATTGAAAACAGCCCCCGAATAATCTTTCGGAGGCTGTTCTGCAATCGTGTTCCTTCTCCACTTCACTTCGTCAGGCTTGCCTTGATCTCATTCCAAATCGGATTGTCTGCTGTACCGCGTGCAGGCTGATCTCCAATGGCATCCCAATACTTCCAGTTGGGCTTCTCACTGCCTAATTCATAGTCCATCCCATCCCACGTATCTTCGTGAAAGGCATAGAAAAGCCCAATGCCACCCGTATTCATTAAATATAGATATCAGATCCGCCATGTAGCTATCTGCACCTTGAACCATTCGGCTCGTTCCGAATTCCGAAGCTATAATCCGGTTATCCGGCTTATCGTTAAACAAAAAATCTCGATCCTTACTCCACTTATCGGGCGCAAGCCGTACAAACTCTATGCCCTGTTCCTTGGCTGCTTCATAGTTGTCAGGAAGAGATGTGGAGTTCATAAAATTGGTCCCTTTTCGCTGTTCATTCCAGTAGCTCATTTTCTCCGAAGGAACAGCCTGCTTCTCCTCCTGACTGCTGTTCATCCCTGAAATCTCCAATGGCTTTGGAGAAGCTGAGTTAGAACTGCATCCAGCTAGTGCAACCAATATGGCCGCCGAGAGTAAGACATTTTTTCCGATGGGCCAACTCGATTTGGTTGATATTTTCTTCATGGTCAATCACCTCGATAGCCATCTTACCCGTTGTCTGTTACGCCAATATGACAATATGATCAATTATCCAATCGGTGTTCCGTCAGGCAGCTCGATATCTGGTTTTAACAGAACGACATCCCCTTTTTCGGGTATTCCTCCCAGAACCAATACTTCTGATTTAAACCCGGCTATCCGGCGCGGTGGAAAGTTGACTACCCCTATGACTTGTTGTCCAACCAGTTTCTCGGCTGCATATCTTTTGGTAATTTGTGCACTAGACTTTTTTATTCCAATTTCTTGTCCAAAATCAATCTCAAGTTTGATCGCAGGCACTTTCGCTTCTGCAAAAAACTCAGCTTTTTTAACGGTTCCGATGCGAATATCCAGTTTCAAAAAATCATCAATGGTAGCCATATATATTCTCCTCTTCTACTTGTTTTATGGTTAGAATAGTTGTTATAAGTTCACATCAAGTTCGAACTTCAGAAACGGCGTAACGCCAGGATTTTGCCCAAAAAAACACCCCCATGCCGAGTACAGTCATCATCCCACCTATAAACTGAAACAGAGAGATGGTTTCTCCCAGAAATACAAAGGCGAGTATGATCGCAAGAACAGGCTCTCCAATAATGCCTACTGAAACCGTCGTTGCGCCTAAAGATTTCAATAATAGATTAATAAGAAATTGTCCAAAAATGGTTGGGATTATGGCAAGCAACAAGAAATACATCCAATCTGAAGTGTTATATCCGGTCAGGGAGATATGATTGAATAGACTGTAGATAAGCAATACACTTCCCGCAAGGAAGAAAACAATAACGCTGTACACATTTGCATCGATTTTGTGACTGACCTTTTGTCCAGCAAGCATATATGCCGAAACCGCGATTGTACCTAGTAAAGATAATCCATCCCCAACCAACGCCTCTCTAGATACCCCGATGTCACCCCATGCGATAATAACTGATCCTGCAAGCGCTGTGACCAGACATAGAATCGTAACCATGTTTGCTCGTTCCTTGAAGATGAAGTATGACCCCATCATTACAAATAAAGGCTGCAACGATAAAATGACCATTGAACTTGCAACGGAGGTATGCACCAATGACTCCATCCAGAATAAGAAATGCAACCCGAGAAAGAGCCCCGCTAACAACACAACACTCCAATCTTTTTTGCTCATCTTAAGGTTTCGAAGACTTTTCCAAGGTACAAAAGGAAGCATTAGTATTACGGTTATGAACAATCTGTACATCCCAGCTACAGAGGTTGGCGTCTCTGATGACTTTATCAATATGGAAGAAATTGAGATTGACAAAATGCTGATAAAAAGCAAAAGGTACGGATGAGGCGAATACAACGATTTATTCATTTTCATACTTACTCCTTCAATATGTTCTATCCAAATTCTGTGCACAGGATTATAGTGATAAAACAAAGATTGGATATAATAATATCATCGTTAATATTTTAATTGTGTAATAATATCGCTATATTATATATAAATATCACCATTTGAAAGGACGCATTTAAATGTCAAAGCAGCTTCACGAGACGATTCTTTTCCCTGATGCTTCATTCCCATACATTATGTACACAGCTAATTCCGAGAAAATTATTCCTGAAGGTAGAGGATTTAATGACTTGCATTGGCACGAAGAACTACAGATTACTTTGGTTACTCAAGGAAGGTTGGTTATACAGGTAAACGGTGTTGATCATGAGTTAATGGCGGGTCAAGCTATCCTAATTAATAAGGGAGTCTTGCATGTTACAACGCATCTGACTCACAACGGTCAATATGTGAGTTTTAATTTCCCTGAAAAGCTGTTAGCCTTCTACGCAGATAGTGCCATGGAGAAAAATTATGTTTTACCTTATACAGACTCTTCCCTGGTGTCGCTGGTAATCAAGGGTGATGTAGAATGGCAACAGATTGTGCTAGATATGTTATGGGATATGAAAAAGAGATTTGACATGACAAAAAAGTGGGGTTGGGAATATGAGGTTTCTATCAAGACAGTACAATTGTGGTTAATTTTAATTCATAATATTACGCTTTCCTCCGAGGAGGCGCCCAAATATGTAAAGCTTCAGCAAGAGCGCCTTCAACTCATGCTCAGCTTTATCCATCAACAATATTCAACGAATATCACACTGCAAGAAATTGCTGATACAGCACATCTGAGCATCTCGGAGTGCACCCGGAGTTTTAAGAAGACCATTCATATGACACCGTATGATTACTTAATTAAATACCGCATCAAGAAAAGTATGGAGTTATTAATTTCAACCGATTATACAGTAACCGAAATAGCTCATAGAGTTGGTTTTAACCATGTAAATAACTTCATTCAGTCTTTCAAAAAACATCAGAACCGAACACCTAAGGATTTTCGAAATTCGAGTAACGAGATCAAAAGTCAAAGAAATCATTAGTCTGATGCAATGACGTCACTTCTCTTTTAACAGGAAAATGCAGGCACACGCAGCAAAGGCAAGTCCAACGCTCGTAGCGCTTGAAATGGAAAAAGCTCTTACATAATCCCCCAAGGCATTGCCTGTCCATTGATGGGTATAGCTTTCCTTTCCTTCCCTTCCCACTCACAATAGATATCACCATTAAGACAATAACTTATCTCAAATAACGGACAAGCCTCCTGAATACGAAGCTTCATATCCTGGACTTAGGTTACATCGGTTATAACAATTTCCATACCACTTCTTATATCCATTTAGAAATTCTCTGCGCTACTTCCTCTTTGCTAAATTCAATATTTCCCGAAGCCCATAGATAGCCAGCTTCATGAATGATTTGTGCATAGATAGGGATATATAAATCCTTCTCCATGTCTGTAAATTGATTATCTATGCTTTTGAACAAATACAGCTTCAACTCATTTATTATTTTTTCTTTTAATTGAGGTATGACTAATCCGATATTGCTTTGGCGGCATTTAAATTTGGGTTGCTGGTAAAAATCACAGACCGCTAAAATGAGTTGATTTATGCTTTCCTGATCAAATTTATAAGCCCCCGATGTTTGTCTCTCAATCGCCATGGTCGCGGAATCACCCATAATGTAATCCAACAGGTCATATTTGTCATTGAAATGTGCGTAAAAAGTTGCCCGATTCACTTTTGCTTCCTGAGTCAAATCTGCAATTGTGATCTTTTCAAAATCTTTAGTACTTACGAAATAAAAAAAAGCATCTATTAGAGATTGTTTCGTTTGGGTTGTTCGCATATCTCTTACTTTGGTTCCCACTGCATCCCCTCCTAAGCCGATAAAATGGTGAATTCTGTTGCTATAGCAACATTCTGAACCACATTGTTGGTTGATCCGTTTGAATAATGGATTTAAGCTATTAAAACAACACGTGTTGATATATATACCACAAAAAAGGAGTTTATCAAAGATGAAAACTATTGCAATTATTGGTGCTGGGCCTGGATTGGGTTTGTCCCTGGCTAAAACATTTGGTGAAAACGGGTTTAAGGTTGCTGTCATTTCACGTAACGCCGAGAAACTTGAAATGATCGTATCTGAACTTCAAAAGTTAACTATTGAAGCCAAGTCATATGTAGCGGATATCACAGATTTGTCTGCCTTAAGGGAAGTCTTACAAGCGGTTAAACAAGATTTTGGTCAAATTGATGTACTTGAATTTAGTCCGTATGCAGGCCCTGAAGTATTCAGACATGTGTTAGAAACAACACCTGAGAACGTATTGGAACCTGTGAATAGCTATTTACTGCCAGCGGTACTTTCCGTGAATGAAGTATTACCCGACATGTTGAGTAAAGGTTCAGGAGCCATTCTTTTCACAACAGGCATATCTGCAATGATCTCTTATCCCCCTCTGGGGAACATGGGTATCGTCATGACAGGTGTTCGTAATTATGCGACAAACCTGCATAACGAATTGAAGGAAAAAGGAATATATGTTGGCCATCTCTCTGTTGGCACTTTGATTCAAGCTGGGACTGATGGTGATCCGGATCTTATCGCGGAAGCATGGTATAGCCTTTATACGAAAAAGGAGACATTTGAAGAGACATTCCCCTATGAACTGAATCCAACTATATTTTAAAGAAATAATAAAAAAAGAGATTAGGTGGTTCATGATTAGCCACCTAGTCTCTTTTCCATTGACCTGATTAGTCTTATTCTCTTCTTCGTTTAGAAGAACATCTTTATTTGATCCAATTACGATTTCTTTTTCTTGCGGATGAAACGCAAATCAATGAACAGAACGATAAGAAAAGTCAGTCCGCCGAGCAACACAGGTATGAGAAAGGCTTCCAAGGAAAAGGCGTTGCCCTTCAGGTTAAGGTGGTCGGTCGCGCGATACTCAAGACGCTTGGCAGCAAATTTCGCGGTTTGGATGTCCTCTTGTTCAGCCAGATCTTCGAAAGCAGGTTCCATTGCAAATCGTTCCGAAGCATCACCATGCAGGAACAATAGTTCCGAACTATTACCCCTGTGTTTCCAATTATTGATATCCTCAGTAGCGACAGACTTCGCATTTGCACCGACAATAATCATTTTCTCCAGCTTCGGCACGTTTTCAATCTGATACCGCCCCACGATGTTCAGTCCATGTTTCGTTACAATGGGTTCATTTTTGTTGGAAACGGTTAGTGTCCTTGTTGTACCGGAAGCACCATACGTATCAAAAGCAGATGACAAATCCAATTCATCTGCTCCGTTATACAGCAACACCCCTGCCTTCACCTTTTTCCATTGAAAAGCATTATTCATTATGTACGTAATATCGCTCAACTTGGTCTTAAACGGCTCCATATGCGGGTTTAAGACATATTCAAAAGATGGATAGTTCATCTGCTCCGATACCTTCTTCGCAGCCGAATCGCCCAATTGATCCGAGATTACACGAAGTGTCGCATCAATACCGGAAGTCAGACCGGCAGAGGATATGATCGAGCCTTGTTGAACATAGCGCTGATCCTTCAGCCATTGGACTCCGGGATATTTCTTGATGAGACGGTTAACGTCTCCCCAGTGTGTTGCGGCAGACTTGCCATCCAGCAAACCGGTATCAGCCAGGTTTTCCGCTCCGTTGCAAATGGAGAGTAATGTTGTGTTAACACTTGAGTGCTTCTGAATCCATTCACGTACAGGTGCGTACTGATTTTCGTCCAACATTGGCATAAATGGAATGACAATGATGTCCGGACTTTTTCCGAGCAGCATATCCATCTCATCAAAAGAATAATGCGGGATAACATCAAGTCCGCCGGTTAGAGATTTGATTTTCCGTTCGGGGGCTACGCCGTACACATTGTAAGCTTCCGTCATGGCAAACATCTCGTACGGAACAAGAAAATCGAACACCTCGGTAACCTCGTTTGCCAACAGCACAGCCACTGTCGGTTTACTGGCGTCATATTCCGGCACTTGTACATTTTTCAATTCAGGAGCGGATTTATCGTAAATCGACATTCCTGAATTCATCGTGCTGATGAACCCGATTGTTCCTCCCCCGACCACCACAATAACTACAATGATCAGATAAATCATGAAACGTAATACAGATTTCATTTTGGATTCTCCTTCTGGTTATAAATGATTACCAACGGAATTATAACAATCCAAAGTGAACTTATCGTCTGTCTGTGGTCGGTTAGAGGAACTCGACTAACGTCGGGGGTTACTACTGGACTCCAAGCTATTTACTTTGTAGTAAACTTATCAATCAACTCATCTTCAGCATGTTGCTATGACTTAAATCCAACATTAAGTCCATATACCGGATGAGGAACATACGGCTCTTCCAAGCAAGCTATTTCTTCTGAAGTTAATGCAATCGAGAGAGCTTCAGCTGCATTTTCGAGATGGGATGTCTTCGTAGCGCCAATAATCGGAGCCGTAACTGGATCTTTGTGCAGCAACCAGGCAAGAGCGATTTGTACCCGGGGAACGCCGCGTTTTTCGGCGATTTCTGCAACCTGCTCTACTACCAATCGATCGGTGCTGGCTGTTGCATCGTATTTTGCCTTTTGAACCTGATCCGTCTCGGAACGCTGTGTTGTTTCCTGCCAATCTCTGGTCAACCGGCCAGAAGCAAGTGGACTGTAAGGAATTACACCGATTTTCTCTTCCTGACAAAGAGGCATCATTTCTCTTTCCTCTTCACGGTAGATCAGGTTATAGTGGTTTTGCATCGATACAAAACGGGTCCATCCATTTTTCTCGGCGACATATAAAGCCTTTTGGAATTGCCATGCTGACATGGCAGAAGCACCAATATATCTTGCCTTCCCTGCCTTCACCACATCATGTAATGCTTTCATGGTCTCTTCAATGGGGGTATGGTTGTCCCAGCGGTGAATTTGATACAGATCCACATAGTCGGTTCCCAGTCTCTTGAGGCTTTTGTCAATCTCACTCATAATTGCCTTTCGAGAAAGTCCAGCGCCATTCGGACCATCATGCATGCGGGAAAACACTTTGGTGGCAAGGACAATTTCATCTCGATTGGCGTAGTCCTTGAGAGCGCGCCCCAGAATCTCCTCACTTGTTCCGCCTGCATATACATTTGCTGTATCAAAGAAATTAATGCCTAACTCCAAGGCTTTCTGAATAACGGGACGACTATTCTCTTCATCCAATACCCATTGATGAAACCCACGTCCTGGTTCACCAAATCCCATGCAGCCAAGACAAAGTCGAGATACATCCATGCCGGTATTTCCTAATTTCACATATTCCATTGGTTAATCCTCCTCAGACTTTTTGGTGCGACAGCGTCGTACCGCATGAGACAAGAATAACAAGAAAATAGCTGCGTTTCTTTGCTGCTAAGCTCATTGGATTTGTTTATTTAGCTCAATTGTGATGCCCCCTATTTGTCTTTTCCTCGCTTCGCTTGCATTGCTGTCTAAACTCCGACGGCGGGAGCCCGAACTGAAGCTTAAACACTTTGGAAAAATGGGCAACATTTTCGAAACCTGTTGAGAAACAGACGTCGGTGACGGACAGAGACGTCTCGGCCAACAGTTTCTTGGCTTTATCTAGCCTCTGATTACGAATCCACTTCAGGGGTGAAGTATGGTATAGGGTCTGAAAATCCCTTTTGAAGGTAGACAGACTTCTGCCGGATAAATAAGCCAGATCACTTATGGAGATGGGATTCGTGATATTCTCCTCCATTATTTTGCCGAAGTTACTGTTTTTATCATGATTGGGTTGCAGAAGTTGATGTAAGAAATGATCATTGGCCTGCGCCAGATGAAACAGGAGTTCCATGAATTTGAGGCGTATCAGTCCGTCTTGTACCTCATCTGGATTTTCGAAATAGGGTTTCAATGACGCTATATAAGAGCGAGTGAGTTCATTGACCTGAATAATGGACACCGGAGTGATTTCATTCACGCTATTTGTCGGTTTGAAGCCAGAAAACTGAACAAACTCCGCAAGCATATTTTCGTTCAGGAAAAACATCATATAATCCAACATAAACTCAGAGCCAGGTTCACCCGACTTTATGTAATCAATGCGAATCGATTTGTGAAGAAACACCATTTCATTACTGCGCACAGTGTACTCTTGATCCTTAAATCGAACCGTATACACGCCCGATATAACGAACAACAACATGTGATCTTTCAGAAAAAAGGAACCTGTTGTCCCCTGTGTATGCAAACAGAATTGAATGACGGATAAACCATTCTGCTTTAAGCTTCCTTGTTTGTCCGGTGCACGTTCCAGCCCTTGTGGTGCTTTGATTATTTTTCCGTTTCTTATGGACATGAACAGTCCCGCCTTTTTAGCTTTTGATAATAGAATAACAGGAAACGGAATTCAATGCATTTTGGATGATGCCCATTTAAATGAGACGATATACCTTTTTACCGTCACTGAAGATCTACGAGGATAATTTCTTATGAAAAGAAAAACAGCCCCGGTGTTTAGGGCTGTTCATTGAAAAAATGTGTATGTTCGCTCTCATCGTTCAGAAAGGATCAGCTGCGAAACAGAGTCACGTTCGACACACTGTATATTAATCCTATAAGTAGGTTCTACAGTCTCTCCTTTTAACATTTGAATTAATACATGTCCAGCAAGGGAGCCGGCATCTGTTTTGGGTTGTCGAAAAGTGGTAAGAGGTGGATTTAAGTATTCGGATACATGTATGTTGTCAAATCCGATAATAGACAGATCTTCGGGTATGGAGACCTGATGTTCTTTAAAAGCCTCTAATCCTCCAATGGCCATTTCATCATTCGCAAAAAAGACTGCTGTTGGAAGTTCTCCTTCCATTAGCAATTTGGCTGCGTTGTAGCCGCCAGTTTTCAGAAATTGTCCGCCTAGTCTCCAATTCTCATTCTCTTCTACCCCAGCTTCATGCATAGCTCTCAGATAACCCTGATATCGCATCAGATTACAATCCGAACTTAAAGGCCCGTTAATATAGGCTATTGCGCGGTGCCCTTTATCCAGAAGGAAGCGGGTCGCCATATAACCACCCTGCTCATCATCCATCAGAACATTTACAACATGCTTTCTATGGAGTTCCCGGTCCATCACGACAATAGGAAATCCCGTGTCGGCGGCCTGCAACAACAATTCATCTTCAATATTTTCAGCGATTACAATCACGCCGTCCAGCCTTCTCTCCCTGATAAAGCGTGCGGCTGTCGATCGCTCTCCGCCTAAGGAACTGCATACGATCAGGTCGTATCCCTGACTTATGGCGCTGGATTCAATCCCACTCACCAAGTCGGAAAAATAGGAAACGGACATGTCATGAACAATAACACCGATAGTTTGTGTGTTTTTTCGCTTTAATTCGGATGCGGCTCCGTGTTTGATGTAATTAAGTTCACTTGCTGCTGAAAGTACTTTCTGTCTTGTGTGCTCACTTACATGTTTTTTGCCGTTGAGTACATAGGATACGGTTGAACTCGCGACACCCGCCAACTTTGCTACATCTTTAATCGTTATCATTAAATACTCCCCAAGAAGACTGTTATTGGTTCACTGGTAAATGAATTTTTATATCATTCACCGCATTTTAACACGCCATCTTGGGAAATGTACAAAAAGAAATAATCATTCTGAGATTTCAGAATGCATTATAGATCAGGTCCAAATACAAGATTTGCGGATCGTTTGGCTTGTTCAATAACCTCCATCACTTTCTCGCTATGCTCAAGCATAGCTGTGACTTTCTCCAGATCTTGCTCGCGGATCATCCGCTCGAATTCAACAAACTCGTCATACATGCGATGAGGATGATCCTTATGATCTACCCGAATCGGCGTTTCCTTATGAAGCGCAAGGTCGAATGATTCACATTTATTCGCGGAGCTCGTCATGTGGATATACCCTTTATTCCCCTGGATGTTCGTTGCATTGGGAGCTGTGCTGTCTTTGGAACCAATGCAAACACACTTGAACTCACCGTAGTCCAAAAGCAACATGCCTGAAGTGTCAATCCCGCGTTCCATGTTTGCCCAATAATCCACCTTCTTCGGGCTCCCGAAAAGCCCCACGACCAGATGAATATTATACAAATTAATATCCATCAACGCTCCACCGGACATTTCCGGATTAAATGCCGGCAGCACTTCTCCAGCCTGAAAAGCCGCATAGCGGGATGAATATTGGGAATAGTTACACTCCACGATTTTGATGTCACCCAGTTTGGGCAGATTCTCCTTCATGGACAAATAGTTCTTCAAATATTGGTTTGTGATGGCTTCGACCAACACCAGCTGTTTTTGCCGTGCAATCTCTTTAAGTTCAAGAAATTCTTGCAGGTTGGAAGTGAACGGCTTCTCACAGATGACATGTTTGCCGCCTAATAATGCTTCTTTGGCATAAGCATAATGAAGATGATTTGGAAGTCCGATATAGATCGTATCCACTTCATCATTTGCAACCATATCGTTATACTCCGAATATATTCGTGCAATATCATGCTGTTCCTGTAGAGACAGCAATTTATCCAGATGACCAGGTCTGGAGCAGATGGCTTCCAACGTAATCGCAGGAATTTCATGAATAAAGCTTAATAGATCCCTTACAATCATTCCGGCTCCGACAATTCCCAGTTTCATATTAGTTACACTCCTCCATACCTTTTTCCAATATTTCCATAACCGCGATCGTTTCTTTGTCGTGAATCACTTTTTCCTTGCCATGGTTGATGGCTTCATAGATATCGTCATACACTCTTGCATAATCGCCCTGTTCAGAAAACACTTTTTCTTCATGATAGATTCCTGCGTCATCCAGATACGTCAGTACGCCATAATGCTGAGGCAAATCCTTACCAAAATCGGGATGTCCTTTGGGAAGGTAAAATAACTTCAGATGTTCCTCTTGACGATCTTCCGTTTGTTTTACGAATACCCCCTTTTTGCCGTATACCACAAAACTCGGGCGGGGCTTTAAGCGGAAAAAGCTCGATTTGACTGATACTTTGAGCGAAGCGTAATAAAAATCCAGATCGAAATAATCATTCATTCTGCCAGGCCCCAGCAATTGACGAACATCGTAATGTATCTTGTCCGGTTGCCCGAAATAGGATAATACCTGATCAATAGTGTGAACACCGTGCCCGTATAAATAACTTTTGTATTTGGAAAAATGGGTGGTAGCATTCGGAATCTCCGGTCGATAATAATCGTAATGCATCTCCACTTCCAGCAAATCGCCAAGCTTTCCTGATTCAATCACTTTCTTGGTCGTCAGAAAATCCGAATCATATCGTCGGTTCTGATAACATTGAATCAAGAGATTTTTTTCTTTGGCGTACTGGAAAATGGATTCGGCTTCTTCTTTGGTCAGCATAAAAGGTTTTTCAACAAGTACATGTTTTCCGTGATCGAGTGCCATTTTTGCATACTCATAATGGGATTCGGTATGTGTACAGACCACGACCAACTGAATGTCATCGTCATTCATTAAAGCTGCAAGATCATCTGTATACAGAACGTCAGGAGCTTTCTCCCATTCTGTTTTTTCAGGATGCCGAGCATATATCGTTTTTACTTTCAAATGATCTCGATTCAATGAAAAAGGAAGATGATAACGATTCGTACTTTTGCCATTGCCAATGTAACCGATGGTTAACATATGAATTCCCCCTTAGGCTCTTTTTCATTTATTATAGAAGAAGAAAATCCTCCGGAGGAGCTTTGGAGAAATTACGGTACATTTGACCAATGTTTTGTATTTTTGATGCCCTCTTTTTAAACAAAATGTTTACTGGACGCTCTACATCAGCGTTATTTCAATGAATTCGGGGTGAACCTGTTGAAAATATTGACCCAATTAGCAGACATGAACAACTTTACACCAAATGAAAAAAGCATTGCTTCTTATATTCTGACTCATAAGGAGCTAATGCTTCAATTTAATATTCAAGAGCTTGCCAAAGCTACATACACGTCACATTCTGCCATCAACCGCTTGACTCATAAGCTTGGACTTTCGGGGTTTAAGGAGTTCAGTATAAAGCTTGCTCGAGAGTTTCAGCAGAATGCTCAGAACATCTCCAATATCGATCCCAATTATCCCTTCGCTCTTGGTGAATCTTCACTACAGGTGGCAAAAGATATTGCTGAACTAATGAAAGAAACGATTGAGAAAAATTTTGCTTTTATGGATGAAGCCTCTCTGACAGAAGCAGCCCATTTACTGGATCAGGCGAAACGAATCTTCATCTATGCGTTGGGGGATTCTCAAATCCGCGCGAAGAGCTTTCAGAATAAACTGATTAAAATCAATAAATACGTCGTGATCACAACAGAGCTATCCGAATGGGCCTACCATACCATAAATCTTACGGATCAGGATTGCGCCATTTTTTTGACCTATCATGAAAAATCGCCCATTTTCCTAAAGGCAGCCCAACATTTCTCGCGTGAAAAAATACCATTTATCACGATTACCGCGAATCATCAAAGTGAGTTGGCCAAAATGAGTACGATTTGTATCCAAGTGCCGAATGACGAAACAAAACACGCAAAGATCGGTACATTTTCATCACAGATTGCCTTTGATTACGTATTAAACGTGATATATTCCTGTATCTTTCAAATTGACTACGCCAAAAACATGCAAATGACTACATATTCGTTGAAGAATTTCAATTTGGATGAATGATATAAAAATGATCAACGCACTTGAAGAATTTTTCTTGCGTTGATTATTTTTTTCTATTGCAAAATGAACCTCGTGTCATTATTATTAAAATGACACGAGGTTCATTTTGTTGAAACGGAAAGGAAGTGGTGCAATGTCACCCAGACTAACAGATACTCAAAAAGAACGGAGAATTCTGCAAATCCTTGAAGCAGCCAAGCGAGTGTTTGCCGAAAAGGGTTATGGCGCAGCGACGTTAAAGGATATCATTCAGGAAACTGGAATGAGTCGGGGCTGGATTTACTTGTATTATCAGACCAAAGAGGATATTTTTGAGGCTTTACTGGATTATCAGGATGCAGATTATGAACAGTATATACATCAGTTAATGGAGTCCTCTTCCTCCATATGGGAAATGGTGACTACGCTGTACTCCCAGCAGTTGCAGGAGCTCCATCGTTCTCCCCATGGCGGATTGATGCCTGCGTTCTATGAGTACTTTCTGGTGGGGTGGCGTGATGTGCCACGTCGTGAGCTGCTTCTTGAACGATATGAAAAGGGAATCACACAATTTGGGGAGTTGCTTCGGATCGGTGTGGAACGTGAAGAATTCTCACCTGCCATGGATGTTATGGATATCTCGAGACTTGCTGCTTCTTTTCATGAGGGCATTATGACCCACTACATCACAATTGGTCCCGAAAAAGCGAACACCCGAATGCAATATGATGCCCTGATGCTTTATTTGAAAAATCTGCTCCATCCAGTATCGATGAAAGAGATGTAGTGTTAGGGGGAGAAGGAATGAAGACGCTTTTTCGTAATCCGACATTCTGTAAGCTGTTCATTGCGGCTTTTGCGTCACAGCTAGGAACCGTGATTGGAAATATGGCATTCGCCTTTTATTTGGTAGACAGATACAGTGAGCGCCCGTCGCTCGCTACGATGGCGGAGCTGATGTACTCATTGCCCACCTTAGCTGTGTTCTGGATCGTCGGTGTCATTGCTGACCGATTCGACCGCAAGCATATTGCTGCCTACAGTGACTGGATCAGGGCAGGACTTACCCTGCTGCTGCTATTATTTGTTCATTATGACATGCTGTTCTTCTGCTTTTTAATGCTCTTTTTACGCAGTTCGATATCCAAATTTTTTGGTCCCGCAGAAATGGGATTGCTGCAAGGCAGCATTGATCAGGACCAATATGTTCAGGCCTCCGGCCTCAATCAGATGATCATGGGAATGTTTATGCTCTTTGGTATGAGCTTGGGCGCAGCGGCCTATCATTTTATCGGCATTAAAGACGCCTTTATCATCGACGGTGTCAGTTTCCTGATCTCAGGTCTTCTTTTAGCTTGGGGAGATTTCCCCGAACGTGCCCGAACTCCCAATGGAAGAACCGCTATTCGGGAACTACGGCTATCACTTCTCTTCAACGATTTTTGGCAGGGGATCCGGTATATTGCCGGAAATCGATTGCTTCTTGTACTGATTAGTGGATTTCTGTTTTTCGGTATTGTAAACGGCGTCTTCTCTGTACTCCCCATCTTTGCCATGAAATACAAGCTAAGCCCCGAAAATTACGTCGTTCATTCTTCGCTCATTACTGTCTTTTTGGGAATTGGCTTTCTGATCGGCAGCATCATCGCTCCTCACTTCATCCGCCGCTTCACCAGAACTCCGATTCTGATATCGGGACTTTTCATTTCCAGCCTGCTTATCGGAGGACTTGGAACAACCATGCGGATTGAAGTCTATCTTTTTCTCATCCTGTTGGCGGGAATCGCCATAGCTCCTATTAACATTGCGCTGGGTAGTTGGATGCCGGAGCTTGTTCCCCCGGAGAATATGGGTCGAGTTAATTCATTGATCGAGCCGATTATGATGCTTGGGCACTCATTGGCTTTGGGAGGTATTGCCCTTGCTTTTCCAGTCTGGTTATCGGTCACTTGGCTGCATTACATGTTGGCATTATGCACGATAGCCGTCAGCTTTTTCTATCTAAAATTCCTGCCCTCCCTTGTCCGCAAGCGCTTGGTTTATGCGCCGGCCGAAAAGACCATGGCAAATGGAAAAGAAGGCTAAACAAGATTCACCTGGGTGAATGCCTGCCTGCCTCTTTCTTTTGATAATGGAAATGGAGGATTAAGAACTACAGGGAGTGTCCTGCTGATGGTTTGACTTTTGAATGAACCCTTGTCGCCCATAGGATCAACAGAGAGAAAATCATGATAACGATACACATCCAGTACACATGACGAAATCCGATGATCTGGGCAAGAATACCACCACCCATATTTCCCACAAGACGACCAATAATGGAGCCATTGTAATAGAGGGTCGTGGACAGACCTGGTGAATGAGGCAACACATCCGAGAAATAGCTTAGTCCATTCCCCATCACAATGGCTACATATATTGCTTGCAGGAGCTGTGCCGCGATAAGCTGCCAGGAATGGGTCGATAGACTTAAGATGGCGTAATAAAAAAGCCCCACAAAACAACCCATAATCAACAAGGTGTGATTTGATATTTTCTTGCCGAGCGATCCTAATACAAGCATGATGGGGATTTCCAAACAAGCCGAGATACTAACGACCAATCCAACATCCATCGGTGTACCCTGAAGCTCATGAACAATAAACAACGGCGTGTTGATAGTATTCATCGCATTTACAGCAAACAGGAAGATAAAAACGAAAAACGGCAGCATAATTTTTTTGTTTTTCAGCGATGAAGTGTGTGCACTTTTTACCTTATCCTTATTTTGCTGGACCAATTTTCGTCTTTGTAAGAAAAAGAACACAAGAAACGCGATGGTAATATAGATAAAAGATGTGCCTAGAAAGAGAGCCTTATATCCAAGTACACCCAAAATGACTGTACCGACAAGTGGTCCAATCAGGAAGCCTAAGGACACAAGTGAACGTAATATAGACATCGCAAACGTTTTATCATTGTTTTGACTTGCTACTGCTGATTCCTGTGCATAGGCGTAGATTTGCGGCATCGCCGGTGCGCCTAATCCACTAAAAAAAGTAATGACAACCAACAGAATAATGAAATGATCAAACACCAAATAGGAAGCGTATCCCAACGCAGATGATAACATTGCCAAAATAATTAACCATTTTCGATCCAAACCGCTATCTGACCGTTTGGCAATAAGCGAGTTGACCAGTACTCCACCTAATGAACTCACGGCCATAAAAACGCCAAAAGTTCCCATACTCATTCCCAAAACTTCTGTGGCATACAAGGATAAATATGGCTGCGTAATTGAAATACCTATACCGACCAGCAGGATGCAAATGATGAATAAACGATATCCTTTTATCTCAAACAGATTTCTAATCCGTGTATACAAATGCTCACCTCCAAGCAGCAGAACGCATTCTTCCTAGATTACCGCTCCTGACTTGTAGGGCGAATGATCATTTCGTTAATTGCCACGTCGGATGGTTGTTCAATGGCAAATGCAATGGAACGAGCAATGCTGTCTGCATCAATGGCCCCTTCATACATTTTTTCAACGACCGGTTTGAAATTCTCATCAGTAATGGATTCGGTTAATTCGGTTGTAACCATTCCTGGGGATATAATGGTTGTTCGGATATTGTTGGCATACTCCTCTTTACGCAAACCCTCAGTATCCAGAGCCAGCTCGGCTAGTTCCTCCATTTGTTCATGCGAAGTTACATCCGTGACTTTATAAATCGCGGATTATAACTGATCACTCCAACACCTTCATCGAGAGCCATTGGAATCAAATCTTCCTCTATCATCCGAAACAACAAGTTGTAGCGTGGCTGGACGCTCGCAATTCGTGTGTAATTTTTTCTGTCTGCAATTCCATTTGCTTTCGCCACTTGCCAGGAACGCCAATTGGATACCCCCAAGTAACGAACTTTACCTTGTTCCACAAGCTGATCAAATGCACGCAGCGTTTCATCCAAGGGTGTACTTGGGTCGAATTGATGAGCTTGATAAAGATCGATATAGTCCGTTTTTAGGCGGCGAAGACTTTCCTCAAAGGCTGTTATGATGTGCTTTCTGCTTAAACCCTTGTCATTAGCGCCAGGTCCCATTGCTCCAAAACACTTTGTAGCCAGAATAACCTTGTCCCGTTTACCCTTCGTCCATTCCCCAATGATCGATTCGGTAGCCCCTGCGATTGCATATGATGCTCTACCAATGGGATATACATCGGCTGTGTCGATGAAGTTCACACCTGCATCAAAAGCCTGGTCAAGAATATGAAATGAAGTATTTTGATCTGCCTGATTACCAAAAGTCATTGTACCCAGACATAGATTCGTTACCTTTAATCCCGTAGTTCCAAGTGAACGATTTTCCATTCTGATTCTCCTCTCTAAAGAAAGTAAGACTGTTGTGGTGTCTCTGTCATCCAATTATGCACCAGATGAATGAATGACCGATAACCAATTCATCGCAAAAGATTGCCTAATCTTCTCAAGACCATTTTTATATGAGATCTTCATGGTTTATAATTGGGCTATTCCGTTGAAGGAGTAAGGAGGATATTATGTCTAAGCCCATTTATAAGCAACAGGAAGAGCTTGCCCATGTTATTCAGCATTATTCAGAACATGAAGGTTTAAATGAGACTGCGATTCCTTCATTATTTTTTATTCGTCGCTCAACAGTTACCGGTCCGAAGCATAGTGTTTACAAACCTTCCTTGTGCATTATTGTTCAAGGTGCAAAAGATGTATGGCTGGCCGAGGAGCGATTCAGATACAGTCCAGCCGATTATCTTGTGGCCTCCTTGGATCTTCCGGTTACCTCACAAGTGGTTGAAGCTTCCTCGGATGTTCCCTATTTGGCTCTGAATCTTGTATTTACGCCGGAGCAAGTGCTGGACGTGTTACGCGATGCCGAAATTCAAGGCCGGCAGAAGAAAAATGCCAAACGAGGCATATATGTCAGCCCGACGGAGTTAACGATGCTTGATGCCGTAATTCGATTAGTCCGATTGCTGGATAAACCAAAGGATATCTCGATACTGGCACCTCTATATATCAAGGAAATTCTCTACAGAGTTCTTGAAGGTGAGCATGGAGGCATGTTGGAGCAGATTGCACTTGAAGGAAGTGCTACTTATCGAATCAGAGATGTGATTGAACGGATTGTGAGTAGTTATAATCAAACGTTTCGTATTGAGGAGCTTGCGGAGATTGGAAAAATGAGCGTGGCTTCACTTCATAGACACTTCAAAGAGGTTACCGCCATGAGTCCTATTCAGTTCCAAAAACAATTAAGGCTGCAGGAAGCCCGGCGTCTGTTATTGTCTGAATCGACAGATGCTGCTGATGTTGCCTTCCAGGTAGGCTATGAAAGTCCTTCACAATTCAGTCGTGAATATTCTCGCATGTTTGGTTTTCCGCCAAGAGAAGATGTAAAGCGATTACGGGCAATGACCCATTCAAATTAAATGCAAACCAAAAACCCCTCAAGAACTGATCTTGAAGGTTTTTTTGGTTTGGCGTCTTAGAGTACTTTCTCCAGGAAGCTGATCGTCCGTTCATTTTTTGGATTTCCGAATATTTCAACAGGAGTGCCCTGCTCTACAACATATCCACCGTCCATGAAGACAACCCGATCCGCAACTTCACGGGCAAACCCCATTTCATGGGTCACGATAATCATCGTCATACCTTCGCTCGCAAGATCCTTCATTACACCAAGCACTTCGCCTACCATCTCAGGGTCAAGTGCCGAAGTCGGTTCATCGAATAACATAACGTCCGGATTCATGGCAAGCGCACGAGCGATCGCTACGCGTTGTTTTTGTCCGCCCGAAAGTTGGTTGGGATAGCTGTCTGCTTTATCCGACAAACCAACCCGATCAAGCAGACGCAACGCCGTATCTCGTGCCTCCTGTTCTTGTAATATCCCAAGTTCTCTGGGTGCAAACATGATATTTTTGAGCACGCTGAAATGAGGAAACAGGTTGAAATGCTGAAACACCATGCCAATATTCTCGCGTGCTTTGTTAATGTTCGTTTTGGGATCATTTAGATCCCGATCATCTACGATAACCCGTCCAGCAGTGATCTCATCTAACTGGTTAATGCAACGCAAAAACGTACTTTTACCTGAACCTGAAGGTCCAATGACACAGACAACTTCACCTTCGTTGACCGATATATCGATGCCCTTCAGCACTTGATTTGTGCCAAAACTTTTCTTTAATCCTTCAACTTTAATTTTACCCACGACGAACCTTCACCTCCAGGTAATCAGCAATTTTAGTCAATGTGATGATAACAATCAGGTACATAATCGCAACGGTCAACCAAATGTCGAAAGAGGCAAATGTTCTTGCGATAACAATCTTACCGGATTGAGTCAACTCCACCAGGCCAATGACGGATAAGATCGACGTATCTTTCAATGTAATAACCATCTGATTAATAAATGAAGGAATCATAACCCGTATGGCCTGAGGAATTACGATCTTTATCATGGCTTTGCGATAAGGAAGTCCCAATGAACGGGCGGCCTCCATCTGTCCACGATCAATCGATTGAATCCCCCCGCGAATAATTTCCGTTACGTACGCCCCTGCATTCAAACTCAGCGTTAGAATGGCGGCCAGGAACAGTGGCATGGTGAAGCCCATGGCCTGAGGAATCCCGAAATAGATAAAGAATGCCAGGACGATCAACGGTATCCCGCGGAAAATATCTACAAATACGGTAGCAACCCCACGAAGGACCTTATTTTGACCCACTTTCATAAAGCCAAAAATCAAGCCGATGATGAAAGCGAAAAACAAAGAAACAATCGTATACAAGAGAGTGTTTCCCAGACCTTTGAATAGCGCGGGCAGAGATTTCTGGACTAATTCCCAACGACCCTGGTTTGCGACAACGGCATTCTCACCAAGGTAGTTCTCTTTAATACGATCATACTCCCCGCTTACCTTAATATTCGTTAGGCCGTCATTAAACATTTTTAGGAGTTCCTGGTTCTGTCCTTTGCTTACCGCAAATCCGTAGGAAGCCCCTTCTTCTTTTTTGGTAACGATTTTTAAACCGTTATTCTGATTTACCCCGAAGGCCAGTACTGGATAATCTTCAAAACACGCTGCGGAGTTCCCCGTCTTTACATCGTCATACATTTGCGAAGAATCATCAAACGGAACGATGGTAAAGCCGTATTTTGAGGAAATAGATTCAGCAAAGCTGTACCCTTCTGTGCCCGTCTTTACGGCGACTTTTTTACCGCGAAGATCTTCGTAGCTTTTTACGGTATCGTTATTTGCGCTCACACCCATAACTACACCTGAATCGAAATAGGCTTCTGAGAAATCAAACTTTTGTTTTCGTTCATCTGTGATACTCATCCCGGCAATGACGCCATCCACCTGATTGGATTCAAGAGCTTGCACCGCAGCATTAAATCCCAGCGCTTTGATTTGATAATTAAAGTTCTGGTCTTTGGCGATCGCATCCAGCAAATCCATATCGATGCCTACATAATCCCCATTTTCATCTTGATACTCAAACGGTGCAAATGTGATGTCCGTGCCAATCACATAGGTTTTACCTGAATTGGAGTTTGCATTGGCATCCCCCGACCATCCGGATAACCCCGCCCCTAGGAGCAGAATTAGTGATAGTACATAAAATGAGACCTTGGTTGTTTTCATATGTCCTCCTCATCTCGGTGTTCTCCGAATCGTGTCTTCAAACATTATATTGTTATTATTTGCAGTATATTAACAATCAATGCTTTCCCTCACATTCTTCATTTTCCTCCGCAACGTTTTATTTTACATCCATTTAAAGATCCACGTTATATTTACCCTTCAGAACAGCTTTTAAAAACCTAATTTCAACTTAAATAAAAAAGTCGCCATATAGGCGACTCTATACCAGGTGATATGATGTTCTTCCAATGACAATGGGCAAGGGAATTTAATCTTTCTTTATTAGATTGAACGCTTCGGATTATTCCTCAGCAAAAAATTTCGAAAGTGGATTTTCCACTTTTTTATCCAGTGCGACCTTGCCGGTATTGTCCAACACATAGTACTGATAATAAGCGCTGCTGAATCCAATGGATTCCTGCATCTTCATCATGAATGGTTCAAGACTCCCACTACTCAGATGATCTTCATTCCAGAAATAGTGCAGCATCAAACGATTTTGATTATAAGGATGTTTGATAATATAAGCTCCCGCAGCAGACGGTTGGTTCATGGTCGTTTTCCATTGAAAACCGATATGGGTAGCACGATCCATAATGCTGGATTTTAAAGCTTGTACAAAACCATTGGCTTTGGCATTGCCAAGTACAATCAGGTTGCTGGTAGCCAGTTCTTTTTTCATTTTTTGCTTCAATTCCTGACGGTCCCGGATCACGTCATACTTCACTCCGCTTAAATCCAGAAGAGTTGTCAGTTGATTTACCATGGCTTCCTGTTGTTTGTTCGCTGACTTGCTCATCTGATCACTAAGCACAATGGCTAATCGCTCACCTTGAAGGGCTTTATTCATCACACGGCTCATGCTTTCAAAAGGTAAATTCGGAACCTGAGTTAATGCTGATTCATACAGCGATTGAAACTGATCATGAAAATATGCCGTTTTTTCCTCATTCGACAGTTGATATTCGGGCTTCAGCACAAAATTGGGCTCATATAAAGCCGTCTTCATATCATTTCGCGCCTCTTTCCCTAGCACATCTTCTATCGTTTGCAGAAGTCCGTCAATCGTAGCGTTTTGGTACACATAGCGTTTAAAATACTCTTTCATAAAGGCGTTAAATTTCTCTTCCCCGACGGAACGGTACAATTGGTATATCGCTTGGCGACCTTTATCGTAATAAACCGGACTTGCCCAATCCCCTACTTCATCATTGGTTGAAGCAATGGCCTTATCCACAGTGGAATCGTCAAATTGGATGGATTGAAAGCCATTCATCTTATCTCCCTGCTTCTCAGCAAAATACACTTTGGAGAAATCTGCAAAGCCTTCATCCAGAAATGACTCTGTCTCCGAATTATTTCCGATTAATGCATGAAACCACTGGTGCGCGATTTCATGGACAAATACCGTGTCTTGTTCTGGGTCGGAATTCACTCCGATTTGCCCCATTTGGATAAGTCTTGAATACTCGATAGCTACACCTTCTACATACGATTCAACAATCCGGAATTCAGGATAAGGGTATTTACCGTATTTATCACTGAAAAAATCAATGGCTTTGAATGCTTGGTCAATATATCCATCAATGATCTTTTTCTTACCTGGCTGGTTGTCAAAATAATAATACTCTACGGTGAGGCCATTCCGGGTTACGCTGTCCACTTTGAAGTTTGGGCTGGCAAAGAAAGCAAACTCCCTCGTATTCTCGGCTACGGTGGATACCACTTTGCGTCCAGTCTCTGCATCATCCCGTGTGGTTATCGTACCAGGCATCACTACCTGATATTGATCGGGAACATTGAACTGAACTTCATAATCCGCGGAAGTATAGTAATCCGTTTCAAATGTTTTACTATAAGGTTTGCTATCCCATTCATGCTTGGCCTCGTCATAGACTGACATTACAGGGAACCAATGAGCCCCATTGATAATATCTTTGTAATACGATAAGCGCTGTGAGCCATAGGGAATCTTCAGATTAAAATGGACTTGAACCGACACGGATTCACCAGGCTGAAGTGGTTGCTCCAATTTCACCGACATAGCTTGGTCTTTATTACTGAAATCAAGGGCTTGTCCGCCGGTCGTCACCTTCTCAATATCAATTCCTCCAAGAAAGTCTTCCGGTTTCTTATCAGGATTATTTTTGCTAATCTCTTCATTGGAATGTTTAAACATGGTCGTCTGTGTCGATTCCGAAAGGTTGGCATCAGCATAAGTATGAAAAACCAGTTGCTTCAATGTATCTTTGCTTGTATTGCGGTAAGTAATGGATTCACTACCCTCTATCGTCATCTTCTTCTCATCCAGCCGTGCTTGAATTCGATATTGGATAGGCGCTTGAGCCTGAAGATCTTTTGTGGTCTGTGAAATAGCAGATACAGGAGCTGCATTAGCAGCAGCACTGCCCGTACTTATGATTGGGCATGCCGTCAGAATCATAGCGAGTGCGCTGATGGCTGTTATTCTGATTCGATTTGATGTTAATGAACGTGAATGATTGATATAAATCTCTCCCTCGAATGATTTTTGAAGCTCAGAGGCAAGTATAGAAGATCAACCTTACACCGGTTTAATGCGTATCTTAAATTTCGTTTAAAAAAAGTGTCTGTTTGCATTAAATGAGCATGACCATAAAGCAAAAAAGTCGCCATTTAGGCGACTTTTGCAATTGTGTCTCTTTCCCGATATTCAATTAAAGGTGTCACATACGAATTTTAGAATCAGGTACGAAGCCAAACATTCATTTCTCCTGCTTGTCGATTGCCCCATAAATAATAAGGGATTGCTGTGAGTTGTACCGGTTTCACTTTTTTGTGTAACGACTGGTAAGGTTGATTCTCCAACCATGCAGATTCATCGACAAGTAGTCCATCAACTTCTACAGTAATGCAGCCACCAAGCAGTTCAGGCGCTTCGTGTTCTCTCAACTTTGGCTCCTCGGCAAATGAGAGTGAAGACAGTGGAGATCCATTATCCACTTGCTCCAGGCAATAAACGAGCGGGCCGCGTTGGATGGCAGCTTTGCCAGCATCAGATCGAATCAAAGGATGTGCCGCGATCAATTGGGTTTCCAGTGGTAATATCCACTCTACTTTATCACCATCGGACCAATTACGTTCCATTTTTGCATAACCATTTTCCTTACGATAATGTTGAGGTTCTCCATTGATCTTTAATGAAGGGTCCTCAGTTTGAAACCAATGCGGAATTCGAAGTGCAATCTCAAATGGAGCACCTTTCGCAGGATTTCCAGTAAAAGAGATGGAGAATTCCACTTTTCCATGCCACGGTAATTCAGATCGTTGGTGTAATGTGACTTGCAGACCATCTCCTGTCACCCATTGAAGCTCACTGCCGATAAACAAATGCACGTACACCGTTTTTCCGTCATCGGATACATCATAAATATAATCATGAAGTGAACTTAACAAACGAGCCACATTAGGCGGACAGCATGAACAACCAAACCATTTCTGCCGTACGGGCTTCACGTGATGTTTGTCAGGATTTTTTTCACTCGCATCCGGGTGTACCTCTAGTGGATTTACATAGAAGAAATGTTGACCATCTTTGGACATGCTGCCAAGTACATTATTGTATAATGCTCTTTCCATGACGTCAGCATAGTCACTTTTGGCTTCCAATTGCAGCATCCGACGTGCCCAGAATATCAGGCCAATCGAAGCACAGGTCTCCGCATATACCGTATCGTTAGGCAAATCATAGTCGAACGTGAACGCTTCCCCCAAGTGCGTCGCACCTATGCCGCCGGTTATATACATTTGCTTGCGAGTTGTATTGTTCCATAGCCGCTCACAGGCTTCACGCAAACTTGAATCATTCGTAAGGCGCGCCAAATCGGCCATTGCGGTGTACATGTAAACGGCACGAACTGAGTGACCTACGGCCACCGATTGTTCTCTCACAGGCAGATGAGACTGATATACCTCAAGATTGGGAGTTCCTTGCGACCAAATATTCTTCCTTCCCCGGCGTTCCCATTCCTCCACAAAATAACTGGGTTTGTTGCCGCGTTCATTAATGAAATAGCTGCTCAGATCCAAATAACGTTGTTCTCCTGTAACGTTGTACAGTTTAACCAGAGCTAACTCTATCTCCTGGTGCCCGCAATACGCCTGAATTTTACCTGGCTCGTTTCCAAACATGCTGTCAATGAGATCAGCGAATCGACATGAGATGTCAAGCAATCTGCGCTTCCCTGTCGCTTGGTAATATGCAACTGCTGCCTCAATCATATGGCCGGCACAATATAACTCATGAGCTTCATACAGATTGGTCCATTGTCTTCCCGGCTCTTTAATGGTGAAGTAGGTATTTACATAGCCATTTTCATGTTGAGCTTTACCAATCAGTTCGATGACTTCATCAGCGATGTCCTCAAGTTGTGGATCAGGATGGTTACCAAGCGAATAAGCAACCGCTTCCAACCATTTGTAGAGATCACTATCCTGAAATACCCATCCCCCGAATTCGCCTTTCTCCAAGCCAGCTGCAATTCGGAAATTACGGATGGCATAGCTCGGCTCCGCGCCTTCGATTCGGTCATTTAGCGCTTCCCATTGATAAGGGATGACGGTCTGACGGACTAATTCTGAGTATTCTTTCCAGAAGGTGTCTTGAATGGAAACTTTGGTTTTTGGCATTATGGAATTCCTCCTATAAAATTGACTCTTGTGGTTTTCAATTATAAGCTGTGATTACGTGGGAAAATAGAATTGAATTGAACTTTTTTCTATAGAATTTAACACTAATAGGGAGGGCTATTTGTTTTGAATGGAGATGGAATCATAGAGCTTAAAGTCCCCCAACTCCCCTATTATTTAGGAGCAGGACGTTCAGAATATGAAATTGGAGATCATCATCCGAACCGAAAAAAGCTTGGTATCTACGATTTACTGATTGTGGTCAAGGGAGAATTATATATTGGAGAGAATGATCAGCAATGGACTTTGGAAAAAGGAGATTCACTAATCCTGCTGCCAGAGGGAGAACACTATTCGGTCAGGCCGTGTACGCAGAAAACGGTGTTTTACTGGCTGCATTTCGAGCATGTTGAAAGATATGAAAGCTTGCTGACCTCTTCCGACCATGAACCGGAGTTGCAAGACTCCTCCAGGCCATTTGGCAACCCATATACATTAAGGCTTCCTAAACATTCGAGATTAGCCAATCCGCAAGCGGCTTTCAACCTTCTGGAGCATTTGTTGACACTGCAAATGGATAGCTCTTTTTGGCAGGAGCAGCGCTTGCTCGGTGAATTGCTTTCCATGCTGGAAGAAGGCAGCTTGCGGGTTATGGACTCCGTGCAGACTCGATTAGCAGAACAAGCAGCGATATACATTCAACAGAATTACAAGACAAAGGTCACCAATGAAACCTTGGCAGCAGCTCTCCATTTTCATCCCAACTATGTTATCCGTTGCATGAAAATGAAGTATGGTAAAACGCCAATTGAATATTTAAATGAACTTCGCTTAGAACGTGCAAAGCGATTACTGGTTACTACAGACTGGTTGATCGACCGCATTGCTGAAGAAGTGGGCTTTCGTTATGCCCCATACTTCTCAGCCTGTTTCAAACGGTCTATTGGATTGTCTCCGCTTCAATTTCGTAAGCAATATATGACTACGTAATGATGTAAATCATGTGATTCGATACTATATCGCTTGCGTTTCGGATGATTTATGGCGTCGTAAGGTCATCATGATTAAAGATGCAGCTAATACCGTCAGAATGATTCCGAGCGTTTGGAACCCTATAAAACTGAATGTGTTTCCCATGACAATGCCAATCAACAACGACGACAAAATGGTACCCAGATATCTCGATGTATTAAAAATACCTGATGCGACCCCAATCATATCTTTGGGTGTGCTCTTAAACAAAGCTGCCTGCATACCGACAGTGTTCAACCCATTACTTATGCCGAATACAGCTAAGGGCAAGATGACATTCACCACTGGTGAAGCTTTATCCAATGCCACAATCAAGATGGAACCGAACGTCATTAGCACTGCTGAAACGATCAAAGCTGGCCGCGTACCTGATTTGTCAATCCAGCGTCCAGCGAGTGGAGAACTGATGAGTGAACATAAACCGAGGGTTAGCATAATTAATCCTGTATGAACTTCGTTCAGATGGCGTACCTGCTGTAAATAAGACGGCACACCAAAGAACAGCGCGTAAAACAGCGTGTTAACCAGCATAAATTGTACATTCACCCAGGTCATTTCGGGATATTTGGCAAATACCCTCAGCGGTATAAAAGGGGACGCTGTTTTCAATTCATGTCGTATAAAACTTGCTAATGCAATCAAACCGATTCCCCCTGCCATAAGGTGCCATGTTGAAAGATGTCCGGTTGATTTAACGGAAAGCATGCTCATTAGCAGAGTCACCAAAGTGACTGTGAACAAGAGTATGCCTAGCGCATCAATCAGCAGGAACCATTTCTTGATGGACATGTCACCATGGTTGGATTTGAGTGCCGCTTCTTTTGGAATGGTTTTCCAAGCGAATATAAAGCTTGCGATTACCAATGGAATATTTACAAGGAAAATGCTTGGCCAGTCCCCCCAATGAATCAATACACCGCCAAGAAAAGGACCTATCGCGGCTGCACCAGACAGGAACATCGCAAGGATAGACAGGGCAGCTGCCTGTTTCTCAGTAACATGGATTCTTACAATCGCCATCCCGACGGCTACCATCATGCTTGTGCCAACAGATTGAATGATCCGGAAAACAATGAGCCAAGAAAAGTCTGGAGATAACGGAGATAATATGGAGGAAACGAAAACTACAACCAGACCGATAAGGAATATCTTTCTGCGGCCGAACAGATCACTGCACTTGCCCATGACCGGTTGAGCCACAGCACTTGCAATGTAAAAGGAAAAAATAATCCATGACACGGCCGTAACATCAAGTAAAAACTCCTGTTGTAGTCTTGCAATCGCTATAGATATCATGGAGGAATTGAGCGGATTCAGCATGATTCCCAAGCCTACAGAAATCATTAACCATATATTTCGAGCGTTCATTATGTATATCCCTCCTCCTTCTTCTGTTGTCATCTTAATGGAATCCCTTTATTTATTCCAACGCATTTTATGTTATGATTTGATGAACTAAAAGGAATAAGAGAGTGGTGCGAAATGGAACTTCTTCAACTACGCTATTTTCTGACGTTAGCCCGATGTGAACATGTTACGGAAGCTGCGGGTAAGCTGCATGTCACTCAATCCTCACTGAGCAAGACGATACAACGTTTGGAGGATGACTTGGGTGCACCGTTATTTGATCGATTGGGTAGAAAGCTGCGGTTAAACGAATTCGGAAGAACATTCCTTCGACGGACCGAAAAAGCCCTATTCGAATTGGAACAGGGAAAACAGGAAATTGCTGATCTCTCCAACCCGGATCACGGTACACTTCAATTGGCAGTCACAACAGCAAGCACATTACCAGGAATCTTGCGGGAATTCCGAAAAAATAAGCCGAATGTTCAGTTTCATGTACAAATGGTTACGTTGGAAGACATGTCCACGCTTCTCCACCGCGGCGAAATTGATTTTTGCCTGTCTTCCCCTCCAATCCAGGGGGATGATATCGAATGTCAGATGCTGTTCCAGGACCCAATTGTAGTAGCTGTGCCTCTCGGTCATCGATATGCGGATCGAAGCAGCATCACATTAGAAGAGCTTAAGGATGAGTGGTTTGTGGGGGTGAAAAAAGGATATGGTATTCGTGATCTGGTGGACTCCAAATGCCAATCCGTCGGATTCGTACCGAAGTATGTTTATGAAGGAGATGAGCCTGCAAGATTAACTGCACTTGTGGAGGCGGAGATTGGGCTTGCCTTTATACCCAATACAGCAAGAAACCCGCAGGAACGAATTGTATATCTCCGGATCGAGGATCAGAACCTTGTGCGGGAAATTGCTTTATTGTCGCATAAAAACAGATATATCTCGAAAGCAGCTATCGCGTTTCGCAACGTAGTTATAGATTACTTTGGTGCAATGTCCAACTCAATGGATGAATGAACATTACAAAGACCCCGCTCACCGACGTAAGTGAGAGCGAGGTCTTTTGTTGTAGGATATCCGTCATGCCTATTTCCGCCAAAAGGTTGAACAGTCTGCCTTCTCCGTGATATTGAATTCAATCATTCTTTCCAGTAATGAAAAATCTACCGGTCCATCCCACCGGATACGCACCAACTCCTTGGTGTGGTCATAACCGGCCTTCGCAATTTGTTCGGAAAAATGATTAATCCCAGCCTTTTCAGGCGCCACAGCCAAATGATGTTTGGACACACTAAACCCAATTATAAATGTACCATGATCGGTAAACATGGGCTGATTCCATGCTATTTTCGGTACCAGATTTGGGTATTTGTTGGTAATCCACGCCAGAATTTCTTCCGTTCGATCCCGGTGTCCCAGGTTATCAATTCGTGCTAGATATTCTGCAAAAACGTCCATGTTATCTTCTCCTAACCAAGATTTATTTCGCATACTTCATCTCATATTATCATGAAAATGGGATTGAAAAACCCTTTGGCTAAGATTCACCAAAGGGTTGAAAGAATATCCTGTTTATGACTCTATATAAGTCTCAGAAGTAGCGATTTTAAAAATCATGAACTACTTAACCGAGAGCAGGCTATCCGAGATAAACTTCAATTGACCTTCCAGTGATACAGGGTCATTGTAAGTATCGGAGGTTGGATCCAGCTGGAACACACAGCCTTCTTTGACCGCAGTTAGATTTTTCCACACCGTATTATCATAGACAATCTTCGGATCGCTTGTATCTCCTGACCACGGGCTGGTGAAGATGATGTCGCCAGCATATTCCGGTAATACTTCCATCGAGATTGAGGCCCAGCCTGTGCCGCTATCAATGGCCTCTGCCTGAGCCCTTTTTGGTGCCTTGAGGCCAAATTCACCATAAAGTATCTCACCACCACGACCGTAATTATGACCAAATACAAATAGTCCTTTGGAGTACGGATTCAAAATGGAGACTGTACGATCTCCCACAGCGGCAAGTACTTTGGGCTTCAGCTCATTGATCTTCGCTTCCCATTGTGTTATCCAGTCTTTTGCTTCGGCTTCTCTATTGGTCAGATTCCCCAACTCCAACATGAGATCCTTGAAATTGCGCTTACCATATTGTAACTGGACCACTGGTGCAATCTGCGATAATTTGTCAAGTCCCTCCGTACCTGTATATGCGATGATTAGATCAGGCTTTAGGCTGATCAGTTGCTCAGCTGTTGGCTGCTCACCCAGATCTGTTGTCCCTTCACTTGTAAGTTGATCCTTGATGTACTTGTTG
This sequence comes from Paenibacillus sp. NPDC057886, assembly GCF_042796655.1. Taxonomy (NCBI): domain Bacteria; kingdom Bacillati; phylum Bacillota; class Bacilli; order Caryophanales; family Paenibacillaceae; genus Paenibacillus; species Paenibacillus sp. NPDC057886. The sequence goes on along the minus strand of NZ_JBHVMZ010000001.1, from coordinate 1,348,370 downwards.
TTCATTGCACCTGACAAGGCTCCAACGACTGGAGTATCGAGTGCAACAAAGTACCCTGTTGAAAATGCGGTCAGATCGACAATCCGCTTCGGATCAACAGGTACTTCCACTTCACCTGCATCCGACTGATATGTAACGGTTTCTCCTTCGGCGCCTGTTGTTGTATCGGCATCAGAGACTGAAGTTGAGTCGGTTGATGATCCCGTGCCCGCAGCTCCGGTAGTGTTTGTCGTCTCCATTGTATTGCTTGATGTTGCGGCCTGACCGCATGCACTCAGCACGAGCAATACAATTAATGCGGAGATAATCCATATCGAATTTCTTCGTTTAAGCAAAATGAACCCACCCTTTTCAAATGATATTGATAATCGTTATCAACGATACCATGTGATCGTACATTTGACAAGATGATTTCATATTCGACAAGAGACAAAACAAAACAAAAAAACACCCACTAAGGCGGGTGTTTCAAGGCATATATAATAATTTCAAAAGCACTGTTTCCCAGGTTACATTATCGGCTTAATCAGTTATTGCCAAGAAAAAGCCGATATTAAAGAAACCAAAGTGAGTAAGCCCCTAGGATTTGGCATATTGTAAAATTGCCGCCGCTGCACGGATCCGCAGGTCTTCTTCTTCGCTTTGCAATGCTTTTATTAGCACATTGAGCGCTTCTTGAATAGTGCCTTCATCTACTCTAACTGCTCCCTCAGTCTTTGCAGAGGTACTCGAAACCCATGGTTCCAGTTGCGCCTGCGAAATTGGATGTTCAAATTTTGCAATGTGTGAATAATGACTTATAAGTGCAAGTACTTTGACGTTTAACTCTGCTAAGGGAATGCGTCCCAGCCAGGTAACACCTCGTCGGTGGCATATGTATTCCTCTCCGGTTCCGTTGGAATCATCGTAAAAATAATCTCCCACATCCCCAACATATGCCCATTCATCATCGTTTATCAAGACATAGTCCCCATCCTGCATGACGTAGACAAAGGTATGGAGCGTGTCCAGGACATCACTAAGTTCCATCTTTCCTATCCTGTAGCGTCGAACTAGTTGCTCTTTCCATTCTTCTGCAGGCTCATGCTCCAAATCTCCTGTAGCCGGCCAACCAATGCCGATAAAGTTATTCTGCAGGAACGACGTGGTCCAGTTGATCTCTTGCAATGTAGATTGTATATGAAACAGATTCATATGATTTCTCCTCTCTCTATAGTGATTTCAGGATTTAAGACTAAGTATATACTCCAGACAATTGTCTCTGCATTAAAATCAATCAAAGATTGAGTTTACTATATATGTTCAACTAAACATTTACACGAGAACGGAGAGGACAGAAATAACCTGAAGAAGCGAAGCGTTCGCCTTTATCCCCGGATTTCCCCTTTTCAAAAAGGATTCAAAAAAATCTGGGGATAACAGCGATCGGAAGGTTGTTCTGTCATCGAAGTGTCAGTGTAAATATTCATTAGTTGAACTTATATAGCTAGTACAAACCTGACTTTGGTTTCGCAGCATTCAACACTTGACTATCTACTACATATTGTAGTAATTTGTATGTACTACGTAGTGTAGTAATAACCTTCGATATGGACGCATAACGAAGTTAAGGAGTGTTCACCGTGAACCATCTTCAAAAATTATCGGAAACTGAAATGGAGCTGATGGAAGTGATCTGGGAGTGTGATCCACCTGTCACCTCCACCGAACTGCTGAACATGTTCTCCCAAAGGGGGAAAGCATGGAAGGCGCAAACGATCTCTACCTTTCTCTCTCGGCTGGTAGACAAAGGGGCCCTTACAGCTACAAGAGATGGACGTACCAACAAGTATGTCCCCCGTATTTCGCCCGAAGATTACAAGCTATTGGAGACACAACAAGTCCTGGATGGATTATATCAAGGCTCTGTAAAAAATTTGATTTCAGCTTTGTATGATGGAGACAAACTCTCTGATCAAGACATTGCAGAGCTGAGACAATGGTTTTCAGAAAAGTAGGTGTAGTCTATGAATACCATTCTTGTATTACTGTCTACGCTGACTGTTGCTGGAAGTGTCGTTGTGGCTTTCATTCTGTTATTGCGCCTCGTTCCATTTCAAGTTTTCCCTGCAAAATGGCGTTTTGGAATTGGGAAAATGGCTTTAGGATTGTATCTATTGCCCATCTTTCTGGCCTTTAATTGGATATTTTCATTGTTCCCATCCAGTACTACAGTAAACGAGTTACCCTTAACTGTTCACCATGTGTTACCTGGACCATTCAATCCAGCTCCTGCCATCCAAGTACAGACCATTTCGGCAAACGTAGCTCTCGCTTTTATATGCTTATGGGTAGTCGGGGTCATCGCTTTTGCAGCATGGCAAACCTATTGTTATCACAGGTTTCTCAAGAAATTAAAACTTACGCGAACCACCGTTCCGAACAACAGTGATATTGCTATGCTGCTCCCTGTAATCCAGGGGAATCTGGGTCTCAAGAGCGGGGTTCGGCTTGCTTACAGCGCTATGATTCGTAGTCCTTTTCTAATTGGGCTGTGGAAACCTACGATTTATCTGCCTATGAAGAATTCTGCAAATGTGGATATCGGTATGGTGCTCCATCATGAACTGATACACCTGAAAAGGAAAGATTTATGGATCAAGGCGCTCATATTAGTAGCTCGTGCATTGCATTGGTTCAATCCATTGGTTCATATGCTTTCCAAAGATATTCATACATGGAGTGAACTGTCCTGCGATGAAGAAGTCGTAAAGGGAATGGCCTATGCAGATCGTAAACGCTATGGGGAAACCATCCTGAACGTAGTGGCTGGATCAAGGAATTTGCCCATACAATTCTGCTCCTCTTTATCCGGGGACGGTAAACAACTCAAAAGGAGATTAACTTTCATGCTTAACGTAAAGAATGTGAAAAAGAAAACTTTTGTTATAGCGATATCGACGCTATTCCTAGTTGCTGCAGTTAGTACAGTGACAACGGCTTGGGCTTCCAGCAATACTCCGAGGGTGGTTGCGAATGAGGAAGCTTCTGCGGCAACGCGTCCATCGCAATCAGCGGCTGTCAGTGAAGAAGCTCCTGCAGTAACACGTCCTTCCGCACAAGCGGCAGTTCGTGAAGATGCTTCTGTAGTATCACGTCCTTCCGCACAAGCGGCAGTTCGTGAAGATGCTTCTGCAGTAACACGTCCTTCCGCACAAGCGGCAGTTCGTGAAGATGCTTCTGCAGTAACACGGCCATCAGCTCAAACGGCAGTTCGCGAAGAAGCAGCTGTAGTAGCACGTCCATCAGCTCAAGCGGCTGTTCGTGAAGAAGCTCCTGAGGTAAGACCTTCGGCAGCACAGGCGGTTGTGCGTGAAGAGGCTCCTGAGGTAAGACCTTCGGCAGCACAGGCGGTTGTGCGTGAAGAGGCTTCAGTGGTACCAGCGCAAGCAGCTTCCCGTCATTAAAAGGAATTACAAAATAAATAGGCATGATATAAAGACTCCAAGCAGCCTTCGTTCAACAATTGAATGAAGGCTGCTTCATTATTGTAGAGAAGAAAAATTTCGCTTGAGCTTAACCGGATACCTTCTCAAACGACAAAGACCAACAACATTTTTGTTGTTGGTCTTTCCTGTCTTTTCTTCTCCGTTCAACTTGCCTCATCACCCATAACTACTATGGTGAATGGCCTCGACACGACCCCAATCGTGGAAACGGCTGTCTTATTACTGTTCTTTATACACACGTACATAATCCACCTGCATGTTTGCCGGGATATCGGACGCGTTCGGAGTACGGCCTCCGTCGAAGTTTCCGCCGATTGCCAAGTTCATAATGAGGTAGAACGGCTCATCGAAAGGAGCGTTCGGGTTGTTCGGTGCAGCTGTGGAATACCACTGCTGATTAGTGACTTTATAGAAAAACTTGCCGTCGACATACCATTTAATGTTGTCCTCTTCCCAGACTACCGAGTATACATGATAATCATTGGCAAAAGTTTGCCCTTCTGGGAAGTGATAGTCGCCGCCAGAAGACTGGTTCACGGGCCATTGTCCGCCAAAGTGTACGGTACCGCTTACAGATCCAGGCAAACGCCCTCTCGCTTCCATAACATCGATTTCACCCGATGCAGCCCAAGTGCCATATACAGAATCTTTTGGAAGCATCCACAGTGCTGGCCAAACGCCATCACCTGTAGGCAGCTTGGCACGAAAATCTACTCTGCCGTACTTCAGGGAGAGTTTATCCTTGGTGTTAATCTTACCAGAGGAATACTGTGCATACCGATTCGGATCCTGCGGGAAAGATTTGCTATCATTCATGGCCTTGATATTCAGCTTCCCGTCCTGTACATATACATTTTGGGTGCTGTTCGTGTAGTGCTGCAGTTCTGCATTTCCCCATCCCCAGGTAGCCGGATCGTTATTGAGATAATAACCTGTTTCATAGTTCCATTTACTTGTATCCAGCGTAGTTCCGTTAAATTCATCCTGCCAAATGAGATTCATGCCAGAGATAGCCGGGTCGGTTGGTGTTCCGATTGAGATATCCTCTTGATCCGATACATCCGGACGCGGAGCATTTGGATTACCGATGAAGGTATAGTTCACGAAGTTGTTGCCGATATTTCCGCCCGCCTGTCCGTTCAGCGGATAGCCGATACGGATTTGCATATTTTCCTGGATTGGCTGGAACCAAAGGCCATAGATATAATCAGCCCAGTATCCCCACTGATTGGCATCCGACATATTGTTGTAGCCATTACCGGAGTATGCAAATTTGCTCTGACTGGAGTTGCTCAGATCCACCCATTGCCCATTAATGTTAATCTGGTATACGAAATTGCCCAGTTCCTTGGCGATTGGCGCACCCCCATCAATTTTGGGAAGCGGTACCCCAATGGAACCATTCGCATCTGCAGTAAAAGTTGTTCCTTCGTATGGCGTAATGACATATGAATTTCTTGTCGGTTCATTAAAGGTGATGGTATAAATGACGTTAGCCGAAGAAGTCTTCGATTCCAATTTGACATTGATCGACTCCGTTACGGTAAACCAGTATCCGCCCCCACCATCGGTGAATTGGCCGAAGTTGTGATCATAAATCCAGCCACTGGCTGCATTATTGTCAATATCAATCCATGTGCTGCTGTTTATAGGTTTGACATATACCTTCAAATCATCCGCTACAGCTTCATAAGTTACCGCAGGATCATTGTTGAATGTTGGATATGTAAAGCCTGCACCGCCTGTAAAACTTGCTGTAATTTGCGGCCCTTGTGTCGGATTCATCGCTGTAATGGTTGTTTTGTTAATGTTTTGGAATACAAGTTGATATTCAAGCTTAACACCATTTGCTTTGGAGTACAGTTGAATTTCGGTTGTTTTGGAGAGGGTGAACCAGTAGCCATTGAATCCTCCATCGCTCCAGTGCCCCCAGTTTTGGTTGTAGATATAACCTCCGGCTTGATCAATATCAACCCAGTTGTTACCGACTTTCACATTGACACCCACGTCACTGTAAACATCGTTCCACGTAGTGGAACCTCCATTGAACTTTGGCATTACAAATCCGTAGCTGGCTTTGCCAACTCCAGATTTAGAAATAACAGGTCCATCGGCTGGTGAGAAATACTCCATCGAGGTAACGGTGGTTCCCGCTGCCTGGACTTTCGAAGTCGGCAACACGCCAACACTAGCCAGCATCACAACCACTAAGAACAAACCAAGAACTTTTTTCATCAACCGTTTCTCCGTAAAGTGAGATGGTTTCATAATTGTCCTCCTTTGATAGGATAATAGTTTCTCCCAATCTATGCGTATAAAGGAAATCGCTTACATGGGGGAATATCTTTATTCTATCGAATAGGATAATCTGCTGAAAAGGTACAATTATTTTTGTTATATCCCATTTTTTTGGGTTTGATTTAATGTGAATACCCAAATCGTAGAATTGTCCATTCCATCTAATGCCTCAGGGTGTTGTACTATGGTATTGAACTTCACGTTCTACCTTTTGGCGCATCATTTGTCGGTACTCTGAGGGTTGGATCTGCATCACAAGGCGGAACGCCCGTGTAAAGCTTTTGTAGCTTTCATAGCCTACCATAGCAGCCACCTCGACAATTTTATAATCGGTTTCGGCGAGGAGACGCCGCGCTTTATCCAAACGTACATCACGCAGGTATTCGGCAAAACCTTTGCCAATATTCTTCTTGAACAGATTTGAGAAATAGGCGTAATTAAGCGACACATGATTGGATACCATCGCAAGGTCCAGCGGCTTATGATAGCTCTCGTGTATAAAACGGATGGCTTCATTTAAATCCTGTGAATTGCGATAGCTGCACTTATATTCAAAATAGAGCTGATTCAGCCGAAGCAGCTGCTGCTGCAGCGCTTGAATATAATCACGCATCCCCGGATAATCATAGAAGTTACGCAAAGATTCAAGATCCAGCGCTTCTTCCCCCATATAGGGGCGAATAACTCGTTCGTATTCCTCCATCATTTGTACTGTGGCGCCACATAGCTGTTGGGTATAGCGAATATGATAGCGTTGCAGCACATTTTTGTGAAATATTGCGGAAATGCCCTGAGCGATCTTACCACTATCGTCGGTCCCGATGGCCTGGAACAGATCATATAGCTTTTCATAGGGAAGTTGCCACTCCTGCTCCATATGCTCAATTTGTACTGGCAGCAAAATGTACTGATCTGGGAACAGGTAACTATGGCGGTATAGCTCAAGGACTTGTGTATAGCTCCGGGGTAATACCTGTAATCCTTGATGCGGGTCAGTCATAACGGTTATGGCATCAATCATTGCTTCCTTAAGCGCCGCTGGCAAAGCATCCGGATCTACAGCTGCATCCACTGCGAGGATCAGGTAGGGGCTGTGTTGCAGGCAAATGCAGCCTTGTCTACCGAATACATCATAAGCAATAGCTTCCATGCTATGGACGCTGCTGGAACCCGGCTGGTTGATCCAACATTTCTCTCGCAGCAAACATAAGCGATAATTGTGCCAAAGCGCAGGATTTTGTTCCTGGATTTGGTGAATCCAGGCCTCATCGTTTAACGCACCCTGCATAAACATTCGTAATTCTTTGCGATCTATCTCCCTGGCGAGATGGGAGACATGCTGCATGTTGTGCGCAAGCGCCTGCCGTGTCTGGATTTCTTGCCATACATGCTCTAGTGAAGCTTGCAGATCCTCTCGCTTCAGAGGTTTTAACAAGTATCCCTTTGCCCCAAGTTCGATCGCTTTTTGGGCATATGTAAAATCACTGTAACCGCTAATAATGAGGTATTCCACCTCGATGCGCTCCTCTTTGGTCTGTGCCATCAGAGCCAGCCCGTCCATGTCCGGCATCATAATATCGGTAATAACGATGTGAATGCTGTGCTGGCGCAAAAGGTTTAACGCCTCAATGCCGCTTGCGGCACAGTAAATGTTGTTCATCTCCAGAGGAAATTGATGCAGCATCGCCTGCAGACCGTCACGTATGTGCTTTTGATCGTCCACAACCAGAATATTGATCACGTCCTACCACCCTCCAAGATTTACATTTTCCCAAGGCAAGCGTATCGTTACACAGGTATAAACGCCCCGAACACTAGCAATCCAAAGACCGCAATCCTCGCCATAATGAAGCTGAACCCGCTTATTCACATTCTCCAAACCAAGTCCGTTCTTGCTGGTAACAATCGGTGAATCCGAGTCTCCCCGCAGAGCCGCTTGCAGCCGAGCTAACATCTCCGGATCTACCCCCTCCCCATCATCCTGTATCCTAATGAGCAAGCGGTCATTCTCCACAGAAACCGTAATTTGGATACGCACACTACCGCCTAAAGGTGCAGCGTGATGAACTGCATTTTCAACGATGGGCTGCATGCACATTTTAGGAATCGCATAGCGAAGCACCTCCTGCGGGAGATCTGACGACAGTATGATGCTGCCACCTTCCATTAAATTAATAAATTGAATGTAGCTCTGAATATTGGCAAGTTCCTCACGAAGTGCAACGGTATCGCTACGCCACTGCATGCTGTAACGAAGTTGCGAACCTAACGATACCAATGAAGTCGCAATAGCGGGCTGCCGTTGAACCTCCGCGAGCATACGAATAGATTCCAGTGCGTTATACAAAAAATGAGAGTTAATCTGTGAATGTAGGGAGTGCAGTTGAGCGTTTTTGGCAATCAATTGTTTATCCACGACCTGTGTCATCAGACGTTTGACCTCATGTAGCATTTTGTTGTAGCTCACAGCCACCTCATCGATCTCATCCCCTCTTTCGTTCTCATCAAGGCCCGTATCAATCATTGCATCCAGCTCACCTTTACGTACCTGACGCATTGAAGCCAGTACGCTGTCCAGCCGTCGGAAAATCCGCCGAGTTGTATGTGATACGAGCAGCATGATGAGCAGCAGTACACATAATGTAATCGTTACCACAAATGCATACCAACTGCGTGGCCCCTTCATCAATGCTTGATGGGAGGCTATATCGACCACATACGTGTTCAGCGGAGCGATATAGCGGTACAGTGCATAGTAGCTCTGATCTCCTACCTCAATTTTAACGGGACTTTCCTGTGGCAGTACATCCAACTGGTGATGAATACCGCCAAGGATATCTTTCAGTCCTTCCCCGGCTTTTTGCGCAAACTCATGCTGGGAATTATACACATATTGGAGAGGATCGCTTTCGTTCATCAAAACAGAAAAGAAATCTCCCTTGCTCTCCTGGAGCAGGTCGCTGAAAAACATGCTGTGTGGGACACGAATTTCCATAATACTAGGTCGTTTTTTCTCCTGGCCTTGAAGGCGAACCAGTCGGTAGTATGATAACGTTTGTTCACCATCCTTAAAAGAAAACAAGCGGTAAGCCGCACCACCTTCATCCCGAAGCTTAGCCCAGTAATCCTGCGGCCAAAATTTCTGATAATGATAGATTTCAGGCCAGATTTCATACAAGTTCGGGTTATCCACGTAAAAGCTGAGCTCACTGATCATCGCATTACTTTGAATAATGTTTTGCATTTGCTCAAATTGGTTTTGTTTAAATTTCACCAGTCGCAGTCCATCCACAAGCATATTGGAATGAATGAAATCCACAAATGACTTCTGAGTGAGTGCAGTATTGGAAGCGTTCTCAATGATATCCATTCTGCTGCGTAATTGTTCATTTAGCCATGAAACATGGCTGTTGCCTGTTGCCATAGCGTCCTTGTATAGCTGGGTTTCCTGCATGCGAATATATAAAAAGGATACCAAAATAACAGGTATGGCTATCATCAGGCTAAACGCCAGAAACAGCTTTTGGGATATACGGGCATTGCGATAAAGTTTCCTCAATCTAGTTAGTAGGTATTTCATCCTCATACTCTCACCACCTTTGTTATACCATATATTACAAGTTAACTGATAGAGAGCGAGGATGTTAGGGAATGATTATTCAGCCATCTTGGCTTTTCTCGCCTCAAGCTCGGTCTGGCGGTATTCCATCACCTGATTAAAACCGTAATTCACACGGCGGGCCAAGAAATTTTCGAAAATTTTATCAAAAGCAGCTTCATCTTTGGCGGTAATCAGTTCAGGCAGCACTTCTTCCCAATTCTGAGAAATACGCGACCAGGATAAGGCTATATCGGAATCCCCTACAGGATCTATTCCCTTATAGATGCCGCTGTCCATATCCGCCTGTTTGTTCGCGAACTCCTCCATTTGCTTAACGGATGGTGCCTTTTCCGGTCTCCACTGGTTAACAAAGGCAGGGTTGCGCAGCATCCAGTAGGTATCCATAATACCGTATTCCTTTTCTAACCTTTCCCTATCCGTGTCAAGCAATTGGACCATTTCCGCCCTCAACTGCGGTTTGCCATTCTTCATCGCCCATGTTTCGCCTTCTTTGCCCAGAAATACATCTCTTTGGCCCTCTTCGCTGGCCAGATAGGTCAAAAATCGGATGGCTCGTTCAGGACTCTTGGTGGATTTGCTGATCATCGTAACCATCCAGCCGTCCATGTTGCCAGGGAACAGTCTGGCGGAATCACCGTGGCTGTTTTGCGGGCCATCCACAGCAATGTAGTACGAATTCGGATATGCACCCGCCGCCAATATCGGATTGATAGCCGCCATGCTATTCCACTCGCGAATCATCATAAAATAACGGGCATTACTGGTTTTTTCTTCTACCTGAGTATTCGAATCTACCAGAAAATCCACATTAATCAGGCCTCGCTCATAAGCTATACGGAAAGTTTTCAACCAGGTGATGTAGTCAGCGTCGGTCATACGATCGTTAAATTTGCCATCCTTTTCATGCGGAATAGCCAGCAGGTTTTGCAGGTACTCGGTCATCCCATAAGAGACATTCCCCTGAGCAAAGAAGGGACTGATGAGTTGACCTTTATACACAGAATACTGATCCTTTAACAATTGCAGTGCGTTCAGAAAGCCTTCCGGAGTGCTCAAATCCGGTCTCCCCATAGCCTCATACAGATCTTTTCGCACCAAAAAGGTTTGGTTCGCAGCCGTCAAACCGGTGGCCTGCATCAGGCTGGGACTGTATGAATCATTTGGAATGCCATATGTATTGCCGTTTTCCTGACGATACCACTTCAGTGTACCGTCCCCCGCGACCTTGAAAAAGTAGGGATCATATTGCTCCGCCAGTTCATTTAAGGCATATACCTGATCGCCTTCCCACAACTTATTAATCGCACTTTCCCACGAGCCTATTGACATCAAATCCGGCAGCTTACCAGAGGTCATCATGAGCGCAATTTGTTCGCTGGCTTCGCCGGATGGCACTTCAAATTTGATATTGACGCCTGTTTTCTCTGTAACAACCTTGGAGGTCAAGCTCTCACCCCACGTGTGCCCATACCAGTTCGCGCCCACAAACCAGGTCAAATCCACAGGCGTGGTATCAAGCTTCCATGCGGGTTGATCGGAGTTCGGCTTGTTTTCAACCGGCTGTTGTATAGGATGAGCAGGCTGTAGTGGTGGCGGATTTTCACTTTGCTCTGATCGGGAACACGCAGCCAAAACCAGCATCAAGATTATGGTCCAATAGATGACGATGCAGTGCTTGATGGAATCGGGTTTCATTCCACATCCTCCTTTCTTTGCTAAAGCCGTGAATTAACCTTTGCATTAATCATCCTATAACCGATTTTACTATCCTTGGATCGAAATGGAAATGCCGCTCCCTACCTAAATATGGGTTTACGTAAGGTCTAATTCAGGCACGGCTATTTAAAGAGGATTATTACTCTTTAAATAAAATAAAACAAAGGCAGCTGATTACTCAGTTGCCTTTGTTGGATTGCCTTCGGGAGAGTCTTCCCATTAGATTATAAGTCTCATTCGTAAGCGCCGATATTCACAGCAGCTCCCTGTACTCTCGGTTTCCCCTCAATGTCCAGTGTTCCAATAATTGCATTGTCCGTGTTCCCGGCATCAATCGCTGGAGATGTAGATTGAAGATGGAAATCGTATCCTGAGGCATTCACAAATTTGGGATCAATGAACAAGGAATGTGCGTCATTGCCAGTTCCCGTTTTGTAAGCGGAGAATCCTGTATAATCTTTATTTTTCCATGTCCAGTTCGCTCCATTACTTCCGGCAGGGGCGAAATAGAGATTATAATCCACAACGTTTCCGGAATTCTTGGTGTATTCATTGTAAATCAATACATCTGTGGAGCTGGCTACAAAAATGTTGTTCTTAATTACGTTGTTTTGCGTGTCGTACTGAACGTAAAGCTGGCCGCTGCCATCTCCAAGCGTGTCATTTTTGTATACCGTATTGTTAACGATCTTACAGTTTACTGTGGAGCCGCGTTTGGTGTCGTAGCCGCCCATGGCAATGCCTGTGAGTCGGTTGTTGTAGACTGCATTGCTTCGAACTGTAATATTGCTGGTAGATTTACCGGCATGCTCGGACGCAATCTCGATACCGATATCGTTGTTATAGCTGTAGTTCTGCTCAATAATACTGTCCTTGCCACCATCGACATAAATGCCGTCGGCTGCATTACTGTTATTCGGAAGTGACTTCCCATAAGAAGGATTATTATTGGAAGAGATATTGTAGACCTTGTTCCCCTTCACGAGTCCGTTCCGTACCTGATCGTAAGCCGTATTCGGAGCTTTACCTTCAAAACCGATGAGATCGATGCCGATGTTGTCGTTATCGTGAATAACATTATTGGTCACCGAGAAGGTGTCCACGTTACCGTTGAGCACCAGCGATTCGCTTGAGCCGAGCACGAGATTGTACAGTTCATTACCATTAATCGTAATATCGTGAATGGATTCCGGTGCTTTTGTGCCATATACGGCGATCCCATGTGCGTCACGGCCAAGCAGATCACTGCCGGTTGGGGTAGCCGTGTTTTTGATATCATGGACTTTGTTGCCGGACAGATTGATAAAGCTGCCTGATCCGTGAACATAGATGCCTACGGGCATAACGTCCTTGGTAGCCGTTGTATAATTGCGAATTTCAAATCCCTGAAGGGTAACGTAATTTACATCGGTCAGGTCAATCAGCCCTTCAATCCCGCTAACCGAAAGTCCGGTGCCGTCAATAATCGGAGTCTCCGTGCCATCGTTAGTGAATACAATCGGTCCCTGTGAAGCGGAGCCTGAGCGAGTGATCTTTAACTTCTGGTTGTACACACCGCCACGAACATGCACTGTACTGCCTGCAGGAACGGCATCTGCTGCGTGCTGAAGTGTCTTCCACGGCGCGCTGCTCGTTCCCGCATTGGAGTCATTTCCGTTTGTCGCCACGTAGTAATCCGTCCCTGCAGCGGCAGCAGTTGAGGACCATTCAATCCCTGAAACCAAGCCTATCCCTACCGCCAGACTTAATCCCACCAACATTGTTTTACCGAACTTCAACATACCCTCAACTCCCTTTGATCCATTTGGTTGTGCACAGTATAATCAGGATTCACTGTTCATGCCCTGCTTGCAAAAGAAGCACAGCCTCCATCGTGGGTAGACTTCCTGTGCCGCCAATGCCAAGTGTGGATAATGCACCGCAAGCATTGGCAAATCGCAGCAGTTTGTCGCTCCGCATCCCGAGCAAGTATCCATATATGATTCCTGCGTTGAAACAATCGCCTGCTCCTGTCGTATCGACAGGGGTCAACGTGTAAGGCCCAGCCGATATTGTGCGCTTGTCCAGCTCGCGCAGTGCAGCACCTTTTGACCCCTGTTTGACTGCTACAACTCCTGCCACGGCAGGAAGCATGGAGTCAAGCACATGGGCTACCCCGTCGGCAGGGAAAATGTGCAGTAATTCATCCTCACTGGGAATAAACAAATCAGTCACCGCCAGTAGTGCACATATGCCCTCGCGGTCCCATTGATTGGATACATCCCAGCCTGTATCAAAAGATGTGCTGATCCCATTTGCCCGCAACCTCAAAAAAAGTTCTGTCCAATGGGGTCTCATTCCATCCTGTAAATAATAGGAACCAAAATGAAGATGTGTGGCCTGCTGCAACAGTGACTCTGGAATATAATCCGGAGTCAACAACGGGATGCTTCCAGCGTACGTTAACAGTCCGCGGTCGACGGGTGTGGAAAGGGATAGGGTCACACCTGTCTTGATGCCCGACAATCGGGTTACATGCTCTGTATTCACGCCCATACGTTGCAATTCAGCGATACAGAACTTTCCGAAATCGTCATCCCCCACAACGCTAACGAATCGCACGTCCGCTCCCAGGCTTGCCAGCGCACAGGCTGTAATTGCTGAAGAGGAACCAAGTACAACCTCGAAGCCATCAACCATTTTCTCCCGATTCCATTCCGGCATCACATCTCTTCCGGATACAATGAAGTCTACATTTAGCTCGCCAGCGATGACAACAACGGGACTTGTTTCCTGTCTCTGCATCATTTCAACACCGGAACAAATCCCTGTTCCGCCTCATACAGTTCATCGAACATGCTTCCGATTTCCTCCAGAGAGCACACGGCAGCAGTTAGCGGGTCCAGCATCAGTGCATGGCGTGCCATTTCCTTGTCACTCCTCCGTACAGCTTCCACAGCCAGGTCAAAAAAAGCCATGTTCGAGCGGCACAATGCAGCCAAATGCTCGGGCAGTCTTCCAAAGCGACAAGGCTGAACGCCTTTCCCGTCAACGAGGCAGGCTACTTCCACCACACCGTCAGGCTGCAAATTTTCAACCAACCCCCGGTTTGGAACGTTACCATAAATGACCTTCGGCTCATTTTTCAATACCGCTTCGATGATAATAGCTGCATATTCATTACTGGATTTCAGTTCAAGTGGTACAGTTCCCTCAAGCTGTGAAACGATCTGCTCATCATTCTCTCTCCGCCAGATCGGCCAGTTGTCAGCGTAGAACCCCGTGGCTCCATTATAACCTGTGCTGCAGTGCTGGTCGATAAGCGATTGGCGTTTGCGGTAATACGGGATATATTCCGAGAAATGGCCGCTCGATTCCGAGACGAAAGCTCCTAGGTATTTCATAGCATCAAAGCGGACCGGGTCTTGCCGCAGCAGCTCAGGACTTTGTATTTTCTCCAATAAAACAGGATACAGATCCCTCCCGGCATGCGACAGCTCCACAAACCAGGACATGTGGTTAATCCCTCCGGCTTTCCATGACATTTCTTCATATGGAACTCCGGCATATTCGGCCAGTTGTGCCGACGTATTTTGGATCGAATGGCATAGTCCCACGACAGGAATGTCCGTAATACGGGAAGTCAGGAGTGTAACCGCAGACATCGGATTGGTATAGTTCAGAATGATGCAGTCTGGGCAGAGCGCTTCAATGTCCCGCACAATTTCCATCCAGCTGGGAAGCGTACGGAGCGTCTTGAACAGTCCTCCTGGTCCCAGCGTATCGCCAATGCACTGCTTTACCCCGTATTTCAAGGGGATTTCATATTCATAATGAACCGTCTCCAACCCGCCCACTTCAATTTGGTTAATCACGAACTGTGAACCGCCAATTACCTCTCTGCGGTCCGTAGAGGCAAGCACTTCCCACGTTTTTCCTGTCATTTCCACGATCTGAAGTACCAGCCTGCGTGCCAACTCAAGCCGACGTTCGTCGATATCCACCAGGGCAATGGTGCCACCCTCCAAGCCTTCAATCAGCAGGATATCCATAGCGATCTCGCGCGTAAATGCACTACCCGCTCCGATAATTGAGATTTTAGTCATCACTTTTCTCCTCACCCGTTATTTCATGCCCGTCATAGCTAGGCCTTTAATAAATTGCTTCTGGAAGATCAGGAACACTATAATAACCGGTATCGTAATCAGTACTGCAGCAGACATGACGACGTTGTAGTTGACCTGATGCGTTCCGTTAAAATAAACCAATGCTAGCGGAACGGTCATTTTGCTCTCATCATTTAATACAATCAATGGCCACAGATAGTTATTCCAGGAGTTCATGAACGTGAATATTCCCAAGGCTGACAGCATGGGCATAATAAGCGGCATAACGATGCGGAGCATCAGCCTGAATTCGCCTGAACCGTCCATCCTTGCTGCTTCCAGCAGCTCCTGTGGAATCTCTTCAATGAATTGTTTAGCCAGAAATACACCGTAGGAACTGACCAGATTGGGCAAAATGATCGCCAGCAAATGGTTAACCAGTCCAAACTCAGCGGTAATCAAATACGTTGGAATCATAATAACCTGAAAGGGAATCATCATGGTTGCCAGAATCAGAATGAACAGCAGTTTCTTGCCTTTAAACTGATGTTTGGCAAATACATATCCGGCCAGAGCACTGGTAAATAAGGTGATTACCGTTATGATGACAGAAGTCACCAGACTGTTCAGCAGCCACGTAACAAACGGCGCCTCGCTAAAAACCGTTCGGTATCCGTCCAGGCTCGGCTTGCTTGGAAACAACCCGCCGGAACCCGAGACGATGTCCATGTTGCTTTTCAGAGATGACAATACCATCCAGGCATAAGGCAAAAGCATAATACAGGCTATGACTGCAAGAACTGCGATAGTGACGCCTTCCCACAGACTTAATTTACGCGGCATCGCCTTCTCCTCCTGTTCTCCTCAATGTTCCCATTGTGTGCGTCCCCATCGCAGTTGCAGCAGCGTCACAAGCAGGATGATCATTAGAAACACGGTTGCCATAGCGGATGCGTACCCCATGTTGGAACTGGAGAATGCCTGTTCATAAATTTGCAGTGACAGCACTCGTGTTTCGTTGAAGGGTCCGCCCTTCGTCATAATCTGAAATTGCGGGAAGGCCTGAAAATAGGACACGACTGTCGTGATCGAAACAAATAGCGTCGTTCTGCGCAGTAAGGGCAGTGTGATGTGAACAAAAACATGCCATCGACCCGCTCCCTCCAGTTTCGCTGCTTCATAATACATATCCGGGATGGAGTCCAATCCGGCAATGAAAAGAACGATATTATAGCCAATATCAGCCCACAAGGTCATCATAATGACGGAGTAGAGCGCATAATGCGGATCACTGAGCCACTGGATCGGGGCCATATGAAGCTTGGCGAGAATCATATTGAACAAGCCGTCATTGTAATTGAACATTGTATTCCATACGATGGCTGTTCCCGCCAGCGGAGCGATCGTGGGAAGAAAGAATACGGTCCGAAACAGATTTTTGAGCCACGGGATGCTGACTCGCTGAATCGCTGAAGCGATCAACAGCGTAATGACAATATTGATCAGTACGGCGATAATTACAAATTTGAAGGTTACCCATAGTGACTTCAGAAATATGGAATCCTGGAACATCCGGATATAGTTCTCCGCCCCAACAAATACCGCGTTAGAGCTGAGCGGGTCATACTTGAATGCGGACAAGCCCAGGCTCCATGCGATGGGAAGGAAAGCAAACACCCCAAACAGAAGCAAGATCGGTACGAGGGAGATGATGATGAACCTTCGTTTTGCCCTGTAAGCTGTTGACTTTACCGCTGGGTTAACCTTTTCCGCCTTGTTGGTAGATATAGCAGTACTCATACCCCAGCACCCCTATCACTTATGTTGATCCTGATTATCATTGATCGTCTGTTCGATATTCGCCAATCCGTCCTCGACACTCTGCTGTCCACTGGCCATCAGCTGGAAATTGTCGTTAACCTGCTTGAAGAAGAAATCCCGGTCTGCTATAGGGCCGATCCATTGACCTAACGCCAATATGTCCAGCGAAGGCTTCAGATGGGGATTGTTCTTCAGGAATTCCGGGTTTTCAGCAATTTCTTTTTTGGCTGGAACGGTAAAAGTGTCCGTATTCCATGACGAGAGGTTGTCCTTCTCCGAGATGAATTGAATGAAATCAAGCGCGGCCTCCTGCTGTTTGCTTTTCTTGGACACCGCAAGCCCCCAACCGGATTCGGCAGCAAAAACGGGTGGATTCTCTGTAAAGGAAGGCACCGATACGTACTCAAAATCATCAACCTTATAGTTGTTCTGTCCCGCAGCAATCGTCCAGGGGCCGCGGTAGGTCATGGCCGATTTTCCCTGAAAAAAATAGTCAGAGGTATCCAGCTCACCGCCGAACGTAGTTAAATCCGCAACTTTGTCATTGGCCACGAGCGAGACCAAGGTGGACATCGCTTTCTGCGCCTCCGGCGTGTGAAAATTAACATGTCCGTCTTCACCCATAAAACTTGCACCTTGCTGCAAAATAAGGGATAGGAAAGTGAATGTAATATTGTCTGCCGATACAAAATCGAAGCCTTTGACTTTGATGATATCGCTTTCACGTACGGTTAGTTTTTTGGCGTAATCCACAAGTTCTGTCCAGTTGGAGGGTGGATGATCCAAGCCTTGTTCTTTGAGCATTTGCGGGTGAATCAACATGCCGCCATTCTCAATGTTGTACTCAAGTGGCAGTCCGTATAGCTTGTTATCTCGCAAATATCCCCCAAGGGGAGCATCATAGTACTCTTTTTTTACATTTTCACTATCAGGGATTTCGACAAGCAGATCGTTCTTGGAATATTCGGGCACCCACGTGCCAAAAAATTCGGCAATATCGGGTGGTTTCTTCGCGGAGAATGAGGCTTTCAGCTTCTGGCTGTATACATCATATGGAAAGGTCTGATACTCGATCGTTACATCGGGGTGTAAAGTCTGGTATTTGGATATTAATTTCTTGTATGCGCCCACAATGGCGTCTTCCTGATGACTCCAAAAAACCAGATTCACCTTGCCTTGCGGGTCTGCGGATGTATCGCCGCCTGAAGAGGAGGAGCTGGAACAGCCCGCTTCAGCGAATACAACACAAACCATCGCAATGATCAGCATAAACTTGGAAAAATGCATTCGCATATCCTCCCTTGTCCTGCAAATTAGCCAGCATATGAAGGGAAGGGCGTTTGAGGATTACGCGTATTTATATAGAAGCAATGTGCTCTGTAGTTGTATGTATGGCAATCTGATGCTCCCGGCACGCCTGCTCAAACCATCCTTCCGGCTGTTTATTCGTAATTACCCCTGTCACCTGAGTTAAGGGAGCAATCGTAAACAAAGCACTTTTCTCAATCTTGCTTTGATCGAATACAGCATAAACTTCGCTGGAACGTTCCATTGTTAATTGGGCAATACGAGCTTCAAGCTCGGAATGCATCGTAAAGCCGAAATTCTGCGTTACTCCGTCCACCCCGAGAAACATTTTCGTAATGTTAATTTTATCAATCACACTTTCTGCCAGCGGACCGCATAACTCGTAGCTTTTAGACCGCATAACGCCGCCAATGACGACGACCTGAATATCTTCGGCATCAGCCAATTCATAAGCAATATTGACAGCGTTGGTGACAATGGTAATATTACGGTGCTTTTTGAGTGCTTTCGCAATAAAGAACGTCGTTGTACCTCCCGTCAGGCAGATGATGTCCCCCTCTTTTACAAGGGCAGCGGCCGTGGCGGCGATCCGTTCCTTATCCATCCGTCTGAAATCGCGTTTTGCTGCAAAAGGCAGCTCCGATACCGTCGACGTCAGACTCCCTTCATAAATGGCTCCCCCGTTTGTTCGAATAATCTCGCCCGCTTTTTCAAGTACGTCCAAATCCCGTCTTGCGGTTGCTTCCGAGCAGCCAACTGTTTGGACAATCTCTTGCAGCGATATTTTCCCATGCGATTTAATCAGTTCCAATGTTTGTGCTCTGCGCAGTTCACCCTTTGAATATTGCATAATTCTCTCCTTTAATATGTCTGGGCCAGCATGATATCCGTTAACTTCAGCCCGTGCTAGCTCTATTGTGTAGGATGAAAGGATGGATTGCAATATGTCGACGTGAACTGCATCCCATAAGAAAAGCATCTCTCTAACGGTTATTCATGAGGGATAAGAGGCTGATTTTCCAAACCTTCAACCATCATAAAGGTATAATTTGCACCCGATGTTCGTACTCCTCAAAGAGAACATAGTCGATGTCACCCGCTTTGGAAGACATTGCATTCGCAGCGGCAGCCGCGATAGCCGTACGCAGTTTGGACTCGGGCGATTCGCCGCGCTCTCCTGCATATGCCATGCCGGCAACAAAGGAGTCTCCGCAACCTACCGTATTCACAGGCTGAATGGATGGCGGCTTCGCCAGATATGCTTTTCCGTTTAAAATAGCCAGAGCACCGTCACTGCCGAGTGTTATGCACACTTCGTCAATGCCTTGATGCGCCAACCTGTGCGCTGCACGGGCCCATCCGTTAACGTCTTTCGGCTTTTGCCCCAGCCATTCGGCCAGTTCCAGCTCATTTGGCTTCACGAAATGGGGCGTTGCACTCAGCCCAATACTGAAACTTGTTCCACCTGTATCCAGAAAGGCTCTCGTGCCTACTGAACGGACAATACAAATCAATTCTGCGTACAATGTGTCCGGTGCACCTGGGGGTAAACTTCCAGATATAACAACTGTACTGGACTGGGTTGCGAGCTCCTGTACTTTTTTCTTGATTGCTTCAACTTCAACTTCTGACATGATTGGACCCTGCCCAAGCAGCTCGGTAGAGCTACCACTGGAATCGTCCACAATGTTAAGGCAGACTCGTGAGTCTCCAGCTGATTGGATAAAAGAAGTCCGTATCCCTCGTTCAGTCAGACTGCTCTCAATAAATACACCATTATTGCCACCAATAATACCTGTGGCTGTAACCTGACCGCCGAGCTGCCGAATCACCTTGGCTACGTTATTACCTTTGCCGCCCGGCTCATTAACCTGCCTTGTCACCCGATGCACTTGGCCTACGCCAAACCTGTCAACATACAATGTCCGGTCGATGGCCGCATGGAGTGTGACTGTGGTAATCATCGGACTACGCCGGCTTTGCCAGTGCTTCCGCATAACCGTATTTTCTCCATGGCAAGCCGTTTAACCGCTTCCTTCGCCGGAGCCATGTATTTGCGTGGATCATTCTCTTCCGGATGGATTACAAATACATCTTTGATCGCTTCGGAAAAAGCAATACGCAGCTCTGTGGCTATGTTTACCTTGGACATCCCCAGTGCAACCGCCCGATGAATCTGTTCAGCTGGAATGCCCGAACCACCGTGCAGCACCAAAGGAACCGATACTCGATTCGCAATGGTTTCAATTCGTTCAAAATCTATGTTCGGCTGTCCCTTATAAATACCGTGTGCGGTTCCGATTGCTGGAGCGAGTGTAGTTACGCCGGTACGTTCTACAAACTGCACGCAATCTTCAGGATCAGCCAGGGAAGCATGCTGTTCCTCGACGACAATATCGTCCTCAACGCCGCCGACCTTGCCAAGCTCCGCCTCCACGTTCACGCCAGATGCCTGGGCAACCTCCATCACTTTACGGGTTAGGTTCACGTTTTCTTCAAAAGGGTACATGGATGCATCGATCATAACGGAGGTATAGCCTGCTCGTATGCATCGGATAATCGTCGAAAAATCAGTGCAGTGATCCAAATGAAGTGCGATGGGGATATCCGTCAAGTCCGCTGCGGTTTTGGCCGCATGGGCAATGTACTCCGGACCCAAGTGGTTGACTGTGCCCACCGTGGTTTGAATAATGAGCGGTGATTCGGTTTCCACAGCCGCTTCAACGACAGCCTGAAGCATCTCCAGGGTATGAACGTTAAATGCAGCGATGGCGTATTGGTCCCTGCGAGCTGTTTGCAGCATTTCAGTGGACGAGATCAGTGGCATATCCATTCCCCCTCTTAAGGTTTCGTCGCTCCCTGCTTCAAGAATTCAAATTAAGATCCTCTATCAGGTTACATAGCGACGATTTGATCAATCCTGCACCTCCCTTCACGGGTCAGATGAACTTGGAAACATTTGATAATTTCTAGCATGTGATCATAATAATCTTTTTAATTGATTAAATCAATCATTATTTTGGAAAACTATTGCAATTTAGTGAGTTATAAAGGCATAATTATGATTAACACAATCATTTAACCCTATTTTTGATCGAAAAGGTCATAATAATGAAGTTATCAATCTAAATCATTCCCGGGAGGTATTTTTATGAGTTTGACGTATCGTGAAGTAAAAGAACAATATAAGGCCTTGCAGCAGACCTACAACTATTTACTGGCCAAGCGCACGGAATTTACTGCCTTTGTCCAAGCTCAAGCGATTACCTCCGTTACCTTTGTTGGCGCCGGGTCTAGCTACTGCTTGAGCGAAGCGGCCGCTTTTTCCTTCCGTTTGCGTGCTGGCCTGCCTGCAATGTCACTTGCAGCTGGTGATCTCATGCTCCATGCAGACCGCTATCGTCCTATGCTGGAGGGTAGCCTGATCATAGCGCCGTCACGATCTGGCAGCACGAGTGAGGTGGTTGAAGCGCTGCGTTTACTCCAGTCTGACCAACGTATTCCTTTATTAACGATTTCTTGTGTAACGGACTCACCGTTATCTAAAAGCGCCGATTTCCCTCTGGAACTGCCCTGGGCTTTCGATCATAGCGTTTGCCAGACCCGTACAGTAACCAATCTGTATGCAGCCAATCTCCTGCTTGCCGCTTTTCTTGCTGGTGATGAGGAGCTGATTATCGATATGCAGGAAGCGATTCATCAAGGTGAAGCCTACATGGCACGTGTAGAGGACAGCATCCGCCGTGTCTCCGACTTCAACTGGACAAACGCAGTCCTGCTTGCAGACGGTGAACTACAAGGGCTGGCAGCCGAGGGTGCCATCGCTCTGACCGAAATTGCCAAGACACAAGCCCACGCATACCATCTTCTTGACGTTCGGCACGGGCCGATGGTCACCGTTAGTTCGGATACTTTAGTAATCGCTGCCTTGTCGGACAGTGGTATTGAGCATCAGTGCAATTTGATGAGGGATATTAAGGAGCGTGGAGCCACCATTATTACGTTTGCCGATCGGGAGATGGGCATCCCGCAGGAATTCATCGACCTTGAGATCACAACTAGTCGTCCGCTTAATACAGCGGTGCGGGGTATCCCTTTCATTTTCGTCTCGCAAATCGCTGCTCTTGCCAATGCCGAACGCCATGGTATTAATCCGGATCAACCCGATGGGTTGGTGGCCTGGGTCAAGCTGTAACAAGAAAGGTTAGTTCTTTCGATCCACTTGGACCGTTGGAAAAGGGAACATTTTTAAGAAAAATCCAAAGACTTCTATTCGAGGCAGAATAGAAGTCTTTTACTTGAAGGTCAAGATTTAATTTCATACGTCCTGTGAGATAATTAGGCAAACATTTGATATGAATGATATAACGTTAGATTTATGATTTGGTACATAATAAATATATTCAAAGGAGGGCTTTGACATGGATAAAGTAATACTTAACAATGGTGTAGAGATGCCCATTATGGGTTTTGGCGTTTTTCAAATTGCAGATCAAAATGAATGCGAACAAAGCGTTTACGATGCCATTATGGCAGGATATCGCCTGATTGATACAGCTGCCTCATATCTGAATGAAGAAGCCGTTGGTCGAGCCATTAAACGAAGTGGTGTGGCAAGAGAAGAGTTATTTATTACTACGAAGCTTTGGGTTCAGGATACGGGTTATGAAAACACTAAAAAAGCATTCGAGAAATCTCTGGAACGCTTGCAATTGGATGTGTTGGATCTGTATTTGATTCACCAGCCTTTTGGCGATGTGTACGGCTCTTGGCGCGCTATGGAGGAATTGTATCGTGAAGGAAAGATCCGTGCTATTGGGGTTAGTAACTTCCAGATGGATCGTCTGATCGATTTAATCATTCATAATGAGGTAGTTCCTGCGGTAAACCAAGTTGAAACACACCCTTTCAATCAACAAATCGAGAGTGCTGCATTTATGAAAGAGAATCATGTTCAGATTCAATCCTGGGCGCCTTTTGCAGAAGGGAAAAATAATCTGTTCCAGAATGAAGTATTGGTATCCATCGCGGAAAAAGTTAATAAATCCGTTGCTCAGGTCGTTTTACGCTGGTTGACACAAAGAGAAGTCGTTGTCATTCCGAAGTCTGTTCGTAAAGAAAGAATTGTTGAGAACTTCAATATCTTTGACTTTGAATTAAGCCAAAATGATATGGAATCAATTACTGCATTAGATACAAAACAGAGTCTGTTCTTTTCTCATAACGATCCAGAAATGGTGAAATGGCTTGGCACACGCAAACTTGATATCTGACCCCTCGGGTGATCATTAAGTTCCTTTCCAGCACAGAGGTATGAAAGAGCCATATTCTATTTGGCTTCCCATACCTGTGGGCAATTTGGAAAATAACCAAAAAGAGCCGTAGTAATCTACGGCTCTTTTTGATTTGCTGGAGGTAAATCAGTTATTGTTCAACGATGATTTCTTCTCGTATACAACTTTATTGATTTAAAATAGGTATTTCCCCCAGCATATTTTTCAAATGAATTGAATCCCATGGCATATGCTCGGTTATACCCAATCCCACGACATCTGTTTCTTCCGATAATTCTTTGAGCAGCTGAAGAAGCTGAGGAATTTGCAAGGATCCCGCAGGAGAAAAAGTATACGGTCCTTCAGGATTCGCGAATAATAAAGAACGAAAGGCCTTAGGATCGAGCACATCTAGATCAAGGTGAATAGCCAGATGCTTAATGCCGCTTTCTTTAATCCACTCTTTGATGGATGCTGTACTTTTCGTTAATTCTTCGGCTCCGGCAGTTTTAATGCCAAGTCTTTGAATCATTTCTGTATCTGATTCTGCAGTCGTTATACCCAATCTTTCAAATGCTTCTGAGATTACTTCGCCTTCCTCTTCTGTAGGTGTTGCCAATCCCGCAATAAAGACATTTTCAGGTTTTAGAGGGATTTTCACATGTTTTGCAAACTCCTCATCTCCTTCTCCCAAAAGGTTTCCCAGAGGTAGCGTATGTCCGTTATCATAACCCACGTAACCAACCAAATCACTGTGCGCATCAATCCAGATCAAGCCCAATTCTCCATTATACCGTTCGTTTAAATAGGCAAACGGTGCTTGTTCAACCAAGCAATCCCCACCAAACATGACGATGCGATCCGGCTTATGAGCATGAATAATATGCTGGGCTGCTTCCAGTTGTTCAATGAGCTGTTTTCTCCCATTTACACCATTCTCGTTCTCCAGTGGAGTTCCATCATATGCTTGTACAGGAATTTGAATCAGTGGTTGATCATTATCAGGAGCCAGCCAGGCAAGCAGTTCTGCCCCAAAAGAGTAGTTAGGATTGTTTCCGCCCTGCCATTGTGGCATTAACAGACGTATTGTTTTTTGATTCATGTTTTATCTCCTTTACTTCAAAGTAAGGTTAGTATAAACTGAACGCAAATCAAAAAGTAGTACGCACTATTATGACAGGTACTACCCGAAAGGATAGCATAAATATGAGCATGGCTGAATATCAAGGTAAGGTTAAACATATTCAAGATACGCCTTTTGGCTACACCTTGTCTGTCATTGGCGGCAAATGGAAGATGGTCATCATTTATCTTTTGGCAGAAAACCAACCGGTACGCTTTAATGAACTGAAAAGACAAATTGGAGCGATTACGTTTAAAACCTTGAGTTCACAACTAAAAGAATTGGAAGCGGATGGTATGGTCGAACGGAAAGAGTATCCTCAAGTCCCTCCTAAAGTCGAGTACAGTCTGACCAATAAAGCGGAAACGTTATTGCCCGTTCTGGAAGGTTTATGTGAGTGGGGAGTACAAAATCAAAGTGAAAGAGATGTGTTGGAGGATGATTAACTTTAGAGATAAAACCTATCGCTGTACATCGGAAATTGTCATGAGCTTACTTAGCGGCAAATGGAAAATTTCTATACTCAATCACTTAACTAAAGGTCCCATTCGATTTAATGAGCTACAGCGACTTCTTCCTGACGCAACCCAACGCATGATTACGATGCAGCTCAGAATGCTTGAAAGTGACGGTCTGATTATTCGTAAGGTCTATCCGGTTGCACCGCCAAAAGTAGAATATTATTTGTCCGATCTGGGCGAGGAACTGGCCCCCATGCTTCAGATGTTGTGCAAGTTTGGCACGACTTATATCGAGAAGTTCCCCGACGAAGTATCTTGCGACAATGATGACTCTCGCCGTGACATCGCTAATGTAAATTAGAGTAGTCGTAATTTGACGGCAGCAGCTGTGTACGAATACGCTGCCGCCGTCATATCATCTGTCACGAATGGTTTAAGGCATTACAAAACCAGAAATTGCGTTCCATACCCCTTCCCGGAAACCAAAGCTGCTTCCAGCTCCTCTTGATCTCCTTTGCCCAATAACACCACATTTTCAGGATACAGCTTGCCTAACAAAGCCCACTGTACAAGTTCATTCCCACCTGTTGAAATGAAATGGACTCCAGCGTCCGTATTTGTCACCAATCCGGGATGCGACAGAATGTCTGCTACCTGATGAATGCTCGTCGATGGTCGCTCCACGGCAGCATCCTTGGAATGGCTGTTCTTTTCAGGCCGATATGAAAATCGATGCCCCCTAAAGAGCTGACCGAGATCTACAGTAGATGCATTACCTTCCCTCTCGAAACTGAAACGCACGGTTGTTCGATCTGACTCTGTGTTCGGAAGCAGCCGTGCGATGGATGGAAGATCACTGTGATCTTCTGAAATGTGAAGGTGATCCTTGCTACCCGGTATACCCGCTCCTGCTTCGTCGCGTGGTGCAGCATAATAATCGTCATATTCATATTCGAATGAGATGGCAACTATATCTTGTGTATCTTCAATCTCAATGGTTTGTACCGGATGCCACTTCAGAAGATAACGCGCAGCCGTGCCAGCCGACTCTCCCAAGCCAGCGGGCAATACGGTTCCTAGAGAATATTGAAAACCGTAACCAGCAGAGGTCAAACCCGAGCTAACGACACTCTGTGCATATTGAACAATCGCCTTGTGAGTTAATTCCTTGCCGAGCAATTGAGTTAAAAAGATCTTACGGGCAGGCTCCAGAAAACGTAATCCTTTGAATTGCGTGTGTTCCTTGACTTCAAAGGGTACTTGTTCCCAATTGGCAAAGGGAAGTAATGCATCCCGCAGCAATACAAATTGGTGCAAGTATTCATTATATAGCTGCATAACTTTTGGTCCCCCAGCGGGTCCCCAAACCTGAGCAATAGCTTCCGGTATCAGGGTATGACCGTAGCAATGACTTCTAAATTCCAGCTCTCCAAGAGTTTCCGGCCCATATTGCGCCAGTGCCCTCTTTTCAGAATTAATCTCTCGTGCCCAGAGAACCAATTGTTCACCAATGCGTGCAGCCTGTGCCGTAATTTCAACACCCGCTTTATCCTTCAAAGCCAAAGGTCCAAGCGGTAGTGATGAAAGATCACCGGAGATTGCCAAATTGGCCTGAAGGCTGTCCAATAACACCGAAGGATTACCGTCTATCGGTTCGCCAAGCTGAACCAGTATGGCTTCAAGTAGTTTATCCAGCTCTATGACGACCTCTTTTGCTCTATATATGCCGTCAGGCAATTTCCAATCCAAAGCCGCATTCTCGCCTGTTCTAATCGAGTCCTGTGGATATGTGCCAATGAGAGACTCCACATCTATTGCGTTTCCCCATTCGATACGTTTATCTTTCAAGTGAAGTTGATACGCTGGCATTTATTCCACCCCTTCAGTACGATTTTTATATTGAATGACAATTCAACTTGCCCTTCGAATGTTAGATTATCAGGTGTCCTGATCGTTGAATAGTACGCACTTTTTTGTGTGATCCGATCATTTTTGTGTCGTAGGATACTTTTTGATCCTGCAAAATAAAGGTTCAAATTGTACGACAATGCATCAAGTTTCCGATCCTGTGCATTAGAATGAAATACAAGCATTTCAAAAAAGAGATGCCCTGGCTAATCTGCATTAGCGTGGACATCTCTTTATGTTCAACGACCTACTTTGCAGCATATGAGGCCGTCTTAAACTATTTGGGTACTCTACCACCTTTCGACTATTCTCCGCGAACAACACGAAAACCCTGATCGGGACCAAAACCATTTGCATCAAATTTTCCTCGAAAAGCGATCTCGTTATTGTTGACACCGCCGATCCAGCCTCCGCCTTTTACAACCCGAAATGAAGCAATTTGGCTCTCAGCATCGCTGTACCAGTCCCAGCACCATTCTCTTACATTGCCAGACATATCGTAAATTCCAAGCTCGTTGGGCTTTTGGGTACCAATCGATTTGGTCTTGTTTTTGTTGCTCTCTATGGCAGGCCAGTTCCAGTCTCCAGTTAAGATTTTGTCCCCGGCGTTCTTCCAATACCATGCGACTTCGTCGGCGTTGTTGCTGCCGCTGTATGTGTTATTCTTGCTCTCCTGACCTCCGCTTGCGGCATATTCCCATTCCGCTTCTGTAGGCAGTCGGTAACCGTTAGTTCCCTCATTAATCGTTACTGTCCATTTTATATTATCGTTATCATTCTTATTATTCAGGTCTTGGGTATCCTTATCGATGTTGTAATGCGGCTTCAAGCCCTCTTGTATACTTCTTTGATTGCAATACTCTACCGCGTCATACCAACTGACCATTTCTACTGGTAATTGATCTCCTTTGAATCCGGAGGGGTTATTTCCCATCACATCTTCCCACTCTTTTTGAGTTACCTCATACTTCCCGATATAAAAGTTCGACAGAGTCACTTTTCTTCCAGCAAAATTGGACTTATTGTTTTTAAACGTTCCACCTTGCACGAATACAAGGTTATCCTTCGGTTCGGGTTTATCCGGCGAACAAGCACTAATCACTAGGATTGCTGCTATTAAAAAGAACATTAATAGCTTTCTCATTGAACGATCTCCTTTAAGCTAATGGGAAAATAATTGGCTATGATACCTGCCATTCGCATCCGGCAACGTCGAAGACCGTTTGTCGTTTGTCTGACTGAAACGGCCTTCAACATATCCGGAATGATGGTAGAACTGAGGAAAAAAACATTGAGCCTGTCCCTAATGTATAAAAATCTGATTTACTTTCATTAAACGGATCATCGTGGATTTCTTACCACACCGTTACGTTGGAACTTCCACTGCTTTGATATCCTTCTGTCGCTAACACCTGGTATGACCAACTGCTACCCAGATTCATTCCTTTGCTTGCCCATGCGTTCACATGGTTGCTGAACGTAATAGCGGAGTTAACCCCGGTCGCTCTCTTCGACTGTCTTACGCTCCAGTACTGGGCAAAGGTTTGTGTACCATCAATGGAAGGTGCATTATATCGCATCGTTGTATAGATGTCATAGGTTCCTCCGTCACTGGTGACAGTACCTTTAAACGTTCCTGTTGGTCGGTATGTGCCCCAACTATCTACAACGTAATATTCAATGAGTGCATTTCTTGTCCACCCGTAGAGTGTCAAATAGCCATTGCCGGATGGAGACCAAACCCCAGCATTATAGTTAATTGTCCGGTTTGGAGATCCAACATTCCAGCCTTTACCAACAACAAAATTCCCCGTATTTTGCCATGTCACACTGTAATTTCCGCCCGATCCATTCACAGCATTAACCGTACCGCCGCCATCGGTCCAATTCTGCCAATAATCTGTCGCTGCACTTGAGGTTGCTGCAAACACGCCAAAACTCATGGAAGCCGCAAGAATGACCGTCAACATTTTTTTGCTAAATTTAAACATACTCTACCTCCCAATATGATTGTATTTGCCCTATCGACTGCTTTCGTCTGATTCTCGGTTGAAGTTCTCAATTACCAATTGATGCAATTCTTTTTTTACTTTAACCTCCTTTCTGACTAAATTATAGAATGATAGCGTTTACATAAAAACCTGACAAACTAAAGAATAATCTCTAATATGTTTAGTTTTGTTCTGCTTTCCTTCTAAAAATCGACTTGTACCTACAAGAAAACAAATATGCAAAAAGCCGCCCAGAAGGGCGGCTGAGAAATAAATGCTATGCTTAGAAATTATCTAATTCTCTCAACTTCTACTGCGTCATCTGTACCCTCAACCCACATATAATAGCGTGTTTTATCTTTATATATGCGTACTTTCGGATACAACGAATATGATTGTAGGCTAAAAAAATTTGGCTCTACTTGCATCCATATTTCACCATTTGCAAGTTGATAACTATTCCTTATACTGTATCCATCAAAGTATTCCATCTCAGTATCTACATAATCAGTCACATTGTTCCGCAGATAATCTAAATAGGTGCTAAGGGGATCCAATTTATTTATTTCTTCATTTAACTTTGAGAATGGAACCTTTATATCTATAAATCCCTCTGACAATTCTGCAACTTGAGAGGGATAAAATCGAATAACTATACCATTATCGTAGTAATAAAATGGTGAGGAAGAGTTTATCGGAATATCATATATGCTCTTTTCATAAATTGTAATTCCCTTGTTATACTTGAGCTGAAGGTTATGAGATAAAACAGACACAAGATTGGCCTTTTTTTGATCAGAATCTACTACATCGTATAATGTAATTCGGTTACCTGTTGCAAGATCAAAATTATAAATAATTGATACATATGTTCCGATATTGTCATCGCTGTAATTGAGTCCATCTGTGTAAACTACAGATAATATTTTATTATTATTGTACATTGTTTTCACGCTCGTTTTGTACCAAGCTGCACTATTATTCTGTTGGATAGCCTTATTGCCATTAGCTACTTTTACTGTATGTTCCTTTAAAGTATAATTTATTTTTTTACTAACTATTGCATTTCCACCACTAATTTGAACATACGGTTGACCTTTATAGGTATGTACAGCGGTTTTAACTGTTGTTGAAGCTTCTGTTGAATTTGATGAGAATAATACGTAACTCGTTAAGAATAACAGTATTGCCAAGCTTAATTTCTTCACTATAGACCCTGCACCTCCAACATTTCTGTACCATCTGTGTAAGTTATATGATATTCCCTCCTTATTTTTTATTTTACCACTAATATTATTTTTGAAGAAACTTTCTACTATCTCAACATATCATTTTAAAACTTTTTTAAGAAGTTATATCCTTACCCCCTTTTCTATCCCCGTATCCTTTTACGAAGTTGATTCGTTTACAAAGAGATACTATTTCTTTCTACGGAGGACTAATATTATGGAAATTTCAAAGGGAGTCGAAATGCTTCATCTGGACTATCATGGGAATGTGATACACCCTATCCTTTTAAAGGATCATGAAATGACTTTTCTAATAGACACTGGTTTTCCAGGTCAATTCGAGGATTTATGTGTGGCAATGGAAAAGGCTGGCGTCTCGTTAGACAAACTAAATGCGGTGATTTTGACCCATCAGGATGTCGATCATATAGGGAATCTTTCGGAGATTTTGCAGGCGCGTGGTAATGCTATTAAAGTATATGCACACGAACTGGATAAGCCTTACATCCAAGGGGAACTGCCTCTTATAAAAGATAGTCACCTGGAGAATCCCCCGAAGGGCACAGTGAACAATACCTTAATAGATGGCCAGGAACTGCCGTTTTGCGGCGGGATTCGCGTTATTCACACGCCTGGACATACACCTGGTCATATCAGTCTTTATTTGAAGGAAAGTAAAACTCTCATTGCAGGAGACTCCATGTACAGTGTAGACGGTATGCTTGGTGGAATTCACGCCCCGACCACACCGGATATGAATGCAGCAAAGCTCTCGTTGAGAAAGTATACATATCTTGACCTTACATCCGTGGTTTGTTACCACGGGGGATTGAGTGATGTCAATGTGAAAGATCAGATAGCAGAACTCATCCAAGATTAGAAATTTCAATATACTCTTTTGGACAGTATTAATCGGTTATTTTAAAACCGGTCTGTTCATTTTGCTGTCAGTATAAATTCATTAAGACGATTCTTCAGGTGCTCGCCACCCGTGGAACGTCTTTTTTCGTTGAAGAGAATAAGTAAATCATCATTGGACATTTTTGTTGCAAACCCATAATTGTTCGTATACAATAAAACAAATTAGTTGTTCTATAAATATAGAACAAGAAAGACGAGGGGAAAATTCGAGCTATGAACTACAAAGTGGAAGTTGATTTCGCGCCAATTTATGAATGTGTAAGTAGCCTGACGGT
This sequence comes from Paenibacillus sp. NPDC057886, assembly GCF_042796655.1. Lineage (NCBI taxonomy): Bacteria > Bacillati > Bacillota > Bacilli > Caryophanales > Paenibacillaceae > Paenibacillus > Paenibacillus sp. NPDC057886. Next base: position 1,316,851 of record NZ_JBHVMZ010000001.1, on the reverse strand, counting down.
TTTCATGAGCAAACAGAATCATAATGCTCTGGATGCTGGAAAACTATGGGTTAAAGAAGTACAGGATCGGTTCGCACCTGCCAAACTGCAACAAATGCGGGAGACGATGAAACTTGTAGATGATTTTAGCCTTGCACCTTATATCTGGAGTTGTCCTGGTGAACGCTCAGTGAGTGGTTTTTTGGATTGGCTTGAAGACCTAACCACAGGCCAACTATATGACATCGCTGCTAATGTGAAGTTGTCCGTTCCCTCCAATCTCCCGGAACTGCGAAGCCGGACATCCGAAGCACTGCGTGAATGGGATGCCCACTATTTCAGTCAAATCGATTCGGCGATTATCGAAGGCCTCGCCTTAGAAGCTGAAACCAGACGGTCTAGTTTAAACGGAACCAATGACCTTGAGGTCTACGAACAGGCCACGGAGGGTATGCGTCTATACTCCACCCCTCTGCTCAAACAAGTGATTCTAATTCCTCAATATCACGCCCGTCCGTTTGTCACCTCAGCAATCTTTGATGAAGTGATTTTCACTAGTTACTCTGCCGATATTCTCCCACCAGCAACGGGTCGGCCTGAACATCGGTTGTTGCGTCTAACACGAGCATTGTCCGACGAAACGAGATTATACATCCTCCGCCTGTTGGCTGGAAGGCAGTTAACATTCACTGAGATCGTTAGCGAGGTTAAACTTTCTAAGAGCACAGTGCACTACCACCTGATTTCATTGAGGGCAGCGGGGCTTGTCATCGTGCATTATAACCAGAAAACTACCTCTTACAGCTTGCGTCTGGAAGCTCTCAACAAGCTTTCGGAACAGATTTCAGCTTATATCGAAGAATGATTATAAGGTCCCTTTAACCCACGCATACGGAGGAACTCTCATGCTTAAGCGCAGTTATTATGGTTTATTAGCTACTGTCACTCTGAGTTCATTTGGTGACGTATTTGGTCTTCTGGCTATGGAATGGCTTGTCTATGAAATAACTGCATCTAAGATGGCCATGGGTGCGATGGCACTAAGCTTTACTATTCCAGAAGTGGTCTTTCGGTTGCTCGGTTCGCCGTTGTCCGATCGGTTACACCGAGGGCGGTTCATGGCAGTGCTAGCTGCTGTTAGGTTACTTACGCTCTTATTACCGCTGAGTCTGGGACTCGCAGGCCACTTGCAATTATGGCACCTTTTTCTGGCCGCAGGGCTGAGCGGGGCATGTTCAGCCCTATTCATGCCCACGGCAATGGCAATTGTTCCGGGAGTATCAGATGAACGCAAACTGGTGCGTGCATTCGCGGTGATCGACGGCTGCCGTAATGCAGCTGCCTTGTTAGGGCCAGCCTTGGCCGGAGCTCTTACTGCCGCCGCCGGGGCGTTGCCAACGCTTGGCATCAACGCTGTTTGTTACACCGCCGCCATTGCCACGTTGCTCTATCTACCCACAATGCAGAAGCCGGTAGCAGCAAAGGCCTCCTTTTCAATTAAAGCTTATATCAGAGATATTCATGAAGGTTTCTCCTTTTATCGTAGTTTCCCGGCTATGCTCTCGATTATGGGAATGGTTTCGATCAGCAACATGTCTTCTGTGGCCATCTGGACCATGATGATTCCTTTTGTTCGTGAAGTGTTAGATCGGGATGCCGCTGCTATGGGCACACTCACCACTGCTTCGGCATGTGGCACATTAGTGGGACTAGTGATCATCTCATGGATGGGTGAAATCAAAAGACGACGTACAGTCATGCTTTGCAGTCTGGCGGTCATCGGGCTTTTTAATGCCTTACTGGGCCTATTCCCGAGTTACCCGTTTGCGCTCGTTGCCTTATGTGCCGCTGGAGCAGCAGGACCTTTCTTTGGTTCTCTCAGTTCATCTTTGCATGGTACGCTTGTCCCTGGACCTCTGCAAGGCCGAGTCAACTCAATACGATTCCTAATTGGTGGCGGACTGCAGCCTGTAGGTGCTTTTGCAGGTGCAGCGGTTGCAGAACTCTATGGTATCCCTTTCTTATTCTTGTCCTTGGGTCTTCTTCCCTTGCTTTGTTCGGCCGCCGCAGCATTCCTTCCAAATCTGAAAAATCTAGATGGTGATTTATCTACTTTACAGAATAGAACACAATTTAATTCTCATAACAAGGTAACTAACACATTATAGGAACATCATTTTTTAAAAGAAGTGAATCTCTGGATTAGTTGTGTGTATCCGCTTTAGCTGACTTTTAATCTGCAAACCGGATACACACCGCATAAAAAAGAACGACAATCCTGATCAAGGCATTGTCGTTCCTCATTCATATCAATTCTCTTCCCTATATATTCCCCGCTACAACAGTTCGAACTGAAGCTGAGGTTCAGCTATCTCAGCTTTTCCTTCATGCTGTCCAGCATCATATCCCAATTCCAGAACCGCAGCAATCCGCTCGTTGCCTAACACGCCAAACGTTTCAGTACGGCTCCGGTCGTACATCCAGCCATGCAACGTGCTGCGCACACCCAGGCCCTGTTCATGGGCAAGCAAACGAAAATTTTGGATTAGACAGCAGACGGCTGCAAAATCCTCTTCCCGCTTATGATGATCCGCCTCTTCCTTCACCAAGACCAGAAGATAGGCTGGAGCGTGCTCCTGCAATCCCTGCATGAGTTTCCCATTACGGTTATCGGCAAAAATAAATCGCCACGGCTCACGAAGTCCATCATTTGGCGCCCACACGGCGTGATTGAGCAATTCAAGGATTAGCTGCTGCGATACCATTCGATTCGAAAAATCTTTCGGACTGTCTATTTCGCCTACCAGATCGAACAATTTCATTTTTAGAGCCTCCCCTTCTACGTAGTCTGAGCCTGCAATACTTTCCACTTCTGCTCAGCTGGTGTTCTTTTCCGGCTTCTTGGCGCTTTGTCGTAGTATCCTATATGAAGAACGCCAACAAATCTTTCATCCTCACGCAGTCCAATTCCTTTGAAAAAGCCTTCATTCTGAATCATGGACTCTGTATCCCACAGCATTCCTAACCCTTGTTCCCAGCCCAGCAGTTGGAAGCTTTGAATCATCCCGCAGGCAGCCGCATAATTACGGTCATTGGTCAGACGATCCGGTCCTACAGTCGACATAACAATGACGTGAGCAGGAATATCTGTAAACCTCTTTTTAAACACATCCAGCAGTTTTCCCGGAATCAGCTTGCCGAGTTTGCTTTGCGACATCTGTTCCAGCATGCAGTCCACCAACCGTTTGCGAGCTTCGGGAGTTCCGGCATAAACAACACGCCATGAGCCAGCTTCAACAGATGGTTGAAGCCGTGTGGCCTTGTGCAGCAATTCAACAACCAACTCCTGTCCCACCGGTGTAGAATTGCATTTACGAATACTTCTGCGTTCCCTGATCAATTCTGCCAGACTCAAGTGTTTCACTCTCCTTCAGTTTATCTGGATTCCATATCCATGCTGCTGTCTTGAAGAAATTGATGTATTATTTTCAGCTCCGGTTCCGAATATTTGTCCAAAGAACGATAGAACCGTTCAGCCACAAGTACATGCAGACGTTCATGCAGTTCAAAGATCTTTTTGCCTTGCGGTGACAACCGGAAATAGCTCTCCTTCTTGTTGTCATTCATTTTCGTACGTTTGACGAACCCTTCCTCCAGCAGTTTGTTGCCGATCTTGGTAATGCTTGCTTTGGACAAATTCATCGCGTCGGCAATACCTGTGTTGTTAATAGGCTCATGCTTGCCAATGCACTCTATCATATGAACCGCGGTCAAATGCTGAGGGATTTTGTCCATGCTTTCCCGCTGGGCGATACTTAGAAAATGTTCAATTTCCGTATCCTTGTGATTCTCATATACATGTAAAAATCGGATAAATTGGTCATACAGTAACTGTTTTGTTCGATCTATTGAATCCAATCTTCTATCACTCCTTATTTACTAATAAACAATAAAAAACCTTAATTTATCAATCTTGTTCACTAATTTAATCTAAAATAGTTTACTAGTTAACAATATAGCACAAGTGAGAACAGTTATCAAATCCATTAACTATTGAACAATTCTTCTTTTTCAAGTACTATCAAACTAAACAATTTAAACGATCATATGTAACTGGCGAACACGGTGAACCGTGAGGGAGCATATGGTTTTGTAATAAGCCGTACGCCTGGGCAGAGGTAAGGAATATTTATTTCCTTGCCTCTTTTTTATGTTGAAAGGGCGATGTGAAAATGAGTACTGACAAACTGATCTTGAATGGACAAACGGTAGCGGATTTTATGAAGGAAGACATGGCCTCGAAGGTTGCCATTCTTAAGGAAAAAGGCATTCAGCCTTGTCTTGCTACAATCCTCGTCGGAGATGATCCTTCTTCAGCGACCTATGTGCGTATGAAAGGAAATGCTTGTGCTCGCTTAGGCGTGCAATCCATTAAGGTCGTTCTTTCTGCGGATACCACCACGGATGAATTGATTCAAGAAATTAACAAGCTAAATGATGACCCTTCCGTACACGGTATTTTGCTTCAACACCCTGTTCCGAATCATATCGATGAAAGAGCAGCTTTTGATGCCATTAGCATCGAGAAAGACGTGGACGGTGTAACGACCCTCGGTTTTGCACTTAATGCTTTTGGAGAAGCTGAATTCCCCTCCTGTACACCACAGGCTATTATGCGTATTCTGGATTTCTACAATATTCAAATCGAGGGCAAACATGCGGTTGTCATCGGAAGAAGTCCAATTCTGGGCAAACCTGTCTCAGCCATGCTGCTAAACCGGAATGCAACGGTGACGACTTGCCACTCCAAAACCGTGAATCTGGAGGAAATCGTGAAGCTTGGCGATATCATTATTGCAGCCGTGGGCAAACCGCTCTTTGTTAAAGGAGACTGGATTAAACCCGGTGCTGTCGTTATTGATGCAGGTTATAACAAAGGCAATGTCGGAGATGTGGACTATGAAGCTTGCTTTGTCCCTTCTTCAGCAATTACACCTGTACCGGGCGGCGTTGGTCCAGTAACGATCGCGACGCTCATCGAACATACGATTAAATCTGCCTACAAGCAATCTGAAAATGTATAAATGAATTAGCCAAAAAAACAAGGTCCCTCCAGTAACGAGGGGCCTTGTTTGTCTTTGAATACGCTCTAATTGAAAATAAGAAAATATATATAGCTTTTTTTCTCTTTTTACAAATGGATCATATCTATATTATTATGAACAAGGCTTGGGAAGGAGATAAACATAACTTGAAACCTCTAGTACAGCTGCTGCATTTTGGTTATCATCAGGCGATGAGCTGCATTTTTCCTGTGGCGATCTTTGGAACGTTGGCCCTCTCTAGCGTAATTCAGATACCCTTTCTTTATCGCTATGATGCCATTTTGCTTATTTTATTAGCAGTGCAGTACCTGATGTACCGCAGCGGATTGGAAACACGTGATGAAATCAAAGTCATCTGTATATTTCACGTGATTGGGTTAGTACTGGAGATGTATAAGGTCTGGATGGGCTCCTGGTCATACCCTGAGCCTGGGTATACCAAGCTCTTGGGTGTTCCCCTTTATAGCGGATTTATGTATGCAAGTGTAGCAAGCTTTATGTGTCAAATATGGCGCAGATTGCGTATGGACATGACGGGCTGGCCAGGGTTTGCATCTTCTGTTCTGTTAGGAGGAGCCATCTATATCAACTTTTTCACACATCATTTTATTCCCGATTTTCGGTGGTGGTTGACCGCTCTTGTATTTATTGTTTTTCGAAAAACATGGATTATCTATCGGGTACGTTTAACTACCTATCGAATGCCGTTAACGCTCGCTTTTATCATCGTAGGTTTTTTCATCTGGACCGCTGAAAATATAGCTACTTTTTTTAACGGCTGGAAATACCCTGACCAGCATGACTCCTGGCAACTGGTCAGTTTTAGCAAGATCAGTTCGTGGTTCCTTTTGGTGATTATTAGTGTCATCATTGTGGCCCAACTGAAATATGTCAAAGCCAATCGAAAATAATGAGTAGGAGGATACAATGGAAGACGTTATTTTGTGGTTGAAATATGTGTTATTAGGTATCGTACAAGGGGCTACAGAGCCTATTCCGGTTTCATCGAGCGGACATTTGATTATTGTTCAACGATTGCTTGGCATGAAGCAGAACGGATTATCCTTTGAAATTTTGACGAACACAGCCTCCCTGATTGCCATTATGTTTATCTTTCGGGAAGATATCAAAAAACTTATTGTAGGAGGCTGGCGATTCCTAGTCTCTCGCAATGCGGAGTACAGAGCAGATTTTATGTTTTGTCTATACATAATCATTGGTACCCTACCTGCTGCGATCGGGGCTGTGCTATTCAAGGATAAAATTGAAGAAATCTTCACTTCTGTCTATACGGTTGCGATTAGTTTACTGATTACAGGGGTTGCGCTGTGGCTTATTCGAAACCTTCGTGGGCGGAAAAGAGATGGCGATTTGTCAGCGAAAGACGCAGTACTGGTGGGTCTGGCTCAAGCGGTGGCTCTTATTCCGGGAATAAGCCGCTCTGGTGCAACAGTCATCGCATCTATTGCTGTCGGGATGAAACAAGAAACGGCGTTGAAATTTTCCTTTATGCTCTACATTCCGATTAGCATCGGCGGAGTAATTTTAGGTGCATCTGACATCGTAACCGATCCGCACCGAGCGCAGTTGGCTATACCTTACATTTTGGCGTTCATTACTACCCTTTTCGTAACCTACTTTTCAATGAGATGGTTCATGGGAATTATGGCAAGAGGGAACTTGATTTACTTTTCATACTATTGCTTTGTAGTCGGAATTCTTTTACTTATTTTTTTGTAAACCCGAATTTCCTTGTAACGTATAAGGGAACAACCCCTACATAATGGGTTGTTCCCTTTTTGTTGCACCATGTAGATTTTATCAAAATAAGAAGTACCTACTGTTCTCCTAACTTCTGGCGATCCCCACCCTACTCACTGGTTCCGTACGATCACTCCTTAACGCTCTCCAAGAACCATGGAACCAATGTCATTCGGATCATCAATTTGTTTATGGGTTATTAGCTCTCCTTTATCGTTGAATCCCTTCAGCTCATACGGAATAGTTGCAGACGAGGGCAGGAATACAAACCAGATTATGCTTTCCGGGCCTACCTCAACCAGCTTGGCTTCGGCAGCCACTGGTTTCTCATTTGCTTTGAACTCGACAGTTACACGCTGAATAGCCGGGTCTAATATATGTCCAAACAGCATAGGGAAAGGTGTCGATATATGACTCAATTCAGGTATGCTCATATAATCCAGTGCAGACGTGAATTGAGATGATTCCCCGATGGAATATCCGCCACCCCAAGCCCACTTCCATCCGAATATTATCTTCCGAGCATATTCCATTTGAAGATTGCTGTTACTCTTCTGACCAACTTTTTGTTTAAACAAAATCATGCCCCCGTCTATCGGCTCTTGATGAATGATTTGTAATGAATCGTCCTTACTTCTAAACTTCTGGATCGCTTCTTCAGCAGTGTTCCCTATAGGAATATGGATGGTTTCACTCATTCCCATTGCTTTGGACATACGCCGATCGGCTAGTCCGCCAGGTCTGTCATTAACATAAACAAATACGATGCATGATATGAGCAAAAGTAAAATGACTATCGCAGTAATTTGAATGATTCGTTTGCTTCGCATTTTTCGCATTACGATGTCCACTCACTCCTTAAGATGACGATGATGACTATTCGACCTGAACAGTGGATAAGGACACAAGGACCGGACTAGCAAAATCAGAGGCTTCTTCACCTTTAGGATTGTGAAGACGGAATAAAAAAGCGTCACCTTTTTCTGATTTCCAGACCATATAATCGTTTATCCCGTTTTCACCTGAGGCTTGAAGATAAAGCTCTGCGAAACCAAGCGGATGCTCAATCAGCTCTCCACTATAGTCAGACACCTTACCGGCTTTTTCCAAGTCCTCTCGCCCAGCTGTCTCAAGTTTTTTCAGATCATAGTCAGAGGGCAGCGGTTCAATATCCACATAGTAGTCCGGATTGCTTGTCAGCGACAAGCGGCCTTTGGCAACGTCTAAAGAAACTTTCTCGAACACGTACAACGAAAAACTTTCTCCTTGATGCAAGGTTGCCGTTTGTGATGAGTTCCCCTCCCCCGTCATCAAATCAAAGCTTTCTGTTTGCGGTCGTGTCGTTTCAGATGTTTCCTCATTTTCTGTGGTGGGAGCTGTAACCGATTCATTTGTTGGTGCTGACGGTTCAGAGGTTGCTGGCGGCTCTGTTTCTCCAGAGCAAGCTGTAAGTGCAAGAAACATGACGAACATCGGGATTTTAACAAAAACAGAACGAAGTTCTTTCAATTGTATCACTCCTTACGAGTTTAATGGTCAATATGTTATTACCCATGAAAACGTATGGAAACCATACGATTGCCCCTTCCCACTCCATTCACTACCTGAACAATATGGTATGTCTAAAACAAAAAAAAGTCGCCATAATGGCGACTTTTTACGAAAACTAGATTTTACAAACTGTAAAATTAATCAAACTTATAGGTCCAAAATGCTTCTCTTCCAAAACGATTTCGGATTTGTTCATCATCCAATTCCCGCTTGCCGACAAGTTCCGGCGCTTGGAATTGTGAACGGTGAGCTCGAATCGACGCCATTTTCTTGGCAAGGAATCCGCTCACGTCTTCAATCACATCCGCTTTGCCGATGCTCTCTTCGTGATTGTTCGAGAATGCGCAGCAGTACACAACAGGTCTCTCCTCTGCGGGCAGTCGGCCAATCGTTCGCGTAACCGCAGCTCCGGTTGCATCATGATCGGGATGCACACTATACCCCGGATAGAAAGTAATGACCAGTGACGGGTTAAGCTCCTTGATCAGCGCCAAGATGTGCCCATCTAGCAGTTCAGGGTCTTCAAACTCAATCATTTTATCGTGAAAACCGAGCATCCTTAAGTCTTGAATACCAATCGCATTGGAGGACTCTATGAGCTCATCCTTACGGATTATTGGCAAGGTGACCCGGTTGGCAAATGGAGGGATGCCCATATTACGTCCCATCTCCCCTAGAGTCAGGCAAGCATAAGTGACTTGAGCACCGCCTTCTATGTACTTCGCCAACGTTCCCGAAGCAGTGAATGCTTCATCATCGGGATGGGGAAACACAACTAAAATGCGCTGATGTTCAATCTGTTTGTTATTCATGCTTATTTGATCCTCCGCTTTCATCAGAACAATTCCCGACTAAGTTGTAAAGCTACAACCAGCTTTCCTTGACTATCGTGACCAGCCAGAATGAGTCGTTCTTGTTCCAGCTCGTCAATGTGTGTAAGTCCCTCAGCGTATATCCAGCCGTGAGTGGTCTTTAAGCCAACTCGGTATGGGCCCGTGCCCGAGATAGATCCTTGCGTATATCGTATGACCGCATTGGAAATGAATGCCGACCCCGGGTGCCTGGTGCTATCGAAATGACTGGCGTAAGCACCTGACGTGAGTTCGAGGTGTAAATATAGGTCCTGATCGAGAAGTTGATTGATCCGGGATTGGATGTCTTGAGGCTCTATTGGCTGCATGGCGGCCTCCTTTTTAGTAAAAAGTAACGTACTACCTCCATTTTAACATATGTCCCGTGAGAATAAACATGGAATGAGTCAACGAATGTTTGTAATGCTCTCTACTTACTTTTTTCTAAAGAATCCTCTTCTTTTTGCACAGGTTCGGAGCACTCTCTTCTTAACAGGGCAATTTCATGTCGATAAGGTGCACTTTTATATTTTATTTTGCCAATCGACGGCGTCTCAAGCAGTTTCGGAAGTGACGCGAGTTGGGGATGATGCACGATATAATCCAAAGCCTGAAGCCCGATATATCCGTGCCCGATGTTCTCATGGCGATCTTTCCTTGATCCACGCACATTTTTGGAATCATTGATGTGTAGTACTTTTAATCGATCCAGGCCGATTACCTTGTCAAACTGCTCCAGTACCCCATCAAAATTATGAGCAATGTCGTATCCGGCATCATGCACATGACAAGTATCCAGACATATGGAGAGTCGTTCATTCCGTTGCACGCCATCGACAATCTGTGCCAGTTCTTCAAAGCTTGTTCCGCATTCTGTTCCTTTTCCGGCCATCGTCTCCAGTGAAATCTGTACCTCCGGGTGATTATCGTCTTGTAATACTTCGTTTAATCCCCGGATTATTTGTCGAATACCGATGTCCAATCCAGCGTGAACATGGGCCCCGGGGTGAAGAACAAGCTGATTTGATCCAAGCGATGCCGTTCGTTTGATCTCATCCCGCAGGAATTGTACGCTAAAATCAAATACCTCTCGTTTGCAACTATTGGCCAGATTAATCAGAAATGGAGCATGCACGACAATATTGGAAATGCCCTCCTGCTTCATATGCAAATGCCCTGCTTCTATATTATATTGCGAAATAGGTTTTCGTTTCGAATTCTGCGGTGCGCCGGTATATATCAGAAAAGTAGATGCGCCGTAAGAAGCGGCTTCCTTACTAGCCTGCAGAAGCATCTCTTTCCCTCCAAAGGATACATGCGATCCAATCAGCAAATCGCTACTTTTCATTACCAACCACCCTCCCTATCAATTCCATCATTTAATTATCAATGAAATGGGTTGGATTGGCTAATGGGAAATGACGGTGGTGAAGGAGATCAGAGGAAGGCACCATTGAGTCGCAATAGCTTATATCGTTAAGGCAAAAAAGCCGCCAATTGGCGGCTTGATATGCATTTCAGTTCTCGTTACACCCTTTTATTCTCAACATTTATGCTTCCTGTTCAAGGAGTAACCGATACGTTATCGAAATGCGTGTGCTTGTTTGCCGTTCTAACACCGATTTTGCCATGCGTGAACGGATTCAAGCTGTTGTCGGTATAGTCGATCTTTGGATTGACCATATCATCTACAAACACTTTGATGTTTGTGCCATTAACGGCAACTTTCATATGGTACCAGGTATTCGTAGAATATGACTGCGCGTTGCTCTTGAGGAGCGCCCAATTATAATTCATCTTGCCCAGACTAACTCCGCTTGTGGTCAGATAGGCGTAATATCCTTGTAAAGCATCATAATTGTTCTGGCCTCGCTCTGTGCCGTGGGACGGATTGGACACTCTGACAAGCAACCCCCCGTCTCCCCCGGAGTCAATCATCTTTATATCCGCCTCGACTGTATAATCCGCCCATCGCGAATCCCCAAATGTAGATTTGGCAGGTCCGGTGCTCGCTGCACTGTATTCACCGTTCTCTACCGCCCAAGTTCCTTCAAACCGGGTCCATCCATTGTCGTCGCCGTCATTAAAATTATCACTTACACTTGTCACATCAACATTTTTCTGAAACGTCATTCTTGAGAAATCGGCCTCGCCTGTTACGAATTCAACCTTTAATTCCCGTTGTCCAGCGTTTAAATAGACCTTTTTCTTCGATATGTTTTTCCAATTATCCCATCCGCCCGTATTAGGTACATTGACGATACCCGTTAAGTCAGTCGCACCATCCCACACTCGGATCTGAGCCCCGTCCAACGAGGTAGCCATGCGAAAATCAATATCGTAATATCCACTTGACTCCACGTTTACTTTGTATTTATACCATTCTCCAGTCTGATTCCAGCCTAAGTTGAACATTCCTTCGTTATTCAGGCGAATATCCCCAGCATCGGTCCGATAAGCCCCGCCCAGGTTCCCAGCCGTTGTATCGTGATAAGCGACACCTTCGCCTCCTTTCATATAATGAACAGCCTCGATTGTACCTGGAATCGGCTTGGAGGCATTCCATGCACTGCTTCCGTTCACATCGTTGTTAAAAGCAGTATAGCCGAAGTCCGCATGCGTGTCCTCTGTCAGAACACCGATTTTGCCTGCTCCTACATTGGCGGTACGCGTTGCTTTGAACATACCATCTACGTAGTATTTAAACGTTGATCCTGATTTCTCTATCCGTATGTTATGCCATTTGGAATAATTGAAGTCGGCAGGCAGATCGAATGTTTGCCAAGCCTGATCCACCCCGTTAATTCGGAAAAATGTCTCAAGTCTTTTGTTTTTCGAACTGATCAGCGCAACACCGTAATTGTTCTCATTCGTATAGGAGAATGTAGCGCCGTATCTCGGATTGGTGGACGTTCCCCGATTCATTTCCTTCATGTTAAATTCAGCCGTATAATCGGATGCGCTGCTCGAAGCGGTCACTTGTTTATACCAAGTTGAGCTGCCCATCGAATTTTGCCACATAAGTTCCTGATTGTAGATGCCCCAATTACCACCGTTCACGTTGGACCAATTGCTCCCGATTGCAGAACGATCGAAGTAGTCATAGAAAACAGGCATTTCTGGATTGGGTTGATCCGTTGAAGTCGGACCTTGCACGATCATCTTGTCGTTGTTCCATACAATTCGGTCCATGTTCAGATGCCGCAGCGGTCCAATTATTCCGTTACCTTCCAAATTATGATACATCATATAGTGAGTGTCCAGATTAGGTCCTGTTACTACGGTGTTGTGTCCCAATCCCACGGTTGCGCCCTCTGTACGAATTAATACCGGGTTTGTGCTATCAGTAACATATCCGGATCTCGGACCTGTGGTACTAACTGCCACATCCACCCGATATCCTTTGCTAAATACGTGGTTACCTGTATAGGTCATATAGTATTTTCCATTTCGTTTGAAGACGGTTGAACCCTCAGTCCAGCCTCCCATCCCCACTCCTGTTGAAGCACTCACTCCGATCTCCGTCGGACTGCTCATCGGTGCTGCATCTATGCGGCCCTGTGCGGCGTGATAGAAGCTGAACGAGCCATCATCGTCAATGAACACATTACCGTCAATCGACTTTCCAAGGTTGCCCGTTACTACATTGAAGGGTCCGGTAGGACTTGTGCTGCTCAGCACATAATGACCTTTTCCGGCAGGTGATGTATACATGTAGAACATGCCATTCCAGTAAACGACTTCAGGAGCATAAGCTCCGTGCGTAATGGGATCTGTTGCAGCTAATCCGCGGTACGACCAATTCACCAGGTCTTTGGAGCTCCAGACTTTGACACCATCGTCCGTATCTCTTGTGCTTACATACAGGTAATAGTAGCCATTAAATTTCAATACATAGGGGTCTCCGAGTCCATATTGTCCCCATTCATCCGGTAATGTTTGCGGATTTTGATAGGCTGTGGCAGGGAGTGGCACCGACGAAACCATTAATAAAATGACCAACATCGTGAACATGAATCGACTCTTTCTCACATGATTTCCTCCTAGTCTGTTTTTTGTTACCGCTTACAAGTTCATTAAGATTCTCTACGTTCGCTTCTGTCTTACATCTGAAGAACTTGTTTCTGCACAACGGTTAACCCTCATAACCGTATTTACAGACATAATCCAGTCTCTTCATCGGGTGTTGAAATCTAGCATAAAGTAAGCAGTTACAAATAGAAATAACATTTCGTTGTCATTTATTTGGCATTTTGTTGGAAAAAGGGGCTTATCTTTTATTAGAACTCGATCGTTCAGACATACAAGAAAAAACCTCAGGAGAATTCTCCTCAGGCCACTGAAAAACGTTGGTTTACTATAAATTACACCGTGCGTAGGCATTGAACTAGTTGCACCATGACTATTGCAAATTTGCGAAAATAACATCCTTCCAATGATTATTCGTTCCTATTTCAGCATTATTTCCAACAAAAGCCGTTCTTGCCTCCGAATCATTCATTAATTGATATCTCATCCAAGCTGTCAAATAACCTCGATGCTGCCCGCCATCCTGCTCTATCGCTGTATGTGCAGCGCCCTTAGCCATAGCCATTAAGACCGGAAGATCCGGATTGGTATTATTTAAGGCCAGTTTGTTGGATTCTGACGGAGAGATGATAAAATCTCGGGTTCCCCCTATAACAAAAAATGGAACCTTCAGCGCTGATGTATCATACACGTCCTCTGGATCACAATATTTCAGCTCGGGCAGAGCAATGGATACAACCGTTTTGATGAGACCACCGTTCTCAAAATTCGTATGAGCGTTAATCACACCCGTGGATCCCTGCGAATGCCCTGCCGCACCGACCCGATCTTTTTGAATCCTGTGGTAGAACGGGCTGACTGTCGCATCATTTTCACTGAGCATATATTCAATCGCAGCCATAATTTCTTTTCCTGTACCCGTGGTTTGGCTGTATGTATCGATGACAATAAATCCCCAACCCGCCAGGTGTCTTAACAACTCATCATAATTGTCAGGTAATGCCCCCGTTCCGTTTCCCCAAGCGATGAGCGGGTGCAAGACATCCGTTGATTGCGGAGAATAAATTCTGTAGAGCTCCTCGCCTTGTTCGTCCTTGATCTCCAGCGTATCTACCTCGTACGTGCCGGGTAGAGCATATTTCTCTTCAATACTTCCGGTTTCGAAGGTAGCAGATACCGAATTTACCAGGATGAAGGATAGCGCGCAGAACGCAGCGATGAAAATAACAAAAACACCTGTCATCCATAGAAACCACTTGCTTCGGATTATTCTTTTCACTTGTGGCATACAATCTCCTCTCACATTGAAGCGGGATATTCGTACGTAAAACATACCACAGGTATAGCGCTTTTTGTTTACCGATATTTAGTTGGTACATCATCCTTTCCGCATTTCATAAGAAAACATCCGCGAAAGCTAACCATGTCTTCATGAAAAGCCTGCGATATGATGTTTCTTAGTTAATGATCAATACCTCCAAATGTATGACTTGCAATATTAGGAAAGCGTGCTAATATAAACTTAAACAACGTTTAAAACAACGTTTAAATAACTTTGTTGGAGGTTTTACATATGGAACCAGACAAGAAAAGTGAAACGAAAGAAAAGATTATGAAAGCCACACTGGAGTTCACCAAACAAAAAGGATTTGAAGGCATCACCATACGAAAAATTGCCGAAGCCTCTGGCACAAATGTATCGCTTGTTAATTATTACTTCGGGTCCAAAGAAAATTTGATCAGCGAATCTATTAAAATGATTTTGAGTAGCTTTCAGCATACCTTTGCTATACTTGATGAATTTTCCATCCCCGCCCGAGATCGATTAAAGCAATTCTTGATGGATTATTTACAAGTCATCCGTGAATATCCCGAATTGTTATCCAGAATTATTCTTATGGGTTCAGCAGACTTCTCATCTCAACAGGAGTACGGTTCATTTTTAAATTTAATGGGGTTCCCCAGAGTTCAAAATACGTTAAAAGAGATAACCGGAGAACAAGAACAGGAACGACTGACTACAATGATGACGCAAATTTTTGGGGCGCTCTTTCTCCCGGCACTTATGAGTCCTATTCTGGAAAAAGGAGCTTCTGTGAAGATCGCACCTATAGATGCACAAATTGACTTGCTCTTTGAAAGATACTTTCATTAAAAAACAATGATGGAGGTGATTGAGTTGAACATGTTAAGAAAACATTGGCAGGACTTGGGATTGATCATTGCATGCCTTGTATGTATTTATGTCATCATGTATTGGGGAACACTTCCCCGCATTAACAGCATTTTAGGGTTAAGCTTTGTTGCCATACTCCTGCATCAATTTGAAGAATACCGATGGCCGGGTTACTTTGCAGGCTTGTTTAATAAAGTTCTGTTCCATAGTAAAACACCTGAGAGATATCCGTTAAATCAGCAGTCAGCTATGATTATTAATCTGATTATCGCCTATGTGTTTTATTTGCCGCCTGTATTCTTCCCTTCCGTTGTATGGCTGGGTCTGGCGCCTATATTAATGGGATTTTTCCAGATTATCTGGCATGGCTTCTTCGCTAATATAAAAGCAAAAAGCATATATAATCCCGGACTATTTTCAGCGATATTGCTGCATTTTCCAATTGGAATCTGGTACATTAAATATGGCTATGAACAGAATATATTAACACCAACAATTTGGATTTGGAGCACCATTTATTTTGTCGCAGCTGTCTATGTTTTAATTGTTAAAGGCAACAAGTGGCTGAGAAACAAAAACTCCATTCACCCATTTTCACAGAAACAATTAGGATCTTATACTAAAAAATAAACCTGTGACTTCAATATAAAATAAAAACGCACCGAGTCCATGGATTCGATGCGTTTTACGTTTCTCTTTTGAAATGATTAAATTTTTAAACCTTGAACTATTCTGAAACTTCCTGAAGACGTGATGCCATGCGAGCAAGATAAAAAGCAGTTGAGCTGATTTCAAGACGTTCATTTCAGGTAACTTCCTGCACTTCTATCGCATTAAAGAGAAATGGAGCATTCATTAAATATTCTCTGATACACGCTTGTGCGTACGGCTGCTCCTCTATTAATCGTGATGCTTCTCTAGGGTCGGAAGAGTGGTGGCTGTAATTCTCAATCATGCACATGATAAAGAAACTTTCCAGAACCTCAACATAATCTGTTGGCAGTGTGCTTACACTTTCATAACCTCTGATGAACTCCCAACGTTGTGCGGGGAAAAGCCCTAATATCGTATTTGCTATATCGTAAAGATAATATCCGTACCCACATCGGCCAAAATCAATTGGATTAGGTTGTTCATCGTCGAATACGATGTTGCCAATATGTAAATCTCCGTGGATGATTCCGTAATGCTGTGGATTCTGATCCAAGTCTGCAAGTTGGGATAATATCTTACGGGATGCTTTCTGATACGTCTTCCATGCCTGATCGGATAAAAACCTTGTGTAATAGCGTCTCAGCTTGGCCATATCCACTTTAAAACTTTCTTCGCCCCATGTGGGCCGAGCAAAATCAACAGGTGGTACAAAACGGGTAGTTGCTTCATGAAGTTTTGCGACCATTGAGCCCATACGGTATGCACAACGTTCTGTAACCTCATTTCCATCCATATGCTCTCCGTCTACCCAATTCATCATCGTGACATAAAAGCACATCCCCGCTTCTTCTGCCTCCATGGACAAAACATACGAGCCGTCGCGACTCGCGACACCTTGAGGTACATGGAGATCATCGGATGTGCCCAATGATTGAAGAAAAGTAAGTTCTGAACGGATAGCCTCTTTACTTAGCCGATTGGAATGAATGCGAAGCAAATAGCTTTTCGATGGAGCTGTATCGATTTTGTACGTGATGGTATCTGACAACTGAATGAAATGTATACCATCCCATGCTAGTTCATACTGATCTAATGCCCTTAGACAAACG
This sequence comes from Paenibacillus sp. NPDC057886, assembly GCF_042796655.1. Lineage (NCBI taxonomy): Bacteria > Bacillati > Bacillota > Bacilli > Caryophanales > Paenibacillaceae > Paenibacillus > Paenibacillus sp. NPDC057886. The sequence continues at coordinate 1,299,636 of NZ_JBHVMZ010000001.1, read as the reverse complement.
CTTCTTGCTTGAACGAGCAAACATCGAAGTTCTTCATGCGTCCCATTTTGAAAAAAAGTCATCATTGTCCTCCTCATTCATAATCCGCAAGCGAATCCAGATGTACAAAGAATTATACAGAACAGACCATTGAAGGCGTATATAACAAACGATTATAAAACATCTTTTACATAGGAGGTTGTTCACGAAGGGCATCTCCAACACAAAAAAGTCGCCATTTTAGGCGACTTTCCTCGTGAACAGAAAAAAAGATCTTAAGAGGTTGGTAGATCAGTTTGAGTCAACTGGGCTGAAACTTTCCATAGACGACGGGCTTGCTCTGGGTCGATGGCATAGTCCTTGACTCCAAAGAAGGCTCCGTCCGCAGGAGCTGGCTCACTGATGTCACAATCCTCGCAATACACGCCACCTTTTCCCTTGAGTTGCGGAGATGTCGCTGCCCATACTTGCGTTGCTGCCCCTTGCTCAGGTGTTTTAAAGTTTGGATTAGCTACTTGACCAGACTCATCAATCCAGCCCAATGCGATCATTTCCTCTTTCGGCATATGTCGTTGCAACGGCGTCAGGATTCCACCCGGATGTACAGAGAATGCACGCACTCCCTGATCTGCACCGCGTCTATCCAGTTCAACGCTAAACAGAATGGTTGCTGTTTTGGACTGTCCATATGCAGGAAACTTTTCATAGCCGTTCTCAAACTGCATATCGTCCCAGCGAATTGGTGAGAAATGATGCCCTGTTGATGCAACGGATACAACCCGTGCTCCTCCATGGCTGACAAGTGAAGGCCATAATAAGTTAGTTAATGTGAAATGTCCAAGATGGTTCGTAGCAAATTGAGCTTCCCAGCCCGGGCCTACGCGAGTCTCTGGACAAGCCATAATTCCCGCATTAAGGATCAACATGTCGATACTCCGGTTGCTTGCCAGAAAACGATCGGCAAAAGCACGGACACTAGTGAGATCTGCGAGGTCCAGTTCATCAATCTCTACACCAGCTAGCCCTGCAAGAGCCTCTTTGGCGATGGCTGGCCGACGTGCGGTCACAACAACCTTGGCTCCAGCACGAACGAGTGCACGTGTAGTCTCCAGTCCCAATCCGGAATATCCACCCGTGACGATAGCAAGTTTTCCTGATAAATCCGTGTTATTCAATACTTCCTCAGCTGTCGTGCGATGGTTGAATCCGGAACCGATTTTATGTTGTGAGGTTTTCGACTTATTATCCTGGTTCATCAAAATAATCTCCTTCCAGATGTGTCTTCTACAAGTTTACAGCTTAGAGTGTACTCTAAGTCAAATATAACGAATTCACCTACTTCAATGCTCCAAACCTTTACTAAAACAAAAAAAGCCCGGTTCATCACCGGACCTACAATCAAAAGTATAAGATTATATTTTTATATACTTCACCCATTGCTCATGCAGTTCAGTCTCACTGCATTGAAAGATCCCTTCGAAATCTTGAGGACTGCGGATTAGTTTGTTCAATGCATCTACTCCGTATCGCTCAACCACAAATTCCACCATCATATAAGAGAACTGAAAACCTTTCATCGTTTCAAAATCCCACGTATCGTTATTTAATTCATCAAAAGATGGAATCGACTGATTGCGTATGCTATCTTCCGTTGATCCTTTAATGAAATCTTGGGACATCTGTTTAGCTTCATATCCACCAATGCCCTGTCTTATCCATTTGGGAGCTGCAGGATTAATGTCGCTGATTAGCCACATGGCGAACAAGTGGACTGTGCTTTTCAGAATGGATTGATACGTATGCTCCGGTCCCGGGTTCAATGGAGAGACAATTTTCAGAGTACGCCCTTCATATGTGCCCATAAACCAATTGGGGGCATCTGTTTCTCCGACAGCTTGATGGAACGTTGGCAGATCAGGATAAATTTCAATAACTACCTTTTGTGATGGATGATGTTTATATTTGGTCGACACTCGTTCAACACTATTGTTGAGCTCATCGAACAAATCTTGATGCACTTTCTTCGTACGATCATTCGTATCTTGGTTTTCACCTTTATTTACAATGGAAATCAGGTCTTGAATAGACATGATGGCAATATCCCCCCACTCTTTCAGTTCTTTTCTTAATTTCTCCAAAGCCCGGTACAGTCTGTTTTTTACTGCGCTTTCCCGTCGTCCAACTATCTTGGATATTTCAGGCAAGGTGCAATCAACGAAAAAACGTAATGCAATAATTTCCTGGTCAATCTCATCCAGCTTTTTTAACGCAGAGCCAATATCAATTCGAATATCAACATGTTTCGTAAATTCAAGAGAGATCGATTGTGATTCATATTCTGTAAAATCATAAGGAGATTCTTTTTGTCGCGATAACCTGCGATATTCGTTTTTCACCGTATTCTGAGCAATCTTAAAGATCCAGGTGAATAAATTAGAGCTCCCTTTAAAGCTGTGAATATTTTCGACTGCTTTCAAAAATACCTGTTGGGTCAAATCATCTGCAACCGACGGGTTCAATTTCAGTGAGAAGTATTTGCTGATTCTCTGACGATATTGCTCATACGTGTTCTCAAAGATGGTGATGCTTTCCTGTTCATCCGGATAAACAGGTTTCGTGTCATGAGCTCCTGACATGGTGGGGAACCTCCTCTTGATTTACATTTAATTAGACACCGGACGAAGCGAAAAAGCCACGCATGAGAAAAAATAATTTTGGCTATTTCATCTCATTAGTATGAATTCTGCTTTTTTGAAGATGAAAAATAAACAAAGGCAGCCGATCGCACTGACCGGCTACCTTTGTTCTTTATTGGAACATAAATTTTAATCCTTGCTTATTTCAGTGGGATGAAGCTTTTAATTGAGTCTGCATGAAGACTAATTCCTCAGCCAATTTTTCCAGCCGACTTAGGGCTTCAGTATCTTTAATGTTATTCTCAGCATCAAAATGATCACTATTCAAATAAACATAGCTTGGGGCAACATAAGAGCGGAAAAAGCCGGCAATCGGTTTTAATTGATTTTCCACTACCAGATAATGCTGATAGGTGCCCCCGGTTGCTATAAAACCCATCACTTTATTGTAAATGCTCTGCACGGGCAGAAGGTCGAATACATTTTTCAGTACGCCCGTCAGAGAGGATTGATAAATGGGTGTGCCGATCACGTAAAAGTCAGCATCAATCAATTTTTGGATCACCGACTGAGTATGTTCATTATAATCCTCCAACTTGCGACCATCGCAAAATTCGATCTCTTTATAATCTCTTAAATCGATGAGTTCCACTTCAATTTCCGGATGATTATTTTTTACGAACTGGAGTACAGCATCCACACCCACTGGTGTCTTTGATCCAATCAGTGACCCGGACAATCCGATTAATTTCACAACATTAACCTCCAATGATTTCTTCTTCATCATAAAACTATTCCATGGTTTCCAACGCACATTCCTTCATCACATTAAGCATGCTGCCTAGGGTGATTTTTTCTAACTGCTGCATTAACTGCTGTTCACTTTCTATAAAAATGCTTGCGAGCTGAATATCTACCTCTGCTGTTAAATTTCCTTATATCATAATGGATGGTTTGGGAATCTGAAGCGATTTGGAAGACACCAGGGTGTACACTGTTCATAGTAGCCTACTCTCCCAAAATAATGACTTCCGTCTCCAATTCAATATTAAATTGATCACGTACTGTTTTTTTGATTAATTGAATTAACTCCAAATAATCCTCGGCAGTGGCGTGATCTGCATTAATGATAAAACCCGCATGCTTCTTGGAAATTTCCGCTCCCCCAATGCGAGTGCCTTGTAAATTACATTCTTGAATGAGTTTTCCGACATAATGTCCCTCTGGACGTTTGAATACACTTCCGCAAGAGGGATACTCAAGCGGTTGTTTGGATTCCCGTTTATACGTTAAATCCTGCATGGTACTGGAAATGACATCTTTGTTGCCTGGTTTGAGCTTAAATTCGACTTCAAGTATGATGTATTGATCCGTTCGGAAAATACTGTTTCGATAACCAAGCTGCATGTCATCTCGGACCATGTTAAGTAACTCTCCATTTTTAGTAACCACTAGCGCTCGCTCAACAACCTCTTCCATCTGACCACCGTAAGCTCCCGCATTCATATATAAGGCGCCACCTGTACTTCCGGGTATTCCACATGCAAACTCCAGACCCCTTAAGCTGTAATGCAAAGCTGCCCGTGACACATCAATAATGTTGGAACCGCTCTGCGCGACAATTTTGTCACCATTGACTTTAATCTGATCGAATTGGCTTAGAGAGAGCGTTATTCCGCGCACACCTTGATCTTTAATGATGACATTTGATCCTTTTCCAATGACCGTCAGAGGTATTTGATGTGTTTTTGCAATGTTAACCGTGTTAACAATTTCTTCTTTCGTTGTAGGATGGATAAGTATGTCTGCTTTACCACCAAGTTTTATATACGTATGGTCTTTTAATGGCTCATTCCATTTCAATTTTTCCAAAGGTATGTGATTTTCAAAAATATTCATGACATTCTCTCCCTAAGTTGAAAAGAAATGATTACACGATCGGCGAATAGAAAACTCCTTCATTGTATGTTTAATATGAGATATTGGTTGAAAATATTCCGTCATCCTGACAATTAATCACATTTTTTGACCTCACCACGGTAATTCGCCAATCTGAAACTGGCCCCGCATCCACATGAAACTTTTGCATTAGGGTTATTCATGGTGAATCCACCTAACATTCCACTTTCTTCGTAATCAATCTCAAGTCCTTCAATATATGGAACCGTATTGGTGTGAACCAATATACGAAATACACCTTTATCTAATAAGATATCCCCTTCTGCTTGCTGTTCATCTACGATAAGGGTATAGGATAGACCACTGCATCCCCCCTCATCCACCCCGACTCGAAGGAAAGAATTCTGGGTATCCGCACTTGCCAGGATTCCGACGATTTTTTCTGCTGCTGCTTCACTGACCTGAATCATTGTTATACCTCCTTGGAACGTAATTATTTTTGGGCTATCCTGTTACTTTCAAACACAACCCAATAAAATCTTAATGATATCTTCAGGACTCGTATATGCATTAAAATAACGACAATCAGTTGTTTGCAGATGGATTGGAATATCTATGATTTCAAGAGATCCGCTATACAAAACTATCCTATATTTCCCGGAAAATTGTTTTATAAGCGTCTCCATATTCTCCAAATTCATATCTACGATGATCACAGAATTATCCGGAAGATGATTAATGTTACGGACCACATCACGAGTAGCGTCCAGTACATGTAAAAACGGCTCGGTTCGAATTAACAAACTTAAACTTTTAACAATGTGATGTGTATCTGATAGGATTAACACATGGTTCATTCAGAAAACCTCCGGATAAAATGATCGCAATCGCAGTATATTCCTCTTCATTAATTCATGTTTTTAGTAAACCAGTCCATCAAACAGGGTATGAAAGCAGCTAGAGCGGCCCCTTTGGGTGTAAGTTCATACATGTTTTGTATGGAATGGGTTAGGCCTGTTCTATTAACCAGATTATCGTTCTGAAGATCTTTTAGACGTTTGGAGAGAATTGCTTCTGAGATGGAAGGCACACATCCGTAAATTTCGCTGAATTTCTTAGGACCTTGTGAAAGAGAACATAGGATATGGATAGTCCATTTCGTCCCGATAATACGATAGGCTGTGAAAAGTTTCTCGGTATCCGAAGTCAACATATTGACACACCTTCCTTGGCTTACCTCCGTTTATTTGTTTTTCAAGCCCAGCTATTGCAGCCCTGTTCTTATCTGTCCTGTTACAGGTGCAATCCGAGTGCTGGCAATCAAGCTCAAGATGATCAACAAAAGATGAAAACCCATCGTTACGATTAATCCAGCTTGCAATGACATCCCTCCAGCTTGACACACCACCAGGATGGAGCCACCGATCCCGATCACTACGCCCGGTGTAAAGGAATCTGCAAATTGCAGATTTGCCGAGGTTTTACCAACGCCTGACTCTCCTGTTTGCGAAAACGCGACGACACCGCTAATCGGATGTGCTAATCCAATGCCTATTCCAGCTATGATCTGGCCAATCACCGCTACGGTAGCGGTCACAACAGGAACCCAAAATACGATGGTAATTCCAATGGCAAGCAGGAGTACACCCACAATAATTCGTGTATGACGTCCACGGCCCTGATCTGCTGAGTCCCACCGTCCCTGCAAATAAGCAATGACGCACCAGCTCAGTGCAGCGCTTGCTACAATTAAACCGGCCTGAGAAGGTGTAGTAATACCTTTCACCTCGATTAAAGCCAATACCAAGAAATTTTGTGTACTCGTATAAGCAGCGAAGAACAATCCACGTGTAGCGAGAATAGCGGGCATACCTCTTCGCAAAGCAAGCGTTCCCTCCGGCAGCAGTTTGCGCAGTGGATATACCATCAGTACTCCCCCGATAAGGACGATAACAAATCCAATAATTGAAGGAAGCTTGCCAAGTCCCACTAATAAAGTCCCCGTACCTATCGTTAATAGCAGCGCCATCCAAGTAGCGGCAGATCCATCCTCCCCTTGTGTAGGCTGTGATTTTAATTTCGTGAACGCAGGTAGGCTAAGGAGCGCTGAAACCAACAGGATCGGTAGAATCCCCCAGAACACAAAGCGCCATGACCACTGATCTGCAATAAGCCCTGCAACATATGGACCAAGCATGGACGGAAGAACGTACGCGGTACCGAATGCTCCGAGTATTTTGGCACGTAATTCGTCCGGATAACTTAAGGAAATGGCCGTGTACACGCAAGTCATCATAGCTCCGGCACCCAAACCCTGCATGGCTCGCGACGCTATCATGGTATACATATCACCTGCAGTTGCGGCTGCGATCAGCCCGACAATAAACAAAAGAAGTGCGAGAGTAAAGGGAACTGCGGGTCCCCTTTGTCAATAATTCGACCTACAACCAAGGTGCCGATAATCTGTGCAAGCAGATATGTACTGAATATCCAGCCAAACAGGTTAAGTCCGTTCAGGTCACTGGCAATAGAAGGAGCAATTGTCGTTACCGACAAACCTTCAAATCCAACGGCCATCACTGACAATATAATTCCTATGGATAATGCAAAATAACGCGGACTGAAAATACTTTGAGATGGGGACGACATGTTATGTAACCTCCAAGAGAATTTTTATGTATACACCGTATCCGGATACTTAGTAAACATTTTACTTTATAAAGTATAAGCTACAGTTCGTCTTTGACTTTGTCAATATTTTTGTTTAAAATGTATGAAATAGTGAAGATTCAGTTGTTTAAAAAGGAGGTTCACCATGAGCCGGGATCAAACGAAAAAGGATGCCTCAACCAGTACCCGAAAAGCAATCATTAACCTGCTTAAGCATCAAGGTGGAATGGATGTGGTGGCACTCTCCTCCCAATTTGCGTTATCTGGAATGGCTATCAGGCAGCACTTAAATGCATTGAATGAAGAAGGATTGGTTACTTTCGAAGAAGAGGCTCGTCCCATGGGTCGACCAACCAAGCTATGGAGATTAACCCCCGCGGCTGATCGTTTTTTCCCGAGTGGATATTCGGAGTTATCCGTCAGTCTGATCAATTCCATGAAAGAAGCTTTTGGAAATGAAGGGCTGGACAAGCTGCTGAGTGTGCGGAATAAGAACATGCAAGATCAATATCTACAGTACATTGGTGATACATCCGGCGTGAAGGAAAGGCTGGAGAAACTGGCTGAAATTCGAACAAATGAAGGTTATATGGCCGAGGTCAAGGATCAAGGCGATGGTAGCCTCTTATTTATAGAGAAGCATTGTCCAATCTGTGAAGCTGCGGCGGTATGTACTGGGTTATGTAAAAATGAATTACATTTATTCAAAACGGTTCTTGGGGATCAAGTTCATATTGAACGTGGAGAGTACATAATGGCAGGTGGAAGAAACTGTATATATACCGTTAGAGAACATCATTCGTAACAAATCAAATCCGCATAACTATAAAAAAGCCGCCAATAGGCGACTTTTTTAATGTATATGTCTGTTCCCGTTAAAGTCAAGGGAAGCAGTCTATGAGATATCAATCAATGAAATGAAAAAAAACGATGAAGATGTTCAGCAAATAATTTTGGCTGTTCCATTGCAGCGAAATGCCCCCCTTTATCCGCCTGCTCCCAGTGCGTAACATGATATGCACACTCTACCTAGCTTTGGGGAGGCATGGGCAGTTCCTTGGGAAATACGGAAATCCCTGTTGGGACAGTAACACGCTGGCCTTCCGTGAAATGCAGTGGCATTTTGCCACCTTCGGTATATATTCGCTTGGAAGATGTAATCGAATTGGTAAACCAGTATATCGAGATGTTGGTGAGGATATGATCGAGTGAAAACGAACTCTCAATATCTCCTTTACAGTCACTCCAACCCTGAAATTTTTCCACCATCCAGCTGGCAAGACCAGTTGGGGAATCACTTAGTGCAAAAGCCAAAGTTTCCGGCTTGGTTCTATGAAGGGCGCTATAAGCGCCTTCTCGTTCCGACCTTTCTGCTACGGAGTCAAGGTATGTGCGCTCTTCTTTGCTCATCGAAGGTGTATTCTGAGTAAGTGGTGGCCTATAGCTTCCAGGAATATAATTGAGATGAAGTCCTCTCACCCGCTCAGGGTAGATGTAGGCTAACCACGTTGAGACTCCTGCTCCAATATCCCCTCCCTGAACAAAATATCGGTCATAACCCAAACGATCCATCAATTTCGCCCAAAGTGTAGCTACATATTTGGACCCTACCCCTGGCTGAGTGGGTTTACTCGAAAATGCGAACCCCGGCAAAGAAGGAATAATCACATCAAATGCGTCCTTAGCCTGTCCACCATATAATGATGGGGTTGTTAGATAAGGGATCACTTCTAACATCTCTACGAAAAGTGTATTCATTACGAGCTAATCGAAGAAAAAATAGTACTGGTTTGCAGCAATGACGGCCCGGAACATTTTGATGCGTACAAACTGGAGAACAACCCCACCTTTTTTATCACCAACGAAGAAGGATGCAGTTATCGAACCTTGTTTGAAAGATATCTTGTTAAGCATGATATTCCCCCGTTTCAAACGATGGAGTTATGGAGTATTGAGGCCATCAAACAAACCGTTATGAGTGGACTCGGCTTTTCTTTTTTGCCTTACATGACAGTTAAAGAAGACGTGGAACGAGGGAAACTTAAGATTGTAAGTCATTCCGAAAAGTTTGACCCCATTTACTCCCATATGCTGATTAAAAAGAAAAAATGGTTATCTCCAGCCGTTAAAGCTTTTACTGAGCTAGTTGTAAAGTCAATCCATGTATCAGATAACGAATTGGATTTGATCCATTAAGAGATTATCAATATATAGAAACGAAAAAAGAACCTCGGGCTTAGCTCAAGGTTCTTTACGTTCAGTTGTGTAGTGAAAAGCAAGTTTAGAAAATGGTTGGCACCATTCCCCCATCCATACGGATTGGAGAACCTTTAAATGCGGATGCATACGGACTGCATACAAATGTGGCCAATCTGCCTATCTCAACAGGCTTGATAAATCGCTGTATCTCGGATTGAGACAGGTTTTTCTGCATAAAATCCTTCTCTTTTTCTAAAAAAGTCATCAATTCATCAGGGTAGATGCTCTCTAGGATTTGTTGCACATGTTCAGAGAGCGTTGGTCCTGGCATGATTGTATTGACGGTAACTTCTGTTCCTACCGTTAATTTCGATAAACTTTTGGACAACGATAATAACATGGATTTGGTCATGCAATACTGAGGCATTTGTCCTGAAGGCATGATGGCTTCTTCACTCGCAATAAAGATCATGCGGCCATAATCATTTTGCAACATTTTAGGCATATAAAATTTGGACAATGCATTTGCAGCGAGAACATTCGTACGGAAGTATTTCTCCCAAACCTCATCGCTGATATCTTCATATTGCATAATTTCATAAATCCCCATAGAGTTCACTAGGATATCAATTTGGGGGTATTTTTCAAATAAAGCTTCTCTTTGACCAATGTCCACCAGATCAGCTGTAGCTTTTTGAGGTGAGGTAGCGGGAAAATCGGACTTTATTTCATTAACCGTGCGCTCAACCTTTGCATCATCTCGTCCGTTGATGATTACATTAACCCCTTCTTTGGCAAGTTCAATCGCAATGGCTTTCCCTATCCCCTTCGTCGATCCTGTAACCAAAGCTGTTTTACCGTATAAACCCATATCCATATCACAACACTACTCCTTTTATTTTCTTGTAGCGGCAAGCTGATTCGTAATCATGTTAAAAACAGTCTTGTGCTCCGGATAGGATTTATATTACCTTGTCTACATTGCCGAGTAACTAGCGTGTTGCGCCAAAATTCTTGCATAACACGCCAAATGATAGAAAGCATTCAGTTAATGAAGCGTTGATGATTCTGGCGGTCCTTCGGATAGCGAATTCGTTCCTAAATATTCTGTACGCCAATTCGTTGGTGTATCCCCTTCCCATGAACGAAAGGCACGGTAGAACGAGTTCTGGTCTTCATATCCAATCAAGAAAGCTACTTCTTTAATATCCAGTGTAGGGTCTGCCAAGTAGGCTCGTGCCTGCTCATGTCTGGCTCTCGTCAATAGAAGCTTGAAGCTTGTATTCTCTTCTGTAAGCCGGCGCTGCAAGGTCCGATCGCTCATACCCAATTCCTTGGCAACGACCTGAATGTCAGGGCGACCTCCTGTGAGACTGCGTTTCATGATCCATTTGACCATCTCTGTAATAGAGCGACTGCCCAGCTGTTCATTCAGTGATCGGTCCACCGCGGGAGTAAGGATCTCCAGTAACTCTTCGTTGTATGAAAGAAACGGACGGTCCAAATCTTTACGTTGTAAAGTCAGCCGGTTACAGGTTGCACCAATCCGAATTGGGCAGCCAAAATAAGTCTCAAGGGTACGAACATCGCCCATGGTATGCGAAAATTCGACAAGCCGTGCAGTCAAAGGTTGACCTGTTCCCCGGCGCCCAAGTTCGAGGAGAAATGCCAGTGTGACTCCAACCAGCAATGACGGACCTGGTTGTTCGTTAGTTAACCATTCCAGTTCGATTGAACAATCATCGCCTTCCTCAGTAATACGCAAGCTTTCAGGGGGACAAAGTTGTTTGTAGCGAGCCATTCGGTGTAATGCATCACGGTAGTCACGCGCATGGTAGGTCGCTAAGACACTCGGCGGGTATTTCCCTGTTTCAAATACGGTTGCAAGCTTGATGATTCCTTCAGCAGTATCACCGACGAGATCGGAATATGCCTGCCAGATCGCAAAATATTGAGCGGTCGTAACGGCTGGTTCAGTTATAATCGTGAGCGGCAGTTGTGCTCTGCGAGCTACATCGTGGGCGGCAATCCCTAATTGATGTAACCCTGTCCAAAACCCTGCCGGGAGTTTAATACGCTCAGAGGTGTGGGATTTCATAAATACCTTCCTTCTGGGATTCTTTGTTGCTTAATGATTCATCCACTGTACAGGGACTCTGATTCTTTTGCAATGTTTCCAGATCTTCTGAATAAACAAGAAACCAATGCGGGAACGTTCCGCATTGGTTTCGAGGAAATTAGATTTAGGGTTATTTCGGTTATCTCGATTGTTCAAGAAGACCAACAATAAGTGTAACTGCCTCAGCCCGGGTAGCTGTCTGCATCGGAGCAAATCGATTGCCACCTACACCACCGACCAAACCTGCTTCTACGGCAGAAGCTACATAGGATACTGCCCATGCAGGGACATCCTTTGCATCTTTGAAATCCAGTTTCGCATTGGCATTCGTTTGTATTCCGCCAGCGCGTGCAATCATAGTTACCATCTCCGCACGGCTCAGCGTCTTGCTAGGGCCAAACGAGCCATTCTCGTAACCATTGACAATGCCAGCGGATGCAGCTGCTGTAATATAAGGCTTCGCCCATGAAGGAATCTTGTTATCATCCGTATAGTGAATACTCTCGCTTACGGTATTCAGATTCAATGCACGGCCGAGCATCGTAATGAACTCGGCACGTGTGACTTTCTGATTCGGACGGAAGGTCTGATCACCATAGCCATTGACGAATCCAGCCGCCAGGGCTTTATCAATTGCGGATTTTGCCCAGTGTCCAGCTGTATCTTTCAACGCTGGCGCAGTGCCTCCGTTTCCGTTATTGCCTGATCCAGTATCCGGTTTGTTGCCGGAATCAGTTCCGCTTCCACTACCGCTGTTCGAACCGTTACCGGTTGTTGTATCGCCACCGCTTCCTGAGGAGCCATTACCGCTGCCAGGCCCGGACCCATTACCTGGGCCTGAACCCGAGCCGGGATTCGATGTTCCCGGATTGGAAGTTCCTGGTCCCGGATTCGATGGTTCTGTCTTCTTCACGATACCGAACTGATCAACAATGAACGGGGCTGCTCCATTCTGATTTTGGTCAATTTCATACGTTATAGCTGTCAGTTTGCTGCCGTCAATCGTAATGCCCACAAAATTTTGTACCTGACTGCGCATTGGACGACGGTTGTCATTCGGATCAGGGCCATATTTGGCTGCATGATTCTCCTCTGCCAGTTCAAAAAGATTGTAATAAGCATCACCGAGACTTGTGCTCGGATTTTTGTAATACACTTTTGGACCAGCTGTTGCCGGAATCAGATAGATCGTGCCATCCGGATTCACAGAATACTCGATTTTCTGTCCATTTTGAATTTCCGTGATCATTTCTGGCTGACGCGCTTTCCCCTTCTGATCAATCGGTTTTGTGCGGGCATAGATGTGGTCATGTCCCTGTAGTACAAAATCAATGCCAAGCTCCGCCATGATCGGTGCAATCTTGGTACGTACACCGTTTGCTCCCATGATGTCGGAATCCGTTGCGTGATTTGACGTCGTGTACGGCCCCTTGTGAATGTTAACGATAATCCACTGGGATCCATTCTTCTTCGCAGCCTGAACATCTTTCTTCAGCCACTCGACCTGCTCTAATGAGAAGTTATCGTACTCGTCCGAATCCTCATTGGAGTTCAACACAACAAAATGCGCATTGCTGTAATCATACGAATAGTAAGCTCCCGTCTCCGTTGCGGAATTCACTGGTGACTGGATATTGAAATGATCGATAAACGCATAATTTTCGTCCTCGTGGTTCCCTGCGGACGGAACGATGGTTGTGTTTAAGAGGCTTTCCTGCGAATGCCCAAGCAGCCAGTTCCACTGTTCCTCTTTGACACCAGTATCCACGATATCCCCGTTATGAACGACAAATTGTGCATCCGGTACTGTAGCCAATGCTTTGGCCAATGTCTCAGAGGACAGAATTGCTTCATCCTCTTCCTTCGCTTGTGTATCCGCCAGATCAATGAAAGTGAATTTGCCTTTTTCCGGTGCTGTACGGAAGGTACCTGTCTCGCTCCATACTTGCTGAGAAGCATCCCCTACACGGAAATAATAGGTCGTATTGGCTTTCAGATCTGTCACTTCTGCTTTGTGCATCAGTTCTGTAGGCGCATTGGCAGGCTGTGCAGAGCGCCCTTGAACCGATTTGGCTTGCGTGAAATCAGGTGTTGCAGATGTTTTTTCCACAACCTGAAGGTCGCTATTCGTTACTTGATCGGAAGAAGTATACCAAGTGAATCCTTTACTCTTGGTAGGATCTCCATGGAACGTTACCGTTACCTTGTTTACCTGTTCTGGAACAGGAACTGTATCCGATTCCTTGATGATCCCGAAAATATCCACGATAAATGGTTCTGCATTATTTTTATTTTGGTCAATCTCATACGTTATGGCGGACAGCTTGTCTCCGTCAATAGTCAATGAAACGAAGTTTTGCACCTGACCTCTGGCCAAACTTGTAGTGTCGCCATATTGCCGTGCGTGGTTTTCTTCCGCACGCTCGAACAAGTTGAAGTACGCTTCACCAAGTTCTGGTTTTACGTTTTTGAAGTATACTTTGGCCCCAGCGGTAGCAGGAATCATATAAATGGTTCCATCCGGTCTGACCGAGTACTCGATACTCTGTCCATTGAAGGTCTCCGTTATTTTGGACACATCTTCAGCAGTACCATCGCTCTTGATTGGCTTCGTCCGTGCATAGATATGGTCATGTCCCTGAAGGACCAGATCAATCCCCAGCTCGTTCATGAGCGGTGCGATTTTTTTTCGTTCACCGCTCGCACCAATAATGTCGCTATCCGTAGCATGATTCGATGTCGTGTATGGACCTTTATGGATATTAACGATAATCCACTTGGCTCCTGCGGCTTTCGCCTCCGCTACATCCTGCTTCATCCATGCGACTTGCTCATTCGAGAAGTTGGCGTACTCCGTTGAATTCTCGTTGGAGTTCAATACGATAAAATGGGCTTTGCTGTAATTATAAGAATAATATGCGCCTGTTACCGTTGCAGCACCGTCTGGCTGCTTCACATTAAAATGCTCGTAGAACGCATAATTTTTATTCTCATGATTGCCAGCGGATGGTGCAATGGTCGTATTCATGAGACTGGCTTGCGAGTGACCAAGCAGCCAGTTCCATTCTTGCTCTGAAGTGCCATTCTCTACAACGTCTCCGTTATGGACAACAAACTCAGCGTTGGGAACTGTAGCCAGTGCCTTGGAGAGTGTAGAGCCGGACAGGATCGCCTCATCTTCTTCCTTCGCCTGTGTATCCGTCAGGTCGATAAAGGTAAACGCTCCGTCAATCGGAGCCGTTTTGAACGTTCCAACCTCACTCCATATGCCCAGATCCTGATCACCAACACGGTAATAATAGGATGTATCTGGCAAAAGCCCCGTTGCTTCCGCCTTATGCACCATTTCTCCCGGGGAGTTGGAAGCCACGGATTCACGTCCGTTGAAACTTTGGGCCTGGCTGAAATCTGCAAGGCCTCCCTGGTTAGGTACCACTTGAACCGTGCTCTGTGCAGATGCAAGAGGAGTATACCAAGTGAATCCTTTGGTATTTGTTGCATCACCATAGAAGGTAACCGTTACTTTGCTGATATCCAGCGATGGTGCATTGTCCAATGCTTTAAGCTCCATGTCAAAATACAGGTCAGAGCTGCTATCGCTCTGTTGATGTACTTCGACCGCAATTTCGTTTGAGCCTTCATGCAAATTGGCTTTCATTGGCTCAGTCAGGTCGATATCCTCATACATTACCGGCAAGTCCTGACTTGAGGTTGCTTTGGTAGAGTACTGAATATCACCGTCAGGCATGCCAAAACGACGGACTTCCACACCATTCACATAAATCACTGCACCGTCGTCAATACCGAATGTGCCTAGGATTTGTCCATAACCGTCAATTTGTTCCTTGTTAACGGTAAGGTTTGTCCGGAAATAGGTTGTGCGGGGTTTATTTTTTTTGTCCAGACCATAGCTGACTTCCGTTTTGAGAGGTCCAAAATAGGAAGTGCTTATGCCATTACCATTGTCTTTGTAACCCAATGGAGCCTGTCCCGAATTCCAAGACGAATCATCGTATGAAGCACGCCAATCCGATTGCAGATCCTGACCCTGATCGAAATAATTCCAATTGGCATTACGCTGTAATAGCATGTCAGGCTCGGACAATGATGCGGCTTGGGCTGAATGGACTTCCCCAAATCCCGCAAACCATCCGAATACCAAAGCAATCGATAACAGGATGGATAACATCTTTTTGTAGAGGTGACTGATCATAATTCTCTCCTTTGTATGTATGATTGTTGGCTTATGTAATTCCAAACAGGCCTAGCATAACAAGGGAACATCAGCATCCGGTTAGCGCGACGTAAAACTTATGTAAACTCTTACATTTATTTGAATTGTAATATGGATAACGTTTTAGTTAACATAACAATTAATATGGTTATTGGTGGTACTTGGTTGAAAATATGCAGACTATTTTTAAATGTTTGATGAATTGGCTTTTAGGAAGTAGACTAATGAGGATAGACTATACAAAAGTTAACATGTTCCGGGAAAGGGGATTCGTAATGTCATCCAGTGTCATTGACATGCTGCAGCTTGAATACCAGCGTTTTTCGGCGAAAGAAAAGGAAATCGCTGATTATGTGATGCGCAATAAATCATCCATTAATAACATCAATATTAGAGATTTGGCTGCTTATACCAATGCCTCCATGTCAACCATTACCCGATTTTGTAAAAAAGTAGGGTGCTCTACGTTTGTTGATTTTAAAATTCGACTTAACCGCGAAGTGGATCAACCCCGCAATCAAACGGATTTCTTTATAAGAACTCAGCAGATCCACAATGATATCATCAATGCGACCGCGGAAATGCTGGATACCGACAGAATCGAACAAGTGGTCCAGTACATAAAAAATGCTCGCAGGATCTATGTCTATGGTTTGGGGAGTTCAGGTTTATCTGCACTGGAGTTCAAATACAGACTCATGCGGATGGGTATCGTCATTGATGCGGTGACCGATTCACACATGATGATCATGAGTGCTTCTCTTTTGGGCGAAGATGATCTGGTCATTGGTTTATCCAATTCAGGACGAACACTGGAAGTCAGTGATGCATTAAACGCAGCCAAAAAAAGAGGAAGCAAAGTCGTTGGAATTACTAATTTTGATCACACCCCCCTCTCCGAAATCTCGGATTTGTGCATTTTCACACCGGATATCGGGCGAACCGGAGATGTGAACTTTATCAACAGCCAGTTGGCTATCATTTACATCCTGGATGTGATTTCACTGCTATTACTTGAGGATGAACATTTACTTAGTGCGCGGCAGCAAACGTTAAAAGCTCTTTATTCTGCTGAATAACAAAACAGCCAACTTGATTCGTTGGCTGTTTGTTGTTTTCTCCTTTTTATTGGACAGAAGGAGAAGGCCTTTTCAATTTTGCAATTTCAGAGACAAAACGTTCCGTAATTTGTTGCGGGCGGGTAATGGCGCCACCGACAACAACACAATAGACTCCAGCTTCCAGACACGTTGCTGCCATCTCCGGGGTCATAATATTCCCTTCTGCAACGACAGGCGTTTGTACGCTAGTTAGAATTTCTTTCAAGGCTGCAAATTGATTATCGTACAGCTTAAGCCCTGCTGTCTCCTCTGTATATCCAATCAATGTAGAGGAGATCAGATCAAAACCAAGTCGTTCTGCATTAATGGCTTCCTCTTTGGTTGAAATATCCCCCATTAATAGAAGTTGAGGATGTTTGGTGCGAATTTCCTGTACGAATTCATCCAATGATTTACCGTCCGGCCGTGCACGTAAAGTGGCATCAACCGCAACAATCTCTGCATGGACCTCGGCAAGTTCATCCACTTCCAAGATCGTTGGTGTAATGAATACGGGATTGGTTCCGTAGTTTCTTTTCACAATACCTATGATGGGAAGATCAACCTGTTCTTTGATCTCTTTCACATCTACAGCAGTATTCGCACGAATACCGATCGCTCCCCCCTCTTTTGCCGCGACTGCCATGCGTCCCATAATCAGCGAACTATGAAGTGGCTCGTGCTCCAAAGCCTGACATGATACAACGAGACCACCTTGTAAACCTAATTTATCTAAATTCATTGCAATTACTCCGTTTCCATAATTTCTTCGATTTCATTTTTGATCACGGTAACCTGAGGGCCATAAATAACCTGCACTCCGTTACCGACAAGAACTACCCCTTTGGCTCCAGTAGCTGTAAGTGCATCCTTCTGAACCTTCTCGATATCCTTCACAGATACGCGAAGCCGCGTTGCACAGCAATCCAATTCGTTAATATTGTCTGCACCGCCAAGTCCATTCAGGATGGCGATGGAGCGTTCTTCACCTTTCGTTGATGCGGGTGTGTTGGAGGGCTGACTTTGCGTTTTGGCGTCTGGCTCTGATGTTACCTCTTCCTCACGTCCCGAAGTTTTTAAATTGAGCTTCACGATCAAGATTCGGAAGGTGAAGTAATAAAGGAAGAACCAGACCACACCGATGATGGGAACGATAATCCAGTTGGTTTTGGCATTACCCTGAAGTACCCCGAATAAAATAAAGTCGATTAATCCACCTGAAAAAGTCTGACCGATTGTAATCTCAAAAATATGCGACAGCATAAATGCCAAACCATCAAATACGGCGTGAATAACATACAGGATTGGAGCAACAAACAGGAATGAGAATTCCAGAGGCTCCGTAATTCCTGTCAGGAACGAAGTCAGTGCTGCAGACAACATCAGTCCGCCAACCACTTTTTTACGTTCAGGCTTGGCCGTATGATAAATAGCGAGGGCTGCACCGAGCAGACCAAACATCATGGTGATAAAACGTCCTGACATAAATCGGGATGTACCCGAGAAGAATTTCTCGGTTGCAGGGTCTCCCAGTTGAGCAAAGAAAATATTCTGTGTTCCTTCGTAAACTTTTCCCGCAACCTCCATTGTTCCTCCGAGACCCGTCTGCCAGAAAGGCAGATAAAAGATATGGTGCAGCCCCAGTGGGCCAAGCATCCTTAAAACAAATCCATAAAACAGTGTTCCGATATACCCTGTTCTATCGACCAAACTGCCAAGCTGTGCTATGCCGAGCTGGATGGTTGGCCAGATCAGGAACAAAGCAATACCGACAAAGATGGCTGCAAAAGATGAAACGATAGGAATGAAACGTGAACCTCCAAAGAATCCAAGGAACTGAGGAAGTTCTATTTTATTGTATCGATTATGAAGCCATGCGGTGACCAGTCCGACCACGATCCCTCCGAGTACACCCGTCTGCAGTGTTTGGATTCCGAGTACCATACCTTGACCGGCATTAGCCAAATGATCCGCAGCAAGTTTGCCCGAATTGACCAGCATCGCATTAATGGATGCATTCATGACCAGATAGGCAAGACCTGCTGCCAAACCTGCTGTACCTTTGTCCGCTCTGGCGAGTCCAACAGCCACACCAATGGCAAAGATCAATGCCAGATTATCAAACACAATACTGCCTGCACTGCTCATCACCGTAAACACTTGCTGCAACCAAGTGATTTGCAAAAATGGATACGAGTTAATCGTATTGGCGTTGGACAAGGCCCCTCCAATCCCCAGTAATAGACCCGCCGCTGGCAAAACAGCAATAGGAAGCATAAACGATTTACCAAACTTCTGAGCCTTCTCAAAATATTGTTTCACAGTGATATCCACCTCTCTAAAACTATTTTCATTTACATAATAATTATGAAAATGGTTTTCGTCAACACAAATTTAAATCGCTTTCATAACGTGTGAGGTCTAATCATTTGATGAATAACTCGGTTCAAATATAATTATTTCCAGCGTAGCAAAGCTCAGTCTTTTGGGTTAAATGCAAAAAAAAGCCGCCAATATGGCGACTTTATTGTGTTCATATTCTTCCCCGACGAATCCAAAACCTAAACCTGAATCGTGCATTATTTTAATATTTTTGTTACAAGTTTTACCGGTCCATTTATGCCCGAAGGTAGTGATGACTTTCCGTATAGATTCTCCAGTGTATTAGCCACATGAATGTCTATTACATTATTACCTGGCACCATATAAGACGAGACGTTCCAATGATAGGGGGGCCATAACCGGATGCCAACCTGCTCCCCATTCACATACAGGCAAGCCGTCTCTCTAATGTCTTCTGCTTCCAGCCATATTTCATTTGCCGGATTCAAACTGACATTAGACAAATCCACTTGCTGCGAGTACACTCCTGCTCCCGAATAGAAAGGATAACCTTCAACATTCCATCCCCCCTTCAATCGTTCAGGTTCCACGGTTAATGTAGTCTGATTTTCTATAGAAAATGAACCAATCAGATAGGCAGGAAAGGAAATGGCAGGCATAGGTTCCAGCAGGGAAACCGTGAGAACTTCAAGCATATTCTCGCCTTTCACAAGGTGTTTGGTAATGTCCACACCAGCGTAATGAATATCTTGCCACAGTGAAGGCCGGAGTGCTTCCATCCGTACTCCATTAACAAAGATTTCAACATTACGTCTGCGTTGAAGGAAACCAATATGGGATGGGATTTTTTGCTCCATATCGTCAAGAATCAGTTCAATCTTGAAGATCT
The DNA here is from genome assembly GCF_042796655.1 of Paenibacillus sp. NPDC057886. Taxonomy (NCBI): domain Bacteria; kingdom Bacillati; phylum Bacillota; class Bacilli; order Caryophanales; family Paenibacillaceae; genus Paenibacillus; species Paenibacillus sp. NPDC057886. The sequence goes on along the minus strand of NZ_JBHVMZ010000001.1, from coordinate 1,279,568 downwards.
GCTTATTTCCAGATTCGTTTGATTGATCTGCATCTTTTGGTGATTTCATAAGCTCGATCCATTCTTCCGTTAAGACAAATGTTGTCCGGTACGTGTTGACTTGACCTGGCATCATTGCATTCATCCTGGACTGACGGTCATTCAATGTTACCTGCCATTGATCCAACACGAGCACATTCGGTTCAACGGTCTGAAAATGCCAATGATCACCTAATACCAACACATCGTTGGCATCATGCACACGATAATCTATATGCTTTTGCGGTTTGGGAAGAGTCGTATCTTCAGTGTGAAGCAGATTAGATACATGATCAGGACTAACCGATAAAACCCGAAGCTCTCCCGGTACAAATGTTAGAACAGCATCATGACTCAACGAATTTACACTCCCGTTTTCCAAGTTCCATTCTTCCATCTGTTCTTCAATGTGTTCTTTCACAGGGTTCTGATGGAGTTGAATGGTCACAGGATGCTCAGACCAGTTCATCAGCCATATATGCACATGATCTTCAAATTTGCGTTCAACGCTAATCAGATCCTCAGCGTGCCCTTCTATCTGTTTCCAGGCAATGGCTGGTGATAATGTCGTTAATTCTCTTAACCGAACACAAAAGTTCATAAGTGTGTCGTTATGAGCTGTGTTTTTCATGGAATAGAATAAGCTGTACCCTTTACCAACCGCTTGTAATTCCCCAGGCTCAGGATCGGAGCCATACAGTTCGTTCATATGCTTCCGTAATTCCGGATCTTGGCGCTGTCGCTCACTATCACAAGGAATTGCCCCAATCGCAATAAGCGTTCCACCACGGTTTACAAAGGCAACAAGCTGTTTTGCGATATCTATAGACATGACCGTAATTTTCGGCAAAATCAAACTCGAATATTCGTCTAGTTCTCCGTTAAACTGAAATGCTCCAGTATGAGTAATCTTTGCCTCTCTGAGCTGACACTCATCCACATAATCGTAATCTATGGAGCTGCGCAGCATGCGGTCCGACAATAACGAAAACAGTTGATCTGCAGCTGGAAGCTGGTTCGATTCACCGGATAAGAACATATGCTCATATATCGTGTGGATAGGTGACAACAGAAGTACTTCAGGTGTACGCTTCGTGAAAGAACCCAGTACACTCAACCGACCAAGATAATCGGCAAAAGTCCGATAATGCGGCCAATGCGGTGCATGCTTGAATTCGGTAGGTGGAAAATCCGTTTTCCGATACCCTGCAAACGAATAGTAAAATGCATGCGGGATAAACAGATTAACACCCAGAAATGCCATGAAATTGGCATCAAGCCGCCTTTGTCGCATGGCATAGGCATGACCGCTTGCACCAAAGGACTCGCAAATAACTCTTTTTTTCCCATCCAACTGTGCGACAGACGCGGCCGTCTTTACGGATACGATACGATGTGGATTCTCCTTCGTACCGATTCCATGTGTCAGGTAGTCCACACCCGCATAATGGAACTGCTGCAACACGCGGGTTTGATTACCCTGTGATCGAGCCTGCCCCCAGACCGGCTCCTCCAGCGTGTGGCCGATGTACAGCAAACCGTGTGATTCACACCACGTACGAATAGCTTCATGATAACCTTCTACATACCAACGGGTAATGGTATCATAATAGTCCTGCCTCGCAGACCTGCTGCCATCGGCCATACCGTATAACAACGCGCCTAATCTTGGAATCAGATCATATCCGTTCTCCTGCTGATAACGCTCCACCATACCATGTGTCCAAGCAAACACCATTCCGGGCAGAGTGGCATTCACATCCTGAACCGACGTTCGGATGGCTTCGACTCCAAAAAAACCGTCATGGATCATGAGCCCAGGTTCATCCGTAAATACACCTTGAATGGTCACTCCGAAATAAGACTGAAGTTGGTGAAACGGCTCATATGCCGACTGAATGAATGCCTGCACAGCTTCCGGGTTCAACGTATCCAAATAATAACCTTTTGCAAACGTGATCCCCTCGGCAATTTCACAGGACCAACAGGCAAGTATAATGTAATTCTCGTTGGTATCAGGCTTCCATTCCTGTCCGCATAACTCTGTAATATCTTCAGGTTGATCATATATCAGCCATTCCCCATCTTGCCGGATGGCACGATAAGCAAGAATAGCAAGGAGCTCATTGTTAGCGAAGGAGGCAAAATCGAGAGTTAACGTTTCCTGTTGTATTTCATGTAAATATCTTCGTTCCTCAACCCTTAAGTATCTCATCCGATAATCAGGATGCTGCCTTGTGAGCTTACCACCCAGCGTTCCGCTCGGCCAATTGTCCTCATCGTACAGCCAGACAACCATATCACGCTTCTGGCACTCTTTTGTGCAGAAATCCAGCGTATCCATGAACTCCTCTGACAGGTACGGGGCCTGCATTCCATGACGTGCATGCAAAACAACGCCGCCAACCCCCGCTTCAACCATGGATTGAATTTGGTTTTCCAGCTCAAACTTGTTAAAACGGTGGTTCAGAAACCAAAAGGGCTGTGGCCGATACGTTGCTTCTGGGTTCTTGAACTGCTGTTGTAATTCATGAATGTCCAAGATTCTTGTTTCCACATTCATCACCTGATCTCATCATGATTTGGATGCAGATGTCATTCTCAGCAAAGGAATGAAAAATCCACCGACAACCGACCGATTTTGAAAATTTAACTGCTTTCCGGTGATGGTGTCATACCAGTCCGTTACAGGTACACGGCTCGATGTTTCATTCATAAAATCCCACAGAGGTGAAATCATCTGTTCGAACTGAGGCTGCGTTTCGCTCATGGAGGCACACCATACGAGCCAATCGGACTTGGTGTACGTCTCACGGCTATCCAGCGGTACGCCATATCGATTCTGTTTTAGCTGATAATATGCCAACTCTTTGGCAGCTACTTCTTTCGGGAAAAGATTGAAGTCCAACAATTGATCCCACACCAGATTGTATTTCATGCTCCATGACTCATCCGAGCTGTCAAAAGTCAGCTTGTAGTGATCACCTGCTGTCGCCATGGATGACCACTCCTCTGCCATTTTTGCAGCCGATTCACGATAAACGGCACCTTCCGGCAAACCAAGCTCGTTACACATATAGGCATAGGCGGCAATGCCTAATATCGCTTTAATGGATAAGTTCGTATTGTGCGCAAGATGTCCGGCGAAGTCGTCCGTGCACAGTTGATTGTCAGGGTCCAGTCCATGTTGCAGCAAATACGAAGCCCATGTGGTGAGAAGTCCCCAGTGCTCACGGGCAAATTCTGCATGCTTCTCATATTTGCATACCGCAGCTGCCATCAAGAGCATATTGCCACATTCCTCGATGGGCATCTGATATTCGAGTTTGTTCTCTCCGTAAACCTGGCCGTTAGCTTGGGGGTAAGTTCCCACGTCATGTGGAGCAAAATCAAACGTCCAATCTGTACTCTCGGCATACCTATAGATTGGGCGCATCATACCTTTGACCAATTCGGTGTTATACCTCAGGAACAACGGAATCGACGGGTAGCTCACATCCACCGTAGCAATGCAGCCGTTACTGAAGTTTTCTTTGGAGAAAAATAATACTTCTCCTGCTTCATCAGCAACCAATTTATGTGCAGCAATCGCTTGTCGATAGGTCAATGCCAGGATGTCTCTATATTGGTTCCCACCTGCAGCTTGGCTCTCCGTTAAGAGTTCCCGATTAAAGCGGTCGCATCGTTGTACTATCTCTTCATATTGATCCGCTGCCTTCACCAGCATCTCATGAAATGTCACACCACCTTGCTTCCAATACGCATTCAGCGGTTTGTGAAAATATTCAATCGCATGAATATCATCATACGCGAGCATCAGGTAGCGGGAAGCTGACTCTTCATGGATAAGACCTATATCCATCTCAGTTGCCATAACAGGCATATCGCCAGATATGGACTTCGGCTTGGTAGAATCATCTCCTGTCTTCAAAAGACCTGAGCGGGCATACTCTTCACGCCTGGATACCGAATGAATGACTGATTGAGATTGATGGGATCGCTGAACTACCAGATACATATATCCCCAGTCTATTCTTGTATCATCGCCGGTACGTTTTAATATAGACTGTTCCACCGTTCCTATAGACATGGCGTGCAACTGTTCATTGATTACATGAGACGCCCAGGTGACTTGCTGATCAGGGGTATGTACACACCATTCACCTGTCACATCAAAATAGATTTTCACTTGATGGCCTTGACCATCTATCGCTCGAACATGGAACGTAACATACGTGACAGGTCTGGATAACAGTTCAAGATCATCAAGCAATAGCGGTGTGGTAAAATGAACCTCAAGTTCGATGCCTTCTCCTTCAAAAGTGTAACGGGTAGTTACAGGCTCAACAGTTAGATTCGTCTGAATGAGCACGTCCGGCTCATCAATGGCTGAAGCTTCGTGAACGCCTACTTTCCCCATAAACCTTCTGATTTTGCCGTCAATGACAATCATGCCAACCATACCCTGAGGTTTGTTCGTCCAGTGCCTGGTGTGATCATCATAGAGATGGTCAGCAGCAGACCATACGCTAAAATAAGGGTCTACCGTGATCAAAGGTACGGATGGTGGTCTGAAACTCGTCGTCATTTGTTACATCTCCTTCAATTCAATTTTCTCAATGCAAACGGTAAGTCCTGATTCAAAAAGGAAAGGCTTCGCTCGCCTTGTTAATCAAGGCGCTGCAAAGCCTATTTGATTCCCGTGCCAAGCGGTAACTGCCTTTTCGGCATTAGTTCGGCATTTGAACAGTCACGATATCTTTTCCTTTCAGGTTCTCATTGGTGAACTGCATCGCTTGATCGTATCCGGTCTTCCGAAGCTGTTCCCTGAGGTCGTTGATAATGCTAAGGGCGGCTTCATCCGATTTTGCGAAAATGGCTTCCTTCCAGGCATCTCCCATCCGGTCCATGGAAGGCTTCAACATTTCCCATTCCGGTGATTTGGTGATTACATCGCCCGGGTTATAGGCTGTAATCACGTGAATACCGTTTGGACGAAGGATTTTTCGGGCATTTTCCATGGCATCGAGTCTTTCCTGATCTGCCCAGATGTCTCCGCCTGCTCCCGAGTTGATGCGATCTAACCCCGTGATCGATTCCAGTCCGATGCTAATGCCCACACTCTTGCGAACTTTACCGGATTGATCTGCTGTAAACTTATCGAACCATTCTTGGTTCGGTACTGGTTTGCCGTCCTTCATGTCCCAATGAACACCTTGAACTCCGTACCGGGCAAGCATGAAGCCTTCGTCAGAAGCCATGAAATCGAGAAACTTGAGCGCTGCGTCTACACACGCACCTTTACAGCTACTGGTGATAGCCGTTACGTTGTTTCCTTGAATGCCAAGATCGACGGGCCGGCTCGGCTCAACATCTGCCCGCTCCAATGGTCCGAGCGGGATGTAATCGCTTCCAGGATGTGAAGTAACATATTCTTTGGAGGCGTCCAAAATGGCCGGATAATGTGCGGCAAGGATAGCAATGCGTCCTTGATTAATTTTTTCCTTGGCGATGGGATCCGTCTGAGTAAAGGCTTCGGGGTCCATTAACCCTTCTTCAACCAGTTTACGATAGAACAAGGTGTATTCTTCGTATCCTTTGGTGAAAAAGTTATGTTCTACCGTTCCGTCACCTTTGTCTACATAGCCTGCTCCCGAATAGAACATCGTGTTTCCGATGCCTACGGACCATCCGTTACTAAAGCCACCCAGTGGAAACACGGGCTGGCCACTCTCCTTCAGATTGGCATCCTTGACTTTTTGGAGGAAGTTATAGAAATCTTCTTTCGTCACGACAGACTGAGGATCCACGCCGACTTTCTCGGCGATGTCTTTACGAACATAGAAGCCATACAGCCAATCCATGCCGTCTTCGTTCGTCGCGGGCTGATTTTGTAAAAGTAAATATTTCTTGCCGTCATACGCATCTATCGCTTTTTCATACAACGCTGGTGGCACATTCTCTTTCGCAATGGATTTCGCCAGGTTCGGGTAATCCCCCAATTTATCGGATATATCGACCAGCTGTCCTTCTTTGGCAGCCTTGATGATCCCGTCCAGCTCGCCGCCCCATGCAGGTCCGGTGTAAATGTCCGGCAAATCCTGTGTAGCGAAAATCTGGTTTACTTTCTCCGTCTCGCTGCCTTTCGTATATTCCCACTCCAAGGTGACGCCAGTTTTCTCTTTGATTACTTCCTCCACAGGAGTTATCCCATTATCCGATCCGCCTGAGCCATTCCAATTGTGCAAGATTTTGAGTTTATTTCCGTTCTCCCCTTCTGCGCCTTCCCCGTTCCCTGATGAATTCGTGCAACCGCTCAGCAAACCTCCAACCATGATGGACACGAGCAAAATGGATACGCCTTTCGACCAAATCCTGTTCAAACCAATCGCCTCCTTGAATAAATGATCTCGGTAAAGCTCTAGCAAATTCAGGTCAGGATGATCTACCCTTTAACGGAACCAATCATAACCCCCTTCACGAAATATCGTTGCAGAAACGGATATATACATAAGATTGGGAAAACCGTAATGACAAGCAATGCCATACGAAGTGATTCAGGTGTTGCTCCTGCTCCACCGACACCACCAACCGTCTGCCCACCCTGCTGTGCTGCACGCTGCATCGAATTGGATAGCGCCTCTGCTTCCGTCAGCATTTCTTGCAGGAGGGTCTGCACCGGGATCAAATCTTTGTTAGATACGTAATAAGCGCCCGAGAACCAGTCATTCCAGTGGGCTACCCCAATAAACAGCGAGATCGTTGCAAGTACCGGCCCGGAGAGAGGCAGAATGATCCGCACAAAAATTTGAAAATCACCATACCCGTCAATCCGGGCCGATTCCTCCAGCTCTTCCGGTATGCCTTGCAGGAATGTCCGGATAATGATGATGTGCATGAAGTTGAACAACATGGGCAAAACGTATACCCAGAAACTATTGATCAGATGCAGTTTTTGAAGCGTAATGAAAAACGGGATGAATCCCGCACTGAAAATCGTGGGCAAAAAGATGTAAAAGGTAAAAAAGGAGCGACCTGGCAATGTTTTTTTGGAAAGTGCATACGCCATGAGTGTGCACAATACAACGTGGAGAAAAGTACCCAGCACGGTGCGCATAATCGTAATTTGATATGCCTTCCAGATCCGCGCGTTATCGAATACCTGAGCATAATTATCCAATGTGAATTGGCGGGGAAGAAAATAAATTGCGCCTTGCATCGAATCCTTACCGTCGTTCAGTGAATAAGCCAAGATGTATATAAAAGGGTAAATCATCGAGAATCCAACCAAAGCGAGAAAGATATAGTTAAGTACCGAGAATAAGGACCATTTTCGTTCCATAAGGTCACCTCCTTAGAACAGGGATACATCACTGACTTTGCGGGCGATGCGATTAACGGTTACAACTAGAATGAGTGCGATAACACTTTGGAATAGTCCGACAGCTGCAGCGTAACTGAGACGCCCTTCTCGAATCCCGGAGTTAATGGCATGCACGTCCAGTACACTACCCAGGCTTGCGGTTGCAGGTCCATTCAGGAGAAGCAGTTGTTCATAACCCGCGCTCATCAGACTGCCCACAGCGAGTATGAATAATATGATAGCTACATTGCGGATACCTGGAAGCGACACATGCCACATCTGTCTGAAGCGTCCCGCACCATCCATCTTGGCAGCTTCGTAAAGCTGCTGATCAATACCCGCAATGGCGGCCATAAAGATGATGGAATTCCAACCGATATTCTTCCAGATGTCTGATCCAACGATCATCTGATAGAACCATGTTGGATTGTTCAGGAACTGGATCGACTCCGCTCCAAATGACCCCAATAGATCATTGACTGGCCCACCATACGGCGTTAGAAGCCGTTGCATCAGCGTAACTACGACGATCCAGGATACGAAATAAGGCAAGTAGGAAAGGGTCTGAACTGTCTTTTTGAATTTGATCATACGGACTTCATTTAAGAGGAGTGCAAGAATAATCGGCATCGGAAAGCCAATCAGCAGTTTCATGAGACTGATAATGATCGTGTTACGTATGATGTCACCGGATTGGTAGTAATTGAAGAACTGTTGAAAGTACTTGAGGCCCGCCCACGGACTCCCGGTGAATCCGCCAACGAAATTGTAATCCCTAAAAGCAACCTGGATTCCATATAGCGGTACATAGGAGAACAGGAAAAACCAGACGATTCCGGGCAGCATAAACAAATAAAAGAGTTTATGCTGCCAGATTCGCTTCATCAATCGATTGTTGCTCACTCGTGTCTTGATCACATTCCAACCTCTCCTTTCTCATGATGGACGGTTAACCATCCCAGCTATAGCTGTCCTAGCTTCAATCGTAACGTGATGATTTCAAATGGCGTGAAGGATAAAGCCATCTCGGATGTTCCTGCAATTGGAACGGGTGAAATGATATTCTCCATAAGATCAGTCATCCAGGCATCTGCTACCTGGAATCCAAGATGTAATGCCGTGGTGGCATGCGTTCCCGAAGTTTCATATAGACGGACGATGATGTCGTCACCATCCTCGGATTTTTTGACGGATTCCACCATGATGTGCGGATGATCCGGCTGAAGAAATGCTTTGGAATACGGGAGCTTACCTTCCTGCTTAGCAGATACAGATGATAAGGAAACTGTACGAAGCGGAATGTTCAGTTCATTACCTTTTCGATAGATCTCAGCCTGAACATGGTTGCCTTGATGCGGATATAACGAGTAAGTGAACGTATGCTCCGCACGATCCGCTTCCGGATCAGGATAGGAGCTACTGCGCAGCAAATTCATACCAAGCACATTATCAATGGCTCTGTGACCATATTTACAATCATTAAGCAATGAGACTCCATAATCCGGCTCCGATAAGTCAATCCACTGATGAGCACATATCTCATCCTTGGCGAAGTCCCACATGGTATTTCGATGAGTTGGTCTGGTCAAACTGCCAAATTGGATCTCACAGTGAACCTGATCTGTACGGATATTCACCGGGAATGAAGTACGAAGCATTTTCCCGCTCTCTCTCCAATCCACGGTCGTCTCGAAATCAATACGTCTGCTACCTTCTGTCAGAACCACGGTCTGGATCAGAGTGGATTCTCCATAGTTATATTCGAAGACCAGCCCAACTTTTGGACCGTCACGAAGCTCGCGAATGTCATGAAGCGTTAATGGCATACCTGTATGTGCGGAATAGTCATGACTGAAATCCCAAGCATCTCCTTCGTCGTGATACACACGAAGTGCATTTCCCGGATGACCTTGCGGAATGATTTCCCGAGCTTCTGCCTTGTCCCGAATGGAGAGAATAACTCCGTTACGATCAAACTTTACGATGAATGTGTCATTCTCTACGCAGCGTTCTTCAGCGGAAACGTGAAATTCCGACTCTCGTATTCCCGGAACTAACTGGGCGCATGATGCGATCTCATCTATGGCACCCTGGTCCACATGATCTGATACCATTGTGTATCCCATAGATGGAACCTGAACCTTGCGCCAGCTTCCATTCGTGTGAATCCATTCCTGACGCTCCCAAGGCAATGAATTGAATATCACCACAGAGGAGCTGGATGAGGATTCGATATTTGAAGAGATCTGGTCTGCCATATGGCTGTAGGTTTCGTTGATCATATTCTCTGTCTGATCTAAAAGTTCTTCATATCGTACAAGTGACTCATCATACACTCGCTTAATTGAAGACCCTGGAAGGATATCGTGGAACTGATACAGGAGGACTTCCTTCCATATCGTTTCCAGTGTCTCGGACGGATAAGACTTGCCTAGCTGTGCAGCCACGAGTACAGAAGCGAACTCCAATTCGCGCAGCGCCTTCTCCATCTTCCGGTTATACCGCTTGCTTCGCCCCTGACTGGTCAGGGTTCCTTGATGCTTCTCCAGGTAAAGCTCACCGCGCCACGTCTGGAATCGTTCACGTTCTTCATTAAGCCGTTCGAAAAATTTCCAAGAAGGTTCCTGTATGACAGGTGACAAGCCAAGCAGGTTTTTCTCCCGTGTCAGCCGCTCCAAATGCTCTTCGCCAGGCCCTCCGCCTCCGTCTCCTATACCAAAGAGCATTAGCGCATGGTTTGATACATTTTTATCCAGATACCCTTGTTCAGCTTTGATGATCGAACGCGGAGCTGCGGGACTGTTGTAAGTATCCTCAGGCGGCATATGTGTTAATACAGTTGAACCATCAATTCCCTCCCACAGAAAGGAATGATGGGGATGCCGGTTGTATTCACTCCAGGAGAGCTTCTGGGTCATCATGTAATCTACACCGGATTTCTTTAATAACTGGGGCAAACTTGCCGAGTAGCCGAATACATCAGGCATCCAGAGTGATTTCATTTCCAGGCCAAATTCCTGCTGGAAATAACGCTTGCCGTACAGAATCTGGCGTACGAGTGATTCACCACCAGGTACATTTGTATCCGATTCTACCCACATGGCGCCTTGCGGTTCCCATCTGCCTTCACGTACACGTTCCTTGATCTGCTCATACAGCTTGGGATAATGCTGCTTCATCCAATCGTACAGCTGCGGTTGGCTCGCTCCGAACACATAATCGGGATAACGCTCCATCATGCGAAGCACAGTTGAGAACGTTCTAGCTCCTTTACGGATCGTTTCACGGATCGGCCATAACCAGGCCAAATCTATATGAGCATGACCCACAGCGCTTAGGGTTAAGACCGGATCGCCTCCTTGCAGGGTTAGCTGTTCATTTAGTCGTTTCTTCGCTTGCTCGACATGCTCTTTCGAGAAATCAATCAACTGTACTGAAATATCATAGAGCGTCTGATAGATTCTCTCCTTCCGGGCGGAACCTTCATGGAGCTGCTCTGCGGTCTCCAAGAGCACCTCGGTATCGTAATAGAGATCCCGAATATCTTCCCTGCAGAAGGCGACGAGTGCTTCTTTCAACGTCCCTCCCCGATACTTGCCGAACAGATCGTTATTGCCTGCATCTGCCCACACTTCAACTTCCTGTCCATTTACAGATGTCTCATGGAGCTGCACGACTCGTTTCCCAGGGAGACCTAATGAAAAATCAAATTCGGAGTTAATCGTCGTCAATCCTTGGATAGGTGATCCTTCATGGTCAACCAGACACAGCTCACCGTTGACATCCAGCAAGAGGACCGTGCTTTGGTTACCTGTGACTGCCAGAAGATTACCTGCAAAACGGAACCAGGCACAGTCCCATAACTCCCCCCATTGTTCTCCTTGCTTGAGTGTCACTTCCGTGCCGGACATCCGTTCCTCGTAAGGTACGGGCTCTGGTGTAACCCAAGCCGTCACTTCCAATTCGGCAATCGGCTCATATATGGCTTCCCGAAGTTTGTTTAAGATCTGTTTTAACCGTTCTGGCCTTATCGGTTCGTAGGGCATGCTAGTATACTCCTCTCTGTTACATCAATCAGGTTGTGAATTCAGGAAGTCAAGCGGACATGAACCTCTGCATTGTTCTCGTTACCATGTTCGTACTGAAGAAGCACTGTCTTTGAATCCGGGTCCCATTCCCACATCACTGGGGCGGTCTGTTCTTGAACGACATACTCGGCAGATAATGGTCTGGCCTTGCAGTACAGTCTTGCCGTTGCCTTCATATTGGCTGGCCCTTTCGCAACGAATCGAAAACCTGTGGCCGACTGTGACAGACCTTCTATTCTGGAGGAAGCAGCAATGACGGATACTTCTCCAGCCGTTGGACGACCCGCTTCAACATCATAGAGCAAGGCTTGCTCTCCAGAATTTAGTGCCACCTGACTCAGAACCGAGAGCTTTGAATCAAACAAATCCACAATCGGACCTGGAATGACTACTGCCTCTTCGCTGACCGATTCATCGAGAACCGATACGATCAGATAGGGTCCTCGTCTAATTTGGAAATATGGTTTCGATTCCCACTGTAATTCTGGTCCGTGGACAGCTTCCATCGTTTCTTTGACAGATTGGCGCAGCCGATCAGCCCCTGCCTTGGATAAAGTGAAGTCAGCCGGATGTTCATCCAACCAGCAAACTCCCCCTTTTCCTACTCTATTGACACCTTCCCTCTTATCTTTCAGACCTAGCTGTTCAAACAAATGCGATCGAGGAGAGTTATACGTCAGATCTGACTGCCCTTCCTTGCGGTCATGGTTCCACCACGCACGAATATCGTGATATGGATCACTGTCATCGCCAACATAGATTAACACTCCGCCATCCTGTACCCACTGTGCAAGCGCATAATGAATGTCCGGATATTCCGGTTTGATAAATTCATAGCTTAGTATGAGCACACGATATGTTGCCAAGTAACCCGGATACCGCCTCACATTATCCAGTTGAAGGGGACGGACAGGAATACCGTGTTTCAATAACGGCAGTGTCAGACCGTAAAAAGGGGAAAAATCGAGCAGTTCGGTATCGCCATCCTCCTGAAATCCTTCAGGATCTGTTCCATCGTATTTACCGGCATGGGGTGCATTGGGATCAGGCTTCATTCGTTGAAACATCGCTGAGTCTGCAATAAAAACGCCAATTTGTAATGGTTCTTCTGCTGTTTCAATCACATCCTGATTCATGTTACCAAGCGTGTGCATGACTTGAAGCAAAGTTGTGACATAGTCTGACGGAATTTGCTCCTTGCCAGAGCCATCTTCGGATGGATATGTGCCTTGAAAGATTCGTCGAGGCCAAGGTGAGACTTCATAATGGGCGACCCCGGGATGCAGCAATGAGGCAACCACCGTTTTTAAATAGTTCTGTCGGTAATCAGCCCAGGTGTAATTCGGATTATCTTCAATCGGATCATGCAGGAACCACATTCGTCTGTCGGTCCCACGAACCAGTTCCTGCATGACACCATACTCAAGGTAAGCGGTTTCAAATGTGCGCTCCTTCCGCAACCCTTCATACACATTGGGGGTTCGGGATGTCCCGGTCCAGATCTGTGCAATGTACCCATCGATGGAAGGCATCTCCAAGAGCTGAGATTGCGGACTGACAATACGCCACTGTGTGTAATTAATCAGACTATGGGTCGGAACATAAAAGCGAAGGACACGACCATAACGTTTTAACGCGTAGTCCTTCATCTCGGCACATAATCGGTCCAGGACACGTGTATATAAATACGCTTTTAATTTGGAAGCTCGAAATTGTGCGTCAGGTGAAGCATGTGGCGGAATCCAAGGCTCTTTGTAATACAGCTGCCATTCCCGTTTAAAAGCTTCCGAATATCCACCGTTTACCCAGAATTCAGGTTCCTCCAGATGGATAGCTTCCACGCCTGCGTCAACGGCAATACGTATTCGATCCGCTATGTATTGACCAAAGGAAATGGTAGGCACCATGTATGGAATGACTGGCTCGCTCCCATGAAGAATCATGTTTCCTTCCCGGTCCATTTGAGCTTCATCCCAATGTGTTGCGCCATCGACCTCGCCATCCAGATAGCTGTTGTAGGTCCCCCAAGCAACTCCTGTCATCAGATGAACAACATAGCCTTTTTCTTTCCACTTCAGAATGCGTTCCTGCATCGACTCATCAATCCCGTAAACCATCACAAAATCAGTCTGCAGATCATAATCGGGATGATAAGGAGCAGATTCTTGAAATCCGGTACGCTCTTCCTTTCGATCTCGTGCCATCTTCTTAACCTCCCCAGCTCGTATTTGATTTGGGTTGCAATGTATGACTATCCATCATTTTCTAGACTATAATATATGATATGAATATATTCAATATGTTTTTTAAACAAACATAAAAAAACCTTCTCCGCTTCTCTACGGAAAAGGTTTTCTTTTCTTGTGAAAATTAAGCTTGAGGAACTGTTCCGGTGGTTTGACGTACGACCAGCTCGGGTTCAATCAGCATTTTGCTATAACTTTTCGCTTCCCCATGACCACGTAATACTTCAAGTAATTTAGCAGCCGCTCGATACCCCATATCCCTCTCAAATTGCTTAACATGGGTAAATATACTGAATTCCTCCACGATTGAGGTGGGATCATCGAAGCTTACAATCGATACATCTTCAGGCACTCGAAGCCCTGCTTGCTTGGCCATCTGATAGATTTGCACACCTAACCTGCCGTTAAGCGAAACATAGGCTGTGACCATTCGATTTTGGATATATCGATACAAAGGGTGGGCCTCCGCTTCCTTAAGTTCACTTAACGGTTGGAAATCCGTAATCATATGAGCAGGATTGATTAAGGCGCCTTTGCCTTTTAAAGCCTCTATATAACCTTCGATCCGCTCCTGAACCGTAACTGTCTGAAGGGGAGAATCCGAGCAAATAGCGATATCCCGGTGTCCAAGCTCCCATAGATGCTCCACAGCTAGCCTCGTCCCCCGTCTGCCATCTGCCGCAATATAATGTGTCTCGACCCCTGGCAAATAGCGATCCATCAGTACAAAAGGAAAACCCGAGAGCTTCATGCCAAGGATCTCCTCGTTGTAGTTCTCTTCATCGACAGGAAAGATTAACAGACCTTCTGCCCCAAGCGCCTTCATTTCCTTGATGACGTCCTTCTCTTTATCCACCTTGCCATGTGTAAACATGATCATGCTGCGATACCCTTCCTCGCGCAAGGCTTGCTCAATTCCCTCAACAAGCCTGATGGCAAAATAATCATGGATGGAGGGCACAATGATGCCAATCATTCCAGTAGGCAGCGTCCCCTCTCTAGCTTTCATTGATGTCGCTTGCGTTGATGTCACAGAAGCACTATCCGCTTCTTCTGCTACAAAACTGCCTTTCCCCGGCACACGCGCAATTAACTTTTCATTTGCTAATCCGGTCAACGCATTGGCAACCGTAATTTTACTGACCTGAAACTGATCCATCAGTTCCTTCTCTGTCGGTATGCGATCACCGGGTTTCATATTTTCTGAAGTTATGACATGTCTGATATAGTCCTGGATTTGTTGATACAGTGGAATTCGATCATTTGTACTCATTTTGATCACATCACCAATTCATTCATAATATTTGAGATATATAATATATCCTTTCACCCACAAGTGCAATAAACAAGCTGAGCTTATCTGCAGTTGCAAAGAACATCTCTCTGATATCATCGCATTTAATATGCCTGATTTCCAGGAATGATGGGAACTTTTGTCGAACCCCTTGTAAAATTATATATGAATATATTTAATATGTATTGGATAGAGATGTGTGAATTGGCTTTTAGCCACAAGAGGAGGGTGGGTATTACGAAGGCACATGCTCTAATTTCTGACTATAACAAGGAGTGAATTCGCCATGGCTCGTAGATTCACGATGCTCTGTTTAGCCTTCCTATGCGCTTTTTCATTAACCGCGGGCGCAGCTTCAGCTTCGGAGACAGATATACAGACAGCTAAACCTGATGGTTCCAAACACCGTGAACTGCCAAGTTTCAAAAAGCCGAAACATTTGGATGCAGCCGACATCTATGATGCGCCAGGTGACATCAAATTGTTGCTGGGAACATTACAGGGAATCGTTAACAGAGAACAACCCCGAATTTATCTGATTGAGTCCCAGGAAGAAGGCAAATTGACCTGGCTTAAGGACATCGCCGTGCCTTACACGCTTCATCAGGATTATTGGGAAGTGTTCTCTGCTTATCGCAGCGAAGTCAAAGGCATGATTGTATATGATCCTGAAGTACCTGATACGATCAACGTAGCAACCACGCTCGCAGGACTGAAGAATGCTGTGGTTGCCAGTCCCGAGTTAGCAGTCAAATTGTCCAAAGCCCCTTACAAATTGAAGATTGTGGATGACCTGCGGGGTAAATTCAATAGTCGGATAGATGCCTATACCTGGCAATATGAGAATCTGTGGAAGAAAACGAACCACCAGATGTTAATTGGACTTGATCCGGATACAGCGATTCGCATCCCATCCGGCTTGCCTGAATCCTTTGTTACGATAACGGAGGAAAAACAACAGATTCGGGATGCAAGCAACCATGATACGTATTCCCTGGATCTTTCTTCACTCTTGGGAAAATCTTCGGTATATCTCCGATTTGATGACGCTTTTACTCAAGATGGCTGGGGACCGGCTGTACATGAGATTACGGTCAAGGCAGATGGAAAAGAGATCGCAAACTTCATCGCAGGAACACCGGAAGAAGAACAATTCCTCTATGATAGACAGAATTCCAAGGTTGCTGAAGGAGAAGGAGGCCACCGTTTCGCCGATAATGGCAATTATTTTGTTTATGAATTCAGTCCTCCTGCAGGTACTCAGAACCTGACGGCTGAAGTGGACATGTGGAACCAGTATAAAGTATCCGCGGGTAATATCCGCCCTCTCTCCGCTGAGCAACGGGAGCCCTATGCATACTTAAGGGATTATGCAGTCGCTAATAAAGCGATGGTATTCTGGTTGGATTCCAATGTGCCTGAGCAAAAAGCACTCTTCGAGAAGATCATGTCTGATGTAAAACCGGGAACTCCCTACCTTGGCTGGTTTAGCAATGATGTGGAAGGTGAGTTCAGCTCCGTTGAAATCGCATCTCGATATGGTGTCTATGTTCTCGCTGCCGATTGGTTCAGCAACCTGACTGTTTTCTCGGGAACAAAACCGAAGCTCACCCCGGTGAAAAAATCTCCACGACCTGCCTTGGAGAACAAAATCTATGTAACGTATACCTTTACGGAGGGTGATAATTTTCAGTATAACCAGCATCGCATGCGTGTGATGTGGGATGATCCGGCCAGGGGTAAGGTTCCGATTAACTGGACTTCAAGTCCGCTTCTCTACGAAGGTGCACCAGCAATATTGAATTATTATGTGAACACAGCAACCCCGAATGATCTGCTAATCGCAGGACCGTCCGGTGCAGGATACTTCTATCCGGGGGCATGGCCCGACTCAAGCTTCCGGCAATTTTTGCAGCAGACCGAAAAATATATGAAAAAGACCGGCATGACCATCCCTTATGTGCTGAACCGCGTAGACAGCGAGAATGTACCACTCACGCCATTTAAAGCCAAGGCTTACGCGCAGGATTATAATACACCCGGCTTATTCATCAGCTATGAAGACAACTATGGTGTGGAAATCGTTGATGATAGCCTGCCCGTATCCACGATTCGTGGAATAAGTACGGTGCAAGACGGATTACAGGTGCTGAATGAAGCGAAAGCGAATTGGGACGGCAAATCCCCATTGTTCGTTTCTCTTGGATTGCTTGCATGGAGTACGACTCCATCCGATGCACTGGCGATCACCGAAGAACTCGGAACAGAATTCAAGGTCGTTCGTGCTGATGACTATTTCTCCTTAATCCGAGAAAGTTACAACTTACCTGCTAGCAAGTAATCACCATACTTACAATGAATTGCAGACGCGTAAAAGCATCGTACCCCTGAGATATCGGGTACGATGCTTTTTTTCGGATGAACCCTCACCGCTGATTTACCGTTTAACAGTGACACCGGAACATAACAGCACCGCATGATCTTTCTCTTGGAAAGACTCATGCAGGCGCTGACCTCTAATAATTACTATCCTATTAACCTATCATCCACTCAAATGCCTACTTCTTCGCTGGTCTATCCGGTTTACTTGGTTTATCCAATTTGCCTGCTTCCAGTTTAGCAGCTCCTTCCAGCAGAAATACGCCGCTGAGCTGAGCAGTAAGATCGAGTGGGTTCTGGGCTGCTTTGCCCCAAGCCTGACCGAATAATCCATTGTCCCGGCTACCTTTCAGTAAGGCATCGGCATTGCGATAAACCGCCTTTTGCAGGCTCTTGTTATGCCCGACTTCATACAACTCAACCATGTAGCGGATCAGTATGCCTTTGAACAACGCACCGTCCCCGTCGCCGTCCTCTTTAAATATGCCCGTCTTCTGATCCGTTAAGGTCTTCAAAGAACCTGCTGCCGTTTTCTCGGCATCTTTCAAATACGTCTTCTCGCCTGTTATCCGGTAGAGTTCAACACCCGCTCCGATAAACGTGCCTTGATTGTACGTAAAGATCCATGCTTCATTCACATCCAGTGTGCCATCCTCCTTCTGCACCAAACCATCCGCTACCAGGCCCGTTTGCGGATTAACCAGATATTGTTTCTCCCAATCATATATTTTTTTGGCCCATTCCAGATCCCGCGCATCGCCAAAACGCTCATACAGCCTTGCAGCCAAGATGGCGGCAGGCCCACTGGAGCATGCATTTCGGTTGTAACGCTGATCCTTTTTCCAAGCCATACCGCCAAGCTCATCTTCCCACCAGGCGGTCTTGATGTCATCCCACAACTCCATTACGTATCCCTTCATCTCTTCACTGCCTGTTGCATCATACAGACGAAGCCCGGCGAGCGCGAGCCATTCCATATCATCGTAGAATTCATTGTGAAGTGAACCATTGCATGCAATGATACTGCGAACGAGTTCTTCTGCACGCTCAGTGTAGGCCTTGTCTCCTGTTCGTTCGTATCCGTCCACCAATGCATCGACCGCATGAGCCTTCCACCAGTAATTCAAGGCCTGTTCACCTTCTGGTGTTGATGGATAAGCATTATTCATCATTTTTGATGCATCGTTCCAGTAGTATTCATGCAGCTTCTCTTGCGACCACTGCGCCTGAGTGGCATAGCGGTTCTTGCTACCGCTTGTTGCCCCCATGGTGGTGACCAGAATAATGCTGAGTACCAGCGTAAGGCTCACCATTTTCCTTTTGCTCATCAGATCCCTTCCCTTCTCCAGTAGACGTATAACTAACAGTTCACTCGTAAAGCAGTATCAATCCCTTGCTCCAGCTCTGTTCGCGCATTTCCCTGACGATGTTCCTTCACCCCCTTCCATATTTCTCAGCCAGGGCGGCTAATGATGCGGATAACCAAAATTATTCTTTTACGGCCCCGAGTACGATTCCGTGGATTAGATAACGTTGCAGAAAAGGATAAATCAGCAGAATGGGAATCATGGATACCAGAATTTTGGCTGAATTCAGTGTTGTGTTTGAGATTTTATTAAACTGCTGCAGCTGTTCAACCGAAAGATTTTGCATCTGATCCCGTGTGAGGCTGAGCTGCTGCAGGTAGGTCTGGAGCGGTATTTTGGAGCTGTCGTTAATCAGAATGATCCCGTCAAAGAAATTGTTCCAGTGCCCGACAATGACAAATAGCATAATCGTTGCCAGGCTCGGCATTGAAATGGGGATGAAGATTTTGAGCAAAATTTTAAGCGGACTGGCACCGTCAATGAATGCGGCCTCTTCCAGTTCCTTTGGAATTCCCTTGAAGAAGTTCATGAGGAGAATCACATTAAAGACAGGAACTGCCCCCGGCAGAACTAAGGCCCAAATGCTGTTGATCAACCCGAGCTTGCTGATGACCATATACCATGGAACGATTCCGCCGCTGAACAGCATTGTAAACACGATAATCCACATATATGTGTTTCTCGATCTGAATTGTGTGACGCTTCGTGACAACGGATAGGCCATGAGAATGGTCAAAAACATGTTGATTGCTCCCCCAAGCACTACCCGCTCGACTGAGATCAGAAAAGCCCTCCAAAACTTCGTATCATTCAGAATCTGGCCATACGATGAGAAATTCAGCTCCACTGGAAAAAAGTAGACCCGACCTGCATTGACAGCCGTACTGCTGCTGACGGACACCATAATGGTATTGACAATCGGCGCCAACGACATGAACGTAATCAGAATTAACGCAAACATAATCAACAGGCGGGATAGCCTGGAGCCAAGCGATTTGGATTGAATCATGCTAACCCTCCTAGAAAATTCTGTACCCCGCATACCTCGAAGCCAGCCTGTAGGAAATCACGATCAGAACAAAGCTGATCACCGATTTCATCAGTCCAATCGCTGTTGCAAATGAATATTGCATGTTGATCAGACCCATACGGTACACAAAAGTATCGATAATATCGCCCGTTTCATATACCAGCGGATTATACAGGTTAAACACCTGATCAAAACCCGCATTCAGTACATTACCAAGACTCAGCGTACCCAACAGGATAATCGTCGGGAACATACCCGGCAGCGTGATATTCAGCGTCTGTTTCCAGCGACTTGCCCCGTCCATTGCGGCGGATTCGTACAATGCAGGGTTGATCGCCGTTAATGCAGCGAGATAGACAATCGTCCCGTAACCAAACTCCTTCCACGTATCGGTTACAATGAGCAGCGGTCTGAACCAGTCATTGCTCGCCAGAAACATAATCCGCTCCAGGCCGAGAAACTCAAGGAAGTTGTTCACCATGCCATCAAAGGAAAAAATCATGGTCAGCATCGTGCCCAGAACCACCCAGGACATAAAATGTGGCAAATAGACGATGGTCTGAATCGTGCTCTTGAATACTTTCAAACGCACCTCATTTAACAGCAGAGCGAATACAATGGGTACAATCAACCCTAGAGCAATCTTTCCGACTGCGATGACCAATGTATTAATGAAAATCTGCTTTGCGTCCGGCAGTTGAAACATATACGTGAAATTGGATAGCCCTGCCCATTTGGATCCGAATATCCCTTTGGCAGGAATGAACTTTTGGAATGCCATCACAACCCCGAACATTGGCACAATCGAAAAAATGAACAGCATGATCATGCCGGGCAGCAGCATAAAATGATAGGTCATTTCGTCAAAGGTTTTACGTTTCTGTTTCCTCCGGTAACGCACTTCCCGCTCTTGATTAACGGTTGTTTCCATTTGCGCCATTGTCCTTTCCACCTCCATCATGTGCCTAATTGGACAGGCTTTATCGGCGAAAGCCCGTGCGGAAGTCCACGGTCAGGCTTCCGCACCTAAGCTCACACACTCGTCATCTGTTGCTCATCTCGTTAACTTCTTCTGTAATCTCATCGCCACCCGTCCGCTTCCAAGTGTTGACAAACTTATCGAATTCATCTACAGGCGCTTCCCCCATAATGATCTTGAGCATGGTTTCCTCTTCGAGCTTCTGCAGATTCGCCCACTTCAGCTTCATCGTTTCGGTTGTTCCATAAAAGCCTGCGGGGATCACTTCCAGGTTCGGGTTGTTCGACTCACGCTGTCCCTCGATTCGGGAGAGATATTCACCGTAGGTGTTTGCATCGACCGCATTACCTTTCTCTTTGAATTCCTGATAGGCCTTGAAAGAAACCACTCGATCTTCCTGAACAGCAGAAGCATCACCTGCCTCATCTGCCTTGATCAGATCATCGTAATAACGCTTGAGTACATCATCATAATCCACTTGCATCGGAATCTGGGTAGGATCATTGTTCCAGCGGCTTGCATCAGTCAGCAACTCGTCGGGATGCTCTTTCTTGTAATTGATGGCGTCTTCCGTTAAGGAGTACAGAAAATCTGTTGTTAAATTGACTGATTTCATGATCGCTTCTGGATGCGCAAAGTCCTTCTTCACAACGACGATTCCGCCACCCACCGGATCCTGCCGGATCGTCTTGAACTTGCCATTCGCATCGACTGGTGCAGATATGGCAACCCAGACAGCTTTAGGATCTTGCTTAATGGAATCCTTGTAGTTGGTGTAGCCGATCCACCATGGGTTAAACAGCATTCCAGCCTGTCCGTTGATGACGAGAGCTTCCTTCTCTTCATTCGATCGGACAGCAAACTGTTTATCAATTAAACCTTCTTTGTACATAGCGCTCAGCTCTGTTAGCGCTTGCTTCACTTCGGGTTGAACAGATCCATATTCCACCTGACCGTCCTTCTGTATCCAGTTCATCGGGAAGGCACCATGTGCAGCAAAGATCGGCGTAAAATTCATGGCATTGGAATCCATAACCATGCCTACCGTCTTGCCTGTTCCTGAGACATCCTTTTCTACAAACATTCTGGCGAGATTCCATACATCCTCGACAGATTCCGGCAGCTTCGCACCGACCTTATCTACCCAGTCCTTACGGACCCACAGCAATTGGTGCTGGTTTCCGATATTCGTCATGGGCAGACCCATGATTTTGCCATCCACCTTCACCTGATTTAGCAGCAAGTCCCCATATGAGCCATAAATATTTTTAACGCCTTCGGAAGCTGTCTTCTCATAAACCTCCGTCATATCTGCAATCAGATCATTATCCACCAGTTGATTAAATATTTCGCGGCTGACAAGCATTACATCCGGCAGGTCGCCTGTCGTCATCGATAGTGACAGCTTCTGATCCATATCATCGGTTTCCCAAGCCACCTTGGCCTTGACGTTCACCCGGTCTTCTACATAACGTGTAGCCAGATTGTTTTCAATGGTATCGCCAGCAGGAAGGTTGTTCACATGATTGGTATTACGGCCAATCGTAAATTCCACGGGTGTCTCATATTTGCCGTATGGTTCATAGTCTTGTTGTGAAATTTGCGGCTGTGCGCTCTCGTTATTTCCTGCGTTACATCCACTGAATACAGCCATCATCATGCTGCCGATCAGCAGCGTAGCCATCTTTCTGCGCTTGTTCATCCCGTCATCCCCTTTATCTGATTTGATAACCAAATTGTATGCGTTTTCAAAAATGGCGTATATGCCACATTTTTCGGATATGTAACACTTTCTTTATGACCTCCAATTCACTTTATTTCTCTGTATTAAAAGTTTATAACAGGAACAAAGAAAGCGGCTGCCACAGCAACCGCTTCAGTATTAACATTAGGTTTTTAATAATCTACACACCTTCAAGAGGCAGGAAGGACGATCGACACTTCCGTTCCGTTGCCAGGCTCACTGTGAATAACAAGCCCGTAATCCCGACCATAATACAGCTTGATTCGGTCATTAACGTTACGAACACCACATCCGCCGTTCTCCCCCGTTAACAACCCTGCTGCCTGCACGGGTGTCATGCCCACACCGTTATCACGAACAGTTAATATAATCCCCTCTTCTACCCGGCTAATCGCAATATGAATGTGATAATTGATCGCATCTGCCTCCACAAAACCATGCTTGATGGCATTCTCTACAATGGGCTGCAAAATAAAATGGATCACCTCTGTATGTAATACCTCGTCATTGATATAGTAATCCACATCAAATCGGCCATCGTTCATGATGAGCTGCAAATCCAGATACGCCTTAATATGCTGCACCTCAGCCTCAATGGTGGCCATATGCTTCCCTTGGTTTAGTGTTGTTCTATAGAAACGGGCTAATGCAGATACCATATAACTCGTCTCAATATCCGCCTTTTTCTCGGCCCGCCACCGTATAAAGGAGAGTGTATTGTACAGGAAATGAGGGTTAATCTGACTGATCAACTTGTTATACTCACTTTCCTTCTTGGCAATTTCGGCGTGATACACCTGGGAGATCAGGCTGTTAATCCTTTTCAGCATTTTACCGATACCGTTAGTCAGCTCACCAAATTCATCCCTGGATGAACTTTGGATAATCACATCCAGATTGTTCCGCTCGACCTTGTCCACCTTGTTCTTGATATGGATAATTCGTTGCGTAAAGTTATTGGAGATAACGTAAATGAGCAGGAAAGTAATGATTAAGCTGAGGATGATGACAAACAGCGTAATTTGAAAAATACTCATTGCATTGGCGTACGCATTGGTATTCAGCAGATTATAGTGAATCGTCCAGCCGTTGTTGGCGAGCGAGCGGCTAAGACTCAGATCACCTGACTCCCCAACTTTCGAACCGGCGGTCACAGCAGCACGCTCGTGATTTTCCTGGAATATCACATGCTGCTTCGCATCCTCAATATGAACGGCTACATGTTCCGACAGATTGTCCAGGTCTGCAAAGATGCTATCATGCTGAATGGAGATCACCATAAAATTGCTGTCTTTCGGATTGCTAATCAGTTCCTGAACGAGATAAAGCTTCTCCCCATCCACAATCCAGCGCCTACCTCGAAATCCGCCATACCAGGCCTTGCTTTTGAGATCCCCGATTGGCAAAATGTTATTGCGAATTCCTAATAACTCCCCGGATGTATAGAAAGTAATGCCTTCAATATCATCGTCCATCAGCCGAATGTTCGAAATCAATGGCTCCAGAATATCCCGGAAATCCAGGTACATATTATAATAATTTTCTTCGTAATCTTTCGTAAATATTTGTGATAAGTCCCGATTAAGTACCATGAACTCACTTAACGTGTTGTACCGATTAATTTTATAATCCATAATGTTGGCCACCTGTTCCAGACTCGCTTCTGCTTCGCTCCGCAACTCCTTGATTTGAATTCGGTAAGACTGAATGAAGGAGAGCAACCCAAGCAGAAGAATCGGAATGAGTGCAATCACCAAATGCGACAGCAGCAGCTTGTTTCGGAACTTGATATCATTGAATTTGCTCTTGATCCATCCGATCATGAAGCACCCCGCACTCTCTGAACTGTAACGGACTGACACCGAACCTGTTTCGGAACAGCTTGGCAAAATAAGAATGATTGTCGATGCCAACGGCCCCTGCAATATCATTGATTTTCATATTCGAGTGAGCCAATAGATGGCTTGCGCGCCGCAAACGGTAATCGGTTAAATATTTCGAGAAATTCTCCCCGGTCTCTTTTTTAAACAAAATGCTCAAATACCCTGGCGATAAATACACATCGTGGGCTGCCTCGGACAATGATATATCTCTCTGATGGTTATCCTTCACATAATCCTTCACCTGTCGAATGACCTTCGATTCCATGGATTCCGGTTCAGGACCTCCACCATAAGCACGGATCTGCGTGATATCCTCCATCACCTGTAGAAATTCTTCCCTGACCAGTGGCTTGAGCAAATAATTAACCACACCCAGCCGAATCGCACTGCGGGCATATTCAAATTCATCATAACCGCTGCAGATGACAATCTTTATATTCTGCTGCGTTTTCCTGGCTTGTTTGCTAAGCTCCAGTCCATCCATAAGAGGCATTTTGACGTCGGTGATGAGGATATCAATCGTGTTCTGAACGAGAATTCGCTCTGCGCTCTTCCCGTTCTCGGCTTCCATTACCTGAAAGGGAAAGCCGTAGTGAGAGATCAAATCCTTAATGCCTTCTCTTTGAACGCACTCATCGTCAACAACAAGAACATTAAACATCATGACATCTCCTTTGCAAGTGAAAGTGAAAGTGAAGGAAACGATAAGGTGGAATATCTTTTTTTCCATGGTATTCCAGTCATATCGTAGTATATCATAGATTTTGGAAAGGCTTTCAAAATGGTATGCCGCCACTTTTCAGGCATTAATGTCCTTGATTTAAATACCCAGCGATAAAAAATTTCACCTAAAATAGCAAAAAAGCCGCCAATAAGGCGACTATTTCCGTACACGTTCTATCCTTTAACCGCACCCAAGGCAACACTGCCTATAATTTGTCTGGAGAATATCGCAAACACAATGATAATAGGCAAGATCGAGATCGCAACGCCCAGATACAACAGTCCGTAATCCATGCCATAATATCCTTGCACCAGCGCAACGAGTACCGGAAGCGGATATTTATCCAGGGAGAAAAAAAGGACCAACGGCGTGAGGAAATTATTCCACGAACCGATAAAGGTGAATATGCCAAGGGCCGAGATGGCCGGGCCCAGAATGGGCAAAACAATCTGATTGAACGTGCGGAACTCCCCTGCGCTATCTACACGTGCAGATTCAATAATCTCGTCTGGAATGCTGCTCTCCATAAATTGTTTGATAAAAAATACATTAAATGCATTCGCCGCTGCAGGCAAAATGATCGCTGCATAGCTGTCCAGCAAACCTAACGTACTGAACAGACGATACATCCCGATCAGTGCGAGCTGTCCAGGTACCATCATGGTGGCAAGCAAGAACAGGAATAGCCAGTTGCGACCTTTGAATTTGAACTTGGCAAAGCCATATGCCGTCAGGGAACCGATATACAAGGATAGCACCGTAGACGTTCCGGCAATGAAAAAGCTGTTGGCAAACCCACGCCAGATATTGATTTTGGAAGCCATGTTCGTATAATTATCCAACAGGAAGGGTCCGGGCAGAAACGTAAATGTCGATGCAATCGTTGCATTATTATGTGTGGAATAGATGAGCATGAGATAAAATGGAATGATACAGATCACGGCAAGGCTAATCAAACACAGATAAATAATGACCTTGCCCAGTGTCAGACCCTTCACAGTATCGTATTGCTTTAGAGTAACTTTTTGTTGTTCGACTGGTTTGACGGTTTGCATTTCATTTCCCCCTCCCTATGCACGGCTCTTGCGCTTCGTCATCATGAAGGATACGACCGATAGCAGGATAATAATGATGAACAGACAGAATGCAATCGCCGCCCCATAACCAAAACGTGTACTTTGGAATGCCACATTATATAGATACATAATACTCGTCATGGCTGCACGATCCGGACCACCCGTTCCATTCGTTAATGTAAACGGCTGATCGAATATCTGAATACCCCCAATAATGGACGTGATCATCTGAAACAGAATGATTGGGCGCAGCATTGGAACGATGATATGAATGAAAATATGTTTCTTTTTCGCCCCATCCATTTGAGCGGCTTCCTGCAGTGCGGGATCAATACCCTGAAGCCCTGCCAGATAGATGACCATGGAGTAACCAAAGTATTGAAAGAACAGGATGGATGAAACGATCAGTCTCATAAACCAAGGATCATTTTTCCAGTTAATCGGATCATCGATGAGTCCAACTTGAACCAGAAAATGATTCAATCCGCCCGATTGCCAATCAAAGATCAGACTCACAAGCAGACCCAATGATGCTGCCGTAACGATATTGGGAAAGAAATAAACCGCTCTGAAAATGTCTCTTCCCTTAAGCAGCTTATCATTGAGGATAAAGGCGAGTACAAGCGAAACGGTAAGCTGTGGAACGACAGAGACACCCCAGATAAAAAGGGTATTAAATAACGTCTTGTAGAACAAAGGATCTTGCAGAACAGCAATATAGTTACCCATTCCGACGAAGTCCGGCGTGGTAATCCCATCAAAGTTGGTGAAGCTGATATAGAGAGAATACAGAATGGGGTATAGCCCAAAAATGGCGAAAAGAATGAAAAACGGAGCAATGAAATAGTATCCGTAATGATCTTTGCGGATTGACTTGGCAAACATGATTTGTACCCCCAGTCATCGGATGATTAAAAGGCATTCGCTTACTTCTAAGCTAATTCACTTCCAGCTCCGGAAATCTCAATTTGACATCACGCTTGATTCGTTTTACGGCTTCTTCTTTGGTCTGAATGTCGTTATTGAGATACAACTGGAGTACATTTTTGAAGATATCATTGTTAATGATTGAATCATATTTGGTTCGCTCATATACAGGAACCTGCTTGGCCGCTTCCGAGAAAAACTCAAAATGCTTCTGCCCTCCCAAATACGCTGAAGATACAGATCCAGCAAGCTGATCATTCACAACCATGTTGCTTGTGAAATAGTCCTGTTCCTTCGCAAGCACAGACAGAAAATCATGATCAAAGTTATAAAACTCAATAAACTTCCAGGCCAGATCCTTCTTGTCACTTTTGCTGTACATCGCAATATAAGTTCCTCCGGCACTAAAAGCGGATGGCCCCGGCGCGAGACCCCACAACCCTTCCGTATCCGGAGCGTTCGCCTTAAAGGTGTATTGCAATGCCCAGGTTGCTCCTGGATAGAACATCACCTGGCCTTTTTGCATCGAAGCCGCATATCCGGCACTACCATCATCCAACTCTGCAAGCACATGCCGCTGACGTGCTTCACGAACAAGGTCAAGCACCTTCATATAGGTAGGATCGATGACTAACTTCCCATCCTTAACCCAAGGAATACCATCATATGAATTGGATATCGCATTCCAGTTGGCAAGGGCATGAACTTTATTTCCACTCTGCTGCTCTACCTTCTCTCCAATCTCGAATATCTTCTCCCAGGTATCAATCTGCGGCCCCACTTTCTCCGGATCGTCCGTACCCAGATATTCTTTGGCCAGATCTCTCCGATAATAAATGCCTCCAGGCGTTCCCTGATAACCGATTGCTCTAATATTTCCTTCGCTATCCTTCTCATTCGCCTGCACAAAAGCATATTGCTCTGGAATCAATTCATTGGCGTTATACGGTGCTGCCGATAAATTCTCCAGATAAGGCACATCAATCAGCTCTCTAATATTTGCATTCTCGATCATAAACACATCCGGAGCCTTGGACGTTGTCTGTAGTGCGGACTTAAGCTTGGTGATGTAGAAATTGCCCGGAATATTGACAAAGTTCACCTTAATGTCCGGATATTTCTCCTCGAATTTCTCAATGGCATAACCCGCTTCATCCGTAAAACTCCAGACGGTAATCTCTTCCTGCTTGGGCTGGTTGGCTCCATTTGGCTGACAACCGGACACCATCATCACTGCGCTTACGAGTGCAATCATGGAGATATATTTAAGCTTAAACTTCTTCATAGGCCCCCTCCTTCAAAAAGGAAACGCTTACAATTTATTAGAGTATATGGATTTTGAAGAAGGCTTTCTCCCCAAATATTGTGAATCATCCTTCATATGTTGTGATGTTCGTACGATGCTTCTTCCGAAATTCGGACGGAGTACAGTCATTATATTTTTTGAAAAGACGGTTGTACGAGTTCACGTTGTTGAATCCATGACCAATGGCAATATCCAGAATGGATTCTTCGCGAAACAATAACGCCCATTCCGATTTGATGATTCGAAAATGATTCAGATATTCCATCAATGTGATTCCTTTGATCTCTTTAAACAATTTACATACGTGAAACTTGCTGAATTTAATGTGCTCCGCAACCTGATCCAGCTTGATCGGTTCAGCATAGTGCTCCTCCAAATATTCACAGACCGATTCGAGAAATTCGAATTTTTTGGAAGGAGTACAGGGCCAACCTGAAGTTGGTTTATCTGTAATCGGTGTCTTGGTGCGCAGCATGTGTACGATCAGATCATATAATCGGGCAACCATTAACCAGCGATATCCCGCCTGTTGATCCTTCTCTTCATTTGCTAAGGCATCTATATATCTCCAAAGGTTTTTCTCGTGACAAAAGTTGGACGGGATAACCGTCGTTTTATTAAAAAGCTCCCCCAGGTCCTGGGTTTCTCTTTCGGTTATGAAGCTTCCCATTAATAATTCCAGTCGAAACAGGAAAATGGTTAAATGATCTGTACCTGGCAAGAAACAGTGAATGTCTCCGGGTTTAATAAGCAGCACATCTCCCTGTTCAAGGTTAAATACATGGTTATTGACGCCAATTCTTGCGCTTTTGCCATTGACTACAACCAATTCAACCTCTTCATGCCAGTGTGCAGCAAAATTAAACTGTTCCTCGGTATGAATCACCCGGATTGGAAAACCTCCTGTCATATGACCTGTTTCAAGAAAAGTAGGTACACCCATCGAATCACCCTTTCCTCATTTTCCAGTTCAACAATGATCTAGTTATCATTATTATGCATCAAGTGTAGCTGTCCCTTCTAATCGGGCTTAAAAAAACGGTTGGATAAACCAAAAAAGCTCCTCAACATGTGTTAAGGAGCCCCTAAATTGAGTCTATATTCTTTACAACCGGCTGCACACGTGACACGCAATAAGTGGTCGGGTCAGGTTTTACTTTTACCCGTTTTCTTGATCCATTCATAGATGCTTTGCAAATTGGACTTGAAATACGTAGTAAAGAACCAGTCCTGATAGGCTGATGGTACAGCAATCTCGTCCAAGCTTTGGTTTCTTTGAGCAGCATCAGTCACAATTTCCAATAGATCCGTTATGTAGGCTCTAACTTCATGCAGTGCAGTCAATGAGCATACTTCTCCATGCCCCGGTACGATGATTTCTATATCCAGCTGCTCGACTTTGTTCAAAATATCCAGCCATTGCTGAGGATCGGCATACATGAGAACCGGATGATGTTTAGATAACACCAGATCCCCCATTATCGCAATTCTGTCTTTCGGAATAAAGACCAGGGCATCACTCTGGGTATGACCTCCACCAAAAGTAATAAGTTCAACACTGCGCTTACTGCCATGAATAGTCATGTGCTGATCAAACGTTAAGTTCGGTAATGTATATACCAGATCGGGGAGCATCTTCATATATTCACGATCACTGGCATTATCCCATTGCATTTCCTGTCTTAACTTTTCGTTTGTCTCTCGTTGTATTTGTTCATCGAGTTCGTCTATAGCATCATATATTGCTTCCGGTTTTGCCAACTGCTGCGTTATTCTGTTCCTTACAAAGGTATCCATAATTTCGCGAGTAATTGATGTGGAAATAATCTGAGCCGCAGGGACAAATACTTGATTGCCACATGTATGGTCACTATGCCAATGTGTGTTGATTACATAAGAAGCCTTTCTTCCCGTGAGGTACTCAGCCGCTGCCTGCAAATCCTCTGCTGCCTGTATCGTCGTGAATGTGTCCACAACTAGCGTTACATCGCCCAAATCAATGATTGCCGCATTGCCCAATGAACCTGTACCGGGAACTGCCATCGCAGCAAATACACCCTCAGTAACCTCATTCAAATGAAAATGCCTAGAACCTGCGAAAGCCATTATTCGACACATTATAGACTACCTCTCTTTTCTGATTTCAACTCTGTTATAATTGTAATTCAAATTGAAAAAGTTCTTGGGCTTCAAATATGAAAAAAAAAGTTGATACGGGCATTCTCATTTTGCTTCGAAAGACATCTTCTTTAGTCTTTCTTCTACTTGATTTCGAATATCCTGATCCAAGATTCCAACTCCGAAAATCTCGGAAAACCATAACCCATCTGTTGCTAACTTGATAATAGCAGCATTCACGGGATCAATACCATCGTTTAAAATTTCTTCTTGAAGAACGTTATTTTTTTTATTGTACGCTGCAAGTAATTCGGGCTTTGAAAATAACACGGCCAAAAGCGCCGTACTCAAAGCTGCTGTTGTTTTGGAGTCATGGAAGGTCGTTTCGATATAAGCCCGGCTCCATTTCCCGACTTCGTTGATGCTTTCGCTTGATTTTTGCTCTAGTTCAGAGAAAAACGTATCCCCGAATTCCTCGATCATGGTAGTAACGATGGCTTCTTTATTGGGAAAATGATGAAGCAATCCGCCCTTGCTTACTCCCGCATGTTTAGCAACAGCTTCCAACGTCAATTTCTCCATGCCCAAATGTCTTTCATGCCACACCGATATAGCCATAGGCTATAGCTAGATATAACTTAATGGAATTACATTATAACTCCAGATATGTGATAACTTTTTGGTAACATATTGTAGAGGAGTTTTACGTCATGGCAAAAAGCAGTGTATTGGGATATCCACGAATTGGTGCGGATCGGGAATGGAAGAAAGCATTGGAGGCATTCTGGTCAGGCAAGCTCGAAGAAACAGAGTTTCAAGCACGATTGCAGGAGATTCGGCTAGATCACCTGCGCAAGCAGCAAGAAAAAGGTATCGATCTTATTCCTGTCAATGATTTCAGTTACTATGATCACATTCTGGATACTGCCGTTATGTTCGGCATTGTTCCGAAACGGTTTGCATATGATGGTGGCGCTGTACCTTTGTCCGTCTATTACGGAATTGCCCGGGGAACGAAAGATGCAGCAGCAAGTGAAATGACAAAATGGTTTAACACGAACTATCACTATATCGTGCCTGAATTGGACGATGCTTCCCCTACTCTTACAGAAAATAAGCCCCTTCTTGCTTACCGTGAAGCTAAAGAGAAGCTCGGTATTGAAGGCAAACCGGTTCTTGTCGGACCGTTGACCTTCTTGAAGCTGTCCAAAGGATATGATAAATCCGAAACGAACGCTTGGCTGGACCGCCTGCTTCCCCTCTATGTACAAGTGCTTCAGGAGCTTGCAAATGAAGGTGTTCAGTGGGTACAGATTGACGAGCCAATCCTCGTTACCAAAACAAGTGAGGCTGACCTACAGCTGCTGAACAAAATTTATGAGACGTTTGCAGCTGCTGTACCAGGTCTGAATATTATGCTGCAAACCTACTTTGAATCCGTAGAGAACTATAACAGCATTGTTGCACTACCGGTTCAAGGTATCGGACTTGATTTTGTACACGGGGCTACGGGTAACATTCAGTCCATTCAAGCGTCCGGTTTCCCAGCGGATAAAGTTTTGGGTGCTGGGGTTATTGACGGCCGCGGGATCTGGAAAGCCTCTTTTCCAGGAAAACTGAAGCTGTTGGATGAACTGGCTGAACTTGTAACACATGAACGTTTATTCGTGCAATCCTCATGCAGCTTGCTTCATGTTCCGGTAACGACAGAGCGTGAAACTAAACTCACATCCGAACTGAAAAATGCTCTGGCATTTGCAGATGAAAAGTTGGACGAGATCGTTCTGTTGACGAAAGCATTGTCTTCAAGAAATGCTGAAATCATCGCTGAAATTGAAAATTCCGATCGTACAATTCAGGCTCTCCAGCAGTCCGAAGAACGCAATCGTGTTGCTGTTCAAGAAGCCGTGGCATCACTCAGCGTTCAACAGCCGGAACGTTCCCGTCCGTTTGCCGAGCGTCATATCGCGCAGCAGGACAAATGGAAATTGCCACTTTTCCCGACAACGACCATCGGCAGCTTCCCACAATCTGCAGAAGTGCGTAAAGCACGTCAATTGTGGCGTAAGGGCGAGTTGAACAATGAGCAGTATGCTGCCTTCATCCGGGATCAAATTGATATCTGGATCAAAATTCAGGAAGAGATTGAGATCGATGTTCTCGTACATGGTGAGTTTGAGCGTACCGACATGGTAGAGTTCTTTGGGGAAAAACTTGCAGGCTTTGCCTTCACACAATTTGGATGGGTACAATCATACGGTTCCCGTTGTGTAAAACCACCCATTATTTTTGGAGACGTTGCATTTACCGGAGAAATGACAGTTGAAGAAACCAAATACGCACAGTCCCAGACACAACGTCCTGTAAAAGGGATGCTCACTGGGCCGATCACCATCATGAACTGGTCATTTGTACGTGAAGACATTCCGCGCGAGCACATCGCATATCAATTGGCATATGCACTGAGACAAGAAGTCGAAGCACTGGAGCATGCAGGTATTGGCATGATCCAGGTCGACGAGCCTGCGGTTCGCGAAGGACTGCCGTTGAAGGAAAACGAGCAAGCCGATTATCTGGCTTGGGCGGTCAAAGCTTTCCGTATCTCCACTTGCACGGTTCAAGACACGACTCAAATTCACACACACATGTGCTATTGCGAGTTCCATGACATGATCGATTCCATCGAAGCAATGGATGCCGATGTTATTTCAATCGAGACATCCCGCAGTCACGGTGAACTCATTCACAGCTTTGAGTTGAACACGTATAAACTGGGCATTGGACTTGGCGTATACGATATCCATAGCCCACGTGTTCCAAGTGTGGATGAAATGACAAGCATGATCGAACGCGCCTTGCGTGTATTGGACCCTAAACTGTTCTGGATTAATCCGGATTGCGGTCTCAAAACCCGTGAACTCGAAGAAACCGTTGCTTCCTTGCGCAACATGGTTGATGCAACCAAGATTGCCCGTGAAAAGCACGTTGCAACAACGGTTTAAGCTGAATAGATAAAGAATAAAGATTTCAAGAATTCGTTTATAAAAGGCGGACATTCCTATGTTATGGAATGTCCGCCTTTTAATATCATCTTTTTCGCTGTCTGCTCCGCAAAATAATGATCTACTGCGTATTTAAATGATTGAATAAAAACTGAAACTGCCTTTTTACTCACTTCTGCATTGGGTTGAATGATATCAAAGCCATGATAGCAGCCTTTGTACAGCTCAAAATCGACAGTTACACCTGCTTTTCTCAAGTTTTCTACATACTGCATCGTTTCATCTCGAAATGGTTCCAAATCACCAACAAAAGTGACTGTCGGAGGAAGATTGCTGTAGTCGGTCGCTCTGGAAGCAGCCGCATAGGGAGGTACCTCCTTCCCTGCCAATTCGCCAAGATACAATTTCCAAGCCCAACGATTATAGTCAGAGTTCCAAATGAGAGCATTATTGTCCTTAGCGGATTCAGTAATCATTCTGTCATCGATCATGGGATACAGCGGCATTTGAAATGCAATGTTCACTTCTCCCTTATCTCTGGCGTAAAGAGTAAGTGCGGCGGTAAGTCCTCCTCCAGCGCTTTCTCCGCCTACCATGAGTTGATCTTCTCTAATCCCAAGTTCTTTCACATGGCTTTTCATCCATAAAAGGGTATCATAACAATCATCTAAAGCTGCTGGATAGGGAGCATCAATCGATAATTGATAATCAGGTGCAACGACAACACAATGACTTGCATCAATTAATTTCTTGTAGGTTGCCCCGAATTGCTCCGGGTTTCCCATCGCATATCCCCCTCCATGTATCCAAAGAACACCTGGCGCATTACCTTTGGGATGTAGAGGTTTATAAATTCGAACACGTATCTTGGAACCATCACTTGTACGTGGTATCCACTCTTCACTGCACTGTAAACCGTCGATGTCTTTCCCCGCTGTCGCATCCGATCTTTTTTTGATTTTCCTCATCGAGTTAAGCCACTTTTCTTCATGAGAAGATTTCATTAATAAATCAATCAGTTTGCCCTTCACTCTTAATTGTTTATCGATCATTTTAGTAGTAACTCTCATCTTGTTCCCCATCCTTTCGGGAGTTTCTAAAATCCGGTTCGCAAATAGTTGAACATGTCATCCAAATATTGATCCAACGTCATCTCCCCAGGAGAATCCGTGGTTCCTTGCCCTGGAAGCAGCACGTTGATCTTCCGTCGAATATCGCAAGAACAGCGCCGTACACAGCCCCCGATAGAAGATGGGAGTATCCTTGTGGATATCTACCCTGGGATATATCGGTCAATGTCTCCTGAGCCGTAGCTTGTAAACGAGAGAGCACGCTGAGGAGATAGGGTTCTAGTGTCGGGTACCGATTGGACAGTGATACGAGTTGACGCATTTTAGAAACATACTCTGCGGTTAGGGACCTCTTTATCAATACATATAAAGCATCCAACGGCAGTATGTTTTCTTGTGTAATTGCATTTAATGGCTCGTCATCGTAATGGTCTGTTGTAAGTATAGCCGCCATGGCAATCGCTTCTTCTTTACAGGAGAAGTGATTGGCAAACGTTTTTCTGGAGTAACCGGCCCTTTGAACGAGATCATCGATAATGAATCCATCCAATCCTCGCTCAACCACAAGTTCAACTGCTTTCAGTCTTCATCAATGGCGAGCTCTATGAGCTGGTTAAGAATATTTGCATAAGTCATGCCGCTAGCTTGGAGCATGTTAGGATAGCGGGAATTCGATGTGAAACCAGGAATCGTGTTGACTTCATTGAACACAATTCTTCCGTCAGTGGTCAGGAACATATCTACTCGCGCAACCCCTCTGCACCCAAGCGTTTTATAAATAGTCAGAGCGCTCTCTTTAACCTTCATTGCAGTGTCCTCATCAATGCGGGCTGGCAAGTGAATCTTCGAACTGATCAAGGAGTACTTTTCCGAGAAGTCAAAAAAGTTCCCCTGTAGCTCAATCTCATCAATCATGCCGATCATGGGATCAGAATTGCCCAATACAGCACAACCCACTTCAAAACCGTTAATATTTTGCTCAATGACAACTTTGCTGTCGTGTATGAAGGCGTGTTCAGTTCCGTTAATCAACTCTTGCATATTGTTCACCTTCGATATGCCTAATGACGATCCTGATCTAGCCGGCTTAACAAAGAGTGGGAAACCCAGTGCTTCTATTGCTGATAACACTTCTTCCATCCGTTCACTCCGATGTATTGTAAGGGAACGCGGCGTATCTATGCCTGCTGCCTGCACCAGTTTATGAGCCAGTTCCTTGTCCATACATAACGCAGAGGATAACATGCCACATCCAACAAACGGTATACCCGACAGTTCCAATAATCCTTGCAAGGTTCCATCCTCACCGTATTTGCCGTGAAGCACTGGAAACACAACATCAATCGGTGTTACATGATATTCCGTATGCACAAGCTCAATGAGTCCTCTGACTTCTCTGCTCGGCGAGAAAAAGGATGGGATACAACTCGGATGTAAATGCCATCGATCATTGCAAATATCCTCCACCGTTCCACTATATCTAAGCCAAGAACCTTGCTGTGTAATTCCAATTAACACAAGATTGTATTTTTCGGTATCCAAATTTTCAATCACTGAAGCGGCCGAGCTCAAAGATACGTTATACTCACCTGAACATCCGCCAAACAATACCGCAATCGACTTCTTCTGCATCGTAAAAGCCTCCTAAAATGTGATATGAATCTAAATAATCCTTATTGCTATAACTTAATTTTTGGAGAAAGTCGTAACAATGAATCCCTCACGATTCGTTCCTGATATACGATAAGAATCACAACTCAAGATCGGGATATGGCTAGATGTCCCTTTATCCGCGGAAACATAATATATCTGGATTGTCATGTCCTTTTCTTTAATCGTAAACTGCTCTCCAGAGTACCGATATTGCTGTACAAAATCGATGTACTCCTCTAAACATAGATTGTTTTCTTCCATGATTTTGGAATGGGGATATCCTACATATCTAAAATGCCAGGGCTCATAAGCAATACGAGTGATTGATTCTTTTTCTTGTTTATATCGAAGGATAAAACCGAATTGTATGGCATGTTGTCTGAAGGACTTGTAAATGCCCGTATCCGGAAAGGAAGGAGCAATAAAATCGATATTCGATTTCAATTTACCCACATCGATAGCCAACCCCGTTTGGTGTTCACTATGGTCAGGCAAGGCTACGTATTTGGAAGTATATTCCAAATCCTGTTCTATCAAACAATCTTGATAGATTTGGACTTGATCTTCTTTTGTTCGATATGCGCTGACGGTGACAATTTCGTCCGTCCCCCCACAAGCTTTAAGCAGAGCATGAAATTGTTTGAAACACTGCTTCTCCAGAAGCATCTCCTTATTTAACTTCTTTATTGAAGGCAAGGAATCCAATGACTCTAATTGATGGACTTGTACTTGCCTTCTGATTGGGTTTTGATCATTTATTAACACTAAGTGCCCTTGTAATAGTTCTTCGTTACTTACGTTGATTTCAATATGTTTTTGTACGACTTCCCGTGATTTCATGTTGAACTTCCCCACCTTCTTTATAAATTCGCAATACTCTGTCCGTGATGGAACTCGTTATTTCTTGAGAGACACCACCGATATGATTGGCCAGTTCCTGAATCAAAATCTTCTCCTTACCTGAATAGCCAATGAAGGTCACCTTTGATCCTTCCGGAAAATACATCGGAAGCTTGACCATCAATTGATCCATGGAGATTCTCCCTATAATTTCTGCACGATACCCCTCCACCAACACCTCCGTATTTTGCATTCTCTGCGACCATCCATCGGCATAGCCGATAGGCACTGTTCCGATCCATTGATCTGAGTCTGTTTGATAAGCATTGTTGTAGCCCACATATTCGCCTTTTTTTAATTTTTTCGTTTGTAATAATCTACTGTGCATACTGAATGCCGGCTTTAGTTGGATGTTAGGTACTAGTTTTTCCGGATAAAACCCATAGATTGCAGCTCCTATTCGAGCCATATCCATGCACAATTCCGGGAATCGAAGTGCTGCTACACTTCCCGCACAGTGATAATGATTGATTGGAATCCGTGACATACTGCTCCACTCTTTCATTTCCAGGAAGCGTTGAATCTGAAGCTGTAGATAACGGTTGTCTTCCTCACCTGCTGTCGCGAAGTGGGTATAGAACCCGTCGACTACTACATCTGGTGCTCTGAGCCACGGAACCATTTCAAGCCACTCTTCTTTTGTGCGTATACCAATTCGCCCAAGTCCAGTATCCATTTTCACATGCACAGATAACTTATGCGGGGTATGAACAGGCTTGTATTTTCTCATCTCAAGAAACCATGACGCCTGTGTAACGGTAAGCATCAAATCATGTTCCAGAGCCAGAGGTACAAGTTCGGGACGTATCGGAGTCAAAATAAGAATCGGTTGTTTTAAGCCGTCATTTCTAATGCGGATGGCTTCTTCAATGAAGGCACACGCTAAATAGTCCGCGCCTGCCTCTACTGCTTCTTTGGCCGTCTCGATATCTCCATGCCCGTATGCATTTGCTTTAACAACTGCCATTAGTTTGGTCGAACGTGGTAGAAATTTGCGGATCTGTATGACATTCTCGCGAATTTGCGTTAAATCTATTTCAGCCCAAGTATCTCGGTACATCCGAATGATCTCCTCAACCGAATAGATGGCTTGTTTTTACTTACTATTTTCAGTAGATCCGCATATGCACTTTTCATTGTTTGGCCTCCTAAAAGTGTGAATGTAGTGCGTTGAATTGATTTAAGTGTATATTAAAGCTACTTCAGCTCCTATCGATCAAACTTACACAAAACTGACAACGATGTAAGATTACAGATTTGCACATCTCATAGTTACAACAAAAAACCAGCTAATAGGGCGACTCGTAAAAGACAACGGAAATGGACTTCAGATAATAAAGTCTACAAAAAGAAGCCTGCGCTAGGGCAGGCTTCTTTCATTATTGTGGATTTTCATTACTCATCCAGCTGTCGACATGCAGTGGTTCACTGTAGTCTTCCCGGTCAGTAAATTCTTTCAGGTGTTTCTCTGCATCTGCACGATTCTCGAAGGCACCCATAACGACGGTGAATTTTCCATTTTGAGTCTGCACAACGCTGCTGCCATCGGCAGAATACTGCTCAGCCAACATGGCCAGTGCTTCACCCTGCTCCATGTCTTCGCTTCGCACGAAGAACAGTTCATGCGCTTGTGTTGACTTCCCGTCGGAAGAAAGCTTCAACTGAATATATCCAGGTTGCTGATACTCTGACACGGAATAATCCACATCATCCTTAAGTTCAACCACAAAGCCAATCGCGGAATCATCCAAAATGATATTTTGATAGACATCTTTTACATTCTTAAGTGCTTTAATATCCTTCTCCAGCTTGTCATACTCTAGATGACGTACCCCGTTGAAGGTGAAGATCAGACGATTCGGCCCTTCTTTGTGATCCACAGTATATGATGGAGCAGAGGTGATCTGTTCACCATCGATCTGAAAATTAATGTTTAGTGTATCCGATTCTTTGGTCGTTGTAACCGAAACCCCATCTGTGCGCTCCCCGCCACCACCAACTTGCAGAATCTTGACGACAGAACCTATAACTGGTACATCGGATAATGCCTTGGCCACACCTGGTACGTTGGCTGTTATCATCACCGCAGCACAAGCTGCAACCAGGGAGGAACTGCGCCAGATCATCATTTTTCTTCGTTTTTGATTTCGTGCACGCTGACGGGCTTGCTGAATAACTCCGGAAAGGCCGGATGGAATATTGATCTGTTCATATCGTTCTTTTCCTGTCATGTAAAATCAACCTCTTCCTTGGTCAGATGTTTTTTGAGTTTGTTTAAGATCTTATAGAACCTGGTCTTTACCGTGCTTTCTGGCAGGGATAGTACCTCAGCCATATCCTTAAATCGCTGATCTTTGAAAAATTTCAATACGATAAATGCCCTGTCTTCCGGATGCAGGTGATCAAGAGCTTCGTATAAATCCCATTGCTCTTCAAGCCCCATGGAACTCTCTTCGACTGCAAACGGTATTGTACTATCTTCCATATACGTGTATTTCTTCTTTCGTCTGATGTGATCCAGAGAACAGTTAATGACGATCCGGGTCATCCAGGTTTCAAAATAATCAGGACTCTTCACTTTTTCATAAGATAGAAAACCTTTATAAGAGGCCTCAGATATGATTTCCAATGCTTCCTGCTCATTTTTCACATAAGAGAACGCGAAGCGATAAAGCTTTTCTTTACATGCCTCCAGACGTTCACTGAACTGCTGTTCAGTTAGTGCTGTACTCACCATGCTCAGTTTGTCCACCCCCGTTGCGACTGTATATTTTGATTATTGCCGCATTTTTAGTAAAGCTTACTTTGTATGTTGTTTCGCATGTTAGACAGCTGAGAGTCTAAAATAGTTTTGAAGAAGATGATTTTTTTGAATTCTTTTATCTGGGAACAAGAACTTATATTGTCCCAAACGAAAAAGCCGCCAATAGGCGACTTCTTTTCTCTTTCTTCAGTAGGAAGACCTGTGATTGAAAAACCGGTTTGAAACAGATATGTTCATATGGTTATAGAGGTCTTATACTCTGTGCGGAAGAGCCCCCGTGATTGAAGAATCGGAACAACATGATCCACAAAATCATTCAAATCTGCCGGTAGAACGGGTGGCATGATGTTACATCTCAGTATGTTTCTGGGTGACATTTGAATCCTCCTCCGTTTTATTACCAATTATTGATCGATTATTAAAAATCTCACGCCCAGTTCCCGTTACGAAACACAGGTTCCAAGCCTCCATTTGCAAGTTCTCCATCAATGTCCATATGAGCCGATCCAATCATAAAATCGACATGAATGAGGCTTGTGTTCACACCGTTCGCCGCCTTTTCCCCTTCAGTCATCTCGTTCCCTCCCTCAAGACAGAAGGGATAAGCATTACCAATCGCGAGATGGTTGGATGCATTTTCGTCAAATAGAGAGTTGTAAAAAACAAGGCCTGATTCCGAAATCGGGGAATGATGGGGCACCAGCGCAATCTCGCCCAGATACGCCGCGCCCTCATCGACGCTAATTAGTTTTCTTAGCACCTCAAGCCCTTGCGCTGCTTGAATATTAATAATTTTCCCGTTTTCAAACGTCAAAGAAAAATCATCGATAAGATATCCTTCATAACTTAACGGCTTAGTACTGCGAACCGTGCCGTTCACCCCCTGCTTTAACGGAACTGTCCATACTTCTTCGGACGGAATGTTTGCCAAAAATGAAACACCCTTTTCGTTGATGTTATCCGCATCACTAACCCAAATATGTTTAGGCGACAATTCGATCCGCAGATCCGTACCGGGTCCTCGGTATCGAAGTGCCCGATACTTTTTGCGATTAAGCTGCTCTGTCTTGTTTCGAAACAGTTGAAGATGTGTCTTCCATGCCTCAACGGGGTCTTCCGAATTAATCCGCGTAACGTTAAAGATAGCTTCCCACATCTTATCGATCAAGCACTCTTCGGCAACATCAGGAAACACCTTGGCAGCCCAAGCCGTTGAGGGTACCGTAACTATAGACCAACTAACCTTGTTGGACATGCCGTAGCTGCGAAATTTGGCTAATGCCTTGCCTTTGGAAACATTCAAATTCATGATCCGCTGTGGATCTATTCCCTGCAGAAGATCGGGATTGGGTGCAGTGATCGTCAGGAAAGCTGCATTATTTTCGGCACAAGCCTCCCAACCGGCTGCCCGGAACGCCGGATATTCGTGGAACACCGAATCCGGTGCAAGTTCATACTTTAAACGCATTATCTCATCGTCGCTCCACTCGATATAGACATCGTGAGCACCCGCCTCATAAGCATGTTTCACAACTAATCGGACAAACGCAGCAGCCGATATTGGCGCGGTTATGACAAGTGTTTGTCCCCTCTGAATATGAACACCAACGTTGACCACGAGTGCTGCGTAACGCTGTAATTTTTCATAAAAGTCCAATAGCATTCTCCTCCTCCTGACTAAAATTAATATCGCTAGTTTGATTATAACTCTTCATAAGTCCACCATATCTTGTAATTGGAACTCTATGAAAATTTTGCTATACTATTTTATGCTAGATTACCGTTCAGATGAGCTGCAATTCTACTATATTTGATGAGTTGGAGGAATGCAAAACATGTTACATACACGAATAGGAAAGACTGCTGCTACCACTATTCTTGCCATATCCTTGCTCGGAACCACCCCAAACCTTAATGATGCCTATGCCGCACCCGCCATTTCGGTCAGGTTGGATGATGTTCCCCTGAAATTCGATGCAGCCCCTCGGATTGATAAAGGCGTAACCTATGTCCCGTTCCGGACAGTTGGCGAAGCCCTGGGAATTAATATTACTTGGAACAGCAAGGCGCAAACCGTGAAAGCAGTTGGGAATGTGAAAGGTCAGGCGACGGAAGTCCTGCTTAAAGTGGGAAGCACTACAGCAACCGTCAATGGAGAAAAAGTGAAGCTCGCAGCGCCACCGGTTCAGCGGGAAGGTCGTGTGCTTATTCCACTCAACTCGTTCAGTAGTCAGTTCGGTGTTGGTGTAGGCTGGAATCAGTCAACTCGCACCGTTTCTCTTGTTTCACCTCAACGTGAAATGCATCTGAGAGCCTTCTATGCGCTGCAATCCTATAAGGAAATCGATTTGGTGTCTACCATGAACTCCGTAACTTTTGGCTGGAGTCGCATCGATCGTGAAGGACAATTTACGCTTCAGGGTGATGAGTACCGCCTCCCTGCTGCTGCCGGGGACGTTACACCTCAATCCATCGTTGCTGATACAGCAAATCAGAGCATTAAACCGTATCTTATGGTGTATGCTTTGGATGGAAATGGAGAACTGACCAAGGTGCTGAGTGATAGCAGCATGCGCCAGAAGTCCATTGAGGGAATAACTGCTGCCATAGCTGAGAATGGTTTTGGAGGCGTTGTTCTTGATTTTGAAGGACTGGGTTTTAAGCTGGACGCGGTAGAGCAACAGAAGCTGCTGAACAATTACGTCAAGCAATTGAAGGATTCCTTGCCTAAAGATATCGCTCTATCCTTGGCCGTCCCTCCATTAAATAGTGCGTATAAAGGCTATGATTACAAAACGCTCGCTTCGTTGGCAGACGACATCATCATTATGGCTTACCAATATAATCCTGTCGGTACCAAATCGCAGGTCCCTGAGCCGAACAGTCTTGTGGATCAAGCCATCCAGCTTGCGCTAGATGCTGGCGTCTCCAAGCAAAAGCTTTTGCTCGGGATAAGCTTAAATAGTGAAACCTCATCTTCCATAGATGATAAACTGGGTCTTGCCAAGCGTTATGATCTCAAGGGAGCTGCCTTCTGGCGACTTGGATTATTCCGCACCTATAGTAATCAGATGGAAGACGCTGTAAATGCCTCTGTTATAAAAGAGTAAAGGAATTCCGATATTCTT
Organism: Paenibacillus sp. NPDC057886; assembly: GCF_042796655.1. Classification (NCBI taxonomy): domain Bacteria; kingdom Bacillati; phylum Bacillota; class Bacilli; order Caryophanales; family Paenibacillaceae; genus Paenibacillus; species Paenibacillus sp. NPDC057886. Next base: position 1,236,509 of record NZ_JBHVMZ010000001.1, on the reverse strand, counting down.
GAACCTATTCAATATTCACACACCAAAAAAACGAACCGAGATCTCTGGATGCTGACAAGAGATTTCGGTTCGTTTGTTATAGATGATATCTATGCGTTCAATGAGGGGTGTTCACTTCTGTGAGGTGCACTAAGTACCAGATCTTTTTGATAAGCAAGTACCTGATCCCAGTCCCCGTGAAAAATCGGTATCCGATAGTACCCCACTCTTTCATAAAGGGCCGCTGCCTCAGGCTGCTTGGGGCCAGTCTGCAGCTTCAGATTGGTGTAGCCGAATTCGAGCGCAAGACGCTCCGCTTCGGCCAGAATGGCCTGGGCCACACCCTTGCGACGGAAATCCGAACGTGTGTACATGCGCTTGACCTCCACGGATGTATCATCAAGGGGTCTGATGGCTCCGCAGCCTACCGGATATCCATCCAAACGCGCGACTATAAAGGCTGCTCGCGGTGTCTCCACGTCGGATGGCTGAAATCCCGCCGTCCCATCGCCGCCATATAACAATCCCAGTTCTTCGCTTAGCTCCTTGATTAAAAGTTCCGAATCCTCGCTTCGTATATCTTCGGCAGCTGCAAGCACGATCGACGACATTGCGCAAAACCCCTTTCCCTCATTGGATTTATTGGAATTTGTGATTTATATAAATTATCACGAACTGGTCCTTAGCGTCAATTCCCCATCGATTGAATATTTCAATAAGCAAACTGACGAACAGGCTCACAGCAAAAAAGCCGCCAGATTGGCGACTTTCCCGACACTTACATGATTACAATTGGACGGATGCACTTCATTTCAAGCCTCTGCTTACCCTTCAACCACATCGGCTCGCAAATCCGTTGCAACCTCAATCATTTGCGGAACGACAGCTTCATTGACAATGGCAACATACAGATCTCCCATATACAGTCGAAATGGAATCTGCTGGGCCTCATACGTCCACATGAAGAAATCCCCATCGATAGACATGACGCTCTCTGGCCCCTGAACGGTAAGAACAGGTGAGTACGTAAAGTCCGGTTTGGATGCAAAATACTGTTTGCATTCTTCCAGGGAAATGGATTGCTCCATGTTATTTTCTTGCATGGATCGAGTGATCCGAAAACGTTGATTCATGAAATGTGCCTCCAATCAGAATTTGTGCAGAACCTGTCCCAAAATTTCGATGCCCTTTACAATTTGCTCATCGGAAGGTGTTGAGAAATTAAGTCTGATAGCATTGCAGGGTTCGTTCTCATCGACGAGAAAAGCAGTTCCTGGAACAACAGCTACGCCTTCCGCAGCGGCTATTTTAGCATAATCCAGCATCGGGATATGAGCTGGCAGATCACACCAGAGGAACAGCCCTCCATCCGGTTGGGTTAAGGTAATGGACTCACCCATATGCTCCTGCAGCTTGTCAATCATCAAGGCAGACTTCCTGCGATAAATTGCACGGATACTGCTGATATGCTCTGCATAGTTATACTCAGTCATGAACTTGTGTGCCAGTATCTGCGGCAGCATGGCTGTATGTACATCCTCTCCCTGCTTGGCAACAACCATCTTCTGAACAACCTCGGAAGGAGCCAGAACATAACCAACACGCAGGCCAGCGGACAGAATCTTGGAGAAGGAGCCTACGTAAATAACCAGACCTTCATCATCCATCGACTTAATCGTCGCTACATCTTCTCCGCTAAACCGAAGTTCTCCATATGGGTTATCTTCCAGGATCATGACTCCATACTTCTTGGCAAGATCATAAATTGCCTTGCGCTTCTCCAGGCTGGTGGTAAAACCAGTAGGGTTTTGGAAACTCGGAATCACATAGATCATCTTTACATTTTGCTCGGTTTGCAGGGCACGCTCCAGCTTCCCGATATCCATACCGTCCGTCTCCATCGGAACGCCGACCAGGTTTGCGCCTGAAGCCCGGAAAGAGTTCAATGAACCGATAAAGCTCGGGCTCTCACAGATAATCGTATCCCCTTCATTACAGAATACTTTACAAGCAAGTTCAATTCCTTGCTGTGCTCCAGATACGATGAACAGTTCATCGGATGCTTTGCCCGTGTCAAAGCCTGTCTTCAGATGTGTAGTTAATGTATCCCGCAGCGGGGCATACCCTTCGGTAATTCCGTATTGAAGTGCTGTTACCGGGTCCTGTTCCAGAATCGATTGGGTGAATGTACGAATCGCCTCAATAGGGAAAGTCTCCGGAGCAGGATTCCCCGCGGAGAACGGAATTACATTTTGACCCGAAGAAGCCTTCAGGATCTCACGAATAATGGACGGCTGCAATGCAGCAATCCGGTTGGAAAATGAATAGTTCATCTTAGAATAATGCCTCCCGAATTCAAGTCTGACTCTTGTCTCTATAACTACAATTAGATTCTATTATACGAGTATTTGGCAAATTTCTAAACGGTCTCGTCAAAATTGGCAGAGAAACAACAAAAAGAGGCTGACATAAGCCGCCCCATGTTCTTATGGATTTTATTTTGCTGCCATTTATGATCGATGGACAAGATTGATTTCCGATAACCGTGTTGCCTTCACCAAATAAGTCGCCAGACCAGGGACCATCCGGGCCAAACCAGGATAGAATTTGTTCGTTTTGGCAAAAGCCAGCTTCTGAATCCGTCGTGCACGCCGGAGCAGTCGGGAGAATTCGAGATGGGCTTCCTTTGAATACTTGTGCTGCCACTGATTGAAGCTGATTTCCCCTTGAAGATATCTGTCAGTCCATTCAGCACATAGCAGTGAGGAGCGAAGTGCAATGGACATCCCGTCACCACACAGGGGAGGGATCATCAGCATCGCATCACCAATATGAGGATATTGGGACCACGGTTCAGGAACGTTGGATAGATGGAGTGGTGCAATCGAAACCTGTGTTCCTGGAATTGGGCTTCCCTCGGTAAGCCTCGCTGCCAATCTTTCGTTGGTCAGAGTTGCAGACTGCAGAATATCCTTCACAGACTTGCCGCTTCCCCGCACCGTTTCAAGGGTCAGCAATGCAGCTACATTTGTGATACCATCTTCAATCGGCGAAATGCCGACATACCCTCCCTTGCAAAAATACAACTCTACCCGTGACGGGATGGTGATCCCCCGATAGTGTGATTTGACACCGACATATGCTGTTTTATCCCGCAGCTCGGCTGGCGAAGTCATCCCGCGCGACTTCTTCGAGCCATGGGCTCCAATAACGGTTTTTGCTCTATACTGAATTCGGTCATTTCCTTGTTTGGCTTCGACTTCATAGCTACAATCATCTAACTTCTGAATGTTGGTTATCGTTGCCTTCGTAACGATTTCAACGCCTGCGGCTGTGGCCTGCTCGTGTAAAATCCGATCCAGCTCATATCGGCTAATACCATAAGCCAATCCCGGCAATGGTGCCTGAATTTCCCCGCCCTGAGGCATAATGATTTTGGCATAATCCATAGTACTTGGTTTTATCTCTTGTTCACATAGACGGATACCCAGATAATCCAACATTTCCGTTGTCTCAGGCGACATAAACTCACCGCATGTTTTGTGACGTGGAAACTCCTGCCGATCCAGCAGCAGTGTCCGATGCCCTTGCCTGGCAAGCTGCAACGCGCAGGTACTGCCGGCAATTCCCGCTCCGATGACTATGGCATCCAATGGTTTAGACACGTAAGAACACCCGCCTTTCTTTGTTCTATATGATAATTGTCTATTGATGTAATGATGCTATGATAACGTCCCATGATGGGGTATCACGACGGAATAGCGGAACAAAGGCTTCCATTCATAGGTCAGCGTGTCATGGTTCAACTGCTGTTTCAAGTCCCGCCAATCCCTTCCCGTGAAGCCTTTTGCAACAGACAGCGGTCCATCATGACGAATATACCGATTGCGTGAGATCATTCGAGTGGTTACCCAGACAGCCGCATAAGATATGGGATGCCGATGGATATCATTAATGACAACGCCATATTTGGAGGCACGCAGCATATGCGAGACCATCTCAATGAGTTGATTTCCTTCAAAATGATGGACAAATTGCGAGCCGGTCACGATGTCTGCTGAGGCATCCGGCAATTCCCTGACATCGGCACGTCGAACCTTAATTCTGGGGTCATTTCGAAAAAGGTTCCTCGCTTCCTCACATGCCTCCTCTGTCAGGTCAACCAGAGTAATCTCAAGCTTAACTCCCTTCTGGTCCGCCCAGCGCAATAGATTCTGGTTTACATCACCTGATCCCGCCCCTACATCAAGAAGGGTCAGCGTAGTTGGACTCCCCATCGCTCTCCATAATTTTTCCACGCCTGCACGGGTTGGACCGGGAGCAGCGAATATTTTGTTCAGGCGTCTCAAATGTTTGAGCGCTTCGCTCAATTCTTCTCCCCCCATGGAGAAATCGTCCATCAACTCGTCTTCCCTTGCGCGTACGGATAGTGTTCTAAAGAAGGACATGATCCCGCTCCTTTACAGCTATATATGGTGAGTGATTCTATCCAATTAACAATTATTCCCCTAACAAAACCTTATAATCGTAAGAGCTGCGATATGTTATTTTACGATGAGTTTCCCAATCTAAGAATGCTTAATTCCATTGCACTCTAAAACGATTAACCCGAAGGTTATATAACTGATAAAAACATAAAGAAGCCGCCAATCAGGCGACTTCATAACGGTATAGCATTTTCCTCACTTAAGGAGTAAACAATGCCAAGCTATTTTTTTAACAATTGCCCCTGACTGTCATTATCGTTGGCATTTTCTTTGAAATAAATTTCGTTCAGAACGTTGACACGAACGTTAATCTTTTGCTTCAGCTTCAAAAACCACTTGGTTTTCCATTCCTTTAACTTTTCCTCCGAAAGTTGGGGACGGAGTATCATCCCTATGCCTAGTACATCTGATTTTAAGGATTGAATCTTTCTCACAGTTCTATTGAACTGTTGGCTCAGCTGTTCCTGCATCTCTTTTTCAATTACTCCATTCCCTTTTCCTTCAGGGCTTTCCGTAATGACCACATCGAGGACAACATTCGTCTGAATTGATGGACCTTCCTCCGACCACTGGGTCCGATGTTTGATTTTCGCGTCCTGAATAAGAACACTTGTGTTCTGTGCCACTTCAATGGTTCCCCCTGAATATTTCCCTTTGAACAAATTAAACAAAAGCGTCTCTTCCTTATTCAGTGTTCCTACCATGCGATCCTCCCGCATGACGGCCGTGCCTCTAAAGGTAAACAAGGTTCGCTCGCCGTTTTTGAGCATTGGTATAGCCATGTCTTCCGTATATGAATTTTGGTTTTGATAGGCTTCCCATATTCGGACGATGGATTGATTGGGCGTCCACCCGGCATCCTGGTTAAAAAAGTCGTAAGAAGAAATTTCAGGTGTTGGTGAGATTTGATGATACATCGTCTTCTCAAAATCACCGTCAATAACCCCTACCAGACCCTTGATCGATATATCATTCGCTCTCACAGCAAAATTGATGATGTTATCTATCCCCTGCTCTGCGACCTGTCTGTCGATTAATAACAACCTCAGATGTACCAATTCGATGCTTTTTTCGGAATCCGTACGTATCAAATCAATCGCTTTACTGATGGATTTCGCCTCTTTGTCAAGAATTTGGGTTTTGCCTGATGCATCGGGTATTTGGAGAATGATCCTGTATTTTTCCGTGTCCCCCTTTCCCACGCCCATGACAACAGGCAGATATTGTTTGTTAATATCCTTTGTATCCCAACATCCCGGAAGTAACATCATCATAGCTAGGGCTACAATCAGAGTTTTGATGGTGCGCTTGTTCATGTACTCACCTTCTTTCGCTGCCATTGTGCGGCGAGGAATACAATGATCGGAAAACCGATAACGCTATAAAGGCAAAAGAAAGAATTCAGGTACAGGTATGAATTCAAAGCGTTGACATTCGGTATCATGAGACTAATCATGTACAAGGAGAAGCACACCGCGGAAAGAACCCATAACCGGTTGATTTTCGGCATAAACAGCTGATGCAGCAGGGACACCAGAATCCAGAGTAAAACGGAAACCTTCAAAACACCCAACGCACTGGAGGCTACCACGTAGAAGCTTGGAAGCCAGTCAAATACAACCCACTCCAGATCAATGGTATCCGATGCCATAAGCATGGGATATTGCAGATGGGTTACCGTTTCCTGTCCAAATACAAGAAGCGGAACATACACAGACCCCAAAGCGAATAAAAAAATGACACTGATGGCAGCAGCAGCTTTACCAAAGCTAATGCGTTGCTTGGAGGGAATCATGCCAAGGAATAAAAACCCAGCTGAAATGACCGTACATACATAGAAATCCGAATTGGAGAAAAACGACATTCCACTGTCCCAAATCGGAAAAATGTAGCTGATTCTGAAGTTCTGGATGCTGATCAGCATGGAGAAAAAAATGAATGGCATCAAAAGGATACACAGTCCGATGCTCGCCTGGATGATTACATTAAGTCCCTTCCAAACAGCATAGAAACAGAGCACGATGAATAGAGCCCCTGTCGCTGCTGGCGGTGTTCTCTGTAGAAGTACAGCTTTAATTTCACCCGCCTGGAAATACATAAGCAAAAACAACTCGATATATAGGAAGATTATCATCGGCAGAACGATCAGTCTCGTTACCCATTTGCCCAGTGAATCATTACAGATGTCCACCACTGTTTTTCCTGGAAACTGCGACAACGCTTTTAAGTACAACCATAGAACCAGTAACTCTGCCAAAAAGAGGACCGTAATGGCTTCCCAGTGTCCTTTTGAAGTCGCAGATATGATGCGTTCAGGGAAGATGGCAAAGATCGAAGCAAGATGAAGCAGAATAAACAGGGTCAGAATTTGAGCTTTATTCATCTGAAGCCTTTCCTTTCACACTTAAACTTAAGTAGGGAACGGAGCACGTGTTCACCGAGGCAAAATACAGTATAATCCAAATCATCGCCGCCTCAAGACCCCATATTCCGAAAAAGGAACTGATCAGCATGACAACGTATTTGTACATTCGTATCCCCGTCGTGTTCATGTAACCTGCCAATACAAAGTTGGCAATTGCTGAGGCAACGAGAATAATAATTAATAGATTGCTGACAAGTTTGGCCTGAACAATGGCTTGTCCCAACAAAATACCGCCAATCATGGTTATGGTGGGTCCGATGTTCTTGGGAAGTCGAATGGTGGCTTCGATAATCATCTCCAAAAGCAGCATAACCAGCAGCATTTCAATTAATGAAGGATAGGGTACCCCTTCCCTGCTCTTCGCTACCGTGATGGCTAACTGGATTCGCAACAGTTCCGGGTTCACCGAATTCAGCACAATATACAGACCTGGAAGCGTAATGGCCAATAGTGCACCAATTGCCCGTACGGTTCGTAGAAATACTTGAAACAAATACGGGTAGTTAACATCCAGCGTTGTTGACCATAGATCTGTTATGATGGCTGGAAAAGCAAAGGCAAACGAATATTGGTCAATCAATATAACCACTTTTCCGTTCATCAAATTCTGTACCATCTCTCCCGGCAACTCCGAAGAGATATACGTTGGTGTTATTGAAATTTTCGGATGCCCAAGTATACTAAGCAGGTCTCTTACCGTGGTGAGTTCCTTGTCCTTGTTTTGTTCCAGCTTATCCCGAATAGATGCGATGACCTTGGCTTGGGCTACTCCCTCCAGATAAACCATGGCAATTTTCTTGGTAGACTGGGTCCCTGTCTCTCGTCTTTCAATAACCAAATCATCGGAAATCATCTTTTTCCGCAGCAAACCGATGTTTTTATTAATATCTTCTGTAAAAGCATCGTACGCAGATTGAAGGGGATTCTCACTCTCCGGTGCACTGACAGATCGCGAAATGTCAGTATGCTCCGGTTCCATGACAGCTGCCATCCCTTCTGTGCTGAACAGAACAAGCTTTCCATGCAAAATATGGCCGGATATCTCATCCATTGACATGGAGGCCTCTTCTTCAAATGGACTGAACATATTTTGAAATGATCCGTTCTCATTGCCACTCGCCGCATGATTAATTGCAGACAATGTTGTCGGAAAATCGACAAGGGTCTCCATGTAATACGCTCTGAATTCCTGATCGGCGATAACCACATTTTTGCTTAAGAAATCCGAGCTCTTTTTGAAATGATCAGAGAGTTGCTTTTCTATATCGTGAAGATCTTGTTCATGGATTCGCTGCAAATTTTACCACCTCTTCTGAAGTAGTATGTCATTAAGAAAAAAGTTTATTCAGATTAGAACCTTGAGTTATACATTAGCCAGAAAGGTTTTTGACTCTCTTTTATCACGCACGTATCCCTTCCTAAATAATTGTTTTTAATACTTTTGAACTGGAAACCAAAATTTTATATAATATTGTAGTGCACCAATGGGTGGGAGGATAGGCCATGAACAAAGAGGAACAGGTCTTAGTGGGTTTCAGGGACTTATATAACAAGCTGGTTTGGCTTAATAAAGATAAGATGGAAGAAAATCTTAAGGGCTATAAGCCTTCTGAGGTACATTGCATCGAATACATTGAAAAGAATGCAGATTCCAATGTGACAAAACTTGCAGAGTCCTTTTATATGACTCGCGGTGCGATTAGTAAATTAACAAAGAAGCTCATAGAAAAAGACCTGATTGAAAGCTACCAGAAGTCGGATAACAAGAAAGAAATCTATTTTAGGCTTACAGAGCAAGGGAAAGTCATTTATCACATCCATGAGGACCTGCATAACGAGTTTCACGAGCGAGATAAAGCCGTATTTGAGCAGGTAACCGATGATCAATTCGAGAGTATGCTTAACTTCGTGGACAAGTATAATCGGCATCTGGATGCAGAAATAAAGAAGCTGGGTACAGATCTGAAGTCGGAATAAATCTGAATAATCAAAATAAAAGGCAGCCGGGCTCTATTTGAGAACAGGCTGTTTTTTTATTGTCATTATTTTGTTGACAAGGAAACAAAGCAGCTGTACGATATGAATGTTTCCAAGGAAATAAAATAACGAAGTTTGAGGGGAGAAATTAATGTTTAAATTTCGATCACGATCACAACATACACAGAACACAGAACAAACCATAGACAAGCACGCTTTATTATTCGGTCTGATCTCTGTGTTTCTTTGCGGAATAGGATTCAGCATCATAGCACCTGTCGTCCCATTCTTAGTACAGCCTTATACAAGCAATCCGGGAGAACAAGCTATCATTGTTACGCTGCTGACATCTGTTTATGCCTTCTGCGTATTTTTTGCGGCCCCCGTACTTGGAGCTCTGAGCGACAAATATGGTCGTCGTCCATTACTCTTGGTATGCCTTTTAGGTTCCGCAATCGGGTACTTGGTTTTTGGCATAGGTGGAGCCCTATGGGTACTCTTTGCGGGGCGTATAATCGAGGGTATAACAGGCGGAAGCATAGGCACAATTTTCGCATATTTTGCGGACATCATCCCACCGGAACAGAGAACCAAATACTTTGGATGGGTGAGTGCGGTTGTAGGTGTAAGCACCGTCATTGGCCCGACTGTAGGCGGATTACTCGCCAAGATTGATTATTCTGCACCCATGTATTTTGGAGCAATCATTACTTTAGTGAATGTTATATATGGATTCTTTTTTATGCCTGAGAGCCTAGACAAGAAACATAGACTCACAGAAATTACTTTTACAAGACTTAATCCATTCATACAGCTTGCAAACCTGCTTTCCATGAAAAACTTAAACAGACTACTGATCTCAGCGTTCTTACTTTGGATACCCAACGGATCTCTACAGGCCGTTTTCTCCCAATTTTCAATGGATACTTTCAATTGGAAGCCTGCAATAATTGGACTAATGTTCTCGATTATGGGTGTCCAAGACATCATCTCACAAACTTTCATCATGCCCAAGCTTTTGAAAAGACTTAGTGATAAACAGATAGCTATTCTTGGAATGATTTCAGAGATTATAGGCTACACTCTCATCGCGCTATCTACTTTGTTCTCATTTTATCCTCTCTTTATCGCTGGCATGTTTATATTCGGTTTTGGTGATTCCATCTTCGGGCCTTCCTTTAATGGCATGCTCTCCAAGTCTGTCGATTCTAGTGAGCAAGGAAGGATTCAAGGTGGTAGTCAATCTATTCAGGCTTTAGCAAGAATGATTGGTCCTATCATTGGAGGTCAAATCTATGTATCACTTGGTCATGCCGCACCCGCGATTATGGGTATGATCCTTATAGCAGCGGCAATACCCGTTTTGTATAAGCGAACGCAATTAACTATTTAAATGGCTACATTGATTAGACGATCATCCAATTTATGGATGTTCGAGGCACTACCTAGAACAGATAATAGGGTTTCAGAACTTATTTACAAGTTCTGAAACCCTATTTGTCTACAATCCGGGACGTCGATTCTATTGGTCTGCCTTTCCAAACTCCAGTACATAGATGGATGAAGGACGTAATGCGCAACCACGCTGCCAATCCTCGGTCAAAACACTCCGTTCTGTGCACTTGATATGATTGGGTTGAAACACGGAGTTGATGTTATTGTGCGAATCGCTGGTAATCTCATATAAGGTCCCCTCTTCGCTCGCATGGAAAGCTTGTAAATCCAGCTCAACCGGTACTTCCTCCAAGCTTCGGTTCACAATAAACAAGGTGACCCTGCTGTGATCATCATTCGTTCCGGCTACAACGTCCAGATCGGGGAGCCCGTCCAGATCTACAGGCGTTTTTTTGTTTGAAGCTACAGAGAATGTTCCACATTCGACTTCTACGGGTAGAATATGACGAATATCCCGATTCGCGTAAAGCTTTAATACTTCATAGGTAGGAGTTCCATAGATCGTGAGCGGATGTCCACTCCACCCAGCCTGTTTGCCCCGATATTGATCGGCATAGAAATCACCGACACGGATGCATCCCCCGAGCCAACCATTAACCAGATCGGAGAAACTGCCGATGTGCACGCTATCGCTGCAACGAATCATCTCATTCAGATTGGCCGCATTCGCCACGGCTGCTCCAAGGGTGTGTTCGTCTGGTAGTCCTTTTCGCACTGTGTTAGGATAATACATCGTGTTATATTCGGTGATGGCCAGCTTCACGTGCTGATGTTTAATGTCGGAATGGATGACCTCCGTTGTCTGGCGTATGTAGTGCCGGGTCCACTCTGGATAACTAGCCATTGCTTTATATCGTTCCTCCACCGGTGTATCCCGATTCATGCCAAAGGGACCGTAGCCATGATACAAATGCAACGTTAGATAATCGATCTGCTCCCCTGCCAGAGCAAGCACTTTTTTATTCCAATCCTGCTCGTAATGTCCACAGGCCAGCAATATAATAGAGGGATCTGCTTCCTTCATCGTTTTAGCAAACTGTACAGTCCGCTCCGCAAATTGCTCCGCAGAGCAAGCACCCACTTGCCATTGTCCCCAAACCTCGTTGCCAATCTCCCAGTACTTGACATGATATGGTTCCGGCGATCCATTCTTTGCTCGTAAAGCCCCCATTGGGGTATCCACACTTCCATTACAATATTCGATCCATTGGGCGGCCTCTTCAGGTGTACCCGATCCATCGTTCACGCAAATCAGAGGTTCCACCTGCAGTTCGTGGCAAAAGCGGATAAATTCATCCGTTCCGAAATATTTGCTCGTCCATCCTCCCCATGCCTCGTTGTACATAACAGGTCTCTCCAGCACCGGGCCGATACCATGCTCCCAGTGATAGGCGCTAATGTAGTTACCTGCAAGTCTCATCATGCCTGCGTTTAACGCTCTGGTCATCTCTACAACTTCACGTTTCACTAGAGCAATATGATCGACAGGCAATAAAGACACATGATCCAGCCAAAGCATTCCCGTGGAAACGTGATCGATCCATCTTGGATGCTCTGCCGGAATATACACCCGAATTTCTGCATCAGGACAAGCACGTAGGATCGTCAGCCGACCTTCATAATCCCGCCAGTTATGGCTGTCCAATTCGACTTTCAACTGACCAAGCACTTCTTCCGTACGTCTATCGAACGCTTCCACCATCAAATACTGGAGTTCAATGGAGGCTCGCGCAACTATACGGACGGTGTAATCCATAGGCCCTTTCAATGCGCAGTTTTGTGCAATCCCGGCATACGCTTCATCATCACTAAAGATACGAATACGCTGAGCGCGACCCGAATGTCTTATAGCCGGGGCTTCCATCGCAAATTGAGTATTTCTCCCGTTGGTGTGGGCATGCCAGCTCCCTGATACAGAAGTACTGGATTCAGCATCGCTTTCAAAGTCCATATCCTTCAATGGAAATGAAAGCATCGCCTCCATATGGTCCCGGATGTCTTCCACAAAATGGCCAAACAAATAAGGGTTGACCGTATGCTCACTTACGCGACTACAATCTATACTAATTCTGGCGTTTGATTTCAACATATCTCCTCCATCATTGTGGTTGATATGGATTTAACCTTTAATCGATCCAATCATGACCCCTTTAACAAAATGGCGCTGCACAAAAGGATACATCAACAGTACAGGCAAACTGGAGACGATAATCACCGCATATTTGATGCTCTCCGCGAGCAGGATTTTGTCCTCCAATCCAAGGCTGCCGTCCACGGCATCGGATTGGCTGATCAGCAGAATTTCGCGTAGTACCAGCTGAAGCGGATGTAGATTTTCGTTACGAATATAGATGAGCGCGTTAAAAAATGAATTCCAGTGTCCTACGGCATAGAACAGCACCATCACGGCCAAAATCGGCTTGGACAGGGGCAGGATTATGCTCAGAAGCAGCCGCCAATTGGAGCACCCATCCATGTGGGCAGCTTCCTGCAGCTCCCAGGGAATACTCGACTGGAAATACGTTCTCATCACGATCAGATTGTACGTGGCGATCGCGCCGGGAATGATCAGAGCCCACATCGTATCCACCATGCCCAAATTTTTGATTAATAGATACGTTGGAATCAATCCGCCACTGAAAAACATCGTTAGCGTGATAAACACCATGAGTACATTACGCCCAGGAAGGTCAGGTCTGGAAAGGGGGTATGCGGCCAACACGGTCATGATAATGTTAATCACAGTGCCCACGACCGTATAAAATATCGTATTACGGTACCCTAGCCAAATCTTCTCGTTGTGCAAAATGTTCGTGTAGGCGTCCAACGTCAGTCCTTTGGGCAGTAACCAGACTTCTCCGTTCAATACTTTTGTGGGATCACTGAACGAAGCACTCACGATAAAAATCAGCGGGTACAGCACAGCGATGATAATGATCGAGGCTATGATGTATATGATTACATCGAAAATCCGTTCATTGGAACTGGCTTGTAATGTCGCCTGCTTGGACATGGGATCTTGCCCTCCTTTACCATAAGCTCGTCTCAGACGTCTTGCGCGCAATCCGATTGACCAGTAAAAGTAACAGCAGATTAATGATTGAATTAAAGAGCCCGATAGCAGCTGTATAGCTGTATTCTCCCTTGAGGATACCTGTCGTATAGACAAACGTTGAAATGACGTCGCTCGATTCCAGATTGAGATTGTTTTGCATCAGCAAAATTTTCTCAAACCCTACATTCATGAAATGACCGATATCCAAAATGAGTAAAATGATGACGACAGGAGCTATGCCGGGTAGCGAAATATGCCAAATGCGCCGCAGCCTTGATGCTCCATCCATCTTGGCAGCTTCATACAGATGCGGGTTCACTCCGCTCAAGGCTGCAATATAGATGATGGATTGCCAGCCCATGTTCTGCCATATATTCGAACTGATAAAAATGGTTTTGAACCAGCCTGCTTCCTCAAGAAAACGGATCGGTGTACCTCCGAATGCCTCAATCAGCAGATTGACTGGACCCGTATGGGGCGAGAGAAAGACATTCAGTATGCCAACGATAACGACCACTGAAATAAAGTGGGGAATATACGTAATATTTTGCAGCCACTTGCTGAAGGTTTTATTGCGAATTTCATTAATAATTAGTGCCAGCAGAATCGGAATCGGAAAGGCAATCAATAAGGAGAACAAGTTAATCGATAATGTATTCCATAGAAGTCTCCAGAAATAATAGGAATCAAAAAATCGTTCGAAGTGGCCAAAGCCTTCCCAACTGCTGCCCAGAATCCCTTTAGCCGGATTGAAATTTTTGAACGCAATTTGCAGTCCATACAACGGGGCATAGTGGAATACCACATACCAAGTGATCGGCAGAAGCAGCATAACGTACAAATCCAATCTTTTGCCCATTTGCCTTAACAGGCCTGAACTCTTTTTCGGATGGCTTCGTGGCATCGTAATCGTTGTATCGTTTTTGGCGCTTTTCATGGGCATCTGCTCCTCATCCATGATGTTCCAGCCTTATTTCTTCATCTTGTCATAGGCATCCTGATACAGCTTCTCCAGCTCCTCGACTCTCATCTTTTTGAGCGTGGACTGGAATTGCTCCCACTTGTCGAAGCCAAGCGCTCCCACGATAAATTTTGTGCTCTGTTCTTCGTAATACTTGTCGATATCATTTCGCAGAATATTGACTTCCTGGGCGGTTTGCTCATCAAACATTGGAGCGGCATAGCGAACCTTTGGCATAAACGGATCAAGCTTTTGTTGCGCCTCCTGCACTTGAGGTGGATTGATAAAAGAAGCCACCTGTTCACTGATAAGATGTGGCGCGCCTCCGCCGGCATAAGGCGTAATTTTGGCCTGGTTACTGATTTCTTTTAAGAAGTCCTCTTTATAGTAAGGAATACCATCCTTCATCTCGTAATGCTCGCCTTCTCTTCCGAATCTGAGCAGGGTAGAACCCTCGTCACTGTAGAAATAATCAATCCAACGCATCGTGACTTCCGGATATTTATTGACGGATGTGATTGCAAAGGCTCCAAAATCTCTGGCGATTGGCAGAGCCTGACTCTGCAATCGGTCACCTTGCGGACCTTCCAGTGGGGCGATACCGGTATATTGGTCTTTGATCGACAAGAAGTTGTTATTCGTCTGGTCAAAGAAAAAACCTGTATTTCCCGATCCCTGCTTGGCCAGATATTGCGCTTCCGTGTGTGAAAATATTTCCTGGTCCAGAAGCTTTTCCTTATACAGCTTGTTTAAGTACATCAGCATTTCTTTATTCTGGTCACTGCCCATCCAGATACTTACTTTGTCATTTTCAATATTGATGTTATAGCCGAGCTGTGAATCCAATCCGAATGATCCGCTCATCGCGTTAACAACAGCCAATCCAACACGAGCTGTCATCGGAAGTTCATCCTGTTTGCCGTTTCCATTCGGATCACCATCACGGAAGGCAAGCAACACGTCGTAAAGTTCTTCGGTGGTCTCCGGCACTTTCAGATTCAGCTTGTCCAGCCACATCTGATTGATCCATTTCTTATCCGTACGCGCCGCACTTAGCGTAACAATACCCGGAATCGTATAAATGTGACCCTCTGGTGTAGTAATGCCTGAGCGAATTTCGGGATATTGTTCCATTAATTTCTTCAAATTCGGAGCATATTCATCGATAAGATCTTCCAGTGGGATCAATTGGCCGGCAGAGCCATAGCGGATGGCTTCAAGCGGGGAAATACCTGAACGGAACAAAGCGTCAGGCAGCTCATTCGAAGCAAACAACAGATTTTTTTTCTCCTGGAAACCATCTGTCTGCGCTTCAATGAATTCCACCTTCACATGGCTTAATTTCTCGTAATCCTGGAAAACCGGCATCTCCTTGAAAGGGCCATTTACAGGTGCAATTCGGGTAAACATCTTGAGATTCACCGGTTGGTCCACAATCGGAAACCCGGTCGTATGAACGTCGTTCTTCGAAACCTCTGGTGAAGATTCGTTATTGGTTCCACCGGAATTGCATCCAGCCAGCATCAAACTGGAAGTGATCATCATCATGATCATATTTCTTCCCCAGCGTTTGCGCATAAAGTTGTGCCCCCCACAATTCTTTATCACCAACCTAATTTGTAAGCGTTCACGGTTGGTGTGTGCTCATTATAATTCACCGAACATGGAAGGTAATTACAATAATATGACCCTTTACTCCACATATTTTACGAGTTTAGAGTACTGCTCTTATCGGCCTAGTCCCACAAGTGCAAAGACGTGAGCTTCGTTGCGTTCTTCCTTTTTCCCGGATTGCTCAAATACGCTTGTGGTGTTAAGCCCGTTATTTCTTTGAATACTTTAAAAAAGTAGTTGTGCGTCGTAAATCCCACTTGCATGCTTATTTCTTTGATCGAATATCGGCCACTGTCCAGCAGCTTGCAGCCTGCATCAATCCGAACCTGATTCAGATATTCCGAAAAAGTCCGCTGCGTCTCCTCCTTGAATATTCTGCTTAAGTAGGAGGCATTCAGACCGATTACGCTTGCCGCAAGCTCCAATGTGACATAACCGGAATACCTCTCCAGAATGAAATGGATCGTCTGCGTGACATGGCGAGAATAGGACCCGATTACACGATGTTGATTCAGCAAATGAAACAGGCTAGAGAAGAAGGATTGCAGGCCTTGCTCCAGTTCTCTTATATTTTTCATGCGCCCAAGCTCGCTTCTTGAAGGCAGATTAGCTACCGCTGGATCTGTAGAAGGCAAGTAGGTCCTCCATGCTTTATCGCCCGTTTGCATGAGCTCGCTGACAATCATCTGAACCGTGTGTGAATGGATAGGCAGGTGGTCGATCGAAGCAATAATGGAGGAAATCAATTGATGCACACCTTGCTTGTCAAACCTTTCTATGGATAACAGAAGCTGCTTGTGCTCCTCAATGGTCAGAGAAACACGCTGACGCTCATCATTTTCATCGGAATGCTTTTCCGAACATGGGGTTTCAACTTGGGCGGTATGGCTTCTGAACGTTTTCACAGACGAAGATCCATCGAGTTCGTATTCGGCTGAGCAGTAGCTGGATGCCAGCTGTGACAGACTGGTGCATACAGGTCCTACTGCGATTACACTTTGCAGATTCAGGAACAGTTCCAATGCATGCTGAATCTTCCGCAGTTGTCCGTCTACCTCACGCTGCATGATGTGTTCGCTTCGTTCCCTGAAAGAAAACACGATAACAAATCGCCCTTCCTCGACGTACACCGCTGTCCGCTCATGGATATCACCCAGACTCTGCTGCATCATATCAACGACCTGCTGAACCAGACCATTGGTCTGCACGTCACTGTATGACTCCGTCAGCAGCAGGAACGGAACAATCTGTAAAGCTGCTGTTGCATATCTGGACGCATGCGGATACAGTTTTTTTTTCTGGGAAAAGTCTTCAAACCCGTACGTTGCTTTCATCTGTCTTTTGAGCAAATACAGCAAATAATCGCGCATAACCTCGGGACTCACTTTCTCGGCCATGGCGCTCTCGGCGACCTGTTTCTCACGCAACCGATCTTCCTGCTGCAATTCCGATACGGCTTTATTCAGGATGTTGAGCAGTGTTGACTCGTCCAATCGATGCTTGAGCAAATAATCAATGGAGCCATTGTTCAGGCAATCTCGCACATAGTCATAATCGTCATAGCTGCTAAGCATAATCGTCTTAACCCATGGAAAACGTTCATTAATTGCCCGATTGAGCTCTACACCGTTCATTTCAGGCATATCTACATCAATAATGGCAATATGCGGTGGCGACTGCTCAATCATCGTTAAAGCAATTAACCCATTATGCGCCTGACCGCATAATTCAAATCCATAGTCAGCCCAGTCCAATAACGTCCATAGATTATGGTGTACTAACGGTTCATCATCGACGAGTAGCACCTGAAACATGGCTTATATCACCTCTCGTTTGGTATTTTCCATACTTTTCTCCAGTTTGGGGAGCCGAATTTCAGCTTTGGTGTACAACCCCGGTTCACTGCACAAATGGACGCCATACGAGTCGCCGTACGTTCGAACGATTCGCTCGTGTACATTACGTACACCCATTCCACTAAAACGTGATGTTTCTCCGTTTGTACCCGCACCTTTCAGTAAATACTCCCGTTGCTCCTCCGTGATCCCCTTTCCGTTGTCCATCACATCAATATTGAGATTGTTTCCTTCTTCATACACCCGTATCAACACGAATCCATCCTGTTTGAGCGGTCCAATACCATGAATAATTGCGTTTTCGACCAGGGGCTGCAGCATCAGCTTCAACACCTGGCACTCCAGTAATGCGTCATCCTCCATTTCGGTAATCATCCGAATCGGCTTCATATATCGATACTTCATAATGGAGACGTAGTGCTCAACATATGCCAATTCTTCACGTACCGTAAGAAATTCATTTAAATTACCGAGGACACTTCGCATGAGCTCGATTAACGATCCCGAGACCTCTTCAATGTTTGGCACTCCGTTCAGCTTGGCCAGATACTTGATCGTATTGAGCGAATTGTATAAAAAATGAGGATGGATTTGTGCCTGAAGCGCAGTCAGTTCAGCTTCCCGCTTCTCTTTCTCACTAAGGCGGATTCCTTCGAGCAGACCTTTCAATTCTTCCACCATACCGTTAAAGACATGGTACAGTTGTCCTGTCTCATCTTCACTTTTAATCTCATTTTGGGGAAGTGTCAGATTCCCATCCTTCACCAACATCATCAGCGATTTTAGTTTCCGGATATTCAAGGTTATTCGGGAAGAGACTTGCAGTGAAACGATCAGAACAACGACAAACACAATAATGGACACCTCTGCCAGCAGGTTGCGCAGCTTCACCGATTCGGTCAGAAGAGAATCCATCGGAACCAAAGAAATAGTACTCCACCCAGTATAGTCGGATTGACGGCAAACCACGATATATTCTTTTCCATCAATGTACCGCCTGACCGCTTCACCATTCGTTGTAAATTGCTGATTGATCTTCTTAATTTCCTGGTCAGAAGGAGTAAGAGATGAGGTAGCTCGGGTTTCATAGACGAATTGATTTCCCTTGTCCAGTACATAGATCATGCTATCTGTAGTTGGCCTCACGTCGTATGTTTTCTGGATAAACTCATAATTCAGATCCACCATGACAAACCCAATAGTCGCACGGTTATAACGAATCTCCCGACCAATGGTAACGGCATCTGACACCCCTGTCTGCTTGAAATATGCGTGCCTTGATCCATTTTGCAGCATGTAATTCATCATTGGCGTACCCAAGATGGTCCTGTCCAGCCAAGGTCCACCTGAGAAAAACACCTTCCCGTTCAGACCCACCACGGCTATCCGTGAAATGTAAGCCTTATAATCGATCAGGGACGATAGAAATTCATCCATCCGCTTCTGCTCCTGAAACCACTCATAACTGATCTCCTCATTCGGACTGAGCAAGGTGTCAATGACTGTGTTTTTGTTAGTCACCACGACCGTATTCAGACGGTCGATCTCTTCCAGCATCATGTTCAATGATTCATCTGCCTGCCTTATACTGTCCGAAACCGACGTAATGGCATTTTGCGTAATCGTCTCACGCATGCTCATATAAACAATGACCGTAATCGAAACGATGGATACAAGCGTAACGGCAATAAAAGCGATAAAAATTTTCCCCTGGATGCTGCGTTTCGGTGAAATCCATCTCTGCAATGTAGAGAGCTTCATTGTGGGAGTCTCCTTTTTTCAAGATCCAATCCAAAAAAGTAAGCGTTCTCCATACTGGACATCTGTATGTTTAGGATCAGCTTGAGGTTCTCCTCATCATGATTGGAGGTACTTTATAGTAGATTTTGAATGCTCTGGTAAATGAATATAAATTCGGATAACCGAGTGACAGAGCAATCTCCGTAATGGTAGCATCCGTATCCTTAAGCAGCTGTTTTGCCTTATCCATTCGTATTTTCTGCATGAATTTTAACGGGGGCAGACCGACCTGACTGGTGAACATATTGGAGAAGTATGAACGATGTACCCCTGCAAAGTCGGCGACCTGCTGCACGGAAATACCCTCTGTTGCATGTAATTCCATATAATCCATGCATTCATGAATCCAGCCCGCCAGTTCTGTAGGCTGTGCGTAGCTGGTGTCTGGAACAAGACTGGCTAACAATCCATATACCAACCCATGCAACTCCAGCGATACTGCTGGCTTCCACCGTTCCACACATGCCAATGCATGAATCAGACGTTCCGACGTTTCCTGGACCTGTGGAGATAACATCTGTTTGCCAAACGGACTTTCCGGAGTCAAGCCAGCCAGCTCCAATAAAGGTTTGACTTTAGGCCCATCCAATGCCAGCCAGTTCATTTGCAGCGGAGATTCCGAGGGAAGCATGTGATAGTAATAGGTTCTGCCGGGAAACAGACAAAACAGATCATTCTTCTGCAGGTCCACTCGCTTGCCATCAAACTCAAGCCTAACCATACCTTCACGCACAAAATGAAGACTGTAACACTCGATACGTTTGGGGCCAACCCGGTAATTGGATTTGGCTATACTTCGCCCTGCCCGGACTGGCCAGATGTGTTCCTCTTTATCCAAATATCCTGGCTTATAGTAGATGAATTCTGCATACTCATACTCATATTCCTGCATCGTAGGGAGTTCCCTCCTTCTCCTATTTTGTTTGATCATAACAAAATGACAATAAAAATATAACACCGGGCTATTTTTATAACTCGTTTTTTTCAATATCATCTTACTAGGAGGCGATTACACTTGTCGAGAACACCTAACATTTTGCTAATCACTAGTGACCAGCAGCACTGGAACACGATCGGGGCTTTTCAGTCTGAGATTTCCACGCCCAATCTGGACCGTCTTGCCCGGCAAGGAACAACGTTTGATCGGGCTTATTGCCCAAACCCTACCTGCACCCCTAGCCGTGCTTCTATTATTACAGGCATGTACCCCAGTCAGCATGGAGCCTGGACGTTAGGCACAAAACTGCTTGAAGATCGTCATACCGTCGGGGAAAGTTTCATGGAGGCAGGCTACCGCACTGCCCTAGTAGGTAAAGCACATTTTCAGCCTTTAAAATCTACAGAGGAATACCCGTCGTCTGAAGCGTATCCCATCCTGCAGGATTTGGAGTACTGGAGACATTTCCACGGTCCATTTTACGGCTTTGACCACATAGAGTTAACACGTAATCATACGAATGAATCGCATGTCGGTCAGCATTACGCGCTATGGCTGGAAGAACAGGGATGTACGAACTGGAGGGATTACTTTCTTCCCCCAACTGGGACGATGGACCCTTCCGTAACGTATACGTGGCCCATCCCTGAGAAATATCACTACAACACCTGGATAGCCGAGCGAACCAACTCCCTTTTGGAGCAATACACCCATGCTGATGATCCATTTTTTCTGTGGGCCAGTTTTTTCGACCCGCATCCGGAATATCTGGTACCGGAACCTTGGGATTCGATGTATGACCCTGATGATCTGACGATTCCCTCAATAACACCTGGAGAGCATGATCGTAACCCCCCACATTTTCAGCTGACTCAGGAAGAGAATCCGAATTTTGAGCATCTGGTTGAAACCGGCTTCGGCATCCACGGCTACCGTTCGCATCATTATTATGAATATGGCGACAAATCCCGCTTAACAGCGTATGACAAGAAAAAACTGGTTGGTGTGTATTACGGGATGATCAGCATGATGGATAAATATATTGGCAAAATTCTCGATAAGCTGGATGAGTTGGGCATTGCAGACGATACAATCGTCGTTTTCACAACCGATCATGGTCATTTCTTCGGGCAGCATGGTCTTCAGGCCAAGGGTGGATTCCATTACGAGGATCTCATAAAAATCCCATTTATTGTAAGATATCCTGGTATGGTGCCTGCTGCAAAAAAATCAAATGCCATACAATCGCTGGTCGATCTGGCTCCCACCTTTTTGTCTCTTTGCAACATTGCAATTCCGCACGCCATGACGGGCATGAATCAAAAGAAAGTGTGGCTTGGCACCAATGAAGCCGTTCGTAATCACGCTATCTGCGAATTTCGACACGAACCCACCACGATTCATCAAAAAACGTATATCGAACAGCGTTATAAAATCACCGTTTATTACAATCAAACCTATGGTGAACTTTTCGATCTTGAAAAGGACCCCGATGAACGCTTTAACTTGTGGAATGAACCTGAGTACACCCAGCTCAAGACAGAGTTGCTGCTCAAATATATCTGGGCTGAGCTTGGCAAGGAGTCCATGCCGATGCCTCGAATTCATCATGCCTGATGGAAAGGATGAGGGTAGCATCAAAAACCTGAAAGAACAATGTATGATACTTGCACAGCTTTTTTGGATTTTCTTCCGCATCGGTCCTTCCACCTTTGGAGGCGGATATGCGATGCTGCCCATTATTGAACGTGAAGTGGTGAACAAGAAAAAATGGATGCAAGAGGACGAAATCGGTGAGCTTATATCGCTTGCCGGCTCCGCTCCCGGAGGAGTTGGCGTCAATGCCGCTGCCATGATTGGACATCGCCAGGCAGGAATTGCGGGAGCTGTGTCAGCCGTCATCGGCGTGACATGTCCCACGTTTTTGATCGTGATCCTGATCAGCATGCTCGCCATCCTATTTCGTAACCAACCCAAAGTTGAAGCCGCTTTAAAAGGAATGAACGGTGGCATTATTGCACTAATTAGTATGGCAGCTTATCGGACGGCCAGGTATTCCATCCTAGATACAACAACAGCGATAGCTGCCATTGTAACCGTAGCTGTGCTGTTGTTTGCAGGTATCCATCCCCTCTATCTTATTCTTTCGGGATTAATATGCGGTATGGTCATGATTCGGATCAAGAAACGGCTGGGCCTTCAAGTGAAAATGGAGAAGAAGTCTGTAACAGGAAGCTACCCGGAACTGGAATATTACATTTAAGCAAGAAGAATCGGAGCGATTGAGATGTACTGGGACCTGTTCATGATATTTATACGTGTAGGCCTCGTTTCGTTTGGTGGCGGTTATGCCGTTATCCCGATCATTCAACACGAGGTAACGGAAAAAGGATGGCTGACAAGCGCAGAATTCCAACAAACCGTAGCGCTGGCCAGTATGGCGCCCGGCTCGATTGCAACCAATGCCGCGACGTTGATTGGTTATCGGACGGCAGGTTACATCGGAGCCGCAGTCTCTACTGCAGGTATGATTTTGCCTTCATTAGTCGTCATAGTACTACTCTCTGCCTTATTTTATAGGATACACGACAATTCATGGGTAAAGTCCTCTTTATATGGCTTGCGCCCAGTAACGACGGGGCTTATTATCTATGCTGCCATTCATTTTGGCTATCCAACTGAAGAAGCAGGCATAAGCTGGGTATGGATCGCGACACTGCTTATTAGCGGAGTTTGTTTGTTTCTCCTGCTCAAGTACAAGCTTCATCCCCTGCTGATTCTCAGTGTTGCTGGAGCAGCAGGCATTATTTTATTTTAAATTCAGCGTGGCGACGACAGGCAGAAGCCACTGTTTCAATGGTTTTAAAAGGAGCAGCGCGATCACAGCATTAGCTGTCCTGGCTGCTCCCCTTCATCTTTATTTTTACGAATGACGCAGATATAATCTGCTCGTTTCCTCCCAGATCTCTCCCGACTGCAAACTAAATAATCCAGCTTCCTCGGCCTGCATATCCAGATTAGGTGCATTCACAAGATTAATCTGCGGTTCGGGGCAGAAAAACCCTTCTTCCGCATTATTGTTCCAGATCATCCATTGTTTATAGGAAGTTCCCACATCGTAGATCAGTGTCATTCCATTCTTCGTATCCTGAAGCTCCATCCGGTTTCTACCATTTTGCGGTACAGCAGTGTAGTGATTATCCATTTCTGCAAAGAACGGATATACCCCTGAGTCACGCATCTGCTCTTCCTCCTGAATCAGGGGCTGAAAACGAGTCGTCGGCAGCATGCGTTGATCCAATTCCCATCTGTCTCCAATCGTCAGCTTGAGCTTATAATCCCGTGCTGATCCATCTGAATT
Source organism: Paenibacillus sp. NPDC057886 (assembly GCF_042796655.1). Taxonomy (NCBI): domain Bacteria; kingdom Bacillati; phylum Bacillota; class Bacilli; order Caryophanales; family Paenibacillaceae; genus Paenibacillus; species Paenibacillus sp. NPDC057886. Next base: position 1,212,602 of record NZ_JBHVMZ010000001.1, on the reverse strand, counting down.
AAATGGAGCATTAATTGAGGTATGAAAAGCGATCAGGCACGGCATGCAGGAGCTTCCATGATTGCGAATGCGGACATGCTGCATGAGTCCATCACTGCTCAGCGAGTAGCGTAATGTAATACTGAACTGAAAAGGAAAGGAAACGTATATCGGATGAGTTTCATCAACAGTAATGGACACCGAGACATAACTTTCCTTCTCGGTATGTCCATACTCATCCACAATCCATGGCGTATTATACAAAAATCCATGCAAATGATTGCCTGTTGCTTCCTCATTGACCGGAAACTGAAGTGTCTGCCCGTTCCAGGCAAACCGCCCGTCCTCATAACGATTTGGCGGAAACAGGACGGGAATCCCATGAATCATCGGTCTAGCCTTGAATGATTCCATCTCTTCGGGTGACGGTTCATGAAGAAAGCGAAGCCCCCGCTCAAGATCACGATACGCGACCAGATTACCACCAATCTCCGGCAGCATCACAGCCTCACTGGAACCAAAGCGGAGGTAAATGGCCTTTTCCCCTTGAAAATCGCCTTCCCAGGACCTGCTTGTCTCCTTTGTATTCAATGCGTATTCCCCTCCTTATTCGCCAGCGGACGATGGATAATGTCCTTCAATAATAGCCCGAATCTGTTCCATCGGCATCTTGGGCTGTCTGTCATACGTGAGCAGACCGTTAATCTCCTGTTCCACGTCCGTCAGCTGTGTGTAACAAAATCCTTCTACTACTGGTGAATCCAATAGCGGCTGTACTACGGCATGCAATCGCTGTGCAAAATCTTCGTCATTTTCCGCTCCGGAGTAACCCCAGCCCTCCCAGTCACTTTTCTTATACCCGATTCCACCGAATTCGGTAATTAAAATAGGCTGTCCTTCATAGCGGTAGCCACCCACACTCAGCTTCCGATTGCCCGGCAGGGCGCTTACCGCGTTTTCACGGGTACGATACCGTTCCTCCAAAACGTCCCTTCTCCATTCATAATCATGGATGTTATACAAGTCGGTCTGTACCATCTCCCAGCCATCATTGGAAATGACCGGACGGGTGGAATCCACCGACTTGGTCAAATAATACATCGACAAGGCGTGATACTGCTGCTCCTTGCTGGTCAGGATGTTCGGAACACCCCAGCTTTCATTAAGAGGTACCCAGACCACAACACATGGATGGTTGTAGTCCCTTTCCAGCGCCTCCTGCCACTCCCGTGTTACCTGGGCGACGTATTGTTCTGAGAAATCGTAAGCATTCGCCATCTCCCCCCACACCAGAAGTCCGAGCTTATCACACCAGTACAGATATCTCGGATCTTCAATCTTCTGATGTTTTCTGGCGCCGTTAAACCCCAGTTCCTTCGTTAATTCCACATCACGCCGAATGGCCTCGTCACTCGGCGGAGTCAGATTTCCATCCGGGAAATACCCTTGATCCAAAACGAGCTTCATATAGTAAGGACGGTTATTCAGAAACAGCTTGCCCTGTTCAATGGAGATTTTGCGCATGCCGAAATAGCTATCGACCTCATCGACGGGCACACCATCCACCAATACAGTGAAATGAATGTCATACAGATTGGGGTGCTCTGGTGACCATAGCCTGCCTAGGCCATGCTCGTTAAAGCTGTGAAGCCCGATGGTACGGGTCTCTGTTCCGCCGCTAATTCGATATTCATCTGCGGACAGCTGCTCTCCTTGATAGGCAATTTGTACACGCAGTCTGATATCCTGCGCTTCCCAATCCCTTGGTTCTGTTTGTTCACGATGAACATAAGCCGTAACTTCGATTTCGTTGCGATCGACATCGGGAGTCAGCCGCACCTTCTGCAGATGAACGGGTGCGACAGCTTCCAGCCACACCGATTGCCATATTCCAGTCGTGCGGGTATAGAAAATTTGGGCGGATTGCTCCTGCCAGAACTGCTTCCCGCGCGGCAGCGTTACTTCCCTGCTATAATCGATCGCTTGTACGGTCAGCACATTACTTCCTTCCAGCAGAGCATCCGTAATATCGGCATGAAAAGGGGTGTGTCCCCCTTCATGCCGAACCACCATTTTTCCATTCACCCATACAGAGGCTTCGTAGTCCACGGCCCCGAAGTGCAGCAGCAGACGTTTGCCCGTGAAGTTCTCCGGAATGTCAAAGGTCCGTTTGTACCATACATTATCGTGAAAATTCGGATCTGCAATGCCACTCAGTTGACTTTGAAAAGCAAACGGCACCTGGATTCGGCGGCTGAATGCTTGCTTGCCCTCACTCCAGTTTTCCGAACGTCCCTTGTTATGATCATCGAATTCAAATTCCCATTCCCCATTCAAACTCATCCAATCCTTCCGCACAAATTGCGGCCTTGGATAATCCTGTCGCAGCATGATGTTCAGCTCTCCTGTCACCCCAGATTGATTTTGCGGATCACTTCCAGTGGCACTTTCGGTTTACGGTCTTCCGTCAACAGACCATTAATCTCCTGCTGCACATCAGTGACTTGTGTATAACAATAGCCCGAGATATAGGGAATGGCTTTGATCGCTTCGGTGATGGAACGGAAACGTTCAATAAAGGCTTTAACCGAGTCCACCTGATTGCCGTAACCCCAGCCTTTATCCGATTGGAAGGCAATACCGCCGAATTCACTGATGATAATGGGTTGTCCTTTATAGTGGTAACCTTCAGCAAAAGCAAACTTCCATCGATTGGAAGCAATCTTGTTATTTACGATCATATCTTTATCCTGATAGCGTTCCAGAAAAGCTTCTCCCGTCTCCACATAATCATGGATTGTCAAAATATCCGATACCGTATGCTCCCATCCGTCGTTGGTAATGACCGGACGATACGGATCAATGGCTTTGGTCAGATGGTAAATGGATTGCGTGAATTGCTGCTGCCTTACCTCGTGACCAATCGTCGGTATTCCCCACGATTCATTAAATGGCACCCAGGTAATGATGCTGGGATGATTGTATTGCTGGGGTACAATTTCAAGCCATTCTTTGGTGAATCGGTTCACTGCCTCATCATTAAACTCGAAGGTAGCTGCCATCTCTGACCAGACCAACATGCCTTTCACATCACACCAATACAAAAAGCGTGGATCTTCCAGTTTCATATGTTTACGGATTCCGTTATATCCCATCTCGGCAATTTTATCGATATCCTCAATCAGTGCTTCCACTGAAGGTGGGGTCAAATGGCTCTCCGTCCAATAGCCCTGATCCAGAATCATTCTTTGGTACAATGGAGCATTGTTCAGCAGAATCTGCCCATTTTCAATCGATATTTTTCGCATACCAAAATAGGAATGAACCCGATCGATTTCTTTCTCATCTTCGTACATCACAAACTCGATATCGTACAGGTTCGGTGAGCCCGGTGACCATAACGACTGTTTCCACGGACCGCCTGCTTCATGTTTAACACTGGCTTCCACGGTCATCCAGGGTCTGTCTGGAGATAGGCTGATGGTTTGCACATGCTGACCCTTCAGCTCAATCCGTGTCTCCAAACGCAAGTTGTTCTTGCCTTCGATCCCATTCAATTGAAAGTCCAAACGAATCATATGACGATCGATATCCGGTGTCATCTTGACTGCTTCAACCCTTGCTTCACTCACATGCTCCAGCCAGACACTTTTCCATATCCCGGTACTTTGCACATAAAAACATTCAAAATTGTCATCCACCCAGCGTTGTTTCCCCCGAGGCTGCATCGCGCTCTGACTGTCTTCTACTTCAAGAACAATGTTATTCTCCGAGCCGTAAGTGATATAAGGGGTAATGTCGAATGAAAACGCTGCGTACCCTCCTTCATGTTCACCAACAACCGTTCCGTTCACCCAACATTTTGCGCGATAATCCACTCCCTGAAAATGCAGAATGCTCCGTTTTCCTTTTGCTTCCTGGGGAATCTGAACATTTTTGCGGTACCAGACCAGAGGATGAAATGTTTCGATCCCGATACCGCTCGCTTGGGTCTCATACGTGAAGGGAACCTTAATTTTTGTCCCTTCCGGAAACTGATTCTGGTCGTACCAATGCTCGCTTTCACCCGCCTGATTGTCATCAAAACTAAAATCCCATTCTCCATTCAAATCCAACCACTCATTGCGTACAAATTGCGGTCTTGGATAATCCTTGTTGTAAAATTTAGTTGTCATCTTGTTCTCCCCGATCTCCTCTTTATTTGGCTCATAGGCCTGAAAAAGTGTTAACCCTTAATACCAGACATGCTAATGCCTTTAACAATCTGTTTCTCAAAAATGATAAACAATATAATGATGGGAACAGAAGCCACTGCATTGATAACCATCGGTTTGACGTAATCTTCTGAATACTGACCCATTAGCGTTGGGATACCCATTGGTAGCGTAAACAGATTATCATCGGTTATGGAAAGGAATGGCCATAGGAAATTGTTCCACGAACCGATAAATGTAAGAATCGCCATGGATGCCATGGCAGGACGTGTCAAAGGCAGCACAATGCTGGTGAAAATCCGCCAAAAGCCCCCGCCGTCAATTTGCACGCTTTCCAACAGATCATTTGGAATGCCGTCGAAGAAGCTTTTGAGTACAATAACTGCTACAGGCGAAGCCAACGCAGGAATAATTAATCCACTGTATGAATTCAGCAAATGCAAATCCTTGGCTACCTGATAGAGTGGAATAATGGTTGCTTCACCCGGAATCAGCAGCCCGCCAAGAATGAAAAAGAATACAAAGGTACGGAAACGGAACGGCACTTTGGAGAGAGCGAATCCGGCCATCGCCGCGAAAATAACAGTCAACACGGTCACAACCACCGCGACAAACAAACTGTTAACCACCCACTGTGACAGCTTTGTCGTTGTCAGAATTTCGTTATAGACGGCAAGTGAGTATGGCGGTTTAAACCAGTCCAGGACCGTAATAATCTTCATGCCTTCTTCTTTGATGGAGACCATCAGCATCCACACAAGTGGGGCCGCAAACATAACCGCCATCAACGCAGAACCTGTGCGATATAACCATTTCATCAGTATTCCGCCCCTTTCCGGTTAGTCATCCAGTATTGCAGCGCCGACAGCACCAGCAGAATCACGAATAAAATATAGGACATGGTTGCGGCATAACCCAGGTTATTGTTCTTGAATCCGGTCTGATAGATCAACTGAATAATCGGACGTGTCTGATCCAGCGGTCCCCCGCCAGTAATTACATAAATTTGCATAAATACCTTATATGAAGCGATGATCTGCAACATGGTTATCGTTTTGGTCAGTGGTGTCAGATAAGGAAGAGTAATTCTCCAAAATATTTGTGTATCGCTCGCACCATCCAGCCTTGCCGCTTCATAGATCTCATCCGGTATCTCCTGCATTGCCGAGAGATACAAAATAAAGTTGAAGCCGACCGTCCACCAGAGAGTAATGACCGTAATCACGACCCAGGCCAGCCCCGTTTCTGTCAGCCAGAAGATCTCGGCATTTTCGGGTAACAATTGGATAAGGTGCAGTACTGAATTTACGAGTCCCGTGTAGGGCTGAAATACGAATAATCCCAGATAGGCTGCGACGGCGACGGAGAGTACGCTTGGTATAAAGAAGATGATGCGGTAGAACTTTTGTAAAGACGATTTTCGGTTGGCAATCAAAGCCAGCAGAATCGCGAGTATAATCATGGTCGGTGTACTCAAGAAAACAAAAAAGGTTGAATGCCAGATTGCTTCCCAAACCTCTCTGTCCTGAAGAACTTTTCGGAAGTTATCCAGGCCAACAAAATCCATTTTCTTGATCAGCGTCCATTTGTAGAAGGTCATCTCCACACCTTTAATCATGGGCCAGATCGTAAATAAACCATAAATAATTAAGAAGGGAAGCAGAAATACCAGTGCCTGCAAATCCGCCCTCATTTTTTTGATCTTCATATGCGTCTCCCCTTTGATTGGCACGCAAGCCGGCGATTTCTTATCTAGAGATGGTGATTCCGCAGGCTTGCGTGACCCGTCTACCTTTCGTCTTCCTTCTATTCGCTCAGTATTTTCTGAATGGCTGTCTCCATGTTGTTCATGGCATCTGCCGGGGTCATTTTGTTCACCCATACTTCATTCAAAAATTTAAAGGCAGCTTCATCGCGGATTTGTGCATTTTTGGTGGAATGTTTGCTGAATTTAACTACACTTGCAACTTCGGAATAATCACTGCGGTATGGCAGATCCTTAAATTCCTGTTTTTCCAGCACGGATGGCTTGGAAGGGATATGTCCGGCTTTCGCCCAGACCTGACCATTGTCAGCAACCCAGTCGGCAAAAATTATCGCGGCTTTGCGCTTAGCCGGGTCCTCATCCTTAGTCAGTGGCAAAACAATGGTATGCGAATCTCCCCATGTTGCTTCCTGATCGTAGAATTTTGGAATTGGCATAGCTCCAAACTCAAGTCCTTTGGTGGATTCCCAGGTTCCTGTCGTCCAGACTCCTGTCATGATAATAGCGGCTGTTCCACTTTGAAAATTTTTATAGAAGTCCGGATCATTTTTCTTGATATAACCTTCGGTGTACAGTTTCTGAACGTATTCAGCTGCTTTAATACCTTTCTCCTTATCTATGGCTGCGGATTTCAGGTCATCCGATACCACGTCATTCCCACCCATTTGTGAATATAAGGACCACCACAGACGGTATGGATCATCATTGTTATTGGATAATGCAAACGGAGTCGTTTTGGCAGGCAACTTCTCTTTTAAAGTTTGAAGGAAACTCACAAACCCGTCAGCAGATTGCTCCAGAATCGGTTTTCCGTCTTCACCAAGCAAGCCTGCATCTTTTAGAAGTTTTTTGTTGTAGAACATGATAAAGGGATGTGTGTCAATGGGGACTGCATAATGTTGACCTTCTACGGTAACCGCATCCAAGAGATTCTGGTTATAGGTGCTCCAGTCCACACCTGCATCCGTAGCCGGAGTATCAAGCTCTGTGACGACCCCCTGATTGATCAGATCGGGCAGTCTGGAGGAATGGGAAATCCCAATGTCCGGTCCATTGCCGTTACCAACAGCAGTTACGAGCTTCGTATAATACTCACCCCAGGCCAATTTGGTATTCTTGACTTCAATGTCCGGATGGCTTTTGTTGAATTCATCGACTAATGTCTGCATGTTTGCGCCATCACCACCATCGAACAGTGTCCAGAAGGACAATGTCACTTTTCCATCACCAGAGCCACTATCCTCAGCCCCGTTACTGCCTCCACTACATGCACTTAAAACGGTTGAAAATGAGAGCAATAATGTCAGTGCTAACCAGCCGATCTTTCTTTTCATGCGAGTATCCCCTTTACTCTAATTTGTAGATACAAACGATATAATTGTTTTGTTACATTAATACTGTATCTATAGGGGATTATATAAGGCCAACACCTTCTTGTCAACGCTTTCAAACATATTTAATGTAATTATTAAATCAAAAAAGGCCTTAGTTACATAATATCTGCAACCAAGACCTTTCTTCCTCATCCTATTCTAATGAACGGCATAATGTACAGTCATTTTGATATTTTGGTCATAATCCCCAAATTGTCGCCCAAAGAGATTTACGCCCCCTTGATGAACCGCATCCGGCTTAATACCAATTCGTACCCTTAACTTGTGGCTGTTCTGTAGGTTAAGCTGAGCCAAATCAACTGCTGAAATTTTCTCCATATCCAGTGTCGTTTTATTTTTGTCCACACGCCATGTCTTTAATAAACCATACTGTGTTGACCATTCAAACCACCAAGCCGGGTTGAGCTTTCCGCGCCGATCTCCAAAGTCACCAGGACATGTCCACATACCAATTTCCACACCGTTAATCCATACAGAGATATCGGAAGGCCAATTATGATCATAGTTTGGTGCTTCAGAGCATATTTCCATGGACAATTCCAGCGATTCAATTACCGCTTCTGCCGGAATCTCCAGCGGCATCAAATATTCGACATATCCCTTGCGGAACCACATAATCTGCGCTCCGACATGCTTAGGATGGTAAAAGCTGGCGGGCTCATCCTCACGAATGATCATGCCCTCGCCATTCGCCATGCCGCAGGTGGGTGACACTTCACAATCACTATAATGACCAATAGGCATATCCACTTCGTATACCTGAATATCACCTTTGGGAATTGCTTTCTCCAGATTAAGAGCAATATGAATATCATCGTAATTGCGACTGCACACCTTCATTGCCCCGCGAGAGGCAGGCAATAGTTCCGTGTTAATTAGCCTTGCAGCTTCCAAAACCTTGATGTTGCTGGCTACCGTGGATACGGGGAGTTTGAGAGCTTCCGCGATTTCTACTATATTCAGGTTTTGGGAGATCAATAGTCGGAGAATATCTACTCTGGATCGTGTCGATAAAGCATGCGTGACCGTGACCAGCTCATCCGGATTATCAAAACTCAGCTCAAGCATTCGTTCACCACCTCTTATGTATTTATGGTACAGGAAATTTAATCGTATGGTTTAATTCAGTCGATAATATTGTAACAAAACATTTATTTTGTATCAAATTACTTTTTACTTCATCATTCTTCTTCATTTTTCCCAATCAAATCCTGCAAACGGATACTGGAATGGTTGATTTTTCCCATGAATTCGTAGATGACATCCATATTGCTTTTCTGCTCCTGAGTTGTTGCCAGAACATCTTCGGTCGCTGCTGCATGCTTCTGCGAGATAGCTGATATATAATCCACTTGTTGGCGAACTCGATTAAAAATCAGACTCATCTGATCCGTCATATCCATTTCCTTCGCTATGTATTGATCAATATGCTCAAACGTAGACTTGATATGGTCAAAGCTCTCAAGCACCTGACTGGAGATCGTTTTTCCCTCTTGCACTGCTGCACTTCCGTTAGCGGCTTTTTCAACCACAAGCTGTGTCTTTCGCTTGATAGTATAAATGATTTCGTCGATTTGTTTAACCGTGTTGGAGCACTCCTGTGCGAGATTTTTGACCTCATTTGCCACAACGGCAAACCCCGCTCCTGCTTCCCCTGCTCTTGAAGCTTCAATGTTTGCGTTTAAGGCCAGCAGATTGGTCTGATCAGAGATTTGCTTGATGGCTGTCAGAAAGGTATTCACATCATCCATGCTGTTGTTCAGTTCCTCAACGGTAGTCATTGAGTCTGTTACTGTGGTGTTAATTATAGCCATCTGATTGCCCATTTGCATAATTCGATCCGAGCTTTGGCGAACAACCTGACCATTTTGGTCCGAGATGTCGGCAAGACGATGTGAAAGTTGATTGATTTCGGACATTTTCCTGTCAGCCTGGTTTACCTCTTCACTAATATGTGCAATGCTCCCGGATTGATCGCGTATGCCTTCCGTCACTTCCTGAATATTTGTGGTTATCGTATTGCTCATATTTTTCAACATATGAATATCTTTATTGCAGCTGGCAATATCCGTGTTCAGCATGGATGTATTTTCGCGAATGACCCCTACCATAGTATCCAGTGCCGTCACAAGCTCTCTCGCTTCCGCTTCCTTGTTAAGAGCCACCTGAATCAGATCTCTCCCCCGTTTACATACAAAATATAGAGCAACAATCGTCAGTTCGATGAACCCGATTGTCATGAAAAAAGTCGAATCATATTGCTGATGACCTGAATAATAAATCACAATGTAAGCAATGTTGTACATCGCTCCAAACCCGTATAACAGAACTCTGTTCAAATATAGGGAAATGACACAGATGGCGTTTGGCAAAAGCTGCGGGACTTGGGGCTTTAACCGTGAATACAGGTGAAACCACTCTTGAAGAAGGATTGACTCGGCATTACGGTTCTGTGAACGTATACGGTGTTGACGTCCCGGATGTCGATGTGTTTATTGATGCGGCAGGTGCTCCGGTTTTGTTTGAGAACATGATGAAGATCGTTAAACCTAAAGCTAGAATTTCAATTATTGCCGTGTATAAATCTGAAGTACCGATCAGTTTACAACAGATTATGTCCAAAGAAGTTCAGGTCAAAGGCTCCAGCGGCTATACCCACGAGGATTTTGCCAAGGTGGTGGAGCATCTGACCAGCTTCCAAGAAGAACTGTCCACACTAGTCACTCATGTATATAAGCTGGATGATATTCAGAAAGCCTTTACTACGGCTATTGAAGCCAAGGGAACCGTTAAAGTGGTGATCGATCTGACATAATATCAAAATCAAATAGCTTTATTTCTGGAGTGTTGCCTATCGTCATGAAACTTATAGCCTAACACAAGAAATCCGCCAAACATGGCGGATTTTTTGAGGTATATATTTCTTCTTGCCATAAGAAACTTAAACTCTAACTCTTGCTGCTAAAAAGCGACAGGTAAGGCAGCCAAGCTCTGTGAACTTAGCGCCAAATGCCACTCAATGTTCTCCCGAGGAATATTAAGTCGCAGATTAGGCATACGTCTTAACAATGTTGTAAAGGCGATATCTCCCTCCACACGAGCAAGTGGAGCCCCCAAGCAGGAATGAATGCCATGACCAAAAGCCAGATGACGATGAATATGACGGGCAACATCCAGATCCTCTGGCTGTTCAAATTGAAGTTCATCCCGATTGCCTGATTTCAACACAGGAATGACCATATCTCCTTTTTTAATCTGCTGTCCAGCCAGCTCCATATCCTGAGTCGCAAAACGAGGTCCGGCAATGGTTGCAGGCCCGTTAAAACGCAGTAATTCCTCGACAGCAGAAGGTGCCAGACTAAGATCAGCCTTAAGCTTCTCCAATTGTTCAGGATGATCCAATAACATCATTGCACCTGTAGCAATCAGATTGGATGTCGTCTCATGGCCAGCAAAAATCAATAACGTAATCATGGATAGCAGTTCCGGTTCACTGAGTCGATCGCCCTCTTCTTCAATAGCAATCAATTGGCTGATCAAATCATCTGCAGGATGTTTGCGTTTCTCAGCTACCAGCTGCGCGGTATAGTCACCGAAAGCTCGGAGGTGCTCCTCTACTCCCGGTTCACGCACTCCGAGGCCCAGACCATGTGCAATCGCGGAAGACCAGGTCTGAATCTGTGGGCGATCTGCTTTAGGTACTCCCAGCATATCGGATATCACATGGATTGGTAAGGGATAGGCGTAGTCCTTGACCAAATCCATCTCGCCCTGGGCTTGAACCTGATCCAGTAATTCATCAGCGATCTGCTGCACACGCGGGCGAAGACTTTCCATATATTTGGGTGTAAAAGCTTTGGAGACCAGTCGGCGTAATCGCCGATGATCAGGCTCATCTACAGAGAGCATCGATTTTCCGGTAAAGAACGTTGGAGGGGCATCTGGATCGATATTCTCCACATAGGCTTTCAGGATATTCTCATTGCCGTCGATGGTTAATGGGTCTACTGTGAAGTGGGCATGATCTTTAAGCACCTGTGAAGCTTCTTCCATTCGTGTGACCAACCACTGCCCGCGTTCTGTACCACCCATTGGCAAAGATACTGAAATAACAGGACCTGTATCACGCAACTGCTTGATCAGTGAAAACGGGTTTTCACCACTATCCCCACTAAACAGGCTCAGCGCTGCTTGTTGTGAAACATTAAGATCTAACTCACTCATCATAACCATCCTTTCGCTTCGACAATTTTATTGGTCTACATTAATGCATTTATCCAATCATCTACAGCCAGCACATCGGCTTGTTGGGGGAATACGCTCTCTACGAGAACTCGATGAACTTCAGGGTCCCTATCCAGACAAGCATCAGAAAGAACGGTCAGCGCGTAGTCCTTATCCGCCGCTTCACATAATGTAGACAGCACTACTCCACTTGTTGCGATACCGCTAAGAATAAGTGTATTAATGCCATGGGTTTGAAGAAGGGTTTCCAGGTTGCTTCCCGAGAACCCACTGACGCGGAACTTGTCCACAATGAACTCTCCTGGGAGCGGCTGCACCGACTCATGAATGTCCATTGCCACTTTCATCGCCGGATTGGCTTCGTTTCCATCACCGCGGCTAGACTTTTTTCCAAACAACTTATTGCGCTCACTGATTGGAGGGGAATCCTGGCGATGACCAACCTTCACAAAAATCACAGGTACGTTATGTCTGCGAGCTGCTTCTATCGCTTTCTGAAACGGGAGCAGTGCATCCTCGTGCTTCGCATAATGCGATACAATGATGTTCTGCATATCCATGACCAGAAGTGCAGCTTGGTTATGATGACTCTCCATAGGTTGCACATCCCTCTCGTTTTGATTAAGATTAAGAGGAGAACTCTCCGCTTAATCTCTTCTTGATATTAAACGGAGAGTTCTCCTCTTGTCAAATTTTGGAGGTTGAAGGATAGGAAGTGACAGACAGTGGATAAAACGAATACGACCTCTCGTTCGGAACGACGGGATGCTGCCGAGAACCGTCAACGTATTTTGAATGTGGCTTTCAGATTATTCGAGCTGCACGGTGTCGAGCGGGTCAGCATGAATCAGATCGCTTCCGAAGCGCAGATTGGAGCGGGTACCTTATACCGCCGATACCGCAATAAGAGTGAGTTATGCATGGATTTGATTAAAGATAACGCAGCGCTGTTCTTCGATCATGTGGAGGCATACTTGCAGGAAAATGCACAACATCCACCATCTGAGCGATTGCGGGGTGTGCTGACGTTGTTTATCCAGTTTAGAGAAAAAAATGCGGAATTGCTCTCGGGTATTGAGAATGCAGTATATCAAGGATCAGAGTCCAGAACCTCAAGTCCTCTTTATGACCAATTGCATCAACAGCTATTCGAACTATTCGAAGAGATGGCAACAGAGAGTGACGAATCGCAGGCCATCAGCTTGTTCAAAACGGACATGCTTCTGACGGCCATGAGCAATGACTCGTATCTGTTTCAAAAAAATGTGCGCGGCAACTCTCCCGACCGCATCGTGGAGCAGCTTTGTTTGACCTTTCTTTAACGTATATAGGTATATAAAAATGCAAAAAAAGCCTAATTCATCGTCGGCAATCTGCCGCTTGAACTAGGCTTTTTGAGCTTGATGTCCGATTTTATAATGTTTTGATATACCATGCATCACAAGCAAAATGTTCCGTTGCATTTAACGGTTCCTCTAATGCTATAAAACCGTTCTTGACATAGAACTTGTTGGCTGCAACCATGCTGCTCAACGTTTCAAGATAACATTTTTCATAGTGCTCTTTGGCAAATTCCAGCGAAATCCGAAGCAATTCATATGCGATTCCGGTGCCTCGTGCTTCTTTTAATGCATACATCTTCTGCAATTCACAAATATGTGAAAATCCATCTACGGGTCCAATACCGCAGCCAGCTACAATGGTTGAATTATGCTCAACTACCCAATATCTGGATCCCTCCCGTTGATAAAGATGATAGAAATCGCCCAGATTCGGATCAGCCCACGCCGTTCCTGACTTATTGGCCCCAAATTCGATCAAACAGCTTCGAATCAGAGACTTTACTTCTTGATTATCTTTTTCCTCTATCTCTCTAATGAACATGCAGTAAGCCTCCGCATCATGAAATAATTGCTGCTCTTAACTGCACAAATTATACTACAATTTGGATGTAACACACTACAATTCAACTACAATGAAACGGAATCAATAGTTTTGGAAGGCTGCGTCTGCTTGATTTTCAACAATCGTCTTACATAGATCATGAAAAGCAGAAAAGAAACCATGACCGACAAAGCACTGACCATAAACAATATGTGATAGCTCATGTATTCCGATACCAGACCCAGAACCATGGCACCCAGTCCGATACCGAGATCAGTCGCCGTCGAAAAGAAGGCATTAGCTGCGCCTTTCCGATCCTCGGGTGCGAAGCGAAGGGTTATAGCCTGAAGGGCTGGTTGTGCTGAACCGAAACCGATCCCGTACAGAATTGCTGAAGCGAGCACGCCAAGCAAACTGGTTGAGAGGCTTAGTACAATTAAAGCAATAATCGTAATAATAAGCGCGGGGACTATGACTGCTGTCTCTCCTTTCTTATCGGACAGCTTTCCGGCAAGGGGCCGGGATAGCGCTAGTGTCGCGGCGTAGACCAGAAAGAATGTGCCGGAATTGACTTTGATCTGCTCCGCAAACAGGGGTACAAATGTAGTAATTCCCCCATATGCAATGAAAAGAAAAAAGATTGGCGCCATTACAGGCAAGACTGATTTTTCGAAGATTTGGATTTTCTTCCTGTTCGTATGTGGTTGAAATGGCATTTTGGCTCCCAGCGTCAAAAGCAGGGCCACGATAGTCAAACCAACAGCAAAGATAAACATCGTCTGGTATGATGTGCCTTGCATAATTCCCAGACCAATCATGGGACCAACCGCCATTGCCAGCGTCATGGAGGTACTAAACCACCCCATACCTTCTCCGCGCCGAGCGGATGGAATCATGTCAGTCACGGCTGTCATCATGGAAGTCGTGGATACAGCCCAGCTCATCCCATGCACAATACGAAGTCCAATTAGCATGATGATTCCACCAACCCAGTTGTACATATACATTGCCAATATAAACAAAAGCAAACCCCCGATCATAAACGGACGTCTGCCGAATCGATCCAATAATCCACCGACAAAAGGACGAAGGATGACGGAAGACAACATTAATGCTCCCATGGCCAAGCCCACCTGTTTTTCATTGCCACCCATCTCTTTAATGAAAAGCGGCAGTGTGGGATACAGCATATAAAATGCAGTAAATAAAAAAAGCAAACCCAGCGTCATTAAAATAAAAGACTTCGTCCATAAGCGCTGCATCATTCATCCTCCTCACTTTTATTATGATATCTATGATTCGATCTGTTCTTGTACAAAAACAATTATTGATATATTAATGAACATCTGTTAATAATTATAGACAGAATAAGCAAGCTTACCATTGTTAATTGAACGCGTTTTGTTAATTAGTGAACATTATTCATAAAAATGTTTATTATCTATAGAAAGTTTGGTGAGAATCACATGACCAAAGTGGATCGAAGAATTCGAAAATCACAAGAAGCAATCAAAGCAGCAGTGATTGAGTTGATGTCCGAAAAAAATTTTGATGATATTACCCTACAAGATATTTCCGATAGGGCGGACGTAAGCAGAGGAACCATTTATCTTCACTACGTCGATAAGTATGATCTGCTGGACAAGCTGATTGACGGGCATATCAAAGAATTAAGTGAAATTTGTCATTCGGTTGCCGACTTGGATTGGAAAGAATCCATCATTCCCTGGTTTACCTATTTGGAACGGAATTACTTGTTCTTCTCGACGATTATGGCCAGTAAAGGAGCTGTACAATTCCGCAACCGCCTGGTTGAGTTTCTTAATGAGGATTTCAAGGAGGAAGTACAGTTATCTCAGGCCAGAAAATCCGGATTAAGTGAGGATATCATTCTGCAATATGTGGTCATGTCTTATGTAGGGGTCGTTGAGTGGTGGATCAAGAATGAAATGCCCCATCCACCTGAGGTCATGTCTGAGCAATTAGGAGAATTAATCAAAATGAATTTGGGATAACGCGCAATGTTCACGCAACCAAAATAGCGGTAGTCTCAGGATACGTAGTTAACATCCTGGGACTGCCGCTATTTTTTTCGGAAAAGTTGAATGATCTGCATTTGGCGCCAACCGCTGCTCTCCGAAATTGTCACTGCATGCGGGCTAATTACGATATGGATTCCAAAAGACTCTTGGACAGGGTTTTGACCACCAAATCATACGAATGATCAATCATCACAAAGATATCCTGCTCCGACAAGGAACCATCTAGAATAATGGTATTCCAATGCTTTTTGTTCATATGGTACCCTGGTTGAACGGCTTCATGCTGCTCTCTCAGGTTTTCCGCAATGATCGGATCACATTTTAAGTTCAAGCGAACGTTATCCGCCTTGTCCTCAAACATAAGCGCAAACATTTTCCCTGCAATTTTAATGACAACCGGATCGGCTCCGAAGGGATAATCCTTCGTCGCACCTTTTTTCTTCAAACAGTACTCTATAATCTTATTCTTCTTTTTCAATTCAGTATCTCTCCTTTGCGCAGAAGACAAACTTTCCCTACCCAACCTAATGATACCGAATGTACGTTTGCATGTAAATATCTGTTCAGCCAGTTATGCAGGGATTATGTTCTCAGGCGGTTTCCTTAATCGCTACGATACGTAATCGGGTTGTGTCGAGAAACCATTGACCTTCCCGCTCAAAGTGTGGCTTAACCTCTGCTACAATGGCTTGATAGATTGATCCCATGTCTGCGGAGGAAACGTCCTTAAAGAAATAATCAGCGAAACTGTTTAGCCAATTCCGAAGTCCTTCTTCTCCCTTGAGCGGAGCAGGCTTGTCAAAATGCTGAGCGAATATGACACGAAAGCCGTTTTGCTCCAGCAGGGTGGTGTATTCACCAATAGTGGGATGATACCAGGGATTCCGTCCTGCCCACGTATAGCCACGCTCCTTCAGAGCCTGTTTCATAGCAAAGGTCAAGATGCCGACATTCCCGCTTCCGGCAAATTCAGCCACGAATCGTCCACCTTCGCGCAGGGCCAACCAGATGGATCGGGTTAAAGCCGCAGGATTATTGATCCAATGTATAGCTGCATGTGAGAATACAGCGTCAAAGGGTATATCTGACCGATATTGAGAAGCGTCTTTCACCTGAACATTCAGGTCAGGGTACTTCTGTTGGGCAAGTTTCACCATTCTCTCCGATAGATCAATTCCTGTCGGTATGGCTCCGGCAGCTGCGATCTTGGCTGTCAAATCTCCGTTGCCACTGCCGATATCCAGAATACGCTCTCCGGATTGCGGCTGCAATAAAGACAGGACACCCACTCCCAGATTAGATAAGAAATCCGTTGTATGAATGTAAGACGCTGAAGTGTGGTCCTTTTTGCATTGTTCATCAGGCATGGGCTAAATCTCCTTTATAGATCTTAGATATCTATAATAACTTTAATAGTTCAAGGCTGTCAACTTACGTTCTTAAGCCAATATCATTATGGGCCTGAACGGTAATGATGTGACACACACACAGTATCTACGGATATTCAAACAAAAAAAACCTATACCATGAGAAATCATGCGATAGGTAGTTCATTCGATTTAAGCATTGGATACTCTGGTTGTCTTCACTTTCTGTACCTCGTACATATTCACTGTAGTGCTAATCAGATACTCTGGTTTCTCTTGTCCTCTTTTCTCCCGATGAGCTTTAATATGCACATCACTCTTCTCCCAATTCTTCCATGCTTCTTCTGATTCCCAACGAATCAGCACCATCACTTCTTCGTGCTCTTTACTCTTTTTGTTAACCATCACACTGAAATCAATCAGTCCCGGCATTTCCTCTACAGGACTAGGGGCACTGAAACGTTCCACCAGTTTATGACTGTGGCCTTTTTCGACTACCATAATGCGAGTTTGAATTAACATCATTTACGCCTCCTGATTCCTCCAAGTCACTGCATGCATACAATGGCTTGGGACATTTATTTAACTTCCTCTCTATTATTCTTCTTATTGAAAATGATTATCAATATCGCATATGTTTTCTGTTCATAAAAAAACCTCCTCCACGAAATGGAGAAGGCATTTTGCTCGTTATTTTAAAGAGCTTTATTGACTTTGCTGCTCTTTGGTTTACTGTGACTTGTACTATTGTGATTTGGTTTACCGCTATTTGGCTTACTACTGTTTGGCTTACTGCTATGGTTTGCTTTACCGCTCTTTTTAAACCACTCGGACTTGGGCTTGCGAGCGGGATTCGCTTTTGACTTCGCAGGTTTATCGGCTGCAGATTTATGGGGTGCAGACTTCGATGTTTGATTCGATTTTACAAAAGCAGGGACACTTGTCATCGGATAAGGATGATTTTTCACTTCAGGAATGGTCTTCTTGATTACTTTCTCGATATCCTTCAGGAACGGAAGCTCTTCCTTTTCGCAAAAGGAAATCGCCATTCCGCTATGCCCTGCTCTGCCCGTACGGCCAATTCGGTGGACATACGTTTCTGGAATATTAGGAAGGTTGAAGTTGATTACATGTGACAGCTCTTCAACATCAATGCCCCTTGCCGCTATATCCGTCGCCACCAGCACCCGTGTAACGCCGCTTTTGAAATTATTCAGAGCTCTTTGACGCTCATTTTGAGATTTGTTACCATGAATGGCTTGAGCCGTAATATTCACTTTGGACAAATCGCGAGTCACACGGTCAGCTCCGCGCTTCGTACGGGTAAACACCAGTGCCGAAACAATGGACTTATCCTGCAAGATATGATTCAACAAACTCTGTTTTTTGCCATTTTCTAATAAATACACAGACTGTTCAATTCGATCTACTGTAGAAGATACGGGTGTAATTTCTACTTTTACCGGATCTACCAGCAGTGTTTTTACCATTTTTGTAATTTCCGGAGGCATTGTAGCTGAGAAGAACAACGTCTGTTTCTTGCTCGGCATCTTCGCAATGATTCGCTTCACATCATGAATGAAGCCCATATCCAACATGCGATCTGCTTCATCAAGAACCAGTATTTGCACATGTTTCAGATCAATACGTTTTTGATTGACCAGATCAATCAGTCTTCCGGGCGTTGCAATAATAATATCTGCACCTTGATTCAGCGCACGCTCCTGGACTTTTTGCGAAACGCCACCCACGATAGCAGCACAACGAATATCGGTATAACGGCTATATGCCTTAATATTATCTGAAATCTGAATCGCAAGTTCTCTTGTTGGTGTTAAAATCAACGATCGAATATGACGTGCGGCTTTGGGGCCGTTCGACTTTTCGCTTAATAATTGAATGATAGGCACAGAAAATGCTGCCGTCTTCCCTGTCCCTGTTTGTGCACAGCCAAGCAAATCTCTGCCTGCCAATACAGCTGGAATCGCCTGTTCCTGTATAGGGGTTGGGGAAGTATAGTTTGCTTTGCTCAAGCCTTCCAAAATTGCGGGTATGATTTTCAAGTCTTTAAATGTCATTAGGTCTCCTTAATTTACGCAACAAATATTCATTTGACGTATATCTCATTTCAAAACGTAACACATAAGGATAACATTAAAAGAGCTATCTGTATATCTTCTTTTGAAAGTACCTCCCTTATACAGTTACACGACCTCCTGCTTTGGTATTTAATAAGCTAAATTCACCCTCTAATAATGTTGTATTTACAACATTTAATATATCATTTACAATAATCAGATTATAGAATGTACCAGGAGGAATCTTTATTGTGCAATTACTAATAACAAGATTATTCAACAAAAAAACATTGAACCAAAAGGTCGCTCCATTTTTAATTGGAATACTGTTATTAAGCCTGGGAATCACTTGCATGATCAAAGCCAATTTGGGTGTATCTCCTTTTGATGCACTTTTGGTTGGATTACACGATAACGTAGGATTAACTGTAGGAAGCTGGGAAATCATCATTGCTTTTTTAATGATACTTCTGAACTCCTTGTTAATAAAACAAAAACCGGCCTTTGCTGGTTTGATAACCTCTTTCGTTGTTGGAATAGGCATCGATTTGTGGCTTCTTCTGTTTACTATTGTTCCTGAGCCATCCTCTTGGATATATCAATTCTTTTTCTTTATCATAGGGTTAACCCTCTCGGGGCTGGGAACTGCAATTTATTTGGAGGCTCAAGTGTACAGGATACCGATTGATCATACGATGCTCATACTCCAGGGCCTTCTTAAGAAAGGAGTGTTTTTCACTAGAACATTGATTTATTTGTGTTTCCTGTTGTTGGCCGTTTCTATAGATGGTCCCATTGGAGTAGGGACCATCGTAACAGTTCTTTTGGGAGGACCTATTCTGCAAATGTTCATGAACATTCCCCATCGATCAACTCACCAGCTTTAACCCAACTGCAGATCCGAGTACCATGGCAATAAATACGATTCTCAGGGCATTCCGAGGTTCTCCATAAAATATCATACCGAGAATGGCTCCCCCGGAAGCACCGATTCCTGTCCATACGGCGTATGCCGTTCCCATCGGAAGAGTCTTCATCGCAAGCGATAGGAACAAAAAGCTTAGTCCAAAGCCTGCAGCCAAAAGTATGATTGACATCAGGTTACGATCTTTGTGCAATTTATTAATCATCAGAACACCGATCATTTCAAAGACACCTGCTAAAATAAGATATACCCAGTTCATGATTCATGTACCTCCTTTGTTTTTCCTTTGCTGAGCATTTTAAGACCGATTACGCCCAATAAAAGAACCCCAATGAGCAGCATTTTACTGGTTTGTACCGGCGCATCAAACAATATAATCTCTGCCAGTACGGTCCCTGCCGTACCGAGACCAACGAAAACCGCATATACGGTTCCTACATCAAGTGAGCGGGATGCCGCAATCATCAAGGTGAAGCTGACAATAATGGCGATCAGTGTAGCCCCCCACTCCAGAAAACCACTGGCATGTTTCAATCCAATGACCCAACCGACTTCAAATAAAGCTGCAATAACGACGGACAACCAGGTTTTGTTCATTTCTATCCACTCCTTATCAAATTTTGCTACGTGTATTATTAGTTACATGAAACCAAAATAAAAAAGCCCGGGAAACAAACTGCATTAAGCAGTTCATCTCCCAGGCTTTTGTCCCTCCGTGACACAACCAACAGGCTGTGAGTTTTCTCTCGGACCAGACCGACACAACTGTCGCGGAACCCTAGAAAACATTTGAATATTCTGATGTGACTCCAATTATACACAATTCTTTTCGATTGGCAACCCTTTACGCATAGTAATTTAAGTGAGAACAACCTTATATCGTTACTAAGGCAAGAGGAATCTTACATGCCGTATATTTTGTGCGGTACATAGTATTCCTCCAAGCTTGCTATCTCCTGTGCATCTAGTTTCACGGACAACGCTTCTACGGCATCCTCCAAATGATGTTCTTTCGTTGCACCAACAATTGGTGCTGTGACACCTTCTTTTTGCAATACCCAGGCCAATGCGACGGTAGCTCTGGAAACACCCCGTTTGTTCGCAATATCGGCGACAGTCTCCACAATTTTACGATCGGCATCAACCATTCCTGCAGCAAGTCGGTCTCCTGCTTCGTCGTTCGATGAACGGGCAGTCTTCTCGTCCCAATCCCGGGTAAGACGCCCTTTGGCAAGAGGACTCCACGGAATTACACCAACCCCCTCTTCACGACAGAGAGGCAGCATTTCTCGCTCTTCTTCCCGATACATCAGATTCAACAAATTCTGCATGGAGACAAATGGGGTCCATCCATTGCGCTCCGCCGTATGCTGAGCCTTCATAAACTGCCAGGCGTACATTGAAGAAGCTCCAATATATCGGGCTTTCCCCGCCTTAACGACATCATGAAGGGCCTCCATAGTTTCTTCAATTGGAGTACTGCTGTCCCATCGGTGGATCTGATACAGATCCACATAATCGGTCCCTAAGCGCTTCAGGCTGTTATCAATCTCATTCATAATGGCTTTTCTCGACAAACCTGCGCCGTTCGGGCCCGGCTTCATGCGGAAGTAAACCTTTGTTGCAATAACAACCTCATCGCGACGAGCAAAATCCTTCAAAGCACGACCCACGATCTCTTCGCTTGTACCATCCGAATAGACATTGGCTGTATCAAAGAAGTTAATACCCAATTCCAGCGCTTTTTGGATAAAAGGACGACTCTCTTCTTCGTTCAGCGACCATGGAGCGATCCCCCGTTCAGGGACTCCATAGCTCATACAACCAAGACATAATCTCGAAACGTCCAGTCCGGTACGACCCAACTTCACATATTCCATGTTCATACCTCCTTTAATTCGTATGGGAAAAGATAAAATAGATCAAAGACCCGTTCTTCTCTCCAACTCCTCTGTATATCTCGCACCCATCAGAGTTATTTTTGAAGCTGCATCATTAATGCTCTGTACATCTTCGGGTGTAAGTTCAATGTCCGCCGCACCCATATTTTCTTTCAGGCGACTTGATTTGCGCGTTCCCGGAATCGGCACAATCCACGGTTTTTGGGCCAAAAGCCAGGCAAGTGCGATTTGTGCAGGGGTCGCTTGGATCTTCTCCGCCTTCTCTTTCAACAGATCGACCAGTACCTGATTGGCCTCTAACGCCTCTGGCGTGAAGCGTGGCAGAATATTACGCAAATCACCTTGATCAAACGTCGTTTTCTCGTTAAAGCTCCCCGTGAGATATCCTTTACCCAAAGGACTAAATGGGACAAAACCAATACCGAGCTCCTCAAGAGCTGGAATCAGCTCTTCTTCTGGACGTCTCCACCACAAGGAATATTCACTCTGAACAGCAGCGATCGGCTGAACGGCATGTGCACGTCGAATCGTGTTCACTCCGGCTTCCGACAGACCCCAGTGCTTCACTTTACCTTCTTGAATCAGATCTTGCACGGCTCCGGCAACTTCTTCAATCGGCACATCCGGATCGACACGGTGTTGGTAAAACAAATCGATCGCCTCAATCTTTAGTCGCTTAAGGGACTCTTCGGCAACTTTCCTGATCTGCTCAGGACGGCTATTCATCCCGCTCTGTTTGCCATCCTGAATGTCAAATCCGAACTTCGTCGCTATAACGACCTGATCGCGAACAGGCGAAAGTGCTTCGCCCACGAGTTCTTCATTGATATATGGACCATAGACTTCGGCGGTATCAAAGAAAGTTACACCGCGTTCAACAGCCTCCCGTATGACCGCGATCATTTCCGTTTTGTCCGAAGCTGGACCATACCCGTAGCTCATTCCCATACAACCAAGCCCAATTGCCGAAACTTCCAAGCCGCTATTTCCCAGTGTTCGTTTTTGCATCATATAACTTCCTTTCTTCATTCAAATGATGTGAATGTGAACTAACGTACATGAATTTATTATCTCCATTTAGGAGTACACTGAATTAATGGGGTTTACTTACACCAAGACTGCGACGTATTTCCAGTTCTGGTGACTCTGCCAGCTTAACAACCAAAGCGGCCACGCTTTTACAGGATACTTCGCTGCCTTTGAATGGCTCGCCTTTCTGGGTTATTTCATAATCAATCTCGTTTGATCTGGTAAACCACGCCGGCCGTAAGATTGTATAATCTAGATCTGAAGCTTCAACGATGGAAGCTGCTTTACGATATGAGTCCAATATGCTGCTGTACTTCTGTCCAGGCACCTCATCGTAGATCCCCATAGAACTGATAAAAATCAGACGTTTCACTCCTGCAGATTTCATCGTTTCCACGATGGTTCTGGCGTACTGTTCCAGATCACCTGCAAGATTGACATAGACAACGTCCACGCCATTCATGGCGTCTTTCAATTTGACTTGATCCATCACGTCACCGTCGATCACACGCGCACGATTCGAATCGATATTTCCAAGCCTGCTGGATTTCCGCAAATAGAGTGTTAGCCTGACATCGGTTTCCTTGAGAAACAAGTCTATCGCTTCACGGGCGATTTGACCGTTGGCACCCAAAACTAAGACATGACTCATTTCCATACCTCCTTTTGTTCAGGATAAAGTTGCTATTTTCGTAGAGGTACTACAGCTATGCTGTCTGATTGCCTTTTCGCGTCCCCTTGCTTGATTCTGCGAGCCTAATATTATTATGCCAAACTGAAGGAGCGAGGCGGTATATCATTTGTCTTAATTGATTGCCTGATCCTCTCAGGCCCACTTTTGTCTAAGGTCGTTAAGTCTTAAAATGAAGCAAGAACAACTCGCAAGGAGGATATGTATGTCCGATAACGCAGTTCAGCAGAAACAGGAACTCACCAAACTAATCAAGCGTCATTCCATTCATAACAGCTCCAAGGAAACGGCAATCCCTTCCCTGTATGTCTATCAGCATTCCAGCATAAGCGAGCCTGCTTACCGGGTTTACAAGCCTTCATTTTGTGTTATCGTTCAAGGTTTGAAAGAAATCTTGCTAGCACAGGAAAGATTCGAATACGGACCATCCAATTATCTGATTGCTTCCATGAACCTGCCGGTGATTGGTCAGATTATAAAAGCATCCACTGATATGCCTTACCTGAGTCTGAAGCTTGAGTTTACACAGAACCAGATTCTTGAAGTACTGAATGAATGTAATATTAAGGTTACATCTAAAGAAAACGCCAGACGCGCCCTATTTGTTGGACAGATGGAGCCCTCCATTCAAGATGCTGTACTTCGATTGGTTCGGCTGCTGGATACACCGGAAGAAATCCCGTTCCTTGCCCCACTGTATACGCGGGAGATTCTGTACCGGCTTTTGCAGGGACCTTATGGAACTGAGCTGGCCCAGATTGCAGTGGAAGGCAGCAGTAGCTACCGGATTCGGGAAGCGATCGAGCATATTGTTCGGCATTGGGAGCAACCTTTTCGAATCGAAGATCTTGCGGAGACAGCCAACATGAGTGTGTCCTCATTCCACCGACATTTCAAAGAAATTACCGCCATGAGCCCGCTTCAGTTTCAGAAGCAGCTAAGACTTCAGGAAGCACGTCGACTCCTCATGGCTGAGTCAGCTGATGCTGCGGATGTAGCGTTCCGGGTTGGTTACGAGAGTGCATCGCAATTCAGCCGGGAGTACTCCCGCATGTTTGGCGCGCCGCCGAGAGCAGATATCAAACGTTTGAAGGAAAAATACGATCATGTTATGAGTGAATAAGTACATTGGCTGAAAAGTTGAAATGCCAGAGAAGTGGATAGCCTCAAGGCTATCCATTTTTCAATTGAAAGAGAATACCGAGTTCTATTACCAACCTTATATTGACAGCCTGTGATTCATGGAACTATAATCCATACTAAACCAAGTTACATACAATGTTTTATAAAGGAGAGGTATCGGATGGCTAATGTTCAGACTTTCAAAGCTACTGCCCATCTTCAAGATGGGGTTAAAGTGATCACCAAAGCAAGACAATTCGAACTGATCATCGATGAGCCAACAAACCTCGGTGGTACTGACACAGGAATGAATCCTGTAGAAGCTTTACTTGCCTCCCTTGGCGCATGTCAATCCATTGTGGCCAGGGTCTATGCCTCCAAATTCGATGTTGTACTTGATGATTTCAGAGTTGATGTTGAAGGAGATCTGGATCTTGACGGATTTTTCAACCGATCCGATGTACGCCCCGGTTATTCCGATATTAGATACACCTTCTATATTAAAACCAGCTCATCTGAAGAAAAAGTTGAATCATTTGTACAATTTCTAGAAAGTAAATGTCCTGTGGGTGATACGATTTCCAATCCGGTGAATACCAAGCTCAATCGCGTCATTATCGAAAATGGTATATCGTTGTAACAAAACGAATTAACCAGATACAAAAAGAAACAAAGAATACAAAAAAGCTGCTTCCCAACAAGTTAAATTTGCTGGAGAGCAGCCTTTTTGTATTCTTGAATTTATTTTGTTAATTGTTTTCTCAATTGAATAGTTCTTTCGATGAGTGTAGCGGCTTCTGCGCGAGTTGTATTTCCTTTCGGTTTCAATGTTCCGTCTGGATAACCGTTAACGAGCCCATTGGCAATGACCGCAGCAAGTGCTGAATGTGCCCAACCGGATATTTCAGCGCCATCGGAGAAGCTGATATTACTGTCTGGATCAGCGATCTGCGCTGCACGTACGACCATTGACGCCATTTGCTCGCGGGTCACCAATTCATCTGGACCAAAGGTGTTATCACTATATCCATTCACAATGCCCAGACCTGCCGCAGTGGAAATCGCATCTTGCGCCCAATGCGTCGTAGTATCCGCAAACCCTTTGTCAGCAGAGCCTTGCAGATGTAAAGCCTTAATGAAAAGAGTAACAAATTCGGCTCTGGTAATTTTTTTATCCGGTCTGAAGCTGTTGTCCGGATAACCCTGGATCACACCGAGTTCAACCAAATCCATAATACTGCCGGAAGCCCAATGTCCTACGAGATCCGTGAAATTTTTGGTCCCTTCCGGAGTTGGCGTTACGGTCTTATCGGACACCAGAACAGCAAACTTGGTAAAATGATTAATGGTTCCCGATACCGTTCCATTCATTTGATCCACTCTCAAATTATCGAGTGCAACCCACTTTTGGACTTTCTCGTTAAACCAATACAATCCAACTACTGATTTATTAAAGTCCACCTTATTCTTGTCGAATGGCACGGTTACAGTCACCGGTTTGGTGAAGTCCCCGCTCTTGCTCGCCGTGATCTCATAGACATCCCCGAGCAGTTTCAATGTGGAATCGGTGAATAGATTCGAGGTTTGGCTTACTTTATTTACGGAAATGACGATGCTGCTCTCCATCGCTCCGGCTGGCACATTGATTTTGACCCCGCCCAGGCTCAACGATCCACCATTCACAGTAATCGTTCCACTGTTGGCAGTGGTACCCGTTTGATCACCATTCGTTCCTCCAGTTGGAGTTGAAGGAGTCGAAGGAGTCGAAGGAGTCGAAGACGTTGGTGGAACCGAGGAGGAATCTCCGGCTCTGACGACAGTTATACTGTAAATCTTGCTTGATCCATTACGTGCTTGCACCGTAATTGGAATTACATTTTTTCCAACAGACAACCCGAAAGATTGGTTTATTCCGTTTGCATAAGGTTCACCTTTAGCAGACAAGGTAGCCTGGCTATCCGTAGCCTTCGCCGTAATACTGATGGAGTCTGTTGCTTGTTCAACATTCAGAGTATACGCCGTAATTGCAGGATTGAATGCTGGAGTCAAGGAGCCTTTATCAACAGATAAATCACCCAATGTGGAAACGTCAATCAGCTTCCCGGTTCGCATATCTTCCTTTACAAGCGCAAAATCCGCTGCGACCTGGTGGGAGTAATCCTCCGCTGCATTAAGAATAAAGTTCTGCAAATCATCCCAGATGGGTACGATATTTGTTACAAAACGTTCCTCAAAACGGTAGTTCAACACATCGGATACCTTGTCCAAGCGTGAGCTTGCATAAGCGTAAGCCTTGGCCGCATCGACCAAATACTGCTCCAGCTCTTCCTTGTTCTTAAATGGTTTATCTGTGTAATCCCCTTTAAAAGGTGAGACTTCCTTGATCAGATACGAGCGATTCATTGCTTCGAGTACACCGAGATAAGAATCGGGATCAACCGAAGTTTTAAGATAAGCATCTTTCGATAAATTGGCGTCCCGAGTCTGCTCTTTCACGTCAAGCAGAATATCATCCGTATTGACCTCACTCGCTCCTTCGATCAGTACATTGTAGCGTTCAACCCCAATGCTGCCAATTCCCTGATGAATACGGCGAACAATATCCTTTATCTTAAAGTAGGCATTGAATTCATCGTCACTCAGGGTAGGGAAATTGCTTCTGACTTGCAATTTGTATGCTTCCCAAGCGGCTTGCAAGGAAGATTTCTCCGCATCCGTCGCGGATTCAAACT
Source organism: Paenibacillus sp. NPDC057886 (assembly GCF_042796655.1). Lineage (NCBI taxonomy): Bacteria > Bacillati > Bacillota > Bacilli > Caryophanales > Paenibacillaceae > Paenibacillus > Paenibacillus sp. NPDC057886. The sequence goes on along the minus strand of NZ_JBHVMZ010000001.1, from coordinate 1,185,234 downwards.
TATCGGAGTTACCGGCAATGTTTAATTTTCCATCAAGTGCCCGCTTGCCGAGCAATTTTTGCAATGCTTCCTCATAAGACACTTTGGAGACTTTGTCCATGACCTCTTTCGTATAAGGCGTTACATTGCTTTTGGTCAACTTGGTGTTTTTCGGGCTTATCTCGCTATTAATCTCAATCAGTGTATCCTTATAGGTCTTTAGAAAGGTGCGAGATACGTCCCGGAAATCGGCGTCCTGCAGATTGGCAATCGCGGAGCTGTCTTTTTCGTATTTGACTACATAAATACTTGTAACAAAGCGAATCAGATCGTCATAAAAGCTGCCGATTCCGGAAGAATCCACATCGTTCAGACTGAACACCATTTGATTGGTACTGTCATTAAAAGTTCCCACATTCTGAATATGGGCGTCACCTTGCGTGTAAGTAAGGATGTCCTTCTCGTTCCAGCCTGGAATTACCGAATTTGGAGAAGGAATAAGACCCGCTGCCAGATCAGCCTTGAATAAGGAATGTGTACCACGCAGGAAGGTGTATTCGTTCGTTCCCATGGCATCACTTCCATATTTATATTCTTTGGTGGCAGGGTCATTAAAACCTGTATTGTCCGCTATGATGCTCTCTTCAACGACATGTTTGCGATTCTCATCAGCAAGAAGCGGTTGACTGTACCGAAGCAGGGGGACGCTGATCACTTCCGAAGCCAGCCAGTCCGTATCCTGCACAGCCTCAGCCATTAACGTCACATTCAGCATGACTGTGTTCATGACAGCGGAAGCGGATGTACCCGAAATGGAAAGCGTAATCGTATAATCAATGCTTCGGCCCTCAGCCTTGATGCTCCAGTCTCCTTCAGGAAGCCCCGTCACACTGTAAGCATTCGAGTCCAATACCCCATCCACGGGAACACCGGCGCTAAGATTGAGTTGGATCGTGGTATTCAAGTCTTTCGCACTGTTCATACGAATGTTGGACGATGAGGAGTCCAATGTTGCTACAATCTTATTGGAAGGCGTGAATTGAGCGAATGTTACGGTATTGCTCCCTTGATACACCGTTAAGGAAGAGGCTGGTTTGTGTACTTGATCCCACGCACCAGGATGAATCTCAAATGTCAGAAGGCTGTCTGAAACCACATTCCCGGTACCGTCTCCAATTATGGTCACTTCGATCTGATCTCCGTTCGCACTGGCTTCAGCAGAGAAACCTGCCGGGAGGCCCAGCACACTGAAATCATCGGATGTCCATGGTCCCTGCTTAACCAAACCTCCAAATGCATTCAACGTAATCTTGTTATGTACAGGATCTACACTCGAAGCCGATTGCATCTCTAACCTTTGATTACTTTCCAGAATGACATAAGCGGAAGTTGTACTTGAATTGCGAGCCTTCGCACCTTTGACCTTCTCGAAGTCCTTTCCGTTATTCCGAGTGTCCCAGTTGTTGCCGCGATTCGGAAACGCAGCTGCGGTAGTGCTATTCTCCGGATTCAGCGGATCATACACCAAACGTTGCATGGTGCTCTGCTTGCCCGCTTCCAGTGCCGGACTCCCCCAGTAAGCGTCAGCACTATATCCAACAAAATCAATTACATGTTCCTGTAAAACATCTGCCGTCGGATCGTTAGCTATCAACAGTTGTGTCGTATTTAACAAAACCAGCTTTCCGCTGTTGTTGCCTAGTTTGAAAGAAGCTTCAGTGGCATCCGGCTGCGGAAGCTGCTCACCGACGTTGCCATTGCTGCCAAGCGCTATCAGATAATAGCCATATGCCGGAATCTGGGCAGTAGTTGTACCCAACTGAGCTACTTTCCAATTATTCTTTTGGGTATCCGCAAATTGTATAGACCAGTCGTTCAGCGAAACAGGTTCTGCTGTCGGATTATATAGTTCTACAAAGTCGTTGCCGTACACGTCGAGTACGTCGTCTTTCTTGCCTCCATAAAAATGGCTGATTACCACGTTTTTCGCCAAATTGCTGGTATTAAGGTTTTCTGATGCTGCGGCATGTCCGATTCCTGCAAAAGTCCAGAATGATTGGATAACCATTACTGCCACAAGGATCCTTGCTACCCAGCGCTTATTGATGTCTTTCAAGTTGTCTAACCCCTCTCCCATATAAAAGCTCAGGCTAGTATATCAACCCAATGTAAGAGGACAGTTAAACTAAAAAATCATAATATTAAAATTGTAAAATCCTTTAATATGTAAAAATCGCAAGAAATGTATACAGTGGATGATCTTTAAATAAAAGCAAATTAAAAGAGCCGCGACTGCTCGCGGCCCCTAGTTTGTTGGATGAGGGAATCTGAATTCCTGTTACCCCTTAAGAAACATTTCCATACCATTTATACGTCATGGCGGACTTGCCTGGAATAGTGACAACGAAGCTTTGGCTGCCCCATTGGATCTTCACATTTTTCGACGAGCTGGAAGAGTTGTAGGCAACTACCACTTTGGAACCGTCCGGATTGCGGAAAGCCACATTTTTGACTTCATATCCGGTGTTGCTGTCAATGCGGTATGCATTTGGTACTACAAATTTACTAAAGTGACCCAGCAAATAATATTGTTTGTGATATGTGACATTATTCTCAGGAGCGTCATTACGGTTGTCCGAGTTGCGGATTGTTATCATGCCTTTGTTAGTGTTGTTCGGTGAAAGCAATGCTGGACCGTCTTTTTGATCCAGGGCAGCATTCCAGAGAATGATCGATTTGGACCAGTTTCTCGTAATATTAATGAACTCGTTCATCATATTATCGAAACCTGATGAGGTCCCATTCTGCGGATCATTCCAGTTACCGAAACCACCCTCCGTGAACCAAACTTCCTTATCCGGGTGACTGTTATGCATGGAGGTCATTGTCGATCCGTCCCCACTGTCATAATGGTGGAATGCGCTGCCGGATACGTAGCTGCCCTTGCCTGCGTTCTTCAGATTCGTAATGACCTGGTTCGGGAAGTTCCAGTCCAGAAAGTTATGGTCAAATGCAATAATTTTGGTGTTGATTCCGGCATTGCGGAGTGTTGGTCCAAGATAATCGCCGATAAAGCCCGTCTGATCCTGTACATTCATACCCATGGAAGGATAATGGGATGGCTCGTACATTGGCTCGTTTTGCAAAGTAACAGCATAGATGGGTACACCTTCAGCCTGATAGGCTTCAATGTATTTTTTGAAATAATTCGCATATGTTCCGTAGTGTTCTGCTTTCAGTTTGCCGCCGTTCAGATTGTTGGAATATTTCATCCAGGCAGGAGCACTCCACGGGGAGCCCATGACTTTGATATTGGGATTCTTGGCGATTGCTGCTTTGACCATGGGCAGGATGTAAGCCTTGTCCCGGTCGATCGTGAATTGGCTGAGTGACGTATCATTTGGCGTATCGGCATAAGTGTAGGCGGCCCAGGCAAAATCGGAGCTGCCGATCGGCTGTCTCAACAAGCTGAGCCCGATCCCTGTGTTGCCGAACAGTCTTTCCATGACTTCCGCGCGTTTGTTGTTATCCAGCTTGTAGTTCATGAGCCATGCGGACGCATCCGTTAATGACACTCCAAAACCATCCATTTGCTGATACGTTTGGTTTTCGTTGACCGTAATGGTAACATCCGCATTGCCTGAGTTGCTGCTGAAGTTTTTTGATGCAATCTTGGTGAGTCTCGCATCTGTTCTAAGCCCCACTGCCGGTTCGGAATTGGGGTCTGAAGTTGAAATCCATACCTCCACCTGTTCACCCGCTGCATGTGCAGTCTTGGGCACATATGAACCATATGAACCCGCCGTTACCAGAAAAGTGGACAATAACACTAACACACTCTTTTTCCATATCTTCATCAACATATCTCCTTTGAATTATTCTAATTTGAACAGCCAAATATCAAACACCATAAAATGAAATCGATTTCATTTTCAAAAGTATAAAGTCCTTTTTTCAGTTATTGCATGTCGTAGCACTTACACCTCCTTTTTGAAGGGTATCGGAGAAAGATATAGATCAAAATTTTGTAAGCGTTAACAAAGATATTTATACACTTTATTGGAAAAAATTTCAACAGTAAAATTCATTTTTTTATTTTAAATTGTAGAAAACCCCGAAATGGACTGGATTTTGCGCTCATTCTGCTCCTCATGTCCCCCTGTTTGCCATCATATAATACAAAAATGACGTACTATGGAGGTATCCGTGGAATGAGCCATGTACTGAGCGCAATTGATGAGGAAATCGGTCGGCTGACGGCATCCTTGCTTCAACAGCAGCAGCAAGACGGTTCCTGGCATTTTTGTTTTGAGAACGGTACGGTCATTGATGCGTATGTCATCATTCTCTTTCGCATATTGGAAGTTCCGAATGAAGCGCTAATCCGAGAGTTGCATGATCGTATCCTTAACGAACAGCAACAAGATGGATGCTGGAGATTGTACGCCGATGAAGAGGATGGAAATTTATCCGCATCGGTTGAAGCCTACTACGCCCTGCTTTACTCCGGGTACAGCCAGAGTACGGACGAGCCAATCCAGCGAGCTAAACAGTACATTCAATCCAAAGGGGGTATCGGAAAAGTTACGAGCATTTTGACCAAAGCCATACTTGCCGCTACTGGACAAATGAAATGGCCTTTATCTATATCTATGATCCCGCTGGAGATACTGATGTTCCCTACCTATTTTCCCATCAACTATTTTGAATTTTCCGGTTATTCCAGAGTTCACCTCACTCCCATGCTCATTATGGCAGACCTGCGCTTCGCCCTCACAGTACCCCATGCTCCCGATCTGTCTGATCTGACCGACTTACGAAATGTTGTAGATGAGTCAACTACCCCGGGATATCAGGAAATGCAGGACAACATTCTAAGCGGGAGAAGCCGACTGCTCGGTAATCCTCGCCACATCCACGACACTGCAAGAACGAAGGCGGAACAGTTCATAATAGGCCGGATTGAGTCTGATGGCACATTATACAGCTATGGGAGCAGTACGATTCTCATGATTTTTGCCCTACTGGCCCTAAAATACGATAAGCAGCATCCCCTGATCACAAAAGCCATAACCGGACTCACGGCAATGCAGTGCCGTTCTTCTGGAGGTCAAACAACGATTCAAAACTCCCCCTCTACCGTGTGGGATACAGCCTTAATCACCTACGCATTGCAGGAGGCTTCTCTTACCAATGACCATAAGGCTATTCAACTCGCGGCCTCCTATTTGCTCTCCCGTCAGCAAGATAAAACAGCCGACTGGAGCATCCATAATCCGAATACTATCCCTGGAGGATGGGGATTTTCGGAGTCGAATACAATCAATCCAGACGTGGATGATACAACAGCAGCTTTACGGGCTATCCGAAGCTTGTCCACTACTCTTCCAACATTTCAGAAATCCTGGAATCGCGGACTGAATTGGGTTCTGTCCATGCAAAATAAAGATGGCGGCTGGCCGGCATTCGAAAAAAATACGAACAAGGAAATGCTCACCTGGCTCGCCATCGATGGTGCCAAATCTGCGGCTACAGACCCTTCAGAGGCTGACCTAACGGGACGTACTCTGGAGTATCTCGGAAACTTTGCCGGGCTTGATACCAGGCATGAATGGATCAAACGTGGTACGAAATGGCTCATTCGAAACCAGGAGAAGGATGGCTCATGGTACGGCAGATGGGGTGTATGTTATATCTACGGTACCTGGGCTGCATTAACAGGTCTTACGGCTGTGGGGGTGTCTACAAGCCATGATACAGTGCAAAAAGCAGCCCAGTGGCTCTTAAGCATCCAGAACTCCGACGGTGGATGGGGAGAATCTTGTCATAGTGACCGACTCCTGCACTATGTGCCATTAGGGGAAAGCACCCCCTCCCAAACCGCCTGGGCGCTTGACGCGCTCATTGCAGTCCAACCCGAAACCACACCTGAGATAAATCAAGGTATTCTAAGGCTTATTGCATCGATACACGAAAACGATTGGAGAACCACTTATCCAACAGGCGCCGGTCTGCCCGGCAACTTCTATTCTAACTATCACAGCTATACATATATTTGGCCTCTACTTACGTTAAGTCACTACAGAAGAAAATATGGGGCATCTTAAAACCTTTATTTTGGGTAGTTACTTTCTTTTCAGATCCGGATCAATGTTCACCCTTTCTTCCTCTACTGAACCTAACAAAACAGGGAACTCATAGAGCTCCCTGTTTTGTTGAAAAAAATTATTGAATGATCAAATTAAAGCCACTTTGAATCTGATTCACATTAGGGTTGGCAATATTGCTGGTTGTCAGATTATTAAATGTGGCAGAGCCATTTCCGGTATAGGTGTATATTGCTGCACCTTTATGCGGGGTTGTGAACCTAGATGTCTCAATTCCGTCCAGACCAGTACCATTAATGTTGATGTTGTTAAACACAATGTTCTGGAAACCGCCGCCGTATCCGAATTGAACGGCACTGCGCTGCGTATTGAGGATATCAATATTGGTAAACGTTACGTTCTTGATGGAATCGTTGGAAGCTTCAAGATCAATGGCTCCGCGTTCACCATTGTACAGATCTTTGCTTGTGCCGCTGTTAATGATCGTTGTATCGGAGAACAGAATACCTGTATTATCCTGGAAATGGTATCCAGGAAAAACGGTGTTCATTCGGATCGCTGAACCGCCAACCGTGTCAACAATCAGGTTGTTGGTTGCCTTATGTCCGCTACCACCAAAGAATGCAATGCCTGCTGCGCGCCAGTTATTCTCAATCGTGTTGAACGAGAATGTGTTGTTCACACCGGCAGGAGCACCATTCACGTTGCTGGTCCATACAGCCAGACCATCATCACCATTGTTGCGGACGCTGCTGTTGCGCACAGTCGAATTGCTCGTGCCTTGGGCAAAGTTGACGCCATCGGCAAGGTTATTCCGAATACGACTGTTCTCGATCACTAGGCCATCGGCAATGATTGCAGGTGTGTGGGCGTAATCCCCTACCCAGAAACCACATTCAAAGTGCTCGACCCATACGTTGCTGACCTTTGAATTTTTACCGAAATTGTCCATAAAGCCTTTGTAAACTGCATTCTCGTTATAGCGTGAACGCAGCATGGAATTCATATAAATATTGCTGAAATCCAGCTTGCCCTGCACACGGAAAGAAATCCCGCCTGAGGCTGCATTAGGGTTGGTAAACTGAATGTTCGTATGCCAGATGCCTGCACCTACAATAGTAAGGTTGTTAATCATATTCGTCGGTGTACCAATTTTCCACATATTACCTAGATGGAACGTGCCCTCCGGAATATATAGAGTTTTGCCTGTGGAAACCGCGGATTGGACTGCCGCATCGAATGCGGCAAGATCGTCTTTGCCATCATTTGCAATCGCACCGAAATCGGTTACAGAGACGGAGTTAGCCGGGCGTGGGATTACAGCCTGAACGGGTTCGATTTCAAGAAAATCCACACCGTATTCCAGGTTATCCCCATTGCTCTTCTGAATACGAATGGTGTCTCCCGCTTTTAGAGGCGTATCCATTTTCCAATGCACTTCATCAAAACGGAACAACGGACGTCCCGCGCTTGGTGTATCTCCCGGATGATCGCTGGAGAAGTACTGCCAGTTATAGTAGGAGGTCAGAGGAACCGTTTTGGCCTTGGACCCGTTAACATAGACGTCAAGTGCACCATTAAGACCCATGCCATCTGCGGAATCCGGCATCGTGAATCGCATGGTTACACCTGCGCCTCCCTCCCCTTGTCGAACAGTCCATTGTGCATAGGAACCGTTGGAAGGAAGAGCGATATAACGCTGACCAGAGGCTTCTGAAGCTGTCAGAGCCTGATCAAAGGTCGGTGCGGATTTCAGAGTGGCACTGCCACCACGGGTAGCATCATCTGTATCATACCGGGTATAAGGCATGCTTGCACCACGGGCAGAATATACGTTCAAACCTGTTGTAACAACATTATTCGTTTGTTTTACCGGAGCTTCATTATTATCCACTGCAACGGTAGTTGTCACATTGTAATTACCGGTTGCAGCAGTCCATGTACCCACATTGACATTGACCGAAGCTCCCGGCGCCAATGTACCGGTATAGGAACCACTGTACGTCTGAAGCGTTGCTCCGGCAGCGTTCTTGAGAACCACTGTAACTCCGTGTGCTCCGCCTGCGGAGGCCATGTTTCCTTGATTTTTCAGATTAACCGTAAACGTTACTGTACTGTTTGCTGTAGGATTTCCAGGACTCCATGAGACCGTACCTACCAGATCAGAACTTGTAATCGGAGCAACCACCAAAGAAGAGGTGTGTGTGTAACTGTTGTTTCCTTCATTCTCTTCGATGATCTGGTTATTCTCATCTACCTTGGAACTGAGCGTATATGATGCAGCTGCTTTATTGCCAGCATTAAGCGAGACCGTTGTCGAAGCCCCTGCTTGCAAAGCAGCTACTGGGGAGGAACCCGCCAGCTCGTTGTTCAGATAAAAGTTGACGCTAGAAGCTGGAGAAGCGGCAGAACCAATGTTTTTGACGATGGCATTAAGGGTGATGGCATTGTTCTCCACTGGTGAAGATGGAGACCAGGACATGCCTGTAATCGTCAGATCAGGATTGGGTGCAGGTGTGCCGAATACCTGAAATTCAGCAATTTGCCCGGCAGGAGCGCCCGAGTTCGTGGTAATGTTCAATTGCAGACGTTTAACCGTTGCTGTAACGGGAATGGTCACCGTGTTACCGGAAGCCGGGTTGAATATATATGATTGGGCGGAGACCAGATTACTGAAGGTTGTTGTATCCTGGTTATGTCCAAGCACTTGAATGGTCTGTGTTCGGGTGCTCCAGACCGGATCCGGGTTCAGTTTAAGTACAATGGATGTAATCTTATGATTGGAGCCGAGATCCAGCGTCAGTGAGCTTGGATTGCTGCCCCCTTCCCAGTAGGTATTGATATTGTTATCGTTTGCATTCGCAGCTACGAAGGATAAAGTGCTGGACGATGCAGTAATCGACTTACCGATGGCGATGTTGCTTCCCTCTGTAGGGATTGGGGGATCCACAGGATCGGGGCCAGGTAGCGTTGGTCCCTCACTGGCTGGGCCGTAAATTTCAAATGTAGACAGTTGAGCTGCCGGCCATTCGGAATTGCCCGTTACGCTTAATCGAACGTACCTTGTCTCGACAGCAGGAAAATCGATGGTAACCGAATTCTCCCCAACCGATGGATTAAATACATAATCCGCAGAACCTACGATATCTGTGAACGATGAACCGTTCGTGCTGCCTTGCACGGTTATCGTTTGGGTTCTCTTTTCCCACACTGTCGGAATCTTCAATACGATTTGGTCAATGTTGGTGTTGGTGCCAAGATCCACTTGAATCCATTGGGGGAACGCGCTATTGGTACTTTCCCAATAGGTTGCTTGGTTACTGTCAATCACATTGGTCGGGCTGTATGTTTGGTTGTACCCGCTCGCGGTAACCTGTTTGCCCTGTGCCAGGTCCGGTCTTTCGGCTGCTGATACAGGTGATGGAAATCCGACAGTCAGGAATACGTTCGAGATCAGCATCGTTAATACGAGTGACCACACAATGTACTTGTTGCGCAAATTCAATTCCTCCTCAGGTTATTAGCAAAATGGTTTTTCAATGAATGGACGGTTGATCTTCCTTGTTTTTTCGCTGCGCCGATCATCACCCCCTTATTAAAATACTTCTGAATGAACCACCAGTTCCTTATATCCTTCTCTCCAGCAAATATACTGAAGTTGCTTTCCTGCTTGGATTTGTAATCTCTGGAATAGATTTAGTATAAACTGCTTCCTCTTCTCCTTATCGGACCCCTAGAGACGGTATTCGGACTTTTAATGTTCTTTTTTGGATGTTTACAAGCAACCCGAATACTTGTGATCTGAAAGTACATCGTTATCCAGACTTTCATGTGTGTATTCCGGACTTATTTACATAAAAGGAAAATTTTATATTTTCAAGTGGAGGTATTATACTTTTCCTGAGATATTAAAGCGCATTCATAATGAAGCAATCAAGAATGTGGTGCGTTGTTCATGACGAACCTGTACGCCAGCAAACCCTGTACCATTCGGCATTATATTCCATGATGTTCGTCATTTCATTTGTCGTGTTCGTTCTGGATTTGATGATCAGCATCTCTCGAACAACAAAAAGCACGCATGGCTCCACAAGGATCTATACGTGCCTTTGTTAACGTCATATAGTGAAATACCTAAATGTGAATACACGCCCTAGTTCAGGCCAAAACCACAAACCAGCACGAAGCCGATCACGGACAAAACGACAGAGCCCAGCAATCCTGCCAAAAAAGGTTTCTTGCCCAGACGACGGAAGGTTGCAATATCCACACCCAACCCCAATCCAGCCATGGCCATCGCAAGCAGCATATAGGAAAGAACCAGAAGTCCCGAGATCATCTCTTGCGGAATAATGCCCAGCGTGTTTAATCCACTCATGGCCAGAAAACCGAAAATGAACCAGGGTACTGGCAATTCACGCCACCGGATTCCTTTAGTTGATTGTTGCTTTCCCCCACGCGCCTGTCGTCCACTCCATAAGCCGATGATCAGTGCAATCGGCACCAGCATGGCGACCCGGGTTAGCTTCACGATGACTGCCATATCAGTTGCCGCTTGCCCTCCAGGTGCAGCTCCAGCAATGACATGGGCAACTTCATGCAGCGTAGCGCCTGTAAATACGCCATATCCATTCGCACTTAAACCCAGTACAGGATACAGTAATGTATAGGCTAGAGTAAAGATTGTGCCCAAAATAGCCACCGTGGCCGCACCTACTGCTGTTTCTTCATCTTTGGCCTTGATCTGTGGCGCAATCGCGACCACTGCCGCGGCACCGCAGATGGCTGTTCCACAAGCGGTCAGCAAACCTATGCGTTTGTCGATCTTTAACCACTTGCTCAGTCCGTAGACAACAAAAATCGTAACAATAACATTGATTGCCGCTAGCGCAACCACTTTGTAACCTGCATGGACAATATCCAGAAGGTTTAATTTCAGACCCAGCAAGATGATGCCGAAGCGCAGCAATCGTTTTCCCGAGAAGGATATCCCTGATTGAGCGGTCAGCGGAACGCCACGCAAGGCCCGGTACAGGATGCCAAGCAGAATTGCAATAACCAGTTGACCCATGATATTTAAGAGCGGCAGATAACCCAACAGCTTGGCAATGAACGAGAGCAGTAAAGTCAATCCGATCCCCTGCAGAAATCCCCGGTTCCTAACTACTTTTATGTTTTTAACGAATCTCAATTGTGTCTGTAAGATCATAGCTCTACACTTCCTTGTTGGATAAAGTATATCCTCACTATAGAAGCAGAAAGACAGGAAGTGAAATATGAATCTGCGATCCTAATCATTACAAAAACTTATGATTGATGAGGTATCATATGCTAAAATGGGTTCAATAGGCTTGTTACCATGAAAATACACTATTCAAATGAGGAATTATAATGATTACTGATGCATTAAAAGTCTTCGTTACCGTTGTGGAACAAAGCCATTTCTCCAAGGCCGCAGAACTGCTGAACCTGTCCCAACCCGGGGTGAGCCTGCACATCAAAAATCTGGAGAATGAGTTGGGAGCCAAGCTGCTGCATCGTTCGCCAAAGCAGGTGTCCCTTACTGAAGCGGGGGCAATCCTCTACAAACATGCCAAAGTCATTCAAGCTCGCTACGAGGAAGCGCGGCAGGAGATTCAGATGCTGCGGGATGAGGTGACCGGAAGCATTCAGATCGGAGCCAGCTTCACCATAGGTGAATATATTTTGCCTAAGAAGCTGGCAGAATTCGCAGCACAGTATCCGCAGGTCAACATCCAGGTTACGATTGGCAATACCCAGGAGATTCTATCTGCGGTTAGGGGGAATCAACTGGATATCGGATTTGTGGAGGGTGAAGCGCAAGCCTCGGCAGACCTTGACGTTATCCCTTACATGAAGGATGAGATGATCGTTGTAGCTCCTTCCGGTCATCCCCTCTCCGGTTCCGTCGTGGTAGAGCAAAATATGCTACAGGATCAGGTCTGGGTCCTTCGTGAGTTGGGTTCGGGAACACGCGCGTTTAGCGATCATTTTATGGAACAGATTGCAATCCGTCCCAAGCGGTCCTATGTCTTCACCAGCAGTCAGGGTGTGAAGGAAGCTGTTGCTGCTGGACTCGGAATTGCTATGGTATCCAGATGGATTGTTCATAAGGAGCTGGCAACCGGGGAAGTCGAAGAATTGCGAATTAGACAGCTGCATCTGGAACGCAGCTTCTCTATCATCCGCCACAAGGAGCATTCACATTCCATGTCGCTTGATGTTTTCTTGCAGAAGCTTCTTTTCGTCAAAAAAGAGGGTTGAAGGCTATACGCCTTCGACCCTCTATCTTCTACACCCTTCGCTCACACGATAGCATCATTTCAGCTTGATCTCATACCATTTGTGCCTATACTGCTATTGTTTTTTTACACTTGTAGATACATCCTTGCTTCGTAAGGGCGAAGTTCATTCTCTGAAAGGACGTCCGAATAGTTACTAATTAATAATGCTTTATCCTCTGTAAACTCCTCAGGTATATCGAACGTAACGGTATTGCCATAGAAGTTGCACAGTACTAGCAATTTTGTATCACCAAGTGTCCGTGTGTAAGCGAAGAGGTTGGTGTCTTCCGGATACAGCAGTTCATAATCCCCATAGATGATCACTTCATGTTCTTTTCGTAGCTGAATCAATGTTTTATAGTAATGGTAAATGGAATCCGGATCATTTATAGATTCTTCCGCATTAATCCCAGTATAATTGGGATTCACCAAAATCCATGGTTTACCTTCAGTAAAACCCGCATTTTCGGAAGCATCCCACTGCATCGGCGTACGTGCGTTATCACGGCCTTTCGCATAGATGGATTCCATCACTTCTTCTTCTGTATAACCCCTCTCAAGCCGTTCCTTATACAGATTCAGCAACTCAATATCACGGTATTCCTCAATGGGGTAACGTACGTTCGTCATGCCTAACTCTTCACCCTGATACACATATGGCGTACCCTGCATGCCATGAAGAAGAGTCGCCAGCATTTTGGCAGACTCCACACGATATTCCCCTTCATTCCCCCATCGGGATACGATGCGTGGAAGGTCGTGGTTGTTCCAGAACAAGCTGTTCCAGGCTTCGCCCTTCAGCTCGGTCTGCCATTTGGACAACACTTTCTTTAATTGAAGCAGATCCAGCGGCTGGAGATCCCACTTGCCTTTCCCCTTCTGCTCATCCAGGCTAATATGTTCAAATTGGAAGACCATGGATAGTTCACTGCCGTCCGGGTTGCTATAAAGCTTGGCACTCTCGGGCGTTGCCCCCCATGTTTCTCCAACGGTTAACAGGTCACCCTTTTGGAATGTCTCTTTACTGAGTTCATGCATATATTTGTGCAAATTTGGTCCATTGCCTGTAATTTTGAGGTCAGGCTGCTTGCCAATCAGATCGATAACATCAAGCCGGAAACCGCCTACGCCTTTATCCATCCACCACTGGATCATATCGTAAATTTCCTGCCTAACCTTAGGGTTCTCCCAGTTAAGGTCTGGCTGTTTGACAGAGAATAGATGCAAATAATATTGCCCTAATTCTGGAACCCATTCCCAGGCTGATCCGCCAAATGTTGAACCTAAATCGTTGGGTGGTGTTCCTTCCACTCCATCTCTCCACACATAATAATCGTGGTATGGATTATCTTTACTTTTCCGTGCTTCCTTGAACCATGGGTGTTCGTCTGAGGAATGGTTAAGCACCAGATCCATGATGATTCGGATGTCCCGTTTGCCTGCCTCCTGAATCAGCAATTCCATATCCTCAAGGGAACCAAACATCGGGTCAATATCCTGATAATCAGAAATGTCATACCCATTGTCGTCTTGTGGGGACTTGCATACGGGTGAGAGCCAGATTGCTCCAATTCCAAGATCCTGCAAATAGTCCAAACGGGATAGTATTCCTTTCAGATCCCCAATTCCGTCACCATTGCTGTCCTGAAAACTGAGCGGATAGATTTGATATACAACAATTTCTTTCCACCATTTTTTATTTCCCATACGGTATCACCTTTCTCTTGAACTCCATTCTGCTTTTCCGGATTCCGTTCCATTCACGATTATTCTTTTACCGACCCCACAACAATTCCGGTCACAAAGTATTTTTGCAGCAGCGGATAAATCAGCAGCAGCGGAATGACAGCAACTACGATTTTGGCTGCATTTAGATTTTTGTTCGAAATCTCAGTCAGATTGCTGAGTTGAGCCGAGTTGGTGCCGGATTGAAGAAGCTCCGCAATATTCACATTAAGCGACTGAATATAGGTCATCAGCGGATAATTGCTAACTTTGGTCATATAGATCAATCCACTGAAGAAATCATTCCACGTGCCCACGATACTGAATAGGGATACGGTCGCCAGCGCCGGAATAGACACGGGCACATACACTTTGAAGAGGACCTGCAACGCGTTCGCTCCGTCGATGAAAGCCGCTTCTTCAAGTGCTTTCGGTACTGCGGCGAAGAAGTTCATCACAAGGATAACACTGAATATCGGGACAGCACCTGGCAGTACAAGCGACCAAATCGTATTGAGCATATCCAGGTTTTTGATCAGCAGATAACTGGGGATCATCCCTCCACTGAACAGCATGGCAAAAATCATGACATTCATATAAATATTTCTGCCCTTAAATTCCCTTTTCGATTTGGACAGCGGATACGCCATCAAAACAATGAGAATCATGTTGAGCACAAGGGATAGCACCACACGTAGAACGGAAATGCCAAAGGAGCGCCAGAACTGCGCATCATCAATAATTTTCGAATAAGCTGCTGTTGTAAAATTGACGGGTAACAGACCTACGGCATTGGCCGAGACGGCCTCGCTGCTGCTGAATGAAATCGCAACGATATTCCATAATGGAAGGAGGCAGATCAAGGCCAGCAATATAACGATGGCGTAGATGACAAACCGGCCCATTCGGTCTTTCAGGCTTGCGGAATAAGACACAAGTTTCGCCTCCTTAGAATATTTTTCTGTCGGTGTATTTTTTGGCCAATTCGTTGGCAGACAATAGTAGAACAATACCAATTACTGACTTGAACAACCCAACGGCCGTACCAAAACTATACTGTCTGCCAACGAGACCAATCCGGTATACATAGGTATCCAGAATATCGCCCGACTCATAGACAACCGGGTTATACAGATTGTAGATTTGATCGAAGCCTGCACTCAAAATATTAGTCAGACTCATGACTCCCATGAGCAGAATAATAGGCAGCATGCCTGGCAACGTAATATGCCATACTTTTCTCCACCAGCTCGCTCCATCCATCCCTGCCGCTTCATACAGACCGGGATCAATCGAGGTAATTGCAGCCAAATAAACGATAGAGCTATAACCGAATTCCTTCCATACGTCTGTCCCGATAATCAGCGGTTGGAACCAGGTGTTGCTTCCAAGGAAATTAATATTTTCCAAACCGAAAAAGGCCAAAATCTGATTTACACTTCCATCCAGGCTGAACATGTTAACCACCACGGAGGCCAGAACAACCCAAGACAAAAAGTGAGGCAAATATACAATCGTCTGCACGGATTTTTTAACGAATTTAAAGCGGATCTCATTTAATAAAATGGAAAAAATGATGGCCATCAGTGTGCCGAGTAGAATCTTGGCGATGGCAATCACCAACGTATTGCTAATCACTTGGCCGATGTCCGGCAGCTTGAACATATAAATAAAATGCTTGAGCCCAACAAATTCGGAGCCAAACATACCTTTGGCTGGTACGTAATCCTGAAACGCCGTAATGACACCAACCATTGGAATGTAGCTGAATACCAGCAAAAATAAAATGCCAGGCAGCATCATCATATGATACATGGCACCCGTGCCCAATCGGTTTCTTGCTTTATATTTTTCCTGCTTCATGGATGAACCCCTTTCCTGAAGAAAGGCTGCTTATCGCAGCCTATCAGCAGTGTTAGCTTAATTATTTTTGGGATGTGCTCTCGGCTTCGATCTCCTGAATCACTTGGTCGCCGCCTTGTTTCTTCCAATTGCTGACGAACGTTTCGAAGTAATCCAGCGGCTCCGCACCCGTTATGATTTTGATGAAAGATTCCTGTTCCATTTTGGTCAGGTTAGCCCAGGTCTGTTTCATGCTTGGTGTAGTTCCAGAGAACGCTGGCGTCATCCAGTTGAATTTGCCTTCCTGCGTCAACTTATCGATCAGCCCCACTCCGTTCATACGGGAGTGATATTTCGACCACGCGGTTAGATCATCCGTATCCTGGTCTTTCAAGTACGTTTGGATACTGCCAATGTTGTTCTTCGATTCCGTTGTACGGACTTGATCCAAACCGATCTCGCCTTTAATTCCACGAACGACGTCGGAATAATCATCCAGCAGGGATGTTGCCGAGTTGACTTCAATATTAAAAGGTCTGGTGGAACCGTCTACGCCACTTTCCAAATACTTGGCTGCTTCTGGCATGGAAGTTGCCACATCTTTGTCATTTGCCAATTTATCGTAGAACAGATTAATAATTTTAATCGCGAGTTCCGGGTGTTCATATCCTTTTCTCACAACGATAAACTGACCGGATGGATTGGCGTGTGCCACGTTTACTTTGCCGTCTGCATCTTCCAGCGTGTAAGCCGTGAATTTCGCATGTTTATCCATCTGCTTGACACTGCTCAGTCCCCAGTCTGGGATGTGCCACGGTCCAAAAGCAATTCCACTCTGGCCATTGGTGTAAAGTGCAGTGATATCGTCAAATGTACGGGTTCCAAATTGCGGGTCAATAATCCCTCTCTTGAACCAGTCGGCCATAACGCCAAGCATCTGTTTGGTTTCCTCTGTAGTCGAACCATAAACGATGCTGCCGTCCTCACTCTTCATCCAATATTGAGGATACGCGCCTTGGGTTGAAGCAACTCCCAGCATAGTGTAGGCAGAACCATTATAGTCCGTCGTATTCAAGGTGTTCACAAAGGGAATGCCCACCGGTTTCCCGGTTTGCCCAGGATCTTTTTTCAGGAACTCTTCTGCTGTTTTCTCTACATCTTCCAGCTTGATGGCACCGTCTCCGTCAGCATCGAGTTTGATTCCCAGCACATCCAGCCAATCCTGACGAACCCAGACCATAGTTGGTGCGGAATCCAGGGAAGTCGCCGGAAGGCCCATCAGTCGTCCATCGATTGTGGCATTGTCCAGTGCGCGGCCATCATAGGAGTCATAAATTTGCTTGATGTTATCCGTAGCATATTGTTTGTACACTTCCGTCATATCTTCAATCAAATCATTATCAACCAGTTCTTTAAGTTCATCCTTGGAATCGACACGCATCATATCGGGTAGTTCCCCGGAAGCGATTGCAAGAGAAACTTGACGACTGTAATCTTCACCGTTGGCCTCAAATTGGTCCTTAATTTGTGCGTTAAACGATTCTTTGACTAGACGGGTATACGCATTGTTCTCATATGTATCTCCAGCCGGCAATTTCGGGTTCGCCGTCGTAACACGCCCCATCGTTACCGTCACTTCGTCTTTATAGGCACTAAACGGGTCTCCTGGTGTCACCTCATACTGGCCTGCATCCTCAGCGGTCGGCGGATTGGAGGTTCCCCCACAGGCTGCAAGGACGGAAACCATCAGGGCGGACATGGACAGCACAGCAAGTCGTTTCGTCAACCGTTTGCTTTTTATTGACCAATTATTTCTCATCAAATTCAACTCCCCTTCGTTCTGATTATTTCTCTATCATGTTGTTTGCGCTTTCATTATAAAACTTAGAGAAGCCTAATCGAGATAGGGATTAAACGCTTCTTTGGATAGAGAAATGTATACAGTTTTCACCTGGATCTACGAGCAACTTTGAGGTTGAGAACATTTGTCATACCTACCGGCTTACATTTGTCTATCCTCGTTAATAAGGGAGGGCGGCACAGCGAGTGTGGCACAAAGAAAAACCAGCAAACTCCTCAAACAAGAGTCTACCGGCTATGAATGATCGAATTCAGTACAATAATGTGTGGAATTCAGCGTATATAGGTTAGCACTTCAGCGCTACTTCTGGGATGCAGTCACTTCAGCAGTCACTTGGTCGCCACCCTGTTCCTTCCACTCCTGTACAAATTGATCGAATGAATCGATCGGTGCAGCGCCTAAAATAATTTTCAAAAATGTATCATGTTCCAGCTTGGACAGTTTGCCCCACAACCTCTCCACTGCTGGCGTACGTTTGTAGGTAATGCTTCGAACTTTATGAATATTCGGATCAAAAAAGTTTCTTCCACCGACAAGCAGTGAATAACCACGCATAAAGTTCTCGCTGTGCTGATCCCAATACGCAATGCCCAGTTGATCATAAGGCTTTAGCTTGGTTTGTTTGATCGTCAAAACCGTATTTTCCAGCAGCTTATATTCGGACTTGTCCTTGAAATCGGCTGGTGATTTGGTTCCTGCGAGTATCTCCTGCACGGCTTTGGATTCAAATCGTGCTTCATCTGCAGGGGCAAAGAAATTGCGGCTCAGCATAAAGCTGGTACCATACTTGAATTCATCACGGAGGTACAGATTGTTTATTTTAATGATCGCTTCCGGATGAGCATACCCTTTTCTTACCACCAGGAAAGAACTTGAGGGATTATCCACCTTCACATGGTATGCTCCGTTTGCATCCAGCGGGAGCGCGTAAGCCTGCCAGTTCGCCTTGGGATCATTCAGCCAAGCGCTTGGGAGAGGCCAGTAGCCCGCAAAGAAACCTTGGAAGAACATCCCCGCCTGTCCGTTAATGACGGTTTCCTCTGGCTCTTTGCGGATGCCCAGATCTGGATCAAGGAGACCTTTGGCATACATATCACGAAGCCTGACCAAGGCGTTCCTCGTCTCTGGTAGAATCGAACCGTATACAGGTATTCCACCTTTTTCGAGCCAATATCCGGGGAAAGACCCATAAGCTGAGAAGATCGGTGTTAAATCAAAAGCAAAAGCGCTGTTATTAAAATCGTTAAACAGACTCGTGCTTGAAGCAAGCCCAATCGTATCCCTTTTCCCGTTACCATCCGGGTCCTGCTCCACAAAGGCCTTTGCGATCAGTTCCAGTTCATCCACCGTTTTTGGTGGTTTCAATCCAAGACGATCCAACCAGTCCTGCCTAATCCAGAGCATGCTAAAGTCTTCCGCCGTCACAGACGGAACAGCCATCATTTTCCCTTCAAAGGTCACTTGTTCCCGTGCCAATCCGTTGGTGCTGTCGATAATTTTCTTCATCTCGGGTGAAGCGCTGCTTGCATATGCCTCAGTCAGATCTTCAATTTCTCCTGCTTTGACCATCTCATTCAACTGAACCTGATTAACGATCATCGCATCTGGCAAATCATTGCTAGCGATAGCCAGATCAATTTTCTGACCGAAATTCTCCTTGGATACCTGCCACATGACTTCAACATCAATATTGAGGTTTTGTTTAATCGCCGTTTTCCACATGTTCTTTTCTAATGTCTCTCCTTCGGAGAGATCCGTACCTGTCGGGTCGACCACATATCCCAACCGGATGGAAACGGAATGTTCATATTTTCCAAATGGATCGGTGGCGACTGTGTCAGGTATGGTTGCTGCTGGTCCAATTGGCGATTCCCAAAAGTATGAAATACTGAAAAATACTATACCTGCAATCAAGCTGACGACAACAACACACGCAGCCATCTTCTTGATCATTGCGTTCCCTTCTTTCACCGGATTGTCAGTCGGTTATGCGGAGCTTACACTATTTGTCCCCTCTGCCTAACTGTCGATATTCACTAGGCAGCACTCCCGTCAGTTCGCGAAAGATTCGGCTGAAATATTTCTCATCCGTATAACCCACCCGCTCTGCAATCCAGAAAATCGTGTTGTTTGTATTCAATAAATACTCTTTCGACTTCTCCATTCGTATATATCGGGAGTAATCGTTAAAGGTTTTCCCCATGATGTCCTTGAAGCATTGGCTGAAATAACTTCGGCTAATGTTGAGTTGTTGGGACAGCCCTGAAGCTGTAAAAGCCTGATCCAGATCATTCTGCATAATCATCACGGCTTTTTTCACACCATCTATCATCTCCTGAGAATACGAGTTCTGTTCATCCGCCTTTCGAATACTCTCAGAGGTCTGCTTGATCCACTGTTCCACTTCGTACCAGGATTGAAAAGAATGAATCATTGAGATTCTGCCCAGCGTAGTCTGGGCAAAAAGATGGTTCCACTCCATGACCAGGGAGTACAATAATCCCATCAGCTGCCCTTTATGAAGCCTCAGGGAATTAAACTCTTCAATAAGCTGGTTGTAATAATTATCGTTATGCGTCCACGGAGATAGAAACCAACTTCGCTTAATCCGATCCATGTCCTCATCCTGAGGTTCTGTTGGAGAAGTGTCTTCTTCATTCATGGAAACGGCAATAACCGGATCTTGGGGTTCATAAGTATAAAATAAGGACGTTTCTGTAAAGTTTATAATCCAGTTTTGAATTTGCGACCATGTCCGTTCTTGCACATCAGACAACACCAGTAGGGCCCCATGGGGAATTTGATCCAAGTATCCCTTCAATCTATCGAATAGCTGATCCTCTCCATCTAGGGGTGCCGCCCACATCCAGCTGTTCCGTTCTACTTCAAATTGGACCACGTCTACATTGGCTTCGAGTCCGATGGGCCAGATCTGGCCAGACTTCCGGTCCAGTGAAACAAGTGCATACACTTTACGGTAATGGGCGTTGGTTTCACCAAGTTGCGGCAGCTTTCGTCTTGTATTCGCGAGCTCACCAATCCGGGTATGTATTCGATTCAGCACATGTTCGAACTGTTCCTTCTCGAGTTGAACTTTGGCTATATAATCGATAGCTCCCAGCCTAAGCGCCTCCTGGATATAATCGAAATCCTGATGAAGGGTAAGCACGACAATATGAAGTTCGGGGTAGAGCTGCCTTGCGGCTCGCATCAGTTCAATGCCAGACATCACCGGCATCGCAAGATCCGTTAGCATCAGATCTACCGAGTTGGATTCCAGAAAATCCAGCGCCTTAGCCCCGTTACTTGCTTCTCCAACAACCTCCATACCGAATTCGTTCCATGGCATTGCAGAGCTTATTCCTTTTCGTACCAATTTATCGTCATCCACAATCAATACCTTAATCATGCCGAGATATCTTCTCCTTTAATAGGAAGTATAAGCAATATACTTGTCCCTGTTCCCAACTCACTCTCAATCACCAGTTGAGCTTGATCCCCGTACTGCGCTTTTAACATGCGGTGAACATAATTGAGCCCGATGCCCATCCCTACTTTTTTATGTTCAGGTACACGATTGTTCAGAAGCCTTTCAATCGCTTCCTCCGTCATACCTGCTCCATTATCCTGAATCATAATGTTCAGCGTTTCTTTACGTGTCACTTCAATTTGAATAAAACCTTCGTCACTCAGTCCATGGTAAAGTGAATTTTCAACCAACGGCTGTAGAATAAAACGAGGTACTGGTATTTGGAGCACTTGCTCATCAGCCGAAATACGCACATCAAATTCAAAGTCATAACGGATTTGCTGCAGGATCAAGTACTGTCTAAGCGCGTCAATTTCCTCTTCCATCGTGGAAACCTGCCCTAATTTGCCCAAATTGTAGTACAACAGCTTATTCAGGGACTGAACCAGCTTGTCAATCTCCCCTTGTCCATTCATAACCGCCAGCCAGTGTACCGTATCCAGCGTATTCATCAAAAAGTGAGGATTGATCTGGTACAGCAGCTTTTCCACTTCAAGATCTGCACGAATTTTCTCTTTCTGCTGCACCTCTTTAAAGAGGTCACCGATTTGATGCTGCATATTTGAGAATTCGCCCAACAGAAAATCAAATTCGGGAATTTGCGTGCGGGTCTGGTTGCCTGCCGTTTGTGGATTTTGAGACATTCCGTTGATTTCCGAATGGAACAGACCGAGGGGTTTATAGACCATCTTCCACAGCAGCCAAGCCAGAAATACCGTAAAACCAAGGAAAAATAAAGCGACCAGTAATATTTGAAGCAACCACTGGTTTTTCTCCTGTTGATACTTGGCCTGCGAGATTACCGATACAACGCTCCAGTTCTGAGTGGAATCCTGCCTGAACCAATGATGATCGCGAGCTATTCCGTCGGATACTGCACCTTTCGATAAGCTGGAAAAATTCTCCCCCACTTTCATCGCTGCAGGAATCTCACTATACACAATGTTTCCCTCTCCATCGAGGATCAGATGGGATACATCTCCCTTGTACTGATTGTAACCCAATATATCCTGCGCAAGGTGAAAACCGGATTCAACGTAAATATAAACATCGTCCCTCTGGGGCAATTTTACCTTCCGCATGGCGGATAGAACGAGCTGATCATCAAACCGGTTCATACTGACATGAGGACCATAATAGGTAATCCCATACGCTTTGGAGAGTACAGGCAAAGATTCGGGTGAAAAACGATCCTTTATGGGAAAGTTGCCGAACTGTGTCGTGCCATCCTCCTGAAAATAATACAACGTCAAACCTATATTCGGGTTGGTAAACGTCACGACATTTAATTCGCTCTTTAATTCATCCCGAGTTTCTATCAATTCAAATATATTGGAGGATGGTTTCAACACCTCATCCAACTTCTTGCCTAAGGTACCACTGTAAGACAATTGCTGAGTAACATGATTCAGGTTGGTGATCGAATTCTCCAGTGAGGAAGTCACCTGCTGTAAATTGCTCCGAATGCCATCATCGATCTTGTTCGCAAAAATGGAATCAATGGTGTAGTAGGAAATTGCAAATATACTAATGAAGGGGATAAACGCACTGAGAAAAAACAGCAAAAATATTCTTTTTTTGAGTGTCATTCCAACCTATTCTCCTTAACTTCATCCATTCTATGTTGAATGCATAACTCCATAATTATAGATTGATAATCCAATATGTCAAACGCTTTCAAATTGTGATCATGACAAAAAGACCCTGCCAGCGTAATGCCAGCAGAGTTGTTCATAAGGTAAAGGTATTAAACCAGGAAAGCTTTAGAGATGATGACCAACAAGATGAACAGAACAAGGATTGCGCCGATGGATGTGAAACCACCGTATCCACCAAGACCTCCAACATTTCCATATCCTAAGTACACACTGTTTTTTTCGGAAGATGACAAAAGTCACCTTAAACGAATTACTTTGTACACTTATATAAATTTTAAATATCCTTAATACTTAGGTTACACATAAAACAGACGAGGTGCTTCCTATGAATCCATTATCTTTAACAATCTCATTATTAATTGTTGTACTTATTTTGAGGGGCGTTATCCAGGGCAGCAAGAAGCCATTGCACGAATCCGGTCGGAAACTATTGATTCCAATCCTTTATATCTCTACATCTTTGTTTGAATTGTTCGACCCTTCGTTGGTGCTTACATCTAGCAGAATGATCAGTGCGATTGCTATAGGTGCAGTTCTGTCGATCCCATTAATTCTGGTAACGCAATTCGAGCGAAAATCGGATGGCAAGATGTATTATAAAAGAAACGTATCTCTTTATGTCTTAATTATTGTTATCTTCTCGGTCCGATTCTTTGACTTCATGTTCATCTCAGATATTGATCCCAAGACTCTTGGATTCCTGAATAATGTAGTCGCCCTATCCTATATTGCCATTTGGCGAATGGCTAGCTTCATTAAATTTCATAATTCCAAGTTTAGAACTGTCAGAGCTTGGGACAAAACCGCTTAGTCGTCTCGCCATCTCAGAAGAATAATTCATTAGAATAATAAATAATACGAAGAAATGTCACGGGGCACATTTCAAAGAATAGAAGCAGTCAAGTACTTTTATCGTATCTGGGCTGCTTTTATTCATATTGTTGAACACAATGTATTGAAAGCCAACCGGCTTACGAACGTTTTTTTAATGTTTTATATCCATATCCACAACCTTAACTTTGAATGTTCCACGCATATATGGAAACAGTGAAAGTACACCCACCAAAGCCAACACAACCCCGACCCAGATCGGCGCAACCAGTCCATAACCGGCACTAATTGCCAACCCTCCCACAGAAGACCCTACCACTACACCAAAGGTGACAATCGCGGTGTGAACGGTGTTCACCATCAGACCACTTCCTCCCGTCCGTATCACTCGCGCGACCATAGGCGGGTTCATTGGAACCCCGGTCAAACCGATGACGATCACAGCAGGAATAACCAGGGCAGTTGTATGTACGCCAATGGCGAATGTCAGAAGACCCGTCGTCAAGAGAACAAGCCCTACCGTCAGAATCAGCATGGTGTATCGGTCCGCCAGGCGGCCAGTAATCAGGTTGCCAACAACCGTAGCAGCTCCATAAACGACAAACATTAGTGGCACCGAGGACGGTGAAAAGCCCGTCAAGTCTGTAAAAATCGGACTAAAATAGCTAAATGCTGCAAATGTGGCCCCTATAATAAGAAAACTCGTCAGGTAAGCTGCCCAAAGCTTGCGATTGCGAAAAGATTTCATTTCATGGCGCAGACTGGTGGGCTCCGGTCTGGATAATACGGGAATCAACCGCAATGCGGTTATTCCTGACACTAGAACAAGAATGGCGACCGCCCAAAAACTGAAACGCCAGCCATAAGCATCGGCCACCCACGTTGCAGCAGGTGTACCCAGAACCGTGGCGATCATAAGACCACCGAAGATTATCGACACCGCCCGTCCCCGCTGGTTCTCCTCCACGAGTGAAGCAGAGATCGAGATTGATACGCCAAACGCAGCCGAGGAAGCAACGCCTGCAATGATGCGTGAGGCCATCATAACCTCATAGCTACCAGCGATCGCACCGAGCAACTGTCCAGCGAGAAACACACCGGTTAGCATAATAAACGCTTTTTTTCTAGGCGTATTCAGCAGAGCAGCGGTTAGTAAGGGACCTCCCACAACCATCCCCGCTGAAAAGGCGGTAATCAAATATCCTACTTGCGAGACCGATACTCCAAATTCCCCCGCAAGTGTATTCATCATTCCAGCTACCATAAATTCTGATGTAGTCATGCAAAAAATAGCCAAGCTAAGCACATAGATTGCGAATGGCATCTTCAATTCCCCTTTTCATATGAGTTATAAAACCACACTATTGTAATGATCAGTACAAAACTAATGCAAAAAAAGGGCCGGATTACCCGGCTAGTAAATAGCTGCCAATGTACCTTCTATAATACTTTTTGCCAGATCACGGTTCTGTGAAGAGCTATTAAGCACGCGAAGTCCGTAATAGCTGCTTAGAAACAGACTTGCCAGTTCTTTGGCTGGTCTCCCTGAAGTAATCTCTCCTGTCTGCACACCCTGCTCCATCAGATCACAAAGTGCATCCTCCAACAATCCGATATGTCGTGTTACCACTTGCTCAACCATAGGATCAACCCGTGCCCGTTCCATTGCTGCATTAATTAAGAGACAGCCTCTTCGCCCTGATTCCGAAAAATCCTCCTGTACCCCCCACTCCAGCAGGCCGCGTAATCTTTCTTTCAACGGTAAGGAGCTCTGTAAAATCTCGCTTTGCTCCCGTATTCCTTCCTCATGGTAACGCTGGAGTACCTTTTCGTATAAATCATGTTTGCTGCCAAACGCATTATATAAACTGCCCTTCCCGAGACCGGTCTGTTTACATAGATCCTCAGTAGAGCACCCTTCGTAACCGTTCAACCAAAAGGCATCCATTGCTGCGTCAATCACAGCCGTATCCTTAAATTCCCGTGGTCTTCCACCTCTGGTCACCGCATTCCCTCCCTTCCCAACGAAATAATAAATCTTAGTATAGGTAATTTGTAACGTTCAGTCAAGAAGTTGTTTACAGCTCTATTGTTCTCTGCTACAGTAAAGATGTCATACCATATTAAATCGGGAAAGGAAGTCGGAATAAATGAAAATCGCAATTATTGGAACCGGAAATATCGGTGGTAATCTTACCCGTCGACTCACCCAACTAGGTCATGATGTCTCGATTGCTAACTCACGTGGTCCTCATACCTTGACGAGCCTGGCTGAAGAGACAGGTGCAAAACCGCTTGAAGTAACGGAAGTCGCCCATGGAGCCGAGCTGGTCATTGTAACGATTCCACAAAAGAATATTCCGGATCTCCCTGATGGTATCTTAGACCAAATTGCACCTGGTGCTGCCATTATTGACACCGGGAATTATTACCCCCGTCAGCGTGACGGCTTCATTGCCGAGATCGAGGGTGGCTTACCTGAAAGCCGCTGGGTCGAGCAATACTTGAAGCGTCCTGTCAACAAAGCCTTTAATGGTATTTCCGCTGTTAATCTGCTTGAACGTGGACTGTCTGCCGGTTCACCCGATCGACTTGCTCTGCCGGTAGCGGGTGATGATCCCGATACAAAGAAAATTGTGCTTCAACTTGTCGAGGAATTGGGCTTTGACGCCATAGACGCCGGCGGCTTGGACGAATCCTGGCGTCAACAACCGGGGACTCCCAGTTACCAGGAACATGGAGCGGATAGTCTTCGGCAGGCCTTATCGAATGCTAGTCCTGTACGAAGCGAGGACTTTAAAGCTTGAGTATTTGAAATCCCGGGATATTGAATACGTCATCATCCACCGCCCTTTCGGGCGGTTTTTTGTTTAATCATATCTATTCCATGAAATACAACTGATGCTTCTTGCGGTACTCTCCAGGCGTGAGGGAAGTTTGACGTTTGAACAACCGTGTAAAGTAGTTATGGTCCTGCAGTCCACACAACTCGCCAATGCGCTTCAGCGGAAGCTCCGAATGTGCCAATAACCGCTTGGCCTTCTCCATTTGCAGGTGATGCCTGTATTGCAGCGGGCTCATCCCCGTATACTGCTTCAGGCAGCGGGCCAGGTAATCAAAATGATAAAGCAGATCATGCTCCATCTGTCCGGAATCAAACGGCTGCTCCAGGCGTTGACCAAGATAAGCCGCCACCTTCTCGCTTAGAAAATAAGAACGAGCCTGCGGGCTGTTCTGTCTCATTCCCTTCTGTAATTGCAGAAGAAATTGGCCTAGCAGAACATGCAGCTCGAAGGAACGCTGACGGGTGAGCACATGGTGCAGCTCAAGCATTTCTTTCATTATCGGTTCCAGGTTACGTAGATCCACCGCGGCGAATTTGGGAATTTCAATGACTCCAGGGGGAGCCTCAATATCCTGGTCTGTTTGCTGAAGCAAGGGCTGCTCCCACGTCGTCTTTTCTTTCAAAATCATCTTTTGGACAGTGGGAAGCTGGAAATGAATCCAGTATACCTCCGTATGCACGTCCGTTGGTCTATAACCACGGTGTTCTTTGCCAGGTTCAAGAACCAGCATCATGCCTTCCGCAATCTCGTAACGGATGCCATCTTCCTCCATGTATAGCGCCCCTTTGGCGCAAATAATAAGATCGAACACATCGAAGCAACGCTGGGCATGCTGCACTCCCGGCTGCCATTCGGTGTGTCCAATTGCTGCTAACAGCGGAAACGGCGGAACTTGAAGTTCAAGTACAAGCATGAGATCCCCCCCCTTATTCAAAATGTAGAGAATGTGCTATATATAGTCGTAATTGTCAGCTGTATCGAAGCTGATGATCGATTAGAGTGGTAGATATAATATGATTCTATCATTTAATGACCAGGGGGATGCAAGCATGAAATTTCGTCAAGTTCATCTCGATTTTCATACATCAGAAGCCATTGAAGGCATTGGCCGTGATTTCTCGAAGCAGCAATTTCAGGAGATGCTCAAGACTGGGCATGTCGATTCCATCACCATATTCTCCAAGTGCCATCATGGCTGGGCTTATCACCCGACAACCGCCAATCAAATGCATCCACATCTGAATTTCGATCTTCTTGGTGCCCAGATTGAGGCTGCTCATGAGATAGGCGTGAAGACACCGGTCTATCTCTCCGCTGGCCTGGATGAACGACTCGCCCGCAAACATCCACAATGGCTCATCCGTAATCAGCAGGAGCAAATCAGTTGGACAGCTGACTTCATGACGCCAGGATATCATCAATTTTGTATGAACTCCCCTTATCTTGACGTTCTCACCCAACAGGTCGCGGAAGTTGTAAAGAATTATGATGTGGACGGCATCTTCCTCGATATCGTTGGCGTTCGGGAATGTTATTGTCAATATTGCGTTGCCGAGATCCGCACGCAGGGCTCCGATCCACGAAACATTCAAGATATGAGAAAACTGTGGGAACAGACTTACGCTCGTTATGTCAATCGAATGAATGAGACTGTGCATGCAGTGAAACCCGGATTACCAGTGTTCCACAACAGCAGTCACGTCGACCGGGGGCGGCGGGATCTTGCCCATGTGAATACTCATTTGGAGTTGGAATCTCTACCAACGGGCGGCTGGGGGTACGACCACTTTCCGCTCTCTGCGCGTTATGCGCAGACACTGGGCATGGATTTTCTCGGCATGACCGGAAAATTCCATACCTCCTGGGGTGAATTCGGCGGATACAAGCATCCCAACGCGCTGCGTTATGAAACTGCACTGAGCCTTGCGAACGGAGCTCGCTGCTCCATCGGAGATCAGCTGCATCCGGGTGGTCAGATGGACCTTGCCACGTATTCGTTGATCGGGGAAGCTTACCGTGAGGTAGAAGCGAAGGAGGAATGGTGCCGAGATACTACCGCTATGGCCGATATCGCGTTGCTGTCCGTGGAAGCAGCTTTATGGGAAGCCGGAGATGATTCTCATAACCAGCACAAGCACCACGATACCGGCGCTGTAAGAGTTTTGCTGGAAGGCCACTATCTCTTCGATGTGGTAGATTTGCAGGCTGATCTGTCCCAATATAAAGTTGTTATTTTGCCGGATGCCATTAGCATTACAGAGTCAATTAAAACCAAACTGACAGCCTTTCTTGCCGGGGACGGCAAAATTCTCGCCACTGGCCGTTCCGGACTCTCACCGGATGGATCATGCTTTGAATTCGATTTGGGTGTAGAATTTCAGGAGGTGTCCTCATTCTGTCCCTCCTATTTCCGTCCGAATTTCGAGCTTCCTTCGCTGCGTACAGCCTCTTTCGTCATGTACACCGAAGGACAGAATACAGTGCCAACGACAGACGGCATCGTACTTGGCAGTAAGGAAAATCCATATTTCAACCGTGACTTGTTCACGTTCTGCTCTCACCAGCATACGCCTTCTGATCTGCAGGAATCGGGAACTGGCATGGCTGAAGGTCAGGATGGAATATATATCGCGTGGAATGTTTTTGAAGATTATGCGACGAAGGGGAGCTTGGCTGTCAAGGAAATCATCTGTTATGCGCTGGACCGCTTACTAAGTAATAATAAATCGCTGATGACCAATCTGCCTGCGCAAGGGGTTACCACGCTGCAGATGCAGAAGAACTCGAAACGTTGGGTGAATCATCTGTTGTATGCTTCTCCAGTGCGCAGAGGACTAGGTGTGGAAGTTATCGAAGATTTGCTTCCGCTCATTAATACAGAGGTCACCATTGCGGCGGTTGAAAAAGTACAGGATGTCTATCTGGCGCCACAGCGCCTTAGTCTTCCATTCAGTCAGATGAACGGCCTCGTTACCTACACAATACCGCTATGGTCCTGTCATCAAATGGTTGTGATTCAATTTTAGAAGTACATTCATGGGACATTTAGCAGCAAACAAAAAAAAGTCGCCATCAACATGGCGACTTTTTCATTGGCGGATTACTCCGCCATATATACTAACCTTTAGATATTAATGATTACACACAAGCTTTAAGTTTGTTCAGACCCTGGGAAATATTGCGAATCAGTGAATCCACATTTTCCCGCTGGGTTGCCCAACTGGTACAAAAACGAACGACGCTGTGTGTATCGGACACCTTTTCCCAGAATGTGAACGAGTAACGGCTGCGTAAATCCTGAAGCAGATCATCTGGCAGAATCGGAAATTGCTGATTGGTTGGTGAATCATATAGGAAAGTAATACCTTGCTCCGCAAGCGAATCATGAATCAACATGGCCATGTCCACCGCATGCTGGGAAATTTCAAGATACAGACCATCCTCAAATAACGTTTCGAATTGAATACCCAGCAATCTGCCTTTGGCAAGCAGGCCGCCCTTTTGTTTGATCATATAACGAAAATCTGGCTTGAGCTTGTCATTCAGAATGACTACCGCTTCACCCATCAATGCTCCGATCTTGGTTCCGCCAATATAGAATACATCACATAGGCGGGCGAGATCCGCGAGAGTCATATCACAATTTCGGGAAGCAAGAGCATACCCAAGACGCGCCCCATCAATAAAGAACGGGAGACCACACAGTTGGCTTACGTCAAACAATGCTTGCAGTTCTGCCTTGCTGTACATTGTTCCATTCTCGGTAGGCTGGGATATGTATACCATTCCGGGTTGGACACAATGTTCAGGTGATGCATCATTCCAATGGGCATCATAGACCGCCTTGACCTGATCTGACGTGATCTTCCCATCTTCGCTTGGTACCGTGATCACTTTGTGACCTGTGGCTTCGATCGCTCCCGTCTCATGGACCGCGATGTGGCCCGAAGTCGCTGCAATTACTCCTTGGTATGGACGTAAAATAGAGGCAATAACCGTAGTATTTGTCTGTGTACCACCAACCAAAAAATGCACATCCGCCTGTTCATTTTCACAAGCTTGTCGAATAAGACTTCTCGCCCGATCACAATGGGCATCTGTACCGTAACCGCTCGTTTGTTCCATGTTCGTTGAAATCAGTCTTTGCAAAATGCGCTCATGCGCGCCTTCGTTGTAATCACATTCGAATCGTATCATCGTCTTGTCTCTCCTGCTCTTTTGTTCAACTTATCCTGAATATTCATCATTGAAGCGTAAACTTCTCTGACCTCTTCCTCATCCAAACCTTGCATTAACTTCACAATCTGCTGATCTGAACGTTCATTCAACTCACCGTATAGCTCCTGACCTTTCTCAGTCAGGCGAATCAAACTAACCCGGCTGTCAGCGGCCGAATCTACTTTCATCAGCAGCCCTTCTCTGGTCAGTTTGCTCACAATTCGGCTCATGTAGCTCCGATCAATCGTCAGCGTATCCACCAGATTGTTCGCAATGCTCTCCCCTTGAATGCCAATTTCAATAATGACCCTTGCTTCGGCGAAGGAGTATCCTGTTCCCAGGATATGCTTGTCAAGTACACCGAGTATATTGGTATAAAAACGGTTAAAACGCCGCATTTCAGTCAACATATCTGCATTTATTTGCTGAGAGTCGATGTCAAACCCTCCCTTTTAGTGGACATTGTCAACATTATAATAAATAGTTTAGTGGACGTTGTCAACATTATAATATTGATGAACCTTATAGTCTAAATGAATGCCACTTTATTGAAAAACAAAAAAACAAACCGCGCAAATGCACGGTTTGTTTTTTTGCTATTAAGAATGGCTATATTGCACCTGGTGAAGCCTGCTGTATATGCCTCCGGCAGCGACCAATTCCTCATGGTTACCCTGTTCTGCAATACCATCAGCATTGACTACAAGGATGCGATCTGCATTTTTGATGGTTGTCAGTCGGTGTGCAATAACAAGGGTTGTTCTGCCCACTGACAGTTCCGCCAAGGACTTCTGGATTAACGCTTCGGTTTCGGTATCCAAAGCGGACGTTGCTTCGTCCAGAATGAGAATCGGTGGATTTTTCAGGAACATGCGAGCAATGGACAAACGCTGTTTCTGACCTCCGGAAAGTTTGACACCACGTTCGCCGATGACCGTATTGATCCCTTCCGGCAAACTAAGAATCAATTCTTCCAGAGACGCACGACGGGCTGCATCCCAGATTTGCTCGTCTGTTGCCGTTAAATCGCCATACGCGATATTTTCCTTAATTGTGCCTGAGAAGAGAAATACATCCTGTTGAACAATACCGATATGTCTGCGCAACGATTCCAGCTGAACCTCACGAATATCCATCCCGTCAACAGTGATCCTTCCTTCCTCTACTTCATAGAATCGTGGCAGCAGACTGCAAATGGTCGTTTTACCAGCACCGGAAGGACCCACAAATGCAACGGTTTCCCCTGGGTTGATGGACAGACTGATATGATTCAGAATACGACGATTCTCCTCATAACCGAACGAGACATTTTCGAAGCGAATATCTCCACGCACGCTTTTTAGCTCAACGGCATTTTTCGCATCGGCGATTTCCGGCTCGGTATCAATGATTTCCAGGTAACGCTTGAATCCGGCGATCCCCTTTGGATAACTTTCGATTACGGCGTTAATTTTTTCAATCGGCCGGAAGAAGATATTGGACAAGAGCAGAAATGCCATGAAATCACCCATATCAATTCTGCCATCGATAAAGAACCAGGCACCGCTGATCATAACGAACACGGTAACGAGACGCATCATCATGTAGCTGACCGATATACTCTTCGCCATCGTTTTGTAGGCAAGCAGCTTTGTTTTACGAAAGTTCTCGTTGTCTACAGAAAATAGTTTTTTCTCATGCTCTTCGTTAGCGAACGATTGAACGACACGAATTCCGCCTACGTTATCTTCAATACGGGAATTGAAATTCCCCACATCGCCGAAGAGACGCCGATAGGTCTTCGTCATACGCCCACCAAACACAATAATAACCCAGGCCATGATAGGAATAATGATAAAGGTGATCAGTGCAAGCTCTAAATTAATGTTCGCCATAAGCCAGAAAGATCCGATTAATGTCATCACTGCGATGAAAACATCCTCCGGTCCATGGTGAGCCACCTCGCCAATATCGTTAAGATCATTCGTAAGATGACCGATCAGATGACCCGTTTTACGATTATCGAAGAACCGGAAGGATAGCTTTTGCAAATGAGCAAACATCTTCGAACGCATGTTGGTCTCAATGTTAATGCCAAGCATATGTCCCCAGTAGGTCACGACATAATTCAAGACGGTATTCAGCGCATAGATCGACAGCAATACAATACAGGCGAGGATAATGAGTGGCCAATCTTGACCTGGCAGCAACTCATTAATGAATTTGCTTACAGCAAGTGGAAATGCCAGCTCTAGTAAACCAGCTATTACTGCACAACCAAAATCAATTAAAAACAGTTTTTTGTAAGGACGATAATACGAGAAAAAGCGACGAACCATTCTTATTCACTCTCCAGATCCTGATTAGGGCTTTCTTCTTCATTTTGTAATTCAAAAAGTTGGATGTATTCATCAATGACCTGATCAATGGCTTTTAGCTCACCACTAATCATCTGGTGAATATTCCGGAACTCCTCCTGACCAAGCTGTCTGGCCAACGTAGCTCTTCGATTCTGCATTTGTTCCAAAAAGACTAGAATTCTCCCACGACGAAACGTCTGTGCCCCGTTCCCACGTTTTCCGTGATGCTCTCCATGCCCTCTCCCACGTCTGGAACGTTCACCTTGTTGCTCATCTTCCCCACGACCGCGTCTGGAACGTTCTCCATGACGCTCTGTTTTCTCGCTCTCATTTATATGTCTTTCTCTCATTTGTGAAGCACCTCCATTTTCGTATACATTTGTATACAAATCATTTATGTATACGATTGTATACACAATAAATAATTCTGTCAACCCGTATTTTTCCATTTTATGCTGGCTCAATTCATATTCAGTTCACCGTCCTAGAGTACACTAACTTGTACCAGCACAGAGATTCCCAATTCACAGATAAGACAGGAGAAGATGAGATTGAAACTAAAGAAACGAACTTCTTTCGCCGCCGCAACCCTGGTGTTAACGATGTTGGCCCCAATGTCTGCTCTCGCCACACCGGCAACCAGTACCAGCAGTAATCTTACGTATGTTATGACTCAAAAAGCAGTGATGGAGAAAGCCAAGTTCCTTACCAAAACATACGGTACGACAAGTGTACAGTACGCACTCATGGACGAGGGAGAGATTGTAATCTCCGGACAAGCAGGCCAAAACGACCCGGAGGACCGTATCCCCCTTTCTTCGAATACGATGTATGGTATCGGTTCAACCAGTAAAGTAGTACTTACAGCCGCTGTCATGAAGCTGGTGGACGAAGGCAAGATTAATTTGGATCTGCCGGTTGTACACTATATCCCGGAGTTCAAAATGAAGGACAAACGTTACACCCAAATCACACCGCGCATGCTGCTGAACCATTCATCCGGGATTCTCGGAACCTCAAGCAGTAGTGCAATACTGTATGGAGACAATGACACCTATGCACATGATACTTTATTGGATCAATTGGCAGAGCAAAATCTGAAGGCAGATCCTGGAGCCTACTCGGTGTATAGTAACGATGGCTTTACCTTAGCCGAAATTCTGGTCGAGAAGGTCAGCGGTATGAGATTTAGCTATTTTATCCATAAGTATTTCACCGAGCCCTTGGGCATGAATCACACCAAAACGCCGCAGGATCTGGTTGACCCTGACCAAATGGCATTAACTTATTCTCAGTTGCACAAGGAAAAGCTTCCATTAGAGAATACAAACATGATTGGCTCTGGAGGTATTTACTCTACCGCTGAAGACCTGGTCACTTTATCGCAAATTTTTACGGGAGAGGTCAAAGGCATTCTTTCCAGTGAGTCGGCAGAAGCAATGACGCAAGGAGAATACAAAAAAGGCGTGTGGCCAGAGGACAGCGATTCATCTATTTCATACGGGTTAGGCTGGGATAGTGTAAACTTGTTCCCATTTAGCGAATACGGTATCCAGGCGGTAACTAAAGGCGGGAATACGATTGCGTATCATTCGTCATTGATTGTGCTTCCGGAATATAATATGGCTGCAGGCGTTACCTCCTCAGGTGGGTCAAGCACAACCGACCAATTGATTGCAAGCGAATTGTTGCTCAGCGCACTTCAGGAGAAGGGTATCATTACGGAGCTTAAGCCGGAGAAGTCGTATGGTATGCCTATAAAAGCCATCATGCCGAAGGAACTAATGCAGTATGCAGGCATTTATGGTGGTGCCGGCAGCTCGTTATTGAAGTTAGAATTAAATGATGCAGGGCAATTAACGATGACCATGCTTTCTTCTCCGAACAATACGGAACAAAAGTACACGTACACCGCAGATGGTTCTTTTGTTAACGAGCAAGGTACAGAAAAGTTGAAATTCGTTCAAGAGGATAACGGTAATACATACCTGTGGTCTCGCTCGTATCAGTCGGTGCCAGGGCTTGGACAGATCGCCTCCTCGGAATACAAGGCAGAAAAGCTTGAAACCAATACATTACCCGAAGATGTAACCGCCGCTTGGAAGCAGCGCGAAGGCAACATTTATTACCTGGTGAATGAGAAATACACCTCAACGGTATATGACAGTTCAACGCCGATCATCCCCATTCATATGTTTAATGAGGTACCCGGTTATGTGTATACCAATAAAATTATGGATGCAAACCTGGCCGTGAACCAACTGCAAATTCCAGGCTTGGCTGGACGCGATACGATGGAATATAAGTTCTTCAAGAAAAACGGCGTGGAATACGTTTCAGCAGGAGGAAAGGTCTACGTCAGTCAAGAACTGGTGAAACCGCTCTATTCGGGGAAACAATCGAAGACCACGATTCAAACGAATGGTTATGCAACATGGTATTCGGTTCCGGCAGCAGTCGCAGGTAAAGTGATGACAGTGAAGATGCCTTTGAAAGGTGCTTTCACTGTATATGACCAGACGGGTATCAGTACGAATCATACCGTGGTTAGTGGTGTAAATGAAGTTACATTACCTGTAAATAGTTCGATTGTATTTGCCGGTGAAGCTGGTTCAAGGTTCGAAATTACGTTAACAAATAAATAATAATGAGTATGGAAAATACGCCCGTTCCCCAGTAGTACACCGGGGAACGGGCGTTTCAGTTCTTTCTAAAATCAATTCTGAAAAGTACCAAGCTTATTTTACTTCGTTCATAAACTTCCTGAAGTTTTCGGCTATTTCTTTGGATCGGGTATGGTGTAGATAATGGCCTCCTTCGAATGTCATCACTTTACCATGCACTGAATCTTTGACTTGCTCTTCATGCAAAGGTATCCATCCTTCCGTTTCGGTATCATTCGCTTGTAAGAAGAAAATCAACGGAAGATCTTTGGGGAAAGACAAATTCTCAGCTGCTTTGAAATTAGGACCAAAGTTTTCGCCTTCATTCAGGTTGTTCGGATTAAACGTATTTTTAAGTGAAAGTATTCTAATTTGTTCTCTGGTTTCATCATCAACATCGGGTGCAATCAGTTGATCAGGGGCCAGTTTCATTAACAATCGGTAGAACCCTGATTTTTTGAGCAGTTTGTACGTTTCGGTTGGGAATGGATCATCGTTACCTCCCTGCGTTGGGACACTGCTCTCAATGCCGACAAAGGAAGTTACTTCGTTTGGATATTTGTTCACATAATCCAGGCCGTATATCCCTGAAATGGAGTGAGCCATGAGCGTGTAACGATGAATACCAAGTTGCTGTAACGCTTCATGAATTTCACTAACCATATTTTCCGTAGTACGCTCTTTTTCAGTAATGTCACTTAATCCATAACCGAAAGGTTCAATGACAACGACTTTGTAAAATGGAGATAGCTCATCGATGAGCGGTTTGAAATCAAGGGCTGGGGCGGGTGTTCCATACCCAGGAAGCAATACCACCGTTTCTTTGCCTTTTCCTTGAATCAACACATTCATGTTTTTGCCGTCAACCGCTACAAACTGGCCATAAGGTTTTATTTTCCCTTCCTCCGATTTGTTGCTAACTACATTAACAATAAAGACAGTCGCAATAAATAATGCAAAAGCGATAACGATCGCACCAAATATTTTGAGCAAAATAATTAATATTTTTTTCATCATGATGGTTCTCTCCTGTTGAGTTAGTTTACTTTTTTAATGAAATTTGAAATTGGGAACCAGCCTCACCTGCAAATACAATACGGCCGTTCTCTGGTAAAACAACAACATTCTTACCGCTGACTACGCTGTGATTAATACAAATTCCGTTCTGATCATAAATAGCAAAGGCTCCATTTGCAGGCAGCTTCACCGTCATGACTTTTCCTTTCGCAGTAGCGGGTACCGAAAACCATTTGGCATGTCCATCTGCTTGAATGGTTGTTGCGGATTGTTTACCCGAATAGATTGGTTTCACCATTTCCTCACTGGCGAATACATAACCTGAAAATGTAAGATACTCTCCTCCGTTCTTTTTGGAGAAATGAATGTCCATCGGTTCTCGTCCGGCAGTACCCGGAATCTGCAATTGATTGGCTGCTTCGTTGGCTCCAATAATTTTATTATTGGACATATACCCTGGATTCTCTTTATTCATATGAATAGGCAGGATCGATGTAGCATTAAGATAGAACATGGATGTGTATTTCGCATTCACCAGATAATATTTTTTACCATCACGCTTTGCCCATGCAGCGTTAATCTCCTTGGGTAATGTATTGGCTTTGAGCTTCTCCGAATTATATTCTGAGAAAGCCACCTGTCCGAGTCCTGGAATGGAGAAATAAGATCGAGACCACAGGTAGGTATTCCCATTTTTCTCCACAACGAATTTTAACTTTTCTGTACCATCATCACTCACAAAAGTACCATCTGATGTATAGGTGTATTCTTGAACCGGATTACTTGGAGCCGTGAGAGAGGAGACCGTCATTTGTCCAGCCTTATTTATTTTGATCTTCGTAACTGAATTATTGCCACCATATCTCCCTGCAAATTTGGAGATTTCTTTAGGCATATCAGCCTTCACAGGTACACCAAATGATTTTTCCGGTTTCCGTTCTTTAATCATGCCCTTTTCTTCAAGTGCGCTAAGTAATAACTCACTCGCAATGAATTGATTGGTTATGCTTGCTCCGCCTGAAGAGATCACGGCTGCAGCCATGTTGTATTCCGGAAGTACGACGAGTGAAGAATGATAAGATAACGTATCTCCACCTTTCGTAACAGCCTTGATACCGTAGTCACTGAATGGGAACAACTCCACACTATCCCACCCTAATCCGTAAGACATAGAAGAATCACTATCCTCTGGCCACATGCCTCTTCTGTATTCTTTTTGCTCCATGGCTTCTACCGACTTGTTCGAAAGAATCCCTTTGACCTCTCCTGTGAAGATTTGCGACAATTTCACCAGATCCTTAGCGGTGGAATATATGCCTCCTGAAGCAATGATATTATAATTCTCGCGTGGAAGCTGCCCCTTATAGAAAGGAGAGTAGATTCCCGCCATTTCTTCCGTACTAACTATATCCTGTGGTGTTTTGGTATGATCCATTTTCAGAGGCTCTGTAAAATATTTGTGTATAAATGCCGTAAAGCTCATACCAGTGACTCTCTCAACCAGAATTTCAGCTAATGTAAATCCATCGTTAGAGTACACCGAGTACGCACCTGGCTCTGCCATCAGATTCTGGGTCGCCAATTGATCCAAAAAGGTATCATGTGCATAGGTATCATTGTCCCCATACAGTATAGCACTACCGCTAGAGGTTCCGAGAAGCCCGGCCGAATGATTCAGCAACATACGGGGTGTAATCTGTTTGTATCGTTTATCTTTCATTGTAAAATCAGGCATATAGTTCACAACAGGCACATCCAAATCGATCTTGCCTTCATCAACCAGCTTCATTACAGCGGCTGTAAGCATCATTTTACTGGTTGAACCAATGCCATAGATCGTGTTCGTAGTAAGAGGTACCTTGTCGTTTATATCGTTCTTCCCCGTTTGACCGGACACCGTAATCTCTCCACCATCAATGAGCGCATATTGCAGACTCGTCGTACCGTACGTTTCAGTCAGTAATTTGGCTTTTTCGATTACGGTTTTCTTTGTTGTCTCATACGTAAGGTTAATGCTGTTATTCATGGCAGCCGGTGCGGCCATTGCAGACATTGGGGCAAGTATCGTCAGCATGAGAGTCACAGCAGCTATAGTATTTCTCTTTCCTGCTCTCCTCACACTCATCTTCAGTTTTGTTACCTCTCTTGGTTTCATTCTTGCATCTACTCCTGTCTTCATCATTGTGTTAAGCCACCATAACGTGGGCGCTAAAGACAATATAACAAACCAAGATGTCCCCCTAATTACTAGAGTATGAACGGAGGATGAACAGGCCAAAAAAGTTTGAATCATCATACGCAAGGAGGTTTATACAGGGTGTCATAGCCTAGTGAAGGCATGAAATCCAATCACTCTGTGGGTGTTGTGATTGGCAAGATGACTATGAAGGTCGTTCCTCGTCCATATTCGCTCTCCACCCGGATGTCCCCTTGATGAAGCGAGACGATCTGCTTTACAATAGCTAGTCCCATACCGCTTCCTTCATATTTCTGACTGTGGGAACGATCTGCTTTAAAGAAGCGGTCAAATATACGCTTTTGGTCTTCCGGGAGAATACCAATACCCGAATCCGATATGCGGATCGTCACGTTCTTGATATTCTGTTTGATCCTGATACTAATTCGGGCACCATCTTCGGAAAATTTGATGGCATTGCCGAAGATATTGATCCACACCTGATTTAACTGGTCATGATCGGCCGTGATTTTGGTGGGCTGCAAATCAAGATCAAACTGAATGTTACGGGCCGACCATTGGGGTTGAATAGCGAC
Source organism: Paenibacillus sp. NPDC057886 (assembly GCF_042796655.1). Classification (NCBI taxonomy): domain Bacteria; kingdom Bacillati; phylum Bacillota; class Bacilli; order Caryophanales; family Paenibacillaceae; genus Paenibacillus; species Paenibacillus sp. NPDC057886. The sequence goes on along the minus strand of NZ_JBHVMZ010000001.1, from coordinate 1,145,542 downwards.
GATTACTCGTCTGATCTGTTCATCCAGACTGAGCGTGGCAAGTCGCATTTGCAATGACTGAGATTCGAGCAAACTCAGCTTTAGCAGACTATCACTTATTTTGGACATCCGTGCAGTCTCAGTGATGATAATGTCGAGATAAGAGCTTCGTTCGTCATCCGGGATGTCTACCTGCTTGAGCGCTATAGCAAAACCGGAAATGGAAGTGAGTGGAGACTGAACTTCATGGGACACGTTTGCTACGAATTCCCTGCGCATCTGCTCAAGCTGCTGTAGATCGTGCATCATTTCTTCGAAGCTGCGAGCCAAAGTACCTATCTCACCCTTTTGTTTAATATTAAGCTTGACGTTGAAATCTCCACCAGCTATAAGCCGGGTCGCTTCTGTCAATTTTTTGATCGGTCTTACCAGAAAAATAGCCGCAATTAGTATCAATAGGCTTCCTGCTAACAAGGAACAAATCAAAAAGGTTACAACAAACTTGATAAGAAATGAGGTGGAAGAGGAAGTGAGGGGCTCTACAAACATTGCTATGCTTCCCATTTCAGTTTTTATCGGCAATCCCAAGAAGATCGTATTGATTCCATTAACTTGGACCCTTTCCCCATCCAGCACTTTCTTCACTTGTTCTGTAGTCACTAGGAAAGGATGTTGTCCTTTAAGTTCTCCATAGGATTGAAACTGACCCGTTGCTTTATAGATTCGAATGTGGTAAGAGTTGAGTTGTTTCATTTCACTTATAAACATTTCTGCTTCGCGTAGAGGCAATGTCTCGTAGATGCGGACGATATCCTGGCCAAAGTCAAGCAAGGAGCCTTGTAAGTTTTCGTTTAATTTATCTTGAAATATCCAGGTTGTAGCAAGAAAAGAAAGGATTGTGCCCCCGATCACGGAGACCAGAAAGGTCAGGACTACACGTGTATAGAGGGAGCCGGTCACTCCTGCACCTCTAGCCGGTAGCCAAGTCCCCGCACCGTTTCGATACGAAAATCGGAGATATCGGCAAAACGTTCGCGTAGACGTTTAATATGCACGTCTATCGTTCGATCATCGCCAGTATAATTAATTCCCCAAACTTGATCGATTAATTGCTCCCGCGTATAGACTTGTCCCGGTAATCCAGCAAGTTTATACAATAATTCGAACTCTTTAAGCGGCAAGGTGAACGACTCTGTACCCCTCAGGACCTTATAAGTCTGCCGGTTCAGAATAACGTTTCCTAATTGGATGGTCTGCGTTAAACCTATACGGTATCGTTTCAACAGTGCCTTGACGCGAGCCATCAACTCAAGCGGATCGAATGGCTTCGTCATATAGTCATCTGTCCCGAGCTGAAATGCTTGTACTTTCTCCCAGGTCTCGTTTCTTGCCGTCAACATTAGTAACGGAAGATCCGGATTGGCTCTTCGAAGTTCCTCGCATAATGCCCAACCGTCCATAACGGGCATCATAATATCAAGAATAACCAAATCGACTGGCGTGGAGGTATAGATAGCCAGGGCTTCCTTTCCGTCTACGGCGTTGATGGTTGTAAATCCGTCGTTGCGCAAAAATAAACAGACGAGTTTGCGAATGTTCGCATCGTCGTCAGCAACTAATATCGTAGGCATCGTTTCCACTCTCCTAAAAAAGAATAATTCTTCAGTTGAGCAAGAGCGAAGAATTCTAAATCATGCTACCTCATGCCCCTTTTCCGTTCTCTTTTCTATCACTATATGAACCTCAAAGATAAACTCCTTATAACACACGTACTTCTTTCTAACTGAAGTGACAAACTAATTATAGTTAAATTGAACAAAAGCAGCCGATTACTTTGATCGGCTGCCTTCTTAGTTTCGTTAAATTAACGTATAATGTTAGCTCAATCATATCAACTCTGAGATAAACATTGGTGTAAAGTGCATCCTTAGTGATATCCTCTTTGCTTGAAGCGTAATAAATACTCCCCCTATACCTTCCTTTCATAAAACTAACTACGGCACAACATCTATTTTAAACTCCCCTATTTCCATGGTTTTGCAATCCTCAGGAAGCAATAAAATAATACTGACAAAGCCATTTCGGATTTCTCAAAGTCAATAATCACTATATTTACCTCAATACACTATTAAAAATATACCTTCAGCATGCTACCTTACTAGAATTCGCCTATTTCAATGAAATTTCAAATGTGGAACCAACCTCACCTGCAAATACAATGCGTCCATTTTCCGGTAAAACAACCTCATTCTTACCGCTAACCACGGTGTGATTAATACATACACCATTCTGATCATATACGGCAAATGCGCCATTTGAAGGCAGTTTAACGGTCATGACTTTTCCATTCACCGTTGCTGGCACCGAAAACCATTTGGCATAACCATCTGCTTGAATCGTTGTTACAGATTGTTTACCCGAATAGAGTGATTGTACTATTTCCTCACTGGCGTACACACTACCTAGAGCTGTAATGTACTCCGCTCCGTTCTTTTCAGCAAAATAAATTTCCTTTGCATCCCGTCCTGCCATGCCAGGAATTTGCAGATCCGTGACTGCTTCATTGGCTCCAATAATCTTACTATTGGTCACATACCCTGGAGTCTCTTTGTTCATGTGGAAAGAGAGGATTGGTGATGAATGCAGATATACTGTTGATGTGTACTTCTGATTCACCACGTAGTATCTCTTACCTTCACGCTGCTTCCATGAGGCGGTAATATCCTGGGATAATTCATTGGCTTCCAGCTTCTCCGCCGTATATTCGGAGAACGCCAACTGTCCAAGTCCCGGCAAGGAAATATAAGATCGAGACCACAGATACGTCCTTCCATTCTGTTCCGCAACGAATTTCAGCTTTTCTGTGCCTTTATCGTTAACAAACGTACCATCCGCTGTATATGTGTATTCTTGAGCCGGGTTATTTGGAGCTGTCAGCGCGGATACAGTCATTTTTCCAGCATTAATTTCAACCTTCTTAACCGAATTATTAGAACCGTATATACCCGCATACGTGGATATTTCTTCAGGTATATCAGCCTTCACTGGCACACCAAAAGATTTTTCCGGTTTCCGTTCTTTAATAATGCCCTTCTCCTCAAGTGCACTGAGTAATAATTCACTTGCAATGAACTGATCTTTCGCACTCGTTCCTCCTGATGAGGTAACGGCTGCAGCCAGATTATATTCCGGTAGTACGATTAGAGATGAGTGATACGATATCGTATCTCCACCTTTCGTCACGGCCTTGATGCCGTATTCACTGAATGGGTACAAATTCACACTATCCCACCCTAGCCCGTAAGAAATGGATGTGTCGCTATCCTCCGGCCACATACCTCTTTTGTATTCTTCTTGCGCCATGGCTTCTACAGACTTACTGGATAGAATGCCATCGACTTCTCCTGTGAAGATTTGTGAAAATTTCACAAGATCCTCAGCGGTGGAATAGATGCCTCCAGTAGCGATGATATTATAGTTCTCTTGTGGAAGCTGATCCTTAACCAATGGAGAATATATCCCCGCCATTGCTGCTGGGTCAACGACATCCTGTGGTGTTTTAGTATGTTTCATGTCCAGAGGTTCCGTAAAATAGTGGTGTACAAAAGCTGTAAAGCCCATGCCGCTAACACGTTCTACCATAATCTCGGCCAATGTAAAACTGTCGTTACTATACACCGAGTATGCGCCAGGATCAGCCTTCAGGTGTTGATTCGCCAATTGCTCCAGAAACGTGTCATGTGAATACGTATCGTTATCCCCGTATAATGTGGCATTGCTTCCGGTGCTGCCTAACAGACCGGAGGAATGATTCAACAACATACGTGGTGTGATTTGTGTGTAGCGGTTATCTTTCATCTTAAAATCAGGTAAATAGGTCACTACAGGCAGATCCAAATCTACCTTTCCCTCGTCAACCAGCTTCATCACAGCGGCTGTAAGCACCATTTTGCTAGTTGATCCTATACCATAGATCGTATTTGAAGTAAGCGGTACTTTATCCTCCAGATCGTTCTTGCCTGTCTGACCGGACACTACGATCTCTCCGCCATCCATTAATGCATATTGCACACTAGTTGTACCATACGTCTCGGTAAGGATCTTCGCTTTCTCCGCTACTATTTTCTTGGTTGGTTCATACGTCAGATCACTGTTGTTACTCGTAGCTGGTGCGGCCATGACTGACATTGGAGCTAACATCGTTAATACCAGAGTTAAGGCAGTAATTGAAGTACGTTTCCCCTTGTGTCGTCCCATTCACATCATCTCCTAAGTTTGAATGATTTGGCTGATTAGAGTTCTTCCGAATCTATAAATTTCACCTCTGGATAGTTGTCGTTCGGCCCCTGAATCAGGTTTCCACCCGTTCCTTTCAATTGCTTGTTAAAGAAATCGAGTACATATTGATTTACGATATTTGACCCTCTTTTACCATTGATGTCTCCTGTAATCCCTGACAGCTTAATCAGCTCCGAATAGAATTGAAGATCCGTGAAATTGAAGTGTTGGGTTCCTTCTATATAAATCACATTTCCCCCATGTTCGATAACATTTTTCATAATGTGCAGCTCATCTGAAAGAAATTTATTGACTTCGTCATCCGAATTTCTATCATTTTCAAAATTGACTAACCAGTCTTTAAAACTTCCCGATCTGATGAACATAAACGGCTTGTTGATATCATCTCTATTTTCCACTTCATTTAGTGACCCGTCCATATTGACCCCGGCCTTGATTCTATGATCCAAATACGTTGCATTAAACGCCGTTGCACCCCCAAAAGAATGCCCCATCGCGCCGACGTTATTTAAATCGATCTTCCCTTTGAATTGACTTTCAATTGCACCTGAATTCAGCTTTTCGATTTGATTGATTACAAACTCCACGTCTTTTGTCCATATATCACCAATTTCTCTACGGTCATCTATGGTTGTCATCTTTGTTGTATATCCCGTTACACGTCCATCAGGAAAAAGGGTAGCAAAGGTGCTGTACGTATGATCGATCGTCACTACGATAAACCCATGACTAGCCAGATTCTCCGCCTGTGATGCTTGTAGAACTCTACTGGTTCCCATACCATGAGATAGCATTACCACGGGATAAGGAGTTGCAGAAGGTAATATTTCTACATTTTCATAAGAATTGGTTTGACTATACTTCCAGTAATTGAGCACAAATTCAGGCAGTTTTAAAGAAGCAGAGAAGCTCTGAATATATTTTTTGAACATTTCTTTATTATTTGGAAACAGCGTGTCACGCTTTTTGTTATTGCTGTTTTCAGTAGGGTACCAGACTTGGACCATTAACTCCCTCTTATCACTTTGATCTTCAGTTAAGACTTCATCTCTGTTCTCATCTGTAAAATGAAATGTCTGAGTCCCCACCTTCTCTGGTCCATCCGGCTTTGGCAGATCAAAGACAGGTAAGTATACAGACAAGAGGGTAGAAGCAACAAGCAGAATGACGATCAGGGAAGATAAACTATACTTCAACAGCTTCCCTATTTTTAGATTAATCATCTTGTCGAAATGCCTGAATAAAACGATGAAGATGAATAGCGCCGTCATGATATATACCACAAGTAACTGCCATCGGTATCCCTCAACCAACAATTGAACTACGAGTATAACGCTACTTCCTATACCTACACCCAATCCTATTTTCTTTGCGCTTCTTTTAATAAAAAGTAGGTCTATGAGTAAAGCGAAACAAGATAGAACTATCAGTACTTCAAATAATCTCACTTGTATTTCCTCTCTTTCATCAAGGACATCATCCGAATTGAATTTACTATGGAAAAACCGCCCCTCAGGACGGTTTTTCATATTCCGAACATTTACTTCGCTTCATTCATGAATGCTCTTACGTCTTCAGCAATTTTTTTGAATTGAGTATGATGTAAATAATGTGAACCATCCATAGTGATTACTTTCCCATGTACTGAATCTTTGATCTGCCCTTCATGCAGCGGTATCCATCCTTCTACACCTTCATTATTTGCTTGTACAAAGAGAAGAAGTGGAAGGTCTTTAGGGAAGGTTAAACCTTGAGCACCTTTAAAATTGGAATAAATATGATCCATCTCGTTTAATGACGTGGGATTATACATGTTTTTATTCGAGATCATTTTCATCTGCTCAACCGTCTGATCATCAAATGCAAGTCCCTCATAGGGGTCTGCACTCACTTTCATCATTAATCTTAAGAGACCTGTATTTCTGAGAAGCGCAAACGTTTTTAATGGGAACTTCGCATCTGTAATACTTGGTTGGGTGGAAACACTACTGTCAATACCAACAAAAGCAGTCACCTCATCCGGATATTTGTTCACATAATCAATGCCGTAAATGCCTGCAATAGAATGACCCATGAGCATGTACTGATGAATATCAAGTTGTTGCAGAGCTTCATGAACTTCACTTACGATATTCTCTGTGGTTCTTTCTTTTTCAGTTTCATCACTTAATCCATAACCGAATGGCTCAACTGCAACAACTTTGTAAAATGGAGACAATTCATCGATAAGCAACTTGAAATCAAGCGCTGGTGTTGCTGTTCCATAACCGGGCAGAAGCACAATCGTTTCCTTGCCTTCACCTTGAATGAGCACATTCATATTTTTCCCGTCTACAGATACATGCTGACCGTAGGGCTCTATCTTTTTCGCCTCTGAATTACTACTAATCACATTTGTGATATAAACAATACCTAGAAACAAAATAATGGCGATTACGATTGCTCCTAGTATTTTAAGTATAATGTTTCGTACTTTCTTGGCCCTCGATCCATTCTTCGCTTTCTTTTCCTCTGGTTGTGTCACTCTCATCTTCTCCTGTCTTGAACTGTTTGTTCGACTTTCTTCTTTGCCGCTAATGAAATCTTAATCCATGAAAATGTACTCCCCGTGACGTCAATATGAACTGAATATGAACAAGCAAATAAATTAATAATTACGGCGACGTCATTGGCGGATAAATTTCCGTGAACACATTATTGGATATCCTTCATAAATCCCCTGAATTTTTCAGCAATTTCTTTGGCATGGGAACGATACAAATAATGATTTGCTTCCAACAGCACCACTTCACCATGTACAGAATCCTTTATTAACTTCTCGTGCTCGGGAATCCATCTGTCCGTTGCCGGGTGATTCTTTAGAATAAAGAAAATAACAGGAAGATTTGGAGGAAAAGTTAATACTTTAAGTAAAATGTTAAATACTTTCTTTCATTTGGTTCCATCCCATTTTTTCTTCTCTCTTTCTTGTGTCACATACATCTACTCCTATCCTCACCTGTTTAATGGCCGTAACAAGCCGTTAATGCAAGCCTAACCAACCAAGATGTCCTCATCATGACGACAATATGAACGGAGTATGAACTAACAAAAAAAGGCCACGTTTCACATGCGAGGGAGCTCGCATGTGAAACGTGGCCTGAAAATATGGTTTAGACAATCGGATGGATATTCTACACATCCACCTTATCCTGTAAGCCTAACTATTCCGTTGGTGGAGTGATTGGCAACGTGACAATAAAGGTCGTTCCCTGACCAGGTTCACTTTCTACTCGGATGTCCCCTTGATGAAGCGATACAATCTGTTTAACGATAGCAAGTCCCATACCACTGCCGTCATACTTGCGACTGTGAGAACGATCCGACTTGAAAAATCGTTCGAATATGCGCTTCTGGTCTTCAAGAGGGATACCGATACCTGTGTCGGAGATTCGAATAGTCACGTTCTTGATATCCTGCTTGGTGCTGACGTGAATTACGCCGTCATCCTTGGAAAATTTAATACCGTTGCTGAGAATATTCGTCCATACCTGGTTCAGCTGGTCGTGATCAGCCAAGACTTTAACTGCTTGGAGATCGAGCTCAAAGTGAATGTTGCGAGCAGACCATTGTGGCTGGAGAGTTACAATGACCCGCCTGATCTGTTCATCCAGGCTAAGTGTGCTAAGTCGTGGTTGCTGTGACTGCGATTCAAGCATACTCAGCTTGAGCAGATTATCACTCATTTTGGACATCCGCTTCGCCTCGGCGATGATAATATCAAGATATCGGCTTCGTTCTTGCTCTGAGAGATTTACTTGTTTCAGCGCTTGAGCATAACCAGATATCGAAGTCAGCGGAGATTGAACCTCGTGTGACACATTAGTTACGAATTCCCTGCGCATCTGCTCCAACTGCTGCAAATCATGCATCATTTCTTCGAAACTGCGCGCCAATGTGCCCAGTTCTCCGGTTTGCTTGATATTCAGCTTGACGTTGAAATCTCCAGCAGCGATCCGCTTCGTTGCTTTTGTCAGTTTTTTGATCGGTCTAACCAAAAATATGGAAGCAACCAGAATGATAATACTTCCTGCAATCAATGAACAGGTTGCAAAGATCGAAGCCCATTGGACGACAAACAAGGAAGAAGGTGGAGCGAGCGTCTCAAAAAACATTGCTTTCGCTCCCATTTCCGTTTTCACCGGTAAACCTAAAAGAACTGTTGCAATACCGTTCGGATTGTCCTGGACTACGCCTCCATCTAACACTTTCTTTAGTTGCTCTTTCGTCACCGTGGCCGATTTATGTCCGTTAAGCTTTCCATACGACTGGAACTGACCCGATGCATCGTAAATTCGAATATGATATGAATTCAGTAGCTTCATTCCACTCACGAACGATTCTGCTTCACTTAATGGAAGGGTCTTGTAAATCTGCACGACATCTTGGCCGAAGTTACGTATGTTAATTTGAGCATTTTCATTCAATTGATCTTCGAAAATCATCGTGGACATAAAAAAAGAAATGACTGTGCCGGCGATGACGGAGACCAGAAATGTCAGGACCACACGGATATATAACGATCTAATCATTCGTAAACCTCAAGCCGGTACCCCAGACCTCGCACCGTTTCGATCCGAAAATCGGGTGTTGTTGCGAACCGTTCACGCAGGCGTTTAATATGTACGTCTATCGTTCGATCATCACCGGCGTAATCAATACCCCAGATTTGATCGATCAATTGCTCACGTGTATAGACTTGTCCGGGTGTTCCAGCGAGTTTATAGAGCAATTCGAACTCCTTCAGCGGCAACGTAAGCGACTCTGTTCCGCTTGTCACCTTGTAGGTTTGTCGATCCAGGATGACGTTGCCGAAATGGATCGTCTGCGTGGAGCCGATTTTGTATCGTTTCAGTAATGCTCGAACACGAGCCGTGAGCTCCAACGGATCAAACGGTTTCGTCAGATAATCATCGGTTCCCAGTTCGAATCCCTTCACTTTCTCCCAGGTCTCCCCTCTCGCCGTCAACATGAGCAACGGAAGATCAGGATTGGCTCTTCGCAGCTCCTTGCATAACGTCCAACCATCCATGATAGGCATCATGATATCAAGCACAACAAGATCGACATGTGTTGAGCCATAAACGGTCAGTGCCTCCTTGCCATCCGCAGCTTCAGCCGTTTCAAATCCGTCATTTCTCAAAAATAAACAGACGAGTTCACGAATGTTCGGATCATCGTCAGCAACTAGTATTGTAGGCATTTGTTTCCTCTTTTCCTGTTTCCATGTCATGTAGTCGTAACCATTATACTATTAATGGATTTGTAAAAAGCAAGACAGAATTTTCTGCATGCTCGTTTTGGTATGAAGAAACTGTTTCACACGAGAGCCATTGGCCCCAGAAGGATGAGGGAATCCCCATAAAATTTTTCCATTGTCTATCCGATGTTCATCAAGCAATTGATGAAGTACAGCCTCCACCGATTTTCCTAATGGAATAATAAGAGGATGCTTTAACTGTTCCAATTCAGGCAGAAATGACTCAAGTACAGATTGATACAAAAATTCACTTTGAGTAATGGAAGGCTGATGTCCATTGTAATTTTGCTTATTCATCAAGACTGGATATCGAATCAGAGAAGTTGTATGTAATAATATACAATCTGCTTCAAACAGCCTTTGCACATGGGGCACTTTTAAATATTCATGCAAGCTTATCTCCTGGAGCATTTGAATCAAGTTGGTACGCATGGAGCCGGCCATTCTTGCCGCTATTTTGGCTTCTTTACAGGCTTGCTCATATGAATGATGTTCCTTCAGAGCTTGGATGGCCGTTCTATAAGCAATCTCCATCTGTTGCCAACCTGGTGTGATGCCCACAAGCATGGCTTTTGCGAAAGGATTGATATATTCATTATGTGGAGAATAGAATATCTCAATCTCTCCCGAAGAGCTTAATTTCAGATCATTAATCAGCAGTTGTGCTTTAGTATACTTTGGCTGTATCGGGAATGAATTCATTATGTCAGTCAGACGCTTTTGGTGAGTGGAAGATATCAGCACAATGCTCACTCCTTATGGCCTTATGTGTTTGGCTTCCCTGTAAATTATCACTTGTATCTCTTATTTTGTACAAAAAAAGCCGAATTCATTGAAATAAAAAGGGGTAATTGACAGACAACGTCCATCGATTACCCTTTATGGCATTCTTTTTAGGCTGAATGGACCGGCAGTTGTACTGTGAATGTTGCACCTTCTCCCGGCTCACTAAACACAGAGATGGTGCCATCATGCACCTCCACAATCTTATGCACGATGGACAGACCTAGCCCACTGCCTCCCATGGAACGTGTACGGGATTGATCCACCTTGTAGAACCGTTCGAATATGCGAAGCTGATCCTGTTTGGTGATACCGGGACCACTGTCCGTAATGCGAACACTGACCTTGTCTTCACTCTGCGTAAGGAAAACATCAATCTTTCCACCTTCTGGTGTGAACTTGATTGCATTATGAATCAGGTTGATCCACAACTGAATCATCAAGTCCTCGTCAGCAAAAATTTCAACTTCTTCCAGCTCTACGTTCATATCAATTTTTTTGTCATCCCATTGGGGTTCGCAAGCCAGAACAAGAGTCACCAGCTGCCGATCCAATCGGTAAGATGTTTTATGAGATGCATGCTCGGTTGAATCCAGAACGGCGAGTTTCATCAAATTATCACTGAGTCTGGACAAACGGACACATTCCGTCTCAATGATCGTCAGATACTTTTCCCGTTTCTCCTGATCCATATCTTTATTTTTCAACGCCCTCGCGAATCCGCTGATTGACGTGAGTGGTGATCCGATCTCATGTGATACGTTCGAGATGAACTCCTGACGTAAATCTTCCATCACTTTGAGGTTCGCTGCCATATCGTTAATACTATCTACCAGCTCGGCAAACGGATGATTATGTCCTGGCCTTCCGTTTCTTTTCACATAAGCCGAATCCAGATTTACACGAAAATCACCACGGGAAATACTTCTTAACGCCTGAATCATCTCGTGAAGGAAGTCATATTCCCTACCTTTGACCAGCGGACCGATAATGACAATGAATAATCCAAAAAAAATAAATCCGAGCATGGCGTTGATGAGTAAACTAATCAGGTCATGCGGATTCCACGAAATATAGGCATACACACTTTTGGTCATGTAGAAAGCTGCTGTCCAGCAGGAAAACAGGGCCAGAGATACCAGAATGACGTTTCTGGCAATATGAAGAAATCCAGCCTCCTGCTTCATTGCCTTACCTCCAGGCGATAGCCCAAACCTCGCATAGTACGAATGACAAAAGCATGCTCTTCCTCCGGAAACCGTTCACGAAGCCGCTTGATATGCACATCAATTGTCCTCTCGTCCCCTTCGTAATCATAACCCCAGATCTTTTCGATTAACTGATCACGGGTAAAGGTCTTGCCAGGATAACTTGCAAGAGTAAACAGCAGTTCAAATTCCTTGCGTGGCAAAACAATATCCTGATCACCTTTCTTGCACTCAAACGTATCACGACGCAGCACCAGTTCACCAAGCAGTATCACTTGTGAAGTCATAATCCGATATCGTTTCAATAATGCCTTCACTCGCGCAACCAGCACCAGCGGATCAAAAGGCTTCACCAGGTAATCATCCGTCCCAAGTGTAAAGCCTTTGATGATCTGCGAGGTTTCCCCTTTTGCCGTTAACATCAGCAGCGGAAGATCCGTCTGCTGCCGCAACTGGCGGCACAGTTCCCATCCGTCCATGCCTGGCATCATAATATCGAGAACGACGAGGTCAACCTTATGGTCAGCGAGTAATCGCAGTGCATCCAAACCGTCAACAGCCTCGATTACGTGCAAACCCTCCTGCTGTAAAAAATGTCCTACCAGCTCTCGGATATGCGGGTCGTCATCAACGACCAATATGCTTGTCAAAGTGACCACCTCCATTTTTTCAACCTTGCCTTATACTCCACATTCTGTCAAGAAGAAGACCTTATACCATAGAGGCATAACGTCTCTTTCCTGACATGGTACACTTTTTAGCAAAATTTATAATTTCCAATTACGTTCTGCGCATATATGCCCGTACTGTCAATGGTGCAAAAATGGCTACAATAACCGCAGCTCCGGCAAGGCTGGTCACCAGATCTGTACCCATTGTCCCTTGATTCGCCAATTCCCGTACAGCCGAGACCAAATGGGATATCGGATTGACATTAACTACCCACTGAAGCCAATTCGGCATCGTATCTACCGGAACGAAAGCGTTCGAAGCAAAGGTGAGCGGAAACAATACGAGCATGGAAATCCCTTGTACACTGGACGCTGTACGTGCAATCACACCGAGAAAAGCAAAAATCCAACTGATGGCCCAAGCGCACACAATAACCAGTAATCCTGCCATGGCGACATGAGCCAATCCACCTGCAGGGCTATATCCTAATAAATATCCAATCGTAAAGGTAAGGAACGTTGCAATGGTATAACGGATCGTGTCTGCCAGTAATGCTCCGGCCAGTGGCGCAATACGTGCTATAGGTAATGATTTGAATCGGTCGAATACCCCTTTATCCATATCCTCACGCAATTGCACACCAGTAACAACTGAGCTTGTAATTACCGTCTGCACAAGTATACCCGGAATAATGACCAACAAATAAGCTTGAATATTTCCCGAGATTGCACCACCAAAAATGTACGTAAACATCAATGTGAAAATGATCGGCTGTAGCGTCACATCGAATAATTGCTCTGGTGTTCGTCTAACCTTCAAGATCCCGCGATAAGCCATCGTTAAGGAATTCCGGACGGTTTGCCCAAAGCTTGTGTATTTTCTCAGCTTCCGACTTGGGTTTTGTTTCGCTATTGTACTGTTCATACGTGCAACTCCTCCACTGCTTTTGATTCTTGAGACGTATGAGACGTATGAGACGCATTGCCACTCGCATCTTGGCCCGTAATGGTAAGAAACACTTCATCAAGTGTAGGTTTCTGGACACTCATCTCTGCCAGATCAATGCCTGCGGAACGGAAGGCAATCAGTAGATCTGCTGCAATATTCGCATTTGCCATCGGTGCAGTAATCTTCCCTGCTTCCGCCGATACGCTGGAATCTGTCCGAAGGATCTGCTCCACAATCTGACGGGCGTGTTCAATCTGTGTCGGTTCCTGGATACGCAGTTGAAGTGATGCAGTGCCAACTGAGGCTTTCAAATCATCCACCGTGCCTTCGGCAACGACATGGCCCTGATCGATTACGGCAACACGGTCGGCCAGTTGATCCGCTTCATCGAGATATTGTGTTGTCAGAAGCACCGTTGAACCAGTCTTGACCAACTGGCGAATCGTATTCCACATCTGTGCACGTGTCCGTGGATCAAGTCCAGTCGTCGGTTCGTCCAGAAAGATTAGCGGCGGCTGAGCAATAAGACTTGCTGCCAGATCCAGACGGCGGCGCATGCCTCCCGAGAACCCTTTAATCGGACGTTTCGCCGCCTCCGTCAAGCCGAACTCCTCGAGCAGCTCTGCGGTCTTGCGCTTCGATTCTGCGCGGCCAAGACCCAGAAGCCGAGAAAATATCATCAAATTTTCATTGGCACTAAGTGACTCGTCAACAGATGCATATTGTCCTGTAAGTCCAATCAGCTGGCGTACAATATGTGACTCCCTCACCACATCATGCCCAAATATTTTGGCTGATCCTCCATCCGGCCGAAGCAGCGTGCCCAGCATACGAATTGTTGTTGTTTTCCCTGCTCCATTCGGGCCCAGTACGCCGTAGATCGTACCTGCCTTTACGTTCAGATTTACACCATCCACTGCACGCTTATCTCCAAAGATTTTTACAAGCCCCTCTGCTTCAATGGCCCAATCTCCAAGTTCATTACCTGTTGTTCTTTGCTGTGTGTTTGTCAATTGTGGTTCCTCCCATATCGTTTATAGGGGAAGAATAACGTACTTTTATGAACTGAATATGAATGAAAACGAAAGTTTTCAATTTCAAAATCACAAAACCCCGCCAAGGTCCAGATGGACACCGGCAGGGTTCGGATCGGATTTATAATACTCTAATTTGCAGGTTTGATATCAAAAAAGTCCAGTTCTCCATATCCTTCACCTTTGGAGAAACGAATTTTGTTCACACCAGCCTTTAACTGAACTCTCGCTGTAGACAGTCCCCAGTTCTCCCATCCCTTGTTCGTGATGTAGAAAGGAGTGGCTGTGCCTCCATTCACACTCAGCAGCAGGTTGGACCAGTTTCCACCTGCCGTGCCATTCGCCGTCCTCGCCAGGAGAATATATGGGCCTGCAGCTGCTGCATTGACGTTAAATTCTACATAGCTGTCCGCCGTATCGATATGCCCAGCTTTCATGCCGCCTGAACCAGAAGGACTCTGGGATGCATAAGCGATCCCCCCAAAGGTTCCCTCTTCTCCTTCAAATCGAACGATTGACTTTTCTCCTGAAGGCAGGGCAATAGGTGCGTTGGGATTCACCGGTGTACCCAAATTCGGGGTATTGTCGCCATTCCAAGTGAACTTCTGTGAGCGGATTTCGCGATTCCATCCGGAATTATTGAATTTTGCGGTGTGGTACATGATCCAGTCCTCAGTCCCGTCAGGCGATTTCGTAAAGGAATGATGACCCGGACCATATAAGCCGTTGCCGGATTGGAAGATAGGTTGACTGCGCTTGCTCCAGGATGCCGGATTCAGCAAATTGCTTGAGGCGTTGGCGGTAATAAGCCCCAGACAATAGTCATTGGTCCAGCTGCCACTTGCCGAATACACAAGACTAATAACACCGTTTCGAACGATCACCTGCGGTCCTTCATTTACATTCGGGGAATGATTGGTTTCCCAGGCGTAGGTTGGTCGTGCAATCTCCACACGATTCGAATCGATAGTCCAGGGATTGCTCATATGGGCAATGTACAGATTCTGCCTTACATTCGTATCCCCTTCCCAGCCCGACCAGATGAAGTACAGCTGTCCGTTCACCTGTAATACTGTCCCGTCGATAGCCCACTTGTTGGTGGGGTCCGTGATCTGTCCTTTGTATTGCCAAGTCCCCTGTGTGGGATCAGCTGAAGTATTTTCCATAACATACATGCGGTGATTGACGTTGTCTCCATCATCCTTGGCATAATAGATGTACCATGCACCGTTGATGTAATGAAGCTCAGGGGCCCAGATACCGCAGCAGCCGGTATTCACCACTGTGGTTGGAGCCGCATCAATGGTTGTTAATTGAGCTGACTTCCAGATGGTAACGTTTCCGCCTGTCGTTTTGGTGAAATAATAGAATCCGTCTGTGTGCTTGTAAACCCATGGATCTGCTCCATCCTGCATCACTACATTATAGAAGTTATTCTGAACGGTAGCTGCACGCGTCGTCTGTCCCATTGGGAAAATAAGAAATGCACATAAGGCCAGCAACAATTTGTTCCTGTAATTCATTATTTTCATCTACAGCCACGCTCCCTATAGGACTATGAATCATCCCTGTACCTGACCTGCAACGTTCAATCTTCGATGGCAGCCTTGCGGGAATTAATGCGACGAATCGTTTCCGGGTCGAATTTGGGACGGCGATCATAGGTGTACAGTCCATTCACTTCCTGTTCCACATCATATAGCTGGGTATAACAAAATCCGAACATTTTCGGATGGTCCAGTAGGACATTGGTTAATCCCTCATAACGTGCAATGAAAGCTTCTTCGGATTGTGGTCTGTCCCCGTACCCCCAAGCGTTCTCATCTTGCTGATCCGGATTCCACCAGATACCGCCATACTCGCTAATAAAATAAGGCTGCCCTTCATACGTCTGCCGCTCTGGAAAGGTATTGAATACTTCCCCACCGCTTTTCATCGGTTCATATCTGGCACGGAACGTTTCCGGGTTCTGATCATAGTCATGCAAATCGAAGATATCCGTCACCACATGAAAGTTACCGCTGGTATCAATGACAGGCCGTGTCGGGTCCATACGTTTGGTCATCTCATAGACAATGCGTAGCACATCGTTATCCTGCCGGGTTCCATTACGATCCCACGTTTCGTTGAACGGACACCAGCCGATAAGCGATGGATGATTGAAGTCACGTTCCATGCCTTCCATCCATTCCGGCAGGAACCGGGCGAGACTTTCGGTCGTTGTAATATCCTGTCCCCAGTTGGCATGTTCTCCCCATACCAGGTAACCAAGCTGGTCAGCCCAATACAGGAAACGTGGCTCAAACATCTTTTCGTGCAATCTCGCTCCATTAAAGCCAAGCTCCATAGAGATCTCGATGTCCTTGCGCAAATCCTCGTCGCTGGGTGCCGTGTAGATGCCATCCGGGTAGAAGCCCTGATCCAGCACGAGCCGTTGAAAAACAGATTTCTCATTGATGCGGAATGCCATGCCGTCCAGCCTCACTGTCCGCAGTCCGAAATACGAGGCAACCGTATCGCTGGTCTGATTCTGCCCATGCAGCTTCAGTTCCAAGTCATACAGTTTGGCGTTCCCTGGCTCCCATAAGTGGATTTCGGATAATGGAACGGTAAGCTTCACAGCAGGTCCATGAACAACCGCTGTCGCCGATCCAACATCCTTGCCGTCAAAGCAGGCAGTTGCAGCCAACTCCCCTCCAGCAGCGTTACCGCATATTTTCACTTCCAGGTGCACACATGCATTATCCGGATCAGCCGCGACTTTCATGTCGGAGAGATACACCTCTGGCACCTGCTCCAGCCACACCGTTTGCCAGATGCCGGTAGTTCGCGTGTAATCGCAGCCATGCGAGTGGAATCGTTCGCTCTGTTTGCCTCGCGGCTGAAGTCCAGAACGCACATCGTCTTCCGCATAGACCGTGACTATATTCGTTCCCGATGAAACATGGGATGTGATGTCCAAATGGAATGGCGAATAGCCTCCCCGATGCTTGCCAACGGCTTTTCCGTTGACCCAGATCTCGGCTTCGTAATCAACAGCCCCAAAATGAAGCAAAATGCGTCCATTCACCCAGGTATCCGGGATAGAGAATTCCCGTTTGTACCATACTGCTGCCATAAAATCGGTATAGGCCACCGCGGACAGCTTACTCTCTGGACAGAACGGAACAGTGATTGTTCCTGAGAGGGGATGTTCGGACTGCTCATAACCGCGTTCTTTCCCACTTTTGCCATGATCCATTTCGAACTGCCAAGTTCCGTTCAGATTGATCCAATGGTTACGCACCCACTGAGGGCGAGGGTATTCCGGGCGTGGTGTCAGTGTCATCTTCTCTTTATTCATACGTAAATCACTCCTATTAGCCTTTGATTGAACCGATGTATACTCCTTTTACAAAGTACTTTTGCAGGAAAGGGTATACCATCAGTATTGGAATGGTGGACACAACAATGGTGCAATATTTGACCAGTTCCCGATAAGCGGTCGAACTGCCCGCACTATCAATCACGACCCCGCCTGCACTGCCCATGCTTGTTGCGGTGGAGTCGTTTGCTACCAGAATTTCTTTCATTAAAAGCTGCAACGGAAATTTGTCCCGGTCCTGCAATAGAACCATGGCATTAAACCAGGAATTCCAGTTGCCGACCAGATAATAGAGGAAAATAACAGCCAGCGTGGCTTTGGATAGCGGCAAAATCACGTACATTAGTATTCGCGCCTGACTCGCCCCATCAATGGTTGCTGCCTCTTCCAGTTCCAGCGGAATCGCCTGAAAGCCGGTCCTCAGAATGATGATGTTCCAGGTACTCAGCGCCGTAGGCAGAATCATCGCCCACAAATTGTTGAACAAGCCGATATCCTTCATTAAAAGGAACCAGGGAATCAGTCCTCCTCCGAAGAACATCGTAATTGTGATGACAATCATGATTGCATTTTTAAAGTACAAATCGCGTCTGGACAGGACAAAAGCCCCCATAATAGTCATGACCATATTGACGAAAGTACCCAGTCCCACGTAAATTAACGTGTTTTTATAACCCACCAGGAGACTGTTGTCCTTAAAAATCAACTTATATCCATCCAAAGTGAAGCCCAATGGTTTAAGTAGAAGTCCCTTATGCGCCACTAATCGAGCCGGATCGCTGAAGGAAGCAAACACAATATGCAAAATAGGATAGAGACAGGCCAGCGTCAACAGGGTCAGCAGCGAATAATTGAAGAGGTCGAACATTCGGTTGCCCATCGTTTTGCGATATTTCATTTCGGTTCATCTCCTTCCTACCACAGGCTGACCTCAGAGTGGCGTTTTGCAATTCGGTTCGTCGCCCACAGCAAAGCGAAATTGATGATTGCGCTCAACAGTCCAACAGCCGTGGAATAGCTCAGACTTGCTTCCCTTAACCCTCTCCGATATACGTAGGATGCAATGACATCGGCGGTATCATAGGTTAGAGGATTATAGAGAAGGATAATTTTCTCGTAACCGGATGCCATCAGGCCGCCAATTGCAAATATAAACAGAATTACGATAACCGGGCTGATCTGGGGCAACGTAATATGCCACATCTTTTTGATTCTACCTACGCCGTCCATATCCGCTGCTTCATATAGAGTAGGATCGATCGTGCTCATCGCAGCCAGATAAATGATGCTCTCCCAACCAATACTCTGCCAAATACCCGAAAAGATATAAATCGGCCTGAACATGGATGAGTACCCAAGCAGCGAACTGTATTCCTTGCCTGTGATGAACTGCAATACCTGGGTAATGATGCCTTCATCTGCAGTAAAGATATGAATCATGCCGCAGACGACGACGAGAGAAATGAAGTGAGGCATGTAGGTAATGGTCTGCACGACTTTTTTGAATCTGCTGTTCCGAGCTTCATTCAGCATTAATGCCAATAGGATCGGGGCCGTGAAACCAAATACAATTCCCCACACATTTAACAGCAGCGTGTTCTTCACTACTCTCCAGAAATAGGGACCCTCAAAAAATTCAATAAAGTGCTTGAACCCAACCCACTGGCTGTCTGCGAAGCCAAGAAGGGGCTTGAAATCTTTAAAGGCAATCAGTACACCCCACATCGGTCCGTAACAAAAGACGAGAAACCAAGCGATCACAGGGATCGCCAGCATGTAGGCAAACCAGTTCTTTTTAAAATCCTTTTTAATGATTTGACCCGTATTTTTGCGTTTGGGGGCGATCATCCCGCTGCGCAGCTCCCTGTTTTTTCGTACAGTCAGCATCTCATAGGCACCTCGTTTCTAACTCCTCACAGTTCAGAAATCCATGCTACCTTTGGTTATACCGATCCAGCGCCGCCTGATGGATACTCAGGAATTCATCCAGCCCCATCTTCTTGGCATCGGTTAGAAACTTGTCATATGCATCAACCTGAAGTTCGCCCATGATGATCTTGGCAAAATACTCGCCCCGCAGCGTGGACAACTGGTTGCCCAATTCAGCCTCCCGTGATGCTTCTTCCTGAGTAAACGTGATTGGAGGCATCGCCATGCTCGTATCCATGTTCTCCGTCCACTCTTTCCGAATATCTCCGGAATAACTTCCTTTGGCAACAATCAGTGGATTGGAATTATGCTCGTCACGAATGGCTGGCCAGGAATGCATACGGTACTTCAACAACGTCGTCGCAACAGGTTGGCCTTCCGGATCTTTGTAAATATAGCTATCTTCATGAAAGTACGGTTTGCCGTTTTCATCGATTAAGTGTACCGTTCCGTATTCTCCATAATTGAGAATTTCCCAGCCTTTTTTGCTGTAGTTAAAATCAAGCCAGGCCATTGCCGCTTCCACATCTTCGCATTGCGTGGTGATTGCTGCTGTGGTCCCTGTTCGTTTGAAGTTCTTGTAGGTTGTTGCTGATTTATCGCCTTTGTTCAGAACAGGATTAAGTGCGCCAACAAAATCGATATTGTTCTGCTGCTTCCAGTAACTCCACATCGTATCCGGTGAATCCATCATGACTGCGGTCTTATCCGAGATCGCGCTTGCCATCCTTTGGTTAAAGTCTGCGGTTGCCCAATCCCGATTAAGCAGTCCTTCCTTGTTCCACTGCTGCATCGTTGCCAGGTATTCCTTGGCTTTGGGTTGTGCAGGACCCCAGGCGACTTTTCCATTCCCATCCAGGAAGGTCCAGTCCCATACGCCGTATGCGCCGTTAATAATGCCTGTAAAGACCTGGCCATAAGAAGATCCATAATTCAGCGGTTCAGCAAATCCAACTTCTTTGCTTTTTTTCAAAAAAGTGTGCCATTCCTCGATTGTGGTCGGTACTTCCAATCCCGTCTTTTCCAGTGCTTCCTTCTTGATTAACGTACCGAACCAAGTCCATTCGGAATACGGTGCGATTCCGTAAAAACCGAGGAGCTTACCGCTATCGGTAACGGTCGTTTTTCTTCTCGTCTCATCCGAGTTCCGCCATGCTGAATAGTTGGGAGCATTGGTTTCCATCAAGTCGGTGAGATCCTGATAAGCTCCGTCATTCAAACCGGCTTCAAGACCTCCCGGATAACGTTCAGGATTGATAATGATATCGGGCAGCTCCCCGGACGAAATCATCAAGGTAAAGGCATCTGCCTCTTGTCCCACGGGTGGTGTGATGAAGTTGACCTTGATTCCGGTTAGTTGCTCGACCTGCTTTTGAACCACCTGTTTGTTCATATCCGGGATGTTGGGATTCGCTGGCATCCAAACATCCAGCGTGACATCTTTCTTATAGGGATACGCCGAGTAATCGTTCGGGATGGTTTCATCGTAAAGATCTCCCAAATAGGTGTCATTTAACGTGTGATTTACTTCGTCACTCTGCGCTTGTGTAGGTGCTTTATTACCCCGGATATCCTGGCTTATATCCTTGAATGTGACGTTGTTCCTCTCTTTGGCAACCTCCTTCTCCTGCGATACCGCTTCTCCCGCATCATTTCCGCTGCTGCATGCTGCAGTCGAAACCATAAGCACCGACACCATTAACAGACTGAATAGCCGCTTTGTGTATTTCGCCATATCCATCCCCCCCGCTACGAATTAGAAATTCTCCCCAGAACGATGTTGAACTGATTTGTAATTTTCTGTATTTGAATCACAGTATAATTACACAATAATTAGATGTCAACGCTTACAAATTATTTTATTGTAACAAATTACATCAGGTATTTTTGCTTACTTTTCCATCAATCAGCATGAAAAAAATTGAATCAACCACTGAAAAATACATCAAAACGCTGTTTTAATGCGGAAATTCGCCTGTTCAAAGCCAACATAAATATTGATTTCTTTCCCTCATGACAGCATGCGTTTTCATCAAAGCATTTATTTACTTCGATTTAATTACAAAATAATTGTAACTATAGGCATACCTATCCACTTTTCTCGAGTCTTATGTCTTACTCTCCCGATGGAATTTGGAGCGCATGATCATCACTGAAAGGCACACCGAAATCTGGTGTTCCATCCTTGTTCCATTCAAATTTTTGAATGCGCGTTGCCCGTAAACCGGTATCTGCACCTGGTGCAGGAAGGGCATGAAATACGATCCAGTCCTCCAGGCCATCTGGTGATGTAGTAAAGCTGTTGTGCCCCGTGGCATATACACCATTCTCCGTACTCTTCCGAAAAACAGGCTGTGGGGACTTGGTCCAAGATGAGGTCAGCATCGGATCATCCTCTTCATTCATGGTCAGCATGCCAAGTGCATAATCTTCCGACCAGGTTGTGCTTGCCGAGAAAATCAGAAAAACTCGTCCATTTCGATGCAGCGTAACCGGGCCTTCATTAATGGCCATTCCGCCTTGCTTTTCCCAAGAAAGGGTAGGCGCTGTTAATAGCACATGGTCACCTGTCAGAGAGTAAGGATTAGACATCCGCATAATATAGATCGCTGACCCATAGTCCGGAAAATGACCGTAGCCTGCGTACAGAAAATAGAGCTGACCATCCAGTTTCAGCACGGTACCATCCAAACCAGGCACAGGAGTGTCCAGGGCCCCCTTCCACACCCAATCGCCATCCATGGGATTCGAGCTTTCATTCTCCAGCACGCAAATCCGCCGTGAATCGTCCCCTCCCCCATCATTGGCCGTATAGTATATGTACCATTTTCCATTCAAAAAATGGATTTCCGGTGCCCACAAATGATGGCTGTAACGCCCGCCAGGCTCCGGTGACCAAATGATTTTCCGAGTCCCTTCATTAATTTGCGATAATCGGGGGGACTGAATAAGCTCCAGGTAATTAGAGCGTGTGCGCATAAAATAATAATTGCCATCGGAGTGCCTATAGACCCAAGGGTCTGCGGATTGCAGTGCCACCGGGTTACAAAAAGTTGTCCTGTTCGTCATCTCTTTTCTCTCCCTTCATGTCGTGCTATTTTCTATTATCTGGCAGGATTGGTTTGCAGACAATTGTGAAAACGCTTTAATTCAGTTGTAAAAAAAGACTACCTTCAAGCGATTTCGTCGGTCGAAAAAAACGCCCTCAGACGGTTCTCCTGTTGGAGCCTTACTGAATGTTTTGCATCCGCCATTCCAGTGGGGTAACCCCGACAGATCTGACAAAATAATCATAAAATCTGCTGGAAGAGGTAAACCCTACTTCCGACGATATCATTTCAACAGCCTTATTGGTTTGTTGTAACAGCCGTTTGGCTTCCATTAGACGAAGATTGATAATGTATTGCTTCGGAGAAACCCCAACTGTTTCCGTAAATTTCTTTCGCAGATTGCTTTCCGACAGAAAATGTCGAGACGCCAACTCACTAACCGTAATCGGCGTATAGTAAGCCGAATGAATCTCTTTCAGTACTTCCTGAATGATGCCTTGACCCGTTGGATCGTTCACAGCATGAGCAGCTTCGAGTGAGCAATTTCGCTGGAACAGTAGCAGTGTAGTCTCTAGCGCTAGACGTATTAAATGGCTGGAGTCAATGCTCGGCTTTTCCTCGGATCGCCACTCCTTCTCCAATTCGGACAAACTGATATCTGCCCAGCGAAGACTGTCTTTATTGAGATGGGCAAG
Organism: Paenibacillus sp. NPDC057886; assembly: GCF_042796655.1. Classification (NCBI taxonomy): domain Bacteria; kingdom Bacillati; phylum Bacillota; class Bacilli; order Caryophanales; family Paenibacillaceae; genus Paenibacillus; species Paenibacillus sp. NPDC057886. The sequence continues at coordinate 1,122,282 of NZ_JBHVMZ010000001.1, read as the reverse complement.
CTGAATGCGATTCCTCAGATGGTCCTGCCCATGGAAGAGATATCGACAATGCACGGGCAGGTAGTCATGGTAATAATGTACAGAAATGCCCTGCCATGGCTCGGTACACACATAACCGTGATACAGCCCTGGCGGGATCATAATGAGGTCACCTGCAACCACTTTGACATTCTGCTCTGGTGAACTGTAATACCCTTCTCCATCCAGTATAAGTGTCAATTCATCATAAGCATGTGAATGGGACTTGAATAAACCTTCACCCTGCTCCAGATGAAACAAGTTTGGTTTAAACCGCTCGATACTCACGATAAATGAGGTACCATTATTTGGCATATATCGCATCCTTATCACCCGCATTCATTGTATACCTTACCTGCATAATAATGTGCTGTTCATGATCCCCAAACTCATTGCCAAATAGGTTCATGCCTCCCTTATGCCTGGCATCCGGATGAATTCCAATGCGTAATCTTAACTTGGGTTTATCCTCGAGATGAAGATCTGACAAGGACACATCCGAAATTTTCTCCTGGTCCAGCATGGTCTGGTTGCTGTCCACACGCCATTTTTTGAGAATACCGTATTGAGTGGAACCATCAGACCACCATGCCGGATTCAGTTTACCACGACGGTCGCCCAAATCTCCGGGACTAGTCCACATCCCGATCTCAGTGCCATTCACCCAAACGGAAATATCCGAGGGCCAATCATTGTTATAGGTGGCTACTTCAGAACAGATTTCCATGGACAATTCCAAAGCTTCAATCGTTGCGCCTTGCGGAATATCCATCGGAAGTAAATATTCCAAATAACCTTTTGCCAGCCAGATGATCTGAGCATCAATATGCTTGGGGTGATAGAAGCTTGCCGGGTCGTCTTCCTTCAGAATCATATCCTCCGTACTTGCCATGCCGCATGTTGGCGCAACTTCACAGTCGCTGTAATGCCCGATCGGCATCTGTACTTCATAGATATTCGTATTCCGTGTGGGAAAGGAACTCACTCGATCCAGGGCAATATGAATATCATCATAATTGCGGCTGCAAACCTTCATGGCCCCACGAGAGGCTGGGAGCATTTCCGTATGTATTAAATTGGCTGCCTCCAGCACTTTAATATGGTTGGCTACCGTTGACACCGGCAGGTTAAGTGCTTCGGCAATTTCGATAATGTTTAATTTATTGGCATTTAGAAGCTGGAGAATGTCAATCCGGGAACGAGTCGACAGGGCGTGGGTTACAGTTACCAGTTTTTCCGGGTCGTTAAAGCTGAGTTCCAGCACGTATTTTGCTCTCCTTTGGAAAATATTAATTAAAAATAATTCTACTGAATAACAGGGATAAACACAACGTCGCCATGCTTCATCCTGCTTTCATAGAAGTAATATGCATTTCTTGTGAGAGGAAGGTTATATGTGATAAGTGAAATACAACAAACAATTGGATCATCTGCACCATAAAATCGATCTGCTCATCAAGGAACAACAGCTTCTCGCTCAGCAGTTTTCCGTTCCTTACGGAAACAGAGGCATCACGCAGAAAGAAGACCACTTCGAGTCTTCATCGCAACCTCCTCTAATGTGATCTTCTCATATAATATTGTATGGTTACTCTTGTAAGTCCTTCTCTACTCTGTTACGTAAACAGCTGTTTTGTCATACGTATGTTCATTTGCCAGCTTTAGCATAAATTCAGCCAAATTGCTACGGGACAGCTTCAGCTTACGCGAGTTATCCCTATGAATCTCTGCCTCATGAACATAGTTTCCATTATATGCATCTGACGTAAGAACCGGAGGTTGAATCAAAACCCAATTAAGCTTGCTACTGGTAATGATTGCATCCTTTTCCCTGTGATCACGAAGCAAGTTCGTCATGAATTTTGGGATGATGTACTTGTATAACAAGCCCAGTTTACCTGCGTCTGGATGAACACCGATAAAAGATACGTGAATGAGTTTCCCGGTATCGTTATTCTCCGCCGCCTGAACGATGTTCTTCATGGCATCGATCAATGGCAAGTCCCTCCTGAACATTCCTTTGGCACCCAACACTGAAAAAACGGCGTCATATTTCTCCTTGCTCAGCACATCGTTTATATCCGAATAACGTGTCGCCTCTCCCTTTTCTACGTTCAGATTACGATGCGACACACTAATCTTGGATGGATTTCTGACATATGCAGTAACCGTATGGCCTGCTTCCAGCGCACGTAACATCAGCTCATTTCCTGTTCTTCCGGTAGCTCCAAAAATAATGATATTCACTTACTCACTCCCCTTTGATCGATTTGTCCTGAAATTCATTAAGAAAGCTTTCGATATTGCCAAAAAGTTTCCTAAGCTTCGAAAAATCACTTTTCGTAATATCCAGAAAATAAAAATTCATGGTGCCTTCCCGACTTACTTCAATAAGATTTGCATCCTTTAATATCTTCAGGTGATGGGAGACCGCTGGACGAGATAAATTGGTCTGTTTGGCCAGATCCCCCACACGGATTCCCCGATCACTGTCTATTTCACTCTGAATTAATGCCATAATAATGGACTGACGTGTCTGATCTCCAATAGCAACCAGTGCTTGTTGACAATCATTGAATTCACTTGCCAGTCTTTTCATGCGATCCTGTTTAGCCATGAACCTTCCCCTCTGTCAAATGGTTTAATTCTACGAACCATCCTAGCACAAAAAACAACTAAATACTCATCGGGAAAGATAATCAAGACGAATGAATGAGAGCTCCGCTTATTCAAAATGAAAATAACTGGTCAGACATTTCAGAAAATAACTTGAACGTTATAAAAGCCGTAGTTCGGATGCTGTAAGCATCGAATCTACGGCTTTTGTTATTTTGACTGTATGATATTAATCTTTCTCCTAGTGCACAATCTTCACAGGCAAGTACGTCAGAGACTGGCCTGGAGCCGAGACGGTAAGGTTGTTTTCCAAATCAAATGATTCAACCGATTCGATGAAAGGCACTCTTTCTACAAATGCAGTCAAAGCAACACTCAATTCCATTCTCGCCAGTGGAGCACCCAGACAGAAATGTGGACCATTCCCAAAAGTAAGGTGTTTTTTGTTATTGGGACGGTGAATGTTCAAATCGAACGGATTTTCAAACATTGTTTCATCCATATTTGCCGCACTCATCCAGGAAATGACGACATCCCCTTTTTTCAATTCTACCCCCAAGAGATCATTATCCTTCTTAACAGTCCGGTGCCGCTTGGCATTATGGAAGCGATAACGAAGCATCTCTTCCACCGCAAGTGGGACCAGCTCAGGGTTCTCTCGTAATTGAACATACAAATTGGGGTCATCATAGAGAAAAGAATAAAATGTACTGGAAACCATGTGACTGGTTGTTTCGATACCAGCCCCCAGCAAGAGCATTGTGGTTCGAACAACCTCATCATCGGAAAACTTATCGCCGTCCACTTCCACTTTCAACAGGTCTGTAATGATATCGTCGCCAGGCTGAGTCCGTTTCTGAACGACAATGGGATAAAGGAACTGATAATACTCTTGTGCTGCGACCTGCTTTTTCAGTTCCATTTCCTCTGCATTTTCTCTATTGGCGGGTTGAAACAGAATATCTACCCAGCTTTTGAAGCGGTGGCTGTCCGTCAGCGGTATGCCCAGCAAATCAGCCATAACCATGGAAGGTAATGGTGCTGCCAGAGCTTGCACGATGTCGATCGTTGTATTGAGTTCGATATCCTCCACCAGTTGCTTCGCAATGTTCCGAATCCGTGGCTCCCAGTTTTTTAGACTGCGGGGTGTAAAAGCAGCAGAGAGCAACGAACGGCTTTTTTGATGAAGCGGAGGATCTATGCTCGAAATATTCATTTTGTCCGGCGGTGTGCCTTCCTTGTTTTTAGCCCCAACAGAAATGGTTGTTCTAGAGCCTTCGGATGAAAAATATTCATGATTGCTTAGTACTTGCTTGACATCGTCATATCTGAACACATTCCAGGTATCCGTATCCTCATGATAGTAAACAGGTTTTTCCGACAACATTTCCCGAAACCAGTGAAGTGGAAAAAACTCTTCCGATCTGGACTGAAAATTGGTTATATCGTGAACTCGAATCACTTCTTTGTACATCCAAACACCGCCTCTCGAACTATTTTTATCCAATGCAAAGAGGGATTTCTTCCGTGCCTCTGATAATCATGCCCCGGCGTCACTCCAGTTCTTCGGTTCCCTTTCATTCCTCCTTTGGTTGGCACATGAATTGACAGTTCAGCGCACAACCAATTTTATACTAATCGTATATTATTTGATATAAAACTTTTGAACTATATTCATAATATGGATATTTTAAGGTTTATTTTTATACTATTAGTACATTTATGGCGAAAATTAAGTTCTTAAGGGTTATAATACAGGATTACAAATAGGCAGGCATGATCATGTCTAAACCTAATACGTGGACCATATGGTTTACTATGGTATGCTTGAACACTAGACTCATTCTTTGCACATCGGGGTTTCGTTCGGGAGGGATACAGTGAATTGGATACGTCCAGTGAATAGAGGAGAATCTGTCTTTAAAGTTAAAAATAATCGCATTATCTACTTTGCAAAATTATCTATTCCACTAAATGCCCTTATCGCAGTTGGAAAAATACTTTTGGGGATCTTCTCGCTCTCCTTCTTTTTATGTATTAACGCCTTTTATAATATCGGTATCGCTGTAGCCAAGTATTACGCTGCAAAAGCACATGAGGACTCGAATCTTGATGATTCCAGCCCGGAGGAAATCCTAAAAAAACAATACGCTGCATACCGATTTATAGGCAATATTGTACTCGCTTCAAGTGTGGTGTACATCATTTATTGCAGTAAGCTATTATTTGTTACAGGCAGCAGAACACATTATCCTCATTATGTCGCCTTCATCATAGCTGCCGTTACTTTTACCGAAATCGCGGTTTCTCTAGGGGGCGCCATTATGGCGAGACGGAATAATGAACCGGTCATTGAAGCCATCAAACTGACGAACTTCTCTTCATCATTGATCTCACTTTCATTAACACAAACTGCGATCATGTCATTTTCATACAAAGGAGATCCTACCTTTTACAATGGACTGTCAGGCATCATTTTTGGTGCTCTGGCAGCACTCATCGGGCTGTATATGATATTACGAACTCCGACAGGAGAGTAGCCCATTTATAATCTGTTGAAAAGACATCTGTGTATAGTTGAGCCTGACTATAGATAGATGTTTTTTGGTTATATTAATTCATTGTAAGAATAAGCACGAATTAAAGAGAACTGTTTGGCTAGAAAATGCGGTGCATAAGGCATGTCATTACGAAGCCAGGATACAATGGTACCAATCAAGGCTGAGGAACTGTACCAGATGGCGATCTCCTTATGAATACCCGCTTGTTCAAGCGTGCTTCCCAGCTCCAAACTTTCAATCTTGGCTGAAACGAGTTTCGTTAGCAATTTCAAGAGCCTTTCCGTAAAAATGGGGGTTCGTCTTGAAGCGAGAACGACGCGATAGAATTTGGAATGCTCAGCAAAGTGTTCAAGCAATTTCACTAGTACTGGCCAACCATCGTCTATAGCAGCATCTTCAAATTGAGGAGCATGTTCGTCCACAATCCGTTCAATGTGCTCAATCATCTCATCCGCCATTTTCTCCATCATGTCTGTGATATCCCGATAATGCAGATAGAAGGTCACCCGGTTGATCGTCGCGCGTTCTGCAATCCGATTGACGGATAATTTCTCGATGTCCATTTCCTGCAAAAGATCTACAAAAGCATCACGAATCAACTGTCTTGTACGAAGTATACGAGGATCTGTAGCAGACTTCTTTTCGTTCTTCATGCAAAATCACTCCTCAAATTTTAAAAATTACAATTTTAAATGATCAGTCGTTTATTTCCGAATTAGACGACATATTTTATCTTTTCGTAAAATAAGCAACGAAAATACCCAAAATCGTAAATTGTAATCTGCGGGAATATGTATATAATTCAATAAATACAATGTAAACTATACAACACGTTGTAAATTTAGTCACGTGTGGATTGAAAGGATGGAATGGATTGAGTCAGGCTAGATTAAAAGAAAGAGATGACGTAAAAAAGGGGCCCATACTGTTTGTTATGATTTTGGGTGCATTTCTTGCCACATTGAACCAAACCGTTATGAGCGTGGCAACTCCGGAGCTGATGGGTGATTTTAATATCTCAGCAGCAACAGCCCAATGGTTTACGACAGGCTACATGCTGGTGAATGGTGTACTCATTCCTATCACGGCCTATTTCATGCAACGCTTTTCGACACGGCAATTATTTCAAGCTTCGATGTTTATTTTCCTCATCGGTACAATTATATCTGCCCTTGCGAGTAATTTCGGTACATTGTTGACAGGACGTATGGTTCAAGCAGCTGGTGCTGGTATTATCATGCCATTGTTGATGCATGTCATTCTAACCCTGTTCTCTCCTGAGAAAAGGGGAGCCGCGATGGGTATGGTCGGTTTTGCCATCATTTTCGCTCCAGCGATTGGGCCAACGCTTGCTGGATATATTCTTGAGAACTACACATGGCAAACGATGTTTTACGGGATGATCCCACTAACCGTTATTGTTATTGGTTTTGCGTTTGTATATCTCAAAAATGTATCGGAACGAGTCAATCTCAAGTTCGACACGCTCAGCGTGTTGCTATCCACGATTGGATTCGGCGCATTGCTGTATGGCTTCAGCCGGGCGGGAAGTCTAGGATGGTCAAGCGCAGAAGTAATCATATGCCTTGCAGCAGGAGTTGTTTCTCTTGGACTGTTCACATGGAGACAGCTCGCATCTGCTAATCCACTGCTCGATCTGCGTGCTTTCAAGTATAATATGTTCTCACTGACCACGATCATTAATATCGCGATCACGATGATCATGTATGCTGATATGATGTTGCTGCCTTTATACCTTCAAAATGCACGGGGTTACACTGCATTGGAGTCCGGATTATTATTGCTTCCTGGAGCGCTTGTCATGGGTTTCCTGATGCCAATAACGGGTAGATTGTTTGACCGGTTTGGCGCAAAATGGCTGGCGATTATCGGGATGGTTATCACGATCGTAACCACCATTGGTTTCATCGATCTAACGGATTCTACCAGCTATACCTACTTGGTATTAATGTCAACAGGTCGCCGAATTGGTATGGCCTTGCTCATGATGCCAATCCAAACGGCAGGTTTGAATCAACTGCCACCAAGACTAGGACCACACGGTACAGCGATATCCAACACCGTCAGACAAGTAGCTGGCGCTGTGGGTACTTCATTGCTCGTAAGTGTAATGACCAGTCGCACAACAGCACATGTACAGGATATGGTTGCAACGGGTGCAGCCAAAGGCTTAACCCAGCAGCAGTTGGGAATGGAATCCATGATCCAGGGAATTAATGATGCTTATGTTGTCATTATCGGCATTGCCGTTCTCGGATTACTACTCTCCTTCTTCATTAAACGTACCAAACAAGCAACGGAGGAAGACGCTAAGCAACCTGTCAGACAAAAAGTCTCGATGAATACAAATTAAGCATAACATTTACATGAATTACATCATGTAGAGACGTCTATTGCATGTAATACAAAAAGCGGCAGATCAGGACCTTAAGCTTCACGTCCAATCTGCCGCTTTTTTTGTATTACATAATAAAAAATAAGCAATAGCTTCTCCACTTTAGTGAGAACTTCTGCGCTAACATTTTATTTGGTGCTCTCCATCGGGAGCTGTCTGATTTGTTCGAGATACGACCTGCAAACTTTGACAATCCTGCTAGCCTCAGAATGCAGAGAAGACAATTCAAATTCCGTTTGATACGCCTGCAGCGTTACTTCCAACATGGAAATATTGATTTCTTTCTGCTCAACTAAAGCAAGCAGCCCTTTGGTCAGTTCTTTCGCTTTAATAGACACTTCTGAGTGGAGAATGGAATGACTGAATTTCTGAAGACCCACAATCAGGTTGTTTTTATCCAGAACAATTTCTTTGGAATCAGGAGCGATTATCGAAAGACTTGGAAAATCAATAATATGTTCTTGTCTTTCCAGCATGGAACGAAGCAAAATTTCAATGTAGTTCAGGATTTTGGGCACAAGATGGTTCCAATCCGGTTGGTCAAGATGGAAGTTTCTCCACATGTTCGAGATTTGATGGATCATGCCAAAGCCAAAAATAGCACCTTCATAAGAAAAGGGTTTCAATTCTTCACCAAATACCTGGACCAGCCGTTCAGATAACCAATTTAATTGCATGCGGGTCAAATTTTTCAGATCGCATTCTCCAGAGTAGAAGCCTGTCCAGAATAACTCCACAACCAGCTTTTTTTCCGGCAAAATCATCGGCACCATAATCTGATCCACCAGCAAGTCAAAATCGGAAGCGTAGCTTTGGCTCTCCAAATCTTTGCGAATCTTCATGTCCTCCTGTACACGCTGCTCCAGAATGGCTAGAATACAATCATCCTTTGAACCAAAGAATTTATAAAATGTCCCTTTGGACACACCTGACTCGTCTAGAATCATTTGAATGGAGGTGTTGGTCACCCCATATTTTTCAAAGAGTACAAGCGCTGAGTCCAATAACATTTGTTTCCGTTTATTCATAAGCTCCCCCTGGATGATTTGGGTGGTTCACGTCAAGACATCTAATAATCTACTGCAAATCGACTGCAAACATCACATGTTCCTTCCAAATTCCCTTGATTTTAATATTCTGGCGGTCCGTCTCCTGGAAACCCGCCTTGCGAAGCACTTGAATCGATCCGGCATTGTCGGGCAGCGCACCTGCCTCCACTCGTTTTATTCCCGCTTCATTCATGGCAAAATCCAGTGCTAGCCGAAGGGCTTCGCTCATGTATCCCTTGCCATTCTGCACCTGATCGAGCACATAACCAACAATCCATTTGGTGGTGGAATCCAGTTCAAGTTCAAATAGAGAAATCTCTCCAATGAGCTCATGTGTATTGTTCATGAAGATCCCGAAAGAGTAACGTTTCCCTTCTTCCCTGGCCTTGTTCCAACCTTCAAGAAGAGAGATCTGGCCCTCCAGTGTATAGAATGTATCCGATCGTTCACTTGCCGATATTTCTTCGAAAACAGCCCGGTTACGGAACTGCAAATCCAGCAGTGACGGCGCGTCCTCCACGTTCAAAAATCGTAAATAGATACGTTCTCCACGATTGTCCATCTGTATGTTCATCCTTATCTCTGGTTGTAGTAGATTGCATTCATCAGAAGTACGAGAGTTGCCGTTTATAAGCCATATCCCAGAACAGATATTCAAATTCAACACTTCTTCTGAATATGTCTTCAACGGCTTCCAGTTCCTGCTCGGTTTTATGTTCACATAATGCATCCAGTGTATCATAGAACCATTCGAATGAGTCGCGGAATTCATCACTTGCATAATTTTCATCCAGCGTAATCCCAAATCCATTCATGTAATTTCGATGCAAATCCATTTCTTCGTACAGAATAGCGTGTTGAATCACCGTAAAGTTTGTCATCAGTTTTTCATCTATCGCCTTCACCGCACCCATGGCAAAAATCTTCGCATATTCAATCAGATATGTATAGTCCTGAAGAAGATAAAACTTAAACGCTTCCTGATCCAGTGTACCTTTCCCCATTTCGTGCAAAAAAGGATGGTTGTATCCATCTTCTCATACGGTTCTGGACTTATCTTTTAACGTTCTTGAAAATGACATGATCATGTCTCCTTTTATTAAAATGATAATGTCCCATCTTCAATCCAGCTATCGCGTTCTCTCATCCAAAATGCAAACCAAAAAGCCCTTGTCCTATTTTCGGCAAGGGCAAAATAACATGAGTACATGTCATTTGCTCCCTACGTCAGTATTAACTAACAGGTTCAAAGGGTCAGGTTTTAACCTTCTCAACTGCGAACAGTCCCCCTGCAAATAGCTCAGGCTTATTACAACATGTGTTTTTCCAAATGTCAAACCATTCCTATTAATCTTCAAGTTCCCCTAAATCTTCTTGCAAGTTCTTAAGTCGAATGCGGATATCCTTAATCATACTTTGCAATTTGTTTAACTCATCCACCAATTGTTGCTCATTAGAGACGTTTGTCGCTGAAGTTGAATGATACGCTGGAGACATCCTTAACTGATTTAAGTCCGATTCATATACCCTCCGCTCTTCCTCGGCTTTTGCCAATTCCTCCTCGGCGATGCCAATCTGGTGCTCCAGATAGATGATGTCTGAGGAGTTGCCGTGAGTTAAGCGCTGTGAATATGTCATAGTTCACCTCATTTCTGATCATCCATTGCTTTTCCAAGGTCATATGGCTGAATATCGATATCCAAATCCATACCCAAAGCCAGCTTGGCCAGTTGACTTCCAATAAAAGGCCCCATCGTTAATCCGGACGCTCCAAGCCCGTTAGCTGTGATCAAACCATCCCAACCAGGAACAGCACCCATTACCGGAAGAAAACCCGGTGTAAACGGACGGAATCCTACTCTTACTTCCTCAAACGTGCTATCAGCTAAACCGGGAGCCAGTTCCAACCCTTTATTCAAAATTTCCTGCATTCCTCCTGCGGTTACTCTTGTATCATAGCCTTCAATATCATTTTCGTGAGTCGCCCCGATCACAATCTTCTGTTGATCAAAGGCTAACAGATATTGATCCGAAGGAGGCATGACTACAGGCCAGTTTCCAGTGTCTTCTCGATTGTGAACCTGCAAATGCATAATTTGCGCCTTCTGATAATGAACCTTGAAATCAATGCCCAAAGGCTTGAACAGTTCACTCGCCCAAGCGCCGGCACACACAATAACCTCGTCAGCCGATATGATTTTACCGTCAACAACGACTCCGGTCACCCGGTCCGATTCAAATTGAAGTGCCGCGTCCCCATTCATCAGGACCGCTCCATTTCGCTGTGCCGATCGGATTAAGGCATCACGCAGTGCACGTCCATCGATACGCGCAGCACCGCTGATGTAGACTGACTGAACGTTTTCCTCCAGAAGAGGAAAACGCTCATGGGTTTCTTTTGCATCCAGACGGGTAATATCCGCAATCTCCGGTGCATCTTCTTTACGAAGGTGTGCCCGCTCCTGCATCTTGTTGATTTTCTCCACATCCGTATGAATACTAAGCGCACCCACTTGAGCATATCCTGTTTCCGTTTCCCCTTCACTTTTGAGTTCTTCAATTAATCCGGGATAAAAACGTGCACCTGCCTTGGCAAGCTGATACCAATCCTGGTTGCGGCGCTGAGATAACCAGGGACAGATGATCCCGGCAGCAGCATCCGTAGCCTGTCCCCAATCTTTCCGGTCTATAATAAGAACTTCCGCACACCGCTTTGCCAATTGATACGCTGTGGAAGCCCCAAGAATTCCTGATCCTACGACGATGACTTTCTTCATGACTGCATCCCTTTCCTAAATCACTGTATCCATTATAGCGTATACTGTTTGGTCTGATAATGGCAAGGCATCGACATCGCAAAACATATTCCTAAAAGGTTTTCGATAAGAGGGTTGTCGAATTAAATAGACCGTATAAATTAATGTTATTTATGTAATATAATTCAAATCAATTTTCTTTTAACGCTGTATACACGCCATTTACGCCACGATCTTTCACGAAATGAGGAATAACACAACGATGCCGAAACCTAGTATGGGGAATTCGCTGGATACCGATATGCCGCTTATGATTACAGGTCAAAACCAGCTGACCGTAGATGAATTAATGAATTGGAACGGCCATTCACGGGATTACAGTATTGTGCAGTGTATCGGAGGAACAGGGAAAATCGCAGCCCAAAATCATGAGTTTTCGATCCGGGAAGGAACCACTCTTATTATGTTCCCGGAGGTGACATACCGTTACGACAATCTGAGTGATTCATTGTTGTTCGATTGTCTGTCCTTTAATGGCTATTTATTGCCCCGGTTTCTGCATACCTTGCAGATCGGGGAGCTGCGCGCCTTCAAGCCGGATGGAATGCTTCATATCCTGTTGCATGAAATAACGTTGGCGCTGCAGTCCCGGCACAAGGATCAGATCTGGCACGTATCGGCATTGCTATACATGCTTCTGGTCAGATTAACGATTGATGGAGATCGTTATGGTGCTTATGAACGCTCGGATGCACGATTAAAGCTGGCCGGACTTGTTACTTTTATCAAGCAAAATTATCATCAGGATATCTCGCTCTCCATGCTGGCTCAGCAAATGGACGTCACCGAACAACATTTAAATCGGATATTCAAAAAGGAATTCCAAATGACTCCGCTTGATTATCTGACACGATATCGGTTGTTGAAAGCCAAGGAAATGCTCGTCCACGACGCTGGAATAACGGCCCACGAGATTGCCCGGGCTGTCGGTTTCAACAGCGCCAGTTATTTTGGATCCGTATTCAAAAAATATGAAGGAATCTCCCCTATTGAGTTACGCAAGCAATACAAGGGTTAAAGAATCTCCATCGTGATCTCTGCCAGCGAGGTTAACCGCAGATCATACTTCGAAAATTCCAAATTACGCGTTACCTCGTTAGGCACAATGACACAGCGAATCCCTGCGGCTTTGGCTGCCTTCAGTCCATTCGGCGAGTCTTCAAACACAACCGCTTCGGATGCCCCGATCCCGAGACTCTCCAGGGCAAGCAGGTACAATTCCGGGTCCGGTTTAACCCGCTTGACGTCCTCGGCCGTATGAATGACATCGAATAGTTCGAAAATGCCGAGTGTACGCAAATAACCATGAACCCAATCCCGGGTAGAGCTGGAAGCAACGGCAAGCCCAATCCCTTTTTTACGGGCTGACTGCAGCAGCTCATGCACGCCTGGAAGAATGGCTGCTTGTCCCAGGTATGCTTCGTATTTCTGTTCAGAGAGCAGCTTGATATGATCGTGATCGATCGGTTTTTGCAGCGCTTGCTCCAGGTATAGAAAAGGATGAAATTCTTCAAACGATGTCCCTACATTTTTTGACCAAAGCTCCAGGCCCAGTTCAAGTCCATGCTCTTTATAAATATCGCGAAAAGCATAGAACCAAGGAGTCTCCGTGTCCACAATCAGTCCATCAAAATCCAAAATAAAAGCTTTTACCATTCCGCTTTTCTCCCTCCAATGATCAGCCGACTGGCTGGGAGATGGGCTTAGAAGCGTGCAGTCACGTCCGGATGGGTAACATTCATGGATAAAAAGTGACAGGTGCATCCCGCTCCGGCTGGTGACTGTCCAACAACACCTGCCCGGATCTCCCCCTCCATCGGCATGCCGAAATATCGGATTAACTTCCACTCCACCCCATCGGGTGAATAGAAAAATGAAAAGCAGTCCTCCACTTTGCGTATGCGCAGATAGGGATTCGTTACGGGAACTTCAACCGAATTGCAATCGTCGGATGAACCTTCCTTCGTCACCACTGACACAATGGTAGCTGCTTTTCCATCATACTCAAAACAAAGCTTGCACCAGTTTCGTTCATCCGCCATAACCATCAAACATCCGGAATCATACTGTTTTTTCATGTCCACAGTTAGCTGGGTCGTCATTTCAAAATCGTTAGGTACGGGCATCGACAGAAATGGTGCAGTTGCACGGATGTGTTTACCCGCGGGGTCCTGGAAAAAGTCCGTATCGGCCTGGGCTTCTACAATAAGAACTCCTTGATCGGTATAAGACCAGCTCTCCGGCTCATTGATCCAGTTCATTTGGTTTCTTGTTTCTGTTGCAAATACGTTTGTCATCTCTTTGCCTCCCAGATTCATTTTCTGTATTATATATTCGTTTCATATACAGAAAACCCCTTCTCCTACATATTTTCGTAAGTGCTGATCACTTGGGAGTGTTTCTGGGGATCAGGAAGGAATAACATAATGACCATGAGTACGATATAAAGTGCAAGAATGACACTAAACAACAACACGGGATTATAGTGATACAACAGACCTGTCAGGTAACCTGATGGAATCGCTATTAACGTCATGACTGTCTGCACTGCCGAAAACATATCCGCTTTTTCATGTGTACCTAATCGGTTCATGAGCAGTGAGTCACGGTACGTTTGCAAGATGAAATTGCCTGCCGCCAGTACGATCAGAGTCAGAAATAACATGGCGATATTCCCTACAGGTATCAACAGAAAAAGTATTGCACCCCCTGTACTCAGAATGATGGAGAAACCGACATACTTCTCTTCCGAACGCCGTTTCAGACGCGGGATGATGACCAAATACAAGAGCATGACGGTTATGGCGGTGACGACCGGGATAAATGAAATAATCTGATCATTGAATTTTAACTGTTCCTTGAAAAAAATCACCTGAAAGAAGTTCAACTGCAGGATCAGATTGGAAAGCACCGTAATCAGAATAATCGGTAAAAGCCTCCGTTTGTAGAACGATTTGCCGAATAGTCGCATACTGGAAGCCAAACTCTGGATCACCCGGGTCTGGCTGTGCATTCCCATAAGCTCCTTCCCTACAGCGGTCTCATCCGTATATCGGTTGCGAATGAAAAACATTACGGTCATGAGGATGCCACCGACAAAATAAATACTGGCTAGTGTTGGCACAATGCCAAAATCAGCAATCACTACTCCGGCGATTGGTGTCAGTACTCCAGCACCTGTAATGATCATGTTGAGAATGGCGAATACCTTGGATCGCTTGTGTTCCTCAACATCTTCGATAATTAGACAGTTGAAGGAAACCGTCACAAATTTGGAGGTTGCATTCAGCAGGTAAGCGATCAGAAACAACCAAAAATTTTGGGAGAAAGCCCAGATGAACATGGGAACACTCCAGGCAATCAGATCAAAAATCAGCGTTGTTCGCTTGCGACCGAGCTTATTCGTGATTGAACCTGCAAACAACTGAAATATAAAGGCAAAATAAAGATTCACCGAATTGATCAAACCGATTTCAATATCCGAAAGTCCGGCTTCCTTCATATATAAGGGAGCATAAAAAAGAACAATCGTGCCCGGAATGGCCCATACCGGTTCAAGTAAGATGGAATACCGCGGATTTCTCGGCAAATCCTGTAGCAGCTTCAATCGATATCTCCCCCTTTTTCTGCGGTGGTTTTCACCGCTGCGAATTCCTGCTTTTCGCAGCGGCGAACCCGCTAATGACTACATGCTTATAGGATAAGAGCTGTTTTGACCGAATTCATGGGTAGGGCCTCTCCAGTGCGCAGGTCATAACCAATCGTTCCATTGAAGGCCTGTTCATAATCACTCAGCAGTTCCTTGGCTGTCACCATCTGCTCCAGTTCCGGAATACTCTGTGCAAATTTCAATGCTGTACTGATCATCGAGTGATTAGCTACCGCACCAATGATACTAATGCCATCATTAATCACGGCAGTTGATTTGAACGTCACCTCGTAGCTGTCGTCATAACCCATAGGAATGATCTTGCCGCCTTTGGCAATCATCTCAAATCCCACATGAAGCTGGTTACCAACCGCGTCCACCACAATATCGAACTTCTTCTTATTATTAATCTCGTATACTTTATCGAGCGTCAGTTCCTGAGGAAAGAACACATGATTCGCAATCTCTGAAGCGAACTCTTTGCGGAATGGATCGACTTCCGTACCTACTGTAAGTCTTGCCAATCGTTTGCTCACAAGTTGACACAGGGAACCGATTGCACCGGAACCAAGGACGAGTACCGAGTCACTCGGCTTGACTCCTGCTTTCATGAATGTCTGCAGAACACATCCCAGTGGTTCGATCATCATGGCCGTTTCCCAGCTCATGGAGTCCGGGATGGCATAGATATACTTCTCGTCCCCAACAAAGTATTCGGCAAAGGTTCCGTGAGTGGTCATGCCTACTTGATAGTCATCAAAATTCTCGCAATAGATGAAAAGACCTTCACGGCAATAGGAGCAGGTACCGCAAGATTGCGTGGGATCAACCAATACCCGATCACCTATCTTGAAACCACGAACTTCGTCGCCCACCTCAATCACTGTACCTACACCTTCATGACCAATAATTGTTCCTTTATTCGCTGGCACTTTGCCTTTGACAATATTCAGGTCTGTACCGCAGATGCCTGAACCATAGATTTTAATTTTTACCTGGTTTGGCTTTTGTATGGTTGGCTCCTCAATATCCTGGTAAGTCACCTGTTTAAGATCCTGATATACGAGTGCTTTCATTGAATATTCCTCCTAGTCGATGTTCTTATTTGGATAAAATTTTAAACGTTTTCGTAAATTTCAATTCGAAAAGTGTTCCTGTTTCAGAACTTCTTTCCAGTCGGATAGTGTCTGCAAGAGCGCTTCCTCCACCCACAACAATTCTTCCCAGGTATGAGCATCTGAGAAAATAAAGTACCCTTTGGTAAAAATTCCGAAGTGGGCCATTCTTTTGACCATAAACTCACGGAAAGGATCGGTATGAAAGTTTTCTTCCGAAATAGAGCTAATGGAGAAACTCGCATAGGTACCCTTCAACACCAATTGATCGGTTAATCCAAGAAGTACGAGTTCAGCTTCAATCAGGTCCATAATCCGAATGGTGGCCTCGCGCCAGCTAGGCCATACTTTAGCGCTTTTCATCAATCGCTCACATGCAATCGCTGCCGCGAGCGCAGTGGTCTCACTGGAATGCGCGTTGCTGAATCTGACCTGTCCTGATAATGACATCAGATGTTCCGGTCCCATTACGGCTGCGAGTGGCAGTCCATTTGCCATGCCTTTGGAAATACAAAGCAGATCCGGCCAGATGTCATACTCCCCAGCTGTAGCTTGCTTGCCCATTCGAATGCCGGAGGTGACTTCATCAAATATGACAATGATATCCAATGACCGACATAGGGATACCACTTGCTCCAACGACTCACGTTTCCATTCATTCGGACATAGGACAATGCAGGCGATATCCTCGGGAGAGGATTGGATTTGTGCTTCGATACGCTCTGGCGAGGGCTTGTCTATCCAGATTGTTGTGCGCTCGATATCCACGGGGATGCCTCGCTCTTTCGTTTCGCGGCCATAGTACCCATAGGCAGACCAGTCATGCCACCCATGATAGGCCGTCGCGATGACCCTGCTTTTGCCACTTCCCGCACGAGCCAGACGTACGGCTCCACTGACTGCATCGGCGCCGCTTTTGGTGAAACGTAATGAGGGGTAGCGGCCTTCAAACCGCTCCAAAATCAGTTCAGCGCATTCAAGTTCAATGTCAGCAGGAATAGAATAACTTGTCCCTTTTTTCAGCTGATGGATGACGGTCAGTTGAACTTCGTGCCTTGCATGTCCCCATGGTGCCGTACCCATGGCCATCTCACAATCCAGCCATTCATTTCCATCGATATCTATAAAACGGGAATTGCGTGCTTCTGCGCAGCATACGGGCGTATACCCCGGAAATAATCGTTCTGGTGCTTTGGCTAACG
The DNA here is from genome assembly GCF_042796655.1 of Paenibacillus sp. NPDC057886. Classification (NCBI taxonomy): domain Bacteria; kingdom Bacillati; phylum Bacillota; class Bacilli; order Caryophanales; family Paenibacillaceae; genus Paenibacillus; species Paenibacillus sp. NPDC057886. Next base: position 1,104,840 of record NZ_JBHVMZ010000001.1, on the reverse strand, counting down.
TACTGCATCCGCTCGGAATGACCTTCTCGACATGTTCCAACCACTCCAGATTCCGTGTAAACCTTACGGCACGATCCAGCGTGCTCTCTTTTGATTTCACCTTTGGTTCCTCCCTGTTTACTTGGTTTGTGAGTTAGCGAACTTTGGAGCCAGGCCAGCAGCCATCATATATGCGATCCATGGTAATGACATTGCCATACAGATCAATAATCAAATCTTTAGCCCGATGAGCATGTCTCATCTCGATCCAGTAACGGTTTTCCAGCAAACGCGCGAAATTATCCACCAGAAACAACAATCGGTTCTCGCTGTGAATCAGCTCCTTGCCCAGTACCTGCGGCAGCCAGATAGCTCCATTCGAGTTAAAACGGTTGGAATAGTCACGTACCTCAGCAACAGGTGCAATGTCAGCTTCCTCCAGCTTGGTCCAGAATGTATCCGCGTCACTGCGTACTTCTGCAAGATCAATACCAACGATCGGCAGATGCTGATATTCACTCTGGCTATCCAGCTGTTCTTTCAGATGACTGAATACGAATGGCCACACATCGGCCTCAATTTCCCCGCCCCACTTTTTCCAGAAACGTGCCAGATTGTTTTTCCGGTTGAAGTTGCGATGAATGCCACTGCTTCGTTCCCAGTGATAGGCGAGAATATTTGGATTAATGACCGTATCATATCCGGCTGCTCGTGCTCGCATCTGATAATCAAAATCCTCATATCCGTTAAAGAACTTCTCATCCAGCTCACCTACCGTTTCATATACTTCCCTCTTCATGCCGAACATGGCGAATACGACAAGCTGAACTGAAAATGTTTCCTTAGGAATGTCTTCAGGCGATGCGTTCAGGAATAAGTGCCGGCCGATGGTGTCGGCAAATGCAATCCCACAATGCTGCACGCCTCCCGTTTGCGGATAGAGCAGAACCCCGCCAATCATGCCGATTGTAATGTCAGTATCCAGTGTCTCTTTCATCATCGGTTGCCAGTTCGGTTGAAGAATCGTGTCGGAATCCAGGAAGAAAATATACTCCCCCTCTGCCCGCCGTAGTGCGCTATTGATCGATACGGCACAACCGAGTGGAAAATCATGCTGGAGAATCTCTATGGTTACACCTTCTCTTACCTCTTGCTTCAGTTTCTCCAGATGCTGTAAGACCGCAGAACCGGAACCATCGTTGATAAAAATGATTTGACTTGACGGGCTTACGGTCCGAAGCAGTGAATCGGTGAACAGGTTCAGAATGTTATAGTCCTGGTTGACTGGCACAATAATGGTGTAAAGCATGGAATCCCTCCTGTTGGATATGATGAAATGAGTGCAAAAGCGAGTTAAAACGGTAATCAGTTCAGCGCAGATTATCGACCTCCTTGTCGCAAATTCACTGTCTTAATTTGGTAATGATTTGAATCTACTAGAAATTTATATCATTTTTTGTAAGTTTTAAATCTTAAATTCTGAACTCTGTTAAAATTTGAATATGTACTCAAAAGAAAACATGTGCCCTTCAAGTATCGCAGATCGCTCTCCACGCAAAAAAAACACCTCCAAAGTGAGTCTCGTATCAACTGACACGACTGACTCCACATTGGGGTGTTTTTATTGCTTTATTGTAAGTTGCAAGTTGCTACAAGGTAGCGACTACGATCTGGCTCTGAAGCCATGATAGAACGTATCCACAACCAGAGAAGCTGCCGATTTACGAGCAATATCACCACTTACTACCTGCTGCCACGTCAGAAACAGGATAGAATACAGCACATCTACAATCCAGTTTTTATTGACATCCTGACGAAAATAATTCTTTTGCTGCAACAAGCTGACCGCATGCAATATAGGCTCTCTCAGCTTTAAATCCGCTCCCTCAATCTCAGGATTATAGTGTATAGCTGCATCATGCGTAAGGAAAAATATTTTATCTCCTAATGGAATAAGCACTTCAATCAGTTCGGGAATATACGTTTCACAGTTTTCCTCATCCAGATGAATCTTTTGCATGGCCTCACTTACCACCTCAATCGCACGCAAGCCCAGATAAACCATTAATTGTTCGCGGCTTTCCACGTAACGATGCAGGGTCGCAATGCCGATTTTTGCAGATTCTGCGATATCATTCATGGATGCATTAGGCTTTTCAATCAGCAGTTTGGTTGCTTCGTCCAGAATGGAGTGAAGTCTCGTTTGCTTCATCGATGTCATTTCTTTTTTCAACGGGTTTACACCTCTTGGGCAGTTTATTCTATAAATTGATTTAATGATCCATCATTTGATTGGAATGTGACTTTAAAATTATAGCATAGTTCCTCACAATTTCGATGTCTGCACACGCAATAAGCATTCGTTTACTATTCGTTATGTAGTGTAAAAATAGTGTAAAGCTTAAAAGCCGCCTTTTGGCGGCTTTTAGCACTTATATCATTCCCAGTTTCTTATAGCTCGATAATTCTCGTTGCAATATTTGTACAAAATTCACTGTCATGCTCTACAAAAAGAAGGGTCGGAGAGTACTCCAGCAGCAACTCTTCGATTTGCATGCGAGAGATGACATCCACAAAATTGAGGGGTTCATCCCAAACGTGCAAATGAGCTTTCTCACTCAGACTTTTGGCAATCAGCACTTTCTTTTTTTGGCCTGCGCTAAACGTCGAGATATCCTTCTCCAACTGTAATCTGGAAAAATCCAGCTTTCTTAATATGGATTTAAACAGGCTTTCATCAATACTCTGGGCGGCCGCATAGTCAGATAAATGGCCTCCGAGATCCGACGTGTCCTGTGACACATACGAGATTTTAAGCTGGTGATCCTTTCGAAAATGACCTGTATAAGGGATATTCTCACCACAAATCAGTTTAAGGATGCTTGATTTTCCCGATCCGTTTTTACCATACAGCGCAATACGCTCCCCTTTTTCAACTGTGAAACTCACATCCTTACAAACTGGTTTGGAATCATAAGCAATCGATACATGTTCCAATTCGACGAGTTCCTTCTTGTGAAAATCCAGTTGATGAATTTGGAGGCGTTCTGCATTTTCAATATTTTTGAGCAGTTTGGACTTTTCTTGGATGGCGGATTGCTGCCTCTGCTCGATATTTTTGGAACGTTTCATCATTTTGGCGGCCTTGTGTCCAATATAACCTTTATCCACCTTTGAACCGGAATTTCTTGTACCATTTTTGGTTCTTTCCACTTCATGCGACCATCCGCCCGTCCGTTTGGCAGAGTCGGATAAACGCTTGATGTCCTTTATTAATTTCTCATTACTTGCAAGTTCAAATTGATCTTGCCTTTGTTTATTTTCCCACCAAGCGGAGAAGTTCCCTTTCTGAATCTCGATGTTATTTTTATTGATGGACAGGATATGATCTACGCTGTTATCCAAAAAGGATCGATCGTGGGATACCAAAATAAATCCACGTTTGCTGCGAAGATAATTACTGACGAGTTTTCTCGCATGAATGTCGAGATGATTGGTAGGTTCATCAATGAGCAAAAACCGATTATCCTTCAGGAACAAGGCAGCCAGCATTACCTTCGTTTGTTCTCCGTTTGACAAGGAATCGAAAGGCCGATACAGGATATCTTCCGAAACTTGTAACAGGTTAAGCTCTCGCACAAGCTGCCAGTGTAAATATTCAGGATAGACCTCTTCAATGACATCGAGGGTCATAGCTCCTTTATTCTTAACCTGAAAAGGAAAGTACTCAAAGCTGACATTCGCAGAAATAGTTCCGCTGTATTCATATTTACCAAGCAGCAGATTAAGGAATGTCGTTTTGCCTCTGCCGTTCCTTCCAGTAAAACCCAATTTCCAATCGGAGTCCAGCTGAAAACTCACATTTTCAAATATATTATCGTAACTGCCATCATAGGCAAATGTTAGGTTGCTAACGTTAATTAAAGACATAAGGATCATCCTTTTTATGTGAAATATAAAAGTTAACCGACGGGGTATTTACCACGACATGGTCCCTCACTTTATATTTGAACATAATCAGAATTTTAATCCGCTCTTGAATGAATGACACAATTCCCATGTGTCAGATTGATTAGAATATCCTCAAATGAAAAAACGCAAAAAAGCCCCCATTCACCGGTGCTTTTTGCGTTACATAAACCAGACTATACGATGAAGAGACCTGGCGTCCAAAAATTTAACGCCAAGATGATCTATGCATAGGAGGATAAAGTGCCGGATTCTGATTAGTTATGTTGTGAACCATGTCAGTGTTCATGTTCGTTGACAGGTTCACATAAACATCTACAACCTCTAATTCAGTCATCGCTCTATCCCCCTTTAAAAGCTCAACAATTTAATACCAGAAACTTAACATGGAATACAGCCCTGGGTCAAGGCAAGAGATCAAGCCGAGCCCTTTCTTAAAATCCGCCTTACCAGACCCTCATAGGTTTATAGTCACCATGCGCTGTATTCAATTTAATTCAATTATTAAACGGCCGCATACAGCGGTTTGTACACTGGATGCCACATGGCAGCTTTTACAGCCTCTTCAACGTCTTTGAGCTCCACACGCGCCACGCCATCTTCCAACGCAGCCTTGGCGACCGCCACTGCAACTTTGTACGAAACAGCTTGCAGCTCTTTCACTCTTGGCAGAAGTGGTGCACCTGGTGCAGAGGAATCTACCGAATTAGCTACGGCCACTGCAGCCGCGGTGAACATGTTTTTGGTGAATTTTGATGCTTTTGCAACAATAGCTCCCAGACCCAAACCTGGGAAAACAAAAGCATTATTGGATTGACCAATTTCAAATAAAGTGTCATTAAACATGACAGATTCAAATGGACTGCCTGTTGCAATCAGTGCTTTGCCTTCTGTCCATTCAATCAAGCTTCTTGGTGCCGCCTCGGCAAGCGAGGTCGGGTTGGACATCGGCATAATGATTGGCCGTTCCACATGCTTCGCCATTTCTTTGATAACTTGTTCATTAAAGGCACCTGTCACACCGGACGTCCCGATCAGAATCGTTGGTTTAATCTGTTTCACTGCTTCCAGCAAACTGACCTGCCCTTGCTCATTCAATGCCCAATCTTTCACTTCCGCAGCTTTGCGTACATATGGTTTCTGGAATTCAAATAGACCTTCCGTCTCATCGGTAAGGAGTCCGCGGTAATCGAACGCCCAGAACCGGCTCTCCGCATCCTTCTGCTCAAGTCCTTCTTCCATCATGGCGTCACGAATCTGATCCGCGTTACCAATACCAGCGGCCCCTGGTCCAAATACAAGGACACGATGCTCACGAAGAGGCACACCCGTCACTTGAACTCCGGACATGATCGCCGCAAGCGTTACCGCACCCGTTCCCTGTATATCATCATTAAATGTAAGGAGTTCTTCTCCATATTTCTGAATAATATTTCTGGCATTCACGCTGCCCAGGTCTTCCCAGTGAAGCAGGATATCCGGGAACCACTTTGTTGTTTCTTTCACAAAGGCTTCGATAAATTGATCATATTTTTCCCCGCGAATACGTTCATGACGGTTGCCCACATACAATGGATCATTCAGCAATTTGGGATTATTGGTTCCGACGTCCAGCACAACAGGCAATACGCGGCTTGGATCAACGCCTATGGCTGCTGTGTATACCGCGAGTTTACCAATGGCAATATTAATGCCTCCAACGCCCCAGTCTCCGATGCCCAGAATACTTTCCGAGTCGGTCACAACAATCAAATCCACATCTCCAGCATGTAAACCACTGTTGCGGAAGGCTTCCTCAAGCCCATCCATATCATTAATGGATAAATATAGACCACCCGGTCTGTGGTATTGATGGCTATATTCCTGGATAGCTTGCCCGACCGTAGGTGTGTACACAATCGGCAGCATTTCACTAAGATGATCCTTCATTAGACGGTAAAATAGTACAATATTTCGGTTGAACAAATCACTAAGCATGATGCTTTTCCGCAAATTATCCGATTCATTTTGCAATTGCTGATATACTCGACTCACTTGTTCTTCAATATTTAAAACCATTGGTGGCAAGATACCATTCAGGTTAAGCTCTTTTCTCTCTTCTTCGTTAAAGGCAGTGCCCTTGTTCAACATGGGATTGGACAGAACATCCTTGCCTTTCAAAGAGGTTTTTAAGTTTCCATTGGAATCTACAAAAAATGAGTTCATTACTGATTGCCTTCTTTCATGATGTCTCTTGACGTTTTAACGTCTTTTTAATTAACCTTTTTATACTTAGTAACTTTTAGTTAGTTAAAGATCTTCCGATGACAATTATAAAATATTTTCTATGGCATGTAAACGAACTCATGAAACTTTCATGAATGAAATTCAATTTCATTTCGATAAATAAAATTTATCACTTTGTTATTTTTCAAAAAATTCATTTTATAAACAGATTCTCGTAAAATACAAAAAAGCCACGAAATTTCGTGGCTCTATCTACTTTTCTCTATAGCCTCAATTACTCCTGCTTTTGGTGTGAGCGCTCTTTGTACTCAGTACAGATAACCTAAAAAATCGAGTTCTCCTTCATTCCATGGCATGGTTCCTACTTCTCTAACCATTAACCCCTCGACCTTCTGAATTCCAACTCCAATTGTAGTTAAGGTTTCATGCTCAATTTTCAACCACTTGCATGTGTTGTTAACCGTTTTGTATCCATTTTTACTATACAAGCCCTCATGATCAGCAAATAAAAGTACAAAATCAATATGCCCTCTGGACAGCTTGTCCACTTCCGCTAGCAACAAGGAACCTATTCCTTGAGAGCGATGTGTAATGTAAACGCACAGATCAATGATCCCCAACACTCTTATTGCTTTTCCATTTAAATTCATCATTCTGTAATCTAGTCCTACATGTCCAATCAGTTGATTATCTGGGTCGAATGCTAATATTCTGCAATGTGGAATTTGCTTGAAAAACAATCGGTCTTTCGGATACACCTCTGGAAAACTGGCAACAAGCAATTCCTGAAGAAGCGTTGACCATTCTTCGTTCATATCCATATCATAAGCTTTAATTAATTTCAATAATATCCCCCTGGATTAAATCGATTTCTATTCTTTATCCGTCTCTGTAACCTTACACACTTCTACGTATATCTTAATGATATACTCATCCGGATTATTTTCCGCAAAATAACTGAGCAGATCCATGGCATACACATTTCCACAGATCTCAAATCCCTCTCGTTCTATATACTCTTTGATGATTAAATACGTTTTGGGCATGCTTTCATATGATCCTCGATGATTCATGACAGCATACAATCCTTTGGGCTTGACTAGCATCGATTCGCCAGGAATCGGTGCTTTTATTTGTTTGCAAAAGTAGTCCGGATAGAATTGTCCTGTCTCAAAGCTCTCCTGACAGACTACAGTCCATACCGGAAACTCATATTCGATCATTCGCTCTTCGCAATAGTTTCGAAATTCGACAAACTTGCGGGAAAACTCCTTATCTCCATCCCCCCGTTCCAGTTGAACGGCAATAAAATATTCTTTCTCGCATTCTTCAAAAGCCAGACCTTCATATGAAGCACTCATAGCTTGCCGTGTCATGACAATGGCACCATTCAAGAGCTTTTGCATACGTTGGATTCGGAGTTGTTCTAGCTCCAGTTCCTTCACTTTCTGTTCAAACACCTCGATCAATAATGGTGTATTTAGATTTTGAATAAAAGACTTAATTTCCTCTAGGGAGCTTCCCGCCTTCTTCAGCACATGGATTACATCAAATACATAGGTTTGCTGAATACCGTAATAACGGTAACCCTTGGAATTCGTGAACTCCGGCTTTAACAGCCCAATCTCATCATAATGAAATAGAGTATGCTTAGTGACTCCGCAGATTTTTGCAAATTCACTGGTAGTAAATTGTTGTGTATGGTTTCCCGACATTGTACATGCCTCCGCTAGAATCTATGGTTCAAAATTAAATTTGACTATAGGGTTACCCTATAGTTTATGGTTTAAAAATGCAAGTTATCTAATTATATTGTTGGAGGGAAACATGTCAAAGTTAAAACGTTGGATGATTCTTGTTATTGTATCAAGTGCACTATTACTAATAGTGATGGACATGACGATCCTTTACACCGCTTTACCCAGCTTAACCCATGATTTAGGTGCGTCAGCCTCAGAAAAATTATGGATTCTGAACGGTTACTCCCTCGTCATGGCGGGGCTTCTGCCTGCAATGGGAACGCTTGGGGACCGTCTTGGTCATAAGAAAATATTCACCCTGGGATTGCTCGTATTTTCTGTTGCTTCTCTTTCTGCAGCCTTTTCTCCAGTACCGGCTGTACTGGTCATGAGTAGAATTCTTCTTGCAGTGGGCGCATCCATGATGATGCCAGCGACATTGTCGATCATCAGGGTTACCTTTACGAATGAACGAGAACTTGCACTCGCAATTGGCATTTGGGGCTCCATTGCATCAGGTGGTGCGGGACTGGGTCCGATTGTAGGTGGGCTGCTTCTTCAACACTTCTGGTGGGGTTCTGTGTTTCTGATTAACCTTCCCATTGCCATTCTCGCCTTTGTTTTCGCCTTAAAAATGATTCCTAAACATCAAGGTGATGCGTCGAAAAAGTGGGATTTCACCAGTTCCATTCAGATCATGATTGCCATGGTGGGAATTATCTATTCCATCAAGGAATTCACAAGACGCGAAGGATCTCTGACATTAGCCAGTATCGCTGCAGTAATAGGTGTGCTGTCCCTTATCATCTTTATTCGCCGTCAAAATAACAGCTCCAACCCGCTTTTGGATCTGTCCTTATTCAAAATCCCAAGATTCAGCACCGGCTTTATTACCGCTCTGGTCGGTTTGTTTGCGCAAATGGGTGTGCAATATATGGTCACTCAACGCCTTCAACTTGTGGAAGGCATGTCACCGCTTCACGCTGGACTTTTCACCTTATCTATACCCGTTGCAGCACTCATTGCTGGCCCCATTGTCGGGTCCATCATGCATCGTGTAGATGTCGTATATATCAAAAGTTTCTCTCTCTTGATCGCCGGTCTGGGCATAGGGATATATCTGATGCAGTTCAATACAGGGTATACTGGGCAGATTCTCGGTTTAGCGCTACTTGGCGCAGGTCTTGGAGCAGGGATGACCGCAGCATCCCATTCCATTATGAGTTACGCACCTCCGCACAAAGCGGGTATGGCAGCATCGATTGAGGAAGTGGGTTATGAGCTGGGTGGAGCATCAGGTATTGCCATCATGGGGAGCATGTCTACTCTTGTATACACGCTTGCTATGAGGATTCCAGAGGGGATTAGTGTGCCAGCTAATGTGAAGGACAGTCTGGATGAAGCTCTTCTCGCTTCCGAGAGTTTACCTACTGAGTATGCGGAGTCACTCAAAGTTGCCGCCATTGCTGCTTTTGACCAATCCTTCTTTGTCGTGATTGCAGGGTTAACTTTATTTTTGCTCGCTGCTGCTCTGATCATGAGCTGGGTAGCCTTGCGTTTAAAACACTCAAAAAGAAACGGTGTTGAAACATAATGCAACTCATTTCATGAAATGAAGCGAGGTATATACGACCATGTGGTTTCCAATAATAAATGGAATTATTATTTTAATCGGTATATTTGCTATTTTTCTGGTCGTTAGAAATTTGTCAAAAGAAGAGGATTGATTACCCACCTAAGGAATATAGGCATCCTCTACCTCAACCTTTCGTTCATTTCCGTCTGCTATGTATCTTACGTTAATGACATTTCCTTTCTGGAATTGGGAAATATGTGTAAACGGGATATATGTCTCTACAATCGTTGGAAAGGTACGGCCGTCAACTTGGGTTACGGTCAGATCCAGTCGCACTCCCGGCCTTCCATCCATACTGGATGAAGTTTGTATAATGTCATGAATAATCGCTTCTGTGGAAATCCCCTCCATTAAAATGCTTTTTCGAAGTTGTTGTTTCTGCTTAGCGCTATGCAAAAGTCTAAATACCGTAATCATAATGATTGCACCTGTTATAATTCCAAAGCCAATGACTGCAATCACCGTAATCAATGTGGTTGACATGATAGCCTCCTTTTAACTGAAAGTGATATTTACTACTTCTGGTTTCCATCACCTATTCCTGCTTATTTGCAAAAATGATACGCTTCATGCCAAAAAAACCGCCCTTGGCGGTTTATTTACGCTATAAGAAGTTCTTGAACTCGATTGTACCAACATGATCTGTAACCACAGATGTTCAACTTAATCTACTTTCGCACCATAAGAGCGTACAAACAGAACTGCTTGTTCGCGATCCAAACGTACGCCTTTAATATCCAATGATTTCAGATCGATTCCTTCCAGGTTAGCGCCTCTAAGATCGGCCCCTTGCAGCTTGGCTCTGCTTAAAACTACTCTTGTGAGATCACAATCTCTCAAATCCGCTTTGGTAAAATCCGTGTCCGTAAAGTCGGCTTCAAAGAAACGAATTCCTCGCAAGTCCTGTTTGCCCAATCGGGCATGTCTCAGATTCGTATAAGACCAATCGCCCTGACTTAGTGTAATACCATCCATTTGCGATCCGGAAAAGTCCGACCCCGTCATCTTGCAGGAGGTGAATTTGGAAGCGAAAAGATTAGCACCACCAAATAAACAGTTTTCAAAAGCCGACTCTCTATGGATGGAGCCATTCATGGAAGCGCCTTTAAAGTCACACTCGATAAAACGGCAGTTGCTTGTCTCGATTTCTTCCATTGAAGCGTTCATAAAGGTACACTGTTTGAAAACACAGCTTATTAGTTCACCATACCGCAAGTCACGTCCTTCAAAATGTACCCCTTCATATTCCTGATCCTTATATTGATACATCACGTACACCCCATTTTGAGCATTATCATATGTTCACTATTAAAGAACTTTTTATAATATACCACACGGCTGTCAAGTACCTGCTTAAACGCCTGCAAAAGTCAAGGTTCTTATTTTTCAAAGAAATGCAGCTACTACAATAAAAAAGCCGCAAAAATCGCGGCTTTTGGCTCCCAATATGTGTTTAGCTAGTACTTCAATCGGATGTGAACAGGAATACGTAACGATGCGTCTCTGTACTTATCTTTATCTTGAATGTCTTGTTTTCCTTCATGAACAATCCACTGTCTGCCAACCAACACTTGCAGCAACTCGGTTTCCCGCAAGGTCAAGTGGACATGTCTCAGTGACAGATCTTCCTGGATATAATCCTGGTCTGCCTTGAGGCCAAACCGGAAATAGAGCAGTCTTTTCAAGGCGTTAATATGCAAAAATTTAAACTCGTAGACTCCGCTGCGTATGGCCTCTTCCCAGTTGTCTCCCACTTCAACAGCTGTATCCAGTCTCTCTGCCAGATCCATCACGGGTTCCTTGATGTTCGATAACAACGAAGAGAAATCTTTCCTCTGTAAACAATCAATGATTAATTCGCTCGCTTCACCGCTCGTCAGAACATTTTCCACTAACAGGGCTACAGGAATGGATAACTGAACACGGCTCATGCTCCGCCCTCTCCATCTCTGAGGTAGTAATTAAACCAGGCATTTACCTGTTCAAAGCTATCCACGCGCAGCGAGGGTTTTCCGCTTTTGAGCAAAGTGTGATTGGAGCCTGGATATCGAATCAGTTTGGTCGTTTTTCCATATCGTTTTAACGTGGTATATAACTCCTCCGCCTGTCCGATCGGTGTACGATAATCTTGCTCTCCATGCATAATCAGAAGTGGTGTATCTATCTTATGCGCATGAGCAAGGGGAGAACGGGACCATAACATGTCTGCATGTTCGGTTGGATTGCCACCAATTACGCCCTCTACATAAGAGATTCCAATATCACTGGTTCCATACAAGGACAACCAATTGGATATGCAACGCTGCGTTACTGCCGCCTTAAATCGGTTGGTATGAGCAACGATCCAGTTGGTCATGACGCCTCCGTAACTGCCTCCACCTATACCAAGACGTGTTTCATCGAGGATATCATATGTAGCAAGTGCATAGTCCACCGCCTCGAGCAGGTCCCGACAGTCTCCCCCGGCAAAATCTCCTCGGCAAGCTCTGGCGAATTCCTGCCCGTACCCCATACTTCCTCGAGGATTCACCCATAGAACGGCATACCCCTGTGCAGCAAGTGTCTGCATTTCATGGCTGAAGATGCCTGTATACATGGCATGCGGTCCACCATGAATCTGTAAAATCATCGGCACTTTCGTGTCCGATTTCTGCATAATCGGCTTCAACAACCAACCTTGAATGGGCCATCCGTCCGACGATGTAAATTCGACACGTTCAGGTACATTGACTTCCAAGCCTGCCAAAAATTCATCGTTTCGCCGAGTGAGTCTGAACATGTCACCACTGTTAATATCCACACGGTACAGTTCTCCAGGGTGATCCTCAGTCAATGCGCCAATGACCAGCGTCTTACCATCAGGTGACAGGGTATATTGATATACATCCTTCTCGCCGTTTCCCGTTACGGATTGGCAATGCCCATCCTCGGTGATTTGATACACGTCCACATTTCCACCATAAGTACCCAGAACATAGGCCGTACGTTGCGTATGATGATAATCGATCAGAGGCGACGGAGATGCGCTTGCCGATTTCATGTCCCCAAGTGCTGCGTTCCCCAACTGCATATCGACATCAGGCGCCAGCTGCTTTGGAATACCTCCGCTACTCGGCACTTCATATAGTCTGTTATGACTGCCACTGCCATACTCTCGGTCGCTGGCGATTAGAATCAGTTGCTCTCCATCGGGTGAATATGCGAACTGGCTTACCTGAAGACTGGAATCCGTTACTTTGCAATGCTCGCCGCTTTCCAAATCTACGGTATGAACATCTGCAAAGTACAGCAGATCGGCATCCACCCCCTCTTCCTGTACCTGCTTGGAAATGAAGGAAATAGCCTGACCGTCTGGCGACCAGACCGGAGCAGCAACATTCCATGGTCCGGTTGTGACCTGTGTAATGGTTCCACTCCCGATCTCATATACAAACAGATAGCTATAAAGACCATCCCACCAGCCGGAGCCCTCTGCCTTGGGTGTCGTGCGCTCGAATACCTTGCCTCGCAGGGGAGTTACTTTAAGTGATCCATCTGTCTTTGATGTATTGTCAGCCATCGCTTCTACTTTGCCTTCTACAGCTTTGCTGGTAAACGCAATATATTGCCCATCCGGGGACCACACAAATTGTAAAAGCTTGCGCTCAGGCGTGATGAGATTTATAGGCTTTGTGTCACCTGACGCAAGGGTCCATAACCCTTTACCCCCACTTTCCAAACGTAAAAAAGCGAGCTGTGTTCCATCTGGTGACCAGGAAGGAGATGAATCCTTTACTCCATCTGTAAGTTGCTTGTCCCCACTACCATCAAGTGCAACGCCACGAATTTGCGTAATATATTCATTTTTCTGCTGATCAATTGTTTGTTCAACGTACGCCACCTGACCATTTTGATTGATTACAGGCTGGCTAACCCAGCGGTAATGAACTAAGTCCTCTGGCAAGATCGGTCTTTTATTCATGTCCATGGCTCCCATCTCCGTTCCTCTTATTTTTTGTTTGTATCCGTACGTGGATCAAGTACATCTCGCAGCCAATCTCCCAGGAAAATGACACCAAGAACCGTCAGGGTAATTGCCAGTCCAGGGAAAGTTGCCACCCACCAGCTTGTTGCTACATATTGTCTTCCATCACTGAGCATGCCTCCCCAGGAAATGTCAGGTGGCTTAATGCCAAGGCCCAGGAAACTGAGCGAAGCTTCCATAATGATCGTGGTCCCGACATTCATACCGCAGATCACAATAAAGGAAGATAAAATATTGGGCAGAATGTGTTTCAGAATTAATCTTCCATTCTTGGCACCGATCGATCTGGCAGCGTGAACAAAGTCCCGTTCCTTGATACTCAACACCTCACTGCGAACTACACGGGTGAAAGGAACCCAGTTAGTCACACCGATAACCAAAATCAGCGTCGTAATGCCTGGACCCACAATAGCCATCACAACGAGCATAAACAGAATGGTAGGGATGGCCATGAATGCATCACCCACGCGCATAATAACTGCATCCAGCCATTTTCCATAAAATCCGGACAAGAGACCAAGAATCGCACCAATGATTCCAGACACGATGACTGCACCCATACCTACAATTAATGAAACCCGCGCACCATATACGATTCGGCTCCACATGTCCCTGCCCAGATTATCCGTACCCAGCCAGTATTCAGCCGTTCCCCCATCAAGCCAAGCTGGCGGTTTAAGACGATTGAGGGGATTCACTGCACCAGGATCATGACTCGTTAACAGAGGTGCACATATGGCGATTAACACAACCAACAAAACGAGCACAGCGCCAAATATCCCGGTCTTGCTGATGATCAGTTGTCTCCAGATATAGCGAAGTCCTGTTGGGGTACGTACATTCTCGTGTTCCTGTTCTGCACCCGGCATTGGCATTTCATTGCTGCCTGTCATCGATTGCACCTCCTTCTAATCGTATTTAATGCGTGGATCAAGCAGCCGGTAGGCCACGTCCGTCAAAATATTGGTTACAACCACGATAAATGCAATGACAAAAACAGCGGCCTGTACAATCGCCATGTCATGGGTGTTAACTGCAACAACCAGCAATTGACCCAGTCCGGGCCAGGAGAATACTGTTTCCGTAATCAATGTTCCACCGATCAAGCTTGTAAACTGCAAACTCATAATCGTCACGACTGGAATCAAGCCGTTGCGAAACGCATGTTTGCCAATCACGACCATCCGGCCAAGCCCCTTGCTCCGTGCTGTTCGGATGTAATCCTGACTCAGAATTTCCAGCATGCTGGAGCGAATAAGACGAGTCATTTGTGCAGCAAGCCCGACTCCTAGCGTAAAGGCAGGCAATATCAAATGTGTTACTCCGCCGCGGCCGGATACAGGTAACACTCCCCACATGACGGAAAATAACAAAATGAGCATAATACCCATCCAAAAGTTCGGCATGGCTTTACCAATGACCGATATTCCGGAGATGATCAGATCGGTAAACGTATTACGTTTGACTGCTGAGGCAACTCCAAGCGGTATAGCCATAACAATGGCAAAAAACATTGCTGCAACAGCCAGTTCAAAGCTGGCCGGTAATCGTTCCAGTACAAGCTGTAAAGCCGGTTCTCCATAACGGAAGGATTGACCAAAGTCTCCCTTCAAGGCGCTGCCCAGGAACTTTATATATTGGGTATATAACGGTTGGTCCAGTCCGAGCGCCTGCGTTAATACAGCGCGGTCTTCAGCGGTAGCTGTTTCAGGCAGCATCAGGGCAACCGGATCTCCCGTGACGCGGACCAATATAAATACGATTAATGAAACAATGAACAGAACCGGAATAACCTGCAGTAGTGACTTAAGTACATATTTGCCCATTCTCTGTCCACCTCCTTTTAAAAAAAGAACGACAGGAACGTGGTACAGTCCCTGCCGTTCTCGGCTTATCCTTGTCATATCAGGTTGTTCTGTCTGATGTTACTGTGCAGGTGTAATCTCGTCAGCATAGAACATCTCGTCACTACGTGGCTCGAAGTTCACACGGCTATCGGTACCATATACACCTTCCATTTGGTACAGATACACTGCTGGGCGATCTTCAGCAAGAATTTGTTGTACTTGCTGATACTCTTTCTCCCTGGAAGCCGGGTCCATGTTAACCAACGCAGACTGGAGCAATTTCTCCACTTCCGGATTGTTATAATCCGACTCTCCTTTGGCCTCTTCCAACATGTACCGATTGTAGTTATTGGAAGCATCAAAGAGGGAGTTCCCAATTCCGATCATAAAGATTTCCTTGAATGATTTGGAGCTGTAACGTTCACTGAAAGCACTTGGTTCAAGCACGTCCAGATTAATTTTGAAGCCCACTTGCTCCAGCATCGCTGCCACGACTTCGGCAGGCTCTTTATACTGCGAGGATACTGAGATGGTCATCTCTGCTTCACCTTCTGCATAACCTGCTTCCTGCAACAGTTGCTTCGCCTTCTCTTGATCATAAAGTGATGTTTTGTACAACGAAGGATCTGCCCCAAAGTTGCCAGGTGTTACGGATGTGCGAGTCACGATACCTGCACCTCCGGCAATGCTGTCTACAATGCCCTGCTTGTCAATCGCCAGATCAATAGCCTCCCGAACCTTCGGATCAGCTGTGACACTGCCCTCTGTTTGACGGAAAATCAACTGAAGTACACGCTGGATCGGCGCTTTGACGATCTTCTTGTCCGCTTCGCCTTCAATGCGGGCAATATCTGTCGACGGTATGGATGCTGCGATGTCCACACCACCAGCCAGCAGTTCAGATACCCGTGTGGAAGCTTCAGGAATGACACGGAATACAACCTCATTCCATTTCGGTTCACCATCGAAGTATTTTTCATTTTTCACAAGTTCTACACGATCATCTTTTGTCCATTTGCTGAACTTGTATGGACCTGTGCCAACCGGTTGTTTCAGGAATTGATCAAACCCGTTGTCCTCAATATATTTGGCAGGCAGAATGCCAGCCCCCATCTTGGACAAGCGATTAAGCAGCAACGGGTCCGGTCCGTCGGTAATAATATCTACCGTATATTCATCGACCGCTTTTACTTCAACAATGTTTTTGAAGTAGCTGTTTTGTTTCAGTGTGCTGTCTTTGGCTACGCGCTCCAGCGTATACTTCACATCTGCCGAAGTGAATGGATCACCGTTATGGAAAGTCACCCCTTCACGCAGCTTGAAGCGCCAGGTTGTATCATCTTCTTGTTCCCATGAAGTCGCAAGACCTGGAACCTTCTTCTGTTCACTGTCATTTTTGATCAGGTAATCAAATACGTTGACCAGCACCGCTTCGCTGGAGGTATTATTGTTGTTGTGCGGGTCAAAGCTCTCAATATCCGTAGCAGCTGCGATTGTAAGTGTAGTACTGGCAGATGATCCGCTTCCTGATTCACTTGATGCAGAATTGCTCTCCGTACCAGTACTCTTGCCACCGCAAGCGCTAAGCACCAATACTACAGCCAATAATGTGATCCACATGCTTGTCCATTGTCTTTTTTTCATTTTCCATGCTCCCCCTCAGAAGTTGTGTTTCTTGCCAAATATTCAAGCGCTACGGCGGACAGCATTCCCACACCATAAGGCATGACCGCCTCATCCAGATCGAACATCGGATGGTGCAGTGGGTAACGGGTTCGCTCTTCCTCATTCCCTGAACCCAATCGGAAGAAAACACCCGGAATCTGTTCACAGTAGAACGCGAAATCCTCGCCGCCCGTGGAAGGCGGAATACTGGTCCATCCGTTCGCCCATTCGAGGCCGTCAACGGTCTCCGTAAGCAGGTCCACCATGCCCAGATCGTTAACCACAACCGGGTAGCCATCGCCATAGATGACTTCGTGACCCGCCCCGAACGAACTGCACACCCCACTTACGACCTGTTTAATCAAGGCTGGCATGCGTTCACGAATGGCTGGAGAAAGTGTTCGAACCGTGCCGATCATCTCAACCTCAGGCGCAATTGCTGTTCCCATGTAGCCCCCGGTAATTTTACCGATCGTTACCACAACTGGTTCCAGCGGGTCTACCATACGACTAGCCAGGTTCTGTAGTGCAGTGATGACCTGAGCTGATACAGCAATAGCATCGATACCTTCATGCGGTCGGGCAGCATGTCCGCCCTTGCCAAGTATCCGTATCACCAGACGGTCTGCCGAGGCAAACGCTACGCCTTTGCTTACCCCGACAGTACCCGTATCTTGTCCCGGAGTCATATGCAGTCCTGCAATCGCGTCCACTTTCGGATTCTCCAGTACTCCATCCTGAATCATGGCACGTGCACCTGCCAATCCTTCTTCCGCAGGCTGGAACACAAATTTGATGTTGCCCGATTTCGGCCGGCCGAGACTCGTTAGCAGTTCAGCCGCTCCCATCAGAATGGTTGTATGTGCATCATGCCCGCACAGATGCGCCTTGCCTTCCACTTGGGAACTGTACTCAGATGACTTCTGATCTTGTATTGGCAATGCGTCCATATCTGCCCGAAGTGCAAAAGTGGGGCCCTCTGACTCTCCTCTCAGCAAGCCAACGACTCCGGTTTTTCCGACATTGCGCGTCACTTCAAGACCCAGACTTTCCAAGTGCTTGGCTACGATCTCTGACGTTCTGAATTCCTCATAGCCGATTTCCGGATGGCGATGGAAATCTCTCCGCCAGGCAATGAGTTGTGGCTGCAATGCTTGTGCACGTTGATATAGTTGTGATTGGTCCATTAGTTCTCATTCCCTTCTTTGTCATCGGATTCTGATACCAGTCGGGCATAGATCGCATCAGCCGAGAATTCAATGTGCCTTTTCATTGTCTCCCGGGATTTGATACTGTCATGTGCTTTCAGCGCTTCAAGAATCTCCATATGTATCCCATGATTGACGGAGCGGATTCGGTCATCATATGGCATCAGATCCAATGCCGGATTAATTTTTGTTCTGATCTGTCTTACTGCCGCCTCGCAGTATGGATTCCCGGACGCCTTAGCAATGGTCAGATGGAACTTCACATCCAAAGCCCGGAACCATTCCCTTGTACAATGAGGTTGAATGCTTTGCTCCATATAGGCTTCCAGCAGCTCCAGCTCGCCTGCGGTAATCCGCTCAGCAGCCAGAAAAGCCGCTTCCGGCTCAATAATGGTCCGGTATTCAAACACTTTCAGCAGTTGTTCCCAATCCCGTTTAATTTCTTCTCGTGTGCGTTTATGAGAATTGGCTGTCAGAGGCAGGACAAAAGTTCCACCCTTAGCCCCCACGCGCTTCTCAATCAGACCCTTGTCTTCCAGCGTTGATAGCGCCTCACGCACCGTAATGCGACTTGCATTAAAAATCTCGGCCAGCTCTCGTTCCGAAGGAAGCTGTTCTTCACTCATTAATTCTTTGAGAATGATGGCTTCTTCCAGTTGTTCCCTAATAAATTCACTGACCTTTTTGGTAGATACTTTTTCAAAACGAAATGAAAACGTACTGGACATGTAAACACTCCGATCTGTAAATGGTCTAGACCTTATACCATTAATATAATTCCGACTAAACAGATATGCAATACTTTTTTTGATTATTTTTAAAAATAGTTTTCAGTTCTGCCCGTTTTCCAAGCAAAAAAAGATGCATCTGCATTAGACAGACACATCTTTTTCATTGGAATATTCGTCGGTAATATTTCTTTGTTTCATGCAAATGAATCTCTCTTCTTCTCTAGAATTCCTTGTCTGCAAATGGTCTGAAATGTTCCGTAATCGCTAACCTTTTGCTTCCTTCCAGATAAAAGTGATCATCTGCTCTCCAGGTATGACTTTGTTTGTTTTGTCTCCGGTGATATACATAGTTAAAAGGCGACGTAGCATAAGTTTTAAAACCTTTTTTTCTGCATTGCCTTAGAAAGGTTACATCTTCTCCAATGGAACGATCCGTGAATCGGACCTTCTTTAATATCTCCCTTTTGAACAGAAGTGTGCCACCTTGTATAAATTCCACATGTTTATTCTTTTCATTGGGTGATCTGACCAGCAGCGTTTTTGAAGCACCCAAGTAAACCAGACACGAATGTTTGCCCACGATATCGCTTTTCGTTCGTTTTAGTCCATTCACTTGTTCTTTCAAATAAAAAGGCGAGTAATAGTCATCATCATCAAATTTGGCGATCAACGACAATCGGGCTTGGGTGATTCCCGCATTCAAGCTTTGTCCTAACGATATGCTTTCTGGCACTTGATAAACGCTAACATTGGCATGTTTTCGAACCCGGTTCCGATATAATTGCAGATTCATGCTGTCATGATTCAAAATAATAATAAGTTCTTTTACTTTATAGCGCTGCCGATTATAATTTTGCAGAATGTTGTCAAAAAATTTTGGCCGATTGGTACATACAATGATTGAAACACCGTTTCCCGTTTTATTTACGGTCATCACATACCCTCTTTTCTGCACATATATATTTTTTTATCATACGTACAGAAGTAGAGAATGGTATGGACAAATTGATAGCGTATAAAAGACTAAAAAAACCTTTATCCTCCTGATGAGGATAAAGGTTTCTGAAATTCATTCTAGGCTTGATTGGATTCGTTCATGTAAACAGCTTTACCTGTACGAGCTGACTCATAGAGTGCCTCCAGGATCTGTGAAACCACCAAAGCCTGTTTAGGAGTTACAACCGGCTCCAAATCTTTATCGATCGCTTCAATCCATTTTCTCATCTCTACATCCGGTGCACTTTCACTCTTTCCATCGTAGAAAGCGACCCCGCCTGCACTCAGTTCAATTTCGTTGGTGTACAAACGGCTGAATTTCTCCCCATTGATGCGCAGACCATTCTTCATATCCGCGCCCGCTTCGCTTCCGCTCAAGCTGCATTTCGCCTCATCCACATCCAGTGAATTGAGCGCCCAGCTGGATTCCAGCATGATTGTCGCGCCATTCTCCATTACAATCATACCAAAAGCGGAATCTTCGACCGAGAATTTTTTCGGGTCCCATGGGCCCCATGCATTCGCTGCATTTTCTCTTTGTGAAAGCTCGTGATACGTTGTGCCCAGAACAACCTTCGGTTTATAGTTATCCATCATCCAAAGGGTCAGATCGAGTGCGTGTGTACCGATGTCAATCAATGGTCCACCGCCTTGTTTCTCCTCATCAAGGAAAACACCCCAAGTCGGTACCGCTCTTCTTCTGATCGCATGTGCTTTGGCAAAGTAAATTGAACCCAGTTCACCAGCTTCACACAGCTGCTTCAGGTACAAGCTGTCTTCTCTGAAACGGTTATTGTATCCGATGGTCAGTTTTTTACCCGTACGCTCAGCTGCTTCAAGCATTTTTTGCGCTTCAGCAGATGTCTTGGCCATTGGTTTTTCACACATTACATGTTTTCCGGCTTCCAGCGCTGCAATTGAAATCTCAGCATGGGAGATATTTGGCGTAAGAACATGAACAATATCAATCGTTTCATCCTGTAGTAATTCTTGATAATCCGTGTATACCTGTGCTTCGGAACTACCATACTTTTCTTTGGCTTCTTCTGCACGTTCCTGAACGATATCGCAAAAAGCAACCAGTTCCACACTACCAAGCTTGCTCAGACTTGGCAGATGCTTGCCGTTTGCAATCCCGCCACAGCCAATAATCCCTACACGATACGTTTTACTCATATCTAATCACCCTCACTTTTGGTTTGGTTGTTTCATTTTACGGAAAGCCGATGGGGTCATCCCCAAACGCTTGCGAAAAACAGCATGCAAATAATTGGCATTGGTAAACCCTGAAGCCAGGGCAATTTGTTCGATGGAAACATTACTTTCTTCCAGATTGCGGCACACCGCTCGCAGGCGAATATCCTCCAGCACACGGCTGAAAGGCATTTCCGGCTGAACCTGATAAAAAATTCGTTGCAGTTGTCTACTGCTAATATGCAGCTTCTCCGCTACATTTTCCAGCGTTACTGCTGAGGGATGATTCGCCTCCATATACTGAATGGCATAATCGTACCTGTACACAGACATGTCTCGTACAGGCGCCTCCGCCCGATTCCCCCCGATATCGTAGGCTCGGACGGTCTTCAGCAGAATACTGATCACCTGCTGCTTAATGGACGTGTAATATCCGATCAGTTTACGGTCACAAGCTTCATAGGCTTCCAGGAAACAGTTCATGGCGCGATGATAATCATGTACTGGAACAAGAGGAAGTGTTCTAAGCTTTTCGATTGTTTCCTCTGATTCTGCTGCCTCCCACGGATCTACACCCTCTCTGGGATGTTCAATAATATCCACGTGCAGGCATAATTCATCCATGGCCTCTTGGGAATCCGCCTCCTGATAATGAACAAGACCCGGCCCCGTTAAATACAGCATGCCTTCAGAGAGCGGATGCATTTCATCCCCCAGAATGACTTTTCCTTTCCCTCTCGGGATGAAATGGAACTCGAATTCCGCATGGTTATGAAAATCAACGATTCTGCCTGCTGGAAAAGAAGTCAGATGAAATCGCAGAACCCGTATCTCGTAGTGTCCCCACAGGATCGAGACATCCAGTCTTTCCAGGATATCCTGTCGTTCAAGCATTTTCTCAAAAGGATATCGGCTCAATGCGGCACCTCCCAATACCCTATCCCTGTAACTCCTTCAAGGAGATTTTGCGCCCTTCCTTCGCAGAAAGGTTGGCCGCCTCCATCAGGCGAGTTAACTGAGCAGCCGTCTGCAAATTCTCTGTAGCGATCGTATCATTTTGAATATGGGATACCCATTGGCTGAATGCGCTTTCTCTTCTGTCCAGCAAAGGAATCTCCGTCCATTCTTTCTGTTGATCTGAACCAATATTCGTGCGAATTAGCAGCTTATCCTCTGGTGTTCCGTATAACAGTGTGCCCTCCGTACCATGAACCTCAATCGCGAACGGCGAATGACTGTTCACAAATCCAGCCTCGACCACACCGATCGCTCCGGAATCCGTAAATAAGGTAGCAACCGCGTTATCTTCCACTTCTTTTCCAGTAACATATCCGAAATTAGCATTAACCCCTGTCACTTCTTGACCCAGAAACAGATTCGTCAGGTACATCGGATGACAACCGAGGTCAATTAAAGCCCCGCCTTGGCAATCTTGCAGATTATAGAAATGCTCAGGCAGCCAGTTGGCGATAGCCCCGTTATGAGACAAGCGTACACGAACATAAGTCACTTTGCCAAGTAGCCCCTGGTTCAGAATATCTTGAATCGTTAATGTATATCCATCGTTCAAACGCGGTAAAGAAACCGTCATTTTCACTCCATTATCCTGTACATCAGAAATGATCGTATTTACTTCTTTCAAGGTTGAAGCGATAACTTTCTCTGTAAAAATGTGTTTGCCCGCTTTCGCAGCAGCAGTAATCACATCTTCGTGAAGACGTGTCGGTGCATCCACAATGACGGCATCGATGTTGTCCTGTGCCAGCATATCTTCAAGCGAAGCATAGAATGGCACGTTCAGACGTTCAGCTGCTTCCTGTCCGCGCTTGGCATCTTCATCCCATACAGCAGCCATCACCGTATCTTCATGCTCCTGAGCCTGTTTAATATAATCCCAGGCATGTACGTGCCATAAGCTTATTTTACCTATTCGAATGGTCACTATGATTAACCTCCATACTATATGATATTCTGACATCTAACTATAAATTAACACAGACCTGATCTAATTTTAATAGGAACTTACGACAATAACTATATAAAATTACGACACGAAATGGATTGAACGCCTAATGAATCGCGAGTTGGAAACGAAATCACGAGTCTCTCCATGAACGGAGTAGCTGGGCATATACGAAAGAAACCTCCAACTCACACCAACGTGGAGTAGGAGGCTTCTTTGCGCACTGCAAACGATTATAAACAGATTAACGCAATGTATACCCTTGTGTAACAATTTTGTATCCAGAAATCTCTTGTTTCTGATTCTTGAGTATCCCTTTATTTCGTTCCAAAACATCACTTTCATATGCAGAGACACACTCGAACCCTGGAGATACATATAGTTCAGCTGAATTAGAACCGGTGTTATACCAACGTGCAATCAAATCCCCGGTTTCCTCCGCCATTTTCAACGTCGAAAAGACAAGAGACGATCCTTGTGAATTCCAGTGGAGCCATTGCTTGGAGACGGGTAACAGCTCCGCCATGTTTCTGTCCGGATTCGAATGTTCTTTTTCATACGTATGGGCAAGTAAACCTAATTGTACCGTTGTCCACGGGATGGGGAAATGGTATGCAGCAGCATAAGCTCCCGATTGTGCGGCATCTCCTGCATACGGAATAATTGCATATTCAACCGTGTGGCTACCCTGACACTGGGCTTCTGGTGTTTCAAATACACCCCAGTCGCCCAGCTCCGAAGAAGCACGAAGTAGCGTAACCGCAATCGTACTGCCCTTTTCACTCTGCAGAATTTCGTATTCATTCAGGCCTTTGTTCGCAATCATCAAGCCGTGTTCACCATCTGTCACATGTACAAACGCTTGCTGGTGCTGCGCATTGCTCGGATTGACCCATTCTTTTGCCGGTGTGTTGGAACGTTTGGCAACTTCAAAGATGGAATCCGCATAATGATCCTCTGTTACCAGTCCAGAAGAAAACAGAGCCCGCAGTCGATGATCCTTGGCCTGATTGTTAAAGGTGGTCTTTACCTTAACCATACTGCTGTCCGCTTCCAACGTATACGTTGTCGTAATCATCAACGGAACGGTGTTCTCGACTCGCTGCGCCTTCCGTTCTGTAAAAGGAACCATTTGTCGCTTCTCCAGCTCGAACAGTTCGTCTGCTCCAGCAGGAATATCCCAGCGTAGTACACTTTCCATGACTGCCCGATAAGGAGACTGCTCCACGATCCGCAGGTCGGCCTTCAGATGCTCTGTGGTCAGCGTCGTTTCTCCCTCAGGCTGACGATAAACGTATTCATTGCCGATATCACCAGTATTCTCATATGAATTCAACCCGCTATATACAGCACCGGAGACCTTATCTTCGATCGTTGCCGTCCCATTCTCTTCAATCGTCACCCGCAATTGACCATTCTCCATCATCATTCCCTGAACCCGGATGAGTTCTCCCGAATCGGGGAATTCAGCAATCTCTGCTTTCTTTTGGACTGGAATGAGAGCATACGTCTTATAACCCAGAGAAGGTACATCCACCGCCTGGAAAGTAACTCTTACTTTACGAGCCATATAAGGTTGCCGGAAGCGGTCCTTCGGAAGTTCATAGCCGAAATGCGCACCCAGATCCTTGATTTCCACCGAATACGCGCGCCCATCCGAATCGACTAGCTGATACGCTGGCAGTGCATCTTTTTCCACCTTCTGGGCAAGCGCTTGAGGATGAGGACCTTCCGGGAAAAATGCCTTGTCCACAATCAGGTCCATCTCAATGATTCCATTTCGATTCCATCCACTCGTGTTGAACACAGTGAACAGCACCGCTTCCTCTCCCCAAGCCTCAGCAGGTTGCACACGAATGGACTCAGCAATCGCCTGCGCGCTCTGGGAAACCAATTTCTCTGCAAGCTGTCTGCTCTTGGCAAAGCGGGTCACCATCTCACGGTGAACTTCATCGACACTGCATCCGCAGATGCTATCATGTGGGTGGTTCTGCATCAGCATCTTCCATGCATGCGTCAACAGATGGTGCGGATAATCTTTTACCCCGGCTATATGGGCCATGGCGGCCAGTGGTTCGGCTACTTTTTCAAGCAGTGTCTGACCCTGCTGATTCAACTGTTTCAGATAAACCCGTGCGGATGCCGTATTCACCAGTGTTCCCCAACCATCCGTGTGCTGACTGCGAAGCTCGCCCTCAATGGTCGCCAGATGCTCAGGGACATCCTTCGTAACCGCCTCAATGTAATCGTCAAAATTGGAGTGGATAAATTCCACATCAGGATACAAGGCAGCTGCCGTGCGTATAGCCTCAGGCAGATCCGTCTGGATCGGCTGGTGATCACAACCATTCATGAACAACAGATGTGGTGTCGAGGCGAATTTCTCGGCATCCTCCAGATTTTTATCCCAGTATACTTGGGCTTTCTCCGGATCAACCGGAACTTCCATCCCATTGCAGTACCAATTCGCGAACAAAATGCCGAGTACTTCCGAACCATCCGGCGAACGCCAGATCATCTCGGAATAGGGAGATTCGTAACTGTCCGCATCAACCACGGCATTATTGAATCCGGTAGGCTTCACCCCGCGACCAAAGATCGCGTTATGAATATCCGCCTGTTGCAGGATCTGCGGTGCTTGTCCCATATTTCCGAATGAGTCTGGGAAGTATCCGGTCTTGGATATCACACCCAAAGGTCGAGCATCACGATGACCGATAAGCAGATTACGCAAGTTGGCCTCGCTGCTGGTCAGAAACTCATCCTGTAACACATACCATGGACCAAAATGAATGCGTCCTTCGCGAATATATCGGTCGAGCCTCTCCTGCTGTTCTGGTCGAACCTGCAAATAATCTTCACGAATAATCGTCTGCCCATCCAGATGGAAATAGCGATATTCCGGGTCCTGATCAAGCGTGTCCAGCAGTTTATCCATCAGCTCAATGAGCAATACATGATGGTGTTCATACGGCATATACCATTCGCGGTCCCAATGGGTATGCGAGATGAGATGTGCCGTCTTTTTGGTTGTCATGTTGCGTACCTCCTGTCATTAACCTTTGGTTGCCCCACCCATGCTGAAGCCCTTGGACATGTAACGCTGGGAGAAGATATAGAGCACAACCGAAGGCATCGTATAAAGTAGTGAAAATGCAGCCAATCTGCCGTATTCAACCATACCGTGGCTGCCGAAGAATTGATAAATCGTGACGGATGCCGGAAGTTTCTCCGGTGTCTGGAGCAGGATATATGGCACAAAGAAGTTGCCCCAACTTCCCGAAAAGGTAAATATCGCTATCGTTGCAATACCAGGCAACATCAATGGCGCTACGATTCGTCTCAAACCATTCCACACGGACGCTCCGTCGATCCATGCCGATTCTTCCAGATCAATTGGCACCGAATCCATGAAATTTTTCATCATCCAGATGCCGTAAGGAAGTGAAGATGCGGTCAGGAACAGCATCGTGGCGATGATGCTATTTTGCATTTTGAAGAACAGAAACATTTGAAATACCGGAACCATCACGGCAGTAATCGGAAGAGCTGTCATGAACAGAATGGATAACAGGAAGCTTTTTTTGAATCTCATTTCGTAACGGGATAAAGGATAAGCAGCAAGAACAGATACCAGAACAACCAATATCGCTTGCCCTCCCGACAGAATCAGGCCTACACCGAATGAACGAAGATTGCTCGAATCCCCGAGCACATCCTTGAAATTTTGAATGGTCCAGGTACTGGGCATTTTGATGCCCTGTTGCGCGTTCGGATCAAATGAAGCCAGAATGATCCATAACAGCGGCAATAAAAAACAGAGCCCTAGAAAGACTAGAATCCCGTACTGGATTTTGCGTTGAAGCCCATGTTTGACCATAGGGATCGAACCTCCTTCATGGTTACACTTTCACTTTCATGGATCGCATGTAGAACAGGCTGGCGATAATACCGATGAACAGCAGGACCAGAGATATGGCTGTGCCGTATCCAAACTGATAGTTCACAAAGGCCTGGTTGTACATGAAGATCGGCAAGGTTTGTGTCGAAGTACCCGGGCCCCCACCTGTCATCGTATAGATCAGCGTGAACACACCCAGTGTCTGTAGGGTGACCAACATCATGTTGGTGACGATGGACCCTTTTACCATTGGAATCGTAATGTGTCTGACAATCTGGAACCCGGTAGCACTGTCAATAATGGCAGCTTCTTCGACTTCCTTCGGGATATCATCCAGTGCCGACTGATAGACCATCATTGAAAAGGCCGTTCCGTGCCAGATATTCGCGATAATGACACTCACCATAGGGAAACTGAACAACCATGAGATCGGATTTGCCCCAAACCAGCCGAGAATCTGATTCAATGAACCATTGTCACTGAAAAAGGCCACCATACAGAACGCCACGACAATCTCGGGTGTCACCCAACCGGCAATGACGATGATCCCAATGACCCGGCGGAACGTCACATTTTTCTCCTTCATTAGAAGCGCCAGAATGAACCCAAGCAATACCTGACCAATCACTGCGGAGAAGATGAGAAAGACAAGCGTGCGCCAGACACTAATCCGGAAGTCCGGGTCATGGAACATATTAATGAAATTCTGGAATCCGACAAACTCCAAACTCTTGGCTGCCGCACCGGTCAGAGCCATATTCGTAAAGGCAAAGCAGATCGTCAGAATGATGGGAACAATGAAAAACACAAGTAATAACAGTACGGAAGGCATTAGAAACAGAAATGCGCCTGGTGCTTTCCTTTTCATAAGTCACTCTCCATTCGAACCGGAAAAAGGGGAGATCGTGCCTCCCCCTCCGAATATATCGATATCCTTATTTCTCTTCGATGCTGTCCGCTCCAAGGGAACGGGATACGTTGTCCTTCAATTGCGTAACTCCCTCTTCCGGCGTCAGCTTTCCAGAGGCAATACTTTCAACGATACTTTGCAATTGTGCAGATACCGTTGCGTATTGATCGTTCGCCGGACGGAAGTGGGCCACATTCAATAGTTCCTGTGCTTCTTTTGTATATGGACGATCCGTATAACCTTCAACTTCTGTGGAATCATTACGTGGACTGAGGCTGCCTTCCGCTACTACGCGTGCAGTCGCATTTTCCTTATTCATCAGAAACTCGATAAATTTCCAAGCTGCTTCCTTGTTTTTGGCTTGTGCAGGAACAGACCAGGCCCATCCTCCAGACATCGTAGTTGCTCCAGGTTCTTCCCCATTTTGTGTCGGGAATGGCGCAAAGCCTATTTTCTCTTCTACGTTGGCGATTGGAGCAGCTCCGTTCTCGGCCCATGTCGAACCTGCCCAGCTACCATCTACGGCCATCGCCAGTTTGTCTTGTGGAAACTGTTGCTGGAATGCAATACTGCCAGCTTGTCCATTCAGGGCAACCTGCATGGTAGGACCTGTCTTATCCGTGTTAAACACTTGATCTATGAATTTGAAGGAATCCAGCAGCCCCGGGCTGTTAACCACCCATTTCTTGCTGGTGTCGTTATACAGCGTATCCGCCGTACCATAGAGCAGCATTTCCAGCGTTTGCATGGTGACACCTTCACCGTTCGCTTTGCCCACGATCATATTAAGCGGCGTCACATCCGGCAGCTTTTGCTTGATGGTACGTGCTGCTTCGAGTACTTCTGCCCAGCTTGCAGGTTTGAATGGAACTTCTAGACCTGCCTGTTGAAACAGTTCCTTGTTGTACCAGATCCCGCGTGTATCCGAGGTAGCCGGAACGCCATACACCTTGCCGTCTTCTCCGGTAACCCCTGCCTTCAGGTTGTCAATGATGTGTTCTTCCCAATCGGACCATCCCTTGACCTGAGTATCCAGCGACTCCAGATAACCGGCAGCAGCATCGGATTTGATGATGGATGTATCTTCTGCAATGACATCAGGCGCCGTATCCGGCGATTTCATCTGCAAGACCATTTTGGACGTATAATCGCCCTCACTCGCCAGTACAGGCGCAATGTTGATTTTGATATCCGGGTTTTCCTTTTCGAATTGATCGACCAAGCCTGATTGGAAAAATTTCGTAAGTGTATCTTCAGATCCTGAAGAACGGAACGATACGGTTACTTCCTTCTTGCCATCACTAGTTGTGCCTGTACTTGAACTTCCGCCCGAACAGGCTGTAGTTAGAATGAGCAAGGATGTCATAACTGCTGCTACCGGCATTTTCAATGATATTTTTCTCATGGTTCGCTCTCCTCTTGTCGGAATTCACCGAACTCCGAACGTTATGATGTACTCGCAGGCTATCTCTTGCTTTCCTATCCTATTTCTGTACGCGGAATCCGCAATAATCCATAATCAGTTCACTAAAAAGCATGTTGGACCATGAAAACCAGGGACGTGTATATTCATGTGGATTGTTGGCCGAAAAACCTTCATGGGTCAATCCGGTATCGGCATCTGTTTTATGGATGAGCTGGAGCATTCTTAATTTTTCGTTGCGATCCTCCGTAGTAAGACCCTGCATGGACAAAGCGATATGCCAGATATAACCTTCAGGTGTATGCGGACTTCCAATTCCTGCTGCCGCTGTTCCCTCATAAAAATACGGGTTGTGTGAGGATAGAATGAAACGGCGTGTATTATGATACACCTCGTCGTTCTCATCCACATATCCGAGATAAGGTAAAGAGAGCAGGCTCGGCACATTCGCATCATCCATCAGATTATGATTGCCCATACCATCGGTTTCGTACGCATATATGGTTCCATATTCCGGATGTTCAACGGTGCCATAATCCTGAATACCTTTGTTGATCTGTTCGGCCAACTGCTTAGCAGTCGCTGCCAGCGTTTCATCCTCGTACACAGCTTCAGCAATTTCCTGTAAATAACGAAGCGCCACAACAGCGAACATATTGGATGGGATCAGATAACCATATTCACAGCGATCGTCGCTGGGACGGAATCCCGACCAGGTCATGCCTGTATAGGCTGTTTCAGTACCTCGCCCCTCTCGGCTGAGCGTATCGGTTTCGGGAGCATCCAGACGTTGGAACGTGTAGGGTGATTTCGTCTCATGATGCTGCTCCACTTGCCATAATTGCATGATGACCTTGGCTGCTTTGCGGAACGTATCGTTGAATTGAGTTGTTCTTCCCGTGTTCTTCCACAAGAGATAACTGAGCTGAATCGGATAAGCCAGAGAGTCGATCTCATACTTCCGTTCCCAGATCCAATCATTCATCTGTGTCAGGTCTTCCTGATGTCCTTTTCCACTCTCCGTCTCATTAAAAGCGTTTGCATAGGGATCAAAGAGAATATAATTCAGTTGACGTTCAACCAGTCCGGCGATCATGTCCGCAATATCATCATCCTTTGAAGCAAGAACCAGATAAGGCCTGACCTGAGCGGCAGAATCGCGCAACCACATGGCCGGAATGTCTCCCGTTATCACAAAAGTAGTCCCGTCTTCTTTGCGCTGAATCGTTGTCAGCATCGTATTGGTAAAACAGTTTTTGAACATGTTTACGAGTTCCGGATAATCCGGCATACGTTCGTTAACCTCATTAATCATGCGTGTGATCGAGAAAGGAACTTCGCGATTATTTTCAATTGTTGACATGATGTCCTCCTTATGTAATGCAAATGATTAACCGCTTTCATCATCCTAAAACGAATATAATGTTATGTCAATATATTTATTTTGCATATCAGTATGTTATTTAAATAAAAACAACAAATAATATACCATTTATAGGATATCCTCATTTCAAACAACAAAAAAGAGACTTCGTGAATTGAAGTCCCTAATCCGAGAAAAACATGGCTCTCGATGATTATGTTTTACCTTTAGCTGTACTTGTGGATTTCCCTTTCACCAGCAGAGCAGGCAATATTATTCGTTTTACCGCTGCAGATTCAGCATTCTGCATGTTCTGCAAAACCATTTCAAACGCTGTTTTCCCCATCTCAAACTGACTTTGTTTCAAATGAGTGATCCTGCAATTCTCCATCGTTTGCGGATTATCAAAGCATAGGATGGACAGGTCTTCCGGTATGCGCAAACCCAAGCGTTCTGCTGCTTGCTCAGCAAGCAAGGCAATGGGGAATTCTGCTGCAAACAGGGCTGTAATCTGCGGATACTTTTGCAAATGATTTACGAGCGTCTCAACATCATGAAGTTTAGCTTCAGCATCAAACACATTGGGCAGTGTTGAGAGCAAAGATTCCACCCACAAGTCCCTGTTAACCAGAACGCCTTGATCCTGATGCGCTTCCAGTATGCCCTCAATTCGCTCTTCAATCGGTGTTGTGTTCGCCGGAGGCTGTGTCAGAAATGCAATATTCTGATGGCCCAGACTAAACAGAAAGTTAGTCCCCTCACGGGCTGCAGCAACATTATCCGTGCTAATTGATGATGCTGGAATTCCTTTGAGATAACGATCAATCATTACAAATGGAACTTTGTGAATCACCAGCTTCAGAATCTCTTCGCTAAAATACTCGCCCTGTGCAGGAAAAATAATCAATCCGTCCACACCCAGTTCAAGCAGTTCCCGAATGCACTGTTCCTCTTGCTCGGGAATTCCGAAAGATCTCCTTAAAACGAGAAAGCAATCATGCTCGCGTGAAGCTTCCTCCATTCCGTATAAAAGTTCAGTACCATACATATCGCTAAAATTAGTAATAACCAGGCCAATGAGCAACTTTCTGTCCTGATCTCTTGTTGAAACTAAGTGAGCCAATTTGTTTGGTTCCTCTTGAACCATACCTGTTACAAATGAACCTCGCCCTGGTTGACGAACAATGAATTGTTCATTGGCCAGCATCTCCAGCGCTTTCTTGGTTGTAATTCTGCTAACTCCAAACTCATCGCATAATTCCTTTTCGGACGGGACACGTTCCCCAACCTTATATTGCTGTCCTTCTATACGTTCTCGCAAGGCTTCAAAAATTCGTTCATACATCGGCTTCGATGCCGAGTCTTTCCCCAATGTCAGCACCTCCATAAATACCCGGTACTTTTTCCGTACCACATAATAATATATCATGATATATTATTATTGTGAAGGAACAGGAATTTGTACTCTTTCAAATCAGTTTTGTCCCGTAAAAAAAACGGTTTAAAAAAGCAGATGTCATAAGTTTCCTGACATCTGCTTAATTCTGTATTCATTTAAAGGTAGCCAATACTCAGTGATGTTCTTTACTGTAGTAGCCACCACTTCTGTTACAAACGGGCGGATGCTTCAATTAAGGCAACAGATTTTCGTCAGCTGGCACATTCGTGTCGGGAGCTTCTGCTGCAGATACGAACAACCGTCCTGGCGCTTCCACTTCGACTTTGTTCCCTGCTGCATCCTGAGCACGGATCACGATTACTCCACCCTCAAGCACCAGCGAAGAAGCAGTGGTATAGGTGCCTGTATAATGACCTGGTTCCGTTTCCACCAATGGAATCTCTGCCCCAGCCTGTGTGCTCAAATTGGATGGCAGTTCAATCCGGAAAGAAGCCTGCAATTTGGGGATACTGTCGAACGAAACCGTTACGGTTTCTCCTGCCACAATCCGTACATCCTCAGCCGGAGAGATATTGGTCAGTTCAGGCAAAGACGTTTCCACATAAACAGTCCGTGTCACGGTTGTTTTATTGCCTGCAATATCTGTCGCAATGATTGTGATCGTGTTCTTGCCCTCATTCACAAGTACGTGGTGATTAAAGCTTCTATCTTGCTCCAATTTCACCTTCTGTCCGTTAATGGTCACTTTGTCGAGGAATTGGTCCTGTACATCGCCGGTTACATGAACCACTTCTGTGTTGGTTCGGCTTCCTTCCTCAGGTGTAACAACCGTTAACACAGGTGCTGTCTGATCCAAGATAATCACAACTGGAAGGGAACGATCCGTCGTTTTTCCGTTAACTACCGCCTCTGCAGTAATCGCATTAACACCTGCACGAAGTTTAACATTCAGCTTGAATTTTCCATTCTCCACTGTTGTAGTTCCCGTCACTTCTTTCCCGTTATATACCTTAATTTGGGCTCCAGAAGCTGGGGAAGTCCCCGATACAGCAAATGTCGACTGATTGGTATAGGTGCTCGTCGGTTGCGTGAGTACTGGTGCATTCACCGGATATTTCACCACTGCACGAATCATATAGTTACCCTCTTCTGCTGGTGAAGTACTCCATACACCGCCTACACGCTGCCAGCTCCGCCCCGCATTTACACCATTTTCATCGGTTGCGAGTCCAGGTGCGCTCGTTCCGACAGCAGTCTGTACATACACGATGTAGAAATCGCCTTGTACCACTACTGGCTCAGGAAATTCAACGGTTGTCCACTGATCATTGCGCAATGCGGTACCATCGAATGGTCCTGCCAGCAATCGGCCTGGCGCTCCACCCGATCCAGAGGCATCATAGACGGCATATTTGAATGCTGTTCCACCTGGTACAGGCCATTGTGTGTTCCAGAATCGAAGTGAAGCACCTGTAAGCTGTGCTGTCTCCAATTCCGGCGTCATACGTACAGCCCATGCGTTATCTGCGGCCACAAAGGCTCTTGCATTTTCAGCAGTTCCATCGTCATAAGCGATTTCACCAGGAAATCCGATAAATGGTTTTAAGGCAACTTTCGCTTCGACTGTACCGTTTCCAGGTACCGTTACATTTACAGTTTTGCTATAGTAGTCCGTCGCGATGATCGAGAGCGTATAGCTTCCTTCCAGAACATCCAGAACGAATTTGCCGTCTGCCCCTGTGCGAACAGCGCCCACTTGAGCATCTTCCAACACGAGGACGGATGCTCCAGCTATAGGTTTCCCTGTCCGCTCATCGCTCACAATACCTTCAATCTTTCCTTGGGGAATGGTTTCCAGATTGAAGTTGGCTGTTGCTCCACTACCATCTGTGATGGTTACCGTCTTCGTTTGAGGATAATATCCATAGGCCTCGGCCTTCAACGTGTAATCACCCGCCACGTGTGTGAAACTGTATTTGCCTGTTGTCGGGTCCGTCTTCACTGAACGTCCTGTTTCCAGAACAGTGACCGTTGCACTTGCAGGCAGGCTTTGCGGTGTTACAGAGCCAGTGCCAGGTTTCTGCACTTCAGGCTGTTCCTGCTTGGTTTTATTGAACTCAGCCTTGTCCGTGTTTGAAATTTTGTACCAAGGATTATCATATTCCGGCTTAGGCTTATCACTGTTCAGAACAACCGCGGTATCTTTCGTAACCGTCTCAGCGGCGATACCCAGAATGCGGAAGTCATCGATGTACCAGCCTTGCTTGACGACACTGCTGTCCGAAGTCAATCTGAACCGGAATTGAACTTCATTTCCCTTCAATGCAGCCAGATCGTAGAATACCGGAGTCCATTGTTTTCCATTTGAAGAATGAGAGAACTTGCCAAGCTCAGACCATGTGTTGCCACCGTCTTTCGTGGCTTCAACATAACCGTAATCATATCCACTTTCGATTTCATACCAATGATTGAACGTCAGTGTGGCTTGATCCACTTGGGTTAAGTCCACGACTGGCGATACCAGAGAATAGTTAGAACCGTTCTCATAGGTGCTGTCCAGATCGGTTGCCCAAACATTCGGCGGAGAAACCGCACTGGCAGGTCCAACGACGGGTACTCCGCGTTCCCACTCGTCTTTGGTGCCCGAATGAGTCCACCCATTGTCACTGCTACCATCAAAGTGATCGATGAAGATATCTTGAGGGACTTCCACGGTCACGGATACCTCATTCGACTTGTCACTCTCATTGCCACTATAATCAAGAGCGGCTACCGTATAAAAATAAGTCGAATCTGTTACTGTAGCCGTATCCGTAAATGTCTTTGCAGATGTATTTCCGAGCAATTCATAACCTGAGCCGGAATTCGTTGAACGATACACGTTGTAGGATTTCAGATCCTCATCGTCCGATCCCGTCCAGGACAAGTTTACGTTCCCCAGTATGTCGGCAGAAGCGGACAATCCGCTTGGTGCTCCCGGAGCAATATCATCTGGAGCTTGTACTAAAAAGTCATCGATATACCAACCAGCCTTTTGAACGGAATTGTCACTGGTCAGATTAAATTTGATAAATACCTGTTGGCCGGCGTAGTCACGCAAGTCAATATATTGCGTTTTCCAGCCTCCACCAGCACCTGTAAAGCTCAATGCCTCCTGAAATACGAAATCATTATCCTCTGTTGCAATGTACACATTGCCAAAATCGATGTTGCTCTCCAAATCATACCAGTGCTTGAAGGATAACAATGCTCCCTCGGGGCTCTGGGTAAGATCAATTGGTGGCGCGAGCAAATAGGCATTGCTGTTGGCTGCATAAGTACCCGTCAGATTGGTTGCAATCAGCTTGTCACCGGAGAAGGCACTTCCCGGTCCACTTGTTGGTGCTCCCCATGCCCAGGTGTTGCCAACTCCACCCGAGGTAAAGCCCAGATTGTCTTCCTCAAAATCCTGCAGATACCCAGGCTGGACTCCATTGGATACAGCAACCTTGTAGACTTTACTCTCGAATCCGTTATTGCCATAATCATTGACCCGGATATAGTATTCCAATCCTTGTGACTCGATCAGGAATGCCGGAATTGTCGCTGTGTAGGTTCCATCTTTGGCATCTCCAGCTATTCGATTCATTGGCAGATATACGTACTGGCTCGTCCCCGTTGTTTTGGCAAAAACCTCCACCGTGGTTACACCGACATTATCGGTAACACGCGCAGTCAGTGGAATATCAAGCCCAGTAAAAGCAGAATTTACAGGCGTATGTTCCAGGACCGGCGCTTCCAGATCGTCACCTGCTGTGACAACCCTGCCGGATACCGTGCCTATACCTTCAAGTACGGAGCCTACAGCATCCAGTGCATTGATAATGCCGTGACCGTAGCCATTATTTGGCGAGGTTGGATACCGGCTGTCTGTTCTCGGTGTCGCTGTATCCATAATAATTTGCTCCAACTGATCAACCGTAAGGGAATGATTGGCTTGAAGCAGGAGTGCGGCCAGCGCAGTTGTATGCGGGCCTGCCATGGACGTGCCGTTCCAGCCACCCTCATATACTCCGCCCGGAACAGAGGAACGGATATTAACGCCTGGAGCCGAAACTTCCGGTTTAATCTCCTCATAAGGGGAAGGACCAAGAAGGGAAAAAGAAGCCAGATTCCCGTTGATATCCGTTGCTCCCGTAGCGAAGCTCTCTGGATAGTTGGCAGGGTTCGCAACCGAACCCGGACCTCCCGGATTCGTCAGTGTCACATTCCCGGCTGAGAATTCCGGAAAGATCTGTGCATCACGCCAGGCCTGAACCATTGGACGGAACCACTCGTCCAATCCTGCACCACCACCCCAGGAATTGTTAACCACATCCGGGGCAAGCTCAGGGTGCAAGTTTCCTTCGGCATCCACTGGAGCAATCAGCCATTGCCCGCCATCCAATATAATGGCATCGGTTGTACTCGGATTGAAAATCCGAACGGCAATCCATTTAGCTCCGGGAGCAACCCCGATCTTGTTGGTGCCGTTCGCTTCGGAGCCTACCATTGTACCCATTGTATGTGTACCATGACCGTCTCCGTCCGCTGGAAGGGAGGCATGGCTATGGGGATCATACCAGCTTAGCTCGGGATCAACGACATTTCCCGAAGCATCAAGTCCTCTCCATTTGCTGCGGAGGGCCGGATGGGTATAATCAACCCCGCTGTCCAGGTTGGCAACAACGATTCCTGTACCGTCGATTCCTCGATCCCAGACTGCTGGCGCATTGATAGAATCGATGTTCCATTCAACGTTCTCTGTCTGCAGGCTCTTATCGTTAGCAGCTGCACTTTCCTTCGACTCTGCCTCTTTGGCTGGTGCCTTGGCAGACTCCGTTGCTGGAGCAGCTGTTGCATTTTCGCTGCTAATCTCGGTTTTCTGCATATAACGCTGCTCGTTAGGCAGTATTTTATCCACCTCGGGAAGAAGTGCAATCTGTTCCATGACTTCCTTCGTGCTTGTTACTGCGAGTGCGTTAACGATGAAATAACTTTTATAATCTTTGACTTTGCCAAGGTCAAGTTCCTGTTCAAGAAAACTTTCCAGGGTGTACTGGGATCGTGAGGCCGTTTCCCGCAGAGAGCTGACAACGGTACTTCGCACGGACAGTTTCGTTGCAGAAGCCGTTTGCTTTTCGATTGTTGCCTTTTGCAAGGCTTGTTTGGAGACAGAGGCTGTATCTACCTGTTCTTTCATTTTCACCAGATAAGTAACATAATCATTGCTCTCAAATTCCTTGCTCAGCTTGGCGTTGACTTTGGAGGTGGTGATTTTGTCCGAACTGGATTTCATGTCGATCTTCTGCGATGCGGCGTTTTCAGCTGAAACCGGATGAATGATAGATAATGCAAGGAGAAGCGACAGGCCCATGGAAAGCGGCTTGCGTAAACGATTCATCTTTATCAAACTTTTCCACTCCTTTTACCCGGTTTTTGTAATACAGCGATTCACTGTATCCATTTCTTTAAACGAAACGATGAACAGCCTCAACTGGACAGACTTATTGCGTTTATTTACATCAAGCCTCACCTCCTTTACAGGACAGGTTATTATATTACATCGTATGTGAAAGAACGTATGTGAAAAATAGTAGATAGCCAATTTTCAGCGTATATGGAAGAGGTGGATTTCAGATCAATTCATTTTGTGGGCGGAATTTTATTCGCATTCATTAAGGAGAGTAATCACCGGCGTTAGCAAGAACGCATACTTTACATGGGAGTATTATGGATCTGCATAGATCAGGAGATTTCTTGAGATATGTACAAACACTCTTAAAATTACATATAATATAAAATTCAGAATCTAATTGTATATTTATGGTATATTATAGAGTCACAAAAAGAGATATACAAGCACTTTTATAGAAAATAATAGAAAATAAGCCTTTTTAATGCTTTCGTAAGTCTAATGACTCTCCGTTATTCATCCGCTTTTCGCAAATGCGAATCTCCTGGCTTTTTGATAGATTCAAACGGTTCTTTATAACTATGTCTGATTCATTTGGACATCAAAAAGTACGACGTGAGAAACTTCCGCCGTTCTTTTTAGGTTCTGATTTTTCGGTTAAGCGTTGCATTGTACTCCGAAATAAATCGTTTCATGTGCGCTGCTTCAGACGATCCAACACCAGATACACAACGATGGCATCATCCAGATAACCAATTGGAAAGAGATAATCCGGAATCAGATCAGCAGAAGAAATAAAGTACAACAATGCACTGCCGATCAGAGAACGATCATTCTCAGGTGTAATCTCATCACAGTATCGAATATGCATTTCCTTCAAATGATCTATGAACGGTCCTGCACCGTTTATCTGATTGATTTTCACATCAAACTCCTTACAGATTATTCGATGCCCTTCATCCGTACGTGCATATTGTTCGTACTTAACCATTTCCTGTTCAATCCGCTCTGTTGTCACATCGAGGTCAAATAATTTCGTATGTTGCAGGACTGTCTTGATCGATTCAAGCGAATCCAGAATACCCTGCTCGGTCCCTCTTTTTGCGTGATTGATTTTGTAGCCTGCAGCCTCAATGAGATGATCCAGGGAAACGTCCAACTGTTCGGAAAAGATCTGCAAATGCGTAAGCTTCGGTTGCTGCTTCCCGTTCAGGATCCGAGAAATGGTGGCCGTGTCCATTCCGCACAGCGTACTGAATTTGCGCATCGAGAGAGAGCGTCTGGCAAGCAGAGGCTTGATCAAATCTCCGACATGGCAATCCTTTGTTTGATCATTTGCTCTCATCAGCATCCCTCCAGAGATATATCGATAGTCTAGTATATGGGACAATGTGGTGAAAGTTTACCTTATTCTTTCTTCATCAGCAGCGTTTTGTTGCATTTTTCTCAAGGACGGGCACACAAATCTCAACACGACATACATTAAGAGCAGAATACAGATCATGAGGTGATTTTATGGCGTGGATGCTTATTCTTGCTTTGGCCGTCTCTTCGAGTCTTGACAATCTGGGTGTCGGACTATCGTACGGGATCAGAAAAATCAGAATCAGCCTATTT
Source organism: Paenibacillus sp. NPDC057886 (assembly GCF_042796655.1). NCBI lineage: Bacteria > Bacillati > Bacillota > Bacilli > Caryophanales > Paenibacillaceae > Paenibacillus > Paenibacillus sp. NPDC057886. Next base: position 1,065,616 of record NZ_JBHVMZ010000001.1, on the reverse strand, counting down.
TCGAATTTTTTGATCGCAGTTGTTTGTTTATTGTTCAGCTATTCAGGCATTTTGTTTGGGAAATGGATTTCAATCGTGCTTCCTGGCGTTTTCCCTATACTACTGGGGACATTTATCTTACTTGTTATCGGTTTTCGTATCATCTTGTTATCTGTTCCCCGCAAGAAGAAAGATCAGGAAGAGACCGACTCCCAAACCCTAGGGATCGGTTCTATTTTGCAAAATCCTGAACGGGTAGATTTGGACAAATCAAACCATATTGGCGTTCTGGAAGCATTGATTCTGGGCGTTGCCCTTTCGACAAACGCACTGACGAACGGCTTAAGCGCAGGGCTGATGGGCTTATCCCCCTTGTATATTTCCCTTACAGCAGCAATTGGCAGTTTTGTTACTGTATGGTTTGGCGTGTGGATGGGCTCCAAAGCGGCTAACGTTCGTATTGGTTCGTTCAGGAACACTTGTCAGCGGGGTTCTCCTACTGTTGATTGCAGCCAATAATCTGTTCTGATTATTTATGGCAAACTCCAAAAAGGAGACATCTGATCAGATGTCTCCTTTTTGAGCATTTTAAAACTTTGTTGATGAATCCTTATCCAATTATCAAGAAGGAATTTCGTGATAGCCCCCCCTACAAAGTATCGTCAATGAATTAATTCAATTTATTAAACGACCATCTTTGTGCATCCGTACCGTTATCATTCCATTGCTGGATTGCAGCCCCATCCGCCGTTGAAGAGCTCGAAACATCTACTGCCAATCCATTCACCTTGGAAATGATTTTATAGTAACCGTTGCCCGCATCCTGGATGCTCCACCTTTGGGCGTTAGAGCCGTTATCGTCCCATTGCTGGAGCTGCACGCCGGGTGATGCGGTTGAGTTAGGCACATCCAGAACTTTTCCGCTGTGAACAGCCGTGAGTTTATAGAAACCATCCCCTGTGCTGTCTACCCTGAATGTTTGGTTGCTCGCACTGTAGTTGGTCCATTGTTGTACTTTGGCTCCGCTTGCCGTAGATACATCCACAATATCCAACACTTTACCACTTGCTTTGGAACCGATTGTATAGAGGCCACCGCTGACAATATTCGGTGTACTCGCTGCTTGATATACCCGCACATAATCCACAAGCATTTGTGACGGGAAAGGGGTCGCATTATTAGGGCTACCAGGCCAATTCCCACCTACAGCCATATTTAACAGGAGGAAAAATGGACGCTGAAACTCCTCGGTATTCCCTGTTCCATTTTCGATGTAAAACTCATTGAATTGTTTACCATCCACAAACCATCTTATATATTTGGAATCCCATTCGATGCTGTATACATGAAATTGGGAAAAATCAAGATTTTCCGATATCTTTCCATAATCGGCATGCCCGTTAGCATCCCAGTGTACGGTACCGTTTACATAAGCATTGTTGTTGACCCGCTCCATAATGTCGATCTCTCCGCTTTTGGGCCAACCGACGGAATTAATGTTGCTTCCCAGCATCCAAAAAGCAGGCCAAAGCCCTTGACCGGACGGCAGCTTGATACGTGCTTCAACTTTTCCATAAGTAAAATCTTTCAAGCCTTGGGTTTTGATTCGCGCCGAGGTATAATTGCTGCCATTGTAATTTTCTTTGCGTGCAGTGATGACCAGATTGCCACCTGTAACTTGCAGGTTCTCGGTGCGATTCGTATAATACTGCAATTCATTATTTCCCCATCCGCTGCTGCCGGTACCAATCTCTGCAGACCAATTCGACGTATTCAGAGAACTTCCATTGAATTCATCACTCCACACCAGATTCCAATTGGTCGCTGCGTTTGTCGTCGTGCCTGGCAGTAAAGCGATTAGGAAACTGAACAGCACCAGCATACTTACGATTTTTCTTTTTTTTAACAATCTTTTCCCTCCCCATATTAACGGACTGATCTGAACGGAGATACCCTATTTTTTCTCAATCCGTAACAACGTTTACATTAAATGTATTCTGCCTGCAAGTCGATTATTTCTACCAACGAACAGGATATACAATGGACAAGACAGCATTTGAAGTATTTTAACAGGCCTGTGCGAATGAACGGTCCATACCTTGTGGACTTTAATATATTGGGGACATGGCAAAAGATTCGTTCTCAACGTAAGGAAGGAGATCTGCGGCATGAGCAAGCAAGTGATTATTAATGCGGACGATTTTGGGCTTTCGCCCGGCGTTAATCTGGGAATTATTCAAGCATATCAGGCTGGTGGAATTACCAGTACTTCGATGATGGTGAATATGCCGGGCTTTGATCATGCATTGAGCTTAGCCCAGTCATTGCCAGACCTCGGAATCGGTTTGCATTTCAACCTGACTTACGGGAGACCCGTGACCGATCCGGCCATCGTGCCTTCTTTGGTGAAGCCTGACGGTTCTTTTCATCAAGGCCAGATTGGATTGATGCGAGACATCGCTGATATTGCAAAAGAACTCGATGCTCAATGGAACGTTTTGGTTCAAGCGTCACTTTCTCCTACACATCTCGATTCCCATCAGTTGCTGCATCAAAACGATCCCATAATATTTCAAATCATGGCGGAGAAAGCCGTCCGGGAAAACACCCCACTTCGGAAATCACAGGTCCAGCATTCAAGCCTTGATATACCAGTCCCCTGGATGACGGATATGATCCTGCTGGATACTTACGGAGATCATAAGGGCTTGCAGCGGCTGCTTCAACATTTAACCAAGCTCCCAGATGGCATTACCGAGATTGTATGTCATCCGGGATATGTCGATGAACCTCTGCGTGAAATTTCCAACTGGCTGGATATCCGGGAGCATGAGCTTGCAGTGTTTGTTGATCAGGAAGTTCCCCGAACAATACAGGTGCTGGGCATTGTACCAATAAACTATAAAGCACTGAAGGACATACCCAATGAATACTGCGAACTGCCACCAGTACAAATGACATCACCACTCAAACCTGTAGAAAAAAGACGGCCTCGTCATTTGCGGCAGCGCTTATCGAAGCGGCAGCGTATGGCTAAGGTACATCGTTTGTCCAAAAAACGAAGAACGCTCCGTCGCCCTTCTTCAACCAGAAAACGAGTATAATCCATTGCAGAATAGCACAAAAAAACAGGACTATAACCAGTAAATGTAACTGTTGGTTATAGCCCTTTGATCTCTTAATCCAGTTCTAATTTAAATACGACGGGTGAGCCGCTATGCACGTTCCTTGTCGTTATCGTCAAGGACTCTTCCGTTCTGCTCCATTCCGGTTCTTCTTCGAAGCCCAATACCTGAATGTCCCTGATCAGTCCATGAAAATGATGAGAATTCTCCTTCAGTGATCGGATATGAACGACTCCGTTCTCCGGGTAGGCCAAAACCGTGGCATAGAGGCAGCTTTCTTTTACGGTGAAACGGATGTCCTCACTTGTAAAGATCTTGGTTTCGCCATCTGTAAACTGTCCTTCCTTCACCTTGGTCGGCCCTTCTCCATACGTCCGCCAGAACGTTGTGTCATAGATCGCCTCGCCATTCACTTCCAGCCATTGACCTATGGCAAGCAAAATATCCCTGTCTTCATCCGGGATGCTGCCATCTGCTTTTGGTCCAACATTCAGCAGCAGGCTGCCATTTTTGCTCACAATGTCAACGAGGTCCCTGATGATCTCATCCGCTGTTTTATAGTTGTTGTTTTCTGTATAACACCAGGAATTTTTGGCGACAGCCGTATCGGTTTGCCAGAAATACGGTTTCAGATCGGCGAATTGTCCGCGCTCCACATCGGGGACGGCACAACCGAGTATAAAAGCATCATGTTTATAGTTGATCGCTACCGGAATGCCCCACTCTTCACCTTTGTTATAGTAGTAGGCGCCGAACTTTTTCAAGTAAGGTTTGAACGCTGCCGTCTGGATCCACCAGTCAAAATAAAAAACGCTCGGCTGGTATTGATCCACCAGTTCACAGCAACGAATCAGCCAATCTTCCAAATATTCATCCGTTGGAGGGGAGCCGTATAAGTCCTGATGATCCGGTTCCGGCATGGCAGGCCAGTAGAAATCACCGCGTCTGAGCGGCTCCTTGACATCTGAATCGAAGCTTTTTCCATGAGACATGAAAAACCAATGTTCAGCTCGATGTGACGAGACACACAAGGTAAGTCCCTGCTTCTCATACGCGACCTTCATCTCACCCAGCAGATCCCGTTTGGGTCCCATTTCAACTGTGTTATAGTGAGAGATGGAGCTTTTGTACATTTGAAAACCATCATGGTGTTCGGCTACAGGCATCACATAACGGGCTCCTGCCTTTTTAAAAAGCACGGCCCACTCATCTGCGTCGAACTTCTCTGCAAGGAACATCGGAATAAAATCTTTATAGCCAAAATCCTTCGGATGACCATAAACGCTAAGGTGATGTTCATAAGCTTTGGAGCCCTCAATATACATATTTCGTGAATACCACTCACTATCATAAGCAGGGATCGAGTAAAGGCCCCAATGAATGAAAATACCGAACTTGGCGTTCTGGTACCACTTGGGAACCTCGAATGCGCTAAGTGAATTCCAGTTGTCCTTATACTTTCCTTCGGCAACGGTCTTTTCGATCTGTTGCAAATATTCATTTTTATCCATGATCATTCTCATTCCTTCCGTTATCATATCCACTTGTATTGTAGTGGCATGATCCGCGGATAGACATGCAGAACGTTAACTTTGGGATGGACAATAATAACCTTTGTAAGGAGTTGAGGATAATGAATCATAAGACGCTTCTCACGAACCACTTATCCAATCTGCAGGTTGATTTGTTCATGGTCAACTACAATCGCTGCGATACGGATTGGCGGGACCTCGATTACACGCCCGATTACAGCAAATTTTATTTGATCTGCGAAGGAGAGGGCTGGCTCAAGATCGGCGATCAGGAGTATTATCCTGCACCGGGACAGCTTTTTTTAATGCCTGAGGGGGTCACGCAGTCTTACTCGGCCATCAGTGATCGTCCTTTTCTCAAATACTGGTGTCATTTCAGTGCGAAGGTCGGAGGCATCAACCTATTTCAAATTCTGAATTTTCCCCACTTCTGTTCATCGGATCGGCCCGAGCTGATACAGGAAATATTCAACAGCATCCTTGACTACGCCCGATCCGGTGAAGTCTATGCGCATATGATGGCAAAAAGCAAATTAATTGAACTGTTGTCCCACTATATTATGCATCTGGATCAGGAACAGATTAGTTATATAAATGTGCCTGTTATGGAGAAAATATCTGCAATACTAGCCTATATCGATTCCAACATTGAAGAAAATATTTCTGTCCGGGATCTGGCTCAGATTGCCTACATGCATCCCAATTATTTTATTCGTTTCTTCAAACAGCAAATCGGCGTTCCACCCATCCACTATATTACAAGCAAAAAAATGGATAAGGCGAAAGAACTTCTGACCTGTACGCCAAAAACAGTTACTGCAATTGCCGAGCACCTCGGGTATAGTGACTTATATTATTTCTCAAGGCAATTTAAAAAGCATACAGGTCTGAATCCAACGGAGTACCGCAAACAAATCACCGTATGAGGAACACCAAATCTAGCGATCAAGGGGTATAGGCCTCTGGACGCAATATAAAAAGGCGATACTCAGAGATAAATCTCTCAGTATCGCCTCTTCTTTCAATACAATTCACTATCTAAACAGCCTGTTAGGTCTACTTCCCCCGAGCATGGGAGAACACTGCATTACTCTTGGTTAATCAAAATGGACAAGGCACTTTTGGATTCGAGTTGGAAACTTAACAGTTCTTCTTCTCTTAGCTGAACCTGTACATTTCCTGTCTCTTCTCCGTCATTGAAAAGCACGACAGCAATCGAACCGTCCGTATTTTTGAAGGCTACGGATCGAATGGATGCCTCATTGGAGGAAGAGTCAATGCGTACCGCTTGGGGACGAATCAATGCACTGAAATGAGCCAGAGCATAATAGTCCAGTGTGTAAGTAAGCTCTTTCGTTTGCTGGTTGACCTTCACAATGCCGCGACACGTACTTTTCCCGAAGCCAGGAACAGTAGGGCCGTTGTTCTCATCCAGTGCCATATTCCAGAGCACAAAAGATTTGCTGTAATTGCGAAGAATCTCAATCCCTGTTCTGATCACATTGGAGAAGGCCTGTTCGAATGGTGGAATCCATTCTCCTCCTGATCCTTCGGTGAAATGTACCTCTTTCCCGGCAAAGGCTTCATACACCTTGGTTTGTGCTGAGGCTTCGCCTCCATACCAGTGCCAAGCGACTCCATCCACCTCTTCTGCCGCCTCTTCAAGCACGGTCAGGGGATAATCCGGACGATCCCAGTTGTGATCATAACAGAGGATTTTGGATTGAATGTCATTTCTGACCAAAGCCGGTTTGAGATGATTTTTGATAAAGTCGGCTTGTGCTTCGGCTGGCATCAACATGCCGGGATAATGACCTGGTTCATAAAGTGCCTCATTCTGTGGTGTTACTGCATGGATAGGCAATCCATGGGATGCGTAGGCTTGGATATACTTCACAAAGTAGTTCGCATATGCCGGATACCACTCATTCTTTAACTGACCTGTAATCATGGAGCCGCTTGTTTTCATCCAGCCCGGGGCGCTCCAAGGTGAAGCGAACAGCTTCAGTTCAGGATTCAGCTCCAGAGCCTTCTGAGTCAAAGGAATAACATCCGCTTCATCATGTGCGATGCTGAACCCGGAACATTCCGGGTCCGTTTGATTTTCTGGAAGATCATTGTAGCTATATACCGTTCTCGCGTAATCTGAAGCTCCCATCGGATTACGAATGACCGACAATCCGATACCTTCTTCGGGATGGAACAACCGGGTCATGACTTCAGCTCTCTGCTCTTCGTTTAATATCTGGTTGATCAGATAGGCAGATGAATCGGTAAAAGAAGCCCCAAAACCGTCCATCTCCTGATACGTTTGCTGATCATCCAGAAGGATTGTTGTTGTCTCCGTACCGGAGTCCTGCGGTTTTAATTGATCCTGGGATACGGATACAAACAATGCATCTTCTCCCGTAGATTTGTACATTTTGAATTTCGTCATATGATTTCCCTCCACATTCCTCTTATTGGATACCCAATTTCTCTTTATTCTGTTTCATTTTCTCACTGCGTACCTTCACGATGTCATCCCAACGGTTTCCACCTAAAAATGACTTGTAAGCGGCGAGCGCATTGTCAAAAGAGGCATCATCTTTGGCACGTACCATGCTTACCAGTGTTGAGTTCCACTTGGCGTTGATCGCCGACAACGCACGTGCTTCAGGTGTTCCTTGATTCGGACTAATATTCTCCAGAATGAAGTGTGGTTTCAGTTTTCCTTTGCCCCACTCTTGCATTTGTTTAATGGCTTCCGGGAAAGCATCCGCACTCAGTGCTTTGTGACGGTCATGGCCAAAGAACATGAATTCACCCATCCGGTATTCCTTCTTGAATTTGTCCGCATTATGCAGCTGCAGGTCTTTCACTGCTGGCAGCAGCTCAACCGTACCATCCGCATTCTTTTTATACGTCTCGCCTTCAATACCATAGTTCATCAGAAGCTGACCTTCTTCACTAAGCAGATACGTAAAGATTTGAATCGCTTTGGCCGGATCTTTGGCATCCTTGGAGATGAAGTTGATCATCCAGCCTGTAATACCGGATTGATTGAGTGTCGGTGCATTCCCCTTGGTGCTTTGTGGTCCATCAATGGCAACATACTCTTTGCCTTCATTGGCACTCAGATAAATTTGCAGATTTCCTCCCTGTTGAGGAGTACCATCCAGCAGCATCGTTGCATATTTTCCGGATTTCACTTTTTCCTCAAAGGCTGTACCATCATCAGCAAAGCTGTCATCACTGATATTTCCGTCTCTGTATACCTTATTTAAAGTCTTCAGCCATGTAAGATAATCTTCATCCTGATTGCGATCATAGAATTCTCCATTTTCAGTTTCAAGCGGCACGCCAATGAAGTCTTGCAGCGTGTCTCCGAGTGAACCTGTTCCTTCACCGATCGAGTTAAAACCAAATGGAATCAGCGTTGGGAACTTTTCCTTGATCTGTTTCATCACACTTTCGAATTCCTCTGGCGTTCCCATGACAGGACTTCCCAAAGCTTCGTACACATCTTTACGGATGATAAATGCCGTTTTGGCCGGGATGTTGCCACTATCATAATCCGCTTGCGTATTGGAGTAGTTTGGATAGCCATACGTCTTGCCATCAGCTAGCTGGAACCAGTTCAGAGTATCGGCAGCCGCGACTTTGTTGAAGTATGGATCATATTTCTCCGCAAGATCGTTCAGCGGCATAGCCCAAGTTTCGGCTTTTTGCACCACCGGAGAGTTGGAATCAAACACGGTCAGCATGTCAGGCATATCTCCACCGGCAAAGAACGTATTCAACTTCGTGTCATCACCTGTAATGAATTTGATATTGATGTTCAGATCTTCCTTAATCTTCTTGGTTACAATGTCTTTGCCGAAATCCGTGTTCCACCAGTCGGCATTAACATACCAAGTTAGGTCTGTTGCTTCTTCCTTTTTATCCAGCTGCCAAGCTGGTTTTTCCGGATCGACTGTATAGCGATCTTCAATGGAAACCCAGTTGCCTTCGCTCGAACCCCCTGATCCACTACTACAGCCTGTAATCATAATCACCGCTGTCAGCAATGCCGCGCACAGCTTAACTCCTTTTTTGCCTGCTGCCTTATTCATCTTGAACATATTGTTTCCTCCTTATAGTTAGGTGAGAAATATTGAATAGAGCGAACTTTCGAACAAGCTTAGATTCCTCTTACCCTTACTCCTTGACTGCTCCCAGCATCATACCCGAGATAAAGTATCTTTGAAGGATAGGATAGATCAGTATGATCGGCAGTGTAGTAATAACAATCGTAGCCAGTTGCACCCCTTTAGTTGTTGTTTCGATGACTGCTGAACCGCCGATATTTTGCATCGACTGCGTTTGGGACTGAACAATAATCTCATACAGCATCATCTGCAATGGATACAGCGACTGATCGGTAATGTACAACTTGGTTGTCATAAAGTCATTCCATTGCCCAACCCCATTGAACAATGCAATGGTTGCCATCGCTGGCATGGACAGCGGGATGAAGATTTTCAGGAAAATATGCCAATCCCCTGCACCATCGATTTTAGCTGACTCCTCCAGGGAATCCGGTACATTCCGGAAGAAATTCATCAGGATGACGACATCATAGAAGCTGAACAATGCCGGAATAATGTACACCCAGAAGCTGTTGAGCAGGCCAAGTGATTTGATCAATAAGTACGTTGGGATCATTCCGCCAGAGAAGAACATCGTGATAACCCCCATGGCTACGTACAGCTTACGGCCACGTATGTACTTTTTGCTCAGACCGTAACCGACCATAGCACAGAAGAACACATGTGTAACGACTCCGATTGTTGTTTTGGATACGGAGATGAAGAACGCTTGCCAGATGCTTGAATCGTTGAACACAGCTCTATAATTCTCCAGCGAGAACTCCGGTGACCAGAAGATGAACCCGCCTTCCGCCAAAGCCTTCCCCGAGCTAAAAGAAGAGATAATGACATTCCAGAGCGGAACCACAATAATGACAGTACAAATAGCGAGTAAAATAATATTTAAGGTATCAAAGATCCGACTATCGAGATCTTCTTTAGCCACCTTTCCATTCACACGGGATGCCTCCTTCTACAGCACAGATTGATTATCGTTTAATTTGCTTGTAATTTTGTTCGCGGTGACCAACAGAATAACGGACACGATCGAGACGCCCAGACCAACCGCGGTAGCATACGAAAAGTCACCCTGTGACATCCCCATACGATATACATACGAATTGATAACTTCTGCCTTGTCACGGTTTTGCGAGTTCATCAGAACGAGCGTCTGGTCCAGATTGGAACCAAGTAAACCGCTTACAGTAAGAATCAGATTAAGGCTAATGATCGACTTCATGTTGGGTAATGTGATATTCCAAATTTGTCTGAGACGGCTTGCACCATCAATTTTGGCTGCCTCGTAATACGTAGGATCAATCTTGGACATAATCGCCAAATACAGAATCGTTCCCCAGCCGGCCTCTTTCCAAATATCGGATAATACTGCAATCCACCAATACTTGCCTGCATCCAGCAAAATGTTTTGCGGTTGAGAGATCAGTCCCAAGCTAAGCAGCAGCTGATTAAACAAACCCGTTGTTGAAAACCAGGTGATAAGCATGCCGCCCAGTACAATCCAGGACAGAAAGTGAGGCAGATATGAAACCGTTTGCACAAACTTTTTGAAACGGCCGCTGTTTAATTCATAAATCATGATTGCCAGGATAATCGGAATGACGAACCCAATACCCAATTTCAAAAAGCTAATCCCCAGCGTATTCACTACGGCATCCCAGAAGTATTTGTCTGACATAATGATTCTGAAATTTTCCAGACCGACCCACGGTGCGCTAGAAAGCGTATCAATGACGGTGTAATTTTTGAATGCAATCGTCAATCCGTATATTGGAATGTAACAAAAAATAATCATAAAAATGATGCCGGGTATAATCATCGATTGAATTTCCCATTGTCTTCGATAATCGATGACGAACTCTTTCACTCTTTGTCCGATTGGCTTCCTTCCCCCCGGTCTTACAGGCTTTTTACCGGTTGACGATGTCTCTACGGCTAATTTACTCACGCTCTTTTGCTCCCCTCCAACTTAAGCATCTCTTCATAAAAACGTTTTTATTTTCCGGCAAAAAAACCCCCTAGTCTCAAATCAATAATTTAAAAAAAACCGGAAATGATTGAATCAGTTATGTTAAAAAATCACTCCGGTCCATCTTCACATGACTTGAACCCCGTATGATAAGTTCACCCGCCAGTTTCTGTGAAACCCCATGTTCCTTCTTCTTGATCATGCGAACCAAATGATTGATCGCCAGGATGCCCTGCCTTGCAATCTGGTTTCTTACGGTACTTAATGGTGGGGAAAAATATTGGGCAATATCAATATCATCGAAACCTACTACACTTACATCCTGAGGAACCTCAAAGCCATGAGACTTCAGGGCATGGATGCAGCCAATTGCGCTCACATCATTTCCTGCAAGAAAAGCATCAGGCAGCTTGGCAGGATGCAGATGAAGAAAAGATTTTACTGCACTGTAGGTGCCCTCTTCCTCAAAATATCCCTGTAAGATGTAATCATCATCCAGCGGAAGCTGGTACTCACGCAATGCAGCCAGATAACCATCTCTACGCTGATTACTGTCAAACATGGTGTCCACGCCGGAAATGTAGGCAATTTTCTTGTGTCCCAGTCCAATTAAATACTTGGTCGCTTCGTAACCCGCCACATAGGAGTCAAAAATGACGCTCCCCATCGTATCGCTCTGATAGACCCGATCCAGAAATACAGCCTTGATCTTGTCTTTCTCCATAGCGATTATATCCTGCTCATCAATCCGTAGTTCTTCGTAGATGATGACACCATCCACACGCCGTCCCAGAATATTACTCATAATGACCTGCTTATCCTTGGTCACAAACACATTCAGCCCGTAACCCAGACGATCGCATTCTCGAGACATGGATTCAACCAGTTTATAGAAATACGGACCCGACACACTTGTGGTGAAAAAGCCCAGCATCTTGGTTTGCCCGGATTTCAGCAGCTTGCCGTTCAGGTTGGGAACGTAGTTTAAACGCTCTGCCACCTTCAGGACATGCGATTTGGTCTCCGGATTCAAGACATCTACGCCGTTCAAGGCGTTGGAAACCGTAGAAATGGATACCCCGGCTTCCCTTGCAACATCTTTAATCGTAATCTTTCCCATAATTTTTTTGGTCCTTTGCTATAAAAACGTTTTTATATATTTTAAATTAGCATAAAACCGTTTTCAATACAACACTTTTTCTTTTAATTATTTTCAAGATTACCGTCACTGTGGTTGAGGCTGAAAAATATCGGCTCGAACGTATTCCTTCTGCTCCACCAACATAATCATTGTGTAGGGTCATCCCTTTCAGTCAGTTGGCGATTGTAGTTTAGACTATAGTTTATCATGAATGTCTAACTGTACAAATTTCGCGCTCGCCTAAACATTTTCTTTTCAAATACAGCCTATCTGCATTAAAATATAGTTGGAAGATCATCCCATATGAAAAGAGGTTATTGTATGAAAAAATCATTTCTTTTTCTGCTAACTGCCCTGATTGCTGTAATTTCCTTCTCCACGTATGCACCTGTATCTGATGCCTCTGGTGATATTGGCGTCAGCCTGCTATCGGATCGTCAAACAGGCACCGTAAAATAAGCGTTCGCACTCTTTCCAAAAAAAAGAATGTGCACAGAAAACAGCAGGCGACCAGTTCGGATAACATCCGGAGTTGATCGCCTGCTGTCATTGTCATGTTCTTTTCGACAATTCTTACTTCCAGTCTCTCTTGCGAAGATAGGATTCAAATACAAATGTTCCAAAAGGCAATAAGCCTGCTACCACTCCCATGAACCAGCGTGAAGCTTTCCATTTTTTCACAACTGCCAAATGCACAAGCGCAATCAGATATAACGGAAAAAGAATACCGTGAATCATGCCCATAATCGTTACCGGGGAAGACATATCGGCAAAATATTTTAACGGCATGGCTATAAAAATCAACAGCAGTAATGATACACCTTCCCATATGCCTGCAATTTTGAATCGACCTGTCACTGTCTTCATCCTGTTCAATCTCACCTTTCCAGCGGCTAGTTTGTGAAATATGTAACTTGTTACAAGATGTTTCAACTTGAAGCCACATAAGTCCGTAATTATGCAGCTTCTCTTGAAACTTCTTGTTCAGTATACCGCATAGTTCTGGTCCGGAAATGCTTCAATTTTGAATAATTAATGACTGAACTATCCGTGAGTGAGATGTTGAGTCTTAAATTCGAAAATCGCATCAACAGCGTAATGATACCCGCCTGATTTTCGAAAGGATTCCCTCATATTCGCAACAGCTTTCTCGAAAGAGGGAGCGTCTAACACATGATCCACAGCTTTACGCAGCTGATTGGCAGTCAAGGTTTGCATTTGTAAGCTAATGCCGGCTCCCCTGCTGACAACCTGTTCAGCGATGATCGGCTGGTCCGCGCTTTGAGGGAGTATAATTAAGGGAACCCCGAAATAAAAACCTTCATTGGTACTGTTCATCCCGCCGTGTGTGATAAATAATTTAGCGGACTGCAATACATCCATTTGTGGAACATAACGTTTAACGATGAAATTTCCTGGAATTGCTCCCAGATCCGTAATTTGTGTTCTATTCCCAACAGACATGACAATTGTATAATCGGTATTCCCCAATGCTTCCAAGCAAAGCTTATAGAAATCAAGAGCTTGGTTAAAAATCGTACCCAGTGAAATGTAAATAAGTGTTTTCCCTTTAATTGCTGCCAGGTCAAAGTCTTCATGCGTTAATCGCGAAAAGATGGACGGTCCTACAAATTGGTACGTGTGGTCGAATACTTCTCCATTTGGCTGGAATTCCCTTGTAGTATAGACGATGGTAAGCGGCGCGGGATTGCAAAATACCTCGTAGGGAGAAGGAATCTCTACATTATATTTTTCCTGTAACCTTGTCGTCAGACTATGGAATGTATCGTTTATAGGTTGGACGATTTCGGCAGGAACATTTAAGAAAAATTGTTGCATCAAATGATTGAATGATTCTTCGGTCTGTGCAAAAGAAGTACACGAATTAATTGCAGGAAGATTCAGAATTTGTGCAAGCAAGCGTCCGCAGCCAAACATGGAATCATGGATGATGTAGTCAAAATGTTCACCCTTGATCTGTTCAAGCACGCTCGGAATGACGATATCTGCCGTAAGCAAAAGACCGTTGACACGTTCAAGCAAATAATCTCTGCCACCTGAGACAAAGGCTTTAATGAATTTTTGATCGTCAAAGGTTCGGACTATAGCACCCGTCTTCACCATTCGTTCCCGATACGCTTCTATAGTGAAGTACACGACCTCTTCCCCGCGTGAAATAAGCTCCTGCACAACGCCAATGGTTGGATTGACATGTCCTTCTGATCCACCGTTAATAAATAAAACACGTGCCATAGCTATCCCTCCTTTGTTATGCTTCCGTTCTCTATCTGTTGTAAAAATTCATAGGCAATGATGTGTGTTTCCCTCCAAAAAAATTTAGGTAGTTGCACGTTCTATCAGTTGAAATTCCAGTTGCTGAGGCTGTAGCTCCTGCTTGCCAAGGACAGCCCATAATCGATGAAAGGCCTGTGTAGCCTGTTCTGCAATCGGATTATGTATGGTGGTTATTCCAAGAACACGGGACAGCTCAATATCATCGAAGCCAACAATGGCGAGTTGTTCAGGAATCTGTATATTCTGTTTGCGTGCTTCGGACCAAATCCCGATTGCTGCATAATCATTCGAACATAACACCGCTTGAGGAAGTTCTGGCCCACTTGCCATTCTTCGCATCGCTTCTTCTCCATCAGATGAGCTGAATACCGAATATTGATAGGCTTCACGCAATACAGGCAGACCCTTATCTGCCATAAAGGATTCATAGGCTTCCCGCCGGCTCTGGGTATTCAGACTTTCTGCTCTGCCAAAGGCATTCGCAATGCATGTATAGCCTTTGGACACCAGATGCTCTAGAGCCAGCCTGTAGCCTTGTGCCTGATCCATAGCCACTGACGGAATTTCGTCATTCCCCATCCTCTGCCAGGATACAATCGGACCATACTCGCAATAGGCTTTCAGTTTGTCGGGATGATTGACACAGGTCATAATCACCAGTCCATCCACCCGTTTACTCCGCAGATCCTCGAACGCCTGCAATTCAATTTCCTTATCTCCACGCGAAGTATAGATCAGGGTCTGAAATCCATAATCCATCGCGGTATCAATGAATTGATTCATGAACGTAAGAATAATCTCGTTGGTTGCGGATGTGACAATCCCAATCTGCTTGGTCTGTCCGGTGGATAACGAAACGGCATTTCGATTCGGTATATAGTTTAGCTGTTTCATGATTTCCGTTATTTTCTGGCGAGCCTCGTCGCTCACATGTCGTGAATGATTAATTACTCTGGACACCGTGGCCTTCGAGTAGCCGGACTGCTTCATAATTTCATCGAACTTGGACACATGAAGTCTCCTTTCTTGCTGACTATCTATAATGATTTACAGTTTGCCTCAAAATAAATAAAAAGTAAAACTTGACGTGTAACCCGTTCCAACGTTTAAGCTTTTTTTATGCAGTGCTGCTGTATGTAACATCCACAACGAATTCATAACGATTGGAGCGATACCCATGAGTCAATCTCAACATCCATCATTTCAATTCCCCGAAAACTTCCTGTGGGGTGGTGCCATTGCCGCCAACCAGGCCGAAGGCGCATATAATCTAGGTGGCAAAGGTTTGTCCACTCAGGATGTAGCTCCCAAAGGTATCATGGGTCCCATTACGGAAGAACCGACTGAAGATAACATGAAACTGATCGGGATAGACCTGTATCATCGTTATAAAGAGGACGTCAAGTTATTCGCCGAGATGGGATTCAAGGTGTTCCGTACTTCCATCGCCTGGTCACGTATCTTCCCTAAGGGAGATGAACTGGAACCCAATGAAGAAGGTCTTCAATTCTATGATGATCTCTTTGACGAGTGTCTTAAATACGGGATCGAACCACTGGTCACTCTTTCACACTACGAGACACCTCTGCATCTCTCCAAGGAATATGATGGCTGGGTCAATCGGAAGATGATTGGATTCTATGAGCGTTATGTGACTACCGTGTTCAAACGCTATCAAAATAAAGTGAAGTACTGGCTCACGTTCAACGAAATCAATTCGATTCTGGAAGCACCTTTTATGAGTGGTGGCATCTACACACCAAAAGAGAAATTGAGCAAACAGGATCTTTATCAGGCGATACACCATGAATTTGTAGCCAGCGCTTCTGCTGTGAAACTCTGTCATGAGATCATTCCAGGTGCGCAGATTGGTTGTATGATGCTCAGTATGCCGACCTATCCGCTAACACCGAATCCCGATGACATGATTAAAGTGATGGAATTCGAACATAGCAATTATTTCTTCGGAGATGTGCATGTGAGAGGCCGCTATCCAGGATACATGAAACGTTTCTTCCGGGAAAATGGAATCCAGATTCAGATGGAAGATGGTGACGAAGACATGCTGCTCCATACTGTCGACTTCATTTCTTTCAGCTATTACATGAGTATCTGCCAAACGTCTGATCCGGATAAACAAGTTGCGGGCGAAGGTAACCTGCTTGGCGGTATACCTAACCCTTACTTGCCTGCAAGTGAGTGGGGATGGCAGATCGATCCGCAAGGACTGCGCTATGTGCTCAACATGTTCTATGACCGTTATCAGAAACCACTCTTTATTGTGGAAAACGGACTGGGCGCTGTGGACGAGCTTATTACCGGACCTGATGGTGAAAAGACTGTTGAAGATAACTATCGCATTCAGTATTTGAATGATCATCTTGTTCAAGTCGCGGAAGCTATTGAAGACGGCGTTGAAGTTATGGGATATACGTCTTGGGGATGTATTGATGTGGTCAGTGCTTCGTCAGCACAATTGAAGAAGCGTTATGGTTACATCTATGTTGATCGCCATGACGATGGTTCAGGAACACTCGATCGGTATCGCAAAAAGTCGTTCCACTGGTACAAAGATGTCATCGGCAGTAACGGCCAAAGCCTGAAACGTTAAGGAATGGATACACCTGTAGCAGGTGCATTCCTGCTCTTCCCCAGCAGAAAACAAGGACATGCATTGGTATACGATGTAATGTTGCACTGTTTTCTGCTGGGGGATTTTTATTCATATAGTGAGTTCCAGTAATCAATTAAATTGGACAAGGGCCGGTTCCAACGCTTTCAACGTTAACCATCGCATCCCTGCTTCAAAATCATCCCGGAAAGAATCGATCAGAATGACGTCAGGATAAGATGGCATTGAGAGCTCCGCTTGATTCATCTGCCATGCTTGAACAACTGAATCTTTATCAATCATATTTTGGTAAATTACAACTTTATCTGGTGCAAGAATCGCATTTACCGTTTGAATCATTTTGCATACCGTTTCAATAAACAGTTCCTTTTCCACTAAGCTATACCAATCAACCCCCATAGGAAGGTATTTCACTTCCCCCGCCATGCCAAGTTTACCTTTGATCACTTTACCATCCAGATAAATACCCATGCCTGGCGGGTAATGGGTTGGAAAATAGATTCCGATGACACAATGTTCTTCGTCTAACTCTTGCTTTGCGCAGTATCCGCTAATTGCAGCATTCACATCATTTTCCACCATGACTGGTAATCCAAACTGCGCTTCAAGATCTTCAATCATACGTATACCTTTCAGCTGCTGGTGACTGCTCACTGTAATTTCCCCATTCACGGTTTGCCCAGGAATACCGATACCGATCACTTTAATGGAAGCATGCTGAGTCAGCACGTTCCCTATGATCTCATAGAACTGTTTCTGATCAAACGTGGGCATCGTATATTCTTCTCTGAACACCATGTGATCCTCTAGGTTAATGACGGTGGCCGTAATCAGATCCTGCCCCTGCTTTTCGTTGATATACATGACCAAAGCCAAGCTGAAATCGTAATTATATCGATAAGTTAATGCAGGTCTGCCCCCGTTGGAAGGCACTGTCTCGTCCTCAAACAATTCACCCAGATCACATAACTCTTTTACCAGTGAATTGACGGTTACTACACTGAGCTTGGTCAAGGAGGCCAGTTGTGGCTTGGTTGCTGTTTCCACCCGTTTCATAACCTGGCGTACATGGTTTATATTAATTTCTTTCATCAGATACGCGTTCGCTATTTTCATAAGCACCCCTACTCCGTAGTTTCTTCTCCAATGTAGTAACTATACAATATCTCCAAAGGGTTTAAAAACACCCGATGAAAAACATCGGGTATTCTGAGGGTTGCTATACACTTGGTGATTAGCTTCTTCTATATTTCGTTTTGTCTGCTTCCGTTATTTTGCGAATAACTCTGCATGGATTACCCGCAGCGATTACATCAGAAGGAATGTCTCTGGTGACTACACTTCCTGCCCCGATAATTGTATTATCTCCAATAGTCACACCCGCAAGAACAGTTACACCGCCACCGATCCAAACATTATTGCCCACTGTGATGGCACCTACAATTTCAAGACCTTCGTTACGTTGTTCCACATCATAAGGATGACCGGCAGTGTAGAATCCACAGTTTGGAGCAACAAAAACGTTGTCTCCAAAACTAATTTTGGCTCCATCCAGCATAACCATATTATGATTGCTATAGAAGTTCTCACCAATTTCAATGTTATAGCCGTAATCACATACAAAAGGCTGCTCGATCAGGAAACGATCCGTCGTTTTTCCAAGCAGCTTTTTAAGCAACGCTTCTCTCTCGGTGATCTTACCTGGATGAAGCTGATTATACTCGTAACAAAGTCCCTTCGCGTACAAACGTTCATCAATCAATTCTTTGTCATAATTCGCATTATACAGTAGTCCCAGTTGTGATTTCTCTTTTTCTGTCATGAATTCCTGTGCCTCCAACTCTTCTGTCCAAAATGAATGATTTAAAGCTCTATCTCTCTAATAATTCTAGCAGGATTCCCACCAACAATCATGTTATCCGGGATATCTTTTGTGACTACGGCACCGGAAGCAATAACGACATTGTTCCCGATGGTGACTCCTGGATTAATGACTGCCCTGCCTCCGATCCATACATTATTTCCGATGGTTACTGGCTTTCCATACTCTGCACCTGTTATCCGTTCGAACGGATTCAAGGGATGAGTAGCGGTATATATGTGAACGTCAGGTCCCATTAAACAGTTGTCTCCAATACGTACTTCACATACGTCGAGTATCGTACAGTTAAAATTGGTATAGAAATGTTCTCCAACATGAATGTTGTATCCATAGTCAAAATGAATATTTGGTTCCATGCTCAGGTGTTCACCCGTTGAACCCAACAACTCTTTCAATACCTTTGTACGGAGCTCGCCATCTGTTTCTGTGGTCTGATTGTACATACGTGTCATTCTTCTTGCATATTCCCTGTCTTGAGACAATTGGGGATCGGAAGCCAAGTACAGCTCACCATCGATCATTTTTTGTTTTTCCGATTTTGTTTTGATATTGCTCATGATTGTTTCCCCTTTTCGTCTATATTAATGATTGAACTAATAAATTAAGATACTTTATAAAGCTATAATAATTATATGGGATAACCTAAATAAATCAAGTTCTTTTACATATTGAATGCAGAGATATTATGCCTATTGTTATTAAAAAACCTCTGCGATCCAATAAATTATTGGATCGCAGAGGTTTATTGAAGTAAAACAATGTAGAGCAGTTTGCATAGACAACTTTTAAACTAAAGTATTATCCAACCGCCTGAACAGTTTGCTCCTTGCGACTAATTGCATAAACGGCTGACACCAGACCCATCAAAATCAGAACAGAACCAACCCATCCTGTATACATAATGGACGAATGATCGATAACCACCCCGCCAATATAGGTTCCCAGAGCAATACCGGCATGTGCAATCCCTGAATTGGTACTAATTAATGTTTCTGCGGTTGCCGGTGAGGTTCTGATAATCAGACTATTCTGTACGGGAGTAACTGTCCAGCTTAGCGCACTCCAGATACTTAGCAGGATCAAGAATGCAATCAAAGGCAAGCCGATACTAAATGGAATAACTGCCATGCTCACGATAAAAGGAATCAGCACAATGACAATGGCTTTGGCCGGATGCAAACGATCTGATAATATGCCGCCGATTCCGCCCCCTGCTACAGCAGCGATACCAAACATCATATAAATAAAGGTGACCATCGTTGAGCTGGCTCCCAGCGCTTCCTGGAGAAATGGTGTGAAATACGCATATAACGTCAAATGACCTGCGAGCACAAGTAATGTTGTAACATGGATCGCCAGCATTTTCGGATTCCACAGAGCAGCAAGCTGCTTCTTCAAGGATACTGCCGGAATGGGCTGCACACGATCCATGGCAATGCCAATGGCAACCATGACCACTGCAGTCAAAATCGCGATCAACATAAACACTTCACGCCATCCCGCGAGGTTACCGACGAAGATTCCAATCGGTACACCCAAAATTAGTGATGCACTTCCTCCCATCGTGATTATCCCCACGGCACGGCCTTTATACTGAGGTTCCACAATACGAGCTGCGAGCGTCAGTGACAGAACAAAAATCAATGAGCCCGTTGCGGCCCCTAGTGCTCTGCCTGCCAAAAGCATATAGAAGTTGGCACTAAATGCAGAGATCAGATTGCTGATTAGAAAAACGAATAAAGTGCACATATATACTTTTTTACGTTCGAATCTGGCCGTCATATTTAACAAAATAGGCGCAGATAGCGCATAGACAAGTGAGAAGATGGAAATTAAATACCCGGCTTTTGCCAAAGTCAGATGAAGATCTGTTGCAATCAAGTCCAGAATGCCGCCTAAAATGAGTTCTACGGTACCCACTACAAATGCCGCGATTGCCAGGACATATACTTTTTTATTCATTTTTTTGAAGCCTCCTCGAAAGTTACAACTACGATAGTAACCCAACTGCGAGAAGATTTCAATACAAAAAAGCTATTCTCAGAAAGAATAGCTTTGGAACCATCGTTTTAATAAATTAATCGTGCCAGCAGACGTGCAATTTCTTCGTCCTGAAGCAGCTGGTCACCGAATTTTTTGGTAATTTGAGTAAGCGCGACGTCATGATAGAAATAATCCGTTAATGCTTTAACAATGGGTTTGGACGTTGTCTTGATGGCCTTCCATGAGTCATGCTCAATACCTGCAAACAAAAGATAGCCATGGTCAACAATGATTAGCTGTGAGGGCTCAAGCTTACTGTCCTCCAGCATCGGGATTAACGAATACTTATGGGTTAGAGACGTTTGCAATCCCCCTACAGCCAGGACCTCCACATGTACACCTTCAGCCTCTTTTCTCTCCAGAAGCTCCCGGTATTTCTCCATTTGCTCGTTCCACGCCAGAAAAAGGATAGATGAATCCGCTTCGTCAATAAGCTGTTCTATATTCGATGCAATAGATGATGCATCCTTCAATGTCCAGATATGTTCATCTGTAAATGTACGTTTGATTTTATATGTCTTTAATTCCTCAATATCCTTCTCAAAGTCGGCCCTTATTTTGAGGATAATGGACTGAAGATCAACCGCCATGTATAATTTTTTCTTCCCATGCATGGTTGTTAGGACCGTTCCCTTATCAATAAGCCGATTAAGCACTTCGTATATCTTGGCCTTGGGTACATTGGAGTAATTAACAATGGATGTGGCATCAAGCGGTGCATCCTGCGCAAATATGGCCTCATACACCTGACTTTCATATTGTGTAAAACCGAATTTCTGCAACATGGTTCGATTCGGGCTCCTTCTTGTTTTGTATCGTTCTATACAGTTTAGACGCCTGAACTTCCCATGTCCAGTTATCCCACCGTTCCTTCGTCCTAATTGAATCGTGATCTTACGTCTGAACGGAGTATGCAAATATAATGACCTTCCAATGGTTATATTAAGATTCAGGCTACACATTTTGATTTTTTGAAGGAGGTGTGCTTAAACGTGGAAAGCACCCATGATTTTGTAAAAAAAGTAAACGAGAACGCCGAAAAAGCACGTCATAACAAAAACAATGGTAAAGGTACGCCAACGGATAAACTGCCATCGAAGCAGCATAACACCAATAAGTAAGCTTATCATGGCATGCAATCAAGTTAAGGGAATACTGCTCATTTTTTTCTTTCAGCAAGAAAAGGACCTCTGGAGGGAGATCCTTTTCTTGCTATTCGTGATTTGGCCGTTCAACAGCATTCCGATTTGTTTCGTTCACTCCTTTGGAGCCTGCAACCTCGGAAAAACGAACAAACAGCGGTGTTTTCACACGGGGATCCTGAAGAAAATGCGCCATCGTTAACTCTTCAAGTGACTCATATAACTCAAATTCACCGTAGGCTCAATTGCTATCATCCGATATTTTAACCCCTTCGTTGGAAGACATTTCTTTTCCGTTATTATCCCGAAGAAAGGCATTTCGCTGCTCAATCTTTTTGTTCTCATCCGTGGGTTCCTTGCTCATCACAATCACCTTCAACATTATATGTATGGCACTGGAAGTACACGTATGATTGCCTGATATACCAATACTTCGATCTGAATCATGTGTGTGAATTACAAATACGAATAACATGAGCTTTGCCATGAGGCATAGTTGGGGATTGTCCCATTTATTAAATATCGCGTCTTCTGTCTAGCACCTTCTTCATCTGCTTTTCATTTACTATAAAGAATCTAATAGAAAAGAGATGATGAGGATGGCTAGTGTAAAAGCTGTTCCACAACCGGATTTGGTATTGATCTATTGGTCCAGAAATCCGCTCGTTCCCGGTTCTCCGCGCAGAATCAAAAGTGTGCGTGTGATTGGGAACACGTTCCCTTGTACGTTCACCCTGGTTCCTGGTGCACTATTGATCAATGCCTTAAACTGCTTGTTGGACAATGATATTGGTTTTAAAGTGGTCTATAGCAAAAAAACATCGAACATCAGTGGCGTTTTATTGTTGAAACGCAGATCATAAACGAACAAACAGGCGCCCTCCTCCAATAAGGAAGTGCACCTGTTTGTTATTCAATCAATGAAAATTTATGACTGAACTCCAGTCTATTTGACGTTCATATAACGTTCGAAGGCATTATTACGGATGGTCAGTAACTGTTCAAGTCCCATATCATTCAACTTTTTGATATAAGCATCCCAGCCCTCTTCAATACCGCCTTTGGTTACCCACTGGGCACGCATCGTTGCTACATAACCGTCAATATCCGTTGTCAGCGTTGGCAGCTCCTGGAACTCTTCTGCATTGTACATAACCTTCGGATAAGGTGTTGTTACATCAGCACTGCCCAACTGATCGATTTGCAGCTTAAGTCCGTCACCCGCCTTCGGATTAAGCTTAATTTTCTCTTCAAAGGAAGGGCTTACATATTTGGGTCCGAAATCACGCAGAGATTGATCCCAATACCAGGCATCGGCGCTGGTGCCTGCCGGCGGGTCCATCAGCGTGTATGTGCCATCATCATTTTTCTCGATTACCGTTCCGATCGCACCCCAGAAATTCTGAATGCTGGCTTCGTTGGAATAGAACTGATCCGCCCAGCGTGCCGCGACTTCCGGAACAGTACATGAACTTGTAATGAGCAGTTCATTACGGGCCAGATTCATGCCGCCAGGATCCCCTGGCTGATAGCGTTTGCCATCAGGTCCGGCAATAGGTGCAATCGCTTCGTATTGGTCGCTCCACTTGCCAAACACCGCATCAGGTGTCCACTGGTTGCTGAAGCCGACGATTGGAGTGTCTGCATTTTGCCATTTGGCGGATGTCATTGTATTGTCTTGTGTGAACAGTTCTTGATCAATCAGCCCTTCTGAATACAGCTTGTGTGTATAAATAAGAGCTTCTTTATAGGCGTCAGTCGTTGGGAAGAAGACCGGTTTACCGTCCTGCACAATCATGCTGCTGGCATTAATGTCAGTGATTCCGAATGGATTCAGAAAATCCACATTCAGGCCCGTTTCGGTGTACGGAATTTCGTCCTGTTTTCCATTTCCGTTTGGATCTTTTTCCTTAAACGCTTTCAACACCTGATACAGTTCTTCTGTTGTCGTTGGTGCTTTCAGCCCTAGCTTATCAAGCCATGCCTTATTGATTACAGGCTGGTTCCGGCTCTTCGGACGGGCAGGCAGTCTTGTTGGCATGGAATAGATTTTGCCATCAGGGAACGTGCTGATTTTCTTCATATCTGGCGTCTCTTCCATAGCCGCCTTCAAGTTGGGCATATACGAGTCAATGTATTCATCCAGTGGACGGAAATAGCTCAGGTTGTTTACAATGTCCGAATCGCTGAACACCTGATCACCGAGGATAATGTCCGGGAGCGTACCACTGGCAAGCATAATGGATTTCTGTTCACCCCAGTCGTTGGAGGACATGACCTGCCACTCAATATTTACATTGGAATTCTTCTCCAAATCCTTGAGCCATTGATTCTGAGTAAAGGTGTCGCCCATATTCCCCCAACGAACCGTCAGTACCTTGAGTGTGACCGGTTTATTGACAATCGGCAGTCCTTCCTGATTAAAATCGCTTGATACCGTAGTTTCCGCAGGTTCACTACCATTCCCGCTACTACAACCAACAACGCTGACCAACATGACTGACGCGAGAAGCACGCTGCTCATTTTGGTGAACAACTTCTTGCCTATCTTTTTCCCCATTTGGGAACCCCCTTGATTCGTAATGAAATTCAACATGACCTACTCCTTCACTGCGCCGATCATCACCCCCTGATTGAAATACTTTTGGATGAACGGATACACACACATGATTGGAATTGTAGCGATGATAATCACGGAATACCTCATCAAATTGGCAAGACGCAGGGCAACTTGTGCTGCTTCTCCTGTACCCATGCCGGACTGCATCTGATTCGTGATAAGGATATTGCGCAGAATCAGTTGCAGCGGATACAGATTTGGATCTTTCAGATAAATCAGGGCGTTAAAATATGAATTCCAATACCCTACGGCAATCCATAGTCCGAGGACTGCGATGATTGCTTTGGACAACGGTAATACAATCAGTACGAAATACCGCAGGTTACCACAGCCATCGATCTGGGCCGCTTCCCATAGATCCCCCGGAATACTGGTCTGGAAAAATGTCCGGGCGACGATCATGTCGAAAACCACCACGGAGAACGGAAGCACCATCACCAGGAACGTGTTGTAAAGATGGAAGTCGCGGATCGTCAGGAACGTTGGGATCAATCCCCCGCTGAAGAACATCGTAAAGATAAAGAACAGCGAGAAAAATTTGCGCCCGACCAGATCTTTTCTCGATAAGGCATAAGCCGCCGAAATATTAACGACAAGCCCGAAAAGTGTTCCCACTACCGTATACAAAATGGTATTTCGATATCCGATCCAGATGTTTTCGTGTCGCAGCAATTCTTTATACCCTTCAAGCGTAAAGCCTTTAGGGAAAACCCACACCTGTCCGTTAGCCACAGATGAAGGATCACTAAACGAGGCGATGATTATAAAATAGATCGGATAAATGATAGCAATCAGAAAAAGAACTGCAAAGGCATACAATACAACTTCTGCAACCGTAACACGTGATCGACGTTTTGCACGGGGAGCTCGGGTCATTGCTGCCGGTTCCATAACACTCATCTTGTTGGTCTCCCCCCTACCATAGACTGTTTTCACTGTATTTCTTGGATAATTGATTGACCAGAATAAGCAAAATGAAATTAATGACGGTATTAAACAGGTTTATCGCTGAGGAGAAGCTGTATTGGCTGCTCAGTAACCCGATTTTGTATACATAAGTGGACAGAATCTCACTTGAGAGAATGTTCAGGTCGTTCTGCATCAGATAAACCTTCTCAAATCCTACACCGAGTAATCCGCCTACCCGCAGAATAAGCAGCGTGATGGCCGTCGGCAGCAGCATCGGAATATCAATATAACGAACCTTGTGCCATCGACTTGCCCCGTCAACCGTGGCCGCTTCATAGAGGCTTGGATCTACGGCAGACAGCGCGGCAATATAGATAATGCTGTCCCAACCGACATGCTGCCACACGTCAGACCAGACATATACACTGCTGAATAAAGCGGATGAACCCATCAAATCCGGTGCTTGTGCTCCAAAAAGCTGATACATATTTCCAACGAGCCCGGTACTTGGTGAGAATAGGATCAACATTAACCCCACCATAACGACTGTTGAAATAAAATGAGGCATATACGAAACGGTCTGAAAAAACCTTTTGAACCTTCCCGACCTCATCTGGTTCACTAGCAGTGCAAGCATAATCGGAATTGGAAAAGTAGCCAGACTGTACAGGCTAATCACAAGCGTATTGCGGATCGTATTCGTAAATTGATAGGAATGAAAGAATTTCTCAAAGTATTTGAATCCAGCCCAAGGGCTGTCTCCGATTCCCAATGCCGGACTGTAGTCCTTAAAGGCGATTAATACGCCGTACATCGGCTTGTAGGCAAATAAAAGTGTCAACAGAACCGCTGGAAAAAGCAAAACGTAAAGTCCCCAGTTTCGCCTGATTCTCTCCAGCGTTCTTCCAATATAAAGTGGATTGGTCCTCATGGTTCTTCCTTCCCTCCTGTAAATATACTGATGCTGCTCTCCCGTAGGACCTGTCATCTCTGGAATAGCTTCAGTATAAACCGCTTCACATTGGGTTTATCGGACCGCTAAGGACGTTATTCGGACTTCTATGGTTCCATCCATGAACATTACAAGTAACCGAGATGCTTACAAGCAAAAATCATATCGTTATCCAGACTTTCGTGTGTGTAATCCGGACTTCTGAATCAAAAGATGCAAATCTTTATGTTTTTTTCAAACAAAGGTTTTATACTATTCCTGAGATATTAAAGCGTATTCATAACCAAGCAATCAAGAAAGTGGTGCATTGTCCCATGGCAAACCTGAACACCATCAAACCCTACCCCATCCGGCATTATATCCGCATGATGTTCGTCATTTCTTTTGTCGTGCTCATCTTGGATCTCGTAATCAGCATTGCTTCCATCTCCATGGTTAAACAGCAATCCACCCAATACTTGCAGGATGCAGCCGATCTGTACATCAATCGCATTAATCACGATTTTGCGTACATTAATCATTTCATGGGATGGACACTGGCTAATGACGAGAATCTCGACAACATGAATACATATGGTGTGAACAGTATTCCGTTCCTGAAGGCCAACGAGAAACTACATTTGCTCTTCGCCGAGCTGCAGCGAAACTACGGGCAGTCGTACAATTTCTTTTATTATTTGGAGAATAGTGAATATTTCCTCAACTGCGCGCCAATAAGCATCTCCTATTCGGATTATTCCGAAGTGAAAAAACAGATCATTACGCTAACCCGCGATAAAGGTGTATATGAGAAGTTCTATTCCCATTGGACACCAATTCACGTGAACGGCACTTCTTATCTTATCAATATTGTACCGTACTACAACCGTTATCTTGTTGCCTTGATATCCGCAGATGAACTGATCGCCCCTCTCCAGCAGATTAATCTGGGTGCCAACGGGTACGCCTCTCTGGTAGACGAGAATGGAGTGCAACTATCCGGACCTGCCGGCGGGGATCACATACCGGAAGAGAGACACTCATTTCTCGATCTGTTCCAGTCTCATAATATTGTCAGCAGCGACTTCTCCAATGCGGCATTCAGTGTGCGTATGGCCATCAAGTTTGGTGCATTCGAGAAAATCATGGTCGCTCAGCTGCTCATTATGCTGCTTTTTCTGATTGTGACCTCCACATTAAGTGCAATTATGATATTTTTCAGGAGAAATCTGCTTGTTCCCATTCAGCGATTCTCCAAAAATCTGGCGCGTATTAACGAAGGGGACGAAGCGACAGACTTCAAGAGCAGCCGGATTATGGAACTGGAGCAAGTCAATGCACAGTTTAAAGAACTGGTAGGCCAGATTAAACGGTTCAAGATCGATCGCTATGAGCAGGAATTGGAGAAACAAAAAATACGTTTGGATTATATGAAATTGCAGATTAAACCCCACTTTTTCCTGAATTGTCTGACGAGCATGTACAGTATGGCACAGATGCAGATGTACGAGGAAATTGAGAGCATGGCACTGGCTACGTCCCGATATTTCCGATATATCTTTCAAAGTGGGGAGAATTTCGTTCTTCTGGAGAATGAGATTGAACATGTGAGAACGTTCCTGGACATCCAGAAATCACGTTACCGTGATGCTTTTTCCTATCGAATCGAACAGCCTGAGGTCATCACGGGCATCGCTGTGCCACCACTCGTCATTCAGACATTCATCGAAAATGCCGTCAAATATGGGGTCTCCCGGGACCGGGAATTATGTATTACTTTATCCGTGACGGAACAACGACAGGAAAATGGCGATTATGTGCTCATCCGGATTTCGGATACAGGTCCAGGCTTCAGCCTGGATGTTCTTGACGCACTGATGCGTGGAGAAGCACTGGAGCAAACAGGCGGTAACCGGATTGGCATTATGAACACCATCCAACGTTTGGAGTTGTTATATCGGGATGAAGCGAATATTACGTTTGCGAACGACGCAGATGGCGCCCTGATCACGCTTTCCTTGCCTAAAATGATACTGAATTCAGATACTTCGGGAGAGGTGACAAACCATGGATGCATTGCTGGTTGATGATGATTACTTTGTAGTTATGGCTTTGGAAAAGAAAATTGACTGGAAAGCCTTGGGGATCAACACGATATTCACAGCCTACAATATAGCGCAAGCCAAAGAGATTTTGCAAAATTATCCCGTTCAGATTCTCATATGTGATATTGAGATGCCCCAGGGCAGCGGGCTGGAACTACTCGCATGGGTCCGGGAGGAATCGCATAATGTACAGACGATATTTCTGACCAACTATGCCGATTTCAACTATGCTCAGAAAGCAATCGAGCTGCAAAGCTTTGATTATTTTTTGAAGCCTATCGAGTTTGACAAGTTGACCCTTATTATTCAAAAAGCAGTTGCCAAAGCCCGAGACCAGCAGTTCATCGAGAAAGCCATTCATGAGGGTGAACTGTGGCAGAAAAACAGGAGTAAACTGATTGAGGACAGCTGGCGAAGACTGATCTCCGGTAAAGCCTTTCCTTCCGGTCCTGCCGACGTCTCTTCCTTTTTGACAGAACAAAATTGGCCTTATGAAACAACGGATCTGTTTCTTCCTATCCTGGTTAACCTGTTCCCGTATGAACATACACTGGGCAAGACGGACAAGAACCTGTTCGATTACGCTTGTTTGAATGTAATGGTTGAACGGTTCCAGGACACTTTATTCTCCATTGAAGCCATTACCGAGATTAAGGATTACAACTGGATGGTTATTCTAAAATGGAACGGAGCACCGGATGCACAGCTGATTGAATCCATGTGTGGTTCATTCATACCGAAGGTTAATACATACCTGAAGTCGGATGCCTGCTGTAGTATCGGGTTCACTCTGCCGCTGGGTCAGATTCGTCATACCATCAACGAGTTGTTGCTTATGAATGAAGAGCGAATCAAACACCGCAACCAAACCTTTTTACTGGAAAACTATAATAGACCCGAATTGAATTACACCCCGCCTGATCTGGGATTGCTGGAGCAATTGTTGAATGAAAACCGCTTTCAGGCGTTTCTGGATGAAACAGGTCGTTATTTGCATCAACTTGTCCGCGAAGGTGTGGTAGGTACCGCTGTTCTAAGTTTGTTACGTCTTGATCTGGTGCAACTCGTGTATGCCCAATTGAAGAGTAAGGAGATCGAAGTGCATAAGCTGTATATGGGCAAAACGAATGATCAATTGTTCATGCAATCTCTGCATTCTATTGAAGACATGCAATCCTATATTGCCTATCTGGTCAATACGGCTGCTGAATATTTGAATGTTGCCGAACAGCCCAAGTCGGTTGTGCATGAGATTACCCATTATATACGCACTCACTATGGAGAAGATTTAACGAGGAATAATCTGGGGGAGATGGTCTATCTGAATCCGGATTATCTGGCAAGGCTGTTCAAGAAAGAGATGGGAATTTCACTGGGCCATTATGTCATCCATACCCGTCTTGTGGCAGCCCGGCATCTGCTGGAGACCACCGCACAATCGGTGCATACCATTGCTGGAAATGTCGGTTATACCAACTACTCTCACTTCACCAAACTGTTTAAGCAAGAGATGGGCTGCAGCCCCAATGAATATCGCAAGAAGCAGAAAGAAGGCTCTCATGAAACGGGATGACCTTTTTCACTGTAATAAAAAATGCCACCCTGAGTATCGTACGCAGCGTGGCATTTGCTGTTTTAATGTGGCTTTACTTATTCGCACTAATGACTTCATTCACTTCCTTGGTAATTTGGTCACCACCAAGCTTTTTCCAATTTGCAACAAAGTTGTCGAACTCGTCAATAGACAGGTTGCCGTAGATGATTTTCAGAAACGTCTCAGCGCGCAGTTTATCCAGGGTTGCCTGTTTCGTGTTCATGGTTCTCGTTGGGGCGTAGATAAATTCATTCATGACAATGAGATCGTTATCCCGATAATATTTGATGACGCCCTGCGAGCTTTCCGGTCCAAAAATACGTTCCATATGCCACTTATCCAGATTTCCATTGCGGTAATCCATAATATCATCGTAGAACAGCTTCGCTTCAAGCTCTAATCCGGATGTATCTCCCGTTTTGAGCGCCTGCTCGACCTCATCCTGTGCCTTCACGTTTTTGTTGGCAGGCAGATTGGATACGGTCGCATTATGAAAACCAAGTCCGGTCAAACCGTTCAAATACGCAGCACGCTCTTCCTTGGCCGACTCACCAAACATTTTCTCTGCCTGGAAATTCAGCAGCTTGATCAATGCTTCCGGGTGCTCATAACCTTTACGTACGGCAAATATGCCGCCCAAGCTTAGGTGATTCTGCGTTTTGGCAGGCTGATCGTCGATCGATTGAACCGGATAAGGCAGCCAGTCCACGTTCTTATCCTTCTTAATCATGCTGCTAACCTGAAATGGTGCCCATTGTGGCAGGAAGAACATGCCTGATTTGCCTGCATTCACATCTTCCATCATCTTCGTAAAATCCTTAACACCAAACTCGGGATCGAGTACACCCTTCGAATACAGATTTTGCAGTTCGCGCAATCCTTCCTTCACCTCAGGCTGAATGGTACCATTCACAACCTGACCTGAAGCATCCTTGATCCAGGTTTCGAGATAACCATGATAACCGAGCAGGAACGCATTAATTGGCAAATCCTTGTTGAGTGCAATACCATACGTATCGTCTTTGCCATTTCCGTCCGGATCTTCAAAGGTGAAGGCTTCCGCAATTTTGATGACGTCCTGCATAGACTTTGGTGCTTCAAGCCCGACTTTTTTCAACCAATCCTGGCGAATCCAGATCATATCCGAGGAATCCAGCGAGCCTGGGAAGCTGACCATCGCGTATATCTTGCCATACTTGGTTACTGGCTTCAAGCCTGCTCCATCCTCAGCAGACATAAATTCCTTGACCAGATCGGATGCATACTTATCATAGACCTCGGTCAAATCTTCCAGCATCCCCGCTTCATGCAGCTGTTCAAACTGCACAGCACTCACTTTCAATACATCCGGCAAATCCCCACTCGCCAGGGTAACGTTCATTTTGTCATTATAATTGGCATCCGGGACAATCCAGTCGTAGGTGACATCGATCCCCAGCTCGTCCTTGTATCCTCTGGTCCAAATGTTATTGGCGTGTGTATCGCCTTCGGCAAGCGATTCTTTCCCGGTTTCATTCATGGTTGATGTTAATTTGATGGGTGGATCATATTTCGTAAGCGGACCTCCTGCATCCTGCTGTGTGTTCGGTTGGGCTTCATTCTCAGCACTACCTTTACCCGATGAACAGGCTGCAAGCGTCGTGGCCAGAACCATAGTTAACGTTAACAATGAGAATTTCTTTAATGACATGTTCATGCGAATCCCCCTTTTTAATCCTCCCGTGAGGTATATAAGATGAACTAATGAATGTTAAACGTTGCACTCCGATAGCAGAACAACCTTTTGATCGCTGTTATCCCCAGATTTCCTTTATCCCTTTTTGAAGGGAGAAATCCGGTGATAAAGGCGAGTTTATGCTTACGAAGTAGCTTTCAAGGAAAGCTTTTAGCTCCGCTTCTTCAGGTCTCTTCTGCTCTCTCCGTTATGGTTTAATCTTCTTTCATCTTATATATAATTTTATTGTATAAAGAAAGCGCTATCACCTCGAGTGTACCCCGTTGACATTTGGTATCTTTGATTTACCATTTAAGGATTGATCTAACTTTTTTGATCCCGATATTCCTGCGGTGTGCAGCCTATGGCCTTTTTGAAGAAACGATAAAAATAGTGCTGATCACTAAATCCGACCTTGGCGGATATTTCATGCATTTTGCAGGTGGAGCCGAGCAGTAATTCCTTGCTGCGCTCAATGCGTCGGTCATGGATATAGTCGGATATGCCTTTGCCAGTTATGCGCTTGTACCAACGGGAGAGATATGACGGATTAAGAGAAACCTCTTGTGCAATTCGGGTTAGCGATAGGTCATCCTCCAGATGGTACTTGATATAATGATGAATGGTGATGAGAATCTGCGACTGATCATGAATACGTGTAACACTTCTTTTGGAGATGATCCATTCATATGCCGATTGATAGAAAACCACGAGATCAGACCAAGGCGTATGGATGTCAAAATGAAGCATGCGAGATAACGCAATTTCCTCCATTGCTGATTCGTACAAGCCCAGTTCATGAAGAAGTTCAATCAGTCCATTACCTGCGCCTGAATAGATCTTCATTCGAAAGAACGGGTCCTGAAGTCCTTCTTTTGAAGCTTCTGTCCATTTGTGAAACGATTCCATCCACTCCCTGTCTCCTGCTGTAACACGCTGCCTGATCTGATCCAGATGAAGAGTCGCAACACTCTGCTGATTCAAAATATTGGGAGTGTATGGCGATTCATGCTGCACCTTGACCCGAAGAAGCTTCTCCATCCCAAGTCCAGGGCCCTCATGGATCGACAGGCGCAGCTGTGCAATGGCCTGACTTAGCTCCATCCACTCCACCGCCTGTTCACTCACCATAATGGAGACGGACAGATTCAGACAATCCGCACAGGATTGCTGCACAGACTCCAGCGTTCCATAGACGAAACGCAGCGTCTGTTCCCACTGCTCCTGCCGTCCTGTATGGTAGCTCGATGGCTTCTCCTTGGGCTGAACAAAACAGGCGATCACCTGATAATCCAGATCAATAGCTTTAACCTTGGCCTTATCCTGAAGCAGCTCCTCCGCAACATTGGCAACCGCATAGCGAATTAAACTCCGGTCCGCCTGGGATTGATAGTTGTTCCACTCCTCAACCCGTATGATGACCGGAATTATAGACTCATTGGACATGAAAGGTAACTGGACCGCATCCAATTCTTCCTGAAGCGAGGCGATATCATGTCTTTCTGTTCGTTTTAGGAGATCCAGCAGCAACTGTCTTTGCAGCTGCGGCAGCGCTCTGGGCAGCTTGCTGCGAAACCAGGCATGCTGATAACGGAAATCATTTTCCTCTGCAATCTGTGTTAACGCCCGCTCTACCGCTGCGCGAATATGACTCATGCCCTCTGTCTTTAACAGGTAATCCACGACACAAGGGTTACGTATTGCTTGATGTGCGTAATCAAATTCGTTATGACCTGTCAGCAATAGTACTTTACATCGTGGCCAACGATCCATTATCTTCTCGATCAGCTCCATGCCATCCATGCCAGGCATGCAGATGTCGCTGAGTACAATATCAATTTTGACAGAATTCAACCATTCGATTGCTTCAAAGGCAGAAGATGCCTTAATAATCTCCATATCCTGAAAATCCGCTTTTTGAAAGAAAGCATATAGACCATCCAAAATAACCGGTTCATCATCTACAATTAACATTCGCTGCATTCAATTACTCCCGTCTACATGGAATATTTAAAATCATACATAAACCGCCCAACTCACTACGCTGCGCACAAAGACCATAACCCGTTCCGAACTTGATCCTTAAACGTTGATTCACATTCATTAGTCCCGTAATCTCTTCATTCCCATGTCTCTGGTTCGCAGATTCCTGAAAGGATGCTTGCAGGCTGCTCAGAATTTCATCTGTTAATTGATCGCCATCATCCTCTATCCGAATGGACAACTTGTCGTGTTCAACTTGATAGGATAATTTCAGAATGCCTCCCTGACTGCGTTTGGCAAGGGCATGTTCAAATACGTTCTCAACTATTGGCTGAATAATGACTCGGGGAATGGCGATGTCTCGATACTCCCTACTTAGTTCCTCCAGTTGCAGTTGGACTCTTGAGCCAAATCGAATTTTCTGAATAGAAGCATAGACTAAGGCATGGTCCACCTCTTCACCGAGCGATACCTCGGAATGAGAATCCCTGGACATATACCTGAAATATTGACCCAAATAATCGGTAAATTCCTGAATCAATTCAACATTCTCGACCTCGGCCATTTGCTTGATGCTGAACAGACTGTTATATAGAAAGTGAGGCTGAATCTGGGACTGCAAATGTTTGAGTTCTGCCTCGCTGGTTCGAATCCGGGCAACATAATTTTCATCAATCAAAATATGTAAGCGCTCTATCATGTGGTTGAAGCGAGAGTATAAATAACCAAATTCATCTCGTCTGGATTGCGGAATATGAATACTGGTCTGACCCTGCTCCGCCATTCTGAACCCGCGAATGAGCACAGATAACGGCTTGTGAATTGACCTGTAGATTGAAAAAGAGAAGATCATAATGATGACCATTGAAATAAGCGTCAACGTCCACAGCCATAAGTTGTATTGTTCCAGGGGAGCTTGGAGCACATCATTAGGGATACTGGCTGTCAGCGTGAACGAGTGATCGGGATCATATAGCGAATAATACAGATATGGATCAGATTGAAATCTCGTCACTTGCATGGATTCTGGAGATATCGGTAATACCTTTTGCAATTGTGCTGCCGATGCAGGTTTATCAGAAGAGGAAATGGCTACATTGTGCTTCTCTCCGAAGCTCAGTGTAATATCACTGCCTCCTGTTTCCGCGAGCTGCTGCAATCTGCGCTTCAGTTCTTCCGCAGACAAGCGGATGCCTAATATAAAATTGGGCGGTTCCTCATGATTCATGTTATACGGATTGCTTTTGAGAAAATAAAGATGGTTATCCGAATAAGACAACTCACCATTCAGATTCCCCATAGTTGCCAGCAGATCCTTCCATTCTGTCTCCTCCACATTGCGAATTCCGTCCACCGCGCTGACCCGTTTATGCAGAGCCGGAACGTAATACACAACATCGCTGATATAGGGACTCGTCACCATGATCTGCCCCAGCTTGTTATGGATATTATTGAGACTGGAAGTCACCTCATATCTGCTCATAATCACAGCTCGTGTACTCAGGGTAGACATCGTTTCATCGAACGAAAATTCGGTAACAAGTCCACTCATTCGCTCCAGTTCAAATTGCAGATGATTGTGGTAAAAATAAAGCTTTGATTCATGCGCCTTCTCCACTTCCGTCTGCATTTGCTTGGAGCTGGTATGCGTGATCATAATGCTGATCCCATAAAGGGGCAGGATGACGAGCACAAAAGCAATCATCAGTTTGACGACGATGGATGCATTTTTCCAAGTGCCCACCGCGAACCTCATTTTCCCTTCACTCCTCTCCTCAACGGCAAAAAGGAGCCGGAAATCGGCTCCTCCCATTGGTTTTCCTCCATCGATCTTATCCCTTTACACTACCGACAACAAGTCCATGAACGAAATACCTTTGCAGGAACGGATACACAAGCAGAATGGGTATAACGGACAAAAAGATTTGGGATGCCTGGGTCGTTCTATCCGACACCTGACTTAACAGCGTTGCATCCTCCAGGGTCATCATCTCACTCTGAATCATCGTCACTTGTTGGAGCATCGATTGCAGATACGTGGCCAGCGGATAACCTTCCGGACTTTTCATATAGATCATGCCATCAAACCAGGCGTTCCAGTGCCCCACCATGGCAAATAGTGTGATGGTTGCGATACTGGGCAATGAAATGGGAAGGTAAATGCTCCATAGCGTGCGGAAATGGCCTGCTCCATCCATCCATGACGCTTCTTCCAACTCCTTCGGCAAACCTCGAAAGAAATTCAGCATAAGCAATACATTAAAGATCGGAACGGCTCCCGGCAAAATCAGAGCCCAGATCGAATCCAAAAGACCTGCTTCCTTAACAACCAGATAACCCGGAATTAATCCTCCACTGAACAGCATGGTAAAGACAAAAATCCACGCATAGAACGTTCTGGAACGGAACTTCGCTGCCTCTTTGGAGAGCGGATAGGCTACAAGAATCGTGAAGATTAGGTTGGTCGCAACTCCGAGTACCACACGGAGAAGACTTGTACCGAATGAATTTAGAAACTGCTGATTTTCGAGAATGTATTTATACGAGGAGAAGGTGAAATCCACCGGCCAGAATGTGACACTCCCCGCCTTGACTGCATCACTCGAACTGAACGAGATCGCCAGAATATTCACAATAGGAAACAGGCATAGCAAGGCAAGAAGGGTCAGGATGACATAATTCAATCTCAGAAACCAATGATAGGCTCTTGAAGCGTGATGCATGTTCTTGCCTCCTTTCTAAAAAATCCGGTAATTGGCTAATCGGTAGGCCAGGAAATAACCAAGCCCGATAAAGATAAACGAAACAACTGACTTAATGAGACCCAATGCGGTTGATACCGAGTACTGCGCATCTTGCAGACCGATCCGGTAAATCATCGTATCCAGAATATCTCCAGATTCATAAACAAGCGGATTGTAGAGGTTGAATACTTGGTCAAAGCCACCGTTAAGTACGTTACCAAGACTCAGTGTAACCATCAGAATCACGATTGGACGAATGCCAGGCAGCGTAATATGCCAGGTCTGCTTCCATCTTCCTGCTCCATCCATTACAGATGCTTCGTACAGGGATTTATCAATGTTTGTCAGTGCGGCCAAATATATAATCGTGCCAAATCCGAATTCTTTCCATTGGTCCGTAATGACGAGTATGTAAGGAAACCATTCGTTACTGGCCAGGAATTGAACCGGCTCTACACCTACTGCCTTGAGCAACATATTCACGATCCCTGTGCTGGGGGATAATACATCCACAATGATTCCGGCCAAAATAACCCAGGAAAAGAAATGTGGCATATAGATGACCGTCTGAATGGTTCGTTTAAAGCCTGTTTTGCGTACCTCGTTCAGCAGCAGGGCCACAAGTACCGGAATGACCAAACCGGACACAATTTTCATCGCGGAAATAAATACGGTATTCCAGACGACCTGTCCGAACCCAGGCAGATCGAACAGATACCTGAAATTGTCGAGGCCGACCCAGTTCATATTTTTGAATCCGGCAATGGGAGAGAAATTCTGAAAGGCAATGGAGAGTCCCGCCATCGGAATGTAACCGAATACAATAATGATGATCAGTCCAGGTAATATCATGAGATGAAGCGGAACGTTTCGTATAAATTGTTTGTAGTTGGAACGCATGAGCTGTCTCCTCCTTCAAACTCATTATAGAATCCGTCAGGAATCGGCAATAGTGTAGGCTATTTACTTTAGGTATCTTTTGTTGACTCTCTTCCCGGAACACCAAAAAAACCGCGAGTATCGCGGTTTTAAGGCTGCATCAGTTTATTATTGAGATGAGATGTTATTTCTTATTATTTCTGGACATCCATAATCAGTACATTGACCGAATGGGCAGGAAGCTGCAAAACAACCGAATCCTCCTGCAGATGTATCATTTGTTCTTGTGGAACAATTTTCTCATCATTCTTCTGATTCACATTAGGAACATGTAGCAACTCTTCATCTCCGCTAAGCGTTATCACTCTCGCAACAGAGGCAACCCTCAGATTCTGAAGGCAAATTTGGGTTGCTTTGTCTACCCCATCTGCGTTCACCAGCTTCACATACACATGCTGCTCGTCTCTCGTAACGGAATGAAATACATCCCGGTTGTACGCTTCCAGCTTATAATCCAGAATTCTGCTGGTGGTGTAACCATCGGTATACGAGCAGATCAGATTCTTCCCTGTGTCACCACCATAATTCACCGTAATCGTATAATTCGTATCGTTCTCCAGCGGTTCATAGTTGGCTGCCCGGAAATTTCCCGCCGCTGTACTGGAAGAATAATCGCCCAGTGTGTAGCCTTCCACACCTTGTTTGTATACTTTGACTCCCGTTGCATTGCCGCCATATCCGATTGCGTATTCGATGACATCCTTTTTCTCAGGTGATATATCCATTAATCCAACACCGATGGTGAAGCCATCCTCACCCGCTATACGCCGCGTCTCGACTTCCACTTTATAATTCGACCATTGATCGTTCAGAAGATACAACCCGTTCAGACCGCTTGCCTGTGCTTTCAAAACCAGACCTTTTCCAGCTTCCAACGTGTATCCTGCCAATCCCGGAATAAGATTCCACGCCTCATTCAGTGTTCTCTGCTCCCTGAAATCTTCTGTAAAAAGCACGCTGCCATCCTGGTTCGATGTGACCGTAATCCGTTTCACCACAATGTCGGAATGGCCTGTCGCAATCTCGATGCCGCCACGTGGAATGAGTTCAATCGGTTGACCCTTGCTGTACGTTGAAAATGAAGTGCCCAGCACCTGCTCACCCACATACTTGGCAAACAGCTGCTGTACATAGTAATTCGGTGTGTACCACACCGTTTCATCATCAAACCAGATGCAGTCCGGCGTCCAGCGGTAGGTACCGTCCGTCAGTACTTTGTTGAACAGCGGCGCATAGGCAGCCAGGCGAACAACATCCGCATTATTTTCAAAACCGGTCATCACCGCAGCTTCTGCGATCGCACCTGCCAGTGTATTTTTGTCCGTGGATGCATATTCTCCCACAAATACCTTGGATGTCTCTGTCCAATTCATACTGCCGTCTTCATGATAAGCCCGCTCGTAATAGTTGTACCGATCCACGTTATTCAGCAAATAGTCATTGGAGCGATAGTAGTGCTCATCCGCAATGGTATCCATATAGTTGTCCTGGTTCTCATACCAAGTGACCGTCTCCTCGATCACCTCTTTACCATCTGCAAAAGCCACCTGAGCTGATCCGGTCAGATTGCCGCTCAGGAATTTCCAGCCTTGTTGGTACGCATCATCATCCGCTTGAGCGCCGACTGTCGAAATGATATGAAGCTCATGATCAGGATAATTACGTTTCATATAATCATCAATTGACGTCTTGAATACTTCAAAGTTGGCAAAAAATTCGGTTCCCCAGTTCTCATTGCCTACGCCAAGATAACGCAAATCAAATGGTTCAGGATGTCCCATACTACTCCGGATGGCAGCCCATTCGTTATGTTCAATATCCGTGCTGAGCGCGAAATCGATCAGGTCTGTAAAGTTTCGGATATAATAATCCCTCAAAGCGCCACCCGCCGGGTGTGCGTAATCCGAACGGGCCTGACACAGAACGCCACAGGCCATGACCGGAACCGGAGCAGCATTCAAATCTTCTGCCAGTTGGAAATACTCCATATAGCCGAGACCCATCGTCATCATGTAACCCCAGACGTTATAGTTCTCTTTGCGAAGCTCCACCGCTCCCACCGAATCCTTCCAGTCATACACATTGTCCCAAATAAATGAACCTTCGGAAATGCACCCCCCCGGAAAACGAAAAAACTTCGGATGCAGATCGACAAGGGCCTGAACCAGATCTTTTCTGAGTCGATAGTTCGGATTACCTGTGTAGTTGGCATGTGCTGACGCGGATACTCCCTGCTCTTTCGGATCGGCTCCCCATACATCCTGCGGAATCAACGACACCATGTCTATGGAAATGTCTCCTTCAAAGGTAAGTGCTAACTGCCCCAGCGCGGTCTCCGTTCCGGTCAGGGTCACGTTCGAATTGGTGATATTGGTAGAGTTGGGGTGAGTCAACACATGAGTGCCACTAGCATGACCGCTGAATTCGGCATTGGCCATAAGGAAACGGCTATCGGAATAGGCGATTCCGTACTTCTTCCATGTGTTACCGCCTTCAACTTGCAGTATAACTGAATCACTGATGGCAGCACCGTTTCCATCCTGCAATTGAATCGTAATTGTACCTGCGGATACTGCCTTGGCCCAGACGGTAAAATCATATGCCTCGCCTTTCTTGATGGACATGGCACAATGCTGATTGGAATCCGAGAATCCGCGATTTCGAATCGTCGCACCCGCCTGAACCGTTACATAATAAGCATTCACTTCCGAGTCTTCCACGTTAAGATGAGTGTTTAATCCATCGGTATGCTGCACGATCATTTTCTCGGTATCCCCGGACCAAGCAAACAAAGGATCACGGTTCCGACCTGTCGAACAACCACATTCGCCAGAGTCATGCGAGTACGTATCGAATGCAAAGGATTCAAACGAACGGTTCTGAACTAACTCCGCATAGATTCCCCCATCTGCTGCATTGTTGATATCCTCGTAGAACAGACCGTACATCACTTCACTAATATCCGCCACCTGCTGGTCCCCATGGATTGTAACGGTATAAGGCGGAAGGTGTTCTGGTACAACGGACACATCAAAACTTTTGTTCAGCGTATTTCCACCCTTGGTTAAGAGCGCATTCAAACGAATCTCCTGTGCCGAGCTCAGAGGTTGAACCTCTCCATTCGCTGACAGAATTTCAGGCTGACTTGAATTCCATTGAACGTTTACCTTGCCCCCCAGTAAATCTACAGGCAATGACACATCTTTGGTAATAATCCGAGCTGGAGCAGACAAATATTTATCTCCTGCCAGCTTCACAATCTCTTCATCCGTCAGGGACTCGCACATGACTTCGATCACTTCATCCATGGACAGAGCGGCCTGATAAATCCGAAAATCGGACAATGATCCTGCAAAATCCACATCTGCCGCGTACTGAGAACGTCCAATATAATTGCGGATATAATTCGCAGGATCCACGAACGAATCAAACCATTTGCGCAGCTTGGCATAATTGCCACTGGATGTCTGACTGATGGAACCGTCTGCCACCTTCTCACCATTCACATATACAACCGGACCCGCACTGCTGCGTGTGCCGCCCTGACTGCCAGCTACTGACAAAGCAATATGCATCCATTCCCCACTGGCAA
Source organism: Paenibacillus sp. NPDC057886 (assembly GCF_042796655.1). Lineage (NCBI taxonomy): Bacteria > Bacillati > Bacillota > Bacilli > Caryophanales > Paenibacillaceae > Paenibacillus > Paenibacillus sp. NPDC057886. Next base: position 1,024,618 of record NZ_JBHVMZ010000001.1, on the reverse strand, counting down.
ATCCGTGTCCCGGGTCTACAACCAGATCATCGCCTGCATATAATGTGCCTCGCATCTGGCGAGTCAGAAATAAATAGGGGCCCTTTTCTCCTTTACCGAAGTCGAAAATCCGCTCCCAGACGTTTGATCCCTTGCTCAAATGGACCCATGCCGCAACAGTCACGCCGGTGTTGTCGCTTACATTTTGCAGCAAATTCGAAGGCAGCTCCAAATAGGATGTTCCGTTCGATCCTCCCGTAAAAGTGACTGCCCATCTGCCATTCACTTCGGAGATGTCGGGTATTTTCTTTCCTGCGGCGGCTCCAACATACCCATTCCCTGAACTATCCTTGCCAATTTCGGCTGCATCCTCAAACTTGTAGTGTGCAATTAGTTGATTGTGAAATGTAGTCATGTTCATTCCTCCTATGTAGCGTAAATTACCGTAGATGAGCTTTCTTTAATTCGTATAAATATAAATTGATTGATAAATATATAAACACATGATCTAATCGTATAGTATCTTATTCCGAGTAAAGATTTCAATCCCAAAATTACATAAAATCCGTTGCAGCATAGGAATTCTTTCGAATGCATCGGTCTTCTGCTTATCTTATTTTTAAACCGTAAAGACACTACAACCCCAATATTTATGGTTTACAAATATATAAATTGATTGATAATATAACAAATGAAAGCGCTTGATTATTTGTGGTAATCAAAAGGAGGGCTGTCCGACCAGATAACGTTTGCGGCAATGAATAGGGTTATTTTTCATTTCAGGTATTGGGAAAGGGGAAACGTATGAAACGTTATTGGGTAAGCGTACTTAACATTTCTTTACTGAGCACTGCATTACTTACGACAACAGCTTTGGCTCCCGTCTCCGTATTGGCGGACAGTCCGGGGGCAGTCAGTTCCAACCCGCAAGTTTCCACATCCATTGAGAATGCGGTTCCAGCATTCAGGAATGTTTCCGTTCATGACCCTTCCGTTATTAAGGTGAGTGATACCTTTTATATTTTTGGTTCACATCTTCAAGTAGCGAAATCCAAGGATTTGATGAATTGGGATTCGGTCGCCTCCGGGGTTACGGATGACAACCCTGTTGTGCCCAATGTAACCAAGGAATTCGCTGAAGCTCTGCAATGGGCGCAGACCGATACGTTATGGGCAGCAGACGTCATTCAGTTGGCGGATGGCAAATTTTATATGTACTACAATACGTGCAAAGGGGACTCTCCCCGCTCTGCGTTAGGCGTTGCTGTGGCAGACAACATTGAGGGGCCTTATAAAGATCAGGGTATTCTGCTCAAATCCGGCATGTGGGATGAGATCAGTGAGGATGGCACCATATACGATGCAACCATACATCCAAATGTGGTCGACCCTGATGTATTTTTCGATAAAAACGGCAAGCTCTGGATGGTGTACGGTTCCTATTCCGGGGGGATTTTCATTCTGGAGATGGATGAAACGACGGGAAAACCTCTCCCTAATCAGGGTTATGGCAAAAAACTGACCGGAGGCAATCACAGCCGAATTGAAGCACCTTATATGCTCTATAGTCCCGAAACCGACTATTATTATCTGTATCTGTCCTATGGCGGATTGGGTGCTGACGGGGGATATAACATTCGGGTAGCTCGCTCCAAAACACCTGACGGCCCTTTCCTCGATGCTGAAGGAAACGATATGATCAACGTCAAGGCGGACAAGGACAAACCCTTGTTTGATGACCGCTCGATCGAGCCTTTTGGCGTCAAATTACTAGGAAACTTTCTGTTTCAAAGACAGATCGGTGATCCAGGCACAGGTCAAGGTATCGGCTATGTATCACCAGGACATAACTCCGCTTATGTTGACGCTGAAACAGGAAAACAATTTCTGATCTTCCATTCGCGCTTTCCAGGACGCGGAGAAGAGCATGAAGTCCGCGTACATGAGATGCATATGAACTCGGAAGGATGGCCTGTCGTTTCTCCTTACCGCTATGCGGCATTAGAAGAAAACACTGCCCAACTGACAACCCAGAAGATTGCTGGTCAATACAAATGGGTGAATCATGGGAAGGAAATCACGGCCGAGATCAAATCTTCACAGACCGTTCAGTTTACAGCAGATGGGCAGATTAGTGGTGCGGTGACGGGAACATGGAGTCTTGGTTCAGACAATCAGGTGCAAATCACATCGAATAATGTTGTGTATAAAGGTGTCTTCACGCATGAATGGGAGCCAGATTCCCAAAAGACGGTTCTGACCTTTAGCGCTCTCTCCTCCTCTGGCGTGGCAATCTGGGGAAGTCAGATGGCTGCAATGAAGGATCAGGATATTGTCAATGCGGTAAAAAAGGATCTGGGCATCGGAGACACAGGGAACGTATTCTTCAACCTGTCCCTCCCGACCAAAGGAACACGTGATGCAGAGATTACATGGAAATCTTCCAACGCCTCTGCGCTGTCCGCTACCGGAGTAGTGAATCGTCCTCGCACTGGTAAGGGAGATGCCAAGGTGGCATTAACGGCAACGATTCGCAAAGGTAGTGCGGTAAGTTCCAAAACGTTTAACGTTATCATTCCACAACAGGCGGTTAGTCCTTTGCTTGGAGAGTATACTTTTGAACAAAAGAAACTTGCAAAAATCGCACAGGATTTCAGCAAAAATGAATATCATGGGCAAGCTTTTAAAGTGACGACTTCTGCTATTAGCAGCAAGAATCAAGCTGCTGCTTTTAATGGAACCGACAGCTACATCCAGCTGCCCGGAATCATTACCGATACGACGGATTTCACCTTTAGTGCATGGGTCAACTGGAGTGGCGGCGGAGCCTGGCAGCGAATTTTCGACTTTGGAAATGGCCTGACCAGACATATGTTCCTTACTCCCGCCCAGCATACCGGAGCTCTGCAATTCACCATTCATGATCAGGGACGAGATCAAAGCCTGATTGCTGCTGAACCGCTGCCCTCCAATCAATGGGTGCATGTCGCTGTTACCCTTCAAGGAGATACCGGCACTATGTATGTGAATGGAAAAGTCGTAGCAAGCAGCACGGAAATCACGTTTAACCCAAAGGATCTGCAAGTGACGGAAGCTTATTTGGGCAAAAGCCGTTATACAGCCGATCCCTTCTATAAAGGCTCAATGGATAACGTAAAAGTATATGATAAAGCATTAACCTCCACGGAAATTCAGCGTCTAGCAAAAGAAAATCCATAATATATTCAATTCTTATCTATGGAGTTGAATGGAAATAACAAAAACGCCAATATAACAGTCTGAATCCACAGGCTGTTGTATTGGCGTTTTATTTCATTTCACTTTGAATAATGAATGACCATGCTTAATTTGTTCGCAGAGGCACCCAAATTTTTATAGGCATGAGCCTTATCCGCGCGAAAACGAATCGACTCCCCTTGATTTACCGTATAATCCTCCTCCCCAACCCGAATTGTTACTGCCCCTTCAAAAACCGTAATAAATTCCTCTGCCCCTTCTATATGCGGTTCAGCATTCATAGAAGACTCTTCATCCATCTCCATCATGTACATTTCAAAACGGCGCCCCTCTTCGAAAGGAAAATGCGGATAAATTCGAATTCGTCCCCCATCCTCCATTAATGATTGAATATCATCACCCGTTACCATAGTAGTGTCCGACTTTGGTTCATGGATCAAAGCGGTAAAGGAAATTTTCAGGCCGTTCGCAATCTTCCATACTGTCGCAATTGTGGGGTTGGATTCACCCCGTTCAATCTGACCAAGCATCGTCTTGCTGATTCCAGACATCTCGGCAACCTTGTCCAGACTAAGCTTTCTTTGTTCCCTGAGCTGCTTCAAATTCTGAGCCAGAACCACATTAATGTTTTTCAATATTCGGTCACCTCTGTTTAAAAAATAAAATTGTGCTTTATAGCGTACATATTGTACAATTATAAAGAACGTGCGTTATAACGTACGTTTCAATTAAATATAACATACAACAAGAATCAAATGTGGAGGACTTATGAATATCATACCGTTACTGATTTACGCAATCGTGGCTTCATTCACTCCGGGTCCCAACAACATCATCGCCATGACTCACGCAAGAAACGAGGGATTCAAAAAAATTCTTCCGTTTATTGCCGGCGTAGCTGCTGGATGCCTGCTTATTATGTTTCTTTCCAGTTATTTCAACCTTATTCTGCATCAATATATCCCAAAGATCAAACCTGCCATGAACGTGTCGGGATGTGTGTATATGATCTATTTGGCGATCAAAATCATGCGAAGTAAACCTGTGAATGCCAAAGATCCCAAGGTCAATCGTTTTTCGTTTCTCTTTGGCTTCACCCTGCAATTCATCAACCCCAAAGTCATTCTGTATGGTCTTACGGCCATCTCGGTATTTGTTATGCCTCTAGGAGATTCTCATGTTCATATGATCGTATTTTCGGTGCTTCTAACCATCATTGGCATTAGTGCCAATATGACCTGGGGGCTATGCGGTATGTTATTTCAGAGCTTTTTATTGAAATATGAGCGTCCTTTTAATATTCTAATGGGTGTTTTGCTCATCTATAGTGCCCTAACGATTTTAAAATAAATGCAAGAGAAAAAGCGTCCTCCCATCTAATGAGTTGGACGCTTTTATTTTTATTTCAAATTAACTCAGTTTGATCTCCACCACGGTTGGCTTGGGTAAGCTCCCGTATGCAGCACAACCTTCTCACCGATTTTAGGCGTTGCAATGGTGACATTCAGGGCATGTGCAGCCTTGGTGATCCGTTCAACCGGCTCGTTCCAGGCATGATAGGCCAGCGTAAATGCGGCCCAATGAATCGGGATGAGCAGTCCTCCCCTTACATCCAAGTGAGCCTGTACCGTTTCTTCCGGCATCATATGAATGTTGGACCAACGCTCATCATATTGCCCGCATTCCATCAGGGTCAGGTCAAAAGGCCCGTACTTACTGCCGATTTCCTTGAAATGAGGACCGTATCCGCTGTCGCCGCTAAAGAAAACCTTCGTTTCTTGTCCAGCAATGACCCATGAACACCATAAGGTCGAATTGCGGTCCAACAACCCCCTGCCCGAGAAATGTCGCGCCGGCGTGCAGGCTAATGTCAAACCTTTGAAGGATAGCTCATCCCACCAGTTATGTTCGGTAATCTGTTCCGAGGGCACGCCCAGTTGAATCAGTCGTCGACGCACACCAAGTGGGACGATAAACCGCTGTGTTTTATTCTTCAATCTGTGGATAGAGGAATAGTCCAGATGATCATAGTGGTCATGCGATATAACGATCGCATCCAAGGCTGGAAAGTCCTCGGGTTGAATCGGCAGGTTAGTGCTGTATCGTTTCGTACCCGCCCAGGATACAGGAGATGGACGATTGCCCAGCATTGGATCAAAAAGAAGTCTGTGTCCTTCGATCTCAAGCAAAAAAGCCGAATGACCGAACCATGTTACCTGTGGATGATCGGATACATTTAAAGATTCCGTTGGTTCATATTTCTCCACGGGAATACTGCCCGCAGGTCTACGCTCTATACTTCTCCGCATTGAATCCTTCAACATGCTCACGAGGGAGCTAAAGCTCATACCTGCGGCTGTCGGAATCTGATTTTCGTATTTTGTCATTATTCATACCTTCTGTTCTCTATAATCAATAATTCAAGCAATGGTTCAATCTTGAGTAAAACAGGAGTAATATTAGCCTTTATATTAAATCATTGTTCGTTTATAATCAATTCGCCTTCGGTTATCTGAATTTGAACTTCAATCAACCCTAATGAATGGAGGACATGTTATCATGATTAAACTTATTCAGGACGTTGTTGAGGACATGAACAAGCAGCTAGAACGCATTGAAACCAGCTTGAGCAGGTTGAACGAGGAACAGATTTGGAAGAAACTCCAGCCTGGCATGAACAGTGTGGGAAATTATTGTCTGCATTTGGCGGGCAATGAGTATCAGAACCTGGTGACAGGTATCGGGAACCAGCCTCTGATCCGGGAACGCTCTGCTGAATTCAATACCAATGGCGGTCTGACCGGGGAGGAATTGTTAGCCAAGCTCCGCCATGTTCGGACAGAATCAACCGCGATATTATCTAGTCTGGAAGAGGAGGATTTGTCCAGAGAAGTGACCATTCCCTATGAGCTGACCGATTGGAATCGTATGAACCGTAGTGAGGATGAAGCCAAAGATGCGCAGGAGCATAAAATCGTACGTTCTCTGTTGATAAAGGTCGCTACACATTATGGCTACCATACAGGCCAGATCGTACTGCTGTCGAAGATTTTACAGCCCAGCGACGAACATCTCACAGGACTATATCACTAATTTATTCGAGTAACCCAAAACAACAGAGTTTTTCTATAAAGTGCTGTGTGATGTAAGGTGTTATAAAAACTCCCTAAAAACGTAGAATAAGAACAAGATAGTATCCCTCTACAAGGACACTATCTTGTTCTCTTTGTCATATGTTCAGTACAGAGTCTACTTCCTTATATAAAATTCCATCTATACACCCTGCATCTAGCTTCTGTTCATTATAAGAAGTCGTATCATTTGAAATATCGTAATGGCCTGATCTCCCCCATTCAAATGGAAACCAGACCACCCAGCGCGGTCTTCAAACTATTTGCAGCGGAATCAACATCATTCTGGTTTGCTTCCAAATCCGTATCAACCACGGCTGCACTCGTGACAGCAGCCTGTAACTGTGCATAGCTTTCTCCGGTGTAATCTTCCTCATTCACTGCACTAGCCCGTTCCATCAATAGTGTAAGAAGTGTTCTGTCCACAATCTTCTCATAGAACTCCAGCTCACCAATATTGGCGAAGCCGTTTGGCGTATAATAGCGCAAATAACGATAAGCATTACTGCTGCTCATAGTCTGCTTATACCACTTGATCTCGCTTACACCACTTATGGTATAAAGCGTATCAAAGTTCACGCCATCATTGGAGCCCTGGATCAGGGCTCCATTCATACGGGCGGCATTGCCGATGCGTGGGATAAACCTGATACTGCCAACCACTTTGGCATGCTCTGCTCCCAGATCGACTCGGGTCCAACCTGCTGCTGTTTTGGTATCTGGCGATGTGGCAGGATCACCGTCAAATGCGCGCCATCCGTTGTTAATCGCATCAATCTTTCCATCCCATGAAATGGAGGATGCAAGCACCATCGCAGTGTCTACATGAATTGGAGGGAATAAGTCAGCGACAGAGATCAGCAGGGTCTTGGCTGCAATTAACTCTTTAAGCAATGCCATCTTGTTTGCATCCGGTTCGGTTAATGAAGCTTTGATGCGGTTAACCTCCTGCTGATACAGATAGTAACTTCCTTGGGTGTAGCCTTCAGGAGCAACCACTTTTGAATCCACAACTTCCGCATCGTAGTCTACATCACCATAAAACTCAACTTCAGCAACGTTACCACTCCATGCCGAGTTATTGTACAGTTTCAAATATCGATAATATCCATCATTCAGAAGTTGATCCTGTCGAATATCGGACCACGTTCCCTCTTGTGAACCTTTTAGAGGCTGTGTCAGATCCGTCCAGTTTGAATTATCGTTGGAGCCCTGAATGACAAGCCCGTTCATTCTTGAGCTGTTGGAAGCTCTTGGCATCAGCACAATTTCATCCAGCTTCACAGACAGACCTTCACCGAAGTCCACCGTGTAGAAGGAACCAGATGATGTATTCAGATCCCCATAGGTGGATGTATCACCATCGAATAGCAGATAGCCCACCTCATCCTGGGATAACCCGTTACCTGGCCATTGTTTATCTGAAGCCTTTACTTTCGCCATCATGGACACATCAATATACCTGCCACCATCTACAAGGAACAGCTTCGAATTGTCAGTGGTCAGCACTGTCCGCTCCCCTGCTGTTCCGTCACTCTGTTCGTAATCTACCGTAAACTTGACCGTACCTGTAGGTACATCATCTCCCATAGCAGCCACCGCTGTCCAATGGATCTGATCCTGAGTCGTAACGGTTGCTGCAATTCCCTGAATAGTCGCCGTTACGTTCTGGATTGCTTCCTTGGCCTGAATCGTCAATTGTACCGTGTCCCCAGTTGCAATCTTGCCACTTTCACTTTGATCCGAAAAGATGGAGACGGACGCCAGCTTATTGCCAGTCTCATGACGTTCACCATAGATTCGGAACTCGGTCATTTCGAACAAATTCCGTACGATGCCATACAATACATCCGGCTGTGGATGAAGCAGCTGAACCTTGATGAACCGGAACGAATCCTCCAGGTATTCGGGAGCAACATCCAGGGTCTGAAAGCTCTGGGTAAATGCCGTTAACCCCGGGGTCAATCGTACCCAGTTCTCCCCATCATTGGAGCCAAAAACGGCTGACTTCGCGAGACGATCGGCAAAAATATTACTTTGGAATCCAAAGGACGTAGCCGATACTTTGAAATCTGGCCCGAAATCAATCATATGGTATAGGTTTTGCGCACGTGTATACGAAACCCCCGTTTGATTGTCCCCGTCCACCATATTGGCAATGTCTGTCCCAAAGGTCGATGACGCAACGATGTTATGGTAATCTATCCCGCCACCCTGTTCCAGCAACGGAGTGACCAGCTTCAGCGCTTCTACTGCTTGGGCTAGCTCCTGCAGCTGCACATAGAATACTTTATCTGTAGCTGTGTCAAGCTGGTCCAGGGTATTCTCATACACTGCCCGAAATGAGTTGAGTGTCGCTGCGACATAGATTCGATCCTCATCATAAGCAGCTATGGCCTGTTCCACAGCGGAAGCCCGATTCGCAGAGACTATAATCTTCACATCTCTTGTCGTGATTGTTGTACCGTCTGAAGCGGCGACATGGAAGGAATGAGTTCCAGTCTGTGACACTCCCGGCTGCCAGAGCATCTCACCCGTGGCTTCATTCAATACTGCACCTTGAGGCAGATTCGGGCTGGAATAGGTCACCACATCTGATCCCCCAGCATCGGTTGCTTCAAAATCAACACGAATCGGCGAGCCAGGATAGGCGAATATGGAGAGATCAGAGTTGCCTGTCTTGAATACTGGCGGTGTCGGCTGTTCACTTGCTTTGATATGAATATGGTCCATATCTACTGTCGTGTCCGAACCTGTGACCTTCATATACAGAATATCGTTCAAGCTCTGGAAGCTGTCCAGCGTGTAAGTCACATACCGCCACTGTCCATGCGTATCCGGCAAAGTCAACGTATCATTGATTCCGGGAGTAAGCTCCAAGCGGGCGGGCCCAGTGGTACGGATACGGAAACCAATGATTTTCTCACTGCTGGAACCGTTAAGAAATGCTATCCGACTTCCCACTTCCGTCGCCTGAAACCGCACAAACGACGTATCTCCTTCCTTTATGGTGGCCGTATCCCCGCCAAGCTTCGTATAACGATCTTCAATGTCGATCAGTGAGCCGCTTGTCTGCTCGCGCGGCAGATATTCTGCACCTTCAGACGCTGCCTCCTCTGGCATATACAGCCAGAAGTCTCCGCCTCCGTCCACGTTGTCCCAGTTTTTATTCAGTGTACCACCATAATAAAAGTTGGAAGGTAACCGCTTCGTAAATGCTTCATAATAATGAGGAGCCTTCTCTGCAACGTTAATGCCTCTGACATATGTGTAGTAATAATACATATCCCAGAAATTTGCCGTATTCATTCTACCCTTATAGGCATTGGATATATGATTATACGTATCCCGAATCGTTCCATCTGGCGAAATAGCGTAGGCCACTGGCGTCCAAGGCGTATCATAACCAAGCATGAATTGCCAGAAGAAGTCTGCGGCCGCCAATATGCGATCATCCAGAAACTCATACGGTCCGACCGCATTTGCCGCTGTTGATACGGTACCATCCACGGGATCGACCTTTGTTCCCTGAGCGAGCAGCATACGTGATAGGATGGCAGCGTTAGTGAGGTCTCCACCACCATGCGCCTGGTCCCTACCCATCTCCACATGCTGAATCACCGGCTCATCCAGTGGCTCTCCAGTCAGATCATTGGTATTCATCAGACGGAACAGCTGCTTGATCGACCCATTAAAGCCTTGGTCTTGCGCAGTGCTGTTGACAGTAAACCACTCAACTGCCTCGTCATATCTGCTCTGATTGTTAGTAAAAATATACCCTGCCATCGCACCAAGCAAAGGATAGTTATGCTGATTCATGAAGCGATTGTTGTCATGTTGGAAGGTCTCGATAACCGGATTTATCAGGTTGGTTGTAAAATTCGTTGTATCCTGCGCTGTCCACCCCAGTTCTTCCGTCTGATAACTTGTATATCTCAGAATCTCAGCTGCCGTCACCATGCGATTCAGCGGAATCCCGGTATGAATGTGTGCATCATTAAAGTAAACATATTTGGCAGGGTCCATCTGCGACCAGATCCTAATGATACGCATCGCATTGGCCCGATACGTCTCATCTCCTGAAATATAATACATCAACGCTTGTGTATACGCTTTCAATCCATCACTTATAAAACGGGAGTCGAAGCCTTGGCTGTTGAAGGCATCGCTTGCCGGCTTTGTTGGGTCCGTTTGACTCGCATTGCTGGACGTCACTGTCTTGGAAGCAGCTGCCGAACTAGTCATCGCCACATAGTAGGAGTACCATGGTTCCTGCTGCGACAGCACCTGCTCTCTCATGTTCTCAAGGACTTCCTTGGTTAGTCCAACTCCGGGATGCGTGAAGCCACCTGTAATTGTTTCATTGATCTGAACTTCATATCCTGACACAGTAACATCGTTTGAATCCGCAGCAGCTGCGATGGAATGGGTACCTACCGGTATAAGTGTTGCCAACAGACTGATTGCAGCAAGTAAAGCAATCACCCGTCTCCATCTTTTTCCCACATGAAATCCGCTATTCATTTCCATATCAAACCTCCTCATTTTCATGGAATTCGATGTTCTTCCCTTGAAGCCCGCTTGTGCCAGACATTGAAATTACACATCCCCCCTTTCCTGTTTAGCCGTCGTAGTTTCTTCTATTGAACACGCCTTAGCGGAATGTGATGCCACGTACATACTCGTTCATTTCAATAGCTGGATGATCCGGGCTGTGCACACGTTGACCTGCAATCGTCAGATTATTAAAAGTCACTCCTTCGATGCTGCGCTCATCGTCATAACCATAGATCCGCGAAGGATGTTGTGTCCCACCTGCATAATCGATGTCCTCAAATACAATCTGTTCAATCCGCCGACCAGGAGCGGGATTGTAATCCTTGTTCCTAATCACACGCAGATCGAACAGCTGACCTTTTTCAAAGGTTTCCACTCTGATTCGCGCATAGACAACGTTTCGCACGGTATTATGATCACCCGCATTAATGGCCATGGCTCCCCAATAGTTGGGTTGTGGCTCGTGATGTTCCAGGATATCGATATCTTCGTACCGGATATCCTCAATCACATCACCGTTCGCCTCGTGGTCCCCGTGTGTGCCAATCATAAGTGGATGTGCCACGTCAGCCCACAGCACAGCATGTCTAACCCGGATACGACGTGAGTCACCACGGTAACCCCATCGGCTGCCATAGATCGCGATACAATCATCCGAGTTGCGCATGAAAACATGTTCGATCTCAATATCCGAGCTGGACATGATATCAATACCATCCGACCAGCCCCGTGTACTGAATGACTTAATACCTTTGACGGACACGTACTGTGAGCTGCCGATGTACACACTGTAATGCGGCACGTCGATGATCATAATGCCTTCAATGGCAATCCGGCTCGAATGGATCAACCGAATTCCGCGGAATGCAGAGAATCGATGAAAATCAGCCAGATAGACCATGCCGCGCCCCCGGATTGTAACGTTCTGAACCCGATCACAGACGAATGAACCCGCGACAGCAGCACCGCCATCAATATAGACCGTCTTGCCCGATGGAATGCGTAGGATGGTCTCTTCAATGTAATGCATGCCTGGTGCAAAATAGAGTACCTCAGCCTCTGTCTCCAGCCATTCCGTACGATGAATGCCAGGCTGTACGATGTGAACACGTGGATCGTCAATACTTGGAGCATCCGTCTCCAGCCCGTTTCCGAACAGATGCAGATTACGAAACCGTTCGCCATTCACCTCGATGGACAGCTGGAGAGGTTCGTTCAGTTCAAAAGAGACCATATTGCCTTGAATCTGTGATTGGATTCCATACGATAAGGGCCGAATATCAACGGTCTGGACCTCCGTATACATGCATTCAATTTCCAATTCAGCAGGAACACCCATATCAAAATAAGCCATGCTGGCCTGCCGCACATGGTGCATATCAACCTTTACTCCGTATACATTTACATCAGACCATGGTCCGTCACTGCCAGCCTCACGAATACGAATGATGTAATCTTGAGATTGGGGAATTTCCTGAATCAGGGGATAACATATGATTGGCTTCACAAGCGTTCCTCCAGCTATGATATAGGTGTAGACCCCGGAGTATCATGGGGTCTACAGGCACTTTGATACTTATATAATTGATTCGTTCAAATGTATCCACAATTCAACCAATCCGAGTCTATTACTTCTTGCTTGCCGCAAAAGCATCCAGTTGAACCTGTAATTCAGCCATAAACTTGTCGAATCCGGCGCCTTCCAGCTGTTTCTTCACATTGGCAAGATCGGCATCGATGTCCTTGGTAATGCCCACTGACAGCGGAACGATATACTGCGATTTGACCGTCTCCATGCTTGCAAGCTCTGCGGCCACGTTAGACGTGGCAAGCCCGAATCCGGCCAGTGGACTTTGACCATTCTCTTCCGCTTTCTTGGCACCTTCATTCTGTAATTTATCGTTAATGACTTGCCATTCGTCCGGATATTTCTCCTGCAGGTTCATATAGCCGTCATATAGCCCCGTCCAGCCTGGCTTTTTGTTCTCCGATTTGATGCCTTCATAGCTAACGAATTCGCCAGCCAGCTTGTAATTTTCTCCTTCAACACCGTACTGCAACAGATTATAATACGTTCGATCGGTGTGAGCTTTCTCTATTAGCTTTAGAGCTGTTTCGACGTGTTTGGAGTGAGCACCAATCGAGATCATGGTGATATTATCCGGTGCCATGAACGGCATATAGGCCGGAATATTGTTGAAATAATAATCAAACCAGCCATACTCAAAATCAGGATGCAGCTCTTTCAGTGCACCAACATAACTGCTGCTGACAGCGCCAAAGTGGTTGTTAAATTCAAGCGGTTTTTTGTCGGCTTTCATCAATTCCAGCGTCTCGCTTGTTGCATTGCCCTGAGCAGCCAGTATATCGTGGCTCACAATGCCATCTTCATACCACTTTTTGGACCGCTCCAGCACTTGCTTATACTCAGGTGTATCATACATGCTGATCGCCTTGTATGGCTCATCCACGGTGGCAACGACGTACCCTTTTACCAAATCCAGATATTTAGAACCAGCAACCAGAGTCCAGACGTTATCTGCGAACCGCTTGTCATTAATCATCGGCGTGTCTGGGTAAGCTTCTTTGGCCTTGTAAAGATATTGTTCTACAGTATCTAGATCTGTAATTTCCGGTAACCCCCACGCTTTGCGCAGATCATCACGGAACAACAGGCCTTCTCCGCCGCCTCCGGGCTTATTGTATTGTGGAATGCCGTAGAGACTGCCGTTAATCTTCACGGTATCCAGTGTGCCTTTATAATGCTCCACCAGATCAGGCACATCTCCCAGGAGTGGGGTCAGATTTGCAAATGCATTCTTGGTGGCGAACGATGCAAAGTCCGACCAGGCGCCGCCCACATAAACGTCGTATTCCTTCGCGGCGATAGCCCTGCTAATCTGATTCTTTTCATCTCCCCAAGGCACAAAGTCAAACCGAATAGTTGCCCCCAGATCCTTAATCGTTAGCTCATCTAACTGCTTGTAAAAATTGTCCATACCACTGGCGGGTGCATTTCCCATCGTGATACCCTTCAATTGCACAATCGTCTTGCCATCGGATGTCGTTGTGCCTGAACCTTCGGCAGCATCTTTGTCTGAGCCCCCATTCGAACATGCGGAAAGGATAACCGTGAACACCATGAGACAAGACAGAAGTGATTTTCTAATATGTAGCGCTTTCAAAACAATCCCCTCCATTACGATGATATTATTTATGTGGATCAATCAGGGGCAGACTTTCACCATATCCTGATCGTGTAAAACCATAACCATTTATCCCTTTACGCCTCCAACAATCAGACCGCTCACAAAATGACGCTGCATGTACGGATACAATAGTATGATGGGGCCTGTTACCAGCATGGTCGTTGCCAGCTTCATCGTCTCACTTGGCAGCTGATCCACGACAATCTGGGCATCCCTGACGGCATCCGTCACACGGGATAACATGCGGTAAAGCAGATACTGCAATCCCCATTTCTCCTGATCGGAAATCAGGTACAGACTATAGCCAAACCAGTTATTCCAGTAACCCAGTCCAAGGAACAGTCCGATTGTTGCGCTAACAGGCTTCGAGAGTGGAAGAACAATCTGCCAATAGATTCTGAAATCGCCTGCCCCGTCGATTCGTGCCGACTCCATTAAGGAATTGGGAATGCTTTTGACATAGTTGCGGAACAGGAACACATTAAATGGAGAGAGCATACCCGGAAGGATAATCGCCCACAACGTATGATTGAGATGCAGCACATTGGCGACCACCAGGTAGGTGGGAATCAGTCCGCCGCTGAACAGCGTGGTAAAGTAAATAAAGAAGGCGACCTTATCCCGGTGCTTAAAATCGGGACGGGATAGAATGAATCCGCTCATGGACGTTGTCAATAATCCGAGCACTGTGCCCAGCACCGTAACATAGATCGTAACGAGATACGCCCTGCCAATTTCCCCTCCCAGGGTGGTAAAAACAATCTTGTATGCATCCAATGTGAAATCCTGTGGCAGCAGCGAATAGCCATTAACTACAATTTTGGATTCATCACTCAGTGATCCTGACAGCATCAGGATAAATGGAGCGACGCAGATCAGCGCTACCAAACCAACAATGACCACAGCCATAACATCGAATATTTTCGAGCTTGCATCCACTTTTAACTTCTTCTTGTCAGATGTTGCAGCAAGTTGTGCCATCAGGCTTCCTCCCATTCGGTTGACAATTAAAATAAAGAATTTTCACGATCCACTTTACGCACAATTGCGTTTACCGTCACAACAAGTACCAATCCGAATATTGATTGATATAGCCCTGCCGCCGTCCCCAGTCCTAGACTGAAATTCACGGTTAATGAACGGTACACATACGTATCGATAATGTCGGTTGCATTCAGCAGCAGACCATTGTTTCCAATAATGTTCCAGAACAGATCGAATTGTCCTCTCATAATTCCTCCGATGGCAAACAAAACTAGGATGATAACCGTCGGTTTCAAAAGCGGCAGTGTAATGTACCGAATTCGTTGCCACTTGCTGGCGCCATCGACATAAGCTGCTTCGTATACGCTTTCATCAATACCCATAATGGATGCCAGATAGATGACCGTCCCATACCCTAGCCCCTTCCAGATTTCGATAATGACGATAATGAACGGCCAGACCTCAGGTGACTGGTAGAAGTCAAAGCGCTCGAAACCCAATGACGTAAAAACGTTGTTAAACACACCATACTTGTAGTTGAACAGATTGTATACAATGGAACCAACCACGACCATCGAGACGAAGTAAGGCATGAACATCAGCGTCTGCGACGTTTTCATGAATTTCTTGAATGTCAGTTCCCTAAGCAGAACCGCCATGGCGATCTGACAGATGTTTCCGAGTACAATGAAGGCCACATTATAGAGCAGCGTATTGCGAGTCAATTTCCAGACAATCGAATCCCAGCCTCCTTTGAACAGAAACTCAAAATTTTTCAACCCAACAAACGGACTGAACAAACCCTTGCTAAAGTCATAGTCGGTAAACGCGTTGTAGAGTCCCGCCATGGGAAGGTAATTGAATAAGGTGAAAAACACGATCAGGGGAATCAGCATAATGTAATAGGTTTTGTGTTCCCTGAGGTCTGAAAATCGCCTTTTCTTCTGTTTGAGCGCTTTGTTCATTACTATATTTGGTTCTGCCATCGTATCACCCTTTCCTTGCTTCCTATTGTAGTCCGGCACGATACCTCCCTACTATTCGAATTTCACAAGATTTCTGGTACTTTTCGATGAAAATGACAAAACAAAAGCGACAGGTATGAACACCTGTCGCCATGCTCTCATCAAAATCAATTACTGGCTTGTTTCAATTCATGCGCATCCCCAAAAACCATTGGAACATTGATAATTACACTTGTGCCTCTACCCTGAACTGATTCATAATGTATTCCATCCGTTTCATTATAGTAAAACTCCAGCCGTTTGCGGATGTTATGTACGCCGTATCCGCTGCCTTGATGGCGGTGTAGCCGAGAGGGAGATTGCTCTAGGCCAGGACCATCATCAGTGACCACGATCCTTACTCGCCCCTCCTCTATGCCTCCCGTAATTGTAATGATGCCACGGCTCTCGGGCTTCTCCAGAATACCGTGTACAATCGCGTTCTCAACCAGAGGCTGGAGCGTAATTTTGGGCAACATACATTCCATTACCGCTTCGTCTACGTGTACATCGAATTGGATCTTGCCTTTGAATCTCTTCTGCTGAATGCTTACATAGATCTCAGATAACCGCAGCTCATCTCTCAGGGTTACGAAGTCTTCCCCTTTGTTCAGAATCAACTTGTAATAATCAGAAAGAGCGTACACGACCTGCTGAACGTTCTGCTTCTCTTCTTTCTGTGCCATCCAGACGATCATATCCAGCGTATTATACAGAAAATGCGGGTTAATCTGGGACTGCAATGCCCGAAGTTCTGCCCCTTTCTTATCTTGCCCAAGCCTGTATTGATTGTCCATCAGTTCCCTGACACTGTTAATCATATAATTGTAGCTGGATACCAGATGACCTACTTCGTCCTCCCTATTGGGAATATCCAGCGTGTTTAATCTGCCTTGCCGAACCTGGCTCATTCTGTTCATAAGCAAGAATATTCGACTCGTAATGGATTTCGTCACCGGGATGATGCATACCAATAGAGCCAGACAGACAAGCAAGTATACGAGGAGCACCTTGTTTCGCACCTTATTCACGGCTGTAGCTGCCGTATCCGGAGATATGACGGAGTGCAGGAACAGATTGCTCGATCCAACTCTCGAATCTCGGACGATATAAGAGGAGTCACCCACTCTGACCTCTTCAAACTGGTTTCGGCTCACCTGAGATCTGTATCCATTTCGTTGTTCCAACTCCGCATGTCCATTGCTGATAACCACTTCTCCCTCATCCGTCTCCAAGTAGACCAGCTGCTCCATGGCTGAGTTCATGATATAGGGCTGAAGCTGAGGCAACTCCACACGCAGCGTTACGATGCCTACCGGCTCGGAATAGTCGTTAATATTCCACAGCACTCTTCCCAGCGCTAAATAACTCTCGGACGATGTGCTGCTCTCATCTTTCATCATCACCCACACCGCTTCTCCGCCCCCTTCAACGATCTTCCTGACCCAGGGCATTGACGACACCTTGGCATATGGACGATACATCGTTGCATGTGGACCCGTTATGACGAAGTCATCATTAATATAATATACGATACCGTTAATCTCAGAGTTCGTCTGAAGAATACGTGTATAATCCGTGATTCGTTCAAAGGCGGACAACTGCTCCCACACCTGCATACGCTCCGGGTCCTTGGAGAAAACCGCATTGATCTGCTCGTCAATCGTAATCATCGACGACACTTCCTCAATATGGGAAAATTTGCTGGACAGCAGTGATAAAGTTTGGTCAAAGCTTTGGTTGGCTGCATAGTTCTGTCCGGTGATTACAGAATTACGAAGCTCGCCATACGTCGCCGAGAACGTAATCATCAGTGGAATAATGCCTGCGAGTGCCAGCAGAATGACCAGCTTTTTCTGCAGAGATAGATTGCCCAGCCACTTCAGAACCCTCATTGGGAAAACTTCTTTCGATATTCCACAGGCGTTACACCCGTAGCAGCCTTAAACACCTTGGCAAAGTATCCTGCACTGGCATATCCGGACATTTTTGAAATATCGATCATTTTGAAGTGCTCCTGGAGAATAAGCCTCTTGGCAAGCTCCAATCGATAGTCATTCAGATACTGTTTAATCGTAGTTCCTGTCTCCTGCTTAAAGAGGACACCAAGATGGGCGGTGGATAAGTGCACATGGTCGGCAATCTCCCGCACATCTAGATCTACATCACTGCAATGGTCAGATATATAGTTCATCACATCACGAATCAAGCCCGAATATGGCGATACCCGGGTGAACTCCTCCTGATATGCATAACACAGCTCAAGCATGTGATCCTTCACCTCAAGCATCGTACGGCATTCGTTCAATTGCTTCTCCACATCTTGAATCTGAACCATCTTTCCCATGCGGATCAGTACACCATTTCTCTCCTTGAACAGCGCGTTAGCAAATGTGATACACATGGAAAGAACTCTTTCTCTTGCCTGATCCCCTTCTTCCACCACTCTGTTACAGAACGTCTCCATCCAGATGATCAATCCTTCCGGTTCCTGCTTCAGCAACCTGTAGAATTCAGGATATATGTCGCTTCTGAGCCCCTGTGGTGCGTAATTCACCGGATCATATTTGAGGTAACACAGATCTGGCTTGAAAAAAACACGTTCCATGGCCAGTGCCGCTTCGCGGAAACTTCTAGATACTTCCTCCAGTCCGGCCACTACCTGACCAGCTGCAATACGAAGATCGCTGTACTCCCTGCATAGCGTTTCTGCCAGTATCCTCACTATCTCCTCATCCGGTCGGGGCAGTGCCATGACAAGCAGCAAACGGTCATAATCCAATTGCTCGGCGATGGTAGCAAGATTATGTTGTTCCCAGTAATTCTGGATGTTGACGGCATCAACCCGCATTTCCTTGTTGAACTGGGATACGATCAGACATACATAGCTCGAATGAACCGGATAACCGATCTCCTGGGCTTTGCACCTAAGTTCATCAGCGTGGTGGGACTGCGTTCTCAAGGCATTAGCCAGCTTCATACGCTCCAGATCCATCTTCTGATCCAGCAGTAAATGCTCCGCCTTCCGCTCGGCGATATAATGTACTGTTTTCTGAATGGCGTTCTCCATCTCCGGCAACTTGATCGGCTTCTCCACATAATCGACGGCCGAGAGCTGAATTGCACTCTTCAGGTAAGCCACATCCATATATCCGCTCATGAATAACAGCTTGCTATCCGGGCAGACTGCCACGAACTTCTCGGCGAATTCGATGCCATTCAGCTTCGGCATACGTATATCCGTAATAACAATTTCGGGCCTCTGAGCCGTTGCAACACGTAAAGCCTTTGCTCCATCTTCGACCTGAAGCACCTCATGTACACCAAAGCTCTTCCAGTCGATAGCCTCCACTAGGCCTTCTCTTGTATAATCGTCGTCGTCGGCAATCAATACTTTCATCGCGATGCCCCCTTTTTTACAATATACAGCTCTAAGGCGCCTATTAAGATAGCGCTTACATTTGTAAGCTTGATCTGCTTTCTCGCCCTTTCTATCCTTCATATCGGTATAATATATCAACAGGGGCGATTTTGGCTATCAATCAATTCTGAGAAATATACTTTTTATCCAATTAATTCGGGTGAAAAATAATTAAGGTGGAATTAAGATTCTGTTTTCTCTCTAATAAGATTGGGCATATATGATAGAGAAAATACAGAGAGAGTATGTGAGAGATGATGAAAAAATTTCGCAGAAGATTATTTAAGACGTTTATATTCGGGGCAGTGGCTGTACTTCTCCTTCTGGTTACAGGTTTGATCTATCAACAAGTGAGCACCCGTCAGGATCAGAAAACATTTATTCCGCCTGGCAAGCTCTACAGCATACATGGAGACAATATGCATTTATATACGGGTGGTCAAGGAGATGCAACAGTTGTCCTTGCATCCGGATGGGGCACAGCTGATCCTTATGTGGATTATTATCCGCTCTACGAAAAGCTTGCACCTTACACGGAATTCGCGGTTTATGATCGCTTTGGCTATGGTTATAGCGATATGACCGATAAGAAACGCGATGTCGATACTGTGGCAGATGAATTGCACGAGTTATTAGAGGTATCTGGGCAAAAGCCGCCTTACGTTCTGGTGGGTCACTCACTCGGTTCGCTGGAAACGCTCCGGTTTGCGCAAAAATATCCGGATGAAGTACAAGGTATTGTCATGTTGGATGGGGGAAGTCCGGAATATTACGCCAATGACACTGACGATATGGCAAGTGTGATTGGTGGCTTCATGAACCAATTCCGCATCAAAACCGGTTTGTTTCGGTTGACTTTACAGTCTGACGCTGTTGTGGAAGCCTCCAATGCCAATCGCAACGGCCTGAAGTTTGTACCAGATGATCTGAAGAAAATAGATACAACGGCTCTATTGCTTAACTATGGGAATGCCAACACCTTGGATGAGTTGCGTGAAATGTCAGCCAATGCCAAGGTTGTCGTTGACAACAAAAAGCCCTTCCCGTTTCCGCTTACCATACTGACAGCAGATTACTTCGGGGCC
The DNA here is from genome assembly GCF_042796655.1 of Paenibacillus sp. NPDC057886. Lineage (NCBI taxonomy): Bacteria > Bacillati > Bacillota > Bacilli > Caryophanales > Paenibacillaceae > Paenibacillus > Paenibacillus sp. NPDC057886. The sequence goes on along the minus strand of NZ_JBHVMZ010000001.1, from coordinate 1,004,011 downwards.
AGTGAGCCGATATGGGATAAAACCCAAGCTGAATTTACATCCTGGTCAGAACACTCCAAACATGTAACAGTTAAGGATACCGAGCATTATATTCATCAATATCACCCAGATCTTGTAGCCAATGAAATATTGGAACTGGTTAAGAAGTAGATTCCTGAAGAAATGCTAAACTAGCAATACAGTTCATTTTCAAAAATAACCCTAACGATTCTGGTAATCGTCAGGGTTTTTATTTTGTTAGTGCCGTTACTGTGCTAGTGCCATCCTCGGTGTTAGCGATCTGAAATGTGCCAATGCCTCTTGAACCTCCGGGCTCGTAAGACCGTGTCGATCAAAATAATGCATGACCTCATCCAGGTCAGTCCCATCACCACTGTATATCCGCTCAATTTTTCGAATAATCTCTTGTTGTAATCGCTCTCGAATACGCATGCAACTGACAGGTTCACACAGCCAAAAATCAGTTCGCTTGACCTCCCCTGTTGCAGTCCATAACAAATTTTCATATCGAATGACATCCCAATCACGATAACCCGTCTGAATCTGCTGAAGTTCTGTTGAAAACATATCATATATCAGATTGTGCGGAATGTGTCCGTATGTTGCCCGATACTGTCTCAGGTTGAAGCCTTCGATCCATTCTGTCAGCACAAAATTCCCCGAAGCGTACGCGTACAATTCAGGAACATGATGGTTGTTTTGCAATGACAAGAGCGCCTCACATTCAAATTCTCCATCCACTTTTCCACGAGGAGTATATACCTTAAGGCAGTACTCTTGTAAACGATAGACAACCGGCTGCTTTCCCATTAGTGAAGCTTGCATGGTCAGATGACCGTTTTTCTCATAGCGATCTAGCAATTGTTCAATATTCGCAGGTATAGATTTAACGATTCTCATAAAGACGTCTCCTTGATTATAAAATACATTCTAAAACGTTTTCCTCTATCCGTTATCATTAATCTACTCTCTATATTATCTTTAAAATTCCATATGAACATATACAATTTCATCAGAACATGAACTATTTGCTTCCAACATCGAGATTTATTTTATTCGACTGGCAGGTTTATTTTCACTCTAATGGATGGAACCCGTTTCATGTCAAGGTACAAAAAAACGATGCCCCCTATTGAAGAGAGAGCATCGTTTCATTTCTTATATGACTTTCCATTAATGCATAGGACCTTGTTGACCCTGCTGAGCACCGACCTTAACTCGTTTCACGAAGAGTGAGATGATCAGTCCAATCACAGCAAGAACCATTGCGAAAATAAATGCATTTTGCACACCGGATGTGAAACCTGCCAACTGATTCTCTGGACTCTCAGGATCCGTCACACCGCTCAAGAAGCGGGTCTGACCTGCGCTCAGTATACTTACCGCAACAGCTGTACCAATAGCCCCGGATACCTGCTGCAATGTATTCATAATCGCCGTTCCGTGAGGATAGAAATCAGGTGGCAATTGATTCAAGCCGTTGGTTTGTGCAGGCATCATAATCATCGAAATCCCGATCATCATGAATACATGCAGCGTAATAATCTTGCTCAGAGTCGTTGTCGGAGTGATTCCTGTGTACATGAAGAGTACAACAGTCACGATCGCAAGACCGCTAATCACAAGCCATTTCGGACCGAATTTGTCAAACAGACGCCCCATAACCGGGGACAAGAATCCATTCAGCAAGCTGCCCGGCAGCAGAACCAGACCGGCAGTCAGTGCCGTAACCGCCATACCTTGTTGCAGGTACATTGGCAGGATCAGCATGGATGACAACATCATCATCATACAAAGGAAGATCAGAATCAAGCCGATTGTAAACATTGGATATTTGAATGCCCGCAGATCCATCATCGGCTGTTTCATTCTCAATTGACGGATGCTGAACAACAGCAAAGATAATACTCCAATAACCAGTGTGGCTACAACGATAGGACTAGTCCAGCCACCGCCACTTTCTCCATGTCCTCCTGCACTACTGAATCCGTACACGATGCCACCAAAACCAAGTGTGGAAAGTACAATGGAAAGAACATCAATTTTGGGCTTGGTCAAATTCGAGATATTCGGTAAGAACAGCAAGCCGCATACCAATGAAATAATGAAGAACGGCAAGGAGATCCAGAAAATCCAGTGCCAGCTCAGATTGGCCAGAATCAGACCCGAGATACTCGGACCACTCGCTGGTGCAAACATGATAACCAAACCGATCAATCCCATGGCAGCGCCACGCTTTTCAATCGGGAAGATAACCAATATGGTGTTGAACATTAGTGGCAGTAACAGAGCTGTACCTACAGCTTGCAATACCCGTGCCACCAACAGAATTTCAAAGCTCGGTGCAATAGCAGCAACTAGCGTTCCTGCAATCGAAAAAATCAGAGAAGTTGTGAACAACTGTCTCGTCGAAAACCATTGTAACAGCATGCCAGAAACCGGCACCAAAATACCCAAAACGAGCAAATATCCTGTCGTTAACCATTGAATGGTCGTAGGTCCAACTTCGAGCAAGCCCATAAGCGGTGTCAATGCCACGTTAAGTGCCGTTTCACCGAACAGACCAATAAAACCGCTAAGTAGCATAGCGAATAAAATCGGAAATACTTTATATTGTTTTGTTTCTTGTTGATCCTTTACAGAACCAGCCTTCATGGCAGCTTCCACAATCCCATCCTCCTCAAACAATCTGACGATTTCTATTTCTCTTTACGAAGCTTACTGCTTCTCTTTTGCATTCTTCGCCACAACGGACAAATAATCAGCAGCCGTCAGCAAAGGCTGTTTGTCCTGGTTGGTCAGGCTGATAATCAATGCGCCCTCCATTAAGGAAATGACGAGAAGTCCCATCTCTTGTGCTTTCTTTTCACCTATGCCATCCAAAATCAGATGTTTCGTAATGATTTGCTGCCATCCTGCAAACACGTCCTGACAGGCAATTCGCAATTGTTGACTGATGCAGGAGGTCTCCACGGCTGCCCAGAAACTAAATGGAAGAAACCCCGTAAAACCTGCCGCTTCCGTTTCAATCGCTAAATCATGAATAAATTGCTGAATGGCATCCCCCGTATTATCATGAGCAGCAAACATTTCTTCAAACTTCTGCAGAATATTTTCATTGGCTTTTTGAATGCACTCGTGAGCGAGCTCTTCCTTGCCATGTGGGAAATAATGATATAACGAGCCTTTTGGCGTACTGCTCTCCTTAATAATCTGATTTAGACCGGTCGCATGATATCCTTGTGAAAAAAACAGTCTGGCTGCTGTGCTGACGATTAGTTCTCTAGCATTAGACTTTTCACTCAATAAAGCCACATCCTTATATGAATTATAACAATCGGTCTATATAATTAAAACCGTTTCGAAAAACACTGTCAACCCTTATATTTGGGCCGATTCCCTTGAAAGCGCTATTAATTCAGCGCATGCAAAGAACAGAAGCAAATTATCCTTGATAACACTTTAAAAACATAATATCCTATTGGGATAGTATGCATTAACCATGATATACTGATCATTACAATAATGAATAGAAAGGTGTTTGCCATGGAAATGCGAATGATCAAGACCTTTCAAACGATTGTAAAACTCGGGAGCTTTCAACAGGCAGCAGAAGCTTTGCAGTACTCACAACCCGCAATTACGCTGCATATGCAGAAACTGGAGGCCGATCTGGGTATGAAATTACTGGATAGAGGCAAAAAGATTAAATTGACGGAAGCGGGGAAAATATTTTATGCCAGAGCCGATCAGCTTCTGAAGGAATACGAGTATTTGACAAATACGATTACTGACATTCAACAGGGACAAGCAGGGTTTGTACGAATCGGAGTATCCGAGCCAACAGCCAGCCATCGGCTTCCTGCTATTCTGTCTTCCTTTGTGAAACAGAATCCGAAGATTAAACTCAGCGTGCGCATCGGGGACAGCAAGCTGCTTAATGAATTGCTAATTGATGAGCAGCTTGACTTTGCCGTCTGCCCCTCTCCTGAGACGAGTATGGATACCGAGTTTCAGCCGCTGCTTTTTGAACCGATGGCGTTGCTGTTGTATGATTCACATCCATTTGCTCAGGGTGATGAAATCCATTTGGCAGATCTGAAAGGACAACAATTTCTGTTCACACCCCCTAATTGCCCGATTCGCATCCGTATTGAGCAGCTATTGGCCGAGAAAATCGACAGCGATTATCAGGGAATCGAAATAAGCAATATCCGGTCTCACAAGTATTATGTACAAGCCAAATTAGGCATAACCATTGCTCCGATTGCAACAATCTGCCCAGCCATTCCCGGTACCGTTATTCAAAAAATTGCCGATCTCAAAGTTGGGCCCATTGCAGGCATTTTGCGTAAGCGAAATATACCGCTTGGCTCCGCGAGCGAAAAGCTCATGCTGGACATTCGAGCTGCGCTGCTTCAGAGCAATTTATATGTTCCTGAATTTGAACTCCCTTCCCAGCTGGCTATGCCGTAATTGGACTCACCAGCTGCCATTCTATTTTCTTTATTAGGGTGCAACTATTACTTGAGTCTGCCTGCCGTGCGTCCACCATCTACCGTTAATATACTGCCTGTAATAAATGAAGCCTGGTCAGAAGTCAAATACAATATCGCTTGGGGAGCGTCATCCGGACCTGATGTCCGGCCTAGCGGCGTAATTTGGATCATATGTTCCGTATGCTCCTTCGTCATCACACTAACCTCGCTGCCGGGTGCATAACCCGGCACAACTGCATTTACCCGAATGCGATAGGGTGACAACTCCAGGGCAAAGGTTTTGGTCAACATCTCGATCCCTACTTTCGAAACCGAATAATTCCCCATGCCGACACCTGCGGTGGAAGCTGCTCCAGAGCTTATATTAATGAAGGAACCTTCTACCTCGCTGGCAATCATCTGTTTGGCGAAATGCTGAGTGAGCAGGAAGGGTGCTGCCAGATTCAGATCCATCGTCTCATTCCAATGTTGAAGCGTCATGTTCATGAGTGTGCGGTATGGATATATTCCCGCATTATTGATGACGATATCCGGCGCTTTCCATTGCTGCTCGACCACTTGAACCAATTCATTAATGGACTGTTCCTCCACAAGATTCGTTATATGCCAGTGAACATCCACTCCCTCCTGCTTCAGCTTATCTGCTATATTTCGTAGGGCATCCTCCCGGATATCGGACAGATAAAGGCTTGCGCCTTCGGCGGCGTATGCTTGTGCAATCCATTGGCCAAACACACCTGCCGCTCCCGTAATGACTACCTTTTTCCCTGCAAATGTTCGTTCCGGCATGACAGTCGCTCCTCTATACATGATGTTCTTGCTGTAAACAGGCTGCTTCACCTGGCGTTAACTTAGAACGGGATTCTTTTCGGCCTCCACCACAAGTCGCTCTGCCTGCTTTATTTCATAACTAATTCGATTCACCTGACGTATAAGTGATGTTCTGAGTTTGAAGAAGGCTTCACTGCCTACTTCGGCTATCGCCAGAAGTTCGATGTCTGACAGCGCAGGCACAAGTGAATGACTGCCTGCGGCATCATGATCATACCGGCTGCCTCGAACATAATTGATGGGAACCAGCCATCTGCTAAGTGACAATATCGTTCGGTTCGCTTCTGCAACGGAAGTATCAGGGAGGGAGGAACCTATCCGGTCATAGAAATGGTCCGTGGCATCCTGTAGCTGCTGAACCCTGCTTGTTAAACGCGAAAGATCAAGCTTGTCTCCGATAAGCTCTGTATAATAGCCGATTCGTTCGGAAAGGGTTCGGATCGCCTGTCTCTGATCAATTGGAATAATGGGAGCAGAGGCAGCATGATAGACGGCTGCTACGTACACCTTGCAATCACGGGCCAGATAATCTCCGTCAATTTTGTCCAGCGTATCCTCAGTCGTATGCCACCACCAGCCAAACCAGCCCTCAGGCTGATAGGACAGCCCCATAAAAGCAGACGGAAGGCCAGCACCCCAGAAGGACTGATCTCCCGACCTTCCAAACGGTGAACCTCGAAAAGGTTCATCCGTGACGATACGTATGGCATCTGCACAAAGTGTCCGAGTCTCTGCCATTGTATTTGCTGCACCGAGATGACTCGCTCCCTTGGCACCCACGGAATCAATATTGATATGCAGCACCCCGTTTTCGTGCAAATCTTCCCAATGAAGATCGCTGTATAATGCAGAGCCCGCATATCTGCCGTGGGAGTGTCCTGACCAAAATGCGAACCGAACGGAGCGTCGCAGCGCGTCACGATGCAATGATAGTACCCGCGCTGTCTCCACCATGACGGCGTTGGCGGAGCCGTTATCCATTGCGCCATAATGCCATGAATCCACATGCCCGCTAAACAGCACAAAGGATTCAGGCTCTTTCGTCCCCTGTATCTCGGCAACCAGGGTCGGAATGTCCACCCAATCTGTGCGCACTTCCGCGGTCAGTGTAATCTCTAGAATCTCTCCATCTCCCGCTGCGATCAAAGACTTAATCTGCTCTCCATCCGAATGGTTGACCGACAGAACCGGAATGGACGGATAGCCATCATCCTCCGGTGTCGGATTTCCCCACACGGAGGAAACGATCATTTCATGCGTATACGCACCACTATTGATAAATATAACCGCCGCGGCACCCAACTGCTGCAAACGATAAATTGTAGGCCCATTCGCTAGTCCGTGAACGATCACCGCATGTCCTGTCACTTGATTGGCCCAGATGTTATGGTCTGTATCCTTTAGATTTATGAATCTCAAATGCGTGTTCAACTGTTCCGCCCGGGCTGACATGGAATGTGTAATAGCTGCAAAAGAAATGCCGCCGACCTCAAGTTCCGCTCTGACAGGAATACTGATGTAGGCTTTGTTAATCGTAAGCTCTGTGGTCAATCCAAAGTCTTCAAGCTGTTCCTTAATATAATGGAAAGCCCGCAGTTCCTCTTCGGAACCCGACAAACGAATTTCCTTCGCAATCTGTCTGTTGTATTCAAGCAGCAGATCATGATCGATCTCATGCAGTATGGAATCCACCTCCAACTGTTGCTGCAACTCAGCCATGTTGATCCCCCCTGTCCTCATTGCCTGCTGCAACGCCCAGTGCAATCCTTGATTCATCATCACTGCTCTGGTTCAAATAACGAATGGCAGTTTCTCCAAGAACCGATATTCCTGTAACAATCGCTTGCTCATCAAAAATAATGGAATCACTGTGAAGGGGCAGCTCTGATCGGGCATCTTCTTCTGTAATCGTGCCGAGCCGGAATATGGCACCCGGCACATATTCGAGATACGCACCAAAATCTTCGGCGCCCATGGATGGCTCCTTCAGATACACAACAGCTTCCCGACCAATAGTGTCTGCCGCTGCCTGTTCAATCACATCGACGATTTGATCATCGTTTATTACAGGAGAACCGCCGCGGTAGTAATCAAATTCCGCTCTACCACCGAACCCTTCCGCAATGGTCTCAATGAGTCGCTTCATATATACGGGTACGGCTTCACGTGTCTCAGGATTATGCGTACGAATGGTACCTCTGAGTTGAACCTCCCCAGCGATAACGTTGTAAGCATTGCTATTGCTTTGCAGTTTTGTGATCGAGATGACGGAAGAATCAAGTGGAGACAGGTTTCGGGATACTACCGTTTGCAACGCAGTTATAATCTGGGCTGCAATGATGACCGGATCGACAGTTCGATGTGGATAGGCAGCATGTCCACCTTTTCCAGTCACTCGAATATCAAAAGCATCAGCCGCTGCCAGCATGGCCCCTTTTCTCAAACCAATCTTGCCAGCAGGCAAATCCGGCCACACGTGGAGCGCAATGATCGCATTCACTTCCGGATTATGCAATACACCTGCATCAATCAGGTCCGTTGCGCCTCCCTGTACTTCCTCAGCAGGCTGGAAAATAAACTTCACCGTTCCCTGAAGCTCATCCCTGTGCTCACTTAATGCGGCTGCTGTCCCTAGAAGAATCGCGGTATGCACATCGTGCCCGCAAGCATGCATCACCCCTTCGCGAACGCTGGCAAACGGCAATCCTGTCTTCTCTACAATAGGGAGTGCATCCATATCGGCGCGAATTCCAATGGTTCTTCCCTCACGTCCGCCTTTCAAAAGCCCAACAACCCCTGTGCCGCCTACACCCGTCTGTACTTCGAGACCAGCATCCTCCAAGAATTGGGCAACCAGCTTGGCCGTTTCAAACTCCTGATGGCCAAGCTCAGGATTCTGGTGAATATGGCGGCGAAGCCGTATAGCCTCGTCCTTCCACTTTTCGGCTGAACTACGAAAACTCATTGTTTCATTCCTCCTCTATTCATCATATAAATGACACTGCACTTCACGGTCTGGAGCGACGAGCCGTTTTTGCGGAACGACCTGTCGGCATGTCTCCATAACGTACGGGCATCGGGTATGAAAAACACAGCCCGCAGGCGGATGAAGTGGCGATGGAATCTCACCGCTTAATACAACTCTTTCCCTTTTGGCACGGGGATTCGGGATAGGTACCGCAGACAATAATGTTTTGGTATAGGGATGCAGAGGATCGGCGAACAAAGCTTCCGCTGGCCCCTGCTCCACCATCTCGCCCAAATACATCACACCAATGCGGTCCGCAATATGGCGTACAACGCTAAGGTCATGTGCAATAAATAAATAGGAAATACCGAGCTCCTCCTGAACCTCTTCCAGCAAATTAATGACCTGGGACTGAATCGACACGTCCAGCGCCGATACGGGTTCATCACATATAATGAGCTTCGGCCCAAGGGCCAACGCTTTGGCGATGCCCAGCCTTTGACGCTGACCACCTGAAAATTCATGGGGAAACCGCTCGTAATGTTCTTCACTGAATCCAACTTTGCGTAGCAACGACATGGCTGTTTCCATTCTGTCCCGTTTGTTACCCTTCTTGTGGATTAATAGCGGTTCTTCAATGGAATATCCAATGCGTTTACGAGGGTCCAGCGAGGTGTACGGGTCCTGAAATACCATCTGCATATGCTGCCTGTAACTTCGAAGTTCTTTTTTGCTTAACCCCAGAATATCCGTGCCCTCATAAAATGCTTCCCCGGACGTTGGCTCAACAAGTCTGAGAATCGACCGACCGAGTGTGCTTTTACCGCAGCCGGATTCGCCCACCAATCCAAATGTCTGCCCTGTGTGGATGTCAAAGGATACCCCGTTGACGGCCTTAACTTGCCCCCTGGTACTGCCAAAAGAAGTTCGAACAGGGAAATGTTTGTTCAGATTGCTAACCTGCAGCAGCGGCTTCGACTCAACCAATGATTTCGAGTTCATGTGTCTCCTCCTGAATCGTTGCTATTCCGGGATACCAGCAGCGTACCGAATGGTTCTCGTCCACCTGTTTCAAGGAAGGTGCTGCTCGCAGGCATTGTTCATCCGCATAAGCGCATCTTGGAGCGAATCGGCAGCCTGTCGGAACCTGATGCAGCCCGGGTACCGTTCCCTCAATGACATGGAGCTTGCTGTGCTGCTCGCCATCAATACGAGGAATGGATTTCATTAAGCCTGACGTATACGGATGCTGGGGATTGAAAAATAAATCGTCCACGCTCGCCTCCTCCACGACCTGTCCAAGATACATGACGGCCACTCTTGTACACGTCTCTGCGACTACACCAAGGTCATGTGTAATCAGAATGACACCAAGTCCCGTCTTCGCTTGCAGACTTTCAATTAGCTCCAGTATTTGCGCCTGAATCGTCACATCAAGTGCCGTTGTCGGTTCATCTGCGATAAGCAGTTTCGGATTACAGGCAAGCGCCATGGCAATCATGACCCGCTGTCGCATCCCGCCCGAAATTTCATGCGGATGCTCATCCACCCTCTTTTCGGGGGAGGGGATACCTGTCATACGCAGCAGATCCACGGCAGCAAGACGCGCCTGTCTGCCATTCATGCCTTGATGCAGCTTCAAGCTCTCGGCAATTTGTTTGCCAATTGTCTGAACAGGATTCAGGGAAGACATGGGATCTTGAAAGATCATGGAGAGGTCATTGCCACGTATGCGTTCCATTTGTCTTTTGGACAAGCTTAAGAGATTGGTTCCTTCGTAGAGGACTTCACCCGAGTATTCCACGTAATCTTCGTCAAACAGTCTGAGAATGGATTCGGCGGTTACACTTTTCCCGCAGCCGGACTCGCCTACGATGCCCAGCGTCTCCCCGGCAAGGACGTGGAAGGATACGCCTTCCACCGGGTGAATGGTTCCTTTTTCGGTTGAAATGGACACGTTCAGGTCCTTCACCTCAAGCAGCGGTTGTTTTCCCACGACGTCTCCCCCTTTTCACCTTATTCGCATGCGGGTCGAGCAGATCTCTAAGGCCATCACCGAACAGGTTCAGCCCCAGTACAACGAGCACCAGGAAAATGCCCGGGAAGACAGTCATCCACCAAGCGTTGTAGATCACCGTTTTTCCATCAAAAAGCATATTTCCGAGACTAGGGGACGGGGAAGGAATGCCTGCTCCAAGAAAACTTAGAGAAGCTTCCGTCAGGATCGATACGGCAAAAATAAAGCTGGATTGGATAATGAGCGGAGACAGCGTATTGGGCGCCATATGAATCCAAATAATGCGCCAGCTGCTTGCTCCCTGCGCATGCAACGCTTCAATATAAGTTAACTCCCGAATGACCAGCGCCTTGGAACGAATAATCCGGGCCATCGATGGAATGAAGATAATACTTAGAGCAATAATGACATTACCCGGATTCGGGCCGAGAGCCGCCATGATGGAGATGGCAAGCAAAATGGACGGAAAAGCAAACAAACCATCACAGATGCGCATAAAGATGTGATCCAGCACGGAATAACTTGCCGATAAAAGCCCAACAATCATACCGATCAAAGAAGAGACGACCGTAACAGCGAAACCAACCGCAACCGAAATACGCAAACCATATACGGCGCGAGTGAATACATCACGTCCAAAGTTATCTGTGCCAAATATGTGCTGCCCGTTGGGCCCTTTAAGTCGATTCACCGGATCAATCTGTAACGGCCCGTATGGTGTAAGCATCGGCCCCATGATTACCAGAAGCACAACAATAAGCAGAATTCCCGCCCCTGTGGTTAACAACTGATTATGCATAAAGCGTCTGAATACGATGCGCCTGTTCTTCCTTTTGTGAAGTCCTGACGTAGCGATGGTGGTATCCGGATTGGTTATCAAGTTGTCTCCACCTCCTTCATTTCTTGCTTAATCGAACTCGTGGATCGACCAAACCATACAACAGATCAACGATTAGATTTACGAACACATAAGCTACCGTGACCAGCAGCACCGAGCCCTGAATAACCGAGTAATCTCTTCGACTAATCGAATTGACGATGAGCTGCCCCACTCCCGGAATATTGAATAGCGTTTCTATAACCGCAGCACCAGTAACGAGCCCACCGAACGATTCCCCAATAACTGTGAGAATAGGAATGAATGCAACACGCAATGCATGTGTATACACGATCGTTTTTTCTTTGACTCCCTTGGCTTTGGCGGTTTTGATAAAATTGCCGGACATCACATCCAGGATGGAGGATCTTGTCATTCGGGTAATGAGCGCTGCCTGAATGATACCGAGCACGATGCCCGGTAACAACAGGTATTTGATATGCTGCCACAGCCCCTCACTTAGCGGTTGATACCCTGCAACGGGAAGCCAGCGCAGCTTCACGCTAAAGAACATGACCAGCAGTGATCCCAACAGAAAACTCGGAATGGAGATGCCCAGCATGGAGAAACCCATCACCGATTGGTCCACGATGGTCCCTCTTCGCTTGACTGCTGTAATGCCAAGGAACAAGGCGAGAAACACACCAATCACCTGTGCAATGATCGCAAGGGACAATGTAGGCGCCAATCGTTCAAAAAAAGCCTCTGTCACAGGCTTGTCCAGAAATATCGACTCCCCCAAATTCCCGGATAACAGCCCCAGCAACCAAATGCCGAATTGCTCATAGATCGGTCTGTCCAACCCCAGCTTGCTTCTTAGCTCATCGATATCGGCTTTGCTCGCCTCTTCACCCAGCAGAATCGCAGCAGGGTCCCCTGGTGTGACATGAATAATGGAGAACACCACGATTGCCACCACAAAAAGGACAGGTATCAAGGACAATAACCGACGAACAATATATCCACCCATATGAGGGCCACCTCACTTTCCAATGGCAAAACGGAAAGGCGTATTCCTGTGGGAGCGATGCTACGCCTTTTCATCCGCTGCCTTTCCTTTTAACTATTTGTTATTGGTTGTATTCCAGAAGATCGGGCCCAAAATGTTCTGGAAACCACTGATATTTTTCGATAGCGCTGTAACCTGTTTGGTATGACCGATCTGAGAGAATGGAACTTCGGTCCATACAAATTGCTGTAATTCATCAATGAGCGGTCTTGCAGCTTCTACTGAATCTGATGTGCGAATGCCTTGAAGAAGCTCGTTCAGTTTTTCGCTTTTCAGCAGCCCTGCCCCGCCTCCCCAGAACGCATACTGGTAGAACGTAGGCCGGAACGCATAACTCATTGGATAGATATCCCACCCTGTACCTGTACCGAGTTTTTCCTGCAAAGTAGGCCAATCATAGACATCCAGCTTGACCTTGACGCCAATCGACTCCAGTTCCTGCTGCAAAACAACGGCTACGTTATATTGATCCACGTAATCTCTCGTCGTGAAAATTTTGATTTCTTCGCCGTTATAGCCTGCCTCCTGAAGCAATTGCTTTGCTTTATCCGCGTTAGCCTGGCTGTAAGATTCCTTGCCTGCTTCCGAATACCAGTTCGGATATCCCGGTAGAACCAGAGAGGATGTCTTCACATAAAATTGTGGATCACGGAATGCCGATGTCAGTATGTCATCCACATTCTGAATGGCATTGACAGCCTGACGAAGTTTGACGTTCTTGAACAAGCCGTCATTACTGTTATAGAAATATCCAATCATACCTCCCGGACTGAGGAATGTTTGCAAGTCGGGATTGTCCGCAATCTGCTGTTCATTATCCACAGAGATATTCAGCGCAATGTCATATTCACCGGAAGTAATTCCGGCAAGACGGGTCGACTCGTCTGTTACGAAGCGGAAGTACAGGTCATCGACCAGCGCTTCCTTTTTGCCGCCTGCTCCATCACTCGGCTCGGTACGGGCAGCGTAATCGTCATATTTTTTCAAATGAATATACTGATCCTGCTTCCACTCCTCCAATTGAAACGGACCTGTACCGATGAAAGATTTGATCCCTTTATCATCTGCTTCATCAACCACTTCTTTAGGATAGATCGCCGCTGCGGGAATCGGGTCAGCTAGAAGTTGCAGTGTTAGCAGAAACGGTGTTTTCAATTGAAGTACCACGGTATAGGGGTCCGTTTCTTTGGCCTCTGCACCCACAAAGTTCGCTTTACCATGGCTCGACAGTTTGATCCAGCGATTCAGGGATGCAACTACGTCCTCCGCTTGCAGTTCCTTGCCATTATGAAACTTCACACCTTGGCGCAGATGGAATGTATAGGATAACTTGTCGTCGCTGATCTCATAGGATTCTGCCAGAAGCGGAATAACCTGTGCATCTTTATCCAGCGTCACCAGCTGCTCATAGATCTCGCGTGAAATATCCTTGACCGCTGTATTGGAAGACACATGTGCATCCAGTGTGACCGGTTGTGTTGGATAGCCAATGTTCAGCGTCCCGCCTGTCTTGCCTTCAGCCGATGTCTGCTGTGACGGACTTTCACCGGTTGTTGAAGAGGCTTGTGTACTCTGCTGTCCTTCTCCACCTGAAGCGCAGCCTGCAAGAAGCAGGAATGCCAGAATCATCATCAAAGCAGGCTTCGTATGTTTTCTCATCATGTAACCCCTCTCGCTCTCATGCATAATGTTAAATCCGATTTCACTATCCCGAATGATATACAAGTGTTCATGTCGGATTAGTGAAAATTGGTATTTTCAGGCTAAGGGAACAGAGGTCTTTTGTAAAATAAGCAATCGTAATGGGTTGATTCATTTTTTGTAATCTACGAAAAAGCGTGATTCTATGTACTTCCAACTATTCCGATGGTAATATACAACTTAAATTTCATCCTTTATCTGGAAGGAGACACGAACATGACAACGATACAACGTTTGGATGCTGCACTTGCGGCACATATCGAGAAGGTTGAGCATTATAAACAGGTACAAACCCTGCTTGCCTGGGATGCTCGCACAGGGGCACCTCGAAAGGGCGCATCCTACGCCGCACGAGCCAAAGCAACATTGGCTGGAGAACTGTTTAAGTTACAGACCGATGCTGATTTCGGTTCGCGATTAGAGGAAGCAGCACAACAAGAGGACCTTGATGAGCTATCCAAGCGAATTATTGCAGAGCATTGGAAAACGTATAAACGCTGGAGTGCCATTCCTTTAGAGGAATATCAGGCATTTGTACAGCAGCAAGGTTTTGCAAACGCCGCTTGGCTGGAAGCCAGAGCTGCCAATGATTTTTCCATTTTCGCTCCGCATTTGAAACAAATCTTTGATGCAAGCTTGAAGTTTGCCGGATACTGGGGATACGAGCAGCATGCATATGATCCACTCGTGCAGCAGTTCGATCCTGACCTGGATAAGGTAACGTTGGATCGCATTTTCAGTGAACTCAAATCCGCTCTAATACCGCTGATCCGTCGTGTCACATCTTCCGCTAAACAACCCGACACATCCATATTCACTCATCCCTTCCCACTTGAACAGCAGCGGCAGCTTGGGATCGAGTTGTTACAAGCCATTCGCTACAACTTTGATGCCGGGCAATTCGGCGCAACCGTGCACCCATTCAGTTCTGCCATCAATCCTTACGATGCACGTCTCGCAGCCAAATTTGTTGAAAATGACGTTCGCGTTTCCTTGTGGAGTGCTTTACATGAAGGAGGCCACTCGCTCTATACACAGAATATTGACCCCAACCTGATACATACCGGACTTGGGATCTTCACTTCGTACGGCATTCATGAATCCCAGTCGATCTTTTTCGAGAAATTTATTGGCAGACACAAGGGCTTCTGGGAAAACAACTATTTTATTTTGCAAAAAATCAAACCTGAAACGTTTGGCCATGTTAGTTTGGATGACTTTTATTTTGCTTTAAATGCAGTAAAACCGACGTTTAACCGTTTTGAGGCCGATGAGCTTACCTACAATCTGCATCTCATTATTCGGTATGAGCTGGAGCAAGCCATTATTGCCGGAGAAGTGGATTACGAGGGATTGCCTGAAGCATGGAATGATAAATATGAGGAATATCTGGGTATTCGTCCCCCGACTCATCTGGAAGGCATTTTACAGGATGGACACTGGAGCGCCGGATTTGGATTATTCCCTTCCTATACACTTGGGTTTGTGTATGCAGCACAGTTACACAAAGCCATTCGCCGCGAACTTCCCGATTATGATCATTTGATTGAATCCGATCATATTGAGACGATTACCGGATGGCTGACCACTCATATTCATCAATTTGGTAAATCACGTTCGGCGGACGAGCTAATTCAATCCATCACTGGAAACAGGATTGATACCGCTCCATTGATTCGTTACTTAACGGATAAATACGAGCAACTCTATGAACTGTAATAATTCTGCATAATAAAAAAAAGCGAGAGTTGTTCCTCGCTTTTTTTGTGTATTATCTTTTAAATGAAAAATCATATCGCTTACTCGAAGAAATCATCGAACGACCGCACAGGTTTTACATCCATGGGCTGATTGGACGCAGCCAGACACCCATATGCCCCCACATACACGATCAAGCATAACAATATTAATGATAGCATGTTAAACGCTCCCTTTTCTTCATATCCCAATTTCATGATCAAGCCCGGTCCCTGTTACACCCCTTCCAGCTCTACCCATTCAGAATCTTCTTTTTCAAAATACGATTCACTTGCTCTGAGCTGGCCAGCATCACGATAAGGAAAACAAGTACAACCAGCGGGAAAAAGCCGATATTGGTTTTTGCAGCGAGAACGCCAAAAAGCGGAGGAAGCAATGTGGTCCCTGTGTACGCCAGTGCCATTTGGTATCCCATTAATCGGGCAGAATTTGCTTTGCCGAATCGAGCTGGAGTTTCATGAAGAAGTCCGGGATAGATGGGTGCAAGCCCCAAACCAATCAGCATAAATCCAGCCAGTGCAAATGAAATGGATAGTGGAAGCAATAAGATGATTCCACCCACAATGGCGGTCACTTGACCAGCCAAAATTAACACCCGATTTTTTATTTTTAACGTGATAAAGCCTGTAATCAGCCTGCCAATCGTAATACCTCCGTAGTATAAGGAGATCCATCCCGCAGCTGTTTCTGCCGAGATGTTTCTTGCGCCTACCATATAGCTGGCTCCCCATAAACCAACCGTTGTCTCCACGGCACAATAAAATAGAAATGCGATCAGTGAGTTTTTGACTCCCTTAATCTTCAATACATTCCGTTCGGGTCTGTTCTCACGCTGTGCTAACGTGTTGTCCGTTTGCACATCATCTGATTTGTTTTTCAGACTCGCACTCTCCCGACTTGCAGCAACACGCTTCCACAACGGCAACGTGGCAAACAAAATCAGGACAAGACAGCACTGGACGATGGCTACAGCTGTATACCCGCTTCTCCAGGAATGATGTTCCGCAATGTAATACGACATAATGATGGGCCCCGTCGTTGCGCCCACACCCCAGAAACAGTGCAGCCAGTTCATATGGTGTGCTTTGTAATGCTCTGCGACATAATGATTCAGCGCAGCATCAACGGCGCCGGCCCCTAGACCCAGCGGAATGGCAAGAATGACGAGCCATACCAATGAAGGTGCGAATGAAAATCCAAGGAGTGCTCCGGCAGTTAGACAACAGCTAATTAACGTAACCTTGCCTGTTCCCCATTTTTGAATAACCGTGCCGCTTACCAAACTTGAAACGATAGTCCCCCCTGCAACGACCATCGACAGAATTCCTGCTGACCCAAACGAAGCGCCAAGTTCAGGCCACATGACTGGCCAGGCTGAACCTAGCAGAGAGTCCGGAATCCCCAGACTGATAAACGCAAGGTAGATAATGATAAGAAACCAAGTTGCCATAAATAGATCCCTTCCCTGCATATAAATTGAAAGTAAATGAACACAAGAAAACTGATTGAATCTCTTTATTTATATACTTTATAAAGTTATTTTATTATATTGCGTCAAAAAAATTTCTTTGTCAAGAGATCGTATCAACCAAATTAAAACAGCCGCCAATCCGGATGAGAATTTCCAGATCGGCGGCTGTTTTTTTGGGACAAGAAAAAGGCGGCTTATCGCCGCCTCCATCTTAATGTGTCTCAACGTACAGAGTCTTAGCCGATTCAACGGATCGTTTACCTGCCCACACATCCTGAACGTAGCGCCCTTCCGACTGAAGCTTGTTGAGCCAATCTTTCGCCTCCTGGAGGGTTGCTCCCTTCGCTTTCTGATATGCTTGCAGTAAAGTCTCTTCCACGGCGGGAGCCATTTGGCTTCCGTCACCACATACGTAGATTCGCCCTTTCGCATCAAGCAAATGAAGCAAATGTTCGGATTCCTGCAACATCAGATGCTGCACATACGTTTTGGGCTTACCCTCAACACGTGAAAAAGCCGTATGCAGCTTGATGATTCCTGCCTGTTCGTATTGTTCAAGTTCTTGACGATATATGAAATCCGAATCATTCCTGCACCCAAAGAACAAATGTGCTTCACTCAGTGGCAATCCCCTCTCCTTCAGGACAGATCTGGCCTGAAGGAAACCTCTGAACGGTGCAACCCCCGTCCCTGGACCTACCATAATAATTGGAACATCTGGCTCTTCCGACAGCTCAAATCCGGATTCTGGCGTACGTACAAACATCAGAATACTCTCGCCCGTTTGGCAGTCGGCCAGATAGGATGAAGCCACACCACGGAATTCACCGTTGCCGCTCCATGCAGGCTCTTTCACAACGGACACTGTGATGCTCGCTTGCTTAGCATTAGTATGTGGAGAGCTGAAGATGGAGTAATACCTGGGCTTGAGTGGAGGCAGCAGCTCAAGAAACCTTTCGAACGACAGCTCACAGGCCTCATACTTTTCAAGCAGTTCCAGCATGGTGATTCTGTTTTCAAGTACATGTTTCCTGTAGTTGTTTTCTTCCAACATCGCCTCCAGTTCACGCTTATGAGGCGGGCACACCGTATGGTTCGCCAGCTCCTGCAACTGCGTTCTTGTAACAGGTGCTTGCAGCTCAACACAGGAACGGAGTAGCTCATTTACTTGGACAGGACGGTTCAGAGGAAGATGTGTAAACTGTGTTTCGTTTGAAGTTAATTGGATCTGAACGTCTTCTTTTAATTCAAAACGATGAAGGATGCGATTCACGATTTCATTGGCATTCAGGGGCAATACGCCAAGATGATCGCCTTCTTTATAGGTCATGCCTTCAGGCAGCAGCATCTCAATGTGACGTGTACTCCGTCCACTATTCATGGCCTGAAGCTCTTCATTTACCACTACAGTGGCATAGCTGGCATTGTAGGATCGTGCAAGTCGCAGATCAGCTTTCTCGCGAACAAATTCCATTTGCAGTGTACTTCGTGAGGAGTGTTCCATGGATTCCTCGCTGATCCCCAGAGCGTTTAACATCGGAGGCCACAACATCCGCTGCCACTCTTCCACTTGTTTCTCCATATCCCCGTCTGCATCGGCTTCTCCCCGAGGTAACAGCCTGTTGCCTCCCAAGCTCGCAAGCCTCTCATCGACCAATCGAGGAATACTCTGGTATGTACCGGACCAGCTTCGATCCCCGCAGCCCAGAACTGCATATGTCACACCGTGCACCCTCCCTGACTCCGCTTCCTTCAACCATTCCATAAATGCCATTGCATTTTGCGGAGGTTTACCATTATACGATGCTGTCACGACGAGAACGATCCCCTCCTTGGGCAAGCGCCCAACCCAATCATTCAATGCTGCGGCTTTGCTTGGAATTCCATAGGAGCGGGCTTTCTCTACAAACGCTCTGGCAATGCCTTCTGCCGTCCCCAGGTTGGAACCATACAGAACCAATAAAGTTGGATTAACATCCTCTGTAGTGGCCATCGATTCCATAATAGGGCTGTGGCCAGCTACATTTGTATGCATAACCTGATTCGGCTTCTCATTCAAGTGGGCAACAGGTGTACTCAGCTTGGGTGAAACTGTGCGTGCTCTCACCTGTATCCGAAAATCGCCTGGTTTTAACGTTAACGTTTGTTTCACATCCAACTTATAGTCGCTGTAGTCTACCAGTTCAAAATGTTTAAGTAACATACCGAGAACAAGGGTTGCTTCATATAAAGCAAATTGCATGTCGATACACGCTCTCTCTCCATTACCAAACGGTTTATACGCATGGTGAGGCACTTGTGTCGTATCTTCAAAACGTTCCGGTCGGAATAGCTCTGCATCCTCTCCCCAGGCTCCTTTGTCACGGTGAAGCTGTGGCAGAAGAATACTGCAGCTCTCCCCTTTTTTCAGCGGATATTTGCCACCTATGAAGGTGTCTTCTTTGGCATAAACGTCAATGATAGTTATATCTATCATTTGATAAAATAATAAACCGTTCCTGAATGAAAATCAAATATTGGGTTTATGCCAATAACGGACTGAACCAGTCCACTTAGTCAGAGAGAAGATCTACTAAACACAAAAAAGGGGAATTGCGTTTGCAATCCCCTTTCGATCTGATCTTTTTTGTTGAATTATTCTTTATGCAAAGTCTTGGAGAAGACACTGTACATCGTTATCCTATGGGTTTAGATGTTTACCGCGCTCATCCCAAGCTTCCATATTTAGCTCATTGTTGATCGTTACAGCGGTTAATGCACCAAGGGATGCCGCAGTAATAGCCTGGTACAGCTCCGATGCTGCATCTCCAGCGCTGAACACACCCGTTACGGTCGTTTTGCCGAAATCATCTACAACGACTGTACCCGCATCCGTAACCTCACAGCCTATCGTCTGCGGAAGTTCTGATCCAGCTGTTAGTTTCGGTCCAAAGAAAATTCCCGTGCACGAGATTTCGGTGCCATCCTCTAACACAACCTGCTGCACCATCCCATCATTTGATTCAATGGATCGAATCGGGGAGTCCCATACCGGAACACCATGCTGCTTCAATTCCTCCCGCTGCTCATCCGTTAATTCATCAGGTCCATTTGTGCAAATGGTAAACTGGCTTGTCCAGCCGGAAATTGTCTTGGCCATATGAAATGCCTTCGCTCCATTAACAATGATGACCAGCGATTGATCTCTTAATTCCCAGCCATCGCAATAAGGACAGACAAAAGCACTCTTGCCATATACCTCTGTCAACCCGTTAATATCCAGCGGGAGGTCTTTTTTCCCGACTGCAAACAAAATTTTCTTCGTGCGATAGATGACTCCTTGGGCCGTTGTAACTTGAAAATCACCATCTGTTCCTGTCACTGAAGTCGCTGTGTCCCCTACAAAATGAACGGACGGATAAGCACTAATCTGTTCTTTCGCAACCTTCCGAAATTCACGCGGACTTGCGCCATCTCTCGTCAGAAAACCGTGTGTTTCACGCGTGACCCAATTACGTGGGCGTTCATCATCTATGACCATCACCTGTTTGCGGGCTCTGCCTAGTACAAGTGCTGCATTAAGACCCGCAGGTCCTCCACCAATGATTAATACATCCGTCTGTTGTTTCATATTTAACACCCTTTCCAGATATTCAATATCCTTTATTGTCCCAAAAAAATGTCCATCCTGGTTACTTTTTGCCGCTTGCAGCTGTTCTCTAACACAATAATGTAAGAAGAGATCACTTTTAAACCATTAAAGACCCCTTATATCTACAATAAACAAATGAAACTCATAATGCAAGAAAAATATTCTTTACTTGTTATTGCTGCCTTTTAGATTCTATGACCTGTATCACATAAAATCATTTTTAACAATTGAAAAAAACCTTGTTTTTAAATTGTTCACAATCAAATGGCATTATTTTAAATACTAAATCGTTAATTAATTCACATACTGTATTGAATGCTATAATAAAACCACGAGATATATAAGTATAGATATAGGAAGTGAGTTCTTGAAAACATTGAATAAAGGGTCACGACCCGAAATCAGCCTGGAGTATACTAGCTCGATTCCGAAAGTATTTTTTGATACGATCAAGATCGGAATCATTAAATCCAATCTGATCGCCATGTTTGCCGGTTTAAGTTTGGCTTTGTATGTATTTGATGCATCTATTTTAGCTAATATTGTGCCCATTATCCTCTCTGTCATCGGGTCTTCCCTGATTATCGGAGCGGCCGGGGTGTTTAACAATTTGTATGATCGGGATATCGATGCGATCATGGAACGCACCAAAACACGTCCGACGGTAACAGGTCGTGTAGATACCAAAACAGGATTGATCCTCGGTATTGCCATTACGATTATCGGGGGCATCATGTTGTATATCGCTTCCCCTTCGGCTGCCGTATTCGGCATATTGGGACTGCTGCTGTACGTGTTCCCTTATACGATGTGGACCAAGCGGACAACGGTATACAATACGGAAGTAGGAAGTCTTTCAGGCGCTGTTCCACCGCTCATCGGTTGGGCAGCCATCTCACCAGAGTTGGGTCATTATGAAATTTGGGCTTTGGTCGTTACCATGCTGTTGTGGCAGATGCCTCACTTCTATGGCATTGCCATCCGGAGATTCGATGAATACAAAGCGGCTGGCGTACCTATGCTTCCTGTCGTAAAAGGAATCAGACGGACGTACATCCAGACGAATGTTTATCTGGTATTGTTGTTATTCTCCAGCTTCTTGTTTTGGCCGATGAGTCCGTTCATTGCCATTGTTGCGTTTCTGGTAAGCTTGGCCTGGCTTATTCTTAGTGTGGCAACTTTTGATAAGAAAGAAACCAAGAAATGGTCACATAAAATGTTTATTTTCTCCATTAATCACATTACGATCATCTTCCTGGTCATCATTGCGTATTCATTGATTGCGCAACTGATCAAATAAATGTTAACCAATTGAGCAATAATAAAAGCCGTACAGATCTTAACTCTTTCGCAAAGAGTTGTCTGTACGGCTTTTTTCATTTGTTATATGTCTTATATATCTTACGCTATCCCACTTTAACCGGTGTTTGCTCGCCTTGCCAAAGCAGCTGCATCTCTTCATTTGTAGCAAGCAAATCTGACAAGCTGCCCTCGGCCTCAATTCGTCCATCCTTCATGACGATGATATGATCTGCCTTGGCAAGCGCTGCTCTGCGGTGAGACACTGCAATACATGTGACATCCGGTTCCTGGAACAAACCTTCCCAGACCTGTTGCTCGGTTTCCACATCCAGCGCACTGGACAGATCATCGAAGATGAACAGGTCTGCTTCCGTCATCAGCATACGCCCAGTTGCAGCGCGCTGAATCTGACCACCCGACAACATGACACCTCTTGGACCTACGGACGTTTCAAGTCCTTGATCCAGATTTTGGATATCCTTATCCATAACAGCCAAGCGAATGGCTTTTGCAAGTGCCATTTCCGTACGTCCCTGTTTACCCTGAACAATATTCTCTTTCAGCGTATCACTGAACAGTCGGGGTACTTGCGGCGTATATGCTGCTCTGGGCGGCATCAGGAAGGTAGCAGGATCTACATCTTTACCATTCCAGTGAATCGTACCCTCCTGTTTGGGCAGCAGTCCCAGAAGTGTGCGGACCAGAGTCGACTTGCCAGAACCGATCCGTCCAGTGATGACCAGAAATTGCCCCCGCTTCACACGGAAGCTGATATCCTGTATTCCATTTGCAGAATGAGGATATTGGTACGCCAGATTGCTGATCTCCAGCTCTCTTAGCTTCTCTTCGGGATCTCTCTGTTTAGTAGGAAGCTCAGGTGGATCTTGATTCAGATAAGTCTCTCTGAAATCCATGATCCGGTCCTCCTCACCAGGACGAAACAGGGTTCGCATGCGGTCAAAAGATACTTTGAGCCGTTTATGCTGAAATACCATATAGCCAAACAAGGAAATACTAAAGCCTATATTGGCAAGATAACTGGTGAACAAAGCAAAATTACCTACGGTGAAATTGCCGGATTTCATCTCGGCCGCACACATCAGAAGAATGAGACCTGTACAGATACTGAGCACATGCTGATTAAGTGATCTCATCCACTGTTTGAACAGATTATCCCGGAGTGCGGCCTGACGACGTTCTTCATTCAGTTTGTTAAAACGAGCAGAGACATGCTCTTCTGCCTGCCCAAGTTTCAGTGCCTGCACAGCCCCAAAGATTTCGGCAATGAAACTGGTGATCCGTCCTGTCGACTCACGATTGACTTGAGCATATCGGCGAGCCCGATTACCAGACAAGTTATTCAGCATCGTTACGACCACCAGCGGCAAAACAGCTACCAGAGTAATTTTCCAGTTAATGTTCGCCATAATGATGATGGATACGATAGCGAACACAAGCCTCCCCCAGAAATCCACCCAGGATTCCACGTACTCAACCACTTCATCCACATCATCCCGAAAGCGACTCATCGCCTCCCCCGGTGAAGCTGGCAGATTGCGTCCAGGCCAGCGCATAATCCCAGCGAGCATGTTGGTGCGCAGAATAGCCTGAATATGGTAGATATACGTGATCCATGCATAGAATGCGGCAAAAAACGTCCCTACCCTTGTTGCTCTAATTAGAGCAATGAAGATCAGCGGAGCTGCCAGCCACATATAATCACTGGACCCCGCTGTTGCGCGGTCAAAGAACCACTGCATCCCAATTCCTATTGCCAGCGGCAAAGAATGAAATATGCACCATGACAATCCGTTGATCAAAAATAGAAAGGGCCTGAATCGAAACAAACGGCCTATAAATCCTGTTACAGTCACGCCAATTCCTCCTCTCGACCCGTAATCAGCAACCTGGCATAATGTGAAGACGGATCAGTGGCGAGTTCTTCTCTGGCTCCGAATTCCAGCACCTTGCCATCACCCAGCACCATAATCTGATCGACCTTCTCCAAAGTAGCCAGCCGATGTGCAATGATAATTCCGGTGCATTGCATCATCAACTGATCGATGGCAGACTGAAGCATGCTCTCTGTAGCGGCATCCAGACGTGAGGATGGTTCATCCAGAATAACCAGGCTTGGTTCAGTCAGAAATACTCGCGTCAGGGCAAACAATTGAGCTTCCCCTGCGGACAAGGAAGAACCACCTGCTTTCAGATGAGTATCCAGTCCTGCGGGCTGTGATTCGATCCAGTGACTTAATCCCAGTCGATCCGTTGTCTCCTTAATGATCTGATCCGAGACATCCTGATTGAACAGCGTTAAATTGTCTCGCAGTGTACCGTCGAACAGCTGTACATCCTGCGTAACCATACCCACCCTGCGGTAAAATGCAGGCAAGGTAAGCTCTGAAATATCTTTGCCACCCACACGAATTGTTCCGCTATCCAGATTGTACAGGCGCAGAAGCACACGACTGAGACTTGACTTGCCGCTACCGGTACGACCGATGATGCCAAGCCGTTCGCCAGGTTTAATGGCAAAGTTAATATTTTGCAATACAGGTTTATCCTCGTTATAACTGAAGTTCACCTGCTTGAATTCCAGACCAAGCGGCCCTTCTGGCAGCTGATCCTCTCTTCCGTTTTCGATCTCACTACGTAAAGACAACAGTTCTCTCGAGCGAAGCATGCCGGATTTCGCTTTCTGAAACTCTTGAACCTGATCACCCAACATCTCAATCGGATCATTAAGCATCTGTGTGTATTGATATATCAGGAACAAGGTTCCGATGCTGATGATGCCTTGCATGTAGTAATGAACACCGAGTAGAAGTACTGCCGTGACTGCAAGTGCGAACAGAATGACCGTCGTATTCCATGGAATAACCCGAAGCAGCCAGGCTTTCCTTCCCTTTTGAAATACAACACGCATCGTACGATAAAAGCGATTCATCACATACGGAACATGCCCGTTCGCTTGAATATCTTCAATTCCCGCAATACGCTCTTCAATCAATCCGAACAAGGATGCACTCGCTTCCCGCTCATTTTTGGAAGAGTTTACTCCCAGATTCCGAATGAACACCATAAACAGAATCGATAATAATGTAAACACCGTCATGACGATCGCAATCGGTACGTTTACAGTGAACATAAATCCGAGGATTCCGGCAAGCAAGACAAAGCTCCCCACCACCTGCACAATGAACATGGCGAAGAAGTTGGAGATACTCGTTACATCACCATCCACCCGTTCTATCATCTCTCCCGGCGTCTTCACATTATGAAACCGCATATCCAGACGCAGACAATGCTTCAGGAGATCTCCCCGTAATCGGTTCGTTGCCCGCCAGGCCACATCATTCCCCAGATAACTGACGGCTACTGTAATCAGTTGATTGACGACCGCAACAACCAGAAACAATCCGGCAAGCTGGATTAGGTTAGAAAGTACGCCCCCACTTGCGGCTGTATCAATAAAGCGTTTGATAATTTGTGGATTCAGGAGCTGCAGTCCCGTTGACGTTAACAACATCACCATCAGCAAGACCAATCGGCCTTTGACGGGCCTTAGATATTGCAGCAGCCAGGACATGGAGCGTTTCTCTGTTTTGGGCATAGCCCCTCACCCCTTCGTATGACATTTCTATTCCAATTTTGAGATTCAAAGCTTTCTGGTCCCTCGCTAAGATGAATCATACATAATAACAATAAATGCAACATTTCCAACCCGTGGATGAATCTTACCAAGTGTGTTTACCATTTAACATTCTCCCAATCCCTCTGGCATTCTTCCCGAAATCTTTGCACCCATTGCTCAGAAATCTCGTCTGCGATCGGGTCAAAGAACGGGGGCGATACGGTTACACCGTCAGATTGAACATCCAGAAACTCTAGCACATTCATGACGGTCCCCTCGTAATCCGCTATAAAATCCTCATAAACAATCGTCAGCGGCACAATGCCTGATTCGGACAGGAAATCTTCAATTGCTGCTTCGCACATATTACTCTCCACAAGCAGATGTTTAATCGCATCAAAATTATATTGATCAGCAATATCTTGTAACTGAGGGCTGTCTCCGTGCTTGCGGTGCCACTCACCCGAGACAATGGCTCTCCACCATGACACAGCCAATCTGACCTTGTTGCGACGTGTCATGTAAATATGCTTGGTGCAATTAGGGAAACCCGTACTCCATACCTCAGCCCGCGATAACGCTGCTGGCAGACTATAGAGACTGCGGAATGCGTCAATCCATCGTTGTTCAAAATTAATTTTGATTCCGAATACTCCGTTCGACGTTGTTCCCTGATCCCAAATCTGCTCCAGATCTTCACGCTTTAATGTGTCTGGGCTCTTATGCTGATAGTGCAGCCACTCCCTCGGATATCCTGCGACACCTGTAGAACTTAATGCTTCACCTAGCAGAGTACTACCCGTTCGTTGAGAAAACCAAATGGTAAAACTTTGAGCAGGTCGTTTCATATCGCTGCCTCTCTTTCTCCCCTTAGGGGTAGTTTCATGCCAAAAACACTGCAAAATCTCCCTTCCATGTGCAACAAATTGGGCGGAATGCATGCAAAAAAGCCATAGATGAACTAATGTTCATCTACAGCTTGTAACAACAAGAGAACCATATGAAATAAGAAGCGTTTCCGGATTTCTCCTCTGCACGCAATAATGATGAGCGTCCACGACAGGGGTGCACAAACATGACTGTCCAAACGCCAACACAAAAACATTGGTTAAAGTCACTTGCTCATGCGTATTCAGTTATCGATTCAGAATGCGCCCTGTCTGGAACATGTTCATCTTAACCACCCGTCACACATATTTGTTGTTTATTGTATTCGCTCCACCGTAATCCGTCAAGATAATATTAACTCAATTGTTATTTCCTTCATGCCACTGCACATCATATGCTGCGATTTCAACGATCATAACCCAGATAAGGAATTTCTCTAAGATTAAACCTCAACTGATTCACTTTCCATACACCATTACTGTAAACAAGTTCAATATTTCGATCATTTACATAATGAGAATCACCCGTTAATGTATTTCCGATAACGAACGATTGGGATAACGTCGCTGTTGTACTGCTTGTATAATAAACGGAAGTCTCTGGAGCATCATACACCATCCAATCACTTACTAGATCCTGCCTCTTGAGAATAAATTGGATTAAATCTTCTGTAAAATAAGGCTTGAAATACGTACTGATCTGCTTAATTTGAGACAATCTTGAGATTTCGTTCAATTTCTCTGACAAAACATTCAATCGTCCCTGAGTTATTTTCACAGAATTAGGTATCTGGATCGTCTCCTCTTGCATACTTACAATCATGTTTTGATTATTCAAGTGGATAGTTGCCTGTTTAGTTTGTGAATTCCACTCTAGCTTGGCTCCTAACGTTTGGCTGACAAATCGCAGCGGAACATATGCTGTATCGCCAATTATTTCAACAGGAGAATCCATTCTAATTATCTGTTCATTCACTCTCGCATTTTTAAAGTTAACCACAAGCCAAATTTCTTTCTCATCCGTTTTAATTCGAATGCTCTTCCCTTCCTTATACCACGTTACGTCTGCCCCCAAGTTGCTGGACACGACCCTCAAAGGAATTAGCACCCGGTTATTGGACAATACGCCAGTCCCAATCTCTAGCGTCGCATCCTCAGCTAAACTCGGCGTTGAAAACGCGGCAAACATAACACACGCCAGCAATGTTAAAGCGAAATTTTTAAATATCATTTGGAACCCCCATAAGGAAATGTTTAACTAATTAACACTGATTTCTCAATGAAAGTTGCCTTTCTCCAAAAAAAAGTTAAAACAGCTAATACTTATGTGCCATGCAACTAGCATCGCTTCAGCTAGGCACTCACTTGTATTGGTGTTGTTTCCTTCTCCCTAACGACAAGGCGCTTATGCGCTACGATAAGAAAAGGCAGTCCGAGTGCAGTCGTTAGTGCCAGCGGTACAAAAATGAACAGGCCATTCCCCGTCCCAAATTGGGTTAATAACAGCCCTCCCAAAATCGGTGCCATGACGCTTCCTAAGTTATTGAATCCAATCGTGCCAAAGTAAGTCCCTTTCCATTCCGGTTTGGCGATACGGTCAATCAGCATATCCATCATGGTGAACATAAGCACTTCCCCTACGGTGAACAGAATGACACTGATCATCAGCAGCATAACGCCTTCAGCTATGCCAAACAGGAACAAGCTTGTAGCGACCAGCACGTTTCCAAGAATGAGGGGCACAACCGGCGGGAATTTGCTGGCCACCCGCACAATCGGAAATTGGATTACAAGCACAGTCAACGCATTGAGCGAAAGCATATAGGAAAACACTTGACTTCCATGTTCAAAAAGAGGATTCTGGGCAACATACTGAGCCAGGGTCGAGCTAAAATGCCCATACCCGAGCACGCAAAAAGTAGTCCCAATAAGTACCGGCAAAAATACACGGTCACGTCCGGTGGTAGCGAGTGCATCTCGTAAACGAGGTGCAGTGACCTGAACATGTTCCGGCAGATTTGCGCGCTGCAATTGAAATTGCAGGAACAAAACCAGGCCGTAAACGATATACACCAACCCGGAGATCATAAACGGAAATGTAGACTGCGCTGATCCAAGCTGAAGACCAATAATGGGTCCAAACACAACACCCAGATTAATGGCGGCATATCTGAGATTGAAGACAAGCAGTTTATTCTGCGGTGGAGTAATATCCGATAGAAGCGCACGTGACGTGGGCTCAAACACGGCGCGGCATAACCCGTTTAACGTATTGGCCACAAAAAATACCCACAGATGCTCAGCTGCTGAAAAGATGAAGAAAACACAGGCCCAGCCAAATACAGAGACCATCATGACCACTTTGCGGCCGATTCGATCCGAAATATAACCTCCATAAAAGCTGACCATGACCCCCGCCAGAGAACTAACCGCGACGGTAATTCCGGTCTGTGTGGGTGTAGCTCCCAGTACCTGAGTCAGATAAATGGATAAAAACGGGATGCTCATGGATGTAACAAGACGTCCAAACATCGTTCCAACAATGATTGTCCAGGCTAAAGGGTGAATTTGACGTAAATGTTGCTTCATGCGTATGGTTCTCCTGTTCTAGATGTTTTTGTCTCAGATGGGCTACCTTTGCCCTATCCCTTTATGTATAATTGTATGGATCAAAGGGGGAAATAAAAGTGTAAGAAAACGAGAGCACATTTCACCCTTTATGAAGGAGCACATTCATATGGATACAGCAACAACCCATTATCTGCGTCTTGCCACAGCAAAAGAACTTTCTCTTAAGCTTCATAAATCGGTTCCGGTAACCATTGACAACCTCTCCGCTGCCCTATGCTGCACCCCACGCAACGTGAAGTTTATTCTGCGCAAGCTGGAGGAACAAGGCTTTATTCACTGGCAGCCCGGGCGAGGCCGGGGACATCATTCTGAGATGACATTGCTGCGCAGTGTGAATGAGGCGCTCGAGGAGAGCTTTTTGGAACTCATGGGCAGAGGCAAAATGAAGGAAGCGATCGAGTTGATCGGCAGCACAGAGAAGAACGATGCTCTCCGGGAGCGGCTGCTGAATTCGTTGAATAAGCAGATGGGATTCCACAGTCATGCCGAAAGCTCTTCCGGTCAGGACGTGCTTCGCATGGTGAGATCACGAAGATTAGCAGAACTGGACCCTGCTTTTGTGTATACTGCTTTTGAAACCTATCTGCTTGGTCAGGTTTGCAGCACGCTGATCACCTATGATGCCAAAACAGGAACCTTCTTGCCAGATCTGGCGCATATGTGGGAGTACAACGAGGATCAAAGGGTATGGGTTTTTTATCTGCGCAAAGGTGTACGGTTCCACCATGGTCGGGTAATGACATCCCGGGATGTCCAAGCTACATTAGAGCGTTTGCGTACTGTAGATAGTCCATTCATTTGGCTATACCGGGATATTGAGCGTGCCGAAGCTGTCGGGGATTGCTGCATTCGTTTTTATCTAAGTCGGCCTAATCGTTTCTTCCTTCACTTGCTTAGTTGTGTTTCAATGACGATTCTCCCCTATGATGTCGATGTATCCCAACAATTGATCGGTACCGGACCTTTTCGCATCCATGAAATAAATGAAACTGTGCTGGTAATAAACGCATTTGATGGCTATTATGGAATCCGTCCTCATCTGGATCGAGTAGACATTTGGTTTGTGCCCAATCTGGGTCCTTATGAACGTCATTATGAGTTGCCGGGAACAGACCGACTGAAGTTGGCTACAGACGATACGGGGACTAACAGTATCGATTATCCAGCAACAGGATGCCGATACATGCTCATTAATTTTCGTAAAGCCGGTCTTCACCATCAACTGGAATTTCGGCAAGCTATGCGAATTGTTTTCGATCCAGTCGCTTTGGTAAGAGAACTGGGCAGCAATCGAATTACACCAGCAAACAGCTTTCTTCCTTGGAAGAGCGCTGAGCATGCTTGGCGCGAGTCTTCTCTTGAGGATGCCCGTGATCTCCTGCACAGCAGCGGATACCAGGGGGAAAAGATCATACTTGCGTACACTGTAGCTAAAGACCAAAAAGAAGCAGAATGGCTTAAACAACGCGGAGCTACAATCGGCTTATGTATTGAGTTGCAACCCTTCGTTGAATTTCCCAATGTGAGGGAAACAAGCGAAGCTGACTTGATTATCGCAGAAGAAGTTTTGGAAGATGACTGGCAATTTGGCATGATTAATTTCTTCATAAACAAACGCAACTATTTTCATATTTGTTTATCACCCGCTTTACAGTCCATATTTTATCGAAAAATGGAGAATTTCCTTCAGCAGAATGAAGAGCAAAGGTCGACGCTGCTCAATGAAGCAGAAGATTTGCTTCGCGATAACTGCTGGATATTGTACGGCTGCCATATGAATAAAAAAGCCCTGCTTAATCAAAGTCTCTTCGGCCTTCATACCGCTGAGTTTGGGTTCATGGATATCTCCAAACTATGGATCAAAAATCAGTAGTTTAGCATTCCGGGAAAGGAATGTGCCAAAAAAACCGCTAACTTATCCATCGATAAGTTAGCGGCTCCATTGCCGATCAAGAGTCTCGTTCCTACGGAATGTTGAACTCAATTGTATGCAATTGATGGGGACTGTTTTGCAAAATCATAAACGACCGGGTTGTTTCTTTATTTTGAAAAACTCCTCCATCACTTGCATAATGGATTCACTTTTAATTGGTTTGCTTACATACGCATCCATTCCAGCCTTCAGACATTTGTCCATATCCCCTCTAACTGCGTTCGCAGTAACCGCAACAATATAAGGGCATGCCTC
The DNA here is from genome assembly GCF_042796655.1 of Paenibacillus sp. NPDC057886. NCBI lineage: Bacteria > Bacillati > Bacillota > Bacilli > Caryophanales > Paenibacillaceae > Paenibacillus > Paenibacillus sp. NPDC057886. The sequence goes on along the minus strand of NZ_JBHVMZ010000001.1, from coordinate 972,604 downwards.
TGGCCGCAATGATTCCTTAATCACTTTGGTCGCTTCAAATCCGTTCAGTCGAGGCATGTGCACATCCATAAATACAATATCATACGCACTCCGTTTAACAGCTTCAACGGCTTCTACACCGTTCACCACATAATCCACAAGATGTCCTTTCTTTTCAATCATTCGGCGTAGAACAAGCTGGTTCACTTCATTGTCTTCAGCGATTAAAATTCGCAATAGATCTGTCTTGTTCTTTTTCTGTTGAAGATCGTAACTGCTCATTTCCTCGATGTTAGTCGTTTTAAACGAAACTGTAAATACAAATGTGGTCCCTGGCTCATTGGATTCTTCAATCCAGATATCTCCCTCCATGAGCTCTATAAGCTTCTTGCTGATCGCCAGCCCAAGGCCAGTACCTTGAGGCTTGCGAGTCATGAAGTTCTCCAATTGGTAGAAGGCTTCAAATAAATGCTCTCTCTTCTCAGCTGGGATTCCAATCCCCGTATCCTTCACTTTGAATTGAAATTGAACATCATTATATTTTTGTCCGATAACTTTCACCTCGATTTCAACACTGCCTTCTAAGGTGAACTTCACAGCATTCCCAATGATGTTGGTAAGGACTTGTTTCAGACGGTAAGCATCCCCAAATACGGGAATCGGAATCGCATCATCCAGGCTTAGACGAAGATCCAGCTGTTTCTCCCGAATCATTGGCGTTACAATATCAACCGTCTCTGTCACGATTCCCCTGAGATCAAAGGGTTCATCCACCAGATCAGTTTTACCCGACTCTATCTTGGAAAAGTCCAGGATATCATTGATAATCGCAAGCAACGAATCCCCGCTCTTTTGGATAATTTCAATGTATTCCTTTTGTTCTCCGCTAAGTCCTGGCGTATCCAGAAGCAAATCCGTCATCCCGATCACTCCGTTCATGGGTGTACGGATTTCATGGCTCATCATCGCCAAAAATTCACTTTTTGCCTTATTCATTCGTTCGGCCGTTTCTTTGGCTACAAGAAGCTTTTTCTGCTCTGTAATATCCTTCGCAATCAGGTAGAAGCCTACATTTTTTTCATTAATAATGATCGGAGCAAGGGTTGCCAACACTTCTGTCTCATAACCATCTGTGTGCTGAATAGCGTTGATCTCTTTTTCAGCCATCTCATAATGGCTATTGAGGATAAGTCCAAGATGATACAGTCCGATAAACCTAGATATGCTAGTTCCAATCATTTCCACAACCGGGCATCCTGTCACTTTCATGGCTACCGGATTGGCATTTATGATATTCCCGTCCATGTCAAAGGAAATGATGGCATCATGATTATATTTTTTGAGTGAAGTATAGCGTTCCACTGATTCCTGAAGTTTGAATTCCACAAGTTTACGTTCAGTGATATCCTGCAATGTTCCGTTTAACTGTATCGGTTGATGATATTCATCATAGGTGATTAACCCTCTCAGATGAAGATACTTTTCTTTACCGTCAGTCCCTAGATGCCGATATTCAAAATCAAGCGGTTCTCCTTTTTTCACCCATTCAATACATTCCTTCAACCGCTGCTCCTCTGATGGCTCCATGAATGTAAAGATATTGCTCGCCTTATAAGGTTTATTGTTGTCTATTTCAAAAATCTCAAATATCTGATCGGACATTGAAACATGGTCATTGACCATGTCCCACTCCCAACTGCCGATCATGGCAATGCGCTCAGCTTCCGCACTAATTTCCTCATGTTTCTTTCTCTCCGATATATCTCGACCAATCGCAAGAATTTGTTGTTCATGCTTGGAGTCTCCGATAATCTTATATGTTGTTTCAAACCAAAGATAGTGCCCATCTTTATGGCGAACCCTTATGTTCAACAGATTACCTGTGTTCAAGTCCATCTGCGAGATACGTTCCAGATCTTGTTGATGGAAATACGCGTTATTGTTTCTACCAACCACTTCTTCTGACGAATAACCGAGCAGCGTACTGATTGAGGGAGAACAGTAGCGACAAATACCATCAAAGGTAGCGACATATATGATTTCCTGTGCGTTGTCTGAAATGAGCTTGAACATCTCTTCACTGTGAAGAAGCTTTTGTTCGGAGGTTTTACGATCCGAAATATCCAGAGCGTGGCAAATAAAATAAAGAGGCTCATCTGTTATTTCGTCCCGAGCCAACGATATGTGTAACGCAACCCATAACACGTCACCATTTTTTTGGATGTAACGCTTTTCGTATTTAAGCTCCTTCGATTTACCTTCAAACAATTCACGCTCATAGATCGAATCCAGTGCACAATCATCGGGATGAGTGAGGTCCTGGTAATTGAGAAGCATTACTTCTTCAGTTGTATAACCTAGCATACAGCAAAAAGCAGGATTCACTTTCATCCAATGTCCTGACGGAGCAAGGAGCGCAATCCCAATAGGTGCTTGATTATAAATCTGCTCAAACAATTCGTGATGATCGACCTTTTGAACCTGCATCTTGAGCTCTCCTTTTATTGTATAAACTCCAAGTTATTAAAAACACAATATTTGCTTAATAACCCGTTTTTCAATTGTTGAAACATCTCATTTTTTAAAGATTTGTCCTTGAAACAAAACAAGACCTGGATTCTATAAGTATGGAATCCAGGCATTTGTCGTTTAATTCATTATAACCCATGTGAAGCATGGATTGGTCAGAAAAATATGTCACCGCTCCCGTCCAATGATGTAATCCAACAGATGTCTCAGAAAAGAGATCGGCTTTGGCATCTCGTTCAACGCATCGGTTGCGAGACAATAGTGCTGCCACATCTCTTTCTTTGCGCCTTCCTCACCCAGAATCGAGACAAAGGTTGAACTGTTGTTCCGCACATCCTGACCTGCCGGTTTACCAAGTACAAGATGGTCCCCTTCCAGATCCAGCAGATCATCCTTGATTTGAAAGGCGATACCCGCATGATATGCAAACTTCTTCAAGGATGCAATCTCCACTTCCTTCACCTGAGCCAGAATGGCCGGCATCACAAGTGCAGCCTCGAAAGCAATGCCTGTTTTGTAGAAACAAATCATGTTCAATTGTTCCAAGGTCAGTGCTTTTCCTTTGGCGTTCAGATCCATCGCCTGTCCCATACACATATCTTCTGCTTTTTCAGCCGAATATTGAATCAGGGTGAGCACGGTTGCGGCATCAAACTGATTAAGGGAAGATTGCTCGCCAATGGCTTTTTGAATGAGAAATAAACCCGTTAATTCTGCTGTCGCACTGTTATGCACCTGATGCAAGGTGGAACGACCTCGTCGGGTCGAAGCATTATCCTGAGTCGGCAGATCATCAAAGATCAGTGAAGCTGTATGCATGTACTCCAGTGATCTCAGAAGAGGAACGATAGACGATTCATGTAGTCCATATTCACGCACACCCATAACCCAGGTCAGTATCGGCCTTAGCCGCTTCCCATCCCCTTGCAGACTGTAATTCGCTGCATCAATAAGCGTTTCTTTCATCTCTGGAAGTCCACTCGGCTTGGAAATCTGCAATTCTATATTGATCTGCTCACGAACCGTGCGAATCGTATCCAGAAAATCCTGTTTTTCCTGCTTATCGTTCTGCAATTGAATGATGACCTGATCCCGGAGCAATTTATCCAAGAAATCCACATCATCGGCTTTTCGCACCATTTGTTGAATTAGGCGATTGAATTCCGGTTGTCCGGAGGCAAAAATATTCATCACTTCGTTGTATTGATCTTGACCCAAACGCTCTTTACAACGCTTAAGACCATTAATAGCACGATCCAGTATGACCTCACGGGTCTTCGCATCCGAATGGTACACCTTATGAATCAGATAAGAGATCACCGCCCAGTATAGTTCATACGGATTGATCAGATCGGGCCGTAGGTCACGATACTTCAGATAGTAGGTATAAGGGGTCACTGTCCCCTCCTCCATATCGTCAAACATATCAGCGAAATCGTCTGCGAGCTGATTGTAAATGCCATAATAGAATGTCCGCAGATCAAAACCTTCATCCGCAGATGCACTGAGGACGGAACGAACAATGAGTCTGGAAGAAGAGGATTTGATAATAATCGGGATATAAAGTTCATCATTGGAATAATTCGCATTGGATAGTTTCTTGGCCCGGTCTATTTCCTGGGACTGAAAGAATACGTAAGATTGCTCGAAGAACGTGCGCTGAGTCTCAAGACGCTGATAGTTCTTGATATACTCGAAGGCATCTCGCAGCTCGGAATGAACATATCGAATGACATCGAGATTGGCTCCGTTCCATTCGCCGATGTCCGGCACAATTCCGGTGAGAAGCGCATCCCTGATCAGGAGAGAGTACTGTTCCTTCTCTTGTACGGTCAAAGCCTGTGAATCAAGCAGGTCATCAATAAATGGATAGGTTAACCCGTAAGAATAACCAAGCCGAATCGCAGCATCCAGCCTCTCGGAACGCTCGGCTTTGGGAGTCTCATCATTCATATCATCGTTCACATGCAGAACAACACCAAGAATGATCTTGAGTAACTTGCGCTGTGCCTGTTCTGCGTCCAGTTCCTTGGGGATATTGGAAGCGACATTCTTTAATTTGCTGATTACCCAGATAACAGCTGTTTCCACGTTCTCCTTCTGAGCCCAGCGATACAAGGCGGCCAGACTGATATAATCCGGGCTTCCCTTGCGGTGGGTTGTATTTGAACGCATAAAATACGCTTTGGTATCCTGAGCGACACGCTGAATGCGTGCTTGGGTATCCGGGGAATCCAGTGCTTTGCCCAGATCTCGCATATAAATGTAAGAAATACTGCGATCCAGGTAATCATCCAGTTTGCCTGTAACATTTAGCCAATGGATATATCTATGAGCATCCCGGAAATCCGGTTTTCTTTGACTTGGTGATAAAAAGGATAACCAGGAAAAAGGTTGAATATGTTTTTTTTGCCACAAGTGAATATCTTGCGTAAGCGCAGTGGTATACGTATTATCCAGAAGTTGTTCATGAAGAGAAGTAAAATACTGAGCTGCCTTCTGCTCAGCCAGCCGATATCCTGCATCAGCCTGATCTGTGAGTACGTTATTCATAGGATGGATACCTCAACTTCTCATAATGTTAAACATGTATCCATGAAAGGAGTTTGAGGGTGCTCCATGGACGAAAACTGATGTGAATTCATGAAACAACAACAAATTCGCCAGCTCATGTTCATAACCTTTATACGGCATTCCATCCGTTTGGTTACGAAATCGTCATGGACGCTTCAATCCTATGTGGTTTTACAAAATCGAAGACCATACCTTCACTGCTGTAATGGCGATAAGAACCATCAGTCCGTACCGAAGCAGTCTCACATTAATCATTGAACTAACTTTGGAACCAAGTGAAGCTCCAAGCAGACTCCCGATAACCGTATAAATGATGGGCTCCAGCGGAATATCTCCACCCAGAATCTTTCCCACTACCCCACCGATGGCGGAGATGAACACAATCGCAAGCGAAGAAGCAATGGTCGTCCGGGTAGGGATCTTAAGCACGGTGAGCATGATCGGAATTAATATAAAAGCACCACCCGCACCGACAATTCCCGAGACGATCCCCACGGCAAGAGCCGATCCTGCCGCAACATATGTGTTGAATGTCAGCTGTCCAGTAGAGCCTTCTGTTCCCTTACCAGGGATCAGCATGAGCACAATCGCAATAATGGCCAGAATGCCATAGATCAGATTGATGACTTCTCCATTCAGATGACCGGATATGAAGCCGCCAATCAGACTGCCAACAAGAATACTGGAGCCCATATAAGCCACCAGACCTTTATGAATGAGAACTTCACTCTTTTTCCCATTCCCTGTTCTCCTAAAGTAGGCTATCACACCAGCGAGTGAGGCAAAAAACACCTGGAACATACTGATCGATGATACCTCATGTGCCGAGAACGGCTCCAGCCCCATGAGAGAAGGTACATACAACAACAGCGGGTAATTAATTATGGCTCCACCAATACCCAACAAACCGGAGAAGAAGGAACCGACCAGACCCAGTATAAACATGATGACAAAAAGCAGAGTATCCATCGGTTTTTCTTCCTTTCTTGCGGTGTAAAAAATGATGCAAAAAACAGTATACGCAGTTAAAATAATCGGCTATAATAAAAACCAAGTAAATTAATCCGAAATGAGTGATTAAGCATGTTTAACGTGTTGAAGACTCTTTTTGAAAATAAATGCCCGCTATGCAACGAAAAATTACAAGTTCACAGTGATGCGTTATGTGCTACAAAAGCATGCTCCCAATGTCACTACAAAGAAGAGAGCTATGGCTCTCTCGGTGTGCGTATTGTCTATGACACCACAAAATGATAAAAGACGCATGCCTGCTTATTGTATCATGATATCTGAACTACCGGGATGACTATATAGAATTATTTTCATAATAAATACTCTCCATAATAATAGATGCAAAAAAAACGGTGCAGAACGATTTATTCGTTCTGCACCGTTTTTTCTTTTATTTTCCAAGACGAACTGGGCTACCTTACAGCTCAAATCTTATTTTGTTTTGAAGCTGAGGAATCCATCATCTACTGCAACCGTTGTACCATTCACTGCACTGGCAGCGTCACTGAACAGGAAGGTAACAACACTCGCTACTTTCTCCGGTTGAATGAGCTCTCCCCGCATATGTTGGGTGGCAAGCGCGTCCTTCATTGCTCTGTCATCACCCAGAATCGGTGTCTCAATGAAACCTGGCGCTACACCAACCACACGAATGCCATGCTCGGCAAGTTCCAAGGCACCGGATTTGGACATCATCACGACAGCTGCCTTGGCTGCATTGTAGTTAAAGCTTCCCACAGCGGCAATACTGCCATAGATCGATGCTGTATTGACAAAGGTCCCCTGTACATTCAATTCAACCATTTTCTTCGCGCCATAATACATGCCGTAATACACACTATGCTGATCCACATCGATTACTCTGTGATAGGATTCCGGGTCCATCTCCAGAAATGGCTTCACGAGTCCAATGCCAGCGTTGTTGAACATACCGCTCAATGTTCCGTATTTCTCTACGGTCCAGTCGATCAGGGCTTTGATCTCATCTCCTTTGGACACGTCCACTTTGTATGCCCCGGCTGTGCCGCCACCTGCTTCAATCTGCGATGCAAGCTTTTTGGCACCCTCTTCGTTATAGTCTGCTACAACAATTGTTGCACCCAAATCCGAAAGTTGCAGCGCTGTTTCCTTACCAATACCACTCGCTCCGCCGGTGATAATGATTACTTTTCCATTTTGTTCAGACATAACGCAGGTCTCCTTTAAATGTAATATCACACACATAAATCCACTATATAGTTTTGCTAGTGCGAAGCTAAATATTCATCCGACTTCAAAGCGGGCTCGAAAAATTAAAAGCATGAAAAAAAGACACTGTACACAAGTGATTAAACCACTCTTGTATAGTGCCCTTTTCCCGGGAGGACCCTGCTATTGCTCAAGGCCATGCTTGTTTAAAGGTTAGTTGGCTTCGATTCCAAGCCCGCTTAACGGATCTTTTAAACCATTAATATTGGTGATCAATTCGGGAATCCCTGTCTTCTCCCAGTTTTCTGCCGTAAAACCCTGCTCTGCAAGCGTGTTCTCAAATTGACCCACCACTTCGGTTAATTGATTGTTGTAACTGACCAGATTTTCATGAATGCTTTCCCCTATCGCTGGTGCTGTCAGTTGAGAGAATTCGCTGGCTTCCGCCTGAATCTGATCAATTTTCTCCTGTACCTGAGTTGTTATTTCCGGGTTACTCACCGCTCCAGATGCGAGTTCTTGCAGATCGGCTCCGGCGTTCGATACTTGCTCTATATAATCAGTAGCCCCACTAACGTAATTCAAACTTTGATTCGCTTGTTCTACAACAGAACAGGCGGATATCACAAGAATACTTGACGCAATGAGGCCTGCCATCATTAATGTGTGCTTTCTTTTCCGTTTAATCATGATCATCTCCCCTTCTTCAAATGAAGTGTTTCTTCCAGATTTATGATAACTGCTCCGTATGCTTCATTGCAAATGGGTCTGCATTCAGCGTTATTAACATGTATAATAAAGAAATCACACGGTAAAGGGATGTCATGAATATGCTTCAGGCCTTAAATGTACGCTTGAACCGCATCATGCCACTGATTACCCCAATCAGCATTATTATTGGCGTTCTTTGCGGGAGTCTTCTTTCTTCTTATACCTTTTTGTCGCCATGGCTTTTTGCGTTCATGACGTTTGCCGGAAGCATCAGTCTCGGGATACGGGATTTTGTGAACGTGCTGAAGAAGCCTTTTCCACTGTTTGTTTGTCTTTTTATTTTGCATCTGGCGATGCCTCTGATTGCTCTGGGCATGGGTCACCTGGTCTTCCCAACGGATGCCTACACGATAACCGGCCTTGTTCTGGCTGCCGTTATTCCGACAGGTGTGAGCAGCTTTATCTGGGTCAGTATCTATCGGGGCAATATCGCTCTGACGCTGTCGATTATCCTGATTGACACCATGCTTGCTCCTTTCGTGGTACCCGGTGTGTTATCCTTGCTGATTGGCACTAGCGTATCGCTGGATATAGCAGCCATGATGAGCAGTCTATTCTGGATGATCGTTGTCCCCTCCTTGCTCGGAATGCTTTTGAATGAATGGACCAAAGGGGCCATTGTTCCGGTCTGGGGGCCAAGGCTAAATCCATTCTCCAAATTATTCATGGCAGCGGTTGTCGCGATTAATGGCTCTGTTGTTGCTCCCTATTTGGCTGACTTTAACTGGCAGCTCGCTGGTCTAGCAGCCATCATTATTTTTCTGGCCTCATTTGGCTATGCTCTAAGTTACTTTGTTGCCCGATTGCTCGGTTGGAATGAAGCCGATCAAGTCGCACTTGTATTCAACGGAGGCATGCGCAATATTAGTGCGGGAGCGGTGCTTGCCGTATCGTATTTCCCTCCACCAGTTGCCGTCCCGGTTGTACTCGGCATGGTATTTCAGCAGATGTTGGCCTCGCTTGCAGGATACCTGCTTGGCCGCCGCTCGCAGACTCTTCACAATGCCGATAAGACTTCTGCGGCCTAGTGCAGCATAAGGAAATTAAAAAAAACGCCGACATTCATTATTGTCGGCGTTTTTTTGGTTCAAACTAATATCAAGCTACGCATTCATAAACCTAGTAATCCGAGAGCGAAATTCCAGCTCCAATGATGAGCACGAACACAAGAATATAAATAACAATTCCGATCGCTGCCCACAGCAACGCTGCTTTGGCATAATTGGCTTTCGAAGGATTCGAATCTCCAAATGCCCAAACAAACAACATAATAATGTTTACAAGCGGGATCATCATAAGGAACAACGTGAGCATCCAACTACCGAAACTTACTGGCGGTGGTCCTGGTTTATGTACTCTTTGATTAGCAACTTCTGACATAATATTTCTTCCTCCTTTCTTCTTCATTTCAATGGCTACCTGCTAAGACAATCTACCTCTAAGTTATAGAATATAAGTTTGCCGTTAATAAAAATACCGGAAATCTCATGAATTTACAATGTAATATTTACCATATTAGTTTTGACATATATTTTTTATAACTTATCTCGAATCTCCAATACACAAAGGACCTGCAATGAGTGAATGCACTTATGATTAAAGTGCCTACCCTGCAGGCCATATTCAATCTGTTTCCATTTTCCTCACACTAATTCACAAGGTGGTATCACAACGTATTCAGAAAGCCCACGATTCTGGAGGCAAGTCTTTCATGTCCGGCCTGATTGGGATGAAGCCCATCAGGTACACCAACGGCTTGTATTGATATAAAAATACCCCTCTGTTCAACAAAAATAAATTCATCTTCCCAGATGTCTCTTTACTCTTGTCTACTAAAAGGGGTAGCCTGTCAGTGATTTTCTTTAACTTCTATTCCTATTTCTACAATACCTGTTTATTTCGGCTGAATATATCCTTCAGCTTTGAGCAATTCAGCGATCAGAACAGCACCGCCTGCTGCTCCGCGCAGCGTGTTGTGGGACAGCCCTACAAATTTGTAATCATACAGGGAGTCTTCGCGCAGTCTGCCCGTTGATACGCCCATACCGCGCTCGATGTCACGATCCAGCTTGGTTTGTGGTCTGTTCTCTTCTTCAAAGTACGTAATGAACTGTTTCGGTGCGTTTGGCAGACCCAGTTCTTGCGGGCGACCTTTGAATTGTAACCAACGCTCCAGAATTTCTTCTTTGGATGGTTTTTTCTCAAAGGATACAAATACTGTCGCCAGGTGACCATCCGTTACCGGAACACGAATACATTGTGTCGTAATTAATGGTGAGGAAGCTTTTACAATCTCATTATTTTGAATGCTTCCCCAGATACGCAGCGGCTCCTGTTCACTTTTTTCTTCCTCGCCACCGATATATGGAATCACGTTATCCAGCATTTCCGGCCAGTCGGTAAAGTTTTTACCTGCGCCAGAGATCGCTTGGTATGTGGAAGCCACCACTTGAGTTGGATTGAACTCACGCAACGCGTGAAGTGCAGGCACATAGCTTTGAATCGAGCAGTTTGGTTTAACCGCGATGAATCCGGTTTTGGTTCCGAGACGTTTGCGTTGAGCTTCAATCACGTCCAGATGTCCTGGGTTAATTTCCGGAATGACCATTGGCACATCCGCAGTCCAGCGGTGAGCCGAGTTGTTGGAAACAACCGGAGTTCCCGTTTTGGCATAAGCCTCTTCGAGCGCTTGAATTTCATTTTTTTTCATATCCACAGCACAGAATATAAAATCAACCTGGCTCGCAAAAGCTTCCACTTGGGAAGCATCCTGCACAACAATGTTTTTCACTGCTTCCGGGATCGGAACAGCGAGCTTCCATCTGCCTTGTACGGACTCTTCGTATGTTTTGCCTGCCGAGTTGGCACTTGCTGAAATAGCCGTTACTTCAAACCATGGGTGTTCATTGAGCAGATCTACAAAACGCTGACCTACCATCCCCGTTCCTCCGACGATACCGACTTTCAATTTTGCTGACATAAAATCATCATTTCCTTTCGGTGTGAGTTTTCCCTTATTAAACACTATTCAGGCATTTCCAAAGCGTGTAGCCAACATCCCGGAAAAAAACCAAAAAATCCCATCCCCAAGACAAAAGTCTCAGGGACGAGATTGTTACACTCGTGGTACCACCCAGATTCGCCACTATGTCGCCATACCAGCCTCTTCGAGTTAAGGATAACCGCATTCAATCATGCCGTATCCGCTTATACTCTCGCTCTGTAACAGGAGCTCCTGTCACACCATCCCTCAATCCTTAAAGTTCCGATGTGCTGCTCTGAGTCTTTATTCAACAAAAAATTCTTTACCCCTTTTCAGCTGCCGGAGCTCTCTGTGAAAGAAACCTTTTATCTACTCATCTCTTCGTCGCATTTGTATTGCGATTATAATATCAAAATTACCATCGTGAAGTAAACACATTTTTTTAGATCATGGAATTTATACGTTTTCAGCGGAGCTGAACAATTCAATTATCGCAAGAAAAACTTCAGCTAAACGCGGTCTGTCTTCTGTGAAAGTACGTCGATAGACGTTTTTCTTATAAATTGCTGCAATTGGCTATTTCTTTACTGCTTTTTCGCAACAATGGCATACGTTCCCAATGGACTCCCAGGCCCTGCGGCATGATGTGTCCTAAGTAACTTCAATTCGGAAAGAAGTAGGGTTTTTACCTTGTCCGGGATCGGAAGCATTTTCAGTTCCACAGGCGCTTCTTCCAGTGTCATTTCGGTTTCCCAGCGACCGTCCTGCAGCTCGGGAGAATGGATCGAAACCTCTTCCTTAATCGTCCAGCCCGTCGCATAGACAAGCTCTTGGATATCCTCCGGTGTAAAGAGCGTGCGCACATTGGAGAAGCTGTTCTCCTTGTAGCATTCGATCTGGGACTGAATCAGAACGGATAACCAGTGCGAGAGCTGGCTCACATCTGTAACTCTTGCATCCCATTCGGCGAAACATAGCTGATGTCCCCATGTCCTAACCTTGCTAAGAATCTGCGCGAGTTCGTCAAATGATTTCAGATACCATGAACAATGGGAAAGTACAATCACATCAAACTCATTTTCAGCGAATTGGGCCTGATCACTTAAAATGTCGAAATCATAATCCATTCGAATTCGGTCACCCAGCGGAGATTTCCGCAACTTGGCTGCCGCTTCCCCTACGGTCAGTGGTGCACCATAATCCTCTGGTGCAATGTCTACACCATGAACGTACCCATGCTCCCCCACCAATTGCGCAAGCACGGCCGTTGTATCCCCCTGACCACAACCGATTTCCAGAACGCGGCTACCTTCCCGGATTCCCCAAAAGAGTCCCAGTTTCATCCGATGCTCGGTCTGAATGTATTGAATGGCGGCGTTGTCTTCCACGTCCATATACTGAATAAGATCCTTTATGACAGATTCATTCATATGATCCTTCACTCCTCAAAGAGCAACTTGAACTTCAAGCTCATTGTAGCGTGACAGGCACCATTGTACAATGCTGGAGTCTATGCCAGAACCATGGCACGGAGGATCCCCCGTCCTACAGCAGATATAAACCTCTGCTACATATGACCCCCTATCCCCACTGGGTTGCAAGCTTCTGAAGATATGGAGTCAGCATGGGCTGTAATTCCTTACGCATCAGTCCGATCTCCAAGATCGCCTGAATATATCCGAACTGATCGCCAATATCGTAGCGGCGTCCCTCAAGCTCAAGGGCCAGCAGCTCTTCCACCTGGCTTACTTCTTTTAGCGCATCCGTTAGCTGATATTCTCCTCCAGCTCCTCTCTCGATTCGATCGAGAATGGGAAAGATGGAAGGTTTGAGTATATAGCGTCCCATCACGGCTGTTCGCGAGGGCGCTTCTGCAATTGAAGGCTTTTCTACCAAATTGGTGATCCGATGTACCCGATCCTCTGCCCCCTGTGAATCAATAATCCCGTATTTACTCACGTCAGCAGCCTGCACCTGCCGCACGCCAACAATCTGGCTGCCTGTCTTTTCATATAAATGAATCATCTGTGCGAGCGCCGGTGGATCAGACACCATAATATCATCTCCAAGCAGTACCGCGAACGGATCATCTCCCACAAACTGACGTGCACATCCAATCGCATGGCCCAATCCCAGCGGCTCTTTTTGACGGATAAAATGAATACTGGCCATTTCGCTGATCGCTTGCACTTCTTCCAGTAGTGCTTGCTTGCCTTTGGCGTACAGGGAATGCTCCAATTCAACCGATTTGTCAAAATGATCCTCGATCGATTTTTTATTGCGTCCGGTTACGATAATGATATTTTCAATGCCCGATTGTACCGCTTCTTCCACAATGTATTGAATGGCCGGTTTGTCCACTATTGGCAGCATTTCTTTGGGTTGTGCCTTGGTTGCCGGCAAAAATCGGGTGCCAAGCCCCGCTGCCGGAATGACTGCTTTTTTAATTCTCATATCATGAAACACTCCTTTCATTAGCATCAGATGAAGGGTCAGACCCTTGAACGGGATCTGCGCGGAACACCCAATACCGACTGGCAATATAGTTTATAACCATGCCCGAGAGAGTCACCAGTATTTTACTCATTACAACGCTCCAACCTAATGTACTATTGCAGATGTACAGAATCAGGGAGGATAACGCGAGAACCACGAGATTGGTGATTACAAAACGCATGATTTCGTTCTTTTTGCCCTGCCTTCTCGCATCCTGGAAGGTCCATCTGCCGTTCCACCAGTAGCTGTTCATGACCCCACAGCTATATGAGATCACCTGGGCAATTAGAGCAGGTGTGCCTGCGGCAGCGAGCAATGTGAATGCTATTGCATCCACCGCCGTATTCAGGACGCCCACAATTCCGAACTTAAATAAAGTGACCAAACGATTAGTCATGATGAGCAACTCTGCCCGCTAACCTTGACTGACTCGACTGACTCTCCACCTGATACACATCTCTTACGATGTATAGCGGACGCGCCTTGGTTTCATCATAGATTCGGCCAACATACTCACCAAGGATGCCCAGCATAATCAGAATGAAGCCGTTAAAGATCAGCATGATGCTGACCATCGAGGGCCATCCTTTGATCGTTGAATCTGTAAAAATCGCTGAAGCAATGACACTTAGCATATAGATGAAACCGCCGATGGATAGAACAGCTCCCACGTAACCTGCAAGCTTGAGCGGTTTGTGTGAAAATGATGTAATGCCGTCCAGACTCAGCTTCAGCATGCGTTTCAGCGGGTATTTCGTCTCCCCTGCCAAGCGTTCATCCCGTTCATACTCAATGGCCGTCTGACGGAACCCTACCCAACTGACCAGACCGCGGACAAATCGATTCTTTTCCGGAAGACGTTTCATCTCATCACATACCTTGCGATCCATCAGGCGAAAATCCCCAGTATCCACTGGAATATCCGTATCCGTCGACGCACGCAGTACGCGGTAGAACAGGCTTGCCGACCATTTCTTGAAGCGGGTTTCCCCGCTTCGTCTGGTCCGACGGGCATAGACAACCTCATAGCCCTCTTTCCACTTGGCGATCATGTCCAATATCAGCTCGGGAGGGTCCTGAAGATCCGCATCAATAATGACGACTGCATCACCTACTGCATAATCCATCCCTGCCGTAATCGCGATCTGGTGACCGAAGTTGCGTGCAAAATCAATCAGCTTTACACTCTCGTCCCAACGGGCGTAGTCACGGATCATCTGTGCACTTTGGTCCACGCTACCGTCATTGACAAACAGCAGTTCGTAACTCTCTCCCGTACTGCCCATGACTTTTTTCAGACGCCGATAGGTTTCCTCAATCACCGCTTCCTCGTTATACATTGGAATGATAATGCTGTAACGGCACTTTTGAGCCATGTTCGTCCCCTCCCTTTTCCCATTGTTTTCGTTCGAACGTTTCAAGTTCACATGTTTTGTCATGTGGTCACGCTTATAATTTCACTTCATATAAAGTGGTTTGACCGCCAAAACCGGAACCGCTATCCGTACCCGTCTTCCACTCTGACGTTGGAATTTCGGTACCATGCTCCTTGATCCAGTCGCCAATATCAGAACTGCCGCCTCGGCCGCCCATGCCACCTACCATGAAGTATTTCACTTGTCCACTTTTCACGAGTTGTTCCAATTTTTCCGTGGTATACACCGGATCTGAGCCGGAGAACCCGCCAAGCGTAATAACCGCTTCATTTTCGTCGATGATATAAGGAGCTGCCTGGTTATAGTCCGTCGTTGCGAAGAGATAGGTTTCACCAGTGTTATGTTCTCTCAGATAATTCAGTGTTGTGGTGTCCACTTCTTCGTTGCGGTTTCCCGCTCCACCTCGACCACCTGTTGTAGGCATTCCTCCGCCGCCATTCATGTTTCCTCCTGAATTCGGAAGTGTTCCCATGCCTGCATTGTTCGGGTCCGCTTCATCGGACGATGGGAAAGCCTGATCGGTGTCGGTGTCATTTGATGCATTCGGCGGAGCCATATCCATACCACCACCATTGCGATCACCTTGTCTATCTCCCACAGCCATACCCATTCCACCGAACATTCCATTGGAACCTGTAGGTCCAGCCGCCGGGATCATGCTGTTGCCTCCATACGTGATGGGTGTGAATGCCCAATAGGTTGGACCAATCAACATGACCATGAAGCCTGCGATGATCAATCCCTGTTTCCATGGGTGTGAACGATTAAGCATCACAATCAGAATAACCGTGATCAGAATGCCAGCAATTAATTCACCTATGGACCAACCTGCCCCAATAGTCTCGTTATACACCTGCATGATATACCAGCCGAAGATGGTCGTAAGCAGTACGGATAACGGAAGCAGCCATGCTTGCCAGCCATTGCGTTCACGATATGCGGTCCACATGGCTGCAAATCCCGCACCAGTTAATGCGGCTACCGGTGGTGCGAGCATGATCAGATAATATTGATGGAAGAAACCAGCCACACTGAAGAAAGCAGCTACCGGAAGCAGCCAGGCCAGCCAGAACAAAGCTTCTTTATGCTTATCGGTTATGTTTCTCCGTCTTAACCCTGCAAAAATGGCGATGCAGCCAAGCAATACCATCGGCAAAAGCCAACTGGCCTGACCGGACAGTTCGGTCTGGAATAAGCGCAGAGGACCTTTTTCCCCGGTACCAAACATGCCGCCCATGCCTCCACCGCCATTACCGCCTCCGAAATTCCTTCCATTAGGCATCTCGCCACCGTTTGGCATCTGACCGCCCGGGAAAGTCATTCCGTTCATGCCACCCATTTCACCATTTCCCGGTGGATTGCCTGTTGGAGCCGAGCCGCTGCCCGACTGATCGGATCCTGATGTCTGGGAAGTTGTGTTGCCACGGACCTTGCCT
Source organism: Paenibacillus sp. NPDC057886 (assembly GCF_042796655.1). Classification (NCBI taxonomy): domain Bacteria; kingdom Bacillati; phylum Bacillota; class Bacilli; order Caryophanales; family Paenibacillaceae; genus Paenibacillus; species Paenibacillus sp. NPDC057886. The sequence continues at coordinate 956,201 of NZ_JBHVMZ010000001.1, read as the reverse complement.
TCGTCAGAGGCGTTTGGCATGCCTGCATTCGCTGATCTGTTCTGTTGTCCCGTGAGACGGGATAAGCCGTTATATCCAAAAGCCAGCTCCAGCACCGAATTGGTTTCACTGCTGCCGATATAAGGCCGTTCATCTGTCGGTATAGAATCCACGGTGACTGCCCAGGATAAGGAAACGACTGCCAGCACCGCCGTACTTCCAATCAGCAGGATGATTTTTCTTCTACACTTTGCGTTAAATGCAAGCAGATAGAACAAGTAGAAAGCCGGAAGAATCATGTAGGCTTGCAGCATTTTCATATTAAAAGCAAGTCCAATGAGTGCAAAGGCAACCAGGATACGCCACGTACTGCCTTGCTTGCTTCCCTTGAACAAAAACCATGAACCCAGCAGCAGCGTGAATACCAGCATGCTGTCAATATTGTTGGTACGGCTGACCGCTGCCACAACAGGAACAGTCGCCATCGCAAGTGCCGAGATTCGCGCCGCGGCAAGACCGAATGTAGGCTTGACCATGAAATATATCAGCAGCACCGAACCGATCCCCGCTAACGCTTGCGGTAAAATAACACTCCATCCATGCAATCCAAAAACGTAAGCAAAAGCGGTTTGAATCCAGAAGACAACCGGTGGTTTGTCTACGGTTACCGAACCAGCCGAGTCGAGCGATGCGTAGAAAAAGTTATGGAAATTCCTCAGCATGCTCCCAACCGCGGTCGTATAATAGGAATTGGCATATTGATCGTTCCAGATGCCATATCCATTCAGAAATGCCGCCAGTAAAACAATCGGCAGAAGGACCAGATCAATCCTTCGTTTGGCGTTATTCAATCTCAATCACTCCTTCAAGTTCTTCATGTCTACTATTGTGACATGCCAAAGTAAAACTGGGATGAGTGCCCGCTGAATGTTGCCTGAGGATAACTTGCAAACTTTTCAGCTAATTTTCAGTTTGGCGAGCGATAATACAGCATATAGACTTTTAGAATTGAGGGTATGTAATCGATGGATTTAACGGGGAGGAACGCCTGCTTATGAAGCTAAGTACTGGCATTAAAATACTTTTGGCAGATGATGAACCACATATTTTGCAATTTCTGGAGCTTGGACTAAGCAATGAAGGCTTTGATGTCCGTACGGCCCCGGACGGAGCTGCTGCGCTTGAATTGGCACTCGACTTTCGTCCACATATGGCCATTCTGGATGTCATGATGCCCGAGATGGATGGGTTTGAGGTTGTTGAGCGTCTGCGCAAAAGCGGGGCTCAGGTCGGGGTGATCATGCTGACAGCCAAAGATGAAGTCGAGAATCGGGTAAAGGGTCTATGGCTTGGGGCTGACGATTACATGATTAAGCCTTTTGCGTTCGATGAACTGCTTGCACGAATTCAGGCAAGGCTGCGTAATCAGTTTCCTTTATTGATAGGGGCAGTGACTCATGGTCCATTCCGAATTGATGATCAACGTAAAGAGATTACCTATCACGATCAGATTCTGGAGTTATCTCCAACCGAATATGAACTATTAAAATTCATCGTGCTTAATCATGGCATTGTCCTGAGTAAAGCGACCATTCTGAACCGTGTATGGGGATACGATTTTGGTGGAGAAGAGAATATTGTGGAGGTGTACGTCCGCTCCTTGCGTGACAAGCTGGGGGATAAAGAGCATAAACTCATTCGTACACTTCGAGGTGTCGGATACAGGGTGGATCTCTGATGGTCTCTTTATTAAAGAAAGATAAACATCTTTGGACATGGCTGCATCAATGGATTTCGCCACGTTCGCTCCGCTCTCAATTACTCGCGCGCTCCCTGTTCATTCTGGCTGCTCTGCTATTGTTAATTGGTATTCTTCAATTCTGGATCATGGAAAGCTTTCTGTATCGCAACCAGGCGAAAACCATGGAAGAGCAGCTCATGTCCATGCCCCCTGTGTGGCTCGGATCGTCACGAAGTGGTGCGACAAATAATCCTTTTGGCGGGCAATCTGGATCAGATCCAAGAGGATCAGGCAATCGTTTCTTGTACATTCCTGATCGTTCACTGGCCTTATTCGATAATCAAAATGGCTTCGAGGACATCTTTGGTGAAGACGGTCTGACCGCTCCTCGCTTGACGTCAGTTGAATATCAGAACATCACAGATCAGATCAACGATAAACAACATGTTCCGTACCGGATTGTAACGGATAATCGAGGCAATGAGCAGCTAATCGTCTTCTCCTCGCCTGGACCGCGTAATCGCGGCTTACCCATGGTGCAGATGGGCACCGCTACAAAACCGTTAAAAGATCTGATTGTGAAGCAGCTTCTGATCTTCTTGATGTTATCTCTGCTGGCTATGGTAGCTGGACTCATTCTCTACACCAAGGCACTTCGCCGGACACTGATTCCCTTGTCCAGTATGGTAGATACGGTGCAACGGATCGATGCAGGCAGTTTGGCCGAACGTCTTCCTTCTGTCCAGGGACAACAGGAAGTGGATCAGCTGGCGCTTTCATTTAACGGCATGCTCGAGAGACTTGAAGACTCGTTTGAAGCGGAGCGGGAGTCAAAAGAGCAGATGCAGCGTTTTCTGTCTGATGCTTCCCATGAACTGCGTACCCCTCTTACCTCCATTCACGGATTCATTGAGGTGCTCAAGCGCGGCGCAGCCTCCAACAGCGAGCAATTATATAGCGCTTTGAACAGCATGTATGGTGAATCGGTACGGATTAACAAACTTGTAGAGGATCTGCTGATGCTGACCAAACTGGATCAGGCGCCTCAACAGGAGCAGGAAGTCATCCAACTCGACAGTCTGCTGCTCGAAATGCAGCCACAGCTGGTCATGATGGCTCAGGAAAGACAAGTTCATCTTGACCTGACCGCTGAAGTCCATGTAATGGCGGATGCATACAAATTGAAGCAGGTTGTACTCAATCTGTTTCACAATGCAGTACAGCACACCGATTCAGATCAGGGAACCATCAGCATCACGTTATATGCCGTTCAGCATAAAGCCGAGTTAACCGTCAAAGATAACGGTTCCGGGATTGAATCTGAACATCTCCCTCATATCTTTGAACGCTTCTATCGAACAAGCTCTTCCCGTTCAAGAAAACAAGGGGGCGCCGGTCTCGGCCTTGCCATTACCCGCTCGATTGTGGAGTCGTATGGCGGAAAAATTACAGTGCGCAGTCAGGTAGGCGCAGGAACGGAATTTACGATTTCACTGCCACTGGTAAAGAGCGAAGCCTAAGGTGAACGAGGCTCGCAAGACGCAGCTTTCCGTTTTATTGCGGCTCTTACCGCATGACAAATAACCCTTTCATTTCTGCTGAGAAATGAGAGGGTTATTTGTTTAGTATCGAATTGGTTTATTTGTAAATAGTGCATCTGTATCGGGAGTTATCGTTGGTCTGCGAGCCATCCGTCGATTTCAGCAATCCATTGATGCTGTTCATCAGCAAGTAATGTTTCCCATCCTAGCTCAGCAGCAGGCTTCAAATTTTTAGCCTGATCATCCACATATATAATACGTACATCCCTGTGTAGATGAGATTGTACAAGTTCATATATTTCTATATTTGGCTTGCAATATCCGACCTGATTGGAAATGGTTATGCTCTTGCAATACGGTTGGATCAACGGCAAAATAGATTGAATCCATTCATGACAATGATTGCTCAAGAGATGAAGTTCTGCCTGCTCGCTCCATCGTTCAAGACAATGCATGGCAGGTAGCAACTCTGTTGTTTGTTCAAGTAATTCATAAGCATACATCTTTTCAATATTGGGATATTGTGTTTGAATCCAGATCCAGAACTGTTCCTCTGTCATCCTTCCTGTCCACAAATCCTTACGTATACCGATCAATTGCTCGATTAAAACAGGAAAAGGAGTACCTGCATACCTAGCAAGCTCCTGCCAGAATGAAGAGGAAAGATTGGTGATCAGAACACCCGCCAGATCTAAAACAAGCTGCGGTTTGGAATCCATGGGATCACTCCTGTACAGTCATCTTGAGCCAATTGCAGTAGAATTATCGTTGGTGCTTTCGCAGTTGGTAATGGTTGTACGGTTCATTCTCGATTTCGATCAAATTCAGCCAATCAAAATTGCATTTCTGTATTACCTTGTTGGATGCCTGATTCGTCAATAAAGCGATGGCATTCAATACTTCAACGTTTGTATTTTCAAATAAATACTGTGTTATTCCTTGTACTGCCTGCGTTGTATATCCACGGTTCCGGAAGTGTTTCGAAATGCCGTACATAATCTCCCGATTGGGATCTGGCAGTTCGTCCTTGATCCCCGAGCAGCACCATCCTATGAACTCATCATTTTCTTTGAGCACTATAGCCAAACGTAAATAGAGGTCTCCAATGTCCCCTCCCGCCAAAACAGCTTGTTTAAAACTCTGATTCTCAGGGATTTCGTATTGAGTGAGCCATAGTGCTCTATCTTCAACCGTAGCATTCCATCCCGGCAAAAATTCGTAAACCTCGGGTTGCCAGGTGATTTCCTGCAATTTCTCCAAATCCTCAGGTCGATACTCGCGCAAATAAATATCTTTGCAATCAATGATTAATTCATCACTTTGTATGGTTTGTTTCATAATGCCCCCTAGTGAACACCTTATCCAACTAACATTGGCAGACCATCAGCAAATTTCCGTCCGGGTCCTGAAAGTTAAACCAGTGTTCCTGCTCTATTGGTGTTCTTATATTTACATTTTTAGATAGCATAAACGCATAGGCTTTTTCAATGTTGAGAGTATCGAAATGAAATGCAGGCGTTTTAAACGTACGGTCCTCGGAATAAATTTTGCTGTCCAGCACAATACGTGTTCCATTCATCGGAATAATGTACAGATGTCCAAATAAAATCTCTCCATCGCCAGGTAACCCCAAAATGTCGCAGTACCATTCACGCGCTTTTTCAATGTTATGAACAGGAATAAACACCGTACCTATTTGATTTAAAATTGGACTCACGCAAGTCCCTCCTTATCGATAAACTCGTCTTTGGTTAATCCGAACAGGATCATATCCTGGTATATCCCATCGGTATAAATCACCTGACGACGCACGCCTTCCTGCACACATCCAAGCTTTCTCATCATGGCTGCGGAAGGTTCATTGCCTTCGAGAACAGAATCATTGAATTTATTAAGCCTGCGCTCGAAAAAGGCATACTTCAGCAAGATTCGAATGGCTCTCGTCCCGTATCCTTTTCCACGATGATCCCTGTCAATTTGAATTCCAATGCTAAAGGTACCATTCCTCTCATCGATGCTGTTCAGGTTCACGCCTCAGCATTCGTAGGTGGCAGCTCTACTGCACATTCCAGTAAACGACGAGCGGGTGTATCGAAGCGGTTATAATAATGATCCTCCCAATCTTCCTCACGCAATTCACGTAATCTGACCTTATCATCCTGCCAAAAATAATCACTATAGTTAATCTCTCTCATTCTGATATCCCCCAATTTATTAGAGTGTGTCTTCAAACCTACTGAAAGCCGAAGCGGAACTGAGCGTGTTCGGAGCAGGCAAGCGCACGGCATCCCAAATTTGCGAGTAAGCGATTGAAACGCCAATAAAGCGGATTTTTTCCCTTCCATTAAAAGCTTAGCTTCCCACCTAACGATTTGGGTCGGCCTTTCGGCTCGGCTCACGGTTGGAGCAGAGTATGGAGCGAGCGCTAACGAATCCTAGGCGTCTTATTCATGGATTTGAAGTGACCGCAGAAATCTAAGGAACCTGAGACACGCTATATTAGGATAAACAGCCGTTTGCAGCGTTTTTGTTAGGGATTTCGGAAAATAACGTGTCTGACTTTTTTAGTTGGACGATAACCTCCATCATTGGTTAGCTTGCCTGAATTGGAAGACACAACCTAGTTTCCAGCTTTTCAAATCCACCGCATACTGAAAATAGTCCTAATCCATGGTTATCTCCTTATAATTCTTATAATTGATATATCAATTACTCTTTTATAATAGCTACGCCTATGATAACCCATATTGTGGAATTTGAGGAGATTTGTTTTCTTTAACGATACAACTAAAAATAGCCCCCGGACAGGACGATCCTGCCGAAGGCTATCATCTATTTTATATAATACGTCATTACGATTCTTCTTCCGGGTATTGAGGCTTGGTTACATTATCGGGGACCGTTTCATCGTAGACGTCCTGGCCGGGATAATCCCGAACTTCCCCTTCATGCAACTCATGATTTTCATAATCGAAACGATGCGCGGTCCTTTGATCCACTCGCCACGGCGAGCTTTTGCCAAGAGATTCAGACATTAGAGATGAGCCGTAAGGACCTTCAGGGAACTCTTCGAGTGTGATATCATTTCGCTGCGACTCCACCGTGGACACATCGGTATATTCTTGCCTTTCTTCTTGCAAAAATTTATCCTTCATCGTTCGTCCCTCCATATCTGCTTCGTGGTGATCAAAGCATGTTTATTTTGAACGGAAATGAAAGGATTTATGCATGATGCATGGCAAACACTGCGTTTCAATCTCTGATCCAGATATAAAATACAAAAACAATAAGTCCAATCATGCAAATCCATGTATCTCGTTTGGACCATACCAATAAGGATGAACGTGCTCCAAGCAGTGAATTCTCTCTAACTTTCCGCATTTCCATCGCAATCGTCATATCTTCTGCACGCTGAAACAGCGCCATGAGCAAGGGGATGACCATCGGACCAAGATCACGCACCCGTACCGTATTTGGTCGTAACGCAGCTTTACCGCGTGCCCGGACGATCAGCGAGAATCGCTGCCATTCACTCCAGATCATCGGGATAAAACGAAAGATTAAGGACACAGCGAGTGCAAACGACGACACGGGCAGCTTGATTTTTTTGCCGACACCAAGCACCCAATTCAGTCCCTCCACCATACGCCCATATGGCGTAGTCAGTGAAAACCAAAGACTTGCTAACGTAACGATAAACAAACGGTATACATTCAGTAACGTCCCCTCCGCCTGCATCAGGGAAAATCCGAACTGTAGGCCTCCACCTTCTGTAGAAAGAGTCGTCCCCGACAACGCGGTTGATATGAGAAAGAATAGTACAAGCGGCTTCATTAATTTCAAGCATCCCATCAGAGCCTGACGTGGCAGCACAACGAGCGCCAAGATGACTGGCACCAACGTAAGAGATAGGCCTAACCAGTGGTGTTGAAGCATCGTCGCGGTCACGAGCAAAATGTATAAAATCCATTTCAGACGCGGGTCTATAGCACCATAAAATCCTCTGTTTGATCCTGATTCAGCGTGGGAGTATATGGCTTCCTGTTTTCCTTCTCCTCCCGATGTGTCGGAACGTGATAAGGCAAGCTTGGCTTCATCTCTGAATTGATCCTCATTACCAATAACATCAACCTTCTGCTCTAAAGGCTTATTGACGGACTGAACAATGCATTCAGCCATTTCTTCGGGGGTCAACGCAGTAAACGGAAAATGAACGCCCGCCGCCGCAAATTGTTGTGCCAGTTGCATAGAGGGTGGCAGCCCAATTCCGGCAAGCTCCAACAGATCTGGTCTTGTATGAAGTTCCCGTGGCGTGAGATCAGCAACCAGACGTCCCTCCTGTAACAAAAGAACCCGATCCGCATGTGGTAAAAATGTGTCCAGGTCGTGTGTAGCCACAATGGCTCCCTCACCTGCAGTTCGATGCTGATTCAAAGCATCCAGCAGCATGATCACACTTTGAGCTTCCAATCCGGCGCTGGGTTCATCGAGCAATAGCCATGAAGGCTGCGTAGCAGTTCCCAGGGCAAGCCCCAGTCTTCTCCGTTCTCCCCCACTTAGTGCAAAGGGTGATCTGTCCGAATGGAATCGTTCTTCCCCTTCCTGACCCGCTGGGGAGTCCCAGCGCTCCAGCGCCTCAGAAATCTGCTTTTTCTTTTGTTCATCCGGTAGACGATATGGACGCAGGGAATAAGCAAATTCACGCCCAATGCTTCGGGCGAACAGCTGCTGCTCCGGGAACTGAAAGACCAATCCCATCTGCAACAGAATGGACTGTGGCACTTTCCCGTTCTGCCAGAAAGGCTCTCCGTCCAGCTTGAGGCTACCCGTATCTGGAGGTTTTAGGCCAGCGATTGTTTGCAGCAGTGTGGTTTTGCCTGATCCTGTGCAGCCTAGCAATAAAGTGATTTCTCCACGGTTCAGTTGGACAGTAATATCTTGAAGCAGCGCTCTTTTGTCAGGTTGTGACGAAGCTATGCCTACATGTTCTAATTTGATTGCCAAAGGGCTACCTCCTTAACCAACTGCTCTGGTCGCAGAGGTGTAGCATGATGCAGCAGACCTTTCCGTTTCAGAAGTAGAGCCGTCTGCACTGTAAAAGGTGGAGCAAGCCCAAGCTTCTCGCAGGGCGATGGTTGTTGTGCTTCTTTTCCAGCCTCAGCCGTCGTCTCTTCCTTTTCCCTTCCATAGAAGAAAGCCACAGGTGCTCCATCGTAAACACAGCGTCCCTGTTCCATGGCAATAATTCGATCGCACAGGGTCGCTTCCTCCAAATGATGCGTAATCCAGATTACCGCCGTCCCTTGCTGGACAATGGTTTGAACCACCACTTCCATTCGATCTCTGGCTCCCGGATCAAGCATGGCCGTAGGTTCGTCCAGAATGAGTACATCCGGCTTGGCCGCCAGCGCTACCGCGATATTAAGCAACTGCTTCTGTCCTCCAGACAGCATAGATATTGCCGCTTCTGGCGGGTGCTCAAGTCCTACCGTATGTAAAGCGTGCTCTCTCCGTCGTAATTGTTCATCAAGAGATTCGAGCAGCGAGGATAAGGCAAAATGAAACTCCTCCTCAATGGTATCTCCAAGTACCTGCGCATCAGGCTGCTGGAGGACTCCACGAACAACCAGTTCCGATGAAGCTTTCCTTTCTCCGCCCGATAGCGGAGTGAATCCAATCAGCAGTCCTGCCAGCGTACTTTTGCCGCTACCATTGGCTCCCACAATACTTATCCATTCGCCCGGAGCTAATTCCAGCGAAACCCTATCCACTGCCTTACGAACACGTCCTGACTCGGACGCATAATGAACACGAACTTGATCTAGTGTAATCAAAGGTGTAACGTCTTGCATCGCAAATTGGTCCTTTCCCTTTTGAATCTTTTGTGGTACGATCCAAATCGTTAACCACATCCGTTTTATCGGTTAACAATAAGATTACCAAAATTGAAAGGAATGTTCAAACATGAAATTATCTTTGCGAGGTATTGTATTCAGCGCACTCATGGCAGCCATACTTGTTCTTTTTGGTTACATAAGTATTCCCATCGGGTTCTCTCCTGTGCCGATTACTCTGCAAACTCTTGCGGTTATGCTGGCAGGAGGACTACTTGGCCCATTATATGGTTTTCTAAGTATCGCTCTGGTCGTCATCCTGACTGCAATTGGCTTCCCGCTTCTGCATGGCTCAGGCGGACTCGCAGTACTCCTCGGGCCTACCGGGGGATATGTTATGATGTGGCCCTTCTCCGCATTTCTCATTGGATTATTGCTCACCAGAATCAAACTGAAAGGATTCGTTGGTTATTTCCTGGCCTTTATCGTATTTGAGGTGTTTGGTTCATTGTTGATCTATGTTTCGGGCGTGCCCTGGTTGGCCTATGCTTACAAAATGTCATTACCTGAAGCCATGATACAAGGATTCTATCCCTACATCATAGGTGATCTGATCAAAGCCTTGTTCGCTGCGATCATCATCGCGCCTGTGCGCATGGTCTTCCCCCCACAGCGATTGACTGGCAACATGAATTCAACAGTAGTAAAGACCGACTCCTGATCGCTACTCATATAAAATAATATTGAACTGAATTTGTGAACAAAAGCCGCGTCCACGTAAACAGAAAACATTCTGTTCCACGTTGGACACGGCTTTTGTTAATATTACTATTCTTGTTCCTGTCCCTTTCCACCATACAGGGTAAGTAACGGTTCTTGAAGCCGAACTTGTCCCGTAATCAAAGGAACTACTTCCTCATAATTCGCAGAATTCGTAACAATAATAGGGGTTACCGTATGATAACCAGCGGCCTTGATAGCAGCGATATCGAATTCCAGCAGCAAATCTCCTGCTTTAACCCGGTCCCCTTCCTGAATATGTGATGTAAAGTGCTGACCATCAAGCTTGACGGTATCCACCCCGACATGGACCAAAATCTCAGCCCCCGTATCCGATACAACAGCCAGGGCATGTTTCTTTTTGAAAGCCACAGTAATTGTACCGTCAAAAGGAGCAACAACTCGGCCGACTGCCGGCTCAATCGCAATGCCTTTGCCCATCGCGCCGGATGAAAATGCCGGATCTGGCACCTCAGTCAGCTCAACAATGGTCCCCTCGATTGGACTAAGTACTTCTTGATCCGATGATGCCGCTGTTCTAACTGATGGCTTGGTAGTTTCCGTGCTTTTTTCTTCTTCTTCAACCGGATCTTTGAATCCCATAATGTACGTCAATGCAGCCGAGACAACAAAGGATACGCAGATCCCAAGGATCAGTCCAGGGAAGCCTTCTCCACCCGGTCCATAGAAGATGGGCAAAGTCAGTAGTCCTGGAGCACCCGAAGCAAATGCCTGCGTACCTGCCTGACCAATGATGGCCCCACCAACAGCACCCCCAATAACTCCTGCGATAAATGGACGTTTGAGTGGCAAAGTAACACCATAGATGGCAGGCTCGGTAATCCCGAACAAGGCTGTCAGTGTCGATGAACCTGCCAGTGTTTTCAGCTTTTTATTTTTGGTTTTCAGCATAACGCCGAATGCAGCTCCGGTCTGTGCGAAGATGGAAGCTGTCGCAGCCGGTTTGACGCCATCACGTCCATATACAGCAACGTTGTTAATAAATACGGGAATGAGGCCCCAGTGAATTCCGAAAATAACGAGCAGCTGCCAGCTTGCACCCATAACGGCTCCGGCCAATAGTGGACTGAATCCGAAGGCGGCCACGAGTCCTGATGCAATGGCATTACCTACATATACTCCAAATGGACCGAATACGAGCAAGGTAAGAGGTACCATAATGACAAGCAAAAATAATGGAGTGACAAAATTTTTCACACTTTCGTGAAGGACTTTATTGAAGAATTTCTCCAATTTGCTCATGACGATGACTGCCAGAATAATAGGGATAACGGTAGATGAATAATTCATCAAAATCACAGGGATACCGAAGAAATCGGTTGGTGTTCCCTCCGCCTTCAGCGTGACGATGGAAGGATAGATCAATGCGCCAGCAATGGTCATCGCCACAAACATGTTACCCTGGAATTTGCGAGCGGTCGTAACCGCTAACAGCAAAGGCAGGAAATAAAACAGGCTGTCTGCTGCTGCAAATAAGATCTTATACGTGGTTTCCGTCGTTTCCAGCCAGCCGACATTGCTTGCAATAAGCAGCAGCCCTTTTAAGATACCGGCTCCCGCCATAACACCTAGCAGCGGTGCGAAAATACTGGAAATCACATCGATAATCCCGCCTAAGCCTTTCGCGGACTTACTCGGCTTTTCCTTTTCGGAAGAGTCATCCAAAATGTTGCTGATCTGACCAATGGCGCTATAAACTTCAGGCACCTTATTGCCCACGACCACCTGGAACTGACCCCCATTTTCCTTGACTGCGATGATTCCTTCTGTCTTTTCTAGCTTGGCTTTGTCTGCCTTCGCATCATCCTTCAATACAAATCGCAAACGTGTTGCGCAATGTACCAGTGATACCACATTCTTTTCACCGCCGACCAGCTCGACGATTTCTTTTGCAAGTTTTTCCTGACTCATGATGTGCACCCCCATATTTACTAAAACAGGCACCTTACCGATTTTTTTGCACGCAAAAAACCTAAGCCTTGAGTAAGTTTTGGACACATCGGTCCTGCCTTCTCATGACTTAGGTTTTGCCTGCATAACCAGTAACAATCCCAGTTAAATCGTATTCAATTCCTGTTAATCTCATATTATTATGATTTAACCAAATTTGTCAACATTTTAATTATTATCGATTAACGACTCTTTCAATGTGGACGGTCAGATACAATTTTTCTTCGTTGGTAAGCTGATGGTTATATTCCTTGTTAACGAACATTTCGATTTTTTCCGTACATGCCGCTGCTTCCGGGTGCTTCTCTTTTATCATGTCGTAAAAGTGGTCATAGTTGTTGTCATAATGCGTCCCGCTTAATACCCTCTGGGAGAAAAACTTCAAATGCGTAATGAAGCGAAAATAGCTAAGAGACTCTTCATCGAATTCCATCTTGAAGTGATATTTCGCTATATTAATAATCTGCTGAATAAACTTCGTGATGTTCATCGTTGTAATAACTTCTTCATTCATCTCCGCATTGACAATATGCAGGGCAATATAAGCTGCTTCATCCGGCGGAAGCTCAATATTAAGTCTCGACTTGATTTGCTCCAGCGTTTTCAGGCCTAGTCCGAACTCAGCCTTGTACAGCTGTTTGATTTCCCACATCAGTGCATTCTTGATTTCTACCCCTTCACGATATCGTTCAATCGCAAAGTTAATATGATCTGTCAGGGAAACGTAGATATTTTCATTCAGCTTACGGCCCAGATTCTCTTTGGCGTAGGTAATAATTTCTTCCACAATTTCGATCAGTTCCATTGGCACTTCACGCAGCAGCATTTTGAAATTGTCGGATGTCTGCTTGTTTTTAAGCGCAAATACTTTCTGGATGCGGGTCTCGTCTACTTTATCCCCCGGCTTTTTCTTAAAGGCAATCCCACGCCCCATCACCACAAGCTCTGCTCCATCCGCCTGATAGATGCTAATGACGTTATTGTTGATAACCTTTGCAATTTTCACTTCAATCCCCCCGTCACGATCCACTCTCTTGGCAGTCATATATCGCCTTTTGGGCATACAAAAAAAACCTGAAGCATCACAAAATAAACAAGACATATACGTCTGTTTTTTTGGTGCTTAGGTTTTGCCTACTTCAAGTAGTAACAATCCCAAAACGATATAATTGCGTCAAGTATAGCGCGAAGAGACACATATGTCAACGCTTTCAATGAGGGAACAATCGGAAGTTCCATGAAGAGTGGTCCTTCCGATATGATCATGGAGAATGCTCCTCATCCTCCCCTGCTTATTCTGATTCTAAATTGCTGCCATCCGATTCAATCACATTTTTGTACCAATGGAAGCTCTTTTTCTTGATCCGCTTGAGGTCACCCTTACCTTCATTGTCACGGTCCACATAGATGTAACCATAGCGTTTTCTCATCTCTCCTGAAGAAGCGCTGACAATATCAATAGGTCCCCAGCTTGTATAACCGATGATCTCTACACCATCCTGCAGAGCTTCACCCATCTCGGCCACATGGCGTTTCAGATAATCAATCCGATAGGCATCATCAACCTCACCTTCAGGGGTAACCACATCATTGGCTCCAAATCCATTTTCTACAACAAACAGCGGTTTTTGATATCGGTCATGCAGTTGATTGGCTGTAATGCGGATGCCTTTGGGATCAATCGTCCAGCCCCATTCCGATTTTGCCAAATATGGATTGGCTACAGAACCAAATACATTGCCGCTTGTCATATTTTTAACGACTTCTGGATCCGTGGAGGTTGTACGACTTGAATAATAACTAAATCCGATATAATCAACCGTATGGTTTTTCAGAATTTCCGCATCACCTGGCTGCATGGCAATATTCAATCCATGATCCTTGAAGAAACGTTTGGCATAACCCGGGTACTCTCCACGAGACTGAACATCAATGAAGAAATAGGATTCCCTGTCTTTCTCCATGCCCTGGAACACATCTTCCGGATTACAGGTATATGGATAGAAGCTTCCTGCCGCAAGCATACAGCCGATCATTGCACCCGGTATGATCTCGTGACAGGCTTTAACCGCCAGTGCACTTGCCACCAATTGATGGTGTGCCGCCTGATACTGAATCTCTTTCACATGATCACCATCCTTGAAGACAAGACCCGCGCCAAGGAATGGCAGATGCAGCAGCATGTTAATTTCGTTGAATGTCATCCAGTATTTCACCTTGTCCTTGTAACGGCTAAATACAGTTTTCGCGTAGGTTTCAAACAGAGTTACCAACTCACGGCTTCTCCAACTGCCATATTTCTCAATCAGATTGACCGGTACATCGAAGTGAGCAAGCGTAACCACAGGCTCGATACCATGCTTCAACAATTCATCGAACAATCGATCATAAAATTGCAAGCCCGCTTCATTCGGCTGTGCATCTTCTCCGGTTGGGAAAATCCGTGCCCAGGCAATCGATACACGCAGCGCTTTGAATCCCATCTCGGCAAACAGAGCGATATCCTCGGGATAACGATGATAGAAATCAATTGCTTCATGCGAAGGATAAAACTCAGTTTCCAGCGGGGTCAATGCAAGGACATTGCCCTTCATAATGCTTCTGCGATTCTCTCCTGTCGGCAGCAAGTCAACAATGCTCAGCCCTTTGCCATCTTCCAGATAAGCGCCCTCTGCCTGATTGGCAGCAATGGCTCCCCCCCACAAAAAGTCTTTAGGAAACTTAAAATTAGTCATCCGTATTCTCCTTCCAAATATGTAATTCTGTTATCCGCTCCAATCGCAAGAAATATTAAAAAGACAAAATATTTATGTTGAACTACACATTTACATCATAAACGGAGAGGACAGAAAAAATCTGGAGAAGCGGAGAGTTCGCCTTTATCCCCGGATTTCCCCTTTAAAAAGAGAATCAAAAAAACTGGGGATAACAACGATCGGAAGATTGTTCTGGCCGCGCAGTGTCCAATGTAAAATCGTTCGTTCAACTTAAATACAAAAAACCCGAACCAGCCTGGATACACGTTGCAGTGTATACAAGCCAGCTCAGGTTATGCCCATATCGGTAACATTCCCAGATCACAATTATGCGGATTGGATAAAACTTTAGCAAGGAATAGCTGAATTGTCAATTTTATTGCGACTGGGTAGCAGAAATTGGATTAGATCTTTCCAATTCTTCGCCTTAACGATTAACGAGACGTATATCCTGCATCCGCGTGAATCGTAGTACCTGTAACGTAGGAGGCGGCGTCAGATGCCAGCCAGAGACTTGCTTGAGCAATTTCATTAGGTTGTCCAAAACGATTAAGCAAGCTCAGCTGAGGAGCATATTCCTCTGCCGTAAAACCGAATTGATCCAAAGCACCACGTAGCATGGGTGTATCGATTGCTCCTGGAGCAACCGAGTTAACACGAATGTTGTGTGGTCCGTTCTCCATCGCGGCTACTTTGGTCATGCCAACCACGCCATGCTTCGCAGCTACATAAGCAATGTTGTTGGGTTGGGGACGGAATCCGCTCACCGATGAAATGTTAATAATGGAACCGCCTTTGCCTTGTTTCAGCATTTGCTGAAGTTCATATTTCATACACAGCGCAGTACCTGTCAGGTCAACCGAAATCAGGCGATGCCAGTAGGCTTCGTCAAATTCAGCTGCTGGTTTGTCATCTGGTGTGAGTGCGGCATTATTCACAGCTACGTCCAGTTGTCCATAAGTCTCGACTGCGAATTTCACCATGGCCTGTACTTCTTCTGATTGGGAAATATCGACTTTTACGAAAGCGGATTCACCACCTGCCGCACGAATGGATTCAACTACAGCCTGTCCCTTCTCTTCGTTAAAATCTGCAACGATCACCTTTGCTTTGGCTGCGGCAAAAAGTTGAGCAGTTGCTTCACCCATGCCCATCGCCGCCCCGGTTACAATGGCTACTTTACCTTCCAATACGGGAAATGTCATATGAATACCTCCAATAATATTAAATTTAAACAATCCTCAATATATCCATATCATTAACCTGAATCAATCCGTAATATGCCTGAAATTGTACGTTACTGTACACTTGATAATATTTTGTACACCAAGTTGCAGAAACAAGTGACATGAACGATACTGTAAACGAGGTGAACTATTCATGACAGATCGAATTGACAAACGCGTTTTGCGTTCTACATCGGATATCAAAGAAACTTTTCTACGCTTGCTTTCACAAAAGCCTTTTCAACAGATCTCCATATCTGAAATTGTCCGGGAGGCCAATTATAATCGGGGCACATTCTATGCCAATTTTGCAACCAAAGAGGATTTGCTTCGTGAGGTTATTCAAGAGGTTTTAACCGAATTTATTCACCAGATCAAGAATCCCTACAGGTACATAACCAAAGTCAATTTAAAAGAAATGCATGCCGAAGATATTACGCTGTTTATATATTTGAAAGAACAAGCTGCATTATACAAATTGTTATTAAGTGATCATATCCAGGTGGATTTCCGCTACCAAATGGCGAGAGTCATTGAGGATCTTTTTGTAGCAGAATATGAGTATGAGCTTGAGGAAGGGTCGGTTATCGATCCCAAATGGCTATATATCTATCGGGCACATGGAGTCGCAGGTCTTTTGATTCGCTGGATTGAAGAAGATTTTCCAACGACTCCGCAATATATGAACACACAAATTGTAGAATTAATGCTGTTGTCTACGGAAGTTTTTCATGTGAAAAAATAAGCCACCACATCCACCTACGATATTCCATAATTGTCATAATCGCTAATTTCCACATGAAATATCATCCAATTATCATGGTATTTTCTTTGAATGGATCATGATATATTTGCATTTCAGAAAACGTTTTCAATACTTAATTTGGTGGTGATTCCATTTAAATCAATCCAGGGTATTGTTCTATGCTGAGCTTAATTCCTCATTTTTTGTAAGCGCTCTATTTTAGTTCAACGATAATAATTACAAAGGAGAATATGTTAATGAACAAAAATCGCAGATCGTTTCTCTCACTCACTATTGTAACGACAATGATCCTGTCCCTGTTCTCATCCGCGATCGCTTCTGCTGCTACTGATGACTCGATTCAGGCAAGTGCAGCCGCTGCTCCAACCAATATTCAATCCTATGTTACTGCGATGGAGCCGGGCTGGAATCTGGGCAACTCCCTTGATGCTGTTGGCGCAGACGAGACGGCCTGGGGTAACCCGCTGATCACTCAGCAACTGATTCAGAATATTGCCAATCAAGGCTACAAGAGCATTCGTATTCCAGTGACCTGGCAAGCTCATATGGGTGGAGCACCCAACTATACCATTGATAGCGCTTACATGAATCGTGTACAACAGGTTGTAAACTGGGCGCTTGATGCCAATCTGTATGTCATGATCAATATCCATCACGATTCATGGCAGTGGATCAGTTATATGGAGAATGACCATGCCAATGTTCTTGCTCGTTACAACTCTGCCTGGACTCAAATTGCAAACAAATTCAAAAACTCATCCACTAAGCTGATGTTCGAAAGTGTAAATGAACCACGCTTCACCGAAGGTGGTACAACGAATACCGCTACTGCTTACGCTTTGCTGGATGAGTTGAATGTATCATTTCATAATATCGTGAGAGCATCCGGCGGAAATAATGCAACACGTCCATTGGTCCTTCCAACGATGCATACTTCCTCCGCTCAAGCAGATCTCGATGCATTATCCCAGACGATTGCAAAATTAAATGATCCTAATATTATCGCTACCGTTCACTACTATGGCTTCTGGCCATTCAGCGTGAATATTGCAGGTTACACCAAATATAATGCTGAAGTGCAGCAGGATATTACCGCTACATTTGATCGGGTGTACAATGCATTTACAGCCAAAGGCATTCCGGTTATCGTCGGTGAGTATGGCTTGCTCGGCTTTGATCAGCACACGGGCGTCATTGAGCAAGGTGAGAAATTGAAATTCTTTGAATTTATTGGCCAGTACCTGCGTCAGAAACAGATGACCACCATGTTATGGGATAATGGGCAGCATTTCGGTCGTACCAGCTTCACCTGGTCTGACCCAGACCTGTATAACACAATGAAAGCAAGCTGGACAGGTCGTTCCTCCACAGCTGAATCGGATCTGGTTTATCTGAAAAAAGGTGCTGCAATTCAGGATAAAACCGTAAAACTGAATCTCAATGGCAATACATTTAGCTCTCTTGCTAATGGCAGCACTACCCTAGTTCAAGGTACAGATTACACGATCAGTGGTGATGTGCTGACGTTAAAATCAAGCCTGTTAACCAGACTGACCTCGTCCGGCAATCTTGGTGTTAATGCCAAGCTGACCGTCAAATTCAACAAAGGCGCAAACTGGAACCTGAATATCATCAAGTATGATACGCCTAAACTGAGCAATGTAACGGGCACAACGAGCTCGTTTGCGATTCCGACTACCTTTAATGGCAATCAGCTGGCCACCATGGAAGCCACTTATACAAGTGGAGGAAACGCAGGTCCGCAAAACTGGACTTCGTTCAAAGAATTTTCATACGCTTTCAGTCCGAATTATAGCAGCAACGTGATTGAACTGAAACAAAACTTCTTCAACGAAACAAATAATGGCGAAGTCATTCTCAAGTTCCACTTCTGGAGCGGAGACGTCATTACGTACAAAATTACGAAGAATGGTTCCAGTGTTGTCGGAATCTCTTCCTGATAGGGTTTCACAGCTCAATGTGTAGCACATAAGAATTCAATTCACAAAACGTTCTGTCCAGGGCAACAGGCTCTGGACAGAACGTTTTTCATTTATACTTGGTTCATCCGACAGGCGACAAGGAACCCGCGATCAGGTGATTCACAATAAAAATGAAACATCTCCACTCCGGCTGTGAATGACATAAGTTGCTCCCAGACCTTTATAAACAAGTTCAACATGAGGCCTGTTGCTGGAAACGACATAGAGTTGTTGCGGACACAAGCTGTGACACAGCTCAATGTCCTGGCAGCACTGCGGCACACTATTTTCAAATACAAAGGCGTTTTTCACTACAAATTTGAGCGGAAGCTGATTACGGTCTGCCATCTCCTGAATATAACAAACAGTAATTGCACCAAGCGATTGAAGCTGTTCCCTCTCTTCTTCGCTGTGTACAAGCACGACAACCGCAAATCCCCTCTTCAGTAATACATTCACAAAATTTTTCCCCGCCTCACCGTGTCCTGTCGATACAACCATCAATGCTTCATCCATTGCCGCCAACCTCGCCTTCACATCAGACCCTGCAAATGCCGTCTGAAGTACGTTATGTGCGAATCATAGTCCTCTATCCCCATCCCCGCAATTCAACTGCATCCGATTTCTGCACTGTTCTGATCGATTCCAGGCAATCCTGGAGATCATTTCTCGTGTAATCTTCTCTTTGCGCCGTTATGCGGCAATTTGCTCAGTCTGTCATGAGCGGAAGAAAAAATCGGGTTATTCGAGTCCAAAACGAAGATATATCTCTAGTTAATCGCTTACATGTGAGGATTCCAAACCAAAAATCGGAAAATCAGGCGTATATCCATCCCGGTTGATTTTACTTGAGCTCTGTTCAGTCGTAACATAAACGGCAGGATAACGAAAACAATAGAAAACAATAAGGTGATTTTGCCTATGGAGGTTGGATCGCGTGATTGCAAGTTGTGCTGTAGAAATTCCACCGGGGACTCGTGTTGAAGCTCGGATTAGTTCCATGGAGATTATTCGTTACGATATGCAAAAATTACCCTTCATAGCGCGGGATCATTCATCCTGCTACTGCGGATTGTTCAAAATCTCATGCGGGTATGTTCATGGTTTTGCCGAATTTGAATTACCTGAGGGCTCCCATCCTTCTGATCTGGTAAAATGGGCTTCAATGTTCCGAGCTTTAAAAGGCATGGAACTGTCACAGGTCATGCACTATATTCAGCAGCATCATACGCTCTGGGGAAACGAACGCATGCTGTTCCTGCATGAAGCCGTCAATAATTTGCTTCTCAACCTGGAGCAAAGCAGCACATCTGATGTAAAGTTAAACCGGGAAGAAATCCGTGCCTTTCTGATGCAATACGCACTGACGTATTATTCTTTTTGACACCTTTTGTTTAGAAAGAAATATACATAAAAGTGCAAAGAAACCCTGGTGTTATACACCGGGTCTCTTTGCATTTTTCGACCTGCCTTTTTCAAAAATTCCTTATTCCAGTTCAGTAAATTTCACAACGATTAGTGCTTCCCCATTGGCTTGAACACGGCCTGTCATAGTTGTCATCACCTGTTCAATTCTATCGTTCCCATTCGGGATGAGCACAGGTGTAATCAAAGGCAGTCCTGCAGCCTGAATAGCTTCCATGTCAAATTCAATCAACAGTTGTCCTGCGGTTACGGTGTCTCCGCTATTCACATGTGCGGTAAAACCTTCACCCTTCAGTCCAACGGTATTAATTCCAATATGCACAAGCATCTGAACACCTGTTTCATGTTCCAGGATTACCGCATGTTTGCTCTTATTCATCACATGAGCGATGACACCGTCAAAAGGTGCAAATACTTTGCCCTCAGAAGGCTCAATAGCGATCCCTTCTCCCATATGCTTTTCTGAGAATGCAGGATCAGGAACCTGCTCCAAAGCAACAGCTGTGCCTGTGATCGGTGATGCAATCTCCAGCATATCCACCTTGGTACGATGGTTAACGGCCTGGCTGGCAGATGAGTTTGACTTCTGCGACAGAACTTTCGACTTTCTCTCTTTTCCTACATTGCTTGGTACTTCCTCCGCAACTGGCTGATCCTTATATCCAAAGAACCAGGTAAGTGCAAATGCAATTCCCATGGCAACCACGTTTGACAAAATGTACAAAGGCAATTGACTGTTCAAATACAGCAGGGTTCCCGGAATAACCGTCACCGCCATGCCTGTACCTTGCAAATGGAACAAGGATGCGAGAAATCCACCTACAGCGCCTCCGACAAGACCCATGATAAACGGTTTCATATACCGCAAGTTAACCCCGAAGATAGCAGGTTCGGTAATCCCTAGAAATGCAGAGAATGACGAAGGCAGTGCGAGTGCTTTCAGCTTTGTATTTTTGGTCTTCAACCCCACCGCCAGACAAGCTGCTCCTTGCGCAGCCATAGCACAGGTAATGATCGCGTTGAACGGATTAAAGCCCGTTTTCTCCAGCAATTGAATCTCCAGAAAGTTAAAGATGTGATGAACACCGGTAACGACAATAATTTGATGGAAGAAACCAATAATAATACCCGCAATACCCAATGGCAGCCCCAATACGGCTGTTGTGCCATGCAGCACCCACTCCTCCAGGGAATGGAATACCGGACCAATCGCGAAGAGCCCCAGCGTAATCATAACCGTCAGCGTAATAAAAGGGGTAAGAATTAAGTCGAGCGCCTCTGGCACGCGTCTTCTCAGAACCTTCTCAAACTTCGCTCCGATCAACCCGACGAAGAACGCAGGCAGCACGGAGCCCTGATAACCGACCACCGGTATGAATCCGAACATGTGCAGCGGCTGTGCTGATCCATCGGCCACAGCGTATGCGTTGGGCAGCGCCGGATTCACAAGCATGAGACCCAATACGATGCCGAGAACTGGACTTCCGCCAAACACACGGAACGCAGACCAGGCTACGAGTGCAGGCAGAAATGCAAAAGCCGTATCCGTCAGGATCTGAGTAAATAGCAAGAAATTGGGCGAAATGTCCTCCGGTGTTGCACCAAATAGCGATAAAATTTCATTTTGAGTGAGCAGCCCCCGCAGACCCATGAACAGCCCCGTTGCGACCAGCACAGGGATAATCGGGACAAAAACGTCACCGAACGTGCGAATGGCCCGTTGAAAAGCATTGCCTTCCTTTTTGCTCTGACTTTTCACGTCTTCTTTCGAAGATCCTTCAATTCCGAGCTTCTCAACCTCTTCGAATATCCGGTTCACTGTTCCTGTTCCAAAAATGATCTGATACTGGCCCGAGTTGAAAAAGGCCCCTTTAACTTTGTCGATGTTCTCGACCTGCTTCTGATCGATCTTGTCCTTGTCATTCACCATGATCCGAAGACGTGTTGCACAGTGTGCAAATGATGCGATATTTTCTTTGCCCCCGATGGCACGAATAACGTCCTGGGCAATCTGCTGATTATCCGACATGGTACTTCATTCCTCTCACGTTATATCTAATAATCCCATTTTGATGCCTGAAATTCTGCCTTGCCTCCATGTGCAAAGAAGCGAATTTCCACACTTTCCTTGCTCGGGAAGATGCGGCTTGTGAATACCTCTTCTCCATCATTGACAAAGATCTCAACGGAAGAGGAATCCACAAAAATACGGAACTTAAGCACATCTGCATTCAATGCGCAGCGCCTTACATTCCCGTTCTGATCCGCGAGCGTGGCGCCTGACTGGGAGCGATCCAGGATTACTTTCTGTGCCAACCGGTCATACTGCAGCACGGTCTTCTCTTCTGCACTCGCCCGCAGTTCAATGCCTACGACCTCTGCGTCAAAATCACGGATCTCACATTCCAATTCATAAGCCATCCCGGCAAAGTCCGCGAAAGATCGAGTCTCATTACCAATTATGAATTCCATATGAGTCCCTTCAGAATCCCCGCGCAGCTTCACCATTTCAGAGACTGGCTGCTGAATTAACTTCCGCTCCCGGAGTGACAACTGCCGCGGAATCGTCAGGCAATGTGCCCATCCACTCTTGTCTGTCGGATACTCCAAATCAGGAAGTCCCATCCATCCCACCAAAATTCGTCTTCCATCCGGCGCCTGCATCGTCTGTGGAGCATAAAAGTCAAATCCACGATCCAGCTCCTGAAACGGACCATGTTCGAAATGCCTTGTCTGAAGATCCAGTGGTTCACCAATCAGATAGCCTGACTGAAAAATGTTGTGATACTCATCTCCCTGACTCTCTATTCCTTGAGGTGAAAAGATCAGCACACCCTGACCCTGCATCTCCATATAATCGGGGCACTCCCACATGTAGCCAAAGTTAGGTAGCCCAGTATGAATCTCTCCAAGCAACGTCCAGTTTCTGAGATCTGACGAGCGATATAATACCGTGCATCCAGTTTCATCTACACGCTGGGCTCCGATCACACAATAATACGTGTCACCCTGCTGCCATACCTTGGGGTCTCTGAAATGCTCCGTGTAGCCAGAAGGTACTTCAGAGATCACAGGTTGATCCACTTTGGTTATTGAACCGCTTTCATCCATAATCGCCAGACACTGATACGGATGTCTAATCCAGTCTTCATCTCTTGTATTGCCAGTGTATAGCAAATGAAGTTGGCCATCTTTTTCAATAGCACTGCCCGAATAAGCCCCGTGTGAGTCATAGGTGTCCCCCGGCTGGATTCCTATTCCGACTTCTTCCCAGTGCACCAGATCCGTTGAACGGGTATGATACCAATATTTCAATCCATGCTCGGTTCCGAGTGGGAACCACTGATAGAACAGATGATAATACCCCTGATAATAGGAAAATCCGTTAGGGTCGTTAAGCAGTCCGGTTATAGGCTGGATATGGTAATGCTGTCTCCACGGACAAGCAGAGATCAAAGCTTCCAGCTTGCCTATTTCTCCAGGCTCTGCCTGTTCGATTCGTCTGTAGCGTTGCTCTCTAGTCATTTTCATAAAAAGTGTTCTCCATCCTAGCTAATATAAATTAGACCAAGAAATTTTACACTTGGCCACTTCGATGGCAGAACAATCCTCCGATCGCTGTTATCCCCAGATTTCCTTGATCCCATTTCTAAAGGGTGAAATCCGCTGTAGCTTATGCTTCCGAAGCAGCTTTCTTACAGAAAGCTTTTAAGCGAACACTACGTTTCTACAGATTTTTTCTGCCCTCTCCGTGATCGTGTAACTCTTAATTTAATTTATTTTTAAAATCCAATAATCAGAGGAACCGGTTCCAATTCACTCAAAAAAATAATTCCATGCAGCTTTTTCGCCTGCCACCGTGCTCCCATATCCGTATCGGACATTTAGTGTGGAACCGGTTCGATGGAATTATCATAAAGGATATATTTATATCTTGTCAACGCTTTCTCGTGGAATAATCTCCACATCAAGGATCGTGCACTGTTCCACTGGCTCGCCTTTTACCAGACGAATAATGTGCTGGGCCGCCACTTGACCTGCCTCAAAATAATGATATTTCACTGTCGTTAGTGTAGGATGAATCATCTCGGTAATTTCATAACCGCCAAATCCGGTAACCGATAAATCCTGCGGTATTTGTATCTTATTGGAAAAAGATATCTTCATCACACCCAGTGCGATATTATCTGTTGCACCCACAATAATGCTCGGTTTGCTTTCTTTCAAAATCGCTTCTGCGGTAATGATGGCCTCGGACATTTTGAAGCTTGTCTCATAATACGTCACATCACATCCGCCACATTCGTCGATCGCACGCTTGAACCCCTGTTTGCGATGGATACCCACCGCCTGATCTTTCTCGGTAACGCCAATATAGACAATTTTTCGATGGCCCTTCTCCACAACATGCTTCCCCATCTCATACCCCGCCTGATCATCATTATGAACCAGACTGTGCAGATGTTCATGCTGCTGCCCTACCAATAGGACCGGAATTCCGATGTCTTCAACGGCTTTGAGATGTGCGTCGGTCACTTCAGCGGCAAGCAGAATAATGCCGGATACCTTCTGTCTGGCAAAGTCATATATAGCATCAATCTCACGCTGCATATCCTGGCTCGTATTAGCGATCAGCATCTGATACTGGTTATTTCTTAATTCTTCATCGATGCCGATCAATGTCTGAGAGGTTGCAAAGGAATCCAGACGAGGAACAACCGTTCCAATAATACTGGTTTTTTTTGCTTTGAGACTCTGTGCAAACGTATTGGGTACGTAATTGTATTGTTTAATAATGCGCTCAATTTTGTGCCGTGTATCTTCACTAACCGAACCACCATTCAGGAAACGAGAGACTGTGCTCTTCGCCACGCCTGCCATTTGGGCGATATCCGAAATCGTTTTATTCATAACTTCTCCTCTTATTCTCATTGCTTGAATTCACTTATATTACCTTATATTATACTTCGAATGGCAAACCCTTGCGAATACTATTCCCATGAAGCTATTAGTAAATCGCACGGGAAACTTGAAGTGCATGCATAATGCGTCACGGTAAAGCGTTATTGATGCATGGCATTAATTCAGCTTCTTGCAGACAACAACATGAGATGCTAGTATAACTTCAATTCATAACGTGTATCATGAAATACAGAACAGAACATCATTATCCATACAGGCTATGACGGAAAGAGTACGCGGAGTTATCGTTCATTACAGGGATGCGGTGCCGAAGACTGAGAGCACCCGAAAGGAACATGCCGCCGAAGTTCACTCCCGAGCCGATTGCTGAAGAGCTGCTCCTCCAGGATACAGCTTCTAGGACAATCCGTTCCTTGCGTTAAAAGGTCAAAGTGAGAAACAATTCGGCTGTATTCAATCAGCAGGACCGTTTCTAATTAGGGTGGTACCACGGCTTCTTCGTCCCTTACGGATGAAGGGCCTTTTTGTGTTTTTTCATAAATCTAAATTGAAGGAGTGGATCAGCATGGATCAAAGCATGAACTTGGAACAATTAAGAGGCCGATTGAGTGAGATTAATCATAACCTCCTGCACTTATTGTCAGAACGGGCACAAATTACACAGGAAATTGGTCAAATCAAGGAAAAACAGGGTGTACCCAAATTTGATCCGGTACGGGAAAAAGAAATGCTGGAGGAACTGACTGCCGCCAATCCGGGGCCTTTCCAGGACGATGCCATCAAACTTCTGTTCAAGCAGATTTTCCAGGCTTCCCTGAACCTTCAGGTCGACGAACACAAGAAACAACTGCTCGTTAGCCGCAAAAATCAGCAGGAAGATACTGTCGTCTCCATCGGAAACGTCAAGGTTGGCGCAGGCAAACCGATCATGATTGCTGGACCGTGCTCGGTTGAAAGTTATGAGCAGGTACGTGAGGTCGCAGCAGCGTTGAAAGAAGCAGGCATTACCGTGATGCGCGGAGGTGCATTTAAACCTCGTACTTCCCCATATGACTTCCAGGGACTCGGAATTGAAGGATTGAAAATTCTGAAGGAAGTTGCCGACGAGTTCGGGTTGAAGACCATTAGTGAGATTGTGCATCCAAGTCATATCGAACTGGCTGGCCAGTATATTGATGTCATCCAGATCGGTGCCCGTAACATGCAAAACTTCGAACTGCTCAAGGCTGCCGGGGATGTTCAGATTCCTATCCTGCTGAAACGTGGTTTGGCGGCAACCATTGATGAATTTGTTCATGCTGCGGAATACGTCGTCTCCCGGGGGAACAAACAGGTCATGTTGATTGAACGCGGCATTCGCACCTACGAAAAAGCAACACGAAACACACTAGACATCTCTGCTGTGCCGATTCTGAAACAGGAAACCCATCTGCCTGTGCTTGTGGATGTCACCCACTCTACCGGGCGCAAAGATATCCTTGCTCCTTGTGCCAAGGCAGCTCTTGCAGCCGGTGCGGATGGTGTTATGGTTGAGGTTCATCCGAATCCGGCGGTAGCCCTCTCCGATAGCGCACAGCAATTAAACATTGAACAGTTCAACCAGTTCCTCTCCTCTGTGAGACAATCCGGGTTGCTGAAGGATCAATAGGTTAGTTAACAATAAAAGCCTGAATAAAATGTAGGGTTCATACGAAAAACGGTATGATCCTACATTTCTCAGGCTTTTAATCAGCTTAATGTCTATACATTTGGCTATGCTCCACTTTTCTCAAACCTCTATAATAATGGGCAGGATCATCGGTCTTCGTTTCGTCTGGGCATAGATGTAACGACCGATCTCGTCTTTCAGCTTTCTTTTGATGACATTCCACTGATTCGCTCCACTTTCGGTTAACTCATCCATCTTGTTCTGAACCAGTTCATGAATCTCTTTCATGAATTCCTCGGAGTCTTTTACAAATACAAAACCTCTGGAAATAATCTCGGGGGCTGTCACCATATGCTTCTCCGTTTTGCTCAACGTAGTCACAATCAACAACATTCCATCGGAAGATAGTTGCCGGCGATCACGCAGCACGATATTCCCGACATCGCCCATGATCAGACCATCGACCAGACTATTGCCTGAAGCAATTTTGGGACCAGGAGAAGCCACGCCGTCTTTGTACTGAATCATATCCCCATTGTTCACGATGAATACATGATCCCGTTCGATCCCTACGGACTCCGCCAGCTGTCTATGCTGATACAGCATGCGAAACTCTCCGTGCACAGGAATCAGATAATCAGGCTTCATCAGGGTCAGCATCAGTTTGAGTTCTTCCTGGCTGCCATGTCCAGATACATGCATGCCTGCTGCACCGCTTGAACCGTAAATAACGCGTGCTCCGAGCACATACAGATTATCAATGACATGCGCTAGATTGCGTTCGTTTCCCGGGATTGCTCCAGCGGCAATAATGACGGTATCTCCAGGTGCTATCTTCACATGAGGATGTTTGGAGGCCGCCAAACGGGATAATGCTGCCATCGTTTCACCCTGGCTTCCCGTACAGAGCACAACGACCTCATCAGGTGGAAACTGGTCCGAATCAATGGCCTCAATGAGCAGCCCATCAGGTACATCCAGGTATCCCAGTTCACTGGCTACGGACACTACATTAATCATGCTTCTGCCCAGCAGAGCCAGCTTGCGCCCCGTCTCGAATGCTGCATTTACAATCTGCTGAACCCTGCTTACGTTGGACGCAAAGGTTGAAATAAATACTTTTTGTTTGGCACGAATGAATGCATCCAATATGTGGTCACCTACGACTCGCTCGGAAGCCGTAAACCCGGGTCTCTCTGCATTGGTACTCTCGGACAACAACACGTGAACACCTTGTTTGCCAATCTCGGCCATACGGTGCAGATCGGGATACGGCCCATTAACAGGTGACATATCAAACTTGAAATCCCCAGTATGGACGACATTCCCCCCTGGAGTCTGAAAGAAAATGCCTAGACAATCCGGTATGCTGTGACTGGTTGCAAAAAAAGAAACCTCAAAGTCGCCCAGCGTAATGCTGGAATTGGAGTCAACCGTATGCAGATCTGCTTTGCGCAGCAGACCATGCTCTTTCAGTTTCAGCTCAATCAATCCTCGTGTCAGTCTGGACGCATACACAGGGACATTGATTTGTTTTAACAAATAGGGAATGCCGCCAATGTGGTCCTCATGTCCATGAGTAACCACAAGCGCCCTAACCTTGTCCTGATTCTCCAGTAGATATGTCACATCCGGAATGATGAGGTCAATCCCCGGCAGGGTTTCATCCGGAAATTTGGAACCACAGTCGATGACAATGATGTCCTCATTATGCTGGATAAGATACATGTTCTTGCCAATTTCATTCAAGCCGCCAAGTGCAGCGATATATAATTTGTTGTGGGCGATATTCAAATTGGATTGATCCTCCTCTTCGTTGCAAAAATGGCAATGATTCTTTGCATTTTTTTATGTATTTTTAGTATGGAAATTCTGATCGAAGTTATGCATTTCGCAGCTGTTTCCATGCAAAAAAGCCACAGCGGAGGGCTTGCTCCGCTGTAGCCTGCATCATCCTACACGAAAGATTTATCTCGTTGAAGCAAAACTTCCTGCTCATAGGTTTTAATCTCAGCAATCCACTGCTCACGTACAGGTACTTGCTGCTGGGCGCAATAATAATCCCAGATCGCGCCGAAAGGATAGGACTTGAACTCTTCCGTCAAAGCAAGACGAAGAGTGTAATCCCCTTCCAGCTCCGCTGATTTCAGAGCATCTACAGGTTCCAACATCGCACGTAGCAGTGCTTTAATCGTGTTACGTGTACCAACCACCCACGCAGCAACCCTGTTAATGCTTCCATCAAAGAAATCAAGTCCGATATGTGTCGTTGGAAGCAGATCATGACGTACCAATTCGCGGGCAATTTCCAGTAGCTCATCATCCATAATGACAACATGGTCACTGTCCCAACGCATTGGACGGCTAACATGCAGCAGAATGCCGTTGGTAAACAGCGCCAGTGAAGACAGTTTGTTGGAAATGACTTCCGTTGGATGAAAGTGTCCAGCATCGAGGCAGATTAACGTATCATTTTGCAGTCCATAGCCCATATAGAATTCATGAGAACCAACGACATACGCTTCGGAACCGAGGCCAAACAGCTTGCTCTCGACCGCATCCAGATGATACTTCGGATCAAGCTTCTCGGCAAACACCTCATCGAGTGAATCCTTCAGTCGCTTCCGCGGTGTCATCCGATCGACCGGATTATCCTTGAACCCGTCCGGTACCCATACATTGGTTACACAGGTCTGGCCCAGCTGCTCACCAAAGTAAGCACCAATGCGGCGAGATGCTTTGCAGTGATCGATCCAGAACTTGCGAATCGCCGGATCCGAATGACTTAGCGTGAAGCCGTCACTTGATTTTTCATGCGAAAAGCAAGTTGGATTGAAATCCAGACCGAGCCCCTGCTCTTTGGCCCATTTCACCCAGTTCTCATAATGCTTCGGCTCAATCCGGTCCAGCTCCACTTGTTCGTCCGTATCCGCATAGATCGCATGCAAATTGACCTTATGTTTGCCGGGAATCATCGAGAAAGCTTGCTCCAGGTCTGCCCGAAGTTCTGCGGGCGTCGTTGCAGCCCCCGGATACTGACCTGTAACGGATATTCCGCCCGTAAGTTCCCCGTCTTTATTCAGAAAACCTTTCACATCGTCCCCTTGCCAACAGTGAACAGACACTTTGATCTCCGCGAGCTTCTTCAGCACGTCATCCGTATCAATTCCATGCTGGGCATATAATGATTTGGCTGCTTCATATGCTTGCTTGACTTGATCTTCCATGTGCGAGAACCCTCCTTATTATCGTGTAAATGCTGCCGGCACACCGCCATCAATAGTCATCATGCAGCCGGTCGTTTTTTCCGATTTGGAAGAGGCAAAAAATGCGATGCCTTCCGCAATATCTCTCGGATAAATATTGACGAGCAAAGTTGTACGTTTACGATAGTACTCTTCCAGTTGATCTGGTTCGATGCCATAGGCAGCTGCACGTTCATTTCTCCACGAACCGTTCCAAATCGCTGAACCTTGCAGGATAGCATCCGGGAGAATCGTATTTACACGAATGCCGTATTCCCCGCCTTCCGCAGCGATGCAGCGAGCCAAATGAGCCTCAAGCGCTTTGGCCGAGCTGTAAGCTGAGGCGCTTTTACCCGCATAGACCGAGTTTTTGGAGCCGATAAATACCATACTACCGCCAATCCCCTGCTGTTTCATCAATTTGAAGGCTT
Organism: Paenibacillus sp. NPDC057886; assembly: GCF_042796655.1. Lineage (NCBI taxonomy): Bacteria > Bacillati > Bacillota > Bacilli > Caryophanales > Paenibacillaceae > Paenibacillus > Paenibacillus sp. NPDC057886. Next base: position 925,953 of record NZ_JBHVMZ010000001.1, on the reverse strand, counting down.
CGCGCGCGACGAGGAAGTACCCCGTACCCAGCACATTCATGTTCAAGTTCCATTCCTTCAATGAGGTTTCGTCAAATGGGCTTGAGGTGGCCAGACCAGCATTGTTAACGATGATATCCACTCCGCCATATTGTACGGCAACTTCAGCATACGCGGATTGCACGGCTTCCTCATCGGTCACATCCATCTTCAATGCATATGCGCGATTGGCACCATATTGATCGTTAATTTCCTGAGCTACCTTCTGCGCTCCTTCAAGGTTGAGGTCCGCGAGAACGACATGTGCCCCTTCGGATACCAATCTGCGAGCCGTTTCACTTCCAATTCCACCGGCACCCCCGGTAATAAACGCCACTTTGCGGGAAAACTCAGTCTCCGCTGGAGCCAGCGATAATTTGTAAAGCTCAAGCGGCCAGTACTCTACATTGTAAGATTCATTGGCGCTGAGGGATACGAATTGGCCCAGACTTGTCGCACCGCGCATCACGGCAATGGCTCTATGATACAACGCCCCGCTTACCTGGGACAGTGCCCAGCTCTTGCCTGTGTTGATCATGCCCACACCCGGGATGAGAATAACGCGAGGTGCAGCTTCGAACATCACGTCACCTTCATTTTTGTTGCTCTCAAAATATTGTTGATATTGTTCTTTGTAGGCGGCCACGCCTTCCACCAGCTTGGATTTTAGCCCTTCAATATCCTCCACATCCGGTGTCCAGTCGATAAATAGAGGTACCACTTTGGTATGCACCAAATGATCTGGGCACGCCGCGCCTACCTGTGACAGCTTCGGCGAATCCACTCCACCAACAAAGGTAAGCACATCCTCCTGATCGTCAAAGGACAAAATCATTTTTTTGCTATCCGATACCGCTCCCCGAATGGTCGGCATTACTTTGGATACGATCTGACGACGAACTTCTGCCTCAAACGCAGGATGCTTCTCTCCGCCAAACAGGCTTCCTTCGTCAACACGTGCTTCAATGAAGGCTTCCGCTTCATTAATAATTTTGATTGTCTGCGCGTAACATTCTTCCGATGTTTCTCCCCAAGTCACAAGTCCGTGCTTCTCCATCAGAACCAGTTCGGCATTCGGATTCGAGAATACGCTTTCAGCAATCATCTTGGATAGTGTGAATCCTGGACGCACATAAGGAACCCATACAAATCGATCCCCGTAAATTTCTTTCGCCAGTTCTTTTCCGTTATCCGCACAACACAGACTAATAATCGCATCCGGGTGAGTATGGTCCACGTGTTTATATGGAAGGAATGCATGCAGTAACGTCTCAATGGACGCACGCGGGTGCTTGGAATCGATCATGCAATGTCCCAGATATTCGACCATCTCTTCATCCGACATGGATTCACGTTCGATTAACGGACGAATGTCTTCGAGTCCAAGGCCTGTAAAATGCTTCGCCTGCATGGAAGCGAGGTCAGATCCGCTGCCTTTTACATACATCACTTCTATATCACGGCCGCGAAAATCTTTCACCGTCGTTTTGGTAGACGTGTTGCCTCCGAAAATGTTACATACACGGCGATCTGCCCCAATCAAATTGGATCGGTAGACCAGTTGCTCCAGTCCGGTTGTTTTCTCCGAAGCCTGTGATGAAATCCATAAACTCTGTACCATTTGTTCCCCTCCGATAATGTTTGTTTTATTCCTAATCAGAGTTTATCATCTTTGTTTTGTTTTGAAAACAAAAGATTTTAAATATAAACGGAAGAATTCAAAAGATTTCTGTTTTGGTGTTTTTTCTTTCAATAAAAAACACCCTGACGTGTTAGTCAGAGTGCTTGGGTGAGATTTTGTCCTCAGAATAAGCTTAATACTTCTCGTTGATTGGATGAATATTTTTAGAAAACCCAGACTCTAGTAGATCCCTGCTTTTTTTGAAGTATTTTTGATTCCATAAGTGTCGTTGACCACCGTGTTTCCAAAGCTTGTCAAACTTCCGTTAGGACCCGTAGCCAAGTCCAAATAGTTCAAATCGGAGCTGTTGCCATACCAGGACCATGCGAGCCAGCCTACGCCTTTTTCCTGACCATATTTCATAATCGCATATTCATCGACATCCCCGTTTGTGTGGTATCCACCGAATTCACCGATGATCAGGGCCAAACCTTTGTTCAATACACTTTCCATGTTGGCTTTTACGGTTGCAGCATCTTTACCGGCATATTCATACATGTGAATTGAGAACACGGTGTTTTTCTGTGAATCCGCTGCAAATACACTTTGTCCATAATCCACGATGGATTGTGGGTACTGACCCCAGCCCGCTGCATCCACGATCAATGTATTGTTAATACCGGCATTTCTCAGCTTCGGAATCGCTTTTTTGTATCCGTCAGCCCAGGCACTGCCGTTCCATGTTCCATACCATTCGTTCGCGATATTTACGATAACCCTGTCTTCTTTGCCAATGAGTGCTTCCTTGATGCTAATCCAGTAGTTCACAGCTGCATCCAACGAATTATAGTCATCCTTACCTGTTGCATCATGTACTTCAAGCACCGCAATCATTTTGTTTGCGCTCACAACATTAATGATGTTTTTAACAGAGTTCAGATCGTCTTTGGTGTACTGCACGCCATTGGAGAGCACAATCCGTACGGTGTTGGCACCTGTTTTGGCAATCGCAGGAATAGCCGTGTTCAGGTCGTTCTTAAACCATGAATGTCCATGATTGACACCTCTCATAACAAATGCCTTGCCAGTGGAATCGTACAATTTGCCTCCACTTACATAAAATCCTGTAGCAGCAGACGCTTTCGGTGCAGCACTCCCCAGAATCACCAACATAAGTGCAGCAATTACGGTAAAGACTGTACACTTTTGAAACTTGACCATTCGTTAGAACCTCCTACTTTTTTTGTTTCTTTCAATTAACCCTGCTCAAGGCAATAAGTTAACTAAAATCAAGAGTAACTCATACATTCATAAGGTTGTTAAAATCAATAAATAACTTTATATTCAGATATTTTATTATTTTTATTTACCTTATCGTTAAGGTTATGGACATATAATAAAATGAAAACGCTTACTAGTCAAGTTATTTTTACCATGATAAGGAATGAAATTTTGTGCTCCACAGCAAAGAGGGTACCTCATTCACCGCTAAAAGAAGTGAAAAGGTACCCTCTGTTCCATATGCATGGTCATTGGATATCATCTACGCCGGGCAAAGTCCACAAATCTGAACTTGTCCGGGCGATGCCTTGCCTCTGTGAACTGGAATTGACTGGCGTCCTCCAGGTAAACCTGGCTCCTAACCACAACTACATTGTGGAACCCTTCGAGATCAAGCAATTCCCTATCCTCAGCGGTAGGCTCCTCCACCAAAATTTCCTTTTTGGCAAAAGAGATGGTCAGCCCGAGCTCTTCCTCAATGTACTCGAAGATGGAGTCATTACATATTTCCTTGCTCAAACCGGGAATAAGCCTCTGGCTTATATGGTCCTTGTCCAGAATGACATGTTCGCCATCCACTTTGCGCACACGTCTGATCTCCCATACCTGTTCATTCAGACCAAAATTGATTTTCTTGAACAAGGCTTGATCAACCTTTTTTTCTTCAAAAACCTTAACGTACGTTTTGGCCCGATGTCCCATTTTTTTAGCCAGTTCCTTGAAGCTAACGAGGCCCGAAATAGGAAAATCAATTTTACGTATATCCAGTACAATGGAGCCCTTACCTTGGATTTTTTGAATATAGCCTTCTTCAGACAGCATTTTCAGCGCTTTGCGAATCGTCTCTCTGGACGTTTGATAACTTTCCGATAAATCCAGTTCCGAGGAAAGTAACGTGCCTGCTTCAATTTCTCCAGTCCGAATACGAGCTGCAATATCTTCATAGATTCGGATAAATTTATTATTCATCATTCATCACCACTGTCCATTACCCTTTTTTTATCATATTGGCAACCTATTATAACATTAAAAGTCGAATAACGGATAATGTCGCTACTGACGATGATGAAATGATGAATTAACATGTGATTCAATCTAAGTCGTTCACATCCGTTTTTGACGTGTTAGCCTTACCGTCTATGTCAATACTCGTTCCTTTATCATCCATAGTTCGGTTCTCTTCCTCCATAGTTTGGTTCTCTTCAATAATACGGATCAGCTTGTTCAGTCGGAAGATCAGGGCTGCGGCTTCAGATCTGCTCAGATGCTGCATGGGACGGAAACTGCCGTCTTCGTACCCGGTAAGCATGTACATTCCAGCAAGCTCTTCAACCTCTTCTTTGGCCCAATCGGACACATCCATCTGATCCGTAAAGTCCCGACGTGAAGTTGCGGGTTCCGGCTTGATTTTGCGAATAACATTCGCAATGATCTTCGATGCCTGTTCCCGGGTTACGAGCGCATGTGGAGCAAATTTACCATTCCCCATGCCATGCACCATACCACGGCTTACGGCTGCTTCTATCTCAGGAGCGAACCAATCCTGATCGTTAACATCCCGAAAAGCATGCTGATAATTGGCAGATATGTCCACCCCCATTAATCGCACAATAAGTGCTGTGAACTCAGCTCTTGTAATGGGACGACGGGGTTCGAAACGGGTTTCACTCACACCTTGAATGATGTTTTGCTCTGCCAGCCATATAATCTGATCTCTATTGAATGTTTGGCCAATATCAATAAACTTGACCTTTTTCTTGGCTGTTGTTTCCGCTTTGTCATTTTGCTCAGGTTGAGACACACCGGACTGAGCATCCTCCGGTTTGGAGGAAGGTGCAGGTGAACCGGCTCCACTTCCGCTTGGAGGTGGATATGGCAGAGTCACAGCCGTGGCCTGCTGGCTTTCGCTTTTTTCCCCGGCTGAATTTTCAGTCCACAATATTACATCATAGCGCTGCCCACCCGTTAGTCCTGTCCAGATGTAGCTTCGATCTTTTCCACGATAAATCTCCCGCCCGCTGTGGGAAAGCACAATCGTTTCATTCAAAGATTTCAGCTTCCAGTTCAATGCAATGCTGCTTGTGCTCTGGGCGACCGCTGAAACGGTGAATTCTTCTGATGGCAATGTCTCAAACTCGGGTACATTGACTGTCTCTCCGTCTCCAGCCTCATTGAAAGGCACAATAGAGAAGTCGGAATAGAGCTGGGCACTTTTCAATTCAGTCACATGTATCGACGTTTCTATTGTTGTCGCAATCAGCTTGTCTTCTTGATAGATCCGATAGCCCATTGCCCCAGGAATTATATCCCATACAATATCTGCACCATGTTGAGCGCGTTCTTCCACTTGAGGTGGAGAAGGAATTTTGCCAGGCAGCGTTACTGCTTTTAGATTGAAACCGACCTCGCTCTTACCGGAAGCATTTACGGTTTTGATGGTATAGACATAATTCATGCCAGGCTCAAGCCCCCGATCCTCGTAAAAAGTCTCGTCAACAGACACTCGGCCGATCTCCGCACCGTCACGTTCAATGATGAATTGCTCGGCACCTTTGACATGGCTCTTTTCGAACTGAAGTTGAATGCTCTCCTGTGTCGAATGATATTCCACTTCCTTGGGAGCTTCAGGTTTGGTTAACAGCGTATATTCAAGCTTATGAGATGTATCTCCCTGCTCGTTCTCGGTATACAGTTCGATGGAGTAGTTCCTTCCGCCCTGCAGCTCATTTACGATATACTCTTTTTGTTTGCCTCTATACAGCTCGTTACCATCCATTAGAACCACAAACGTTTCGTTGAGGTAAGGGAAATCCCACTCCAGTCTGGCATGATCAGTCTCCGGATTTAGCTTCATCTCAACAGAATCGACATGAGGCAACGTGAAAAATGGAGCAACGACCATTGGACTTCCGTTACCCGCCGTATTATAAGGAACGATCTTTACTTGATCATATTGAGCAGCGCTGGTAAGTCCATTAAGGGTAACCTCAGTCAAATCGCTCTCTGTAATTGTGGTGAATTCGTCATCCGATATCATTACAATGTAACCTTCTGCCCCTCGAACCTTTTTCCACTTAATCACTACCTCCGTCTCTTCGATCACATCTGGATACAGCGTTTCCGTAATTGTTGCTGGAAGTGTACGCAATTGAACATCAAATCCCGTATCGCTATCGCCGGAAGCATTCGAAGCCTTAACCGTATAGGTGTATCTCTCTCCCGGCGTCAGGTCCTTGTCTTCATAAGAAATACTGTCAGCAGGAATTCGGTCAATTTCAATACCATCTCGCAAAATGATCAATTGTTCCGCACCTCGTGTGGCGCTGCCACTCAGATCCAGCGTTACCGTTTGGTCGGTTACGGCAGCAATATTTGCTGTTTGTGGGGATATGGGCTTGGTCAACAAAAGAACCTGAACGGGAGAAGAACGGTGACCATCCTCATTCATAACAGTAAGTTCAAACTCATACGTTGTGCCATCCAGTAAACTGGCGAGATGAACCGATGGTTCGGACACAGTCTGTACTTGCCCCGTTGTCTGATTGAGTATTTCATATGCGGAAGCTCCCTTTATTGCTTCCCACCCCAGATCAAACGAGTGCGTTCCCTTAATTACTGTAATCCCATCTGGGGATAGTGGCAGGGTTTGAGTTGTTATTCCATAGGTAAGGGAAGCACCCGTACCACTTGCATTAACCGCCCGGATCTTATACGTATATTTCGTGCCCGGCGACAAATTCTCATCTGCGAATCGGGTTTCACTCGCATCCATGCGAGCAATTTCTCGCCCATTGCGTTCAATGATGTATTCGTCTGCACCTTTTACCCCTGTTTTGGTGAAATCCAGACTAAGACTATTTTCTGACACTTCCAATGCCTGAATCTCGACTGGTTTCTCAGGCAATGTCAGTACGGATACATTCGTCGCTTCGGATGGGGTCCCTTGTCTGTTAACTGCAACAAGTGTGTAATGGTACATCGTTCCATCCTCAAGTCCTGAAATAAGGATCGTCGGCTCTGGTCCACGGTAAATCTCTTTGTTCCCCTGTTGAATTACATATTCCGAAGCACCTGCTACCGAGGCCCATGACAAGGTGGCATTATGTACCCCTGGTTCAACTACGATTTCTGAAGGCGATGCTGGTTTGGATAATCGAATCAAGCTGGCGGACTGACCGGTTCCAGACGTGTTCACGGCCTGTACTTCCACTAAATACTCCATGCCTGGCAACAATTCTTCAGCCGTATAGGCAAGTTCCGAAGTTCGACCCACTTCGGTCCCATTGATACTCACAATATAGGATTCGGCTGTATTTACAGATTCCCATTCCACCCCAATACTCGTTTCATCCGTACGTGTTACTGTGAGTCCTTCAGGTCTGGTTGGCAAAGTAAGCAGTTCACCGCTTGTGGGTGCACCGTAACCGGCAGCATTTCCGGCCTCCACCTGATACGTATAGTGGCGGCTGCCTGATAACTGATGGACTTCAAGCTGTGAATCTGATATCTCATAACTCTGACCCTCAAGAATGACCCGATACTTTGTCGCTCCGGGTACTGTATCCCATCTGAGTGTTGCTCCTGTTTCAGTCGGCTGAACAAAGTGAAGACCCGAAGGACTCTCGGGAAGTGTCGTTCCAGATACTCGGTTGGATTGACCTTGTCCACTTCCATTGCCTGCTTGAACGTCTACCTGATACAACGTCCCCGCGGTCAATCCCGGTAGCAGATATTCATGAGTTCCAGCAGGCAATGTCTGCCTCTTCTCTCCATTCACAAAGACTTCGTATTGCTCCGCGCCTCTTACAAGATCCCAACTTAGATGCAAGCTCGTTGTTGTAGCATTATCTATACTCAAGCTTTCAATGGCCCCCGGCAATGTCATCAGCTTCTGCAAACTTGTTACCGGACCTTCTCCTGTCTCGTTTGCGGCCAGCAATTCATAGCTATACTCTGTTCCACTATCCAGACCTGCATCCACATATTCCGTTTCCAATCCTTCGTAGACTCCTGCTCCACTACGCGAAAGGTTGTAATAAATGGCTGAAGTTACCGTATCCCATGCCAAAGAGATCTCGTGCTCCCGAATCTGCACTGCCGCAAATTCACCGGGTGCTGCAGGCAATGTCAGAAATCCAGCCCTGCTACTTTCTCCGGCACCACTCTCATTCAGAGCTGTGACCGAAATCGTATGAATGCTCCCCGGAACCAGATTGGTGATATACGGAATATTGGATGAATCGGAGATCGTCTGATCAAAAACGATTCTTCCATCCGAAGTTGCAGCCGTGATTCGGTACGCAGTAGCGCCTTGAACTGAATCGAAGTGCACTTCTGCCAGCTCAGACTGGGAATCGACTTTTCGAACTTGTAGTGATCCCGGTGCCGCAGGGAGTGTCAGTGCACGGACAGTTACTGCATCACTTAGGCCAGTCTGGTTTCGAACCCTCACTTCGTAATCATAGACTTGACCACCACTTAGGGCATGATCAGTGAGCGTTTGTTTAGGATAATCCAGTGTCCACGACTGGCCTGTCGTATGGTTTATAATTTCATACTGATACCCGTCGGTATACCATTCTCCTGTCGGTAAATCCCACATAAGTTCTGCTGAAGTCTCATTGATCTGTGTGATGCTCGCATTTCCAGGTTGCTGTGGTTTGCGCTGGATTCGATAAGGCTCCGAAACCGTCTCATATGTATTTCCCGCCATATCCATTGTTTTGGCATGGATATACCAAATGCCTTCTGATTCGATTGAGATTACAGGCTCATTCGAACGGGCTTCATTCCAGTTGTCTGGCGATGCGGTACTGTTGGTCACTCTATACAATCGTGAATTCTCATTAATACCCGAATCAGAATCTGCATATTGAACCGTAGCAGATATATTAGTGTCGCTCCAGCCCTGTCCATTCGGTGTAAATATAATCGTTGGAGCAGCCTGATCGACATAAGCCGTACGACTGATCTCTTTGCTCACGTTTCCGACAGCGTCTCTCGCTCTGGCTCGAATTACGGTGGAACCGTTTGAACTCACTGTGTCTGAGTTTCCTACAATATACGGGGCCCCATTCAAACTATATTCATACGAAATGACATGTTCATCTACGCTGCCAGCAATCGTAAATTGTACGGCTTCCTTGCTCCAGCCGGACTGACTTAATGTAATAACCGGCTCTGTTGGAGCGGTCTTATCCAGTCGAATGAGTGCTTTCGCTACAGTGCTTACATTCCCTACCCGGTCAAGCGAGCGCGCATATACTGTGGTCTGTCCTTCTTTGGTAACCTTCACTTCTCCGGTGTAATCGATCCAGGGGCCTTGTTCGTTTAGACGATATTGGCTTTTGGCAAGTCCACTGCCTGTATCTTCACCGCTGGTTATTTCAAAAGAAACATCCTGATTCGTCCATTCATCGTCACTGAGTATAATCTTCGGCTCATCAGGCCCTGTCTTGTCGATCCGGGCAGTTCCTGAAGTTGAAGCACTGACGTTAGAGGCCCGATCCACACTTCGTGCCTGAATCTCGGTTATTCCTTCCGTATTGATGGTAAAAGGCTCTTGATAATCGACCCAAGTCCCTTCACCTCCAAGCCTATATTGCGTAATAGCTACTCCACTTGCTTCATCCGTACCTGCCGTTAACGTCACCGTTACTGCCGAATGGGTCCATTCCGGAGGATTCAACGAAATGACGGGAGGTGTAGGAGCTGTGCGGTCCACTCGCGCTGTAACAGAAGCCTCCTGTCCTGTATTGCCAAATGTATCTATACTGCGTGCAATAATGAGTGTGTTTCCTTCAGAAACAACTGTAACGGGAACAGTGTAATCCTTCCATTCTCCTCCAATCCCCAGCTTGTACTGTGTCTTCTGCACACCGCTTAAGGCATCCGAACCTGCTGTAATCGTAACCAATACATCTTCCTTGGTCCAAGAAGAAGGATTAACTGCTATAGAGGGAGCGGTGGGACCGGTTGTATCCTTTGTGATCTGACCTGCAGAGGTAAATGCAGTCTGTATGCCTTCTCCATTCAATGCTGCTACATATACGTCATACAATCCGTCTGCAAGTCCAGTTAACGCAAGTTCAGTACGAGTTGATGAAGTTGTACCCGATGCAAGCACTTGTCCGACTGAGTTACGTATTTCCGTTTTGTAATTCGTTCCCGCAGGATTGCCATTGTTGTTCCAACTAGCCGTAACGGAGTTACCTGACTGGCTAACAGCTGCATCGCTTGGTGTGTTTGCCAGTGTAAATTTGCTAGCTGGACTTGAATACCCCGTATAGGAACCGACCGTATTTTTGGCGCGCACGGCAAAAGAATACTGGGTATTCGGTGTAAGCCCGGTCACCTGCCGACTATTGGATGTACCTGTATCAAAGGTCTGATTCGTCGTTACATTTTTCAATTCATACGTCACGGAAGCATCATTCGCCTTCTTGTCCCAGTTCACCGTCAGATTATTATTGTTAATTGATGTAAATGTCGGCGTTCCCGGAACAACGAAACTTTTCACTGTGAAGTTGACCGTGCCCGCTGAGGAGACCCCTCCCTTGTCATCCATAACCCACACCTGCAACGTATGTGCGCCATCTGCGAGCGTGTCCGGCAATGTGTAATTCGTATTAAACGACTGATTGGAACCTGTAGCTGTCATCTGTGTCAAAATGTTTTCGGACCCGCCGTCAATCGACCATTTGACGGTCAAAAGATCCCCCACATCCGTATCCCGGGTTGTACCGGAAATTTGAAGCTGTTCTCCTTTGTAATAGGTTTGACCCGAAGAGGGAGCCGATAGTGCAAATGAAGGTGGTGCATTTTTGGGACCAATCCCTACAATCGTTGAAAATTTGCGTGAAGCCTGGTTGGCGGTTGCTTTGCCGTTCCACCAGAACTGCGCAGCGGTATCGGTTGCGGTAACGGTCTGCCCCGGCGTAAAGGAAGATGGTGAAGAACCACCTGTTAGCTGCGCACTGTCCGGGCTATTGTACTGCCCCATGAAAATGCGATCTGCGTCCACGACGTTATACGTGTTGGCATAAAAAGCGGTTACCTGAACACCACCGCTGTAATTGCGCCAGCCGTTCTCAATCACTTCAAACGGAGAAGCATCGTTGCCATTCACCATCGTATCCCAATAGAACGTGCCGCCCAGATTCAGCGTAGAGCCGCTGCGGTTAACAGCTTCCAGCTCCACCTTCATATAACCACCCTGAGATGTAGCATTAACGATGGACACCCGCAAAATATACTCTACATTGTCTTTCTGCCTGGACATTTCAATTACATTGTTATTGATTCGATAATAATTAAGGGGCAGTGACTTAAAATTAACGGGCGTTCCGTTATGATCAATAATCGTGGATACATTCCCTGTATCACCACCGTAAAATACGTTCGTATTTGGAAGCAGCACAATTCTATATTTGCCATCACTATTCATCTCCACTTTCACCTTGGAGGATTGAACAGCCTTCATGCTGGAAGTATCGGATACAATACTGATGGTTTCCACAGCTTCAGCCATAATTGCCGTTGAACCCCATTCGACCAGCAAGGCTTGGGGTGACAGCAAGGCAAATGCCAGTACCACTTTGGTCAGTTGCTCGGCCTGTTTTTTAATACGCTTCTCAGATTTCTTCAACGTCTACTCTCCTTTTCTGCACACCAAAAAAAGGAGGCACCCCAACAAAGGAACAAAGTCCTCTGTTGGGGTGCCTCCCCTAACAAGTGTCATTTTTTCTTGATTATAACGATTCGAATAACGAAAGTAAATACTTAACAATGCTGAGTATTGTCAATTCACTAATGATTAATTATAACGTATGGCTGAGAAACCATTTGTACAACTCCGGATTGTCATACGTTTCAGTCCAAGCATCATGATCGCCATCAGGGTATATCGTCAGTTTCACATCCGCGTTCAACGCTTCAAGCGCGTGAACAATCTTCTCGGATTCCGAAACATAAACGACGTCATCCTTGGCACCATGGAATGCCCAGATCGGTATATTACACAGCTCTTCCGCTTTGGAAGGGTCCGCTCCCCCACATACAGGAGCCAATGCTGCAAATGTATTGGGGTAAAACAGTGGCAGATCCCAAGTACCATACCCGCCCATACTCAGACCTGTAAGATACACCCGGTTCGGGTCCGCTGCTTCGTTTTCCAAAACATGTTCCAGAAGGGCCATTACAGCTTCTCGATGCATACCCCAAAATTCGTCCACAGGACATTGCGGGGAAATCACGATAAACGGGAAACTCTTGTCCTGATCAGCAATAAGCGGAACCCCGTTTGCTTTAAGCATTTCCAGATCATTTCCACGTTCCCCAGCACCATGAAGAAACAATAGGACAGGCCACTTCTGGTCCACAGCAAGTGGTTCCTCCGTCTCGGGAATGTGCAGTAAATATTCCAATGTGACGGTTTTGGTAATTTCTTTTACCAGTCGATGCCCAGTTTGGGACATAAGCTCGCCTCACTTCTCATCTCTAATTTTCAGCAACGCCTCGTCCAATGCTTCGACAACCTTGTCACACCAAGCATCAAATTTGGGATCTTCGGTCTGCAATTCAGGATGTGCAAGAATATATTCTATGGTACTCCGGATTCCTTGATCGGCCCTAATCGTTGCCACAAATTCCGGAACAAGCCTTTTTAATTTACTGTTATCAAATACAACCGTATTCGCTTTGTCTCCCAGCAAACCGCCTCGAAGATCCTGATCACTGCACGCCGCCAAAAACTCGGAGGATACATGAACCGCATGAAGCTTGACACCAAGCACTCCTGCAATAATCTCATAGATCTGATTCCACGTTACTGACTCGTCCGAGGTAATATGTACCGATTCACCAATCGCGTGAATATTGCCCATAAGACCAATAAATCCTTTGGCAAAATCACGGTTATGCGTTATTGTCCAGAGTGATGTGCCATCTCCATGAATGAGTACGGGTTTATTTTCACGTATGCGCTTGAGGACCTGCCAGCTTCCCTCTGCTCCGTGCACACCGAGAGGTACAGAACGTTCACTATACGTATGGCTAGGACGCACAATGGTCACCGGAAATCCTTCTTCACGATACTGTTTCATTAAGTAGTCTTCACATGCAATTTTGTTGCGCGAATATTCCCAATACGGATTGGATAATGGCGTTCCTTCCGTGATCCGATAATCAGCAAGTGGTGTCTGGTAGGCAGATGCCGAACTGATAAATATAAACTGCTTCGTTTTGTCCTTGAACAAACGGTAATCTCTCTCCAGCTGGGAAGGTACAAATGCGATAAAGTCTGCGACAACATCGAACTCCAGGTCAGCAATCAACTCCGCAACCCGTGCTTCATCGTTAATATCAGCTTGCAGCACGTTGATTTGCGCAGGCAGATTATCATTTTGATTTCCCCGGTTGAGCAAATAAAGTTCACAGCCCTGTTTGGCAAGCTGTTCGGTAATTGCTGCACTGATGGTACCTGTTCCTCCAATAAATAGCGCTTTCATATTTGGCCACCTCCAGATGAAATTGATCACTAGTCCATGATATCATGCACACAAAAGAGGAGCAAAGACTCAATTGAAGAATCTTTGCTCCTATCCATTATATGACCTTGATCGTACCGTAAATCATGTACATGCCGCAGTGTATTTCATACTCCCCAGGCTGGAGATCTTTGTCCAAGGTGTAGTAATTATCTCCCTTTTGCATGTACAGGTCCATGCCAAGCTTTCTTGATGCCACCGATTTAACGTGTGTGACCTGCCGGGTCAGAATAAAGTTAATTTTGGTGGGGACTCCGGATTTAACTTCAATAACATCAGGTTCAAAGCCGTCATTACTTACGTTAACATTAATAACTTCATATCCCTTTAAGTCCTCCGACGTCTCGGCTTTGGCCGTTAAGGCACTTCCTGAACCAGGGGACATATCCTTGCCCATAAAATACACCATAAAAGATCCAAGCAGCACAACTACAGTAATTCCCAGCGTAAGCCAAGGCCAGGTTTTGCTAATCCAGCTTTTCATCTCAACGCTCCTCTATCTATGTTCCCATCTATTGCAACTCTTCTTCAGCATACCCTATCCGGTCCAAATTGAAAATGACTCGAATGGGCCATATCGACCGGATGTCACTTAGCCAAATAAAGATATTCATCAAAAAAGAGCCTGTGTCACTCAGGCTCTTTCAGCTACAGCTATTGTCTTTATAATTCCATCTATTTCTCAGTCAAGAATATAAAGGTGTGCTTCGACTTCGTCTCATCCGTAACTTATAGATCTCTGGCAGCGCTACACCAATCAGCACTATGATAACCCCGATCCATTGCAATGCGCTCACATGCTCGTGAAGCACAATGGATGAGAGCAACACTGCGATTGGGAGCTCAACCGCACCAAGGATTCCGGCCATGTCGCCACCAATATGAGGCACACCTACGGCGAACAGTACTGGTGGAATAAAAGCTCCGAAGAAGCCAAGCAACAATCCGAAGACAAGCAGCTGGCTCCAAATTAATCCGTTAAACAGGAACGTCGGCGGGAACAGGATGCACAGCAAGACCAGACCCCCTGTGACCATCCAGGCACTGCGAAAAGCCGGATGTGCTGATGGAACCGCTTTACCACTAAATAGCACAAACAGGGAGTAACTTACAGCCGCCATCAAACCAAGCGCTATGCCCAAGCCGTTAAACTCTCCGAGTCCTTGTTCCAGGAAACCTGCTGCCAGCAATGTTCCGCCAAACAGGATAATCAAAGTCAGGAACGTTACTTTGTCAGGACGCTGACGTTTGCTCACGGCCTGAATCAATACGCTAATCCACGTAAATTGGAACAAAAGAATAATGGCCAGTGACGCGGGAATGTATCGTAAAGACTGATAATAGACAAGACCAGTTATAACTGTCGGTGTCCCGGCAGCCATTAATAGCAAACGCTGCTTCCACGTTAATTTCTGGAATGCTTTCGCCATAGCTGCTGATGGTTTTCCATCTGCCTGTGATTTCCGTTTCATTCTAAACTTCGAGTATAATGCCAGCATCCAGGACAGGATGAAGCCCGTGATTAGTTGTGTGCCCACGACCTCTCCAAGTTTGTACCCTTCGCCGTAAGCCAGAACCACAATTGTGGATAATATGCCATAGCTCATCGCTCCTGCGAGAACGGACAAATAATATTTCATTGTAGATAAAACCTCCTGATGATCGAAAAATGCGTCCGCATGTTTGATCCATGCCAAGGTCACAGACACCATCCAAATGCAAAAAATCCTAACTACGAGCAAGGAATACAATGATTCCCTGGCATCGTAGTTAGGAAGTATAGGCTTCCCGTAGAGACCCTCGCCCTGTGTACACTTTCGGCCTGCGAGGTTATACGAAATGAAATATGCATTTGTTGTTTGTGATTCGTGTGTGACGACTTTTCATATATTACATGGCAGGTGAGGTGGTGTCAACCCTGATTCGCAATTTAATTTTTTTAATTCAAATTCAAAGTAATCGACATACGTTATTACGTCATTTCATAGATGAAGAATCCCATGTTAACGTTTGCTGCAATCCTTCTTTGAGACCATTTAAATCCAATCCGTCCACAGCAAAGGCCTCTCGGATCAAAGGAGGTGCCACAAATTCATCGTATTTACCAAGATACGGTGCTTCATCTTCTGAAAGTAACGCAGATGCGTCTTCTGCTGCTCGACACTCACTCATGATCTCGGCCAAAAGTGTGCGACCATCGACTTTGCCTGACACAACAAAATAGTAAGGCTCCATAGGTACAACAGATCGCAAGGCACGCTTGTCAGATAAGTTGTGCTTTATTAAACGTTCCAGTGTGCGAAAAGACTTGCTTCCCACCCAAGGTAATACGTATAAGGAATCTCCTCCGGCTGGAATGACAACCTGTTTCAGTAATCCACTTTCACGCGCAAGTCGACGGGCGCGTTCCAGTCGATTTACCGCTTGCGGGGACAAATAGGGATATATCACCGTGTCTGACAGTACTTCACGCATTTTCTGGACGACCGTCGTATGAATGTCTCCACCGGCACCAAGCCATAACGTATCCACTTTGCCTTTGGCCGCCTTCACATACACGGATTTATGCTTGTGATCTACCTCTTCCACTTTCCATAGTTTTCCGGCAAGAGAGAAACAGTATCCA
Organism: Paenibacillus sp. NPDC057886; assembly: GCF_042796655.1. Classification (NCBI taxonomy): domain Bacteria; kingdom Bacillati; phylum Bacillota; class Bacilli; order Caryophanales; family Paenibacillaceae; genus Paenibacillus; species Paenibacillus sp. NPDC057886. The sequence continues at coordinate 909,860 of NZ_JBHVMZ010000001.1, read as the reverse complement.
GGTGGAGGCACGGTTGTAATCGAACCGATCTCCTCGGAACCGTTCAGTACTTTGTGCTCCTCATCATCTTTGAACACCGCGTAAAAGCGATAGTTATTCACGGTTTTCTCACCCGTAAGCCCGATGATTAATGTCCGATCTTCTGTCCATTGCAGATGATCGGTCTCAATCAAATAATTTAGAAAAACCTGATATTGATCTGCACGAATCTGCGCGAATGGTGCCAACGAAAGCATGGCTTCAGCCAATTCTTTGGGTTCAGCCTCCCCCATGCTTTTCAGCATGCTCATCGTCTGATGATAGAGCACACCCATCGGCATCTTACGTGCCTCAAGCGGTTCAACCCACTTGGTCTTTACATACAATTCAATAACAGCAATAGCCCGCATTAGTGTCCATGGCATACGAGCAGGCAATTGAGCTTCCTCATCCTCTTCTTCAGGACATACAAAAAGCATCTCGGAAGCCATATCCTCTCGCCTGCCTGACCGTCCAAGACGCTGAACAAAGCTTGATGCACTATATGGCGCTCCAAGCTGCACAACCCGCTCCAGTTCACCCAGGTCGATACCCAGTTCCAACGTTACGGTAGCCGCAGCTACTGCTGGCCCTGACCCGGTTCGCAAGGCAGCTTCGGTCTCTTCTCTCAGCATGGCGGAGATACTTCCATGATGAACATGGAATATGTCCCGCTCCTGTCTCCGTGCGGCGACACGCCGCATCTCAAGAATAGTGACTTCGGCATCCGTCCGGCTATTCGTGAAAATCAAAGCTTTTTTGCGATGTGTGCTCTCATAGATGAAGTCGTAATAGACTTTACGTGCGTTATGCAGATATTCTGCTTGTTCTTCATCCCGTGCATCGGGAAATGAAAAATGCTCCACCCGCAGACGCAGCTTGCGACCACCTGGGGAAGAAACCACATCCACCCCTTGATCAGTTCCCGCAGCGAGCCAGGCTGTAGCAGCATCATAATCACTTAGTGTGGCAGATAATCCCACTCTTCTCGGTTTACATCCAGCCATGCGCTCAATTCGAGCCAATTCGCTCAATACCTGAATGCCGCGATCCGCCCCCATGAATGCATGAACTTCGTCAATAATGACATACCGCAGATCATGAAATAGCGCCGGAATCGCATTGGGACGATTCATCAGCAGACCTTCCAGCGATTCAGGCGTAATCTGAAGCACACCGGAGGGGCTTCGCATGAGACGTGTTTTCTCTGCCTGAGGCACATCTCCATGCCAGTGCCATACCGGAATATTGCCCTCGGACAACAAGTCCTTTAGTCGCTCGAATTGATCATTAATCAGTGCCTTAAGCGGCCCGATGTACAAGATGCCCACCGATTTCGAGGGTCGTTCATATAGCTCGGTCAGCGCAGGAAAAAAAGCCGCCTCGGTCTTGCCGGAGGCTGTACCTGCCGCAATCAGCATATGATGCGGGGTATGAAAACAAATATTGCAAGCTTCAATCTGGGCAGGCCGAAGTGTTTCCCATCGTTTTTTATAAATAAATTCCTGTACAAAAGGGGCCAGTCGATAGAAAGGGTTCTCACTCATAATTCAAACTCCGCCAGAAAATCATCCAGATCATCAGCAGATGATGAAGAATCCGTTCCTTTTCCTGCTTCCTTCGGTTTAACTGCTCGCTCACCAAGCAATTGAGCATAGGTCACTTCGGGATTCTGATGGAGCGTATGCAGCACATCCATGAAGTCCCGTACCACTTCACGTGTGGTCAGTAACTCATCCGCACCGAGCCGATTCACCGCTGTTTGCATAAAATCAACTAAATCCTCATCCGTTAGACTTACACTGTATCCAAAATGCAGAGCATGAATCTGACGCAGCTTCTGCAACAGAATCAAAATCTCTTCATGGGACAACATCGAAAGTTTCAGAATCGGTCCGGTATAATTCGCATATTCTCTTGCTGCATAGCGGCCATCAATGAGTCTCGAACGAAGTGCTTCATAACTGAACAGCCCTCGTCTCTCATCCTCCACAAATTGTGGTGTGCCGCCTACAAAAATGCCAAGGTGTTCTGCTTTGCCCTGCATCGTATCATTGAACATGGTAAGCAGCTTCTCGTAGTTGCTTTGCCGGGATACGCTGTTTGTAATTTTATACAGATTCACCGCCTCATCAATGAATAACAGCAATCCTTTATAACCGATCCGTGCCGTAAATTCGGACCATAATTTGAAGTAGTCATACCAGTTATCATCGTCAATGATGACGCCGACAGCCAGCTCTTTCTTTGCTTCCGTCTTGGTTGCGAATTCCCCTCTCAACCAGCGCAGCGCCGCCTGTTTGCGGTCATCATCCGCTAATTTATACCCGTTCCAGTACGAAGCCAGCACTTTGGCAAAATCGAATCCATGCACCAAATTCTGCATTTCGTTTGTCACGGCATAGATCTGCTTCTCGACTTCAGCAGGAAGAGCCGGATCATCCGGGCGCAAGCCCTGACTTTGCATCGCTTGTTGCTGAAGACCCGCAATCCATTTCTGCAAAATCGGTTCCAGTGCCCCGCCATCCGGGCGTGTACGAGTAGACAGACGAGTCATCAGTTCACGGTATGTTGCAAGCCCCTGACCTTTGGTTCCCACCAGTCTGCGCTCAGGTGACAAGTCGGCATCCGCCACAACGAATTCCCGATCCATCGCATAGTTCCGAATCATCTGCAGCAGAAAGCTTTTCCCGCTGCCGTACCTTCCTGTAATGAGTTTAAACGCTGCGCCGCCTTCTGCAATATTGTCCATATCCCGCAAGATCGCGTCCACTTCAGACTTCCGGCCAACAGCAATCTGCTCCAGTCCAATTCGTGGCACAACGCCCGCCGTCAACGAATTCACTAGTGCGGTAGTCAGCCGCTTCGGTATTTTAAGTTCTACCACTGCCCAATCACCTCTTCACATGTTCAAACACATTCATATAATCAGAAAACATTCGATCACCTTCAATCAAAAGGTCACCAATCGTCTCCATCGCCATATCATTAATTTCATCCAACAGGAGTGCAGGCATTGTGCCGTATTGCTCAGCCACCCTCATCAGCTCCGTATCCGGATTAACTCCAAGCAAGGCGTGAACTGCCTGTACATGCTGCGGAGATAGCATTTCAGAGAACTGTAACCACTCTTCATCCAGATCAGCAGAAAAATCCGCCTCCCATTGTAATGATAATGGCTCGCTATTCCCGTTTTCTTGAACTCCGTCAGTTTTAAGCGCTCCCTCAAAGCCAACCTCCGGTTGGTTAGACTCCTCAGCTCTTTCAGCTTCATCCGTTGAATTTTGGATCACCATAGGAGCTTGGCTGCTCGCATTGTTCGCATCCTCATCTTCGGCGGTATGATTTTCCTCGATCATGAGTGCTCTGCGTACATATTCGCTTTCCTGTTGCAGCGATGCAAGTTTCTCCGCATCAATTCGGACTATCGGTTGCTCTACTACTGGCATTTGCTCGACGGCAAAGGCCTTGTCCAGGTAACGTTCAATCACGTTTGCAAGCTCAGGTTCAAGGGTCTTTCCACGAAGCCGCCCTCTGAAACCGAGCAATTCACGGCATTTATTTTCCGTGCATCGAAAAACTCGGGTTACAAACTGGACAAAATCTGCATGCTCTCCAATCGGAACATATGTCATTTGAACTGATTTTCCATAAATGGATTCGTCATATACGGCTTTTCGAAACAGCGTACGCTCGATTGTCCTTTCATGGTTTAGCTGAAACTGATCCAATATGCCTGCCTTGCGTGTACGCAGCAGATAAGAATCCACCAAAGCCATGACTCGGGGAATGTACAGTTCCAAAACTGGTTTACCGCCATCCCTGTAAAATTTGCTGAGCGTAATATCGTAGTCATAATATCGTTGTAACAGCTTCATCGAGATATCCGATATATTGCTGCTCAACAGCCGTTGCAATTCCATATCCAGAATCTCCGGTGGCAGATATCCACTCGAAAGCTCCACCATCTCGGATAATGACATGTTCAACTCATGTACCAGATCATAATCAATAACCCACTCCTGCATGTACACATCCAACTGCGGAAGCCGCTCACGATAGTTCACCCATAGCTGTTTTAATTGGTCGTAACCTTCCTGAGGTTCCTGCCAACCAATTCCGTTAATCAGCTCATAAATATGAACAAACAGATAGGACAGATCCGTATCAGGGAAACGTCCTTGCCTGACTTCCGTCCTCCAATACATATACCACTTGAGCTGGGGTTCGTTCATTACACCATAGGTCGGCCAATAACTCATGAAAGGAACCCAGGGAGCATTCTCCCCTTCCACTTCAATGAGTTGCCTTGCTTCCTCCACAAACCTTTTCTCCGAAGACAATATGCCGCCAGGCAATCTTATATCAAAATCAGCACGGACAATCGTTGAACGATCAGGAACCGGGACTGCCGCTGTGATGGGCTCTTCACTCAGATCTATCTCCATAAATTCCAGTTGTCTTGAATCCTCTTTCATTGAATTCCGTTTCACCGTCCTCTGCGTGTGAATACGAACAAGTGTATCCATATTCATCATTATAACACTTGTCCTGTGCCTGCGGTGATGAAAATAATACTTTCCTTTTAGCAGAAAAAAGAAAGGCATTCAAACTGATATCCAGTTTAAATGCCTTCCCTCTATACCCTTTGCTGCATCCTTTACAGCAACCCTAGTTCAACCACGTTTCAAACCACGATGGCCCGATTTTTCCCGTCACTCTTTGCTTGAGCAAGGGCCTGACTGGCATTCTCAATCAGATTCGACATCATCAGCGTCTCTTCAGGAACCATTACCGCACCGCCAACGCTAACAGTGACCACTTCACTTGGGGTGGAAAGATCCCTCTGAATTTGAAGTGCAAGCACATGTTGCCTAATTTCTTCGGCAAGCTCGGCTGAGCGTTCCGATGTTGCATTCTTCAGTTTCAACATGAAGGTTCCTCCCCGAAGGCGTGAGATGACGGCATCATTTTGTTCACTGACAACCGTCAGTACTTCTCCAATCCACTGAAGGCACAGATCGCCACCTTGAAGTCCATAAGATGCATTATATGAACGGAAATCATCGATATCTATAATAAACAGTCCCAAACTGAATTTCTCCTGCAAACATTCATTCCAATCATCCTGAAGTTGGGATTTAAATATCGTCTGAAGCGGCATACGATCTCAACAGGCGTATAATTCACGTTCACGATGGTGCGCAACCAATTGCGCAGGTACAATTCCCGTGCCTGTTTGGGAATATCTGACGCCGGGTAATGGTGCCCGAGAAACGGTTCGAGCTCTACCTCACGTGCTTCTGCGATGACATTCCCATTCCATTGTTCGTCAAACCGGTCATAGCCCAGCATTTCTTTCACTTGCTCGGCTGCAATCTGACTCGCTTCCACCCGATTGTCAGTACTTTTGATCCGGCTGAAGAAGCTGGAAATCCACTCAAAATCATTACCTTCCATATTTCCTTTTTCATAGAAAGGCTCCATTTCCAAAATTAACAGGCCCTCAATTTCATGAATAACAGAAGTGAAGACCTGAGCTTTTCCGGATACTTAATCGTGAAATTCATATATTGCAGGCTGATGTTACAAATGCACTGAAGTTGCGGGCCAGCACCTGTCTGATATTATCCTTCCCAATCAGATGTTCGAGTGGCAGACCAAGCATTTCTTGCGTAGTAAGGCCCAGATGTTCTTCTGTATTTTGGCTGCATTGTACAATAGTCGGTATATTGTTGGTGGTTACAGCCAAGAGCACACCATGCGGTTGAATGAAGCCGGGGATATGAATGGGTTCTTTGTCACAGTTGTTTAGATCAATCGGATCGTTGGTGTACGTACCCTGATTGAGCAATGTACGGTTAAGCATATTATTCTCTTTCCCGAAGCATCCATTCGGCCATAGCCTGAAAAAATCCCCTCTCATGATGTGATACCCGTTATTTTCAGCTTAAAAATGATGATCTGTATTGGTATTGATCCATTGATCAAGTAATCGGAACGTTTCCGAAGCCGTGTGCACCATGATGTCGTGATCTTCTTCCCCCGTGATGGATTGACGCAGTAGTTCCGTGAACTCCGCCCATCTCGTTCTGGTTTCCGTACCATAGGCATTAAAATATTCCAGCCCTCGATCTGCTTCAATCGGCAGGAAATGCGACAAACGTTTGGTCATGATCTGACCTCCATTCGTAGATCCTTCAATGACGTATAGATAACCGAACAACCTTGCTGGTGTTGAGATATCCGGGAGATCCTTACATAAAGGGACCTGGTTGATTTCCTTTTCACTGGTGCCAAGATTCCGTAGGTCATTTTCAAGCAAATTCGCTTTTCCTCTAATCCCGATATCCAGTCCCGTGCTTTCCCAGAAAGGCTGCTGTACAGCCTGATCTTCCAATGGTTTCAGGAACCCATAGAATTTCTCCAGATATTTCTTATACTCTCCCAAGCTAACGGTTTGATTCATAATAGCCTTGGCATAATCGTTCTGTTCCACTTGTCTGTGATAATGAGCCGTCTCACTCTTCAGACGTTCCATAATGGCACTGGCTGTCATGTAATCATCGCCCTTCTATGTCGGATCTCTTCATCAGAATTAAGACTTATACTTAACTGAATGTTCAGTGTAGGTTCGAATGGATACTCCATTTTATCTAGATAAAGACTCTATATAAGTATACTTTTTCTTGCTCCAGAAAACTATATGAATCCAGCATCGTTACATCTTGAATACGTTTATGCATTGAGATAATAACTTGATACCTTTCATCGATTTCACTTCTCTTCGCAAAAATAGTAAAGAAAGGCCGCTGTAGGATAATTAACAGAAGCTTTCGAGATAAATCTGCTAATTGATCGAAGTCGTTGCGCACCTTCTTTTCTTTCATCAGGAAAACCCATATCTATAATGCTGATCCTCCATCAACATGATAAACTGGGCATATCCTGTTCTTGGAGGTATGAAGTATATGAATATAACCATTCAACACATTATAGATCACCTTACTGCCAAAGTTGAACTTCCAGAAACCACCGTGGATCAACTGATTACGGGCTCTCCCAATCAAACGGTCACAGGCGTCTTTGTAACTTTTATGCCTACACAACATGTGATTGAGCATGCTATACAGCGTGGTGCTAATCTAATTATCGCTCATGAGCCTCCGTTCTATAACCATCATAGTCACACCGACTGGCTGGCTGATGATCCGGTCTATGAAACCAAGAGAAAGCTAATTGAGAACGGAAAAATTGCGATCTATCGCTGTCATGATGCCATTCACCGCTTTCAGCCGGATGGAATTACGGAAGGATTGGTTCAGGTACTGGGGTGGTCATCTTCTGTGGAGCAGAGAAGACCAGAAGCTGATATTCTGTCCTTTCCGGAAGGTATGACAGTTCAGCTTATTGCGGAACATATTAAACATTCGCTTGGGATCGAATATGTACGCGTAGCTGGTGATCCAAAGATGGTATGCAGACGTGCAGCGGTCCTGGTCGGTTTTCGAGGCAACGGCAATCTGACCATTCCTCTGCTTCAACAGGAAGAGCTGGATCTGATTATCGCAGGTGAAGGATTTGAATGGGAGACACCGGAGTACATACGTGATGCTGTGCAGCAAGGGAAACAAAAGGCTCTTCTTATGATCGGCCATGCCGAGAGTGAGGCTTCCGGAATGAAACTTTTGTCTGAAAGATTGGCTACAGCTTTCCCTGAATTGCCTGTTCATTTTATTGGTGAACAACCGGTGTTTCAAGTATCGTAATTTTTATAATAACGAGCCATCCTGGATCCTGTCTGGATTTTGCACAGGGTTTATTGTACTCTGAATGTTATGACTTCTGAGCTGAGGACATTTGTCCTTGGCTTTTCGAGTGGATATATCATTTAATAGAAATCGAAGAAGTAATGACGCGACAAGGAGAGTACAACCATGAGAGGAATTATTTTTGCACTATTAGGCGGTGCATGCATTACCCTGCAAGGGGTTGCCAATACCCGAATCAGTACGGACATGGGTACCTGGCAAGCCGCAACCATTACACAACTTACCGGGTTCATATTAGCGGCTCTAATCCTTGTATTCGTACGGGACATCAACCTGCAAGGATTGAAGCAAGTGAAGCCCATGTACCTGGCGGGAGGCGCGTTTGGTGCAGTAATTATTTTCAGCGAAGTCACGGCTATCCAGCAAATCGGGGTAACTTTTACGATCTCAGCCCTGTTGATTGCACAGCTGTTCCTGACCTTTTTGGTCGACAGTAACGGATGGTTTGGCGTCGTGAAGCAAAAAATGAAACTACCGCAATTTCTGGGTATAGCCTTAATGGTTACGGGCGTCATTATTATGAAACTGTAGCTGGTCGAGTATAAAGTCGGGGGTGAAATACATTATGGAGGAATTCCAGAATCAGCATCAATTGCTGCACTATTTAAAGCAGTATCAGCTCGAATCGGTATTTCACGAGCCCCTGCGTCCGCATATGACGTTATGCCACTTCGAGAAATGCGAATTAATCTGCCGTGAAGGCGAAACATCCGATTATTTATATGTGCTGGTCGAGGGTAAAATCAAAATCTTCACGACCTCACCACAGGATAAAACACTCGTTCTTTGCTTCAAAACACCGCTTGAGGTCGTTGGTGATATCGAGTACGTTCGAGAGAGTAACATTGTGAACACCGTACAGGCGGTCTCACCTGTCGTGATGCTGCGCATTCATTATAATTGGTTAGCTGAACTCGCCAGCGATTACGCACCCTTGTTGAAATTTTTGCTCAAAATTATTTCTCACAAGTTTTATATTGATTCGAACTTCTCCAACTTCAACCTGATGTATCCGGTCGAGGTTCGATTAGCCAGCTATCTGCTCTCCATCTCTACCGAAGAAGCGGGGACTGTTGTCCACGAAGAACTGGACGCCTTTAATTTGACAGATATCGCGAATTTAATCGGTACGAGTTATCGGCACTTGAATCGGGTGATTCAGAAGCTGTGTGCAGATGGATTAATCATGCGAGATCAGGGATTTATTATGGTCAAAGATCGGGCAGGTCTGGCAGAAGTGGCGGGTCACAACATCTATGAATAAGGAGATCTATATCCTATGATCATTACAGGTATTTTGCTTGCGTTACTGGCAGGTTCTCTTGTCAGTCTGCAGACCATCTTTAATAGTAAGGTAAATGAACGTACCGGCTCGTGGTCCACGACAACGATGGTGCTTTTCACCGGGTTTATTGCATCGTTTCTGATTTCTCTAATGGTTGAGGGCAAAAATACGTTCAGCTTCCAACATATGCAGCCCTGGTACTGGCTTAGCGGAGCCATTGGAGTTGGGGTAGTCTTCTGTCTCGTTCAGGGCATGAAGCTGCTCGGCCCCACCTTTGCCATCTCCATAGTACTCACATCCCAGCTAAGTTTCGCCCTGCTGTTTGATTCCATGGGATGGCTTGGGCTGGAGAAAATTCCATTCTCGTGGAACCAGCTTCTGGGGGTTCTTGTCATCGTAGGCGGTATCGTGTTATTCAAGTTTGGAGGTAGCAAATCGGCAAAATCAAAAAAATCTCCCGGTGCACTGCAATCCGACTCATAGGAGAACAATAAAAAGAGTGTCTGTCCAATTCTTTGATTGGCTAGACACTCTTTTTGGCAATCGAACCACGTATCGTGTAATTTGCTTACACGAACTCTACGTTGTGATACACTTGCTGCACATCTTCAAGGTCTTCAAGCGCATCAATCAGTTTCTCGAACTGGGCTTGTGCATCCTCTGGAAGTTCAATATGGTTTTGCGCCAACATGGTCAGCTCGGCTACGGTAAATTCAGTTACACCCGCCGCTTTGAACGCTTCCTGTACCGCATGGAATTGATCCGGTTCGGCGTATACAATAACCGATTCATCCTCATCCACGATATCGCGTACATCCACATCCGCTTCAAGCAGGAGCTCCAGCACTTCTTCCGAAGTTTTGCCTTCAACCCCGATTACCGCTGTAGGATCAAACATATAAGCAACTGAACCACTCACACCCATATTGCCCGCGTTTTTGTTAAATGCAGAGCGCACTTCCGGTGCAGTACGGTTCACATTATTGGTGAGGGCATCCACGATAACCATGGCACCATTGGGCCCGAATCCTTCATAACGCAGTTCTTCATAATTTTCGTCCCCGCTGCCTTTTGCCTTTTCCATGGCACGGTCAATAATTGCTTTGGGTACGTTATACGTTTTGGCACGTTCCAGCACGACTTTTAGTGCGCGGTTCGCTTCCGGGTCCGGTTCGCCCTTCTTGGCAGCTACATAAATCTCAACGCCGAATTTAGCATAGACCCGGCTTGTATTTGCATCTTTTGAAGCTTTTTTTTCTTTAATATTATTCCACTTACGACCCATATCGTTTCCGCTCACTTTCAACATATAATCTGCTTTCTACTTTGTCATTATATCTTGTTGGGCGTACTTCAACAAGTTTAGACTCACGAAAAAATGGTAAAAGGCAAGTAGAATTAACCTCGGCACGTTCAGAAATCCCAAAGGGAAACAATTCAAAAACGTCAAAGAAGCACTTCCCTAGGGAATGCTTCTCTTCACGAATTTATCTAATTAGGCATGAAACTGCTGACCATCCAGCACTTCAGGCACATAACCGGCACGAATGACGAAATCTCCAAAATGCTCACCATCATTGCGCTCTTTGGCATATTGATTCACCATCGGAGTCAATGTATCCAAAATTTCGGATTCGCCAATATTTTCTTTGTACAATTTGTTCAAGCGATGCCCGGTAAAACTTCCACCGAGGTACATATTGTATTTTCCCGGAGCTTTGCCGATAAACGAGATCTCGGCCAGCATCGGTCTCGCGCAACCGTTCGGGCAACCTGTCATTCGAATGACAATCTCTTCGTCTCTCAGACCCGCTTCGTCCAGTACAGGCTCCAGCTTGTCGATCAGTGAAGGCAGATACCGTTCGGATTCCGCCATTGCAAGACCACAAGTCGGAAGCGCTACACAAGCCATAGAACTTCTGCGAAGCGCTGAGTAATGCGCACCATCGGTCAAATTGTATTGCTCAATCAGTGCCTCAATCTTTTTCTTCTTCTGGCTACTGATGTTCCCGATAATGAGATTCTGATTGGCTGTCAGACGAAAATCTCCGGTATGGATTTTGGCAATTTCACGCAGACCTGTCATGAGCGGATATCCATCCACATCCTTCACACGTCCATTTTGAATGAACAAGGTGTAGTGCCATCTGCCGTTGCTGCCTTTCACCCAACCGTAACGATCTCCATTATGTTCAAAATGGAACTCGCGCGCCGCATCCAGCTTCCAGCCGAGACGACTCGTCAGTTCTTCCACGAACCAGGCGAGGCCGCGGTCATCGATTGTATATTTGAAACGGGCATGCTTACGCACTGCACGATCCCCATAATCACGTTGAATCATAACCGTCTTCTCTGCAACATCTATCATTTGCTCCGGTGTACAGAAACCAATGACTTTGGACACCTGAGGATAAGTCTTCGAATCACCATGAGACATCCCCATACCACCGCCGACAGAAACGTTAAAGCCTTGCAGCTTACCGTTCTCTACAATAGCGATAAACCCAAGATCCTGAGAAAACACATCTACATCATTGGATGGTGGAACAGCAATCCCGATTTTGAACTTACGCGGCAAATATACTTTGCCGTAAATCGGCTCCACTTCTTCATCCGTGTCCTGTGAATCGATAATTTTCTCTCCATCCAACCACAGCTCGTGATAGGCACGAGTGCGTGGATCAAGATGATTGCTCACCTGGCATGCCCATTCATATACTTCAGCATGAATATCCGATTGATCCGGATTCGGGTTGCACATGACGTTCCGATTGACGTCACCACACGCAGCCAGGGTGCTGAGCAAGGAATCGTTCACTTCACGAATGGTATTTTTGAGGTCCCATTTGAGCACTCCATGCAGTTGAAATGACTGGCGTGTCGTCAGACGAATGGTCTCATTCGCATATTTATGCGCTACACGATCCATCATCAACCACTGTTCGGGTGTAACAATTCCTCCGGAAGCACGCACACGCAACATGAATTGATAAGCAGGCTCCAGCTTGGATTTATTCCGTTCGTTACGCAGGTCACGGTCGTCTTGCATATAGCTGCCGTGATGTTTCATCAGACGGTTATCGTCCTCGGGAATCGCACCACTGATCCGATCTGCCAGCGTCTCAGTCAGACTTCCGCGCAAGTAGTCACTTTTGATCTTTATATCTTCCACATCGCTGTTCGTACGCTGCGGGTTAAGTAAGTTATTATAAGCCATGCTGCTTTCTCCTCTCGTCTCTCCGGGATGCCTTATCCGGCATATGATCTGAAATTAATACACATCCCGCTGATAACGTTTTTCCTGCTGCAACCGTGTCAGATATTCCGCTGCCTGTTCAGGTGTTAGGCCACCCTCTTGTTCAAGTATGGTTGCGAGTGCAGCATGAACATCATGTGCCATTCTTTTCTCGTCACCACAGATATATACACTTGCACCTTCCTGTAACCATTGATACAGCTCTTTGCTGTGTTCCAGCATCCGATGCTGAACATATACTTTCTCTTCCGCATCACGGGAAAAAGCGACATCCATCTTCGTAAGAACACCGTCTTTGAGCCAGCGCTGCCATTCTGTCTGATAGAGGAAATCGGTGGAGAAATGCTGATCGCCGTAGAACAGCCACGTCTTGCCTTCTGCACCCGTCTCTTCACGCTCTCCAAGGAATGATCTGAACGGAGCTACACCTGTACCTGGTCCAACCATGATGATTGGAGTATCCGGGTTGTCTGGCAGTTTAAAGTTTGGATTTTGCTGAATGAATACAGGCAATGTATCACCGGATTCGACTCGTTCAGCCAGATGAACAGAGCAGACACCGTAGCGCTCTCTGCCGCGTGACTCATAACGTACTGTACGAACAGTAAGATGAACTTCATCCGGGAAAGACTTCGAACTGCTTGCGATCGAATATAGACGTGCCGGGATTTTGCGAAGCACAGCTACGAACGATGCAGCCGGAATACCTTTAAGCCCGTAATCCTGTACCAGATCCAGCAAATCACAGCTGTTCATGATCTTGCGGAATTCCGAATCATCTGCGAGTAGAGCGGGCAAGCCGCTACCCGGGCTCAGCTTTGCCAACTGCTCCACAACGGGTCTTGTGACAGCAGTAATTTCGAAGTAACGCAACAATGCTTCACGTACAGATACCTGGTCTCCACTTTTATTAACCGTAACGCGCTCATCCGCATTCCATTCCATGGCTGCAATCAGCTCATCGACAAGACGTGGATGGTTCTCAGGGAATACACCGAGGCTGTCGCCAGGTTCGTAGTCCAGTTTGGAACCTTCCAGAGACAATTCAATATGACGTGTCTCGCGGTCCGATCCTCTGCCGTTCAGGTTAAGATTTTCCAGCACTTCCGCCTTGAATGGATTCGTCCGGTTGAACTCGGATTCACCGCCGCTTACTGCGGTTCCAACCGCTTCACTGGTCACCGCTCCCGCAGCAGCAGGTGTGCTGCTGAGTGAAGCAAGCACATCATTCATCCACTCTGCAGCCGCTTCATCAAAATCAACATCACAGTCCACACGTGGTACAAGTGCTGTTCCGCCAAGCTCCTGCAAACGAATGTCAAAATCCTTTCCTGTCTTACAGAAGAACTCATACGAAGTATCTCCCAAAGCCAATACGGAGTAACGCAATCCCTCGAGCTTCGGAGCCCGTTTGCTATGCAGGAATTCATGCAACGGAATTGCATTATCCGGCGGTTCGCCTTCTCCATGTGTGCTGACAATAATGAGAAGATTCTCTACTTTTTTCAGTCCGTTCGGTTTGAAATCTCCCATTGACGACAGAGTCACCTGAAGCCCCTGCTCTTCCAGCTTTTTCGCCAATTTTTTGGATAGTCCACTGGAGTTCCCGGTTTGTGATCCAAAAAGTACTGTAACTTCCCTGGACACCGCAGCAGGTGCGCTTTCAGGAGTAATACCTGCTGAAGATGCAGGCTGTTGTTCCACACCAGCAGGTGCAGCTACAGCCGCAAATCCCTGAATGGCTGTCAGATATCCGCTAAGCCAAGTTTTCTGTCCATCGTTCAATGTAGGAATAAGGCGATTGAGCAGCTCAACCTGTTCCTGATTAAAAGGGCTGTTTGTCACTTGAAGTTCCACCATTTGCCACCTCGCGCATTACGTCAATTTTAATTCCTACTAAAATGATCATATTAATTTCTACTCTCTTGAACCTACCATACCCGATGGTAGGGGTCAATTTCGATGATTTTATGGTATTTATCAGTTTCACTGATAAAGGACAAAAAAACAACAAATACCCTCCTCCTCATTCAGGACGGTTTTTGTTGTTTTTTAATCTGGGAGCAGTTTAGTTCGAAGTCGAAAGCGGAATATATTCGCTAAAATGATTCTCCAGCACTTTGTTTTTATCTCCATATACTCTATCCAGATGATTCTCTCCCCACAGACAGATGCGGTCGATGATTGCCTGAAGTGTCAAGCCATACTCGGTCAGCTCATACTCTACCTTGGGCGGAATCTGGGGGTGAATAATCCGATGGATGATTTCATTCTTTTCAAGATCACGCAGCTGCTGGGTAAGGACCTTCTGAGTAATGCCAGGGATGGCTCTGCGAAGTTCGCTTGTTCGTTTTTTACCTGTTATCAGTTGATGCAGAATAAGAATCCTCCATTTTCCACCGACCAGTTCCAGCATTGCCTGCACACCACTCTCATATTTTTTTAGTTCCTGTTCCACTTCTAATCCCCCTAAATCACATATATGTATATCCATTATTAAAAGTAACCGAAGAACCTCAAGGTATCTACAGCACTCGAAGGTGCGTACTTCTCAATAAGATGTCATGAAACTTATAATAACATTGGTCAGAACGTTAAACCAAAAAATGAAGGAAAAAGGATGGTTACTCATACATGAAAATCAAACTGGTCGTTACTCACCCAAGACAGGATTCCCTAACATTTGCCGTGATGAATCGTTTTATAGAAGGTATAAAGGAGAATGACCACGAAATCGATATTCTTGATCTGTATCGTGATGGATTCGATCCGTTATATAGTGTAGAAGATGAGCGCGATTGGCAAAACCCCGAGAAGCAGCATGCTCCGGTAATTCGCAAAGAGCTGGATCGCGTGCTGGCGGCTGATGCCATTGTATTTGTTTTCCCAATATGGTGGTACAACGTTCCCTCCATGCTTAAAGCCTATCTGGACAAGGTATGGAACATGGGGCTGCTGAACAAGGCAAACTCCAAAAAGGCACTCTGGATTGCACTAGCTGGGGGAACGGAGGCTTCATTCCATAAATATGATTATTACAACATGATTTCGAATTATCTGAATAATGGTATTGCGGGTTATGCGAGATTGCAGGAATCCCGAGTCGAGTTTCTCTATGAAACCATATCCGAATCCAAAACCCATATCGAGGGCTTGCTGGAGCAAGCGTATCAAATCGGCAGACATTACAATTAACCTCTACATTTGGACAGAAAGCTACTTGCTCGTTAAGAGTGAACTTCACCGTCAAGTTATCCCCATGCCGGGCACACAAGCAAAAAGAAAAAGGCATACTTCATCCTGTAATCCAGGTTGAAGCATGCCTTCTCTTCTTACACAAAAATTGTTGTTATCGTCAGTTAGGCCAAACCAATTTGCTCATCATCGCATACAGCAGTGTGGCCGATTCGGCACGAGTCGCTTGGGCAAGAGGCTTCACCTCTCCGTTGTATCCGCCGACGATGCCCAGATTCACAAGCATGGCTACGCTATCGCGGGCATATGAACGGATCGTGGAAGCATCGCGGAAACGAGACAGGATATCCGCCGAGGCTGAATCCGGCTCGACTAATCCAGCCGCTTCAAGTGCTCTCACCGTCAGCGTCATCATTTCCTGACGGGTGATGGTTGCCTCAGGCATAAAGCGCCCGTCCCCGGTGCCGCCAGTGATGCCAAACGAACGCGCCGCAGTTACCGCTTTATAATACGTTGCCTCCGCGCTGACATCGGAGAACGCATTCCCACGCGAAGTTTTCAAGCTTAGTGCGGTCATCAGCCACTGCACGTATTGACCACGCGTCATCTCCTGTTTTGGATGTAACTGACGGGAGTCCTCGCTCGCACCTTCATCAAAAACTCCTCGGGCTGCCAATGCCTCCATTGCATTCTTGGCCCATTTTACATCCGCAAGATCTGTGAACGTCTGCTGCACAGACACGGCAGCATAATTTCCTGCTGCAGACGTAACAGTGAATACGACCTCTTTGCTATTCTGATCATAACGGCTTTGCGGCAACGGAGTTGCCACATAATTCGCATCTATGGCAAACCCTACGATCATATCCCGTTGAACATTTTGCAATGTTTCGTAGGGCAGACGTAGCGTCAGCTCGCTTGCTGCTGCCCAAGCATCACCGTCCAGATCAATTTCGAATCGAACCCCGTGCTGTGTTCCGAGTTGATCTGCGACTGTCTGCGACAGCTGAGTTCGAATCAATCGCACCGATACAGTCTCATATCCTGCCAAGTCTTTCATTGAAAGTGTGGCAGGAAATTCTAACGTCCCCAGTTCCGTAACGATGTTGAATACATGTGTGTCACCTTGATTCACCAACGCAGAGACAGGCAGCAATAGTTCATAAGCATTTGCTCCCGAGACCGGTTTCTGCCGAAGTTCGACCAGACGGTGCCCCGTACTAGCTGGAGCGACTTTCAATGCCTCTTCAATCGCTGGAGCATCCACCTTCGTCTGCACTACACCCTTCTGGTCAACAATACCTTGCAACTCAAGAACAGCACGGTCTTTTTGCGATTCAGGTCGTGGTGAGGAATTCCCTGCACTCGGGATACCACTCCCCGGTTGCCCTCCGGAGCTGCTCGAACTACCGCCTGAATTCCCACTTGAACCTCCGCCCGAGCCATCGGAACCCGTTCCGCCTGCTGATGGCGTATATGCCGGTACCTTCACCGTCAGCGGTATGGTCATCGCTTTGCTGTCATCAGAGGTTCGAGTAATTTCCAATTCCAGCGTTACCGACGTTTCCTTCGATGGCGGGATGATTGTTCCATCGATTTGAATGACGGACGGTACAGAACTGGAGGCGATCTCCACCGCAAAACCTTGCGGCACGGTCGGCAACTTTAGCCTCTTCACACCTGCAGAAGGCTGCTCCAGTGTCGTAATGCTTACAGCCACATCGGCAGCGGTCTGTTGGGCTGTAAGTACCTGATAAGCTGAGGACAAACCGCGTATCGAATGCCCAGACGCATCAAAAGCTTCCACTTTATAATAGTAACTGGTCCCGGGACTCAATCCGTTGTCTGTGTATTCCCGCAAACTGCCGGTAGACAACACTGTACTCTCCTTTCTCACGATTCGAGCGATAGAGCTTGTAGCTTGCTGCCCCAAGAATTGCATCCCAGCGAAGTGATACACTTGTTGCAGCCGATATATCAGCATTCAGACCGGCGCTGTCGTCCGTAGGTGGCACCGCATCAGGCTTGGCGATTATGATCCAGCTGATCAGCGGGTCCTGTGACGCCGTATTTCGTACCGTCAATTCCAGCTCGTTGCCCGTAACGACAATGCCTCTGTGTGCTCTAACACTGGCCGGTGTATAAGTAACTGCACCGGTATTCGTTCCATTGATGAGGAAGTTCGCTTTGCGTGACGTGTTCGTCCACGGATCGTTGAACCCGGCGTATATATCATATGTCCCGTTCGGCACATCGAAGGTATAGGTCAGATCACTGCCTTTGGGTGAGTTGCTGACATTGCCTCCATTCAAATAACGGACGGTCGAGAAAATGTCCCCGCCGCTTGAACCGGAAGCCAACGCATCAGCACTGACGTAACCCCAATTCCGTCCCTCTACCGGCGCATACATCTGATCCGCCGTACCCGAGTTGACGAGCGAGCCTTTTATGTAGGCACCCATAAGTTTGTAATCGGCCGTTTCGTATCCACCGCTGTTTACGAAATACTGTGCGTTCTCCGGGATAACGTATACACGGACCGCCTGCTTTTTGTTGCCAAACTCCGGTGTCGTTATCTGAAGTGTGATCGGTCCGGGTTTGGCAAAATCATCTGCCGTCATGGTCCGGTTATCGACCGTCCATACCGCTGGCGTTGACACAAGCTTACCTCCGTCACGCACGTTAACCGTCGTTGGCAGGGAAGGTACTTTCCCGAGTGGTACAGCCTCCGGCAGAGGATCTGCGATGTCTACCTTGCCCATCGAATTCAGCAGATCTGGTGTCCAACTGTAATACCACTTGATAGCAATGTCTGATCCGATCCCGAACTCAATCGGCAAAAATACGTATTTTGCCCCGTCATTTGAGAAATTGCCACCGTTCCATGTGTCCCCCACGTAGATGAACTTGCCTTTTTCCGGATCGACTGGAATGACCGACGTAGTTTGCGTGCCAA
The DNA here is from genome assembly GCF_042796655.1 of Paenibacillus sp. NPDC057886. Classification (NCBI taxonomy): domain Bacteria; kingdom Bacillati; phylum Bacillota; class Bacilli; order Caryophanales; family Paenibacillaceae; genus Paenibacillus; species Paenibacillus sp. NPDC057886. The sequence continues at coordinate 891,318 of NZ_JBHVMZ010000001.1, read as the reverse complement.
ACGCCTTACCCGGATCGGGATCGCTCGGCAATGAGCGCACGAACGGATTGGTCATCGTTGACCAGGGACCAAAAATGTTATCCGCCACCGTCACTTTGTTTTCGTTAGGGGCCCAGCCGGACGCGCCGGAGGTCAAAATATAATATTTTCCCTGGTACTTGAACATCGCTGGCGCTTCACGCTGTCCGCCAGGGAACACCCGCACATAATCGACGCCGTTTTCCGCCTGATAGGTGGAATCACGCACCGGATTGCCTTTGTCATCCGTTCGTCCTTCCTTATGCCACCCTGTTACGTCACTGTAGTCCTCATTCAGTTTGGAGATATACAGCGTCAGGTTTTCCTCACTGGAGTAGATCAGATATGCCGTACCATCGTCGTCCTTGAACAACGTCATGTCACGTGCCATGCCCCGATCGCTTGGGAAGTAATCTTTCTCCCCTTCTGGAGTTCTATCCATCCGGTAACTCTTCTGATACACGAAAGGCCCTGTCGGGGAGTCACTGATCGCGTAGCCGGCTCGCGCTTTACCGTAGTTCGCATTATCGTTATAGGGGTCCTTGTCTCCGTCCATGTGGGCCCACATCACGTATTTTTTCGTTTTGTCGTTATAGATGACCTTCGGTCGTTCAATGATCCGGCCTTTACGGATATCGGCCCAAATGTCCACCTTGTCGTCACGACCTTCATACAACTTGGCGATCAACGGGTTCTTGTCGAAATCATCCATCGATTGAATCATCGTCAGTGCCATGCCTTCATCTGTCCAGTTCAGCAGGTCCTTGGAAGAATACACGCGCACGCCAACAGCTGGCCATCCGCCCGTATGGTATTCACCGTACCAATAATACTTTTCAGTCTGTTCATCGTAGAAAAATCCTGCGCCATGTGCGTCAATCGGCTTGCCACCCTGATCCGGCCATAACTGCCCCGGCGTAAAGCTCGTGCGGATGGTGGAAACGCCCAGCGGTGCAGATGCCGGGGAAACGACGTCGTCCACGGTAGCCTGGATCATGTAAAAATACCCCGTGCCCATCGTCAGGCCACTATCAATAAACGTGCTTTCATTGCCACTGTACACCTGCTGATACGTACCCCCAGCACTGGTTGCACGGGACACCGTATATGTTACATCAGATCCAGGAAGTTCGTTCCACCCCAGGGAAATCGACGTATCCGTTACAGCCGTAGCTGCAAATCCTGCTGGGGAATCAATCGAGTACGTGTTGGCCTCTGCAACGGTGAACGCAGATTCTCCGGCAGCATTAAAAGCCGTTACGCGATAGCTGTAGCCGGGCTCAAGCCCCTGATCCGTGTAACTGAGCCCCGTACCTTCGTACACCTGCTCGTATTGGTCACTACCAGCTTCGGCCCGAGCCACGCGATAACCAGTCGCCTTGTCCACGGCCGGCCAGGACAGCTTCACGCTCGTGGCATCGAGTGCCAAAGCCTTCAATTCGCCTGGAGCCTGTGGAGCAACGGCTGTCGTCCGAACCTCCAGCGGCGCAGACCATAACGATTCGGTCATCCCCCCGTATTCATAGGCGAGCTTGTAATAATACACCATTTCCGGACTTAATCCCTCATCCACGTAACCCAAAGACTCGGTGTTGGTAATCAGGGAATACCCACTTTCAGGCGTAGAGGAACGGTACAGGTAATAGCTCGTTGCACCTACTGCCTCGGTCCATTGCAGTGAAACCGAAGACGCCGTCTGTTCATCGTTGGAGAGTAGAAGATCGTTCCCTGGCGGCTGCTCGGCAATGATAACGTCATCTATATGTACCGACTGCCACTTATTCCGAATGCCAACTGTACCCGACCCGTATGTAGTATCGACCAAATCGAATACCAACCGATCCGAACCGTTTTCGGCGATGTACCCGCGAATGGAAGAACCCGACAGCACCATTTTGAGCGTATACCACGTATTTTTGGCCAACGCATAGTCCACCGATTTCAACGTCGTATCTGTTCCGTTCACCCGCTTGGAAAAGACAAGTTTATTGTTAGGGGCCTGCATTTGAAAATAATAAAAGTTGTTCTTATCCTGAAACCGCGATAAAATTCCCGGAAATCCCTGACCGCTCCCCGTGTAAAAACGCATGGAGACCGTCATGTCAGACATGACGTCTCCTGTTGAAATGATGCCTTCCCCAGTATCGCTCTGAAAAAGTGTGGAGTTGGACGCATCCGTCGGGTCCGCCATTACCGCCCAACTACCTGAGCTTACGTCCCACACTGGCGATGCCGTGTAATCCCCGTCAGAAAAATCGTCTTGCAACAACGTGGCAGGCATTCTATCCGCATCGGCATATGCATGGCTTGGTAACATCAACGGTCCTGAAGACAATACCAACGTAGCAGATAACATGAATATCAAGGGTTTCCTGAGTTTATCCAATGTTCATTCTCTCCTTTGACTTGGAAGATGAAAGCATGGTTCTTGAAGGCGGTGTTGTTATCCGGCCTGTCCTCAGCAGTGAGCATGCGGTAAAAAAGTGCGCTCCACCTCCCTTTTTTAATGAAACCGGTTTCATTATGGAGCAAAAAAAGACCCGTCTTCTCTCCTAAGTGCAATGTTACCAAAACGGAATACCTCGTCTTCTTTGCCCCTATGTCGTGAAACAGGTTTATATTATATAAATGTAATCGCTTTCTCGAATTATATGATTACGTATTTGAAGCTGTCAACCATTAACTCAGCTCGGACATTTTTCGCTGTAACATGCAAAAAAACGCGTATTCTGCCTGCTATGCAAGCAAAATACGCGCCTTGTATCACCGTTCGAGTTTGTTCGCAAACTCGCTCATCTTACTTTAAAATACCTTCGTTGTCCACGACTCACAGTTCCATGTCTCCGTAACCACATCACGATAGAATTCAGGTTCGTGCGAGATCAGCAGAATGCTGCCTTTGTATGCTTTGAGTGCGCGTTTCAACTCATCCTTCGCATCAACGTCCAAATGGTTCGTCGGCTCATCGAGTACGAGCAGATTTGTTTCGTTATTGATCAGTTTGCAGAGACGCACTTTGGCTTTCTCGCCACCGCTCAGTACCGCGACCTTGCTCTCAATATGCTTGGTCGTCAGTCCACATTTTGCGAGTGCAGCACGCACTTCAAATTGGGTATAGGAAGGGAACTCCTGCCAGATCTCTTCAATACAAGTATTATAATTCGCATCCTTCATCTCTTGTTGGAAATATCCAATCTCCAGATGTTCACCGCGCTGAACGGTACCTTCCAAAGCCTGAATCTCGCCCAGAATGCTGCGCATCAGCGTCGTTTTACCAATACCGTTCGCACCCACAAGGGCGATCTTCTGCCCACGCTCCATGCGCAGGTCCAGTGGTCTCGACAATGGCTCATTGTATCCAATGACAAGGCCTTTTGTTTCGAAAATGAGCTTGCCGGACGTTCTTGCATCACGGAAGTTAAACTGTGGTTTCGGTTTTTCCTTGGCGATTTCGATGACATCCATCTTGTCCAGCTTCTTCTGTCTGGACATCGCCATGTTGCGCGTAGCCACACTTGCCTTGTTCCGGGCCACAAAGTCCTTAAGATCGGCAATTTCCTGTTGTTGGCGCTTATACGCCGACTCCAGCTGCTGTTTTTTCATCTCATGAACTTCCTGGAAATGACTATAATCGCCCACATAGCGGGTGAGATCTTGATTTTCCATATGATAGATCAAGTTAATTACACTGTTCAGGAACGGGATATCATGCGAGATCAGAATAAAGGCATTCTCATATTCCTGCAAATAGCGTTTCAGCCATTCGATATGCAATTCATCCAGATAGTTCGTAGGCTCATCCAGGAGCAGAATATCCGGTTTTTCAAGCAGCAGCTTGGCGAGCAATACCTTCGTACGTTGTCCACCACTAAGGTCGTTAACGTCTTTGTCCAGACCGATATCGGTTAGACCCAGACCGCGTGCTGTCTCGTCGACTTTGGCATCGATCATGTAGAAATCCTGGTTAGTCAGCGTATCCTGAATCGTACCTACATCCTCCAGAAGCTGTTCCAATTCCTCCGGAGTTACATCGCCCATCTTGCCGTACATATCATTCATTTCTTGTTCCATGTCAAACAAATACTGGAATGCTCCACGAAGGACATCACGAATGGATTGTCCCTTGCTCAGCACAGCATGCTGATCCAAATATCCGACACGCATGCGTTTGGACCACTCCACTTTGCCTTCATCCGGCTGGAGTTTGCCCGTAATAATGTTCATGAAGGTAGATTTACCCTCACCATTGGCCCCGATCAGACCAATATGTTCGCCTTTCAGGAGGCGGAAAGAAACGTTGTTAAAGATAGCACGGTCACCAAAACCATGACTTAATTTTTCGACATTTAATATGCTCATTCATGACACCTTTTCTATATAGACTTAATTCTTTGTATATTATAAGCGTTATATCATGCACAACTCAACGCCCTATTGTAAATTTAGCACCATTTTTCGATGAAATGTCCTTCGTGTTGACCCCGAATCCACTCAATCTGAAATCAATGACATTTGCCTTATAGGTATGGATGAGTTAAAATTTTTCCTTAAACGACTTACTACTATAAGAATGGAGCTCTCTTGGAGAGCATCAGGTGAAAATCATGATTGAAGTGAAACAATCCAAATTGGGTGATGGCGAATTTAACCGCGGCGTATTTGCGACTGTAGACATTCCAAAAGGCCAGCTGATCCATCAAGCTCCGGTTGTCCCTTATCCCAATGAAGACCACGAACATGTTGAGAAAACAATTCTTGAAGATTACGTATTCGAATACGGAGCCAATCATACGGCTATCCTGCTGGGTTATGGCAGTTTGATCAACCATTCCTACGAGCCGAATGCTACCTATGACATCAACTTCGAAAACCACACCTTCGACTTCTATGCTTATACAGATATCAAAGCCGGCGAAGAAGTTTTGATCAATTATAATGGCGAAGAAGATAATATGGACCCACTTTGGTTTCTGGATGATTACGAGGAACGCATGCGTGAGCTGAACGAAGCAAGTGATGGTGAAGAGGATGCTGATGGCATCGAATCTGACTCCAAGGACATTGACTCAAGCAAATAAGATCTTGATGGTTCACTACAGCAGCAATGCAACTTCATGTGAACAAAACTTAAATAAACCCCACCATAATCCGTTGTAGGCTTGATAAATTAACCTATGGCGCTGCCTAATGCAAACGAAAACAAGCAAGTCCTCCACCAAGGAAGACTTGCTTGTTTTCATTTGTTGCGATAGCGTCACATTTCCCAAACAAAACCAATCTTAATCGGCAATGGGAGGGTCTGTGTGCAGATCCTGATCCGGTTCAGTCAATTTCCATTTGGTAAATGCAACCTCAAACCCGGCACGCTTCGGAGAACAGAGAAACGGTCCTGCTTGCTTGTTCGTCGGATAGGCAAATCTCGCGACCCGAATAGTACGCCAAGGATGCTCATCCGTGCGGGCACGAATAACCACGGCTTCGTCATGGTATGAAGCCCGAATGGTAACGATGCGTCCACCCCAGTCCGGTACAGGTGAAAGCGACCAATCGGAAAAACGATCCGTTACGACCGCACCTACATGGGCCACGCCGTCATTTACTTCAACACCCGCCTTGATCCATTGATCCTGTCCATGCCAGAGCATTAACCCTGCCTGATCATATAATTCCGTGAATGAACTCAGATCAAATGATACTTCAATTGCCTTGGTTCCATCCCATGGAGCAAGCATGGCATGTCCATTCTGATGACAGAAACCATAAAATGTTTTCTCCCAGAAGTCACTGCCCTCCTGTGCCTCCACAATCAGACGGTCACCTTCTGTCCGCGCCTGAACCGGTTCGGTTGTCCACTCGGCTTCATGAATCCGATGAAAATTAACTGACATGATTCTTCCCTTCCTTCCACACCATCACATTAAAATAAAGAGCCCATATCCGATGCGGCTGTAGGATATGCAAAATTCATGGTGTTTAACTGATCGGTCGTCAAATCGAACTGAATTGCCATGGCGAACAGGTTAATCAATTCTTCTGTTTTGCCACCCAATACATGGGCACCCAGGATACGCCCTGTTGCCTTGTCGACTACAACTTTGGCCATGGCAAATTTTTCATTCGTACGTTTATAAGTATACCATTTCGACATGTCATTTACCTTCACCTCATAGCCCTCTTTCTTGGCCTGCTCCACATCAAGGCCTACTGAACCCAGAGATGGCACGGTAAATACAATTGAGGGCATTACTTTATAATTAGGTTTGTTATGATTGCCTTCAAGCAGATTCAAGGATACTGCGCGTGATTCCTGGCCTGCGAGCGGAGTCAACGGAAGACCTTCCGTTGCGGTAACATCGCCAGCCGCGTAGACTCTTGGATTGCTTTCGCTCTGCAAGTACTCATTAACGGAGATACCTTTTTTCGTATAGCTGACATTTCCCTTCTCCAGTTCAAGCCCATCTACATTCGGAATACGCCCTGCTCCGTGAACGACAAGTCCACACTGCCATTGATGATCAGCCCCATTGCGGGTTCCACTGACCACATATGTGTTTCCCTGCTGACGAATCGCCTTCACTTCCGCATTCAAGTGCACGTGAATGCCTACTTCTACGGATTTTTGCAGCAGCAGGTCCACTAGTTCCGAATCAAACTGTTCCAGTGGCTCTTCGCCTCGATGTATAATATGGACTTCTGTACCAGCTCTGGCCGCAATATGTGCAAATTCAAAAGCAATGTAACCCCCACCCACCAGAACCATTTTATCCGGCAGCTGTTCCAGATCAAGAAAATCATCGCTGTATTTCAGATGCTCTGCACCATCAATAGGTAATGGCGCCGGACGCGCTCCTGTTGCGATTAGAATATGTTTCCCCTGTAATACTTCGTCCCCAACACGAATGTGATCTTCGTCAACGAAAGAAGCCTTGCCATGGAACGCATGCATCCCGGCCTGCTTGAACTTATCCTCGCTTGTTCTCGGAATACTCTCCGTAAATGTTCGCTTGAACGCCATGAGTTCCGACCACTGAATAGAGACGTTACCTTCCACTCCTTTGCCCTTCATTCGTTCATTCCGGTCGATAAGTTCAGCCGCTCCTGCAAGCACTTTTTTGGGATCACAGCCCCGTAATGCACAGGTTCCGCCAAACCCTCGTTCATCAATCACGGCAATTTTCCATCCAGCTTCCGCGCAGCGGGATATAACAGAGCTTGCAGCGCTCCCGGTTCCAATCGCGATCAGATCATAAGGTTGTGTCATGTTGGTTCCTCCTCTTCATATATAACCGTGAATATCAAGCTATAGTAACCCTGCTTTTTGCAGATAATTCGTTGCAACTTGTTGTGGACTCGCTCCATTAACGTTCACTTCGTAATTCATTTGGCGCATCTCATCATCCGTGATCCGATCTGCAAGTTGATTCAGTACCTCCACCAGCTGCGGAAATTGATCTGTCGTTTCTTTGCGGAGCATCGGCGCTCCCTGATATGGCGGGAACAATTCCTGATCATCCTCCAACACAACAAGCTTATACTGTCTCAGTTCACTGTCTGTGGAATAGGCATCTAGCAAATTGATATCTCCACGCTGAACGGCAGCATAACGCAATTTCGGTTCCATCGTGGCTACGTTGGGGAATTTGATGCCATACTTCTTCTGAATGCCAACATATCCGTCTTCCCGATCTGAGAATTCCAGTGTGAATCCTGCCTTGATCTGCTGCTGTACCGACTTGAGATCCGATATAGTCTTCAAATTATACTGATCGGCAACCTTCTGAGACACGGCCAACGTATACGTATTGTTGTAATCCATCGGGTTCAGAAGAACCATATTGAACTGGCTCAACATCCCGTCTCTTGCTTGTTCATACACTTCTGTGCGATCAGTGCTAACTGCGGTTTTTTTCATAAATTCCGATATGGCGGTACCCGTAAATTCTGGATAAATATCAATATCACCCGATTTAAGTGCATTGAACAGAAATGCGGTTTTCCCCAATCCTGGTTTTAATTCAACCTTCCGATCGGTATCTTTTTCAATCAGCAATTTGTACATACGATATGCCCGTATACGTGTTGCGGAGTACCGGAAGCAAGGCATACACCACCAGCGCTATGATTGCAGGAAGTGTACCGATGCCGAATAACGGAATGAGCAGTCCGAGTAGAGCCAGAGACGGGATCGTTTGCAATACGGCCGTAACCCCAATAATCGGCTCAGCCACTCCTGGCTTGCGTGTCAGATAAATACCAAGCGGGATAGCGATCATAACGGCAAAGAACAATGCGATAAATGAGATCTGAATATGCTCAAGGAGTGCGGACAATAACTGTCCTTTGCGCTCGCTGAACACCTCCGTAAATCTACTCATGTGCTTCACCCCGTTCTTATGTACGCGCTCCTTGATTTGCCCTGACTTCCACTTTCGGAGTTCAGGAACAACCGCAATATTTTCGGCAATTGTCATATGTGGGAACAGTGCAATCTGTTGCAGCACATATCCGATATTCCAGCGCAATTCATGAATGTTATATTCATCGATAGGCCGTCCATTAATTCGTACGGTTCCATCTGTCCGCTCGATCAGGCGATTGATCATATTGATCATTTTGAGCATTGTGGTTTTGCCGCAACCGCTCGGACCAATCATGACGAACAGCTCTCCCTTATTAATATTGAGGTTAACCTGACGCAGAGCATGGGTTCCGTCAGGGTATTGCTTGGATACATTTTCGAACTGAATCATCCGTTCTCTTCTCTCCTTTTATCAAACATTCATTCTCATCTATTTCCCCAAAAGCGTACACATATAATCACCGTACTGGACTTCGATATTGTTGTTTCTGTGGGAATCGGGATATGGACGAATACCTCTAAAGGTTGAACAATCAACAAAAAAAGACGGTCCGTCAGGCACCGTCTTCTTGTTATTCAGCAGGATTAGCTTCCAATATTTTTATAATAATTCTTATATCATTTCCCTCATTGCATATGCTGCCTAATAAATTGCTCCAGAGAAACCGGGCCTTGACCTGTGACTTTCAACACCGTCTCCGTCGTTTGATCTTCTCTGCCTTCCTCCCGGATGAATACATCCAGTCCTGCCAGAGCTGTGGCGTAGTCTTCCGACATTCCCGCCTGAATCAGGCTGTTCCTCAATTCTTCATCGGACAAAGATTCATGCTGTATGGGCTGATCCAGTAAACGACTGAACATGCCAGCAGCCTGCCCATAAGACAATGTCTCCGGCCCCGTAATGATATGAGCTGTATTATGGGGGACAACATCTATCAGAGCATGGAAGGCCACTGCTGCGATATCATTTGCGCTGACAAAACCAATTTTACCGTCACCAGCAGCACTGTAGATTTTACCGAACTGCTTCATCGTCTCCCGATGCGGTCCCTCTGTAAAGTTCTCCATAAAATAGGAAGGCTGTAGTACAGTCCACTCGGGAGCAAGCTCCTTCAGACTTTGATGTACTTTGCCAAATATAGGTCCGTCTTCATCCACGGAAGCACTGCCAAGCAAGACGAATCGTTTAACGCCGCTCCATAAGGCTTCCTTGATGAACGGAATCATTACGGCTTCCGGGTTCATATCCATGACTGGCACGACAAGGTATACATGATCCACATTTTTCAGCGCTGAACCATAAGTGGTTGAATCATACCAATCAAAATAGACATAGTTGTCGGCAGAATCAGAAGAAAATGGTTTTTTTCTCCCTGCCAAACGCACCGGATATTGGTGCTTCTGAAGCATGGCCGCAACGCGGCTTCCTGTCTTTCCATTCGCTCCCGTAATCAGTGTTAAAGGTTTATCGTTGATCATTTTCATTTCCTCCTTCGGTTTGCTTTGTGTTCATTTTCCAGACTGATCAGTCTAAAATAGTGAAAAAATAAACGCCCTAAGCGTTCATTTTCAAAAATCCAACAAGAATCTTTGCTCATATACTGCCATTAATTCAATACTCTTAATGTTGTACGCACTAGCTCCCGCAGCACTTCTGTACTGGCACCGCTCTTGGCTGTGAAGGTCAATGACAGGCGGGAATAATTCAGAAAACGGGCAATACCGGGCAATTCATCCTCGGCATGGTTAAATTCACCGTTTTTATGCCCACGGATAAGCGCCGCAAGAAAAATATCTTCCATTCGCTTGTTGTTGGCTTGAATAAAGTCGGCAATTTCATGATTTTGGGGTGCCTGTTCGACGGCGCTATTGATGATAAAACATTCATTGCGACGCTGCTCGTCCGTCAATACGTTAACGGCTTCGTTGAAAAGCTGTTCCATCCCCTGCCGTACACTCGTGCATTCATTCAACAGCCGAATACCCGCCTCTGTTTTCTGCTGAATATAAAATTTCAGGGCAGAGACAAATAAATCATGCTTGGTTCCATAGGTGTCATACAAACTTTGACGTGCAATACCAAGCTCATTCAGCAGTACGGTCAACGAAGTACCTTCATAACCATAGGCTCCAAATACAGCCGTGGCTTTTCTTAGAACACTTTCGGTGTCAAATTCCTTGGCTCTTCCCAATTTCAGACCTCACCTCCCGCTTGATTAAGTCAAGAATACACTTTTCCAGACTGATCAGTCAAGAAAATAAATGCTTTGATTTTTGCCAAAGTGGTATAATGACAATAGAAGTTGAATTAATCCATTTACTATTACGATCATGCCAACATATAAAGGAGTGTAGCGATATGCATATTCAAATTACAGATTTGGCTGCTGCGCGATTAACTGAAAGCCTGAATGATCAGCCCGGTTATTTCAAAGTGATCTATGACATGGAAGGTTGTGGCTGTAACGGAATTATCGCCATACTGATTGTGGATGAACCCGAAGCTCTGGATGTGCAAATTGAAACCAATCTGGTGCCGTTCTATGTCGATCCGAAACAACAGTTAAATCTGGAGCAGCACATGAAGCTGGACACGGAACCCAACTATCCTTCCTTCAAATTAAGCAGTGATTCCGGCGTACTTAGCAGCAATGTCCGTGTTCGTGATGCCCGCGCAGTGGCTGCTGGAAGCTCCGGCAATTCTGTTTCGTGCGAGCTGTAATCCGAAGCTCCGTTGCTGAAATGATGAGGATTTGATTCACCTGTATGTACACAAAAAGACTTTGCACTCAAGGTGCAGAGTCTTTTTTTTGCTCTTTTTCTCGTCAGACAATTAAAAGCTATGAATCTCGCAAACTTTGTTTACAATTCGGAAACAATTGGAGAACCTATGGATATAATCCTCTAGTATACTCGGTATATAGCAAAGCACGAGATTGATATAACCCGAGGAGGAACACACATCATGAAATCTTTTACACGTAAATCCATCGTATCCACGATACTCATAGGTTCTGTCGTAGCAGGCTCAGCATTCACAACGCTGCCCTTTACTAAGGTGCTTAACCCGGTCGCATCTGCTGCCAGTTCCAGCTTCACTCAATTCCTGCACGATAATGCACCTGGACGCACAATCAAAACGAGCAGCAGCGGTCTGGCAACGGTAACGAATCTAGCAAGCACGGTTGTGCTAGTGAATAAAAAGAGAAACTTGCCTTCAACCTATGCCCCTCAAGATTTGGTTGTTCCTAACATTCCATTCAGCTTCTCCGGCTCCAGTCCGAAAAAGCAAATGCGTAAAGTGGCTGCTACAGCAATCGAGAACTTGTTCGCAGCAGCAAAAAAAGACGGCATTGATATCAAAGCCGTGTCTGGTTATCGCTCTTATGCCACCCAAAAATCCATTTTTGACCGTAATGCGAGTATCAAAGGCGAAGCCGTTGCTAATAAAACCAGTGCTCGTCCTGGACAAAGTGAACATCAGACGGGTCTTGCAATGGATATCTCCAGCGCATCAGCGGGATATGATTTACAACAAAGTTTTGGAAACACCAAGGAAGGCAAATGGCTGAAAACCAATGCACATAAATACGGATTTATCATTCGTTATGGTAAAGATCAGGAGAAACTGACAGGCTACTCTTATGAACCATGGCATGTGCGTTATGTTGGTGTATATATTGCTGGGGAAATTACAAGCCAGAATCTTACACTCGAGCAATACTTTGAGCGCGCCAAATAAACAGTAGAAATCTGATGATAAAAGGTATTCATTCCGCTCTCAGATGACTATAGTATGTAAACGCACAAATGAACTATACAGGACGAGGCCCGAAATCGGGCCTTTCATTCCTGCATCACATCTACACCTACATAACCCAGCGGCAAATAGCACTTTGTCATAGATTAAGGACCTACTATTTTTCTGAAAACGACTGGCAGCCTCTTCACGCTTTCCGTTCCGGCCCAGGAACCAACGCCAGCAAGAAGTGCATTATGAAACCAATAAAGTGCAACATTGTACGCGAGGGTACCCAGTACCATCTCCACCACCAAAAAACGTTTTAGCGTAGAAGATTCGATGATGTATACCTGAAATTCATTTCGCGACTTCCGAGCCCTGTACCTTGTGATGAATGTTTTCATGAATCACCTCTTCTGTTTTATTTTATCGTATGGCAGGCAGATCTTGTCTTATTCAAAAATAATACTTACATAAAGTAACTTAGTGTGTTATAGTCAGTTTATAAACCATACATAAGCGAGGGAAACTACCATGAGTGAATTGGAGAATCTGGTCAAAAACCGCAGATCGGCCATTATTTTTGAAGAAGGAATTGAGATTCCAGAGTCGGAACTGCAAGAAATGTTTGCCCTGAACAAATTCGCACCATCCGCCTTTAACCTCCAGCATACGCACTATCTTGTGCTGACGGACCCGGCTCAGAAAGAAAAAGTCTATGAAGCTTCACAGCAATATAAAGTTAAAACCGCCTCTGCAGTCATTGTTGTCCTCGGCGATGTCAACGCACACCATCACATCCGCACGATTAATGAGGGCCTGCTGAACCTTGGTGTGCTTACTCCGTTCCAATACGAGCAAGAATCGCAGAGCGTCACCGAATTTTACGAAACGCGGGGAAGGTTCTTCCAGCGGGAGGATGCAATTCGTAATGCCAGTCTGTCAGCGATGCAATTGATGCTGATCGCTCAAGATCGTGGTTGGGACACCTGCCCCATGATTGGCTTCGACGCTGAAGAGTTGCAACGTAGCTTGGATATTCCCGACCATTATGTACCTGCTATGCTAATTACAATTGGCAAAAAATCAGACGCTAAACAACGTCCGCGGGGATACCGCAAACCGATTAACGAATATGTCAGCTTCAACAAGATGCATGCCGAATAACTTGGGAATATGACATCCATAACTTTTCACTGATTCCATTACAAAAGAGAGGTCGATGATTAGATCATCGGCCTCTTTCCTATTTTACGAAAATAAAGAAATCACATGTCAAACTAACCAATCTTTATCCCAAAATACATATGAATATTTTTTTATACCATGATAGCATTCGAGATGTACCCCATAACCGTAACGAAAGGAATGAATGCCAATGGAATTTCACATCGAAAACCTGCCAACATCCCGGATTGCTTATGTACGACAAGTGGGTCCGTATGGTCCCGCCAACAGCCACGCGATGGAGACGTTAAAGACCTGGGCCAGACCCAAAAACCTGCTTACGGGGTCGACCATCTTGTTCGGCATTCCGCAGGATAACCCGGAGACCACCCTCCCCTCTCAATGCAGGTATGATGCTTGTATTGTCATATCGGAGGATTATGGCCTGGATGAGTCAATTCCCCAACTTGAAGAAGCTGAGTTTCCTGGCGGGCAATATCTGGTTTGCAAAGTCAAACACACAGCAGAAGATGTGAAGCAAGCCTGGACAGAGATCTTCCCGTATTTGCAGAGCAATGGTTATATCATGGACAACAAACCCATTTTGGAAAGGTATGCGGGTGATCTGCTTCTTCTGGATTTTTGCGAAATATGCGTACCGGTTAAGCCGCTTTAAATGATCTATAGCTGTGGATGCCAAAAACAAAAAAAAAAGCGACTTCAACGTTGAAGTCGCCTTTACTTATTGCTTATTACTTATTGCCGTTTTTTGATCAATTAAAATGCCCAGTTCCCTTTGCGGAATACAGGTTCCACTGTACCATCCTGCAACTCGCCATCGATGTCGAGCTCTGCGGAGCCAATCATAAAGTCCACATGGGTCAGACTGACGTTACATTCATGTTTCAGCAATTCCTCGTTAGACATCATCGTACCATCCTTCATGTTGAATGGATATGCACTTCCGACAGCCAGGTGACAGGATGCATTCTCATCTATGCCGGTATTATAGAAAATACGATTCAAGTTGGAAATTGGGGAATCATGCGGCACCAACGCCACTTCACCAAGATAGCGTGCACCTTCATCGGTGGCAAACAGGTTTTTCAGATGCTCTTCGCCGGAAGCTGCTGTAAAAGCAACGACCTGTCCATCCTTGAACGTAATTCTCATCTGGTCCACCAGCTGTCCATTCAGGTTCAGCGGCATCGTGCTGCTGACAAATCCATTGACTCCGCTGCGCTTCGGCATCGTAAACACTTCTTCTGTCGGCATGTTCGCAACGGTATACACACCTTGCTTGTTTTCGCTACCGCCGCCTCCCCAGATATGATTGTTCACGAGCTCAATTTTCAAATCTGTACCTGGTGCGCGGTAGTGCAGGCTTTTATAGTTTTTCTTGTTCAGCAAATCACTCATGGCATTCAGGGTGTCCAGATGTTTTTTCCAGTTTTGTACTGCGTCTCCACCATCGACACGGTTCATTTTGAAGATGGTTTCCCACATGACGTTGATCCGATCTTCCTCTGGAATGTCGGCAAACACTTTGTTCGCCCACGCCTTGGTTGGCGCTTTGATCAGACACCAGCTAATTTCGTGGTTACGCGTATATTTCGAATATCCGCGACGTGCATGAGCCGCCGCTTTGGTTGCACGCGAAACGTTGTCGGAATTGATACCTTTGTACAATTCAGGGTCAGGTACTTTGATCGTGAGGGTAGCGCCGCCTGCTTTGGCAAACTTCTCCATCATTTCCGCCTTCCAAGCCGGGTAATAATCGAAGCTGTCATCAGAGCCATGTTCAAAACGACTGCGTGTAATATCGTCGTCATCAAAATCAACCTGTACATACTTGGCGCCAGCCGCATACGCTTTTTGCACGATCAGACGGGTGAATTCCAATGTTTCGATGGGTGCCGTTACGAGCAGATCCTGTCCCTTCTGAATATTTACGCCGACTTTGACAACCAGCTCTGCGTATTGTTCCAACGATTTTTCAAAGGTTTGTTCAAAATTACTCATGGTTGTGTTCACTCCTGATTCATATTTGAATGACTATTGCTGCAAAATTGATTTAAACCTTGCGTTTTTCTTGCTCACGTAGCTCGATGCGGCGGATTTTACCGGAGTTTGTTTTCGGCAGATCGGCTACAAACTCGATTTTGCGTGGATATTTGTAAGGTGCTGTCCATTCCTTCACATGGTTTTGCAGTTCACGCGCCAGTTCTGGTGATGCAAGAGACTCGTCTCTCAGCACAACAAATGCTTTCACTACGTTACCACGGATCTCATCGGGACTTGCCACAACGGCACATTCCTTCACGCTGGCGTGTTTCATCAGCGCTTCTTCCACCTCGAACGGTCCAATCGTGTAACCTGAACTGATAATGATATCATCACTGCGGCCTTCAAACCAGAAGTAGCCTTCTTCGTCTTTTCGTGCGCGGTCACCTGTTACAAAATAATCCCCGCGCTGATTCGCTTCCTTTCGGCCCTCATCCTGGTAATAGGCACGGAACAAGGCTGGCATATCCTTATGCACTGCGATATCTCCTACTTCACCAGCAGGTACAGGTTGTCCTTCTTCGTTGATGATTTCAATGAGGCCTGGTGTAATGGACTGCCCCATGGAACCAATTCGTACGGGAGCATCCTTCAAACTGCCGATCAGCAGCGTGCTCTCGGTTTGTCCATATCCGTCCCGGATCGTCAGGTCAAAGTGACGCTGGAAAATTTCAATCACTTCCTGATTCAACGGCTCACCGGCAGACACGGCACTGCGCAGTGCGGACAGATCATGCTGACCCAGATCGTCTGCTTTGGCCATTAAACGATATTCTGTAGGCGTACAGCACAGGACATTGATCTGGTGCTCCTGCATCAGTTCCAGATACCGCTTCGGTTGGAATGATCCATTATAGACCAGTCCGGTCGCCCCTCTTCCGAGTACGGACAGAAACGGACTCCAGATCCATTTTTGCCATCCAGGTGCTGCCGTTGCCCATACCGTATCCGAAGGCTGAATATCCAGCCATAACGATGAAGCAATCCGCAAATGGGCATAACCCCAACCATGACTATGTACTACGCCTTTTGGATTCCCGGTCGTACCGGAGGTATATGCGAGAATGGCCATATCGTCACGATGTGTTTCCACCGCAGCCATCGCATCGGATTGGCCTTGCATTAACCGGTGTACGTTGACCCAGCCTTCTCCAGGTACGCTATTATCACCATTTGGTGATGCAACGATGCGGTGTGCCAATGCTGGCAGATCTGCATCTATCTTTTCAACTTCAGCAGTAGTCTGGGACCAGACAATGACAGCCCGGGCCTCCGAATGGCGAAGACGATACTCCAGATCTTTCGCACGCAGCATCTCGGAAGAAGGAATAACAGCAATGCCCAGTTTCAGGCAGGCAATGTATATGACATAGGCAATAATTCGGCGTGGTACCATGACCAGCACCCGGTCGCCCTTCTCCAAACCAAGATCTCGCAAGCCTCCAGCAAGACGATTTGCCTGCTTCAATAACTCACCATAAGTGATCTCTTCCAATTCTTTATGATCGCTTAGCCATCTAAGCGCAACCCGATCCGACGGGTGATTCTCCATCTCGGATGTCAGGTTATAGGTTTCAGGCGAAATCCACTGTTGAAAATTCAAATGGAGCCTCTCCTTCATATTTCAAATGTATAGCATCTATATATTATACCCTAAATCCTAGGACCTGGTGCTATGATATGAAATAGTTTAAGAAAAAAATAAACATAGGTCAATTAAGACGAAGCTCTAAAAGGTTTATATCTACATATAAAGAAGATAAGTAAGACAAAAAAGTGTCCTCCCGACTACAGGAAGACACCTTAGTTATCCCAACATATCTATAAAATATAGATTGATTTAATCATTGTAGACATGACTCTGAATCTACATAGTCGTATCTTTCCGTTACAAGTTTACCAAGCGTAGTTGCCGATGCCATCCAAGATGCTTTCGATTTCATTCAGCTCTTCCGTCGTCAGGTCTGGTGCCTGAAGGGCGGCTACGTTTTCTTCGATCTGGGACACACGGCTTGCGCCGATCAGAGCGGAAGTAACTCGGTTGCCACGCAAAATCCAGTTCAGCGCCAACTGGGAGATCGTTTGACCTCTACGTTCGGCAACAGCCTGAAGTGCTTCGAACTTGGCAATCCGTTCATCAGTATAGGCTTCTTTTCTCAAATTGCCTGTTGGATTGGCACGCTCTTCCTTGATCTTGTCCACATATTTATTCGTCAACTGACCGCGGCCAAGCGGACAGAAGGCGATCGATCCTACGCCATGCTCATCCAGCACATCCTGCAATCCATCCTCAACCCAGCGATGCAGCATCGAATAATTTGGCTGGTGAACCAGACAAGGTGTACCGAGACGGCGCAAAATAGTAACTGCTTCCTTAGTCTGTTCAGCATCATAGTTGGACAAGCCTACATACAGAGCTTTCCCCTGTCTAACGATATGATCCAGCGCAGTCATCGTTTCTTCGAGCGGTGTCTCTGGATCTGGGCGGTGATGATAGAAAATATCTACGTAATCCAGTCCCATCCGGCTGAGACTTTGGTCCAGACTGGCAATCAGGTTTTTGCGGGAACCCCATTCGCCGTATGGACCGTTCCACATATGATAACCTGCCTTGGTTGAGATGAGCAGTTCGTCGCGATAAGGACGCAGATGTTTTTTAAGAATGACACCAAAATTTTCTTCGGCTGATCCTGGAGGTGGCCCATAGTTGTTTGCCAAGTCGAAATGGTTAATTCCCAGATCGAATGCCCGCAAAATCATCTCTTCCTGAATATCCAGGGTTCGGTTTCCACCGAAGTTCTGCCATAAGCCAAGGGCAATTTGCGGCAGCTTGATTCCGGTTTTGCCAGAGCGTGCATACTTCATTTCACTGTATCGTTGTTCACTCGCTGTATAAGGCATAGTTAATCTCTCTTTTCCTGTAAAAGTTATTGAATACCCTTTCATCTTAGACACTTTCAGTATAAAACGATATGGCATTTCACTACAACGATATGGAAAAATGATTGGTATCTTCATCAAATGATATTCATAAAACGATCCCTTTTCACCTTTTATATGTTAAAATGCAAGGTATAACGACCTCAAAACAGGAGTGAATAGCCTTGATTACGTATATGTGCAAAAACAATCATTTTCAGGAGCTGCAGCTCCTTCATTACGGCACAGAAGCTTGCGCACCCGGTCACCATTTCGGCCCGGCCATGCGGGACTATTACAAAATCCATTACATTTTGGACGGCAAAGGTACATTCGAAGTCGGAGGTAAAAAGGTTACGCTGCGCAAAGGCCAGGGATTTCTCATCGTCCCCCATTCTGTCGTTCATTATCAAGCAGATCAGAATGATCCGTGGGAGTATAGCTGGGTTGCTTTCCAAGGAAGCACCTGCCCTTCGTTATTGCAGCAGGCTTGCCTGTCTGAGCACCATCCGATCTTTGAGATGGGCAATGAGGATGACGAGATGCGCTCCTGTCTGCACCGCATGATTAGCTCTCGCAACACCCATAAGGGATGGGAGATCAGCATGACGGGATTGCTCTTTCAGTTTTTCTCCATTTTGATTGATCGAGCCAGTGAGGACAGACCTATTCCGTTCCAGGACTATTCGAAAGAAACCTATGTCACTCAGGTGATGGATTTCATTGAGATTAATTATGCCAATACCATAACAGTACAGTCCATTGCGTCTCATGTTGGCTTGCAGCGCAGTTACTTGTGTTCCCTCTTCAAAGACAAGATGGGCACCAGCATTCAGTCTTATCTGGTCAATTACCGAATGCGCAGGGCGGCTGAGCTGACGCTGGACCCGGCTCTGACCATTGGGGATATCTCCCGTTCCGTTGGATATGCCGATCAGCTGCTTTTCTCGAAAATGTTCAAAAAAGTCATGGGCGAAGCCCCTACGTATTATCGCAAACACAAAACAGCACCTTCCCATTTATGCAGCTAATGGGATAGTGCTGTTTTTGTATTTTTACACAGGATATGACCACCTGTTTAGGGCTGAATTCCATTCGTTCTGCTCGTTCTGCTTTAAACCTGCTCCTGCATGGTCACGCCTACCACTTGTACTTTAATTTCATTTACCATAATGCCTGTTAATTGCTCTACAGCTTGCTGCACATTATGTTGAAGTTCCTGACAGACTTCATGCATCTTGCTACCATATTGAACATTGATTCGCAGTTGGATAGATGCCTGGTCATCTTTTATCGCAACGTCAATCCCTTTTTGCAAGCTCTTTCCGCTGATGCTCTTGGCGATTCCTTCGGTAAGACCAACAGACATGGAGGATATTCCGTCTGTAGTCTGAGCGGCCATGCCGACAATTTTGGATACTACATCGTTGGAAATATGAATGGCGCCCATTTGAACATATTGTGGCTCAATATACTCAGGTTCAGTGTATGGTTGTGGGATGATTTCAGACATGATTTCCACTCCTTCTATATAATTTATAAATGTTTAAGCATTCTGCCATTTGCCCTTGAAGAATAGCTGATAGATTCGAACCAAAATAATTTTAACGATCATGTAGACAGGGATGATAATCAGAATAGCAATAATGCCGCCCAGATCTCCTGCACCCAGCACCAATATAATGGTCGTAAGCGGATGAATATCGAGTTTTTTGCCGAATACATACGGTGCAACCAGATTATCTTGAATTTGCTGCGCTACCAGAATAATAATGAGTGACCAGATCGCAACCGAAGGGGATACCACCAGTCCCATAATGACAATAGGAACGGAAGACAGGATCGCCCCGATAAACGGAACAAAGTTCATAATGACCGCAATTACAGTTAACAGCAGTGCATATGGGAGACCAATGATCAGGAAACCGATATACATCAGCACGCCCAGAGCCAGATTCACGAGAACTCGTCCCACGATAAAACCGCTTAACGCCTGATCGATTTCAAGTACTACTTCACGGCTGTCTTTTTGGAAGCGTTTTGGTGCAATGTGCACGAGCTTACGACCGAATTTCTCTCCCTGCTTCAGCATATAAAACAAAATGATCGGGAAGGTGAACAGAACAATCGCAAAGCTTGAGATAAGTGAGAAGAATCCACTCACATAGTTCGTTACAAAGGTGAAGCCTTTGTTAATGTAATCCGTAATCTGCGAAAACGGAGTCGACCCTTCCGGGAACAAAGCCGTAATGACACCGTTCTGTTCCAGCTCTTTGAGCTGCATACTCAGTGAATTGATTAAATTTGGTGCGTTTTCTACCAGGTTGATCAACTGCTCGCGGAGTGAAGGCCATAATCCTATAATAAACAGGGCGAACAGTATACCAAACACCAGATAGATCAGTAAAATGCTAAGTGTGCGATTTAGTTTCTTTTTCTCCATATAATTGACGAGTGGCCGCAGCAGATAATAAAAAAATACGGACAACATCATCGGCACGGTAATCACTGTAATCATGGTAACAAGTGGTTGGAAAATAAAGCTGACACGTGATAACAGATAGATATTAATCAGTACCAATGCCAACGCAATACTGAAACGTACAAACGAATTTACTTTGAACAAAAAGTTTCCCCTCCACTTAACCTTTTCTATATGAGCATTTTGTAATGTGATCAGCATGACAGAAAGTTTATGTCAACCTTATCCTTTATGTCGGTTCTTTATTTCGGAATCTGTATAGTGAACACGGTCGTCTCCCTCCCACGCCGGGAAAGTGTTAACCGTCCACCCATTTTCTCGGTGTTTCGCCGCGCAATCGCAAGTCCAAGTCCAGTCCCTCCGGTTCCCGTGCGCGCTTCATCCCCTCGCACAAATGGATCAAAGATGGTTGCCCACAACTCCTGAGGGATACCCACACCTGTATCAGCAACCTCAATAACCACATGGTTATCCAGTGAAATCAACTCCACACGCAGTTCCGTGCCCCGCGGGTTGTAGGACAAGGCGTTTGTAATCAGGTTCTGAATTACTCGGGACAACAGTTCCGGATCATACCTTGCATAGATCTCTTCATCAGGCACGAGCACATGCAGGCCAAAGTGGTTCTGCTCAATCTCGCCATACGTGTCGGCCATAATCTCACGTACAAATTCGCCGATTTCCCGCTGTTGAATGTGCATACGGAAGTCAGGTGAATCCACTTTGAGCAATTCCAGCATATTCTGAATCATGCGCGCGACCTGAACGGACTTGTTATAAATATACCCCAGATATCGCTGCTGCCTGTCCTTGTCTTCCCCTCGCCCTTCCACCAAAGCCTGGGCGTATCCCTGAATACTCGTGATAGGGGTCTTGAGATCATGTGACAGATCCACAATCAGTCGCTGCTTGCTCTCTTCGGCATAACGTTTCTCCGCAGATGTATTCTCAATGACGTCCGCCATATAATTGAAGGTTTCACCAATCTGGACAAATTCCCTCTCTGCCGAGATGGACATGCGTGTACTATAATTCCCCTGGATCATCTGGGTAAGACCTAGAGAGAGAATACTTAGCGGTTTTTTGATTCGCCGGGCGACCCAATAGCTGTATACAAATATCAGCAGCAAGACCAACCCGATCCCGATCATAATGTAAAACGATAATGGATGCTTCAAATTGGTAATCAGTTGATTATCATTAATTCGCACACTGACCAAGTCACGCGGAATCTTCAACAAAACATACTTGGCAGCTCCCTCTGTTGAAAGTGGACTAATGGAGTAATAGTACGGCTGTTCATTTCGGTTTTCCAGTCCTGCATATAGCTCGGCTTCACTGTATTGAGTGAACGTATCCTGCTTGTCCCCAATATAACGAATGACCCTGCGATCCGCATCCAGCACTTCAATCCATCCGCCGCTGTCCTTGAGACGCTGAATCTCGGTATTATTGGCCTCACCGGAACTACCGGACAGCCATTCGTTCTCAAGTTCTGTCACATATACATGTGCCTCTACATTCAGATCGGGATCCACCACCTGATCCGAAATGCGGAAATCGACCACATCCAGATTAATGATAATGTACACGATGGCTACCAGTAACAACAAAAAGAAGTTGAACAGCAAAAAGTCCAGTGTCAGGGACGTTTGCAATAGTCTCTTTTCTCTAGCTTTCCATGGGCGCTTCAATTTTGTATCCCAGTCCCCTTATCGTTTTTAAATATTCCGGTTGCCTGGAGTCGCGCTCGATCTTCTCCCGAATGTTACTGATATGTACCATTATCGTGCTGTCCTCGTGAGCGTAATAATCTCCCCAGACGGCTTCGTATATTTTTTTACGGGTGAAGACACGGCCTGGCTGCTCCAGCAGAAGCTCCACGATTTTGTACTCTGTAGAGGTCAATGTCACTGGCTTACCCGAGCGAAAAAGGATACATTGGGAACGATCAAGCCTGAGCTCACCC
Organism: Paenibacillus sp. NPDC057886; assembly: GCF_042796655.1. Classification (NCBI taxonomy): domain Bacteria; kingdom Bacillati; phylum Bacillota; class Bacilli; order Caryophanales; family Paenibacillaceae; genus Paenibacillus; species Paenibacillus sp. NPDC057886. The sequence goes on along the minus strand of NZ_JBHVMZ010000001.1, from coordinate 868,598 downwards.
AGCACAAGATTTAGCTCTTTGGCAGCAGGCACGTCAGGTGCATCAAATTGATTGACTCTTCTGAGCAAAGCTTCCACTCTGGCGACAATCTCCAAAGGATTGAAAGGTTTGGAGATGTAGTCGTCGGCACCCAATCCGAGTCCAAGGATTTTATCATGATCCTGGCTTTTGGCCGACAGGAAAAGAACAGGCATATGATGTGTGGACCTGATTTGTTTGATCAACTGGAGTCCATCCATCACGGGCATCATAATATCCAGTATGACCAGATCAATCTGAGTTGAACGGATACACTCTAGCGCTTCTACTCCATTAACGGCTGTCACAATGTTGTAGTCCTTCTCGAGGTACAGCTGAAGCAGTTCCACAATTTCGGGTTCGTCATCTGCAATTAATAGTGTGTATCTCATGCGAATCCTCTCATTCCTATTTCAATACATTCAGTTTTCAATCGAATTCGTATCCGTACATTCCGTTTGTTATTGTTCATATGTCTATACGTTACTACTATATACTACGTCTCTTAATTCAATCTAAACCATTTCTAAAGATAACCTAAATAAAAAGCCCGGGCATCAGGCCAGAGCTTCAAATATAAAGCTAAAATAAGTAAAGTTTCAGTACCATTCATCACTTGCTACGTAACCAGGGTTCAACCCGGGCATATAATCGGTCCTTATCGTATTGCACATACTGACTCGCCCGATTGCGTACAGGGTCACCAGCATAGAAACGTTCATACAGATCATGTCTGGCTCCCAGCGGACTTCCCGTCAGCTCCCAGGCAAGCTGGAATAATCGAATCTTCTCCGGTGCCTGCATCGTTACGCCTCCAAGATACTTGTTCATCATGGGGCTGATACTTCCTTCGAGCTCCAGCTTCCCGGAAGGGATCTGAATGAGGCCACCGGCTGCAATGGTCTTCAAAATCTCAACAGCACGCGGATAATAACGGTTCCCCAGATTACGGGCTGTTTCGATATATTTGAATGATGGCAGCCAGTTCCCGTGAACATCCGGCGCAGCTTGTGCCTCGGAGGCGATGATGAGTCCTTCAATCGTTTGCATCTGGCTGATCATTTCCCCAAGCTGTTCCTGTACGTTCAGGAAAGAATCCACTCCAATTTCCTTGGCAATGGACGACGTGACGGCTGTAATGAATTCCAGCTTCGAATGCAGCCGAATAATGCTCTGATGATAAGCCAGACTCGAAGATGCTTCGTTGCAGCGAATCTGCCATACCGCTTCCGGATTGTTGTGCAGCAGTACACGCTCCCAAGGTACGAATACGTCGTCAAAAAATAATACAGCATCCATCTCATCATACTGCATACTAAGTGGATGAGCCGTATCTGGAGCTGATGTTGCAAAAGATTCTCTACATACCATATGTAATCCTGGACTTCCTGCTGCCACAATAACCATATGCGCCAATTCCGGGCGATGTCCGGGAATGCGCTGAATCGGATATGCAATGATATCATCCGCATATGGAGCAGCAGTTGCCACCATCTTCGCACCACGGAGGACAACGCCCTCTGTATTGGTACGAATGATTCGAAGCATCGCATCTTCATCTTCCCCTACGGGCAGAGCGCGGTTAATCTGCGGGTCACGCTGGACAATGGTCAGAAAGGCATCCTTACGTTTTGCTTCATCATAATAGGCAGCTATTTTACCTCCATATGCCGGGTCATATACAGCCATGGCATCCCGTGTGGCATACCATCCGGTCAGGCGGGATCGGGCATAGTCCGAGAGACGGCTCATTACCCCATAAGTGCGATCAGACCACAATCGAAAGGCTGCCGCCCTGTTGCCGATCTCCTGAGCACTGCGGGGTACGCGAAAAGCCTGATGTACATAGCCGCTCGTCTGCTCATCCCAATAAGCCACTGTTTCTCTCATGTCCGCATCATCCACCAGATTGAACAGACTTTCAATCGTTTGCAAGGTTCCCCGGAAGGCCGGATGCTCCGTTACACGAATACATTCTCCATCAAGCCATACCTTCCGTTCGTCGTTCAACCGCTGCAGATAAGCTTGTCCACGGGACATCGTTATGCTCAATGTAATCCTCCTTCTCCATTAGAAAGGCTAGGAAACTCAATGGTGTTAATGTTTTTAATCATGACAAGAATCAAGCTGCACTAAAATGATACATTTTGTATCTATTGAAATAGTACTTTGCTTTGGAGGAAAAAGTCAACAGACACCGGACCTAAGGTCCGGTGTCTGTTCTATTAGATTTATATTAGATCAATTTGGCATACATATTGCGCAGATAGCGCCAGCGTACCAGCAGGAAGAACAGAATCTGCAGGGATGCAAATACCAGGAAAATGCGCAAAGTATAACCCATGACGGAGAAATCAACCAACTGCTGCAATGCGACAAATGCAACGGAGCTGTGGATAATGGCCAATGCTATTGGCAGGAAAAACATTAATACCAGCTGTCTCGTTACGATGTTGCGAAGCTCGGGGCGACTCAGTCCCATCTTTCCAATCATGCGATACTGCTCTTCGTCGCGTTCCAGATCCGCATATAACCGGAAGTAGGTAAAGCTTGCAGCAAAAGTGAAAAAGACGATGCCAATCAACCCACTCAGAATAAGGATAATGCCATTGGTTTGTTTGGAATTAAGCCAATCCAGCACGAGAGCGCTGATCTCGAAGTAGCCCTGATTACTTGAGTCCTTTTGAATGGATTCAATCAGATCAGGCGCAAGCTTCCGCGTCCCCATCCAATCTGTCACAACAAATTGAGTTTTTTTATCGAAATAAAAATTTTCATCCGCTTGGATTTCATTCTTAAATTCCTTATTCATTTTATCGTACAGCTCATTGGAAACCACATAAACGTCCCTTGTATATTCAACCGGGATGACGATCTCGCTTTCAGGTGTTGTTAAACGTACCTTTTTATTTGCTTCTCCAACCCTCATATCGATATTTTTCTGAGTTGAATCCTGCCCGACCTGCGCACGTAACGTCTTGCGACTCGTAAGATTACCCGGAGTCATAAACGAGTCGTTGCCATTCTCCAGAGTTCGCTCTTTGTAACCGAGTGCCTTCGCAAGATGATTATAGTCACTGAGTTTGATGATATAGTTGCCCTCGTTGTCATACAGCGGAATATAACTTCCTTTTTGATACGGAACTTCATTATCAATGAGTGTCTCTTCGATCTTCCTGACGTGGCGTTCTGCGTTAGGTGTATCCCATGAATTTTGGTAAGTAAACGCATATGGATTCGTCATGGATGATAATCCCGGATCAGCGATCGCCAGCATTGTGCCAATGCCCGTAAAGGCAGAAGCCGAGATCACACTTACCATAAAAAACATGACCGCATTATCTTTCATTCGATAGGTAAGTTCGGACAGAAACAGCAAATTCGTTTTGCGGAAAAACAAACGCTTATTGCCTTTGAGCGCCCGAATGGCATACACACTAAGTTGGGTGAATAACAGATACGTGCCTGCAATAACCATAACAACGCTGCCAAACAGCAAAGGGAAGGAAAATGTGATCCATACAAAGGCAAATACACCCGCATATCCACCCCCAATGAGCATGACGGAGAGTAGTGCTAACAGACGTGAAGCCTTAGGCTCGGGTTTCGGTTTTTCCTCTGATTTTACAAGGTCAATCAATGACCCTTTTCGCATCAGCAGAGATGAGGTCAGCGCAATCACTATAAATAGCAGCAGAAATGCTCCGACAGTTAGTGCAATAGCTTTAAGTGGAAAATAGAATCGGAGACTTTCTTCCACAGCCAGCATGGAACCGCAGATCAACAGAATCAGCTTGGCAAAGATCATCCCTAATCCAACGCCTGCCACAATGGCGGCGAGTCCAATACACATGTTTTCCATAAATAACAGTCGGTTCATCTGTTTACGAGTCATGCCGATGATTTGAAATATGCCGAATTCCTTTTTACGCGTCTTTAGAAATGAACCTACGGAATAGAGCAGAAACAAAAACGAAAAGATGAAAATAATGATCTCTGCAATCAGAAACCCCTGATTCGCAAGCATGGTCACTGTCTTACTTGAACCTTTCAATCCTTCCTTCAGATCGGGGTGAAACAAAAGCAGCGCATACGTAAAAAAGATCATGACCGAAAACGTACTGCTTAGAAAATGGGCCAGGTAAATTCGTTTGTTCCGAACGACATTATTAATGGCGAACTGGCGAAAATTCATGTCCTGAGCCTCCCATCAGGGATAATACGTTGATGATTCGTTGATAGAACGTCGATCGGTTATCTCCGTAATGAATTTCGTTGTACAGTCTTCCATCCTTGATAAATACAACCCGGCTGCAATAACTTGCTGCAACAGCATCATGCGTGACCAGCAGCATAGTGGCCCGATCTTCCTGGTTACGACGTTCCAGCATCTCCATTACATCACGCGCGGCTTTTGAATCCAGATTACCTGTAGGCTCATCTGCCAACACGAGCTTGGGAGAATGGATCAGGGCTCGGGCAATTGCCGTCCGCTGGGCCTGACCTCCGGAAATTTCATACGTGCGTTTGTTCAGAAGAGATGCGATGCCCAACTTCTCTGCCAGTCGATCAACACGTTCATTCATCTCCTCAACCGATACTCCGTCCAGCGTAAGCGGCAGGACAATGTTTTCTTTTACCGTGAGTGTGTTGAGCAGGTTAAACGACTGAAATACAAACCCGAGCTCTCGGCGTCTGAATAATGCCAGTTCATCATGATTCAGTTCAAACGGATTCTTTCCTGCAATCTGCAATTCCCCTGAAGTAGGGTGGTCAATGGTTGAAATCATGTTCAGCAATGTTGTTTTGCCGCTGCCGGATGGACCCATGATACCAACGAATTCACCCTCCTGAATACTGAGATCAATACCTGACAAGGCTTCGTATGACACGACCCCCTTATAAATTTTGCTAATCTGTTTTACTGAACATATCTCCATAGGTTATAGCTCCTTTTAGCATTCAAATTTGAATTAAAATAAGTTGGGCTGACTTCTTCGCGATTCGATGTCGTTATCTACTTTCTGACTTCAGTCTATCGAAGTTTCGACCATTCTCCTATGGATTAACCTTTCATCTTCATGACATTTTTGTAAGGTTATATAGTCTCGCTGTCCAACAATCGTCTTCTACTATGTAGAAAATGAGAAAGACGTCGATCCCTGTTAAAGGCACCAGACGTCTTCTCATTTCGTTCCGTATCATGCAAGTATATAGCTCAGGTTTCAAATGTAATGGTTACGGTGGTCCCTTCTCCCTGGACAGATGTAAGGTCAATCCGATGGTTCATTCGTGTCAGTACATCTTTTACAATATAGAGTCCCATGCCCGTGGATTCTTTAAAGTGACGCCCATTCTCTCCGGTGAAAAAAGGCTGGTACACTCGGCTGAGATCCGACTTGGGAATACCCACTCCCTGATCCTTCACTTCAAGAATGATGGATCGTGTAGATTCGTAAGCCTGGATGATTACCTTTTGCCCATTTCCCCCGGAAGAGTACTTGATGGCATTGGATAATAACTGTACGAGGACGAACCGAATCCACTTGGCATCTGACTGGACCATTAACGCAGAATCAATTTTCATCTCGGGATACACGTGATTGCGAATGAAGAACCGTTTCAGTTCATGGATGGCTTCTTCTCCGGCCGCCTTGAGGGATACTGGCTCCACACTGAAATCCTGTTCAAATGTCTCCAGCCGCGCCATGTACAACACGGTTTCCAGTCCTCGTCTCATCTGGTCTGCTTCCTCTCGAATGCTGATGAAACGGGGGTCCTCATCCTCCTGATCCTCAACCGTCAGTTCAATGACGGACAAAGGGGTCTTCATCTGATGAACCCATTGATTCATAAAAGTCAGGTATTCCTGTTGACGCTGTTCCAGACGATGCAGATGCGCATGATAATGACCGTACTGCGAGTCCAGCAGTTCTGACAATGCCTGCGGCAAGGGCGCGGGCTCATTCAGTGGAACAAATTCTTTCAGATCATTCATTCGTTGGGACATCCGGGAATAAAACATACGATGGGACAGATACCGGTAAATGAGATAAGCTGCGTACAGGCATAACCCCAGAGATACCGCATACGCGGCCGTTAACCAGTGGTCGTAACCGTCGTACCAGAAGACGGCAACGACGGTGAGCAGCACAACGATTACCCAACAGGTCAGTACAATATGTTCTTTGATAAACAACCTCATGAGGGCGATGATGCCTTCCAATTACTGTTGAGTCGATAACCCGAGCCTCTTACCGTCTCCAGCGCATCTGTAATTCCCAGCTCGGTCAATCGTTTACGCACTCGGGTCACATTCACGCTAAGTGTATTATCATCCACAAAGGAATCGTCCCACAGCTTTTCCAAGATGGTTTCACGGCTAACCAATTTAGGACTGCGTCGCAGCAGCGTCTCCAGCAAAATGGTTTCTTTCTTGGTCAGCTGTATCTTGCGGTCACCCAATTCCATCTCCAATCTTTCCAAATAAACGGTCAGTCCATCCAGTTCCACCTTGCGTTCTTCATGACGAACAGCGTAATCACCATACACCCGGCGCAGCTGACTTCGGATTTTGGCCATGACAATTTCATGCTCAAACGGCTTCGTAATATAATCGTCCGCACCGTTCTCAAGCGCCATGACCTGATCCATCTTGCCACTCCGAGCTGAGATGAAAATAATTGGACATGTGGAGATGGAACGAATTTGGCGGCACCAATAGAACCCATCGTAACTCGGCAAGTTGATATCCAGAAGCACGACATGCGGCTTCATTTGTTCAAACTGCCGGACGACCTGCTCAAAATCCTCAACCGTAACAGCCCTGTCACCATATCGCTCGATATGGGATTGAAGAAGACCCGCAATCTTCGGATCATCTTCAATAATCATTATCGTATACATAAAAAAGGTCTCACCTCTAACCTGTCATAATGGAATATGCGATTCTCTTTCCAAAATCATAACACAGGTGGGTACTATCGGGCATCGACCTGCTTGCGCCAATCCAGTATGTCAGCGTTCAGCTGCTTCAAATCTCCAGACGGCTGCTCCTCATCGGACAAGTTATACTTCTGTTTCAAAGCCAGAATTCGATATACACTTTCATTAATTCGGGATTCAGAGATCTTCCCTGACTTTACCGCGTTCATCAGTGTATCAAAAATGGTCTTTGCGCTTTCATAACTGTGAGCTACCAGCAGAATATCGCTCCCCGCCTGAACCGTCGCCACGGCGGCATCGTTCAGCTTATAATTTTTCGCGATCGCGCCCATGCTCAGATCATCTGTGATGACCACACCGTCATATTTGAATTTGCCACGCAAATGCTGACCAATAATAACGTCAGACAAGGAGGCCGGATGGTCGGGATCGAGCTTTGGAAACAGAATATGGGCTACCATAACCGCTTCCACCTGTTCCTTTACCGCAGCCTCAAAAGGAATCCATTCGAGCTGAGCAAGTTGCTTTTTAGTTTTGTTCACGACAGGCAGATCCAGGTGAGAGTCCACTGACGTGTCCCCATGGCCGGGAAAATGCTTTACCACCGGAATAATCCCTTCGCTGCGCAGCCCCTTCATCTCGGCTATACCCATTTGGGATACCAGACTGGCTGAACTTCCAAATGAACGATCGCCAATTACCGGGTTATTCGGATTACTGTTTACATCCAGCACTGGAGCAAAATCGACGTTAAAGCCTACGAGCTGAATTTGTCTTGCCAATAATTCACCCATCGTTTCAGCCAAATCAGCATCCTTCGTCTTGCCGACTTTCCCATTGGAAGGTATGCTCTCTACCGTTTCCGGCATACGACTCACTTTGCCACCCTCCTGATCCACACTCATGAAGATTGGAACCGGATTGGAACGATTGGCATCCTTAATGGATTGCACGAACGTTGCTGTTCCCTGCAGGGTCGAGACATTATTGGCATAGAAAATAATCCCTCCCACCTTCTGATCCATAATCATCTGCTTCGCTTGAGCATCCAATGTGGTCCCCTGAACACCCGCGAGAATCATTTGTCCAATCTTCTCATCCAGAGACAATTGATCAAGCTGTTCTTGTACCGGATCTTTCTCTTCCTGCGGAGGTACTGTATTCTGCGGATCATCCTGATCACCTGCACCTGCGTTTGAATTCGCATTGGTCTCCGTTCCGGCATTATTGTTATTTGGCTCTGACGAGGAGGGCTTCTCCGACTGCCCACATGCAGATAAGAGCAGCACTATTCCGAATAGCAGAAACAACATTTGAAGCGTGTTTATGTGTTTGTTTTTTGAATTGCGATTATGGTTATACAAGGATGGTCATCCTCCTTAAGCGTTGTTGTCATTCAGGCTGAATGTGGTTCAGGCATAACCTTATCATAAGGTGCTTCATTTTCAAAATGGAGGTGGTTTAAGTACAAACTCTGAAGATGTAGCCTGCATGACGCAAAAAAATTCTCCTTTTGGGATTAAAGTGTGGTACTTCATGGTGTTATTCCTTCGGGCGTGTGTGATTGGAGGGGATGAGAAAAGGTGTATGCGGTGCGAAATATGGTTTTCTATTGTGAATTTTTCATGTGGTGAAATTGTTATTATAGGGAGGTGAAAAAGCCGCCTTTCGGCGGCATCATGTTTGTTTTCAGTTTTCATTGCCATTGACGTTTGTTCTTTCGAATTCTTGAAAATTTCTCTTAATAGAGTGTTTTCAATACTTCCGCTGTAAAGGGAACGATTTCGGACTGGCGTCCTTCGCGAACTTTGTTCGGCCATTCCGGATCACTCAGCAGTACACGTCCCAATGCGATCAAGTCAAATTCATTATTCTCCATTTTCTCGTTCAACTGATCCAGGTGAGCGTCACCTGTTCCCTGGTTTTCGTTCGCTCTATCCACGAATTCCGCTTCGAGACCTACTGATCCCACGGAGATCGACGGCTTGCCACTTATTTTCTGTGTCCAGCCTGCAAGATTCAGCTCTGAGCCATCAAATTCCGGCAGCCAGAATCGACGGGTGGAGCAGTGGAAAATATCTACGCCTGCAGCCGTGAGGGGTGCAAGGAATTGCTCCAATTGCTCTGGTGTTTCCACCAGCCGTGCGTCGTAGTTCCCCATTTTCCATTGGGAGAAACGAAGCACGATCGGGAAGTCAGGACCTACAGCAGCGCGACACGCTTCAATAACTTCAACAGCAAAACGCGTGCGTTGTGCCAGATCGCCTCCGTATTTATCCGTACGACGATTGGTGTGCTCCCAGAAGAATTGATCAATCAGGTAGCCATGAGCTCCGTGGAGCTCAATACCATCGAAACCGATGCGCTGGGCATCTGCTGCTGCTTGGGCAAACGCCTGGATAAGACCCTTGATCTCGTCCTCTGACAATGGTTCTCTCTCAGGTTCACCTGCCATGCTTAGTCCTGATGGGCCTACCGGCTCAGCTTCTGCATTGGGCAGATCGCCTGAACGTCGGGCTGTTCCCACATGCCACAATTGTGGCATGATTTTGCCACCTGCCTCATGAACTGCCTTGACTACATTCGCCCATCCCTGCAGCGATTCTTCGCCATGGAACAACGGAATGCTTGCGCCACTAATGGATGATGGGTGGTTAATGCCCGTTCCTTCCGTAATGATCAGTCCTACACCTCCGGCTGCTCTGCGACGATAATATTCCACGACCTCTGGTCCGGGTACTCCTTCGGGTGAAAATCCACGAGTCATGGGTGCCATGACGATCCGGTTGGACAGGGTAAGCTTGTCCGAGGTAAATGGTTTAAACAAAGCTGACGGTACATTCATTGTGTATTGCTCCTTTACGATCAGATTGGAAGAAAACATGTACACCTTCATGCTCTTGTATAACTATCATAGATGTTAATCAGCGAGTTGGTTTAGATATATCACCTTTCTATTTTATAGTTTCTAATTTTTATTTTCAAATAAAGGGGCATTACTAATTTCTTTAACACAAAAATAGAGCAAGCAGGATGTAGCTTCATCTAAGAAGTTCTACGATCTGGGCCTGCCCTGTACAATTAACCTAAACGGGTCTATCTGTAACCAAAAATGTGGATGAAGCATAGTATATAATCCATAATCTTCCTTTCCTTTAATTAGAATTAACAGGGATATCATTGCGATTAACTCTCAGCAATTTGCCGGATGAAGTCGATAGAACGTCGGGGTCTGTGCCCAGCCCAAAGTAGAAATCACCATCATGTTCTTCAAAAGACTTGGCGTACGTATCCTGGTTAAAACGGAGGATTTCATTCCATGTGTTCAGATCTGTAGATTGATATACCCGGTTTATATAGAGATTCGCACTTTTACGTGTGTAGGTAAGCACATAGACTTTCCCGTCCCGAAGCAGTAGATCCGTAGGAAGAGCTTGAGTGTCTGGCAAAATGACGCGCGATGCCTGATTAATGTCCGTCATGACATTCAAGGATTTGGGTAACAGCTGCCCATCATTGAATACCCCTCCGGCAATATAAAGCAGCTTATTGTTGAAATTAATGTTTTTGCCTATTTTATTGTATGGCACTGTGCCCGTTTGATAGGTTAACCCTGGCAGCATTTTGCTACCATAGATGACCACATCTTTCTTTTCAAGCTTCTCATTAATCTCTAATATATTGGTTTTATCGCCCCAAATATTATTGGCAGGATACATCATGCCTGATGCATATAATTTGCCCTTGATTTCAAATAGCGTATATGCCCTGAAGCCAAACGTATTAATGGTGGCGAATTTTCGCCAACTTTCGCCTTGATCATGAGAGATTAATACAGTAGGTTTCTGCTCGGTACCCAGCGCTGCAAACAGTTTGCCCTGATAGGACGCCAAATCGTATACGTGTACACCCAGCGGCAGATTGCGATACTTTGTCCATATATCTCCATCTAACCGGTAGAAGTTTCCCATATCCCACTGCTCACCATCCGAATCATTTCCGGGAATATATAATTTGTCGTTCAGCACTTTATAAATGTCAATCTGTTCCTCATCCACGAATAATTTGGTCGAAGGAACGATGCTCGGATTGCTATTGGTGACGGACTGGGTTATAAACTTGGGATTGGCTGTATCGTAATAAATGACTGGAATAGGACCTGCATTAGGTGAAACACCTAAATTACTGCTGTTCCCGTGCCCCATATATATTTTCCCTCTGTACAGCTGCAAGTCCCAGACATTATTGGCATATGGTGCTTTCTTAAAAGGTTTTCCAAGCAACTTGATCTTGGACGTCACATCGGCGGATGTGATAGGTGCATTGGACACCTTGGCAAGTGCCCGTTCGGCAGTCGGCTGCTGATCAGTTGAAACGTTGTTTTTGGGTTTCGAATTGCCCATAAGCAGCCAGCCCATGCCTGCAACAATGGTCAAAATCACGGCTGCCCATTTTGTATTCCTCTGCATGTCCGCTTCCTCCTTCATTTTTATGATAACACCTTTACATCAAAATGATACAAATTGTATCTTTTCATATTATGTAAAACAAAACGTACTTGCAACAAATTCCGCCCGCTCTGTGCAAAAAAAATAGACAATCGCATCTGAAGATGCGTTGTCTATTTGTCATTAATTCGTTGTGGCTGCCTACCGTTTGCACATCAGTTCCAGTTGAGCTTTCACTGGGTGCATGTTGCCATTGGCTGACTCCCACTCTATTTTTTTGTCTGTTATTTGCTTGGTACATTTATTCTGCTTTCACCAGAATTTTAACCTGGTTTTTCTCTTTCAGCAGTGCTTCAAATCCATGCTCGACCACTTCGTCCAGACTGATTCGTTTGGTTACCAGCTTGTCTGCTGGGAAGAAACCTTTAGCCATCAGGCTAATCACAGCCGGGAATACGTCACGGTAACCGATAATGCCATTGACCGTGCGCTCCTTCATGACAATGGAGTTTGGCAGAATCGGTGCTTCCTGTTCAAAAATGCTGACGATCATCAATTCACCGCCAATACGTGTTGAATCAATCGCTTGTTGCAGCACCCGTGGTACACCTGTTACTTCATAAGCTACATTCACGCCGCCTTGGGTGCGGGCATGAATTTCTTCCACCACATTGTATTGTGTAGGATCAATAACAATAGCACCAAGTTCTTCCGCTTTGGCTTTACGTTCCTCGGATAATTCCACCACATAAATATCCGATGCGCCGGAAGCTTTCAACGCTTCAATAACCAGCAAACCAATTGGACCCGCACCAAAAACAGCCGCAGTGTCGCCGACTTTCATTTTGCTTTGACGAACAGCATGAAGAGCTACTGCGGAAGGCTCTACCAATGCTCCTTGCTCGTAAGAGATGGAATCCGGAATGGCATGCACCATATATTCCTCAGCCGTTACATACTCCGAGAAACCTCCGCCTCCCCCAGCCAGGCCCAAGAAACCCATCTGATCGCACAAATTGTATTTCCCCTGTTTACAGGCTTCACAATGACCGCATGCATAAATCGGTTCGACCACAACGCGATCACCTGCCTGAAAACGTGTCACGCCTTCTCCTACCTCAACGACCTGTCCTGAAAATTCATGCCCCATCACAACAGGTGCTTGTTCCCCTGTTAGCGGATGCGGTGCTTGAGCCGGAATGAAGATCGGGCCAGCAGTGTACTCGTGCAAGTCACTGCCACAGATCCCACACCACTCCACTTTTATTTTAACCTTTCCCTGTTCAGGGCGGGGTTCATCAATATTTTCGAGACGCAAATCTTTTACTCCATGCCAACGCAATGCTTTCATTTGTTTCATCTCCCAGATCATAAGTTTTGATATAATCGGAAACGTTTCCGTAAGTTAAATATGTCACATTTTAAATAGGCTGTCAAACATAATTTGTCACACATATGTCTATCTTATGAATTTTAAGCCGATAATTCCGGTGTAGTGCTACCCTTCAATACACTTGCCACTCTCAGCTCTTTTGAAAAACAACAGACATCCATGACCTTTCAATCCTATTCACGGGATACTTATTGGCTCAAATGGTATAATCAAGGTATAGAATTGTCATTTCATTCGTATATATTTTCAAAATTCGGAATCGTTTCCGTTGAAGTGAGGTTAACTAAACGTGAGTAAAGATCAGAAGGTTACGATCAAGGACGTTGCAGAACTTGCAGGTGTAGGTATCGCTACCGTCTCCCGAGCCATTAACAATTCCGATGGCATCAGCAACAAAACACGGGATAAAGTCATGCAGGCCATTGAGGAGCTTGGATTTGTCCCCAATACCTCTGCCCAGAGTTTGAAAATACGCCAGACGCATCAGATCGCACTGGTTGTACCTGACATACGCAATGCCATCATTCCCGAGATCTCTTGGTCTGTTGAACAAACGGCGAAGCAGCATGGGTATCATGTGGTTCAAATCAATACGGCGGGCAATGCACGAACGGAACTGGAGACCATTCGTACGATCAAAAAACTGCACGTGGACGGGCTTATTTTCATGCCTTTGGCATATCCCAAAACATTGCCTGGCTTAATTGATAAAGCCCCCCTTCCCATTTCCATGATCAATTACGGTAAAAAGCTGGACCCCGGCATGAAAGCAGATGTCGTTTCACTTTCACAGCCTGAAGGAAAGCTAGTCATGGAACATCTGATTAAGATTGGACGAACCCGCATTGCATACGCCGGCGCTCCCAAAGACATTATTGAAGAGCGTTATCGGGCTTATGAGCAGGCCGTCGGACATGTAGATATCTCGCTTGTTTACTTTGGAGAAGATTTTTCATTGAATACGGGAGCCAACGCAGCGGATTATTTCTACGGGCTGACTCACATGCCAGATGCTGTATATGCGATTAATGATATGGTCGCCATCGGACTTGTAAATCGGTTTAAAGAACTGGGCGTTCGTGTGCCTGAAGATATCGCTGTTGTAGGTGTTGATAACAACCAATGGACTACGGTTACGTCTCCGCAGATCAGTTCAGTCTCGATAATGGGCGAAGAAGTAGCACGACTTGCGACGGAATTACTGTTAAAACGAATTCGAGAAATGAGTACTACCGATTACGAGCATATCCAGTTCGAGCCACGGTTAATTGTGCGCGAGTCCAGTGTTGCCATGATCCGCTCATCTTCACAAGCACCACAAACATAAGAATGATCGCAAAGACACCGGATTTAATGGACAATCCAAACCTTCGATAAATACAAAAAAAGGTGTTCATCAGGGATGAATTTCGTCCTGAGAAACACCTTTTTTATATTCACTCACATACCCTTTTATCTCAAACCCGCCTCCGAGCCATTACTTTTTCGTAAGCAATTGTCTAATCGGTGTTCCTTTCATAAACATCTCAATATCCTCTACGGTATGGTTAAAATAAATGGCATAGTTACCTTGAGTCACATAACCCAGATGTGGTGTTGCCAGCAGATTGGGCAGTGTACGCAACATATGATTTACAGGCAGAGGTTCCTGTTCATATACATCCAGACCGGCCCCGGCAATCCACTCATTCTGTAAAGCTTCGACCATCGCCTCTTGATCCACAATGCCTGCACGGGACGTATTAATCAATAAAGCGGTATTTTTCATCCGTTGGAACTCGGCTCGTCCAATCAGATTACGAGTGCGATCACTAAGCACCAGATGAATGGAAACAATATCGCTTTGTTCAAGCAGCTGTTCCTTTGTCTCTGCCCACTGAACTCCCTGTTCCTCTGCTCTTTCCTGTGTCAAATTCTCACTCCATGCGGTCACTTTCATGCCAAAGGCTTGTGCAATCTCTGCCATCCGGCTGCCAATTTTACCTAAACCGAGCAATCCCAATGTCTTTCCGTACAAATCCATGCCAACGGTGCTCTGCCAATTCCGATTGGAACGCAGTGCGTTATTTTCAGTTACCAGCTGTCTGGACAGCCCCAGAATCAACGCCCATGTCAGTTCCGTCGGCGGGTTCGAGCTGCCTTCCGTGCCACAGACGATTATACCGCTTTCTTCCGCAGCCTGGAGGTCAATGGAGGCATTGCGCATGCCGCTTGTAATCAGAAGCTTGAGTTTGGGCAATTGAGTAATCACGGATTTAGGAAAAGGTGTACGCTCACGCATCAAGACAATAATTTCAAAATCCTGCAGTTCCTGAACGACCTTCTCTTCGGATCCCATATAATTATTGAACGTCTGAACCTCAACCCGATCCAGGATAGGAGTCCAATCCGCTGAAGAAAGGGCAACATTCTGATAATCATCCAATATGGCACAACGCAACTTCGTCTGCATGGTTGAATCTCCTCCTCATATATGTGCATCGTCGAACAATGTTTGAAAATGTTACTCTCATATGTAAATCATATTATACATCCTAATTTAATCTATACCCTATCTGTATTGTATCAACTCAAGCCCTCATCTGCCCAATGTCCTCAGACACAAAAAGAGCAGGAACACACTCCCGCTTCTCGCCGATTGATCATTCTCTGTCAGCGAACCCACAATAGCAATAAAAGCAAGCATACCAATTACAATCAAACTGAACTTGATTATCCCCATCCCGCCGTATGTCGTCAGCAGCACACCTATAATGTATAAAACGACAAGGTAGATCCTATGAAAGTAACGCTCCATATGAACACCCTTTCTACAAATGAAATTGTTCCCTCATTTCTCAAACAACGATAACGTAACCTTAATACTCTGCTGTACAAACGAGCGATCCGGCTCCGATTTCATCATCACGGTCAATCCAATCATCGATACAACCAGAGATTTTGACAACGCACTTGCGTCGAAATCATTAGACAATTCCCCGGTTTCCTGCCCCCGTTCAATCGTCTCCTTGAAAATCGCCGCCAGATACATCTGGTGCTCGCGTGTTAGAACAGCGAATTTGGGGTCATGCGGAGCCAGCTCAACCATAGTATTGATGCAAAAACAGCCATGACGAGCATCTGTCAGATCCCCTTCTGCTCCAATATGTTCAAATAAAGCACGGAAGGCTTCTTTTACAGAGGATGTATGTTGAAGCCTGGATCTGACCTGAGCGGCATGCAAAGTCGTATATCTGCGAAGTACTGTTTCAAACAATTCCTTTTTGTCACCAAAAGCCGCATATAAACTGGGACGCTGAATCCCCATGGCTGCCGTCAAATCACTTAAGGATGTCGCTTCAAATCCCTTATCCCAAAAAAGCTGCATTGCCGCTTCCAGTGCCTTATCCGTATCAAATTCCCGTTGTCTAACCATGCATTCACCCTCTTTATGTATCGATCAGTATATAACTATTTTAATCTATACCCAATTTCATTGTCAAATCTATCTCAATTCCTAAAAAGAAAAATTAATAATCCTCCTTCAACTCTTGACATCATATCAAAGCGTGAAGTATGTTTATCCCGAATCATAATGTACTGATCAGTATATTTTAATTGAGCAGTATTCTTACTGCTCCCCTAACTTACCACATTCGCATACGGAAAGGTGAATCATCCATGCAAAATCCAACTCATCAAGCACATCCCTTCAACGAAGGACGTCCGAGCATGTCCCGCCTTGTCGCGCTGTTATTTGCCTTGTGCAGCGGACTGGCCGTAGCCAACATTTATTATGCCCAGCCTCTGCTCGACTCCATTGCTGAAGAGTTCAGTATCGCGCATTCATCCATTGGGATCGTTATTACCGTAACCCAGATTTGTTACGCCCTCGGATTGTTATTACTGGTCCCCCTTGGTGATTTATTGAACCGGCGCAAGCTAATCATCATCCAGATGCTTTTATCCGTAATCGCTCTGATCGCTGTCGGTACCTCATCATCCAGCCAGGTTCTATTCATTGGAATGGCCGCCATCGGGTTGCTTGCCGTGATTACACAAACACTCGTTGCCTTTGCTGCCTCCCTGGCTGCACCTTCTGAACGAGGGCGCATCGTCGGTCTCGTCACAAGCGGGATCGTTATAGGCATATTACTGGCGCGAACCATAGCAGGCACCATAAACGATTGGGTCGGCTGGAGATCAGTCTATCTCTTCTCTGCCAGTCTGACATTACTGGGGATTATCGCCCTGTTTCTTGTACTCCCAAAACACGAACCCAAGCGGGAGAAACTAAGCTACACCCAATTGATCGTGTCTGTCCTACAACTATACCGTGAGCTGCCTATTCTGCGAACACGCGGCGTTCTCGCCATGTTAATTTTCACAGCCTTTAGCACCTTGTGGACTTCCATGGTGTTGCCACTTAGCGCTCCGCCACTTTCCCTGACACATACTGCTATTGGAGCCTTTGGTCTCGCGGGAGCTGCTGGTGCCCTGGCTGCTGCACGTGCTGGAAGACTGGCTGATCGGGGATTGGGACAAAAGGCGACGGGCGTCGCTCTTGTACTATTGCTTCTATCCTGGCTGCCCATAGGCTATGTTCACCACTCTTTATGGCTGCTTGTAGCTGGGGTGATTTTGCTGGACCTTGCCGTGCAGGCCGTACATGTCACCAACCAGAGCCTGATCTATGAAGTTCGACCTGAGGCGCAGAGCCGTTTGACGGGCGCCTACATGATTTTTTATTCGATAGGCAGTGCTACCGGCTCCATCGCTTCCACTCAAGTATACGCTTGGGCAGGTTGGACTGGCGTTTGCTGGCTGGGTGCAGGCGTTAGTGCCGCTGCGCTTCTGTTCTGGGGCTTTGATCGATATATGCATCGGAATACGGATCAATAAATGAACTTAATCTAGCTTATTCCATACCACGATAAACAGAGTGGCTAACGGACCAAATAACAGGGAAATCAGAAACCAGTTAAGTCCACTTCTGTTTTTTCCCTGAGCAAGTCCGGCATTAATAAGAGCAAGTGTACCCCAACCCACAAAATATTCGTTTTCCATCAAACATCATCTCCTCCTTACAGATCGGCTCTATCTATTCTCTAGTAACGCCTTTAGCTTCAAATTACGGCTCTCCAGGAAAGCCTGCATATACCTCTTGAGTACGACCCGCTCTGCAACCCAACCCAGAACACCAAGGGGAGCTTCAAATCTCAGTGTGTCTCTCATACAAGTCGTCTGCTCGCCAAGCTTGCTGAAGCTGTGTTCATGTCTCATGCTCTTGAAAGCACCTTTCTCCATCTGTCCACAAAGAGATACGGCCGATTGTACTCGGCAATCCGGGAAGTCAGCTTCTGCCTTATCCCGAAATGGCTTGCTTCGAAAGTTACCGTATCGCCTTCACCAATTCTGCCCGTTGTAACACCCGCTACAGCCTGCTCACGAGTATGTTTCCAGACCGTCCGGGTATGAATATCAATGTCCCGCGCATAGTCAAAACATCGCTCGATCGGGGCATGTATTGTAATCTCAGTTACCACTTCAATCAAGGACTATCTCTCCTTTCCCTCTTCCGTTACAATATGAATAGGCGCTTGGCCCTCTCTGCAACCTATTGGTGATCACTGAAAGGAGTTGTATATGATTCATGAATGCGTCATCCAAAATCACAACGTTTCTAATGTTCTCGGGACAAGCGGAGGAAGCTATTCGCTGGTACACTTCTTTGTTTGCTGACTCAGCCATTCAGCACGTGTTTTATCAGGATAATGGCAAAGTTCTGCATGCCACTTTTACACTGAACGGGCAAACCTTTATGGCGATCGACAACACTAGCGCTTATCACGCGTTTACTCCAGCCATCTCACTGTTTGTTGACTGCGAAACGACCGACGAGATTGCCAGGTTGTTCGAAGCCTTATCCACAGAAGGAGAGGTATTGATGCCGCTGGCTGCATCCCCCGTCAGTCAGCAATTCGCCTGGGTTCAGGACCGTTATGGCGTGAACTGGCAGCTCAATTTGCCTAAAAAGGAAGATTAAGGTCTTTGCAAAAGTATACTCCTGGTCACCATGAAGAACAACGCAGTTCATGATATAAATTAAAAACGGGTCCCCTGTCATTGTACAGGAGGCCCGTTTTGTATGAATTCATTTGTTGTTTAAACTTAGATAATTAATTCATTAATGGCAAGAGTGCGTTCTTTGGACAGATCACGATATTGTTCCGATTCCACCTTGATCAATGGTTTGAAAATATCGGATGTATTGTTCATGACAATAACACCCCGCTCGCCGTTGCTCAGCAGTACTTGTTTACCAATAAAATTAGGAAGCAGATGCTGCATCAAGGCTTGAACCGGCTTCTCATTCAATTTGCCGAATCCCATCGCATAGATATCGCGCAAGTTGTTAATCAGGTTCGGATTGCTGCTTCCGTGACTACCGGATCTCATCCCGATGTATATGTCAGCGACAGATACGATCTGTGTGTATGGATGAATTTCGTCTTTCTTCAGTTGCATCGGATATCCGGTACCATCCTCCAGTTCATGATGCTGAAGAGCTACAAGCGCTGTAGCTTCATCCGTCATGGAACTTTTGATAATATCATGTCCGTAGATCGTATGGCGCTGTAATTCGAGCTGTTCATCTGCGGTTAACGGTTCCATCTTGTTGCGAATCCGATGGGATACCTTGCATTTGCCAATATCGTGAAGATAGCCACCACGACTGATTTGATAACTTTCTTTTTGGGAATAACCAAGCCAGTTGGCCAGGTAAAATGACAACAGTCCAACCTGAATGGAATGTGTGTAGTTATTGACATCATCCCGTTCCAGCATCATCAGGAGATGTACGACATCCTTTTGCTCGTCCAGTCCCTCCACCATCGGTTGAAGCGCATCGTCCACCATTGTTGCGTTGAACTTGCCCACTGTCAGCGCTTCGAGAAACGCGGATTGATAATTATGTACAGTTTGTATAAATTGGGATTTCATTTCTTCTTCAGGCGGTTCTTCCTTGGAGCTTGTGCTTGCTCCAGATGCAAATTTTGCTGCAGCAGCAAAGAATTCCGCTTCCGTGATCTCTTCCTCGCGTGGTTCAATATCCACATAGTCTACGCGGTGCTGCATCAGCAAGGTGATATCTTCACTTTTGATCACAGTACCCTGACCCAGAACGTGTAATCCCGCTTCGCTGAATGTATCCGCAGTTAGACGGTCTCCATCTTGCAGGTTCATAATATGGATTCTCAAATCGGTATTCCCCCTGAACAATCATTTATAGTCAACAGTACCCGTTAGTTCGGGTCCCAAAAATCCCTATACTTCTTTATATCGATAAATACATTCTTTTTCTCCATAGTCCAAACGACCTTAATCGCAAAAGGAAATACGAACGTATAAGACTTTATTCTCAGTCCCATTTTCAAAAAAGTCCCGGTTTGAATTTGTATTTAGATAACTGATATCTTGTTTTACACATATATAACCAAAAAGCCCAAAAAAACTTTGGGCTTTTATTGAATTCAACTATATTTTGATCGAGCTCAGACTCGCTCCCTGTACGAAAAAGCGTTCAATCCCTTTCTCAACAGATGGGTCCGGAATTAACGGTGGCGCCTGATGCGGCTTCACTCTGGCATCGATAATGATCTGGTCACAACCCCAATGTTTATAGCTGTAGCTGCTGTTCACACCGTACATATCATGGGACGGGTTACTGCGGGTAAATGTCGCCCACAAGAAATTGCTGAGATTCGCACTCAGAAAAGAGCTATCGTCACATAATACGATCATTGGACAGGAGGACAAATCTCCTTTTTCCTTCAGCATAACCGTAAATGCCTTCATTTCTTGTTCTGTATCGGCATAACTGGTGAACGGCGCACCCTGCATGGCTACAATTCCTGGCATCACGAGCTGCGAATTACTATAACCCCGGATATCCTTCAATGTCTCCGGTACTTCACGGCACAACTCCCGAATCTTGTCCCCGTAGGCTGCAAATACAACCTTACTGCCGCTATTCAACCCGGTTCCCGAGTAATCCAGCGTATCGATCGTTGTGTTGGTATGGAAATGAATGTCCCGTTGCAGATCCATTCGTTCCAGGATATACGTCAGGAACTCCACTTCCCGATGTGTATCCAACGGCTGCTGATCTTCTGCTGTGATAAATAAATACTTCGCCAGACTGAGCTGGCCTGTACCCAGAATACGACTCGCAATCGTCAGCAGCTCTGTTGGCTGCTTTACCGTCTGATAGGGTGTATAACGCTCACTCCCTATTGCGAACAGAAGCGGATGCACTCCTGCTGCGTCGACTGCGTGGACTTCTTTAACCCCCGGAATCTCCTGTTTAATGGCATCACCTGTAATTTCGTGAATCAGATCGCCAAATGCGGTATCCTCTTGCGGCGGACGACCCACAACGGTAAATGGCCAAATTGCGTTTGGCTTGGCATACACTTTATGCACTCTCATTAACGGGAATGGATGAGTCAGACTGTAGTATCCTAGATGATCACCGAACGGCCCCTCAGGCTTCGTCTCGTCCGGGTAAATATCACCCGTGATGACAAAATCGGCGTCATTGCTGATGCAATATCCATCCTTATAGCTGTAACGGAAGCGACGCCCAGCAAGCAATCCTGCGAAAGTCATCTCACTGAGTCCTTCAGGCAAAGGCATCACAGCAGAAAGTGTATGTGCCGGCGGACCTCCGATAAAGATGCTCACTTTCAAGGGCTCTCCCTTTTTGACTGCTTTGGCCTGATGAATACCAATTCCGCGATGGATCTGATAGTGAAGTCCAATTTCTTTATTCAGTTCATAATCGTTTCCACTTAGCTGTACCCGGTACATGCCCAGATTGGAGTTCATGATGCCTGGCTTGTCCGGGTCCTCCGAATAAACCTGAGGCAGCGTAACGAATGCTCCACCATCCATAGGCCAATGCTTGATCAACGGCAGATCCGAGATCTGAATCTCCTGCGCGGTTACAGGCAAACTGATGGACTTCTGCTTAGGGAGAGCCTGCCAGGCGGCAAGACCTGTGCTGATATGCTGAAATGGCGTTTTGAGTGCCTTCATTGGATCGTCCCGGACAGCCATAACACGTTGAACACCTTCAAGCGTTCCACGGAACATGAATTTGCTTCGTTCCAGTGTACCGAACAGGTTCGAAACGGCCTGGAACTTCGAGCCTTTCACATTTTCGAAAAGCAGAGCTGGGCCTTTCGCCTCATGCACTTTCATATGTATCGCTGCCATCTCCAAATGAGGGTCCACTTCTTCCTTCACTCGAATCAAATGTCCATGCTGCTCCAGATCATTAATGCAATCTTCCATATTGCGATATTTCATTGGATGGCTCCATTCTTTATATAATAAATTGTTATGTTCATATATTCACATAGATGTGTTGAGGTAGCGGATAGAATATAACGTTGAATCTATTTCACTCTAGTCACCCTACAAATGGATTGCTCCTCGCGTCTCTTCTATTTTATCAAATGATCTGCCACTAAACAAAACAATATATGAAAGCTCTCACACAGCACTCACCAAAAAGCAATATTTAATCAACCGGAGTCCTCTATTCATAAGGATCACGATCGCTTAAATATTGCTAAATTGAGCTTACTTATGATGTAGTCGAAGGTCTCGGGATCGTAACCGTAAACTGCGTTCCTTCTCCAACCCTGCTCTCCACATCAATTGTACAATCATGTAATTTCAAAATTTTAATTACGATGGAAAGCCCTAATCCATTCCCTCTAAGAGCACTGCTCCGGGCTTTGTCCACCATATAAAATCGATCGAAAATATATGGAAGGGCTTCCTCCGGTATTCCTTGTCCTGAATCTCTAATCGATACCTTCACGAATGACATGGACATTTCAATTCCAACGTGGATGACCCCATCGGGACCCGTATATTTTATAGCATTGTTCATTAAATTCTGCCAGACCTGTTCGAATAAATCTTTATCAACCTTGATCTCGCAAGGCAATAAATCCAATTCAATCTTGATATTTTTGTGCGCCCACTGGGGTTCGGCCAATACGATCGTTCTTCTTAATTGTTCATCTAGTTGGAATGTGGTGAGATTAAACGGATGGTGCTCCGAATCCAGCGAGGCTAATCGAAGTAAATTATCACTCAGCCTGGACAGGCGTAATGTTTCCTCATATATGATATCCAGATGTTCTTTCTGCTCTTCCAATGGGATAACACCATCTTGCAGTGCTCTTGTAAATCCTCTGATCGATGTTAGTGGAGACTGCATTTCATGAGACACATTACTGACAAAATCATCACGCACTGCGTCTATTTTTTGCAGCTCACGGGCCATATGATTAAAGCTCTCCATCAGCTCACCAAACTCATCCTGATTATTATGTTTCAACCGGACTGTTAGATCGCCTGACGCCATTTTCTTGGCTGCAACGGTCAGCCTTTTGATTGGTTTCACAATGTACCCAGACATGAACATGATTAATAAGCTTCCTATGACTAAGACAGTGAATAGCGAGATAAATAGTGTACGTTTCACATTATGAAAAATCGATGAAAAATTAATTTGGATCAGAAGCGCATCTTTCTCTTCATTTATCCTGGGAACACCGACGATCGTCGTTTCATCTTTATTGGACATCATAAACGCTTTCGTCGTATTTTCATCGAATAATTCATGAACTTTATCTTCTGGTAATGAAGCAAGCAGTTCACTTTGTTCATTCACGGAAGTTATATTCAAGCCGTATCTTGCAAAAATATTCAAGCTTGTTTTCACTTTTCCCGGATCATCGATCAGGTTTATCATTGTAGCTATATCTTCGGCAATGGTAATCATAGAATGATTCGGTGTGTTTTCCTGAGACCGCACATTTAGTAAAAAGGAGAGAATTAAACTGACGATCACAATACCAAAAAATGTTACTACAATTCGTAGTCGCAGGCTTTTCCTCACGATTTTCATACACTCTCCAGACGATATCCCAGTCCTCTTATGGTCGAAATCATCAGCTCGGGGATCGGTTCCAGTCGTTCTCTTAGCCTTTTAATATGCACATCTACTGTACGCTCATCACCTTCATAATCGATTCCCCATATATCTTCGATAAGCTGTGTACGTGTGAATATTTGCCCTGGCAAACTCGCCAAAGCAAATAACAATTCACATTCCTTCTTTTTTAATTCAACCGTTTGTGCTCCTGCATCGACTGTCAAATTGCTCAGATTAATTGTTGCACCGCCTATATGAATCACATTCGAGGAAGTCTTGTTGTATCTCTTCATTAAGGATTTCACACGCAAGATTAACTCTACTGGATCAAAAGGTTTTACTAAATAATCGTCTGTCCCTGCATTAAATCCTTTGACCTTATCCTTGGATTCCCCTTTGGCTGTCACCATCAGGATCGGAATATCCATATAAGATCGAATATCTTCGGTCAGTTCAATACCATCTACACGTGGCATCATCACATCTACAATCGCTAAATCAATTTTGGTATGAGACAAGATGTTGAGTGCTTCTTGGCCATCCGGCGCTTCCACGACGGAAAACTGATTGGTTTCAAGGTATATTCGAATCAATTTGCGGATATGGGAATCATCATCAACCACAAGTATCGTGTTCATTTATGCATTATCCTTTCCGCAATTTTCATTATTCACAACTTGTATTTATTCATATCGTAAGGATTCCATCGGGTCCAGCTTGGCAGCTTTGGATGATGGCATCAAACCAGCGATGATGCTGATTAATGTACTTACAGCGATGCCAAACACGATATAGTATCCAGACAGATTAATCAATTTTGCACCAAAAGCATTGTCCAGGAAGATGTTTAGTACGTAGCTAATTATCGCTGCAAGGATAACGGCAATGACCCCACTGAAAATACCTAATAAGGCAGATTCGGAAAAGAATATTCGCTTGATATCCTTTTTCCTTGCACCAATTGCTCGAAGAATTCCGATTTCCTTCGTCCGTTCCACTACACTAATGTACAGTACCACCAATATCATAATCCCTGATACAATTAATGAAATTCCGGCAATTCCAGCCAGAACAATTGTAGCCATGTTTACATAGGTCGTGATACGCTCCATGATTTTCGCTGTTTGAGAGCCAGAGAAACCTGCATCCACAGCAGCGGCATTAATATCATTCACATATTTCATATCGGTTGCATACGCATTAACTTGAATCGGACCGATAGTTATTCCATGATCCGTGTACATCTGCTCCAACGTCTTTGAAGGAAGATACCCCGGAATCTGCTGCATTGGGGTTGGTTGCCCCGTCGCTTCATACACACCTGAGATCGTAACTTCTTTTTCTAAAATGATCGGTTTGTGGTTAGCATCCATTTCATTAATATACAGTTCAATGGATTTGCCAATCATAGTATCAGGTTGATCATTCCCACTTAATTGACTTGCCGTTTTCAATGGCAACAGGATTTGACCGTCACTTGGGATCGTTCCTGCCGTAATCATTTTCGGATCAAAAGCATCTGTAAAGGTCGTTAACTGTGTGAGGCTCTCCGTTTGTTCTCCATAAACCAAAGTCGATTTTCCATCCACAGAGGTGATGGTCTCCACATGATCCACATTTGGAAAATTTCGAATGGTTGTGATATCAGCGTCTGTAAATGCCTGTCCTGTTGTCATCAGAGCTTCCGGACCGCGCAGGTCGCTGGCTTCTTCACTGGGTTTAGTGATGTCCACGAGCAATGGATCCATGCTTGCATTAATCTCGTTATTCATATAACTCGTAATGCCATTTCCCAATGATAACATCAGCAGTACGCTTAAAATCCCTATCGACCCACCCAATGCAACCAGTACATTACGCTTGCCGTTGAGTTTCATATTTTTGAGAGCCATTCTGAAAGAAGCCAGTAAGCCGAGGTTTCTGGAAGCACCACTACTCCCCTCATAAGTAGTCAAGGAACGATCTTTTAAATGGATATCATCCTTAATCCGTCCCTCCTCTACCTTCACAATACGCGTACCGGAATCGGCCACTTTCTGCGAGTGTGTTACCGCAATGACCAGCATCCCTTTTTGCGCAATGCTGTCCAGCAAAGCCAGGATTTGATCTCCGTTCTCCTTATCCAGAGCACCTGTTGGTTCATCCGCCAAAATAATGTCTGGATTGTTTGATAATGCACGAGCAATGGAAACCCTTTGCTTTTGTCCACCGGACAGCTGATTGGGCCGTTTGTTCAGATGATTCTTCAGTCCGACCTCGGTCAAAATATCTATAGCGCGCTTATTGCGTTCCTTTTCACTTGTGTCCGTCATTTGCATGGCAATCGTAACATTTTCCAGCACAGACAGATGCGGGATCAGATTGAAATTCTGAAACACAAAGCCGATATTATTCTTCCGATAATCATCCATTTCCTTCTCAGTCATGGCATTTAAGTTCTTCCCGCGAACGAGAATATCCCCTTCAAAATCGGAGTCCATTCCACCAATAATATTCATAAGGGTTGACTTTCCGCATCCCGATTCACCAAGGATCGAGACGAATTCTCCTGTCTCAAAGCTCAAATTCACATCGTGGAGCACGGGAACCTTTTCCTTACCATACAGCGTGTATGATTTCTTCACATGTTTAACTTCTAATATAGTCATCTTGATCTCTTCCTCTCCAAGTCATACCCTCTATCTATTTGTTGGACTTACTTTTCGCATTCTAACAAATTTGTGTGAACTGATAATGAACTGGCCGATCCGCGTCTGCCTGGCAAAAGAAATACACCTGCAACGACTTGAGGTGAACCATATCAAGTCATTGCAGGTGTCAATATGTAAGGAAAAGCAATCCGCTTGGGACATTCACCGTTTAAAGAAATGCTTGTTGGTTTAAACAGTCTGCTTGGACTACATGCAGATCAGACCTGCTTGGACATTAAATCCCTTCAACAATACGCTTCGCCCGAACCTCTACCTGACGGAAAAGTTCTTCCTCATCAATCGTTAGCAGCTGCCTGGCTCTCATCAGTACACGACCATTCACAATGGTCGTATCTACATCGGCGCCATTCACGCTGTATGCAAGCAATGATTCCAGCTCGTGAACCGGCTGCAAATGCGGTTTCTTCAGATCAATCAGAATCAGGTCCGCCTTGCGCCCAACTTCCAGCACACCCACTTCATCCTGAAGGTTCAACAGACCTGCACTTCCCCGTGTAGACATGTATAGTACCTCTCTTGCTGACAAGCGGGTAGGGTCACCATAATCCAGCTTTTGCAGCCAGGTTGCAGCCTTGATCTCTTCAAACATGTCGATGGTTGTCGCACTTCCTGCCCCGTCGGTTCCAAGACCCACGTTAATCCCCTGTGCAATCATCTCCGTAATTGGGGCAATTCCGCAGCCCAGTTTCAGATTGCTGACCGGATTGTGCGCTACTCCACCACGCATGCCTTTCAGTCTGCCAATATCTCTGCGATTCAGGTGTACGCCATGGGCAAGCAGTACGTGTGCCTTTTCAAACATACCTGCCTCTTCCAAATACTCCGTTGGCGTCATGCCATAGCGTTCACGAATCTTCACAACTTCCTCTTTCGTCTCAGCCAGATGAATGTGGATGGGCACGTTCTCCTGTTCCGCCATCGCGATTACTTCCCGCAAAGGTTCTACTGGGCAAGTATAGGGAGAATGCGGGCCATACATCGTCGTAATTCGACCCTCTGCCTTACCCGACCAACGCTGCACCAAATCGACCGCTTCCTGTAATCTGCGCCCTCCGTCATCCTCTACGAATACCATTCCGCGTGTGAGCGATGCCCGAATACCGGTTTCTGTTACCGCTTCTGCGATTTCATTCATGTGAATGTACATATCCGCGTAAGCTGTAGTTCCTGAACGGATCATCTCGGCGATGGATAATTGCGCTCCCCAGTATATATCTTCGGGGGTCATCCGGGCTTCTGCCGGCAGCATCTTACGGTCAAGCCAGTCCATCAGCTTCAGATCATCCGAGAATGCCCGTAACAGACTCATCGGTGTATGCTGGTGAGCATTGATCAGTCCCGGCATGGCCAGTTTATGTTGACCATCCATAATGTCATCACCCGGTTGAGCCTGGATGCGGGGAGCAATCTCTGCGATACGGTCGCCTACAATGCGAATATCCCCCGTGAAGGGGGAATCGGTGTCTTTCATCGTTAAGATTGTGGCTTGCTGGATTAATATACCCATTCGTTTCACAACTCCTCTAGGTTTGGATTGCCATACTTCCAAATCCGAGGATAAGCCTTCACGTAACGGCAAGGTCAAGATTAAGTTAATTTTTGAGTCGTCATTGTTCTGAAACTTTGAATAAAGGGCTTGGGATCTATGTTGACCATATAAGGGTAAACTCCTGTGCTGGTATGCAGATAGAAAAAGCCACCTTCATTTCCCATTCTCCGAAAGGACATGTCGAATACTTCCGTAATATTAAACTCGCGGTATTTCGTTACAATCTTGTCCGAGTACAGGATCATGGACCGATCGCTCTGCAGTACTTCCTGTGCGAGACCCGTCACTTCTCTCTGTACTTTGTAATAAGGCAATACAGCAATGCAGTTCATGATCTCCCTCCGTTCTGGCATGATTATTTGTTCCATCATAGCAGATCAGAGAGCCTGAGCAAAAAAAATGATCCAACAACATATATGATTTACGTGATCTTCGTTGTTACTTTCAATGGAAAACGAAGTGCTTCCTGAATGTTCTGCAAGGACAGGCATTGTTCAATGTGGAAAACACCATGCGGCAGTTCCGTCCGATACATTCGCTCCGCTACTGCCGCCGCAACTGCTGCTGTTGCATCTGCTTCACGTTCGCCAACCAGCAGCTGCTCGACATGGATTTGCTTGCCCTTTTTCCAACCTACCGCATCTACCTTAACTGCAATCATCGGCTCCCCTCCGGGAGTAACCCCAAAAGCCTTGACCGTACCATTACGAAGGGAGGGAATACGCAGTAGTGTGAACAGCCCAATACGTTTCAAGATTGCCATGGATCTGGTCATCCAACGGGAATCGAGACATAACCGGGTGGACACTGTTGGAATACGAAGTGTACGAGCAACGACGTGTTGATCCGAAAAGTTAAACCGATATGCTTTCCTGCGTCCCAGGTCTGCGCCAAAATCAATCCATTTACCTTCGTGAAAACTTTGCACTTCGACTGGCTTGCCCTTTTTTATGACCTGATAAGTGGCATTCATCTGATCCACAGTCCACTCCACCGCGGCTTTTCCGTGTTTCTCACCCAGTCCCAGCATGACGGTAATGTCCGCTTCGTCTACTTGTTCCATATGGGCACCTGCTTCACGCACAAGCAGATTGGTCACACCAGGCGAGAGTCCCACACTAAGCATGGCTGTTGCTTTGGAACGCTGCATTTTGGAATGCAACTGTTCGACCTGACCCAGAAAATCATAATTGGCTGAAATATCGATATAATCTGTCCCTGCTTTCGCACAAGCCTCGACAAATCGGGTATCCGTCTGGTCCACACACATGATCACCAACTTGACCGATTGAAGCAGACCAGGATCAATCGCTTTTCGTACATCCAATTGAAGCGGCTGGACTATACCACCCGTAGATCGGCTGAATTCCTCAGCCCGATTCATCCGCGTACCTGCCGCCCATACCTTGCCGGGAAACGAGCGTCCCAGCTGCGTACATATCATTTGCCCTACCTGACCATATCCGCCAACAACCCAAATCTGGTCTTTCATAGACTCTACTTTAGATTCGTTTCGCATAATATCCCTCCACCCAGAACGCTCCGAAATAACGTGTAATGTGCGAGAATCCGCATTCTTTCATAAGCTCTATCATTTGTTCAGATGAGATGGGATCCGACTCTCGGCCAAGGGAAGCTGCAAACCTCTCCCATTCATCAGGCTGAATACCATTACTTAACATGTGATCCTGCCAGGCTTGCATCATGGTTGGATATACAGGCGAATGAAGATCGGCATTCACTGCTGCAATAATGAGTGACGCTCCAGGCTTAAGTCTGGCCGCAAGGTTGGACAGGAACCGTCTTTTGGACTCGATCCCCTGAATAAAATGCAGCATTAGCATGCTTGTCGCCCCGTCGTAGACCTCATCTTCCGGCAACGCTTCAAGCGTGATGGATTTAAGTTGCACTCTGGCGTCGACACCCGCTTCCTGGACTCTTCTCTCTGCTAACTGAAGCATCGATTGGGAAGGATCTACTCCGGTAAACGTCCATCCCGCATGGCGAGAACCAAGCACAGCTATTTCCTTACCTCCACCTGCTCCGACAATTAGTATCTTAGCTTCGTTGTTATCTGTGATAGAAGCGGCAAGCAGCCGTTCCATCAGATCATGCATATGAGAATAACCCGGAATTTTCAGGGCTATCGATTGTTCGTAACGGTTTTCATCCGCCGTATCCCAGCTCATTGGTGGTTGATTGTGGTCCATTGATACTACACTCCTCATGGCTTCAAGTTAGACTTGACTCTTCGTTCGTCTAATTTCATTATAGAATGATACGCAGAGCGTACAATCCCAGAACAATGGGATATCTGCATGAGGAGAGGAGAAAGCTTTATGACATCACGTATGGAACGTAACCTGCGACTCATTACTTCTCTCGAAAAAGGAAACTGGACCTCGCGCACCTACCGGGAAGCTGTACTGAAACAAATTCAGAACATCGTTGCCTATGACGCGTATTGCTTCACAACGGTTGATCCACAGACTCTTCTCTCAACGGGTGCCGTGACGGAAGACGGCATTGAAGCCATTCATGATCGGCTGTTCGTTAATGAATACATGGAAGAAGACATACATAAGTATGCTGATTTGATTCACAGCGGTGAGTATACAGCGATACTTCATGCATCAATAAGCAAAAACCCTGTATCAAGCGTTCGATATCATAACATCCTTCAACCAGCAGGTTTCGGTGATGAGCTTCGGGCTGTACTGGTCGGTGCCGGAGCCTGTTGGGGGTATCTAACCCTATATCGCAGGACGGAAGAACCCGTATTCACGGAGGAGGAGCGACTAAGCATCCAGGCCTGGACACCTTCTATTGCATTGATGTTACGATCCACAAGTCTGACTCTTATGGACGAGATTAAGAGCGGAAGTCCCTCCGACCCAGGTATTATGATCACTTCCGACACTTTCGAGCTCTTATCCGTAAACGCTCCCGCACAATATTGGCTATCGCAACTACGATTGCTGGAGCATGTAGGTCCAGATGTATTGCCACGCCCAGTCCGTGCAGTCAGTTCGCATTTACAGCGTCAGCTTCGTACACATACCGATTCAACGGTTGCGCAAGAGCCTTTCCACAATTCTCCCTCCAAAGTCTGCATTCAACTCCTGGATGGTCGTTACCTTGTGCTTCATGCCAGCCGCATGCAACAGCTCTCAGGTCCGGATCAGATTGCAATCAGGCTTGAACAGGCTATGCCACAGGACTTACTGCCTTTGCTCGCCGAGAGTCATGGGTTGTCCCTTCGGGAACGGGAACTGTTGGGTTACGTGCTGCGCAGTTATTCTTCCAAAGAGATTGCTGAAGCGATGCATATATCAGCCTACACGGTACAGGATCATTTAAAATCCATTTTTGCCAAAACAGACGTATCCTCCCGCCGTGAGCTAATCTGGTATTTTGTATCCCGTTTCCAGTTGTCTGATGAGCCGGCAATTTGAATGTTATAACCTGGACGTACAAAAAGATGCCTTGTCCCATCGGACAAGGCATCTTTGCGCTGCATTAAGGTGAAGAAAATCAGTTTTATCAACATATACGTTATATTCATGCAAACCTACTGCACCATTCTCATGAATGAAAACTTAGGACTTAGCAGGCTTCGCAGGTTTGATGTTTTTGTTCTTCACCTGCACAGCCACGGGCTCTTGCGGGTGTTCAACCGGATACAATTTGCGGAACAACAACGTCTGCAAGACCAGGAATGAACCGCCGATCGTCCAATACAGCGGCATCGCTGCTGGTGCCGAAAGAGAGAAGAAGGCCATCATCAAAGGAGAGATATATCCCATGATTGCGAATTGTTTTCGCTGTTCCGGCGCCATATTGGCTTGCGAAACTTTGGCTTGGATCAGATAAATAATAGCTACCACGACTGCAAGTACATAGTCAGGCGCTCCTAATTTGAACCACAGAAAGGAGTGGGATGACAGCTCCGGCGTAAGCCGAATAGCTGTGTAGATACCTGACAGAATGGGCAGCTGAATCAGCAGTGGCAAGCATCCGATATTCAGCGGATTGAACTTGTGCTTCTTGTACAGCTCCATCGTTTCCTGTGAAAGCTTCTGCTTATCAGCTGGGTCGTTTTTGCCCTCATACTTTTTCTTGAGCGCATCCATCTCCGGCTTCATAGCATTCATGATCACTCGGGTACCTTGCTGAGATTTTGCTTGCCGCATCATTAATGGCAACAACGCAAGTCGGATAATGAGGGTAATCACAATAATGGCTACCCCATAACTTCCATTAAATATCGTTGCGATGTGCTGAATGAGATACGACAATGGAAATACAACGTAATGGTTAAAGAACCCCGGTGTTGATGAATTAATCTCTGAGACGTTGTTACTGCATCCAGCCAGTAGCATAACTGCAAAAAGAATTGCAATCAGGCCATAGATCCGTCCCTTGCCAGATGTAAAAGTGAACCCCTTGCTTGTCTTATGTTCCATATATATCCTCCTCGTTGATTTGTAGAACGTTCATACAACAACGAGGACTGGCAATCTGGTTCATCTTCATCCGGGGATTCTCTTCGTCTGACGATTCGACTCAAAGCTTCAGGTCTGTGTTGTCCATCCAAGGACAAGGTTGGCAGTCCAGGTTCCAGGCCACCTCCGGCCCCACCTTCCATCCAGTACTCTGTAATGCCGCAATGCAGATGGGCAATATAAGCATAACTGACTGTGAAAATGAGTCCGATTGAAAATATATAAGGTATCAATTCCTGAAGTTCAAACAAGGGATTCACCCCCTTTATAGGTTAGTTTTTATAGTATAACACTTACATATTGATTTTGCATAAATTCATTGCTGGAAAACAGATAGATGTATTCATTCCATTCTCAATTTGGACAATTCTAGCTGTGCCCTATGTCTCGCGACATTAAAAGAAGGCCAGGAACTGTCTGCTTCACCCAAGTCGAAGTTGGCTTGACGCTCTAACATTTCCCCTTTCAAATTCGAGTACTCTCTCTGGGCAAATTCTCGGAGTAGCGGAACCGCATCAGTAGATAAACTTGCCAAATAGGATGCATCAATATGGCCTGTCTGATGATATCGTTCAATATTAAGCTCTGCAATCCGATTATCCATGCCCACGTAGTTGACTGCCACATAGGCTGCAAGAGACAGTACAATATACCAGCGGATCAACGGTATAGACGTATAACGGATTCGAAGAGCTGCTACAAGAAGCAGCAGCGCCAGAAATATCATAAATGCATGTACGAGAAATCGAATGTAGGTATAACCATAAGCCTGTTCATACAGGTTGAGGCGTATAAACGCCGAGTACAGCATGATTGCGGAACAACCCACCAGGACAAAAAGCAACACCTGATGTACAACAGAACCTATTTTGGCGCTTGAACGTGTGAACTGAAGGGCAATGATCAGGATGAAAAAGTTAATGCCTGTTACCAGTATGAGCTCCACAAATCCACTTCTTGCATACTCGGCATAGGACAAGTCTGACGGAAGATGCCCCTCACCAGCTCCAAAAAGATAAGAAAATTGTACAAGCACAAACAGAACATACACACAGTTGATGACCAGTAGCATCGTGCCCACAATAATAGGGTCCAATCTTAAAGGTTTGAAAGGTTCTCGATAAACTTGAGCAGAAATTGCCTCAGGTGCGATCATATTTGTTGAATGACCTTCAATTATCGGGTTCAATGAAGGATTCTCCTGCTTTTTGATTTCTGAAGCAGTTGCACTAGCTTTTCCATTTTTCCAATATGCATGTTCTCTCTTGTCTGCTTCATATTGCATCGGCTGCACGAATCCCCATACGTAACTGAACAATAAAACGCCCGCGATGAGAATCCAGATCACTCTCGGCAATCCTGGTGTCAGTGTCAGTTGGTTCAACCATTGGGGAAAACCGGACAAATACTCATTAAAAATCCCATCTGCTGAGGTCAGCAGTGCTACGACCACGATGAGGATGGGAACGGATGCGACAAGACCAATGAATACTTTGAATGCAACCGTTTTTTGTGTTTTACCCAGCCCACGTCCTCCTGTTTTCACAACAATGCTTGCGACGGTTCCCCAATGACGGATGGATTGTGGCAGCAAATGGTCCATGGCGGTACCGATCAAACCAATGTCCCACCATTGTCTCTGTTTTCTGCCGACAAGATAAGTCATATGTAAGATAACAAGTCCCGGTATGACCAGAAAATTAAGTATACGCAGCGGTTCATTGTCGTATAACAGAAACGTTAGCCCCAGCATCAGCACGACCCCAGCCATAAAAGCATCAATCATTGTCAACGGCCGCATGCGGTCTCTGGCAAACAAAAACATATAGCCATAAAAGAGGATAACAAAGATGGGATACGAAACACCAACCTCCTCGCCATAGAACAAATACTGATGGATGATAGCTAACATTAATGCGGATAGTAGCGTAATTAAAGCGCGGTTGGGTGAAGCCATTATTTTATCAGTCATGGGAAAAACCTCCATTAAACTTTCTAGGCTTCATTCTAGATGATAAAATAAGAATATAAATAGAAATTAAAAACGATAAAACTTCTTATTTTATTATATTGCGTCAGCTACAACCTTCAGGAGGATCAAAACATTGAAATTACATCAGCAATATTTGCTGCTCCATAGCCGGTTTGGTCAACTGTTAGAACATGAAGTAACGCTCTCTGACCTCGCGGAACTGCTCGAGTGTACACACCGTAACACGTTAACGATTGTCAAAAAAATGGTTGCCCACGAATGGATTCGGTGGATGTCCCAACGTGGACGTGGACGGCGTTCTATGCTGACCCTGCTTGTTCCGGCTGATCAAATTGCAGCCGAATACATGATGCAGGCCATGAATCGCCGCGAGTTGCAGCAAGCCGCCGAACAAGTTGGTGCTTTCTCCAGTTCTACGACAATGCAGGATCACCTAAACCAGTGGCTGCTTGGTTATTCTGGACACCATACGGAAGCTGGTAGCCATAACGAGCGAATTGATACGTTGAGGTTACCAATCCGCCAACAGCTGCACGCGCTTGACCCCCTTTATATCAATTTGCTGGCCGAATCTTTTGTCACCAGTCATGTGTTCGACGGGCTGGTTCAGCGTAATGAACATGGAGAGATTGTTCCCTGTCTGTCTCATACATGGGATGTAAGTTCAGATCGGAAATCATGGTTCTTTTATTTGCGTAAAGGGATTACTTTTCACAATGGACATCTGCTGACAGCGGCGGATGTGGTATATACATTCGAACGACTGCAATCCACAGAACGACGGACATTATACCGCGATGTGAGTAAACAAATTCTATCGATAGAAGCAGCAGATCCCTTGACCGTTTGTTTCAAGCTCAAAGCCCCTCACGAATTGTTTTTGCCCTTTCTTTCTACGAGCCGTGCAGCGATTGTTTCGCAAGGCACCTACGGGCAACATAAAGATGGAGACAATGAACCGGATCTACCGAATACCATGCAGCAGCCTATAGGAACGGGGCCTTTCAAGGTCACTGCCTGGGATAATCACCTGTGCAGACTTGAAGCTTTTCCGATGTATTTTCAAGGCAGAGCCCATCTGGACCGGGTAGATATTTTACAAATTCCGTGGAGTACTCCTGCACATTTGGATGAAAGGCAAGATATCGAATCCCCCTTCTTCCACCTTGTTCATAATCCATCCTCGTCTGAGGGTAGGGATTGGACACAGATTAGTGCAGGCGTGATGGTGCGCAAATTACTCACTTGTAATACGCAAAAAACCGGACCGCTAAGCGATCCGGATGTAAGAGCACATGTTCAGGCATGTATTGCTGAATTGTATCGGAATGACATGAATGACAGTGATCCAGGAGATGCTGAGAAGATGTTAATGAATGCAGAAAAGTTAAATCATTTGTCTCAGCACCCCACTTTTGATATCCCTATCCCCTTGCACATCGCAACCATTCCTCAATATCGGAGGGATGCTAAACGTTTGGCATCGTCATTGGAAATATGCGGCTTTTCATGTACTATTCGCATAGGCACGATGGAGCAATTCAAAGGAAACCTGAGACTGGAATCCGATCTGATTCTCTTCTCCCTGATTCGTGACCGGGACGAAGAATTACGCAGATACGATCTTTATCTCACCTTATCTGAGCATTTGGAGGACTTTTCCAAGAAGAGGGTAGAGGAGATGCTGCAAACCGTTGTTGTTTCGCAAATATCTGGAGACCGAACCGCTGGACTGGATCGGATCGAACAATTTTTGGTGCAGCATAGTCTATTGTTCCATTTATCTGAAAAACCTGTGGAGACTGCCTACCTGCCTTCCGTTCGCGGCCTCTCCTTTAACAGTCAGGGATGGGTAAACCTCCGGCACATCTGGTTCCCGTGAGTAATCATTTAACGAGTATAACTACACCTTCGTTTCAAGGTGCGGTAATGATTTGGGATGCCTATGAACTGGTCATTGGGTCGGCATCCACCTTCTGCCGTATTTTTTCATTTTTCTTGGAAATGGTATCCTTCCGGCGGTAAATACCGAGAAGTAAACCGAGCATGGCATAATCAAACATCAGGTGATTTCCGTATCCAATAAAAGGAAAAGAAATACTAAGAATCGGAGCCTTGCCGGTAGTCATCGCCAACGAATAGAAGATTTGCAACGCAAACATAGCTGTGATACTGACAATAATCATGCGACCAAACCCATCCCGAATACGAGGGAGCATCTTCACCATACTGGCAACAAACCAGATGATACCCACCAATAACAGTATCCCGGCTGACCAGCCAAACACATCAATGAGAAGCACACCTGGGTAATCGAAATAACTCGTTTTAAACATGTCGAACGTTGTATCAATTCCGTTACCCCACCAGCCGGCTGATCGAATAATTTCAATAATGGAATTGTTGCTATAGCCACTCCCGTAGGGATCATCCTGAAGATTCAAAACGACAGAGAGCCTCTCCAGGCGTCCGTATTGATCTGCAAAAAACAATAACAATACAAAAATACTTCCTGTTACAACAGCACCTACGACGGTATAAAGCCATTTTCGCGTGAGCCAGCCAAATAAAATAATGGACATTGTGCCAAACAGAAACATGCGAACCCAGTCCGACATTTGAAACAATAGCACTAGCGGTAACGCTACCATCGCAATGTAAGTCAATATGGATTGAATATTACAATTGGAACGAAGCTTGTCCAGCATAATTGCGCCTATAGCAAGTGGCAAAATCCACACTGAAGCAGTGGTAAGGTCTATTACAAATCCAAGTGGTGCAATCAGGAATCTGCTCATACCATAAAAATTCGTAGATATCATTGGATTAATCCACAAAAGGGCATTAAGTAGAATATAGATCCACCAAGCAGCTTTTTTCAACTTACGATAATCAAAATAAATAAAGAACAACATGAATGTTAATCCCATAATGGTGTATATCATATGATTGCTATATAAGGGCTGATACTTTACATCTGCGACATTCGTCGTAAAAATCCACATTAACAACAGGCTAACTGTAGCCAAACCAATTAATCCAACTAACAGCCCCCAATGTATACGATGACGATGCAATCTGTGCATACTTTTGCCGACAACTGCGGGATCACCCATCTGCTCAATGGCGTATGCAGCTGCCTCTTCCTGGCTCAGTCCTTCTTGCTCCTTGTCCAACATCATTTCTTCCATGTGATTGCCAAGCTCATCACGCAGATCAGTATGTACTTCACGTGCCTTAACCTGACTACACAGTTGATCAAGATAATGTTTAATCTTCTCATGTCGATCCGTCATGTTAAGCCTCCCTCCCCAAGCACCCGATCCACGGCTCCGCGGAATAAATGCCACTCGGCTTTTTTATGCTGTAACACCTCCACACCCTTATCACATATGGAATAATATTTGCGTTTCCTACCTTCAACCTCCATCCAGTAGGACTCCACCCATCCCTCAAGCTCCATCGCGTGCAAAATGGGATATAGCGTGCCTTCCTTCAAATTAAACACACCTTCGGATTGACGATGGAGTTCCTTGATCAATTCATAACCATAAAGTGGCTGTTCCTTCAGTAGCGTAAGAATCAATGTCTCCGTGCTGCCTTTAATCATTTGTTTGTTTACCTGCAAAGCTGTCACTCCCTTTTGTTCATACTCTCACGTCCAATAACAACAACCACTTTTACCACACTTCTTAAAACTTCAACATGAACCTAATAAAACCACTTGGCTATATACATCGGAAAGCTATGCATAGTAAAATTAGGTATAATATTACCTGATCCTTCCTTTTCTGTCTAGCTATCAATTGGAGGCGTTTATGATAAAATAAACAAGTCATTTCATACTTGAGGTATCATTATGAATCTCTTATTCTTACTCACATTCTACATATTCTTTCTATTCATTATGAGGAGGCAATTCAAACCATGAGCAAACTGATTTTCTTTCTCGGCGGGGCCGGGAGCGGCAAAACAACCCTTGCCAAAGCCCTCTCGCGTAAACATAAAGCTGCTTTTTTGGATATGGATATCCTGCTGCGTCCAGCTGCTGAAGCAATAATGACCTTACAGAGACTCGATCCATCCGATCGGGACTCACCGGAATATAAACGGCTATGCCGTAATTTGGGATACCGTATTACGATGGATGCTGCACTGGACAACGTGCAATTGGGTATCGATACGGTTGTTGTGGGCCCCTTTACCAAAGAAATCGGAACGCCGGACTGGATCGAGCAGGAACTCGCACGGATCGGACGTTCCCTGGATGATACGGATGTACGTGTGGCCTATATTTATCTTGCAAATGAAGCATTGTATCGTGAGCGGATTACAGCCAGACAATCTCCATTGGATGAGTGGAAGCTGGAGAACTGGGATGCCTTCACAGCCTCACTTGCCCGTAAACAAGTTGCCTGGCCGTTGCCCGCCTCAGCCGTGGCTTATATTGATAATTCAGATGAGAACCTAGCTATCGCTTTTGCTGAAGTCGAACAACGAATGTACGAATAAAATATGAAATGGAATGAACCTGAACCTCTCCGTTCACTTTCATGCTGCCTATATGCTCAGAAATATAATCCACACCCAAAAGGGGTATTTGTCATGGTGACCCGCGCAGGTCCAACGTGACAAATACCCCTTTTACAATAATCTATGACCAAACATCCGAACCTACATCGTTACAAAAAATGCTTCATAATATACTCCTGCTCCAGAGGTGTAATCACGGTGCGCTCCACGGGTGGCCCTTCTGTCAAATACTCCGCTACCTCAGCCACGCGATTGGATTCCAGCTCCGCTGTAAATACGAGATTGGCCATTCCTAATGTTTCAACCAATGTTCCCCGCGCTTTAGTGTGTAGCATAAATAAGGTATATAAATCCGGTCGTTTCAACTCCGTCATTGCCCGGGCGATCAAAGCCAAATCGGCTTTGTTGTTCCCCACCGGATGATGCACTTTAGGATGTCTCTTTAAGCCAAGATCGCACCACAAAATGCGCCGCTCCTGTACATCAATAATGGCCGGAATACAAATACGGGAATCTGCCGTCAGATCAATTCGCTCCTGCACCGTTGAAGGTTCGAACATCTCATTCGACTGTGGGGCCTGACGCATCATCCAGCCAGCATAACACTCCGGCAAATCCTTGAAAGCATCATCCCTGAATGCGTTAACCATGATTACAATATAACGTGCCCCTAACCTAGAAACGGACGGCAAATGCAGATCCATATACCTCGCCGCTCCATCCGGTGCAGTCACCATAAACCCGCTATTTACAGCTACATATTCATTCGATTGCAGATGGGTCCGGGATGTTTGGTCCATATAACGCCAGTTCGGATCATACAATACACTCGATAGATTGGTATCCACACGAACGATTGGTTCATCACCAAACCTGCCTGCCTTCCACCATAGAAAAAAACGAACGGTATCTCCTGTGGGTAACGATATCCATGACGCACGCGATAGAGCTCGAAGGGATTTACTAGCCCGACTTTTTCCCGATGGAACCGAAAACTCTTGAAGTCTTTCATCAATATAGACATTACCAAGTGGTGGAAGCACGGCAAACCGTTTCAACAAAATATGCTCTACCGCAGATATCACCGTATGAACATCCTCAACGTTGAGGGGCGATAACGGCTGAGTGGAGACATACAGATTTGCCGTGTTGCCTTTGGGGAAAAAGCTCCTTCTGACCTGAAATTCCGTCCGTGTGCCGAAATGGACCAACACTTGAAGCAGCAACCTTGTCGATACCTTCTCTTCCACAGCTTCCATTTTGCCGATCACTTGTTGCACCGGAACACCGGAACGTATCATTCGGTCCAGTTGACCAACCATCTCTTCCGGACGTTCCGCGAGCGTCTCCAGAATAAGCTGGCTATCCTTCAGTTCAAATGCTCGCTCCACTCTGCCAAGAAAGGTAAGCGGTCGTTCACCACCCCGCAACTGCTCCAGCGCTGCTATTGCCCCTGGATAGCGGTACCGGTATTCACCCGGATGCAATCGCTCGGCCAATCTCTGCCAGCGCCCTTTATATCGAAACAATTCTTCCAACGGGTTCGAAACACCCTCCAATAAAGCAAGTATTACCCGACGTTCAGATCGGGTAAATGAACGGAAGCGGGTATTCTCCTTCAAAGTGACATCTCCATCGGAACAGGCCACTGCCAGCCGCAATATATCTGTTGCTGTGCGCAAATGCCGCTGAAATTGCTCCACCGAAGCACGCCCCGCCTTTAATAATGCCGCACAATAAACGGCTGCATTTTCTCTCACAGCTATTTGACCTGCCTCTGGCTCAAATGC
Source organism: Paenibacillus sp. NPDC057886 (assembly GCF_042796655.1). Lineage (NCBI taxonomy): Bacteria > Bacillati > Bacillota > Bacilli > Caryophanales > Paenibacillaceae > Paenibacillus > Paenibacillus sp. NPDC057886. The sequence continues at coordinate 827,714 of NZ_JBHVMZ010000001.1, read as the reverse complement.
GGCCCATCCTTCGTACTCTGTCGCAAACCAGATCAACTGAGCTCTTGCAACAGGCGTTAATGCCGATTTCGCTGCAAGTAGATCCATTCCTATTTGGTGAAAATCTGCTTCACTGCCAAGATGAATCACACGCAGCCGCAGCTTGTCCAGCTGTAATATCCGCTGCCCCTCTATTTGCTCTTGTTCCTGTTCAAAAAGCTGCTGTCTCCATGAATGCATCAAAGCATTTAAATAAAATTTACATTCCTGAATATTCATTTTTTGCTTAGGAAATCTGGGATACATGAGGGTTTCCTTTAAATTGATTCCTTTTATCTGTCGAAGCTCGTCCATCAGTCGCTCGAACCAGGAAATGAATCTATCACGTTCCCAGGTGCGCAGCACATCTATCAGTTTCGTCGAAAACGTATATCCCAGCGATTCCAAATTTCTCAGTGCAGTCGCTAATATACGCACAGGCAGCTTGCCCTTGCGCTCTGCGATGATCACTTTCAAATTCCTGCTGAAATAGATTGAGAATAAGTCCATCACTTGTACTCTCCCACATGACGATAATATTATATTCAGCATTGGTATACTTGGCCTAGCTCGTGGCGGTTCTTCATATGTATAACACAGTCCAAAAAACTAAAAAAATCAGGGAAGCGGTACCCCTAATACCATTGTAAGAGTTCAGAAGGAAGGGATACCATAGCCTGATTAATGCATATTATATCTTATAATTGCAGATTAGAGAATATCACATCGAAAAGAGAGCGGAAGAATACCACTTAACCCGAAAGGTAATATTATTCTGACCGCTCTCTTTACGTTTATTTATCGTCGCTGTTCACTTGCCCGATTATCCGTGCTGACGTACTGCTTGACGTCCAACGATACGAGCTGTAATTAACTGGTGACTCTCATCAATCTCTTCCGGTGTGCAGGCCGCTTTCAACTCATACACTTTGACCGGAGAACGATCAATGATATCCAGGAATGAATCAAAAAACGCCATGTCCTTACTATGTATATAAGGACACCAATGATCCGACAATCCCACCGTCTCATGAATATGGACCCCAACGACATGGTCAATCAATTCATTTGCTTCACGTACGTTATCATAGAGCCCCATTCGGTCCATCATCATGCCATGACCAATGTCGTACCACAAGCCGAGTGGTGCACCTTTCATACCGCGGATAATTGCGCCTGCCTCCTGCAGCGTCGGCATCTGGTAACAGCGTGATCGAGTTTCAATGCCGAAATTCACACCGTATCCGCGCTGTTCAGACAACTCACACACTTCTTCCAGACTCTCCTGAATCCGCTTCAGGTAATGTGCGCTCCCCGCCTCACGCTTCTCCAGCATCTCTTGCCACAACGATTGATAGTCCGAGGAGTCCGGCCCTTGATCGTGATATATTTTTTTCAATGCTTCATCAATATTATAATCAAACGGCACCTCGCCTGGATGTACGACGACTGCTTTCGCACCATACCGGTGTGCATATTCAGCTGAACGGAGCAGCAGTTCAATGGCGCGCTTACGACGAGGCTCATCGTCGAAACCGAGCAGTACCGAATCGGTTCCGTAATCCGGATCAGCTACATGCGGGAACGTGTTGTGCACACTGGATATGCCGATTTCCCCCCGCTCAATCATCGGTTCAATCGTTTGCAACAATTCATCTGTCACGTTATAGTTCAGCTCTACCTGTCTGAACCCTAGGGATTTGATCTCCTCGATCATGCCTTGACCCGTAGTGTGACGTTTGATGTTCCAGCAAGTCGAAAATGAATATTCCTTTTTGTCGGTAAACATAGCTTTATCCTCCTATATGCAATGTTCAACCCGTTCAATGTCTGATGAATCTTCTCTATTTTTAAATCAGTCTAGCTGATGTTTAATTCAAATCTCATTTTGTTCGCAGTTACCCCAGGTACATAACGATAGATGATTTCAGCATGATTCACGTAGAATAGTACAGAAGGCTCTGGAGCGTCGGCTTTCACGTCACACATCAGTCCCGGAAACCGCCATTGCTCTGGTATAATGTCCTGCTGCCGGATGAATGGTCCTCTGACTTCAAAATAAATTTCGATCTCATCTTCCGTGTCCAGCTCTACCTCAATAACTAACGAATCTTTCGTTACATCAGCTTCAAATGTCACCCCACGCAAATGGGTGTTCCATCCCTCCCCCACTTCACGACGAGTCAATCGAAGATCATAACGTTCACCTGTCTCCGATTGCCAATGAATAGTCGCAGGGTACATCTGCCCGTTGGTGTTGCGGCTGCCGGACATCGCCCCCATCATTCGATTCGCGCCAATCCAAGCTTTGGCTGTACATAAATTGCGATTGGCATGAGGTTCATTACGTTCGCAAAGCTCCATGAACTGTTTTTGCACAAGTCGATCACCCTGATGTGCCTTGAAATAAGGCACTGCTTCAACCGGCACATCTACACCCACAAGCGCTATTAAAGGGTCATGTCCAGATTCACAGTTGATGCCTGCAAGATGCTCATATCCTTCTCCAAGCAAAAGGTAAAGAAATACACCTATGGAACTGTGCTCCCTCATCTCCATGTCATAGGCCCTTGCGAACGGTCCGGACAGATTCTCCAGGTTGGCATTATAATAGAGTGCAATGTTAGTCCACAATCCAGCCTCTATCCTATGCCCTATATCGGTCAATCGCTCCGTGAATGCATATTTTCTCCACATGCCCAGTACAGACAGATCAACCCCGTAATAGGTTGTTGTGTTGAACTCGGCAAAAGTACCACCAAATTGGTCGAACTCTCGAAGGAAGGTTTCAGCCTGTTCATCCGAATGGCTAATCCATTCCGTTCGGTTTAAGCGGTGTCCATAATAATGGGTTATGAAGATATGCATCAGTTCAATATTGGTATTCATCGGGATGGCGTCCGACATCCGACGATCAATGGAAGCCTGTACGGCCAGTTCCATGGCTTGATCCATTCGTTCCAGCAGTGTTCCTGGCACAAGTGTGGCGAATTCTGCGGTGACAATGGCACACACACACGCAATAAACTCACGCCAGTTCGGATCATAACTGATCCAGACGGGTGGAAGAATCTGATTCACCGCATCATGAAAAAGCCGCTTCAACCGTTTGGCATCTGCCCGATCTGTCAGGATTGAATCCGCGCCCTGCAGATTATAAATGAACTGCTCAGACACCTTTTCAAAAGTACGTTCCAGGAAATATGCCGTGCCTGGTGCAAAGGATTTCCATGCATAGTGACCTGCAGGCGGATGGATTGCATCCGGTCTGGTCCGAAAGGTTCCGTGATAGATCTCATCCGGTGCATCATATTGCATGTCAAGCACTTTGTGGAGCACCCGAACAGCGCGCTCCACATCACCCGTTTCATTTCGCACCAACAAACCGAGCGCATAGTGTGCACTTGACCGTGTGCTATGTTGCGAAGAATCCTCTTCAAAACTACCCATCAGATCCAGTTCCTTGTCATAGAAGTTATCCATCATTAACATGGACTGGTTTACAAGAAACTGCTGTTCTTTGGACATCCTTTCAACCATTCGCTCTGTCATGATTCCATTTCCCTCCTGAGAGTTTAGCCTTTTACCGCACCTACCATTACACCACTAATGAAATAACGCTGCAACCACGGGTACACCAGCAGAATCGGCAATGTAGAGAAAATAACACTGGCTGCCTTGAGACTTTCCGGCAATACCTTAACCGCTGCAATGCCTTCGCTCTGCATCAGTTCGGTTATCTGGTTCTGCTGAATCATTTGATACAATTTCAATTGTAAAGGATATAGTTCAGGTTTGGTAATATACATGAGCGCATCCTGAAAACCGTTCCAGCGTCCAACGGCGTAAAACAGACTCAGTGTTGCCATTACAGGGAGAGACAGCGGCAAAATAATGCGCAAGAGCGTTCCAAAATGAGTGCTTCCATCAATTCCTGCTGCTTCTTCCAAACTTTCCGGAATGCCTCTGAAGAAGGTAATTAGAATAATCATGTAGAACGGGCTGATTAGGCCAGGCAGAACAAGTCCCCAAGTGCTATCAAGCAGGTGAAGGTTTTTGATTAGAATATATTCAGGAATGATTCCCCCGCTGAAGAACATCGTGACCACAATCACGAGCATAAACCACTTGCGGCCTTTCAGGCTGCTTTTGGCAAGCGGATATGCCGCTGCAATGGTCATGACCATGCTCAAGATGGTGCTCAGGACGGTTAAACCAATTGTAAACAGTAAGGAACGAATCATCGACATATCTGCAAATACTTTGGAGTAAGCTTCAAAGGACAGCTCTTTGGGAAAAAAGGAAACTTCCCCTGAACCGATTGCCCGATTCGAGCTGAGTGAGATTGCAATAATGTGAATGAACGGCGCAAGACAGAGCACCATCGCAATGACAATAAGAATAACGTTCACCGTGTTGAAAATCCGATTCGCTGCATTTTCAGACATCTCTGCCACCCCTTACTCTCCAGTTATAAATGTTTTACATGATGCTCTCATCTGTCAGTTTTTTGGACGTGTAGTTAGCTCCCAGAATAAAGACAAGCCCTACAATCGCCTGGAACAGCCCTACTGCCGTTGCCAATGTGACCTGACCGGATTGCAGTCCTACACGATACACAAATGTACTGAGCACATCGGAGTATTCACGCACAGCTACGTTACCAATAATGAACGGTCGATCGAAACCGATAGAGATCATGTTACCAACGTTGATAATCAGTAGAGTGACGATGGTTGTTTTGATGCCTGGTAAAGAGATATGCCAGATTCGACGCAATCGACTTGCTCCATCCACTTCTGCTGCTTCGTACAGTTCCCGATTGATCCCGGTCAGGGAAGCGAGATACAGAATCGTCCCCCAGCCTGCACTCTGCCATACGCCAACAGCCAGATACGTGAATAGCCAGTAGTTTTTGTCGCTGAGAAAAGGAAGCGGGTCCATACCCATGCTCATCAATAGGTTGTTAACAAATCCGGATTGGGTGCCGAATACCTGAAGTACGATTCCTCCGATAATAACCCATGAGATAAAGTGGGGAATGTAGAGCAAGGTTTGAGCCATCTTTTTGAACCAGGCCTTCTTCAACTCGAAGAGCAGGATTGCCAAAATCAACGGAGCCGGGAATGAAACGATCAGATCCAGAAAGTTCAGCATGATCGTGTTTCGCAGTGCATCGTAGAAATCCTGATTTTGGAATACTTCTCTGAACGCATCCAGACCGATCCATTCACTGCCAGCTATACCTTGAAAGAAGTTAAAATCCTTGAAAGCAATCTGCACGCCATACATCGGCCCGTATTTGAAAATGATGAAATAGATCATGGGCAGCAGAAGCAAAGCATACAGTTGCCAGTTTCTGCGTAAATACACACCATTCTTCATAACTCTTCCCCCCATGTGGTGCAGGCATGTTCCAGGAAGGCGAGGATGGTTTTAACCCCGCTTTCCGGTTCACTACCTGATCAATGCTGCTTCAATGCAAATCCGGTCAACAGACTGCGCGGATTACTTCATCTCCTTATAAGCTGCTGTACGCTCGTCCAGAATCGCCTGACCGCCACTTGCCATATAGTCTTTCATCATACTGTCAAACGCAGCATCGAAATCAGCCGGTTTGGCGATGGTAGCCTTAACGATAAACTCCTGAAATTTATCCTTTAGACCATTGCCATATTTCGCCTCAGCTTCAATCGGTTTGGAGAAGCGAACAGGCTGGATGGTATCCGTGTTGGAGATCGTCACCGATTTGCGCATGTCATCGCGGTACTTTGATTCAACCTGAACGACATAGGCTTCTTCATTCTTTTTATCATCGCCAACATACTTGCCGTTAACGATAATGGCCAGGTCGCCAGCGTTATAGATGCGACCTGCAATTTCCGGCGAAGCGTCATCCTTGATCAAAGGCACACCGTCAACCAGCTCATAGTTCTCGTTTTCCACACCGAATTGCAGATCGAACAGATTGTTGCCCGAAGCCATCCAATCCAGGTATTTCATGGCGGCTTCTGTATTTTTGCTGGATTTCGGAATCATCACATACATGGCATTTGGTGCATATGCCGGTTTGGCAAATTTGCCTTCGGAGTTTTTAAATGCGTCAATCGGAGTCATAACTGCATCAGGATGATTGGTTTGCAAGTTTTTGTACGTACCCGAAATGTAGATTTCCCCTGCATCTTCCGTGTAGAAACCAACTTTGCCGTTCGACACGTCTTCCCACAGCTTTTTCTTATCTTTGTCGAGCCCAAAATCCTTACTCATCAATCCTTCATTATAGAGAGTGTTCATATATCGGAGTGCTTCTTTGAAACCAGGCAACAATGTTGGATAATCGTTGGAGCCCAGTTGTTGTGTTAATGTATACTTTTGCTCTTCAGACAATGGTTCAATGAACGACCAGATTAAAGGTTCATACTGTGCGGAGGCAATGGACATTCCGAATGGAATAAGTCCTGCGCCAACGTTACCCGGATCTTTCTCCTTAAAAGCCTTCAGCGTTGTATGCAGCTCTTCAGCCGTTTGCGGTGCAGGCAGCCCCAGTTTGTCCAACCAGTCCTGACGAACATAGGAAGCATACTTGCCTAGAACTAGACGTTTACCTGGAACTGCAAACTGTTGACCATCATATTGACCGTACGCCAGCGTCTCGTCTCCAAGCAGGGTTTTCAGATTGCTTCCATTTTGGTTAATGAGATCAGTAAGCTCTGTCAGACCACCTTGCTGAGCGTAACGATTAAATGTTCCGGAATCATACGTGAATACAATGTCGGGAACTTCCGAGCCGCTCGCCATCAGAACATTGAGTTTCTGTACTTCTTCAGAGCGAGGAACCGGAACGAATTGAACATCAATATTATTGGGTGTGCCAAATTTCTCTTGAATGAAACGGGTCAAATAACTGTCCGAAATCGTGTAGCCCGCCGGCGTGTTTCCCCGGTCGAATATCTCTACTTTTAAAGTTGTTTTTTCTCCCGAACCGGCCCCTCCTGATGAAGATGCTGATTCGCTTCCCGACGAACACGCCGATAACATTAGAGTGAAGGCTGTTACCACCGCAAGAACTGAACTTGCCTTTTTGGCCTTACGTCTTTGGAATAATCTCATTTGACCTTTCCCCTTTCGCACACACACTCTGAATTGATTCACAAGATTGCTATTCCATCATGGACATCCCATTTGCTGCACCTGTGAATGTCACTAATTATCACACCAAACTCTCGAATTGCACAATAAACTATTTTCTGAAGCTAGTAAGCGATTTCACCAAGTTAGATAACATGACAAATAAACTAAATTCCCGCCAATATACAATTTTCAAAGGACTGATATGAACTAAACCATGAGACTACAGAAGGTATATATTCTATATTTACGATAGTATTTAATGGAGCTTAAACTCTATAATCCTATTTCCGCGTCATAGGACATCACGTAATGACAAAAAGACCACCTCAATGGTGGCCTCCAAGTTTCAGGATAAAATATTACTCTTGAAAGAGTCTTCTATAAAACAAATTTCATAGTCCGTTATATCATAACAACTCATAAAAGGCCTTCCACAGTCGTTACATTCAACTTAATCCCTCGGTGCGAGATTAAATTTAACATTACCAAACAATGTAGTGTTTGCATTCCCAGTAAAATTATCCATTACATGTTCGTTATTTTGGTCTGTATGCTCCAAAATCAATACGTTATATTTCTGATCATAATGCATGCCACCCAACTTAAATTGTACGGGAATGTTCTGAGAAAATACTGCCGATGATAAGGCCAAAATTAGATCTGATTCATGCTTCTCGCGAATTGTAGTGTACGTACCAACAGGCACTGTAATTGTATACGAAATGCCATCCACACTGAATGTAAAAGTATTGTTGCTAGTAGTAATTGTGACCTGTTTATTGATATCTCGTCATCTTGACTAACGTTCTCTTTGTTTGCCGTGCTGCTTACGGTAATCTCCCGGTGTCACTCCTGTAATGCGCTTAAATACTCTGCCGAATGAGATTGCGTTCGCATAACCTACCTGCAACGCAATGTCCTGAATCGCAGTATCCGATGAAGACAACAGGCGGCAAGCTTTTTCCACCCTCAGTTTCACCAGAAAATCAACAAATTTCATATCAAACTCTTCCTTGAACATGTAGCTCGCATACTTGCCCGAAATCTGGAAACGATCACTCAGATGTTTCAACGATAGATCCGGATCATCGAAATGTTCTTCAATATAGGTTCTTAGTTCGTTAATCATCGCGCGATGACTTTTCGTTTCATTCACGGATACATAGTTACGATATACCTCTTTGAGCCATTCCTGAAGAATCTCCTGGATACTGCGCAGCGTTTCTGCCTGTTGCATATCATTGCGCAAACGACTCAGGATCTCTTCTGCAAATTGGCTTTGCAACCGTTCAGACAAGTCTCCGAATTCACGAGACAACATCTGGATCAATGCCTGCAGTAACATGCGGATATCATTATCCTTGATCTGATCCTCACTGAATGCAATAAACATCTGCTCCAACTGAGCCCGCCAACCCTCACCAGTTAGTCTGAATTCACGGACGATGTCCGCTAGCATCTGCAAGTACTTATAGGATTGCAGTTCGGAACGATCCGGCAGCTGTTCACTCAGAACAATGGCATCCTTGCCAAGGGTAAGTCTATGCTGTAAGCCGGCATCTGCACTCGCATAGGATTGGGTTATTTCCTCCCATCCTCGAACCGTACGTCCAATTCCAAAGGTAAACCGGATTCGGAAATGATCTGCAATCCACATATGCACCTGCTTCGCCAAATCCATAAGCAATTCACGGTCAAGTCCCTGCTTCTCATCGGATGCAATCACAACGATAAGCCTACGGTTGCCGAACCATTCAGCCCAGCCACCGAATCTCGTCTCATTCTGTACCAGTTCCTCCACAACGTTCATGATGGCAATCTTCAGAATATTCTGATCAGCTGACAGATCTTCACCGTTCATCTCCGCAATGAGTACAGCGACGCTCGCCGGTTCTACGAACCGCTCTTCGAGTGGTTTCAGATGACGCAGACGCTGACGGAAGGAATCCATACGCTCGCCTTCCATCAGATCAACGAGCAGCTGCCTGCGGTGAATAAGCAGATTTTCATGATGCTGCTTCTCATAATCCACCGTTTGGGCAATCAGATGTTCAAGTGCATGGTCAATGAGTGCCAGCTCGTCCTTCACCGAAGGCGCTGCCTCATCCTCATCGGCACGTGGCTGCAAAGCCTGGATTCGGTTCATGATCAGCTGAATAGGCCGATAATTTCGGCGTGTAATATAGATAATTCCTGCCACAGCACCACCAATGGTCAATAAACCAATGGCAATCCACACATAGGAGATCAGTGAAACCCATGAATATAGTTGTCCTGATTGAATGCCACTCTCGAATACCAACCCCAGCTTGTCTGCATGTACACGATTCAGAATCTCACCGGATGAGATATCCATCTGATGTGCCGAATATATGAGATTGTCGTTGTAGTCCCTAACCTGCAGGACGGATAACTTATCATTGGTCATGTTATCGATCTGCCGTTCCACCGCATACATACGTACGGTAATGACAAGCAAACCTTCCCCACCCCACGGTAGTGGAAGCCACTTATTCATGCTAATTACCTGTGAGGGCATGTCAAAAGATCGCTCTCTATATTCCCTGGGCAGATTCCACCCGATATTGTCACGATCCTTTAATGATTGTTCAATATAAGCACGATCTTGGAAATCTTCCATGCCCATCATGCCTCTAGGTGTAAGGATCTGGGAATCAGAGGTGCGATACAAATAAATGGATTGAATCATGTCCTGCTGATCCAGCATCCTGCCCAGCCCACTCGCCGCTTCATAGATGAACTGGCTCGACAATTGGCCCTGATCAGCTTCGAGAAAGCGAGTGTATATTTTGTTCGAACCGATGTCTTCAAGCAACCGGAGCTCAATATCGCTTAGTGACCGCTCCAGTGTATCCACAATGTAACGGGTGGAGATCATGTCGGCTTTTTTCGTTTCGTTACGTGAAAGTTCATTTACAATCAGGAAGGAGAGAAAGATCAGGATGGAGATCGTCAGCAGAAAAATGGGGAAATAGGAATATAACAGCTTGGTGTACCAGTTCCGCTTCAGCTTGACCTTCATAGGCTTCAACCCCTTCCAATCTCTAGTCTAGTGAGTAGAATCTTGCCTGTGCTCTAGCCTGCCTGCTGACCATGTACAGGATGATTGCCCCAAGAGCCGCACTGATTGTGCAAGCCAGATACATCAGCGATGGACCACCAGTATCCAGCAAATAACCGTTGAGCATATTTCCTACAATACCACCAAGCCCGGCAAAAACCATATTAAACAGGCTTTGGCCTGTAGCCTGCATCTCTCGTCCGGTGACGGAAGCTACATATTCAACTGCAGCAATATAGAAAAATCCGAAAGATAATCCATGTAGGACCTGGATTCCGATCATGACCTCAGGCGTCGGCCATAGCCATTGTATCCCCCACCGCAACATATAAGCTCCGGCTGCAAGCAGCATCGTTCGTTCATGCCCCCATTTGCGGAGAATAAATGCAGCGACCAGCATGGAGGGTACGTTCGTAATGGAAGCCAGAAGAAGAGCTGTACCCGTCATGGCAACAGAACCACCAGCCATTTGGAACGAAATAACAAAAAAAGAATTGAACGCAGTGAGCGTTTGGTTTACCAGGAAACAACCCGTTAGAAATAGAAGAAAGGTCCGGTTACGTAGTAATCTTGCCAAGCCAACGGAAAAGGTAACGGAGGAAGAAGATATGCTCGTCTGCCGGGGAAGTCTACTTGCCAGTATGGCGCTCAGAATGTTAAACATGAGAAATGGCAGCCATAACATATGAATGGAAAACTGGGAGAGATACACACCGGCAGCAAATCCGCCAACCCCCGTTCCCAAACTACCGAATAACCGTATCATGCCGTACGACGTGTTCGCTGCCCTCGCTGCAGTTACCGCATACGAGTCAGCTACCGGAATTTGTGTCACTTGAAATATGGTGCATAAAGTATAAATCAATATTAATATCATGTACACTTGAATATTATAAAAGTAAGCTAACGATGCGGGAACAAGCAAGCTTATCACCAAAACAAAGCGTGTTTTTTTAAACTTATCTACCATAATTCCCCATATGGGTTGGAGGATAATGGATACAAGTGTGCCGAAGGCCATAATAAATCCGGTTTCTTTGCTGGAAAAACCTTGTGCAACCAATATGGGATTAATGTAAGGGTTAAATATCCCACCAGCGAGCCCCATGAACAGATATAAGCCTTGCAGTTTGAGTAATACGCGTTTTGCATCATTGGAATCGGCTTCTTTTTTCTCTGTGTAAGCCTTCATATGTCTGCTTCTCATCCGGATCTCCATCCTTTAATTCTGTAATGGCTCGCCTATTCTCTATTGATGTGTCAGTCTCAACCTGATTGCGGCCAGTGCTCCGATTGCTCCCGCCGAACTGCCAAGCTCAGCAACTGCTATATGACTGGGTAGTACAGTGTACCGGCTAAGGCGTGTGCGCACTTCATTCAAATAGTAGGACGGATTGGATGCGGCTACCCCTCCACCGATCACGATTATCGAAGGATTAAGCAGCGCTACAATATTGGCAAGCCCTCTCGCCATATAACGCAGGGGCAGTTCCAGAATCTCAAGCGCAGCGGCATCACCGGCTTCAGCTGCCTTGAATACATGCCGGGCTTGAATTTGTTCTGCTTCACCTCCTGCAAGACTCATCACCAGGGATAAGGAACTTCCCCGTCCATCTGCGAAATAACGCTTCGCTAGTTTCGTAATCCCAGTACCTGAAGTCACCTGTTCAAACACACCGAATGCATCTGGCTCTGCCACATAACAATCGTGAAGTCCAACGTCTCCAGCAATAAAATGTCCAATCTCGCCTGCCGCCCCATTCTGCCCACTGTACAGCTGCCCGTTCAGGATAAGAGCCGCTCCGATTCCGGTTCCTACCGTCACCATCACGCAATGTTTATGCCCCTGTGCAGCACCTTGGTCATATTCCCCCATCGCTGCCAAGTTTACATCGTTGTCCAGTATGATATTTCCGCTGTAATGTCTCACAATGACGGGTCGGATATCTTGTTCGGGCCACTGGAATGCTGGAGCATTGCGTAGTACCCCTTCATCTTGCAAAATAACTCCTGGGAAGCCCATACCTACACCGGAAAGCTGACTCACACGGATTCCCACATCATGGCAGAACTTTCCCAGTTCAGTGAACAACCACTGGAAGAATACATCTGGATGTTCACTGACACAAGTCGGAAGTTGACGTTCATGTAATTCACTTGCTACCCCTTGGGATGACAGAAGCATTAACGTTTTGGTGCCTCCAATATCAATACCTGCGATCCAGTTGGATGTATCACTGCTGCCTGTCTGTTTCTGATCCGTTTCCAACGGAACTTCCTTCATTAAAGGGTTCATATCTTCCTTCGTATCCTCCTTCATGTCGATTTCCATCCCACCATCAAAATTTGGACTCAATTATTCCAATGCCTCTTGCTGGAGATTCAACATCGTCTGTTGCAAGGCTACCTGCACTGCTCCAGTGACTACAGCCCGCTCACCAAGCTCTGAACAGATCAGTTCCGGCTGCGCCGGGAATTGTTCAGATATGATCTGTCTGAGAAACGGCAATAACACATCCCCATTTCCCCCTATACCTCCGCCAAGTACAATGAGATGGGGAGCAAGGACGACACAGATATGACGGAGAGCCGAAGCGATCATTTGGCTGTATTGTTTCAGAATCTGCACAGCCTGCGTTTCTCCACTTCGAGCAGCTTCGAACAGTTTCTCCGGAGTCAGGTGTTTACGAAGATCTTCTATACCAGAATCAGGGTCCTCAAGAAGACTGGCATGCAACTGACGCCTGGCCAGTTCCATCAAACCATCAGCAGATAGGACATCCTCCAATCGACGACCCTCTTCCAACAACATCTCCGCAAGCTCGCCTGTCAACCCGCCCAAGCCTCGTAACAATTGCCCGCTCACCATGATGCCTGCACCCGTTCCAGTACCGATGGAGAAAAAAACAAACAAATTGGACTCCGCTGCTGCTCCACCCCTGTACTCCCCCAGTGCAGCCAGGTTCACATCGTTCTCCAGGATCACTTCACATGGGAAGACCCCCGACAATGATTCAAGCGAGAGCAACTTTTCCAATCCCTCTAACGGGGCAACGATTCGATCAATATCTCCAGATTCCGGTAGTACAACCGCAGGAATGCCAAAACCAATACATTGGATCTGATTCCAACTCAATTGGTTTTCCGTCAGTAATTCATCCATATGTCCTCGAAGAACATCAAGGATTGCCATCCCTGCTCGATCACCACGCTGGCCGGATAACATCGGATAGGTTCTGTAGTCCTTAATTCCACCATTCAGATCAGAGAGCGCGATCCGAATTCGGGTTGCCCCAATATCGATGCCACAGACATAATAAGCTGTTTCGTTAAATTGAATGAGTGTTGCTTTGCGACCCTGAGCATTGTCCGCTCTACCGGTTTCCAGCACCAGATTTCGTTCAATCAGATGTTCAATCGCCGACGACACCGTAGGTTTGCTGAGTCCGGTCTGACGACTGATATCTGCCCTGGACATCGCACCACTTGCGATCAAAGCATCCATAATGAGATTCTCGTTCAGATTGCGGATATATTGCGGTGTGCCAGCCATTTTATCGCCTCCTTTTATAGTTAGTTAAGTTTATTAACGAATTAAATTCAATATATCATCGGGTTTAATACGTGTACAGCTTTTTTGTCTGTATCGGATGATATGATTTCAAAATCAAGGCCTGATCTCATTGTAATTATTCAATTTTGACTTTACACAATATAAATCAAAAAAAGCCACAGTGATATACACCGCAGCTTCTTACTTCCTTATTATACGCTTCATTACGATTTGGACAATTCAATGAACCCTTCACCAAATACGTCACGCACATCATGGATGGTTATAAAAGCAATTTCGTCCTCCGCTCGCACAATCTTCTTCAGCATTGGAACTTCTTGTTTGCTAATGACAATATATAAGATCTCTTTCGGGTTCTTCGTATAGTAGCCATGACCGGACAGGACGGTGACTCCCCGATCCATCTTCTCAATGACCTGCTGAGCAATAGCATCCTGTTTGGTAGATATAATCGTGACTGCTTTTTTCGGATTGAGCCCTTCAATAATAAACTCCATCGTTTTGGTGCCGACGAACAACATGACAATCGTACACATCAAACCTTGCGGCCCTATAATGAAGAACGACGAGAATGCCACAATCAGATCGAAGAATAACAGTCCATAACTGATGTTCCAATCCAGATATTTATTGGCAAGCCGGGCCAGAATAACCGTCCCCGCCGTTGTGCCGCCTACTCTAACAATCAAGCCGATACCCAGACCGGCAAATAATCCCCCAAAAATAGTATTAATCCAGAGCTCGTCCGATGCAATCGTCCAGCTCTCGGTCAGGTGCAGGAACAGCGAGTTAAATACCACCGCAATAATGGTATACACGGTTGTCGTTCTGTCCAGAAACTTGTACCCCACAATTAGCAAAATACCATTCAGGAGCAAGTTCATCAGTCCTGGAGACCATTCAAAGAGGTAATACAAAATAATCGTAATCCCCGTAACCCCGCCTTCAGCCAGATCATTCGGGATGACGAACAGGTTTACTGCAAGTGCAAACAGAAATGCACCCGCCATAATAAATAGAATATCCGTTATTCTTTTCTTCATCATGCACTCCATCCAATCCATCAGAAAATCAACCTATCAACCAATTTCATAAGTTGTCATAACCACTCAAAGATAGATTCTACCATGCCCGGCACAAAATTTGTATACATAATACAAATTGTTGCGCGAATTGTACAAAGGAATCTGAAATTACTGTTTTTTCAGGCTCTACAAGACAGGTTCACTTCATCCACCCATGACAAATGTCATGGGTCATCATTGATATTCATCATTACACTATACTGACGTTTATGACTTACTGCACTGGACGCATTCTTATACAATGATAAAAACGCCTCACTTGGAGACATCTTCCTAGGAAGCGTTAGGTCATAACTGAATACAGTTATTGACCATTGAAGGAGGACGTACGTCTATGAGCAGAACCAAGGAAATGGCGCTAAAAAAAGAAGTCACCCCTTATGAGAAAAATAATCTTCGTCTGAGTATCCAACAATTAGTGAATTCCATACTGCCATTATTATTATTATGGGCTGCAGCGTATTATAGCTTGTCCGTGTCCTACTGGCTGACATTTCCGATTGCCCTTGTAGCCTCGGGATTTGTACTTAGAACGTTTATCATCTTCCATGACTGCTGTCATGGTTCATTCTTCAAAAGCAAACGTGCCAACGACATTCTCGGCACGATTACAGGTGTATTAACCCTGACGCCTTACCTGCAATGGAAAAACGAGCATTCCATTCATCACGCAACCAGCAGCAATCTCGACAAACGTGGTGTAGGTGATATCTGGGTTATGACCGTTGAAGAATACAAAGCAGCTTCCCCTTGGGGTCGTCTCTTCTACCGTATTTATCGTAATCCGTTTGTCATGTTCGGTATTGGACCCATTTATGTATTCCTGTTCGCCTACCGTTTTAACCGTAAAGGTGCAAGACGCAAAGAACGTATTAATACTCACCTGACTACAGTGTTGATCGTAGCCCTTTATGCCTTCATGTGCTGGTTAATCGGCTGGCAGGCTTTTGTACTGGTGCAAGCACCCGTATTTTTCTTCTCCGGCTTCTTCGGTATTTGGCTGTTCTACGTACAGCATCAATTCGAAGATACGTACTTTGAACATGAAGATGAATGGAGTTATGTGAAGGCTGCTGTAGAAGGAAGTTCATACTATAAACTGCCAAAACTGTTGCAGTGGATCAGCGGCAATATCGGGTTCCACCATGTGCATCACTTGAGCCCACGTGTACCCAATTATTATTTGGAAGAAGCACATAACGCAACACCGCCATTGCAGAAGGCTACAACGATTACGCTGCGTTCCAGTCTGACTGCCCTGCGCTTCCGTCTGTGGGACGAAGAATCCAAGCGCTTTATCAGCTTCAGAGAGATCAAAACCTTATCCCGCAAGCCTTACGTTCAACCGCCTATTCGAGTAAACAAACAATCGGGTCTGACAGAGAAGCCTTAACTCTGTCGGATTCGTTTTCTTGTATTCAGGCTAAAGTCATGCTACAGTCAGGCTAAGTTTGAGTACCCTGCAAGTCCGAGGAGGAGAATTTCCATTCAAAAGTGGATGCAGCTTTTTTACAAAAATACAGGTTTGAATCCATATGTATGGCTCGTCTTTTTCATCCTGCCCTTCTATTATATTTCGCAATATTCCAAATTGTGGCCCATGGTGGCGGGCATTTTCATCATTCTGTTCTTCTTTGTTTGTTATCTGCTTGCCTTCATCACAAAGGGCTGGCAGGTGTATATGTGGATTGGACTGTTGATCGCCATATCAATTACGATGACCATCGCTTATGATTATGCCTATTTCTCATTGTTTCTTGCCTTTTTTATTGGGAATATTAAAAATAAAGCCGGTTTCTTCACCCTCTATTCGGTGAACCTGGCAGCCAGTTTTCTAACCATTAATTATAGTTTCATCAAACAGAGCACCCTGTTGCTCAGTCAGTTCCCGTTTGTATTCATTAGTCTCATGGCATCCATTTTGCTTCCGATCAGCACGTATAACAAAAATAAGCGTGAACAGTTGGAAGGCCAACTGGAGAATGCCAACAAACGGCTGGATGATCTTGTGAAAATGGAAGAACGGCAGCGTATCGCACGCGATCTGCACGATACACTTGGACAGAAGCTCTCTCTCATCGGTCTAAAAACCGATCTGGCGAAGCGTCTGC
Organism: Paenibacillus sp. NPDC057886; assembly: GCF_042796655.1. Classification (NCBI taxonomy): domain Bacteria; kingdom Bacillati; phylum Bacillota; class Bacilli; order Caryophanales; family Paenibacillaceae; genus Paenibacillus; species Paenibacillus sp. NPDC057886. The sequence continues at coordinate 810,713 of NZ_JBHVMZ010000001.1, read as the reverse complement.
TTCGCATGAATCCTGATCAGGCCGAGATTGAACTGAACGATCTGAGACAGACGGCAAGTACGGCCCTGAAGGAAGTCCGTGAAATGGTAACGACCATGCGTGGCACACAACTGGTGGATGAACTGTTCCGTGCCGAACAGATTTTGAAGGCCGCTTCCATTGAATTTGTACTGGAAGGCAATCCGAAGTTGCAGGATACGTCACAACTAAATGAAAATGTACTCGGCATGTGTCTGAAAGAAGCCGTTACGAATGTCGTCAAACACAGTCAGGCAGCGATATGCACCATCCGTATCGAGGAAACACTGGCCGATAATATATTAACGGTTCAAGATAACGGAGTCGGAATCGAACGTACCCGCAAGCAAGAACGGCGCGGTACCGGAATCTTGGGGATGAAAGAACGACTTGAATTTGTGAACGGTTGTCTGGATATTCGTTCCGGAGCAGACATGGAAGGAACAGGCATTGTCATCCATGTTCCCAAGCTGGTACGCAAACCGATAAAGGAGGTTGAAGAATGATTAGGATCGTAATCGCCGAAGACCAGCGTATGATGCTGGGGGCCTTGTCTTCCCTACTCAATCTGGAAGAGGATATGGAAGTAGTAGGACGCGCAAGCAATGGACAGGAAGCTCTTGCTCTCGTCAGGGAGCATACACCAGACATCTGTCTGATGGACATTGAAATGCCAGTCAAAAGTGGCCTGGAGGCCGCTGAGGAACTTAAGGGCATGAACTGTAAAGTCATTATTTTGACAACCTTTGCCCGGACCGGATATTTCGAACGTGCTTTGAAAGGCGGTGTACGTGGTTATCTGTTAAAGGATAGCCCGATCGAGGAACTGGCCGAAGCAATCCGTCAAGTCATGAATGGAAGACGTATTTTTGCACCCGACCTGGTGGACGAGGCTTATGTACAGGAGAACCCGCTGACCGAACGTGAAAATGCCGTTCTCGGCCTGATGGCAGACGGTAAAAATACAAAGGAAATAGCCGGACATCTATTTATTACTACCGGTACTGTGCGAAATTACATCTCTATTATCCTCAACAAGTTAAATGCGAGTAACCGCATTGAAGCCATCACCCGTTCCAAAGAAAAAGGGTGGTTTAAATGAAAGTACCGCTTTAACCCAATGAAACATAAATAAGCAAGGCACATCGATGGGACGATATACCTTGCTTATACAAGGATAGGCTGGTCTGGAGTAACTCACTTCGGTCCAGCCTATTTCCTTTTGAAACCTTATTTGAGGGCCATGCTACTTTACAGAAACAACCATACCCAAAGCTTCCAGTGGCACCTGCTCGGTCTGGAGCTGATGAATCTGCTTGCCATCTTGCCAGGAAATCGTTACGTTGACGCTTTTACCACCACTTGGGTACTCCACGTTTACGAATCCTTTATCCTTTGGTGCAGGCAGTGTGTGGGACTCCAGGTATTCCACCATTCTCTTCGCAATCCCGGGATTATTCATGTTATCTTCGGAAACGGAACGAATCTGTAGCGTCCATCTACCTTCTGTCCAAGTCAGATACTGACTGCCCGCCGCGCCTTCAGCCATGCCCTTGATGCCATGTCCCAGATCCACTGTCATATCCTTAGGAACGTCTTTCAAGTCTGTCTCAGGGAAAATATCCGTACTGTTCGGGTCTTTATACGTCTTCACTTCATAGGTTGCCAGAACAGGCACCCTGCTGCCAGAGGCCGTCAACGAAGCATCATTCACCGCAACAGGCTGATCAGTGGAATAAAAGTTAATGTGGAACGCATCTGAAGTATTTGATGTGATCGATGCAGTCAGATGTTTTCCCTTTTCCAAGGAAAATGAAGTAGGTAATGAAGCGTTTTTCATCTTCAGCTGACTGCGAATGTCCTGAATGACGTCGTTCGAGCTTTGCTGGGCTTGACCGTTACCGGTCGTTTCCGAATTCGATGTCGATGTTCCGCTTCCCGCAGAACCTTCCGTCCCTGTTGTTCCCGTTGTATCTGTTCCGTTATCTTTCGCTCCATTGGAGAAATCAGCTCCTCCACTTCCCGACTGAGTCTGTTCGCCAACCCCAGTGGATGTATTATCCACTGATGATGGTTCGGTATCCTGACCACCACATCCAGCAAGAGCAAGCAGCACTGCTGTTGTCACGGGAATTGTCATCCATAATTTAGGTTTACTCATGTTGTTGTCCTCCTTGATGCCGTTATTGAGATGAACTTAATTTGTTGTCTAGCCAGCATTTTAACGTTTGTCATTCCAGAAATTCACGGGCTGTACTTTCTTGGTCAGCACTTCAAACTGGTATCCTTCTGCCTTCAGTGTTTTTAACACTTGCGGAAGTACTTTCAATGTCGCTTCCTGGTCGTGCATCAGGACCACAGGAGTGATTCCGTTCTTTTGCACATTATGGATCTGCTTCATCACGCTGTTGTAGACTTTCTGATGATCCTTCTTGTATTTCCAATCTTCGGAATCGACATTCCAATCCCACAAATGGAATCCACCCTGACCCAGTAGAACATTGCGATATGCCGGTTTGAGATACGGTTTGCTGCCATATGGAGTACGAACGAGGCTGGTTTTGACGCCCGCCACTTTATTCAAGCTTTCATTGGCCTGCTGCATTTCTTTCAAGCCGCTGTATGCGGATTTATAAAATTTACCGGGAACATGCGTTACGCCATGTAAGCCCAGTCCATGTCCGTCTGCAACAATACGCTTAGTAGCCTTCTGAAACTTCTCCATCTGAGGTCCAAGCATGAAGAATGTTGCCTTGGCATTGTACTGATCCAGAATATCCAGTAATTGTCCCGTGTGGGCGGTCGGCCCATCATCAAAAGTTAGATATATGATCTTGGAGCTCGCTTTATTTCCAGCATTCTTGGATGCGGATGATGTAGCTGAAGCCGACTGCGGCAATAGCAATGGAATGATCAATAGAATAGCAAGTGCGGTGATGAACGTTTTACGAATATGTAGCATAATAAAAGTCTCCCTTATGTCTTGTATTTCCCGGGGTGTCTATGTTTCTCTTATTGCAGCCCTTGGCGATAATCCTAATACTATCAAAAAGAGTGCGTCCCATTCTCGCTTCAAATGCTACGTTCGAGTTACACTTTTGTCAGATTACCCAAAAAAATAAAACGAATTTGAAAGATTTGCTCGAAAAAGAACATCCGTCGGGATAGATCAATGTTGACATATATTCTATTAACCCAAATTGTGGTTTCTGATAGATTCATTTCTGGAATTTATATGAAGCCAGCGAAGAATCTTAAAATGAAATAACAAAAAAGCCTGCTCGAGAGCAGACTTTTTCATATGTAGATCGATTTACTTATCGTTCGGATCAATCCTGATTGCTTTGCTTAGCCCCTCTTACTCCGCAGGAGGTGTAAACGAACGTTTACCAAATTCGGCGTCCAGCATGTAGAAAGCATTGCTGTCTTTTTCGATGCGGCGCAACTTCTGAATGATATTATCGAACAGAGCTTCCTCTTCGACTTGCTCGTCGATGAACCATTTCAGGAAATACATCGTGGCATGTTCACGCTCATTTAGGGCAATGTCAGCCAGATTGTAGAATTTCTTCGTATTTTGCTGCTCGTGTGCATATCCGTGTTCAAACACATCCAGCATCGAGGAATATTCATTCTTCGGCTCTGGCAATGCAGTAAGGGTTGCGCGTTGTCCGCGGTCATTCAGGAATTTGTATATTTTCATCGCATGGAACCGCTCTTCTTCTGCCTGTACAATGAAGAAGTTAGCAAATCCGTCCAGACTTTCGCCGGAACAGTATGCGGCCATCGCCTGATATACGTGAGCCGAATAAAATTCGAAGTTCATCTGTTCGTTCAAAGCTTCTGTCAACTCTTTACTCATTAAGGGTACACCTCATTCTTTCTCTAGGGATGTTTTTATTTTATCATAACGTCCGCACGACTTACATCGAAATTTCTACAAAATTCGCCAATGACTGATTACATCTCTTCCTATATAATTACATAGTTCTCGCTCTAAAATCATTTCATTCTGGAAGGCAGGCCTTTTATTTCATGAACACATCTTCTTCTCAGCTCAAAAAAACGATAGGTATGCCGCAAGCTGTTGCGCTTTATATAAGTGCAGTTCTCGGTTCAGGTGTCCTGATTGTACCCGGACTTGCTGCTGAACTGGCAGGGCCGGCTTCACTTCTCGCCTGGGGAGGCATGGTGCTGCTGATTCTCCCGCTTGCCCTGTCCATGGGATTACTCTCAGCCCGTTACCCGGACGCAGGCGGTGTATCCCATTTCGTTACCCTCGCTTTCGGACAAAGGGCAGGAGCCGTAGTTGGCTGGTTCTTTCTAATGTCCGTTCCCATCGGTGCTCCCGTGGCTGCCCTTACAGGTGCAGGCTACATGACAGCTGCGCTGGGACTCGGGGAAGGATACAGAACAGCGATTGCCGCCCTCATGCTGGCGGCTGGACTGATCATTAACATCGTGGGCATGCAGGTCGCCGGAAAGGTACAGATTGGCGTTGTGCTGGCGATTATTATTGTGCTCGTCATGGCATTTGTATTTGCTATTCCGAATATGGAATCCATACATTTCACACCCTTTATGCCAAGTGGTTGGGTCAGCGTGGGACAGGCTGGAGCCATTCTGTTCTGGTGTTTTATCGGTTGGGAAGCTGTATCTCACCTGTCTGAAGAATTTACTGATCCACGCAAGGCAGCTATTAAAGGCGTAACGATTGCAGCCATCATTGTAGGTGTGCTCTATTTCCTGACTGCGCTGGCGACAGTCGGAACTCAAAGCTATCTTCATGGCGGAGCAGACGTCTCCCTCGTATGGATCATTAGTCAGGCTCTCGGTTCCTGGGGAGGATTAATTGCTGGGTTGACCGGCATATTTATTTGCACCGCTACAGTCATTGCATACGCTGGTGCCGCATCCCGTGTCGCCTATGCACTGGCAAGACAAGGATCTGCTCCGCAATGGATGTCCCGCTTATCCAGTCGGTACCATACACCAATTGCTGCAATCGGATTCCTGGCCATCTGCTTTACTCTCGTGTTAGGCATATACGGATCAGGTCTCGTGTCACTCACGACACTTATTCAGTTGCCCAATGCAACGTTTATTCTCACCTATCTTGGCGGATGCGCAGCCGGAATACGATTACTCAAGGGCAGTCGTACTGGAGTAACAATCAGTTGGATTTCCTTTGTGGCGACAGCTATCGTGTTTCCTTTTGTCGGGTGGGCTGTTCTCTACCCGGTGGTGATCGTCGTTCTCTACGGATTGCTCAGCAAACGGCAACACAACATATAAACAAAAAAAGCTCTGCCGCGATGGCAGAGCTTCATCTTGAATAAATAATTATACCAGGAACGCTTTGGAGATGATAACCAACAGGATGAACAGAACCAGAATGGCACCTACAGAAGTAAAACCTCCGTATCCGTAGCCTCTTGCTTCTCCACCTAATACTTCGCTCATTGACCGTACCTCCTCTGCAACAGGTATGGGTTATCTTATGCAGGGAGATCAGATTTGACAGGGCGGATGCCCTATTTCAAATCCTGTTTATCATTTTTGTTTAGTACCGTGGTGAATCAATACGCATAATATCCAGGAACGGCACTTTGGCCGTAAATTCTTCCTCTGTATACTCTACATGCACTAGCCGGGTACGCGAGTCCAACTTCACAATGACCCCATGAACCTGATCTTCCTTGCCCCATACGGTCAGCAACACTTCCGAACGTTCATGAAACGCCTCCACCAGTTGGTTCCCTAGCTCTTCCAGTTCAAACTCGTCCCGGGTAGGTCTTTTTGCAACTTTTGCTTTTGCCAATGTAGCGGCCTCCTCTATAGCTAATCCGACGTCCCGAATCCACGGGTTATTTGCCGAGGTCATATTTAATTAGTATACCATTCATTCACCTTCGTGTAATGCCATGTCACAGAAATCAAGCAAAGAATTCATCGATGATAACACGTTATAAGATGTCAGATAAGTTTTCATTTACAAATTAAATGATTTGCGTTTCGCACAATGTGTTTTATAATCAGGTAATACGAGAGCAGCGTCTGTCGTATCATTATGATGCAGTCAGCGGTGATATATTGAAGAGTCCCCATTCACACAACAACCATATCCCAACCGAGTACGAATTCAAGCATTCCAAATGGATCAAAAAAATGCTTCGCGCTTACTGGGTCGTCGTTTTAACGCATGTTGTCATTCAAATAGGCTGCTTTCTGTTTCTCGATTATGATCGCACTCCAGAAGATTTCATGATCTATGTTTTATTTTGGCCTACATTAGCCAGCGCTTTAGCTATTCTGATCGCCAGTTGGGTAGAACGCCGTTTCGTTTCATTTTCCTTCTATTCCATGTCCATGGCCAGCACAGTCATTGCCTGGACTATCATTCATGTCAATTACGATATTCGGATCATCCTGGCCATTTGTCTGTTGCCGATCTTCGCTTCGGTTCTGTTCTTCAGCAAGAAAAGAGTATGGACGGTATGCCTCATGCAGATGATTGGTTATGTCATCGTGCTCTGCGATCCAGCCTATCGGCTGTACTTATCTTCGTTTGACATGGTTTCCATTCCGGCTTTTCTCATTGTAGGTACATATGTTGCGCAATTAATTGTTACGAGCGGCGTCGAGGTACTGGATGATCTTCAGGCCAGTATGCTTGCCAAGCAGGATCTGATTGTGCGAAACGCAATTATGACCAAGCAGTCCAAAACAGACGGGTTAACCAATCTGTATAATCAAAGCTCCTTTAAGGACTATTATGAAAAAGCGTTTGAGTATGCCACTAATGGCATGAGTCTTCATCTGGCTCTGATTGATATTGACAACTTCAAGTCAATTAATGATACATATGGGCATCGGGTGGGAGACGCCATTCTGGAGCGAGTCTCTCAGGTCATTCAGGAGAACATCACATCAAGCGATATTGCGGCGCGTTATGGTGGAGAAGAATTTGCACTGTTAATGTTTGAGCAACCTTTCGAGCAGGCATATGCCTTGGTGGAGCAGATCCGTAAGAAGATCGCCCGTCTTGTTCATCTGGAGCTTGAAGGCGCTTATATTACGGTAAGTGTCGGTCTCAAAAGCTACAGCAGCCATCTGTCCAAGGACAAGCTGTTTGAGGAAGTGGATGCGTGTCTGTATGCCGCCAAACGAACGGGGAAAAATAAAACGATGACGTCCCTTGATCTGGTCTAGTCCTCCAAAAAACGCAAAAAGTAGTGCTGCTCACCGGGAAGCCGGCTGTTCAGCACTACTTTTTTTACCGATAATCCTCACTCCGAATATTGGTTCACTCTGCCCATTCCCAGCGATGTGTATTTTGTTCCAACTTCGGATGGAGCTTAACGGGCTCCCCATCAATAATCAGACGCACTTCCTTAATCCAATCTTTGAATGAGTCAAATGATGCGAACTGATTCGCCATCTCCACTGTGAGATACAAGAAATGGGGAGAAGGATATTCTTCTGCCATATGACGCAGGGCTGCTTCGATCGGCGTATACTTCTTTCGCTTACCTTCCCAGCCTTCGACCCGTATGCGGGAGGAAGCATGCTCCCTTCTCCAGTCATGAAGGCGGTCTTCCCTTTTGTAAAAAGGCTGCACACCATCCTTGCTCATTCGCTTCACCGTATTCTCATGCAGGGGATAAAGCACAAGTTGCACAAAAGAACGTGTGTCCGCAATAGCAGCGGCACGTTCAAGCTGCTCATTCGTTACGTGCTCAAATGAATCATAGAAAATCAGCGTGCCTTTCCGGGTAGCCGGGGGCGGTTCATAACCATAGGGTACATTGGTATATTTTCCAGACATCTCATCGCTCCTTACCTGTATGCTAAACAGTTACCTGCTACTTAATATTATATTATTCTCTAACGGTGTTCTTCCATTCTGAATAGAAAGTCATTCTATTTTTGCCAGCACGTTTCGATTCATACAGCGCCTCCAATGCTGCAACCAATATGAATTCGCTCATATTCGATAATAAACGACTTATTCAGGTTCTGGATGATATCTTCTGCATAGGTACGAGCTTCTTCTCTTGGATTGCTTCCCACAGAGCAGAGCATAATGAGGAACTCATCTCCGCCCAGGACACTTTCCTCCACTTCTCGGATTCATGAATTCAACCCATGAGAAAGTGGGTAAGCTATCTTGGATTATCGGAAATAATGTCTTTTTTCATTATACACATCCATACAATATGGGGACGCTATTTGTACCGTGTTTCTTCCATTCAAAGATTAGTCACGATTCTGTATATACATACTTGGGTTATGAATATAGAGAGCAAGCATGCTCAAAGAGCCATATGGGCACTGTTTGCCGCAACTAAGAGCATTAGAAATTCAGTCATTGGGGGTGTAATGTTGAGCCTGCTTCATGTTGCTGTGATTCTGCCTTTTGCCGCTGGTATTGTACTTGCCATGCTGCATCGTTTCTTCCGTAAAATACATATGGGATGGCTGGTTTTACTTGTCCCGGCCCTATTATTTGTTTATTTTGCGAGCCTCGTACCTGCCGTGTCTCAGCGGATCACGGTATCCGGGTATATCCCGTGGATTCCGTCACTGGACATTGGATTTAATCTATATCTGGATGGTCTAAGTTTGCTGCTGACATTGTTAATCACCGGCGTAGGAACGCTGGTAGTGCTCTACTCTATTTTCTACATGGATACCAAAGAAGCCCTAAACCGCTTTTACTTGTATCTGCTGATGTTTATGGGAGCCATGCTTGGCGTGGTGCTGTCGGATAATATGATTGTGTTGTATGGATTCTGGGAGTTGACCAGTATTACGTCCTTTCTCCTGATCGCTTTTCACTACAAACGCAAAGCGTCCACCTCAGGCGCACAGAAGTCGTTCCTCATTACCGTATTTGGCGGATTCGCCATGCTTGCCGGATTCATGCTGATGTATCTCATGACGGGCACATTCAGCATCCGAGCAACCATTACGGAATGGGGACAGATTCAGGACAGTGCACTATTCTTGCCTGCTCTTGTGCTAATTCTGATCGGGGCTTTTACAAAATCGGCGCAGTTCCCGTTCCACATCTGGCTGCCTGACGCCATGGAAGCTCCAACTCCGGTTAGCGCCTATCTGCATTCGGCGACCATGGTCAAGGCGGGACTGTATGTTGTAGCCCGGTTTACACCCATCTTTGGTGGACAGGGATTATGGTTCTGGCTTGTTACCGGAGTTGGACTGCTCACCCTGTGTTATGGATCATTCCTTGCCGTGAAAAAAAATGACCTTAAGGCCATACTTGCCTATTCTACCATCTCACAGCTTGGTCTGATCATGTCCCTGCTCGGCGTTGGCTCGGCGGCCATCTATTTCGGATATGGCGAATCCTCCGCGATGTACACGGTTGCCATTACGGCAGCACTGCTTCATCTGTTCAATCACGCTACCTTCAAGGCGGCACTGTTCATGGTTGTTGGCATTGTGGATCATGAGACAGGCACGCGGGATATAAGGAAACTCGGCGGACTTGCTTCATTTATGCCTGTAACCTTTACGGTAGCGCTCGTCGGAGCACTCGCCATGGCCGGAATTCCGCCGTTTAACGGATTTCTGAGCAAGGAGTTGTTCTTCCAGGCTATGGTGGAAGTGACACACCTCCACATCTTTGGACTCGGTTCATGGAGTGTACTCTTGCCTGTCTTCGCCTGGCTCGCAAGTGTGTTCACACTGATCTATGCGCTTATTATTGTGTTCAAAACGTTCCTTGGCCGCACGCGCAGCGAGCTTCCTGCCGAGAAGCTGCATGAAGCTCCCGTCGGCATGTTGATTCCTCCGGTTATTCTCGGGATTCTTGTGATCATATTTGGTCTATTCCCGAATCTGCTGGCTGGATCATTAATTGAACCGGCGATGGCTGCTGTACTTCCATCGCTGCTGACCGGAAATGAGCACTTTGATGTTCATTTCTCCCTGTGGCATGGCATTACACCGGAATTAATCATGACCATCGGTGTTATCGCCATCGGTATTACCTTGTACAAACTGCTGCCGCGCTGGAGAACGATTTACGAGCACTATCCTCAAGGGTTAACGATAAACAATATGTATCATGTCGTACTCGATAATCTCCAGCATTATGCACGTAAATGGACGGAAGCCTATATGAATGGCTCGGTTCGTAATTATCTGGTATATATTTTCTCGTTCACCGTTGCATTGCTGGTTTATGCCTTTTTCCGATCAGGAGAAAACATCACCTGGAATTTCAAGGGCAACGCCCCCTTTTCTTTCTATGAAGCTATACTGCTCGTCGCACTGATTGCGGCAGCGGTTTCGATCCCTTTTGCCAAGAACAGACTATCCGCAGTCATTATGACAGGTGCAGTGGGTTACCTCGTCACTTTACTGTTCGTGCTGTTCCGAGCGCCGGATCTGGCATTAACTCAGATGATTGTTGAAACGGTATCCGTTGCCCTGTTCCTGCTCTGCTTCTACCATCTGCCTGAGTTGCAACGGGGAAAATCAAGCCGACGCTATCTTCGTGTGAATATGATTGTTGCCATTGCTGTAGGCGTGGTCATGACCTTTGTGGCATTAGCTGCGAGCGGAACCGCGTCACTGGAGAGCATTTCCGACTTTTTCATTCAGGAAAGTTACAATCTGGCTGGCGGCAAAAATGTCGTCAACGTGTTGCTGGTGGACTTCCGTGGTTTCGATACCCTACTGGAGATTATGGTACTTGGGGTAGCTTCATTGTCCATCTACTCCATGATTAATCTGAATCTCGAAGCGAGGGACCTTGGCGCTAGACTGAAATTCCGCAAGAAAGAACAGACTGAAGAAACCGATGAAGAAACGGATGACAACGCGGACAATACGAAAAAGTATGGCAACCGTGAACGGAGCTCATCAACCTGGGATACCGTACCACTCCAAAGCAACGATGTATTGTTGCAAACGACAACCAAGGTTGTTGTCTTTATCATTCTAACCTTTGCACTGCATCTGTTCTTCGCAGGACATCATAACCCGGGTGGCGGCTTCATTGGCGGCTTGGTAACGGCAGCTGGCCTGGTTTTAATTGCGCTGGCATTCAGTACAGATACCGTACGCAAAGCGTTACCTATCGATTTTCGTACTTTGACGGCCATCGGGCTGGGGATTGCCTTATTGACTGGAGCAGGCTCGTTTTTGTTCGGCGTACCCTTCCTCAGTCAGACCTTTGGTTATTTCGATCTTCCAATACTTGGAGAGACGGAACTTGCAACCGCGATGCTGTTTGACCTCGGCGTATATCTCGCCGTCCTGGGAGTCACCATGAATATCATTCTACAGATCGGGGAGGATCGCTGATATGGAAATATTGATGTGTGTGGCCGTTGGCATTTTGTTTGCAGTCGCCGTCTTTTTAATCTTATCGCGGAGCCTGCTCCGGATCGTGCTCGGCATGTCCATACTCACTCACGGGGTTCATCTGCTGCTGATTACGATGTCCCGTCTCAAAACTGGAGCTCCACCGCTGCTTGGGGAGCAGGCTGAACGCTACGTCGATCCACTTCCCCAGGCCCTGATATTAACATCCATTGTCATTAATTTCGGACTTACCGCCTTTTTCTTTGTACTTTCCTATCGTTCGTATCTGAAGCTGAAAACAGACGATATGGAAGAAGTAAGGGGGCGTCCGTATGAATAATCTCGTTGTTTTACCCATTCTGCTGCCACTGATTACCGGGGTTATAGCCCTTCTATTTTTCCGACGGATAAGCATCCAGCGGGTTGTGAGTGTCATTGGCCTTTTGCTGACGGCAGCCGCTTCCACTGTGCTAATTACCCAGGTGACACAGTCCGGGATAAAGACGCTCAATATGGGAGGTTGGGAACCGCCCTACGGTATTGTACTTGTTGCAGATATGGTATCGGCATTGCTTGTCGTGGCCGCTTCGATCATTGCACTGGCGTGTCTGCTCTATGCCTTCCGCAGTGTCAATAAGGAACGGGAAGAGCATCATTTTTACCCGTTCTTTCATTTCCTGATTGCAGGGGTGAACGGTTCGTTTCTTACCGGAGACCTGTTTAACCTGTTTGTTTGCTTTGAACTGATGCTCATCTCTTCTTATGCACTGATTGTATTGGGAGGTACGGAAAGACAATTACGGGAAACAATCAAGTATGTCTTGATTAACATTGTCTCTTCTGCACTATTTGTAGCGTCCATTGGTTTTCTCTACTCTATTACTGGCACATTAAATATGGCTGACTTGTCCAATCGGATCGCAGAAGTCGGACAGAGTGGAGTCATCACTCTAATCGCTGTCCTCTTCCTGATTGTATTCAGTATCAAGGCCGGATTGTTCCTTTTCTTCTGGTTATCCGGCTCTTACGCGGCCCCTCCGGCAGTCGTCACCGCACTATTTGCTGGTTTGCTGACCAAAGTTGGCCTGTACGCCATTGTGCGAACATTCACACTGATTTTCTATCATGATCCGGATTTCTTCCATGCCCTTATCGGCTGGATGGCTGGAGCGACCATGGTACTCGGGGTAATCGGGGCCATTTCCTATCGTGATGTCAATAAAATTCTGATCTATAACGTGATTGCTGGGGTAGGTTTTGTAGCCTTCGGCATGGCCGCAGCAAGTCGTCCGTCACTGGAAGGACTGCTCTTCTACATGCTGCATGATATGCTCATCAAAACACTGCTATTCCTGCTCGGGGGCGCTCTGATTGCGGTCGCAGGCACCTCCAAACTCGACAATATGGGTGGGCTGATCCACCGCTATCCACTGCTTGGCTGGATGTTCTTCATCAGTGCACTTGCCCTGGCAGGCATTCCGCCGTTCAGTGGATTTCCTGGGAAATTGTTGCTGTTCGAAGGCGGGTTACAGGCTGGCTTGTACGGTCTGACAGGCATTGCCGTCCTTTCGAGCCTGCTGATGTTATATTCGGTACTGCGCATTTTCATACAGGCGTTCTGGGGTGAACCGCCAGCAGGCGCAGTGAGAAGACCTTATGCCGTGAACGGCCTGCTCATCCCTGCCGGAATTCTGTTTGTGTTCATCATCGCGATGGGTGTGGGGGCTGAGGGCATGTTCCAACTGACCTCCCGCGCAGGCGACATTCTGCTGCATCCCAATGTATATATTGATGCAGTGTTGAAGGAGTAGATGCGTATGGCCTTTCAGATTGTGCTGAATCTGATCATTGCCTTTGTATGGATGTTTCTGAACAATGCGTGGAATGGTGTTGGCTTTCTCACGGGTTATCTGCTGGGTCTGCTGCTGATTGGGAGCATGCGACGGTTCTTTCCGCAACGCTTCTATATTGTTCGTGTCTGGGCGATCATCAAGCTGATTGCCTTATTGTTCAAGGAGCTGGTACGGGCCAGTATTGAAGTTATTCGCCAGATTGTGAAGCCGAAACTTGATATTCGGCCCGGCATATTTACCTACCAGACACAGCTGTCCTCCGACTGGGAGGTTACACTCCTGTGCCTGCTCATCTCGTTAACGCCAGGTTCCCTGCCACTTGAAATTTCAGGAAATCAACGCAAATTATTTATTCACGCGCTGGATATCAAAGACGAACAGAAAATGAGTGATGATATCAAAAATACGTTCGAAAAAGCCATTATGGAGGTGACACGATAATGTTATCCTCACTGTTGTTCATTTCCTTGCTCATTCTCTCCCTGGCGATTCTGGGTTGTCTGTACCGGGTGCTGCGGGGACCCTCCATGGCCGACCGGATTACGGCACTGGATACGATCGGTATTAACGTCATTGCCATCGTTGCTGTTCTATCCATGATGCTTCATACCCAAGCTTATCTGGATATCATTCTGTTGATTGGCATTCTCGCTTTTCTAAGCACAGTTGCATTTGCACGATATATTGAACGGGGGGCGGTATTCAAAAATGAAGGAGATCGTTGATGGAACCGCCGGTATTGTCATTGGGCTCATTGTCTTGCTGGGAGCACTACTGAGCGCATTTAGCGCGTTCGGACTGATTCGACTGCCAGATGTATATTTACGGGCGCATGCCGCCACCAAAAGCACTACACTCGGCGTACTTTGTGTGCTGAGCGGAACGTTTTTCTTCTTCTGGTATTACGATAACTATATCAGTGCCCGTGTATTGCTTGGCATTGTCTTTGTATTTATCACAGCACCTGTAGCCGGACATCTCAACGGACGGGCTGCCTATCGCACAGACGTACCACTATGGGAACAGAGTGTGCAGGATGAACTTGAACCGCTCTTGAAAGGTAAAAAGGTCAACCACGAGGCCAAGGATATGATGGAATAGTCACTTGGTCTTACAATCAGATACCCCCGGGACATGCCGCACATTACGTGGCCGTCCCGGGGGTATTTTTGGTTTATACAATTCAGTTTGTCCAATCTATGTTCGTGGAGCAGTGGAGCCAAGCTTTATTTTAACCAGATCAAAATCCATCCAGTCCCTGTCTTCTCAGATCAGCAGCAACGATTCGTGCAAGCTGAGTAGCACCTTCACGATTCGGATGAAGCGTATCTCCTGTCATATAAAAGGCCAGTGTTGCAGCCGGCCCAATCGAAGTGAAATAAGCCGAACTGAGTTTGTTCAGTTCCACAAGCGTTACGCCTTCTTCCTGAGCCAGTGTACGTGTAGATGCATTATACCAGCGATTCTCCGCAGTATGCACATTCGCTGAATTGAAATCAGTTGCCCGCCCCTGAGGCGTCGATAGAATGACGGTGGCTCCTTTATTTTTGGCCTGACGGACCATGTCACGCATGATCTCTTTGAATTCCGCCTCCGTTGTATTGTTCTTGGCATTGGTATCATTAATCCCTAATTGCAAAATAAAGTAGTCTCCTGGCTTAATATACTTCAGAATCGCTTCCATCTGTCCATCATCGCGGAAGCCTCTTGCAAATTGACCACTAGAGGCCATATTGCGAACCTGAAATGTACTGGTATTCACATAGGAAGGAAATAGCTGTCCCCAGCCACCCTGTACGCTGCTGCTGAGCGGATAGTAATTGCAGACCGTCGAATCGCCGCCAATATAGATCGTACGGTTCGTCACGGTCTGATTTGATATTTTCCGAATTTCAAGTGCGCTGAGTGTAAATGCCGTGCCTACCTTCCCTTCCGTTACCAACAGATTTAACTGTCCATCCGTCACCGGAATTTGGAATTGATCGGTTGCCCCGTTACCCATCATATTGATGATCTGGTATACACCTTCTGCCGCCACACTCGATCTGGCTGTATTGCCCAACACCACTTTGACCTCATAGAGACCATTGGACAGATCTACATTAAACGTATTCGTACTTTTCGTGCCAAAGGTGACAAACTGTACAGCATCGCTTGCAACACCTGTTCCAGAGGCAGTGACATTACGCATATTGGCAGGTGTATTGAATCCATAACCTTTCGCTGAAGTGTAGGTCTCCGTTGCCGATACACCTGTGTAACCGCTCTCAACTGCACCAGCACCAAAATCAAATTTGTACTCATTCGCCGCAGCTTCGGCGACCCGTCCGCCATTAGCTGCCACAGCCCCCCCAATCAGACTAGTCAACAGGGTAAGACAGAGCAAATACCGCACGGATTTTGACCATTTCATAACTAAACTCTCCTCTCAAAGGTTCATTTGTATGATTGCCTTACAGAACATTATCAAGCCAGCCATAGGCCTTCGCTCCACTGATTTCATGGCCACCTGTAAAAAAGTCTGCATCAAGCCATTTCTGCGCTCCCGCCTGTTCATAGATCTCTGTCAATCGTGCATAGGCTTCTTTTGCTGTTGGCAGCGGAAATACCTGATCTTCACTTCCGGCTTCAATAAATAGCGGCCTTGGTGCGATCAGACCCATGATATCCGGCAGCTCTGCTTCCCTTAAAATACCTGGAATATAATTGTCGAGACAATGATTTCTGTCCAATATGCTGCCGTGGAATGTACTTGCGTAACCGCTCACGACAGCCGCACGGCATCGTTCATCCAATGCAGCAGTGAATGCCGTCACGAGTCCGCCACCCGAGATGCCCATGCTGCCGATACGTGCTGGATCAGCTTCAGGACGGGTGGTTACGTAATCCAGCACACGCATCGTTTCATAGATTCGGTGCCCGGCCAGGGTCTGCCCTGTCATGAGCAGATGGGCGGCAATTTTGGTACAGGAGCTTGCGCCGGGTGGTGCATCTCGATCCTCCTCCAGCCTTCGGTCACCAAATCCAAGCAATTCAGGAGCGGCAACCACATATCCACGCTGTACAAGAGCGACGGCAAAGTCTTTATGCAACCCTGGCTCTCCTCTGCGCGGTGAACCGTCGGGTTCCATGCCGGAGATCTCCCGGCTGCCATACCCGTGTCCATGACAGGCTATAATGGCTGGGCGCGATTCTTTGGTAGCGCTAACCGAATTGGGTATCAACATATAAATGGGTATGCGCAACCCCGCATAGGTCGTAATCTCAACCCGCTCCCGGATGTAGCCGTCACATGAGGTGCGTTCGAGCAATACGGGATTCAGCTCCGCCGCCACGGATGGGAAACCGCCCAGCCGATCTATAATCCGTGTTCGCAACTGGCTGCGCCATTGCTCAAGGGATTGACCCGTCTGATACGCAGAACGTCCACGCGGGCTTGTTTGTTTTTGCAGATAAGATTCAATATCCGACATTACCGTTCATTCCTCC
This sequence comes from Paenibacillus sp. NPDC057886, assembly GCF_042796655.1. Classification (NCBI taxonomy): domain Bacteria; kingdom Bacillati; phylum Bacillota; class Bacilli; order Caryophanales; family Paenibacillaceae; genus Paenibacillus; species Paenibacillus sp. NPDC057886. The sequence continues at coordinate 794,013 of NZ_JBHVMZ010000001.1, read as the reverse complement.
TGTGGATTCAAATTATATATAAATTGAACTAAAGAACATTTACACTTGCCACTCCGATGACAGAACAACCTTCCGATCGCTGTTATCCCCAGATTTTTTTGGATTCCCTTCAAAGGGGAGAATCCGGGGATAAAGGCGAGGTGTATGCTTCCGATGCAGCTTTCTTTCAGAAAGCTTATAGTTCCACTTCTTCAGGTTCTTTCTGTCCTCTCCGTTCTCGTGTAAATGTTTTGTTCAATTTAAATAGATGTATTTAAAAATTTATGTTGGACTTGTCCAATCTATTATAAATCACCGTCCAGCCCGTGAATTGAACATTATTGCCTGTTTTGGTCTGCATTCACACTTTTTTGATGAAAAAAAGGATGTTCTCGCATACCTGATCTTCAGGCTCCGAAAACATCCTTCTTACTGGCTGGCCTTCTATTCCCTGTGCCCTGGTAGCCACCAGTTCCATCTGCCCATCAGTTTCATGAGTGCAGGTACCAGCACCAAGCGGATAATGGTTACATCAATGAACACCGCAGATGTAATTCCGATTCCTAGCTGTTTTACACCCGCCACGTCAGCAAAGGCAAAAGGTATAGTCACTGCCAGCAGAATCGCCGCCGCCGATGTAATCAGACGTCCGGTTGAAGCCAATCCTTGTTGTACGGCCAGATTACTATCCCCTGTTCGTCTGTATACCTCCTGGATGCGGGTCAACATAAAAACGCCATAGTCCATCGAAATACCAAAGACAAGCCCGGCAATGAAAACGGGAATCATGATAGCAATGGCAGATGGCTCCATGCCAAAATGACCCTGATTGAAGACCAAAACGAGCACGCCGAATGAAGCAGCCAAGCTGAGCAGATTCATCAGAATGGCTTTAATTGGGATGAGAAGTGACCGGAATGCTGCGAGTAATACCATATAATTCGATACCACAACAAACACCAGCACTTTGGGCAGTTGGCTTGAGACTTCTTGCATAATTTCATGTTGTTCAACTGCCTCTCCCCCATAACGCAGTGGTATGGAGAAATTGGAGTCAGCGACGTCCTTCGCGCTCATCTGTTTGAGCCAGGATGCAGCCTCATCTGAGTCTGGTGCTCCGTGAATGGTAGCCACCATACGAATGGCGTGGTCGGACACATATGAACGGAGCCATGAAGGCTGCTCAGATTTGGTTTCTTTCAGCGCTTCAGGCAGAGATGGTGATGGAATGTTCATTTGAAATTGGCTTAAAGAAGAGAGCTTGTCTGGCAGCATGATCCCCCATGCGGATTCAACAGCCATCACATTCGAATCCTGCTGAAGCTCTCGCATTTTATTTAAGGCAATTCGCCAGTGGGATGCAGTCAACGGCTCTGCCGTTCCACCAATTACAATCTCTACAGCAGAGGTGTTCTTTTGTCCAAAAATGCTCTGGATCTGCTCAGTCGCTTGGCGAGACTCCATTCTGTCAGGCAAGGAAGAAGCATCCGGGATGGCGATCTCTAACCGGACAACCGGTAGAACAAAAAGAAGCAGCGCACCTGTTCCGAGCAGCGCCATCCGGACCGGCCGTTTCATAATCATGCCTGACCAAAATACCCAGATCGAGCGTGACTGCAATGTTTGTTGGCGCTGCCCCTGCTCTGAAGAGATGGAATGCCCGGAATGTTGTCTAAAGATTCGCACAGAATATAGGGATAGAATTGCTGGCAGCAGTGTTATATTCAGCAGGACCGATATGACGAGCACGAGAATGGCTCCAAGGGATACACTCAGGAACATCGGCAGTCTAATCCAGAGTAGACCAAGCAGTCCTAACAGCACACAAGCAGCAGAAAAGAATACGGCTCTTCCCGCTGTACGCAGCAATCTCTGGAGTACTTCCTCGTTCCCCGTACCTGCTTCTTCACTATTCTGAAAACGCTGGAGTTCCTCCCTGTATCTGCTGAGAATAATCAGGGCAAAGTCTATGCTGAGCGCCATTCCTACCATCGGAATAACGTTAATCACAAAGTTGGAAAGCGCCAGATGGTAACCCATCAGGGATGTAACCCCCATTGCCGTTATGACACCGGATACTCCCATAATGACTGCAATCAGCGCTGCATAAAGACCTCTGAACGCAAAACACAAAATGACGAAGGCAAGCGGTAATCCCACAATCTCTGCCCGTTCCAAATCGCGAAAACTGAGACGATTTACATCTTGCTGGACAACAGATTTCCCTGTTATTCGGATCGTTCCAGGGCCGTCTGCTGTAAGCACGGAACGCAGCTGTTCAAGCGGCGGACCCATTTGGTGAGGAGGGACATCAAACGCCAGTAAAGCATAGGCCACATCCTCCCGCAGCATCCGGCTTCCACGTGCTTCTAGCGGAGAGATTATGGACGTTACACCTGACAGCGTGCGTACCTGTTGCAGACGATCTTTAATCCAGCCTCGGAATTCGGCGAGGGTAGAGCCTGTCTTTTTTTCAAATAGAAGAATAACCGGATCAGCAGGAACATGGAACTCTTCTTCCAGAATAAGCTCTACAGCATGAGCATCTCCCTGGTCCAAATTCAATCCATGATCCTGAACAATGCCAGGCAATTTCCATGCCCAGACGGCTGACATCCCGATGACAAACACCCAGCAGAGAATGATGAATCGTGGATATCGGCTAATGAGGACAGCAAGGCTGCGATAACCCATACCCAAGCTCCTCTGCTATCAGATTGGTAATTCCGTTCTTTTTAAATTGCGCCTTGATTCACTGTTTCTCTTTCTTCAACGAGTGCAGGAACATAAGTAAAAGGAAGCAATTCCGCCGTCAGTCCCGGTCCAAACGCAAGTGCAATTCCGCTGGAAGCTTCTTCCCTTTTTCGATAATCATCGCGGATGGCTTGTAAAACAAACAAAATCGTCACAGAGGATAGATTTCCATAATCTCGTAAAATGTTTCGGCTGTAAGCGACCTGCTCATCTGACAGCTGGTACAGCTTCTGTACCGCATCCACAATACCTCTGCCTCCCGGGTGGATCGCCCAGATCTCCGGTAGATCGCTGCCGTTCAGCAATCGTTCAACCTCTGGACCAAGATGTAAGCCGAGCAGCTTCGGAATCTGTGGCGAGAGATACAGGTCGAAGCCGGTATTGCCCACTTCCCAGATCATCTCTTCCGCACAGTCTGGCAGCAACACGGAATGCCCGGTTCCCAGTCTGAATAGTTCTTTGCGTCCTAATCCGGACAGGCCCACAACACAGGCAGATGCGCCATCCCCGAAGAAGGACGCTGCGAACAGATCATCCCGCTTGGCGGACGGCTGAAAATGAAGGGTGCACAGCTCTACACATACGATAAGTACCTTAGCGTCTTGGTCACTCATCACAATTGAATTCGCCAACTGTATAGCTTTCAGACCGGTAGCGCATCCCTGGAACACAAGCGGCATCCGGTTAATACGCGGCGATAGTTCAAGCTGCTGAATCAGCCGAACATCGAGACCGGGCAGGAATTGCCCTGTACAACTGACGGTAATGAGATGTGTAATCTCCGAGGTCGAAACGACGGCATCCTCAAGTGCCTGACGCGCTGCCTGAATTCCAAGTGGAACGGCTGCTTCCTTATATTTGGCCATACGTTCGGCTGTGGTCGGAACGTCCTCCGCCTGGGTAAAGGGCAGATAACGGCAAGACTCTACAGGCTCCAGCAGGTTCGGTTCACATGTATAACGTGTCTCGACACCGCACTGGTTGAATATTCGCTTGGCCCATCGTCTGGAATCCGGCTCATGCTCCAACGCTTGTGCGAGCCGAGCAGACACATCCTTTTGCTCAATGCGGTGAACAGGCAATGCCGTTCCAATTCCCATGATACTTGCGGCTACGGTTCCATCAAGTTGGTTCATCGGCTCCAACCTCCTTATATATAAAATAGGTTCTTGTCACATGTGCAGGATATAGTACAAGTCTATTCGAGGCTTGCCCCCTTTATGTTCACGAAACACGCAAAGACGGACAACACATGCGTATTCCGCACATGTTGTCCGTCTTATTAAAGGATGATTACTATGTATATCTTATCCCGACCCTTCCTTCAACAGGTCGTTCAACCTGCTCTGCTGTTACTCCGGCCTGACCACGGTAAATCTCTCGCCAAGTTTGGCATAGTCATTCCCGGCCAGCCTGCTGATCGGTTTGAGCTGATCCATCAATATATAATTGGTGGCAGGATCATACACCTTCTCACTGAAATGGTATTGTACAATGCGAACCAGAAGCAGATCACTCACAGGTTTTTCCTCATCGTTCGATATCGGAATATGCTGATACAACTTACATTCCATCCGAATGAGTGCTTCCTGTATTGCTGGTACGGAAACCACAGTACTTGGTACAGTCGTCAGGTTTGTCCGTTCCAGCTCACTTTCGTGGGGCTCCAGCATGGCAGCAGTCTCGTTCATGTCATGAACGATCGATTCATCACAGATATGTACCACGAGTTCTTGTCTGGAAAGCACATTGCGCGCGGTATCTTTCATAACGCCATCCTTGCGAGCAATGGATATGGACAATATCGGCGGGTCAGAGCTAACAACATTAAAAAAACTGAAGGGCGCTGCATTAATAACACCATCATGAGAAAGTGTTGTAACAAATGCGATTGGGCGTGGCACCACCGAACCACTCATCAGTTTATAGTTATCTCTGCCCGTCAATTCTCGCGGGTCCAAAGTATGCATCATAAGTTATCCCCTTCCGTAATCGCGAAACGATACTCATCTCTCACAAGCTTCGCTTCATTATTTATTATATATCGTAAAATGTTGAAATCGCAAAAAAATCCCTGGTGCTCATCGCACCAAGGATTATACACATTCGACTTCGTATTTGATGTTCTATTATTTTACAATACTGTTCTGAATGTCTTCCATAATTTGAAGGTTCGCTTGAACTCCGCTATACAACCAGCTGCTTGAACGGGTGAATTCGAATAAGTTACCATTTTTCACTGCCGGGATGCTTTGCCATACCCGATCTTTCAGTGCTTCAGAACCAGTACCTTCATCACTATTCACAAAGAATAAATAGTCTACATCCATTTCCGCCAATTTTTCCAGCGAGATGGAAGACCAGTTACCTGTCGCATTGGCAGAGATTTCTTTCACCACTTCAGGCTCCGCGAGTCCCAGTTCCTTGTACATCACTTCACCACTGGATACATTATCACTTACGATGAAGAATTTGCCGCTAACCAACCAGATGGCCGCTGCCGATTTCGTTCCACCTGTAACGGCATTGATTTTCCCCTTGATTTCTGTGGCTTTTACTTCATAATCATCCAGCGCTTTTTGTGCTTCATCGCCTTTATTCAGAATTTCGCCGATTTTCAGCAGCGCTTTGCGCCAGTCGCTATTGATCTCATCGCCAAGTACATAAGTAGGCGCGATCTTGCTGTATTGTGCATATTTCTCGCCTTCAACCACACTTTCGGAACCGATGATAATCAGATCCGGGTTGAAGCTTGCTACCGCTTCGAAAGGAAGATCGAAGGCAATCGTTGGTATGCCGTCCAGATCTTTTTGCAGATACTCCTGGATTCCGTTGGCTACAGACCATTGGGCAACTGGCTTAACGCCGAGTGTAACCAGATTATCTTCCAGATACGAAGCGATGATACGCTCCGGATTTGCAGGAATTTTCACTTCGTGACCCATTGCATCTGTCAATGTACGTTCTGTCGGAGCTTCTGTCTTTGTCTCTGTCTCCGTTGCTGTATTGTTCTCTCCTGCTGCTGTACCGTTGTCTGCTGGCTTCGATCCGCATGCTGCCAGCCAGATGGACATGACCATTATGGTGATCAGAAGCATGATCATTTTTTTATTTTTCTTAAACACGTGACTATCCCCTTTCAAGATGAACACCTCAATGAATTGAGTTGTTATAACAGACTTAGACGTTTATACATTATTCATGCATATAATACTTGTATGTACTTTTGTAATTCCATTGACAATGATAATTGTTATCAACGAAGTTGTCAATGCAGCTTTTGCCTTTTAAGGTCGAATGCCTTCATTCGAACGATTCACATTTAGGCGGATGCCGCCATATGCTGAGTCCAGAATACGACGACAGGAAGGATGTTCGTACATGGATTACGTTTATAACACCTATTCAGGATATGATGAGGAGCGTTCGTTTCAATTGCCACCACTTCTCCCGGGAGGCGCTCCAGGAGGTCAGCCAGTGCCAGGTTTTCCAGGAGCACCAGGTTCCTATCCCCCATTCATTCCGGGCGGTGGTAGTGGCGGTCAACCTCCTTACTTTCCTGGAGGCGTCCCTGGTACAGCTCCGGGTGTCCCTACTCAGTTGGCACAGGGCAATCTGCCTACCCTGCTAAGCGCTTATCCACGCCCAGTTGGTCAGCCCCCTGCAGAGATGGTTTTTCTGTATAACCTGATCAAAAGCAGCCCCGGCCTTCTACCACTATTTATCCAGCAACAGCCGCAGAATCTGACCCAGGCTGTGCAATTTGCCCAAACAGGAGTAGCAACGCCTCGGGATCCCGAGCAACGTGTACTGCAAAATTTCTGTTACAACCGTTGGTCTCTTGTATTCACATACAATGATGTTTACTTAATGTGGCCTTCCACCAATCTGTTTGGGTTTGTCATCGGTTACTTTTATCCGTTCCTGACTCCAGGCATCCTGCTTAATACACAGATTTTGTTTGCTCTCTGCTAAAGCCCGTTCAGACGTAGAACAAGCGCCCCCGTTGGAGGACAGAACCTTCCAATTGGAACGCTTGTTTATGGTCACAATAATTCTTTATTGTCAGCAAGACATTTAATCAGAGCAGCAACGCAATACATTTCACGCCAGGCGTTGTTTACTCTGACGTCTACCACTCTTGCCTACCATCACAACGTAAATCAGCAATGCACCAAGATCCGCACAAGCGATTACAATGCCCATTGGCACAGCTGTACCTTCGCCTCCAAGACCTACAAGCGGAGCGACAATACCGCCGAACAGGAACGTCATAACCCCAATAAGTGCTGATGCGCTGCCTGCTGATTTCTCCTGATTGGCCATCGCCAGTGCGAATGAAGCCGTGTTAACGAGCCCCACACTGGATACCACGAGAAATAACGGAATCAGGACCGAAATCAGATTACCTCCCACCAGAATGGCGATGAGCAGCGATGTTCCTCCCAGAGCAGCAGTTATCAGTCCTGCGATCAACAGACGAGTTTCAGATACTTTACCCGCAAGTCTTCCGGCGATCTGACTTGCCAATATGATACCCAGACCGTTAATGGCGAAGCAGACACTGAACATTTGCGGGGAGATGCCGTATATTTTCTGAAGCACAAATGGCGATCCCGATATGTAGGCGAACATGCCAGCAGATACAAACCCTTGGGTTAAAGCATATCCCATGAACAGGCGGTCCCCTGCGATTTTGCGGAATGTAACCAGCGTTTGCTTCAGTCCTCCGCTGGATCGGCGTTCAGTAGGTAGTGTCTCTCCAAGACCAACCACGACAGCAACTAAAGTCAAAATACCGATGATACTCAGCAAAATAAATACGCCGCGCCACGACGTGTACGCAAGCAATTGCCCGCCGATAATTGGTGCAGCAATCGGTGCGACCCCATTAATCAGCATTAAGAGGGAGAAGAAACGTGTTAGCTCCGGCCCGGAATACACATCCCTCACCACTGCACGCGAGATGACAATTCCCGCAGCTCCCGCAGCTCCCTGAATGAAACGCAGCACAACAAAGGAGCCCATCGTTGGGCTGACCAGGCAGAGTATGGAAGCGATCGTATAGAGAATAAGACCCGCAATAAGCGGCGTACGACGACCACGCACATCACTTAGAGGTCCAGCCAGCAGCTGCCCTGCCGCCAGTCCGACCATACATGCCGTTAGACTGAGCTGGGCATAAGAAGTGGATGATTGGAATTCATCGGCCAGTGTGGGCAGTGCTGGCAAATACATATCCAGGGACAGAGGGCCAAAGGCCGACAGTGTCCCCAGAATCAATGCCATACGTACACGGGATGTAGAATTGGTGCTTAGTGAGGCTGGTGTACTTTTCATATGAATAACATATTCCTTTCCCTGCAGTAGTTCTCGTTTCCTTAGTGTTCCCCGTCTCCCAGCAGCTTGAGCAGGTTGGAAGGCAGTGTGAACTGTTGATTGTTAATGATAATACGACGCAGCTCTTCTTCATCCCGCTCATTTTCGGCGTCCTTGATCTCCTGAATCTCCCGGTGCAGTCTCTCCATTTGTTGATCCAGTGCGTTCGCAGAGTCTGCTGCACTTTTCAGTTCTTTCGTTAAACGCTCGGGAACATCCTTATTGTATTTATAAAAGATTTTATGCTCCAGGCTCGCCCAGAAATCCATCGCAATGGTACGAATCTGAATTTCCACACACGCCCGCTCTTCTCCATTAGACATGTAAACAGGCACCTCAACCAGAAGATGAAGGCTTTGGTAACCGTTTGGCTTCGGATTCTGGATGTAATCTTTCACTTCCAGCACACGCAGGTCACTTTGATTGCACAGCATATCCTTAATCCGGTAGATATCGGAGATAAAGGAGCAGGTAATACGCACACCAGCGATATCCTTAATATTTTTCTTGATACTTTCAAAGGTTAATTCATGATTTTTACGGAACATCTTGTTCATAATGCTCTCAGGTGACTTTAATCTGGATTTCGTATGTTCTATTGGGCTGTAATCATGCAGGGACTGAAATTCTTCCTTCAGCACCTCAATTTTGGTCTCCATTTGATCCAAAGCAAATTTATAGATCATCATAAATCTCGTAATTTCATATTTAAATTTCTTGAATTGATCAATCGGATGTGGAGCGTTCATCATGGTTTTCTTCCTTTCTTCGTGCACACTAAAGTTAGTTTTATAAATATGAGGACAGAGGTCCATCCACATGTCTCCTGAACCATTATAAATCATATGGAGCCAATAAACGAATTTCTCGCACCGAACTGCTGTTGCAGGCTGAAAGGTATGGTAACCTCGTTTAGGCGCATCCTAAAGAAGAATCATTGTCAATTGGCACGCCATTTCCGATGAAAGAGGTCGATCCCCCTGCTCTATCATGTGACGTATTCGTCCGATGCGCTTCGGGTAAAAGGCTATTTGTGCCTGCCTGACGGGTGCTCTTTACCCGCCTTCTCTCCATATGAAAACACCAATACCAGCTCTGCCCTCCAAGGCTTCGCCGTCACGCAAGAATCCATGCAACTGCAACAGCTCGCAAGCCGCTACCCTCCTGTAAAACAACACATCATGGACGGCAAGGGTACACGTTGGCCGGTTCTGATCTATTGCCGCGGCGGGCTGGGCAACTATGGTGGGGTAAACACCGCTTGGCTGGAGCAATTTGTCCATAAAGGATATATCGTGTTCGCTCCATCGTATCGTGGTAACGAGGGGGGCGAAGGACATGACGAGTATGGCGGACGAGATACCGAAGATGTACATGCCGCATACCGACTTGTGCAAGAGTGGCCCTTTGCCGATACGAAGCGAATTTCAATGATGGGATTTTCGCGTGGAGCCATTAATGCCGTACATACCGCATCGACCTACAATGAAGGACCTGGGCAGGTACATAAACTGGTGCTTTGGAGCGGTGTCTCCGATGTGGAGCGCACCTATCATGAACGAACGGACTTGAGACGCACTTTGAAAAGGGTACTTGGCGGTTCGCCACGTTCCGTTCCGGAAGCTTATCTCGCCCGTTCACCCTTGTCGAAGGCACACAAACTTCACTGCCCTGTGCTGATCATGCACGGCACGTCTGATACGCAGGTGGATTACAGTCATGGAACCCGGATGTATCATTGGCTGAAACGCAGAGGTGCGAGCGTTACGTTTCACGCTTACGGGGGACAGGATCATCGTTTTCAGGAGAGGATGCATCAAGCGGCAGTGAACAATATGTTTGACTGGCTTGCAGCACCTTAGCTTCAAGGTAGGGACGATTTTAACATGTTTGCTGATAAGGGAAGTTTGCATTTCATCATGAACTTTCATTTTGAAGGATCACGCGTTGTGGATGTATACTGGAGTGGTTACGTTTTTTGAAAGGACGGATAATCATGAATCAAAATACCCTCCAAAAGTACGCGATGCTACTGCTGTGCATGTCTGCCGGAATGATCGATGTGATCGGATACCTGGGACTCGGGCATGTACTTACAGCCAATATGACGGGTAATATTGTGCTGCTGGGGATCGCGATTGCCCGTGCTCAGGAATTTGTCGTGCTGCGCGCACTCGTTGCCCTCATTGGTTTTATTGCCGGAAATGCCATCGCAGCACACATGATCGGACATGTGCAGACGAAAAATGGCTGGTCTTCCCGGGTCACAACCGTGTTCACTGTCGAAAGTATACTGCTCCTGCTCTTTGCCATCGCCATGATCAGTCCTTATTCGGAGCAACTGTCTTATCTGCTGATTGCCATGCTGGCCGCGGCCATGGGGATGCAAACGACTGCGGCGCGCCGCATTGGGATTGCCGGTATCTCAACGACCGTGCTCACCAATAATCTGGCCGCCGTAGTTGAGGATGCGGTAAGCATTCTCCAACGGCTGAGACATGCCAATATCCGCTCGCTGGTCAAAGCGCTATCAGCAGATGCGTACCTTCGCGCAGGTGCTGTTGTGATCTATTTGGGCGGCGTTATTCTAGCTGCGATGTTGTTCCACCACATACCCATGATGGCAGTCTGGATCCCCGTTCTGATCGTTGGTGGAGTCACCCTGTACGCCCGATTATACTCCAGTGGAACTACCAAAACAGCGACGGATGACATTCAACGTTAGCTCTCATGCAATTATTGAACTTACTCTATTTCATTAATGATGCTTCCTGTCTGATGAGTTCAACCAGATGTTGAGCGGCAGGAGATAACACTTCGCCTGCTCGTGTACAGACGGCTACCGTGTTTTTCAGCTGTACACCTCGAACGAATACACGTGCCAGCCTGCCTTGTTGTACATCTTCCTTTACGACCAGAGAAGAAATAAAGTTGGCCCCATAACCTGCCTTCACCGCACTGATCGTTTCGTTCAACCCGTTGAACTGAAGCGCAATGCGGGGAGCGGCCAGGTTGTTTGTTGTGCAAAGAGAGACCAGACGCTCTCGTGTAGCGCTGCCTTCCTCGCGCATGATGAAGGGCTCCGCCACCATCTCCCGAAGTTCAATTTCTTTCCCCGCATAGGGATGATCCGGATGTACCACAAACCACATTTCATCTTCAAACAATTCGTCCCAATGAACACCTGAATGTGTAATGCCACTTCCACCATAAACTGCAATCTCAGCCTCATAACGCAGCAGTTGGTCAAAAGCCATCCGGGTATTGGTTGTGCTCACCACCAGCTCCACATCCTCGTACATCTGCTTGAAACGGGCAATCCAGCCTGGCAGCAGAAAGTTCGAGGGCAAATAGGTTGCGGTAAGACGGATCAGCCCTTTCTTGCCCGCCCGAAAATCCTGTACAAAGTTCTCGACATCCTGCTCCAGCATGAACAGACGTTCCGCGTATCCTGTTAATTGCATTCCTGCATCGGTAAGAACCAATCTTCTCCCCTCCGAAGCAAATAATGGAATGCCCAATTCTCGCTCAAACTTCTTCACCTGAGAGGATACCGCTGGCTGACTAATGTTGAGTTCTTCCGCCGCACGCGTGACTCCCCCATATCTCACGATGGCATGAAACAATCGTAATCCGTGCAAATTCAACCGTTACACCTTCTCTACTCAAATTATATAAATTAAGCTTATATTAACATACATATTATATATTTTATTTATATATCTGTTCACTTTATAGTTGAAGTATGAAAACCAATACATGCAATCGGAAAGGAACAGATGACGATGAACAATGTGAATGGTTCTGCTCAACAGAAAACCTGGAGTCAAGTCGACGACTATTTGAACGCCTTATTAATCCCCACGGATTCCCTGCTGGAGCAGGCACTACGTGCCAATGCGGAAGCAGGCTTGCCCTCTCATGATGTAGCACCGAATCAAGGGAAATTGCTTCAGCTCCTGCTTCAAATACAAGGCGCAACTCGTGTGCTGGAAATCGGGACGCTTGGCGGATACAGTACGATCTGGATGGCAAGAGCCCTTCCCGAACACGGACGTATCGTCACACTGGAAGCAGAGCCACGCCATGCAGAGATGGCACGAACCAACCTCACGCGTGCAGGGCTTATGCACAAGGTGGACCTTCGAGTAGGTCCTGCCCTGACTACTCTTCCCGACGTTCAGGAAGAGTACAGAGAGCCCTTTGATTTCATCTTCATCGATGCTGACAAACCGAGTAATCCAGACTATTTGCGATGGGCGCTGCGTCTGGCTCGTCCGGGAAGTCTGATTATTGGCGACAACATCGTCAGGGACGGTGAAGTTATCAATGCAGACAGTACGGACAACAGAGTTCAGGGCGTTCAGTCTTTCCTGAAATTAATTGCAGATAACCCACGTCTTGAAGCTACAGCAATGCAGACTGTAGGCAGTAAAGGCTACGATGGATTCGTGATTGCCCGAGTGCTGGAACCCCCTACTGCAAAATAAACAGTGGTCAATTCTTCCGCAAATCCCCCATTCCTGTTAAACTAAAATCACTGCACAGGCAGACTGGGGGAAACCACTTGAGACTTCTACAACAGATTCATGCTGAAATTCGGGGCTGGTCCCGCAATATTCAATTGTTTTTTCTGGCAAGCATCTTGTATCAGATCGGAAATGGCATGTTCTCTGTCTTGTACAATCTGTACATTCAGGGTCTGGGCTACAATGATACAATGAACGGCCAGATTGTAAGTATTCAATCACTTGCGACAGCGATTATGTTTGTTCCCATCGGACTATGCGGAGATTTCTTCAGCCGTAAGCGACTGCTGATTACCGGCGCTTTGTTCAGTGGAATCTTTCTGATTGGCCGTTCCTTTGATTATTCTGCCAGCGGACTGATCTGGTTTGCTGTATTTTCAGGACTTTTCGCTGGCGTATTTCAGGTACTGGCCATTCCCTTCCTCGCTGAGAATGTGAAGAAAAGTCAACGACTGAAGATGTTCAGCTACTACTCCTCCCTCGTACTCGCTTCTCAGGTACTTGGCAGCTTGGGTGGTGGCGTATTTGCAGACCTGCTTCATACGGCAGGTCTTGCCAAAGTCACTGGTTTGCAAACGGTTTTGTTCGTGGGTGGGGCAGCTACACTGGTTGCATTTATCCCGATGTTGTTTGTATCCGAGGATAAGAAGGCACCGCAAGTTGATACTCCGGCGCAACCTATCACTGAATCTGCGGCATCTGCAAATAATGGCAAACAGGATGTCCTTCATTCCGCAGAACAAAGCAGCAGGAACGATATCCTTAGCCAAAAGAAAGATTCCCGTTTGATCGGCCAATTTGTAATAACCCAATTATTAATCGGGTTTGGTTCCGGGCTGGTTGTGCCTTATCTGAATCTGTATTTTACCAACCGTTTTTCGGTATCCTTAAGTGCCATGAGTCTGCTCATTTCGTTGGGCCAAATCATGACCATTGTATCCATGCTGATTGGACCTACACTCGCGGCCAAGGTGGGAAGTGTTCGAGCTGTCGTCATCTTCCAGGTCATGTCACTGCCCTTCCTGCTGTTGACTGGCTTCACGAACCTGCTGCTCATCGCTTCAGTGAGTTTCTTATTCAGACAAGCGCTGATGAATGCAGCCAATCCGATTCAATCCGCTATTCTGGTGGACAGAGTATCGGACAAACGCCGTGGAATCGCCAATTCACTGATGCAGACCGCCTTTATGATTGGATGGGCCACCATGGGACCTGTTCAATCCCACCTCGTGACCACTTATGGCACGTATTGGGGTTACGCGATCACGTTCAGCATTACAGGCAGTTTATACGTGATTTCATCGCTGATGTACTATATGATGTTCAAAGAACCGAAGCCTTCTGCCCGTGTTCTTGCCGCGAACAGATAAATGATAACCATTCAGCAGGACAGTGGATGAACTGGCTTCCTGTCCTGCTTCGTAATGAGCCAATCACCGTCCAAGGATCAATCATTGTATCTTATCATCAGGAGTGATCTTACATGTACTTCAATCTACCTCATGCAGCCGAAAGACGACACGGATGGAACTGATGCACAAGCTCGGTTCCCACGTTGTCTTTCGGTTTTTTCTCAGTTTGGGTGTCTCTGTTCTTGGCGGGTTCATATTTACAGTGATCCATACACCCATTCCTTGGCTTCTTGGCCCGATGATTTTTATGCTGGTTGGTTCACAGATTGCCAGGCTGCCGCTCATATGGCCCGCTTCCATTCGGGACTACGGTATTCTAATCGTGGGTTACTCTATTGGATTAACACTGACGGGAGAAGCGCTTCAAGGCATTCTGCACCAGCTGCCTATGATGCTGCTCATGACCCTGCTCTTAATCGGACTATGTACATTGACCGCCTATGTTGCTTCTAAGCTGACAGACTTTGACTTTCCCTCCCTGCTGGTTGGCAGCATTCCAGGCGGACTGTCCCAGATGGTCTCCCTTGCGGATGAGATGAAATCGATCAATCTGACGCTCGTTACTTTTTTGCAGGTCACGCGGCTGATCATGATTGTATTCTGTGTTCCGTTCCTGCTGTTTAGCCCATGGATCGGGGGAACGACAGGTGTAGGCACGGATCAGCCAATGATCGAGACAGCAACTTGGGCAGCACTCTTTCCCGAAATCTTGCTCTATGCCCCGCTCTGTGTCGCTGGTGCCTGGGTTGCACGCAAGTTGCGGTTTCCGACAGCATTTATGCTTGGACCCATGATCGTCATGTGTGTAATTCAATTAAGCACAGCGATGCACACACCTAATCTGCCGTCGTCCCTGCTTAATATTTCACAATTGATGATTGGCAGTCATGTGGGTCTGATGCTTCGTCCTCAGCAGCTGCAACGCAAGATGCAGACCGTAACACTCGCAATCACAAGCAGTGTGCTCCTCATCGCAGGTTCGCTTGGCTTGAGCTATATATTAATGAAGATGTTCTCCCTCTCGGCCGCTACATCATTGTTGAGCATGGCACCTGGCGGAATGGATCAGATGAGCATCATGGCCCATGAAGTCAATGCCAACCTTTCGGTGGTGTCCGGATATCAGTTGTTTCGCATCTTATTTATATTCTTTATCGTCTCTTCGCTACTTAAGATGATTCTCATGCACATGTTGAGGAAAAAAGAGGCTAGCACCCGCTCTTCGGTCACGTAAAATAGGAAGTGGACATACCAAAGAGAGTATCCGACGACTGATTTCCATTCTGCGGATACTCTCTTTTATGTTTTTGCTCAAGTTATGAATAAACCCGACTATACATCCAGCTTACAATGCCCACGGTTACAGCGGCAGCCCCAATAATAAATGCATAATAGCCAAGTTTGCTTTTTGACTCTGATGTCTGCTTGTCATAAAAGTCTGAGTTTCGCCTGTAGAATCCCATCCACAGTTCTCCAATCATATTCACAACGATCATTACAAACCGTTTGGCAAGTACCATTCATCCCATACCCCTTTCTGATCCCAAACTAATTCCATATTAAGTATAATTATCCTTTCCCCTCAAAACAACTCTGTCACGCTGAACTGGGTGCAGTTTCCTGCTCCAGCCATCTCAATCGTTCAAAAGCCTCCTGATCCGTGCTGCCACACATCTCTTCCGAAGCCTGCAATCCGCTGCACACAGCGGGGCGCTCTTTCTGACCAAAGATTCCGCAGCGATTGTCCTCCGTCAGCTGCACACAGCGCACACCTGCGGGTTTGCCATCAGCCATCCCGGGTATCGGCGATGAGATCGAAATCGCGATACAGCATGCGGCACAGCCTGTCCTGCATTCCATAATTATTCACCTTCCTCCATATCTGACATTTAACGTGATCCACGATTCACCCACGTCCACGTTCGCGCCAGACCCTGGGCGATTCTCCGATTCATGGCTCCATTTGAGAAATACCCGCCATGACTCAACGGATTCCAGCTCCCGATTAACCCCCCAGAGTTAATCTCCATATCTTCTTTGACCGCCGCCTCATAGGCTGGATCAATAGGACGCAGCGGGTAACCCAGAATATCATCCCGATCATAAAAGTTAATCCACTCCCCTTCCAGCCCAGGGAAGTACTGCCCTGCCAGTGGCGAAGGTACCTGAATCGGCCGGCTAAAATCATGGTAACGTAAGCTCCATAATGGCAATGTCGTTCCAAAGGAATAAAAGTTCGTTAAAGTATCTCCCCGTTCCAATGCGGAAGTAACATCCACAATGGAAGGCGTGCGACTAGACGGATATTGCAGATCATAGAAAAAATTACTTGCAATTACCGCGCCCAAACTATGAGCAATGATACAGAGTGGAGCTTCAGGCCCGTTCCGCTGTGCAAGTGCATGCATCGCCCAATTCAGCGTACGATGTACCGCATCATAGTTATGACCTTGATTTTCCACAGGTTGATACGCGACAGCATCAGCCAGATAATGGATAACAAATCGACGCAACACTTGATAGTTCAATCCCTGAGAGCTGACAAGCTGCTGAAACAGCGCCTCTTCCCGATCCTCAAATACGTCAGCCCAATATACGGGCTCAATATCCAGAACCTGTTTGGCTGCTCCCGGCAACACCATAACCTGATCAAATTCCTTATGCAAACGCGAAATCAGTGTATCCGCATAATCTTCCTTTTGCATACCCAGACCATGAATGACCATTACCGCAACACGAGTCATGGCTCTCCTCCTCCGTCCATTGACTAGCCACTCTCTATGAACCATATGAACTTTTCGACCTGAACATGCACAGTCCTGATGAACAAGCTTTCCGATCGCCGTGAACATGAGATTTTGCCACATACATTCTAGATACAGTTTACCACGTTACAAATAAAAAAAACGAACTGCATCAAGGTCACATCACACAAGTTGACATGAGTTCAGCTTTATCTAGGTATCAGGATGAAAAAAGAAGCTGCGATATTCGCAGCTCCCCATTTGTTCGTAACTTAGCCTTTCAAATGAACCTTAAGCACACCGTTCTGATTGGATGTTACCTCACCAGTAGTGACCTCCACCCGATCAACCATGTCCTGACCGTCCGGAATAATGATTGGCGTAATGAGCGGATATCCCGCAGCTTCAATCACTTTACGGTCGAATTCAAGCAACGTTTGCCCGGCTCTTACCTTCTCTCCAGCTTCTACATGCATGTTAAACCCTTCGCCTTTGAGTGATACCGTATTGATTCCGACATGAATCAGAATCTGCAAGCCACTCGCGTGCTCAAGAATGACAGCATGTTTGCTCTTGATGACATGGGCAACCTGAGCATCAAACGGAGCAACGACCTGATTGCCAGAAGGTTCAATGGCAACCCCTTCACCCATTTGTTTCTCTGCAAACGCCGGATCAGGTACTTGTTCAAGCGGGACGGCTGTACCTGTTAACGGTGCCATGATTTCCAGTGTATTCACAGGCTCATCCGCCACCTGAGCAGCACTGCGTGTACGTTGCTCTGTATCTGTATTTGTTGTAGTTGTGCTAGAAGCTGATTTAGCTGTAGGCGTTTGACCGCCAGCTACAGTAGCTTGATCTGCGTTGCGGTCTTCTTTTCTCAACTTCGCTCTTCCGAAAATAACAGTCAGTACGAACGGAACAACCAGTACAATCGCCATACCGATGAAGAATACTCCCCATTTGTTCGGGAAAATCGACAGGAATCCAGGTACCCCACCTACACCGATAGAGGTGGCCTGAACATTATTCATCGTTAGCAGTACACCGCCGATTGCAGAACCGACCATACCGAAGATAAACGGATAACGATAACGGATATTTACCCCAAAGATTGCCGGCTCGGTTACCCCGAGGAAAGCCGAGACGGATGAAGTTGCCGCAAGTCCTCTCATTTTCTTCTCACGAAGCACGAGCATCATGGCAAGTGCGGCAGAACCTTGCGCGATATTGGACAGTGCCAGCATCGGCCACAGGAACGTTCCGCCCTGGCTACCAATCAGCTGTACATCTACCGCCAGGAACGTATGATGCATTCCTGTAATAACGAGCAATGCGTACAGTCCACCATAGATCAGACCGCCCAGAGCCGCGTACGAATCGTAAATATAGATCAAGCCGGATGTAATTCCATTCGCAATGGCAAATGTAACCGGACCAATGATTGTAAATGCCAGGAAGCCGGTAATCAATAAAGTGACAGGTGCAACTACAAGCAGTTTGATCGAATCATGCACCCGTTTGTTCAGGAAGATCTCCAGTTTGGCAAGCAGATAAGCTGATACCAATACCGGCAGAACCTGCCCCTGATAACCGATCTTCTCAATATGCCAGCCGAACAGATTCCACGTAGGCACGGTGCCTTCGTTGACTGCATTGGCGTAGCCATAAGCACTCAGCAGATCGGGATGAACCAGGATCAGACCAAGTACAATCCCGAGCAACGGACTGCCGCCGAACCTTGTTACAGCGGACCAACCAATTAACGCAGGCAGGAAGGTAAAGGCTGTGCTCGCGATGGTATTGATAATAGATGCGAGGTCTTTCCATGCCGGATATACATCCACCAGTGATTTGCCATCAAAGAATATGCCTGGTCCTGTCAGAATGTTATTAATACCGAGCAAGAGACCGGCTGTGATGATAGCTGGCAGGATCGGGATGAAGATGTCCGATAGCGTTTTGATCGCACGCTGGATTGGATTTTGCTTTTTACCCGCAACAGCCTTCACGTCATCCTTGGAAGCACGTTCGCCCCCGGTAATCTGAATCATTTCATCATACACTTTATCCACAAGCCCAGGTCCGATGACTACCTGGAATTGTCCTTGAGATGAGAACTGCCCTTTGACCAGATCGTTCTGTTCCAGACTTTCCGTATCTACTTTGCTTTCGTCGTACAGGGCGAACCGGAGGCGTGTGACACAATGCGTTGCAGCTTCAATATTTTCTTTACCGCCGACCGCGCGTACGATCTCCTCAACCTGTTTTTTATCAATTTCCATATTGTCACTTCCCAGTTATATGATGTGAATTAGTCCTGTTGCGGTACAAGCCACATATAGGATGAATACGGGCTCAGAGAGATTTCTTGCTCCAGTGCAGGGGATACTTCCGTATTGCCAATCAGCAGCTCTGCGGATTTACCCGCAATGTGAGCATTCCAGACGGCTTCAGAGAAAGCAAATTTTACGTCCAGCTTGCTGAAGTTGGATACCACAAGCAGCGTCTCGCTTCCATTGGTCCGTGCATATGCGAATACATCCGGATGTGCATCGTCCAAACGTTCATACAGACCGTCGGTCAGCACACGAACCTGTTTGCGCAGAGAAATCAGCCTGCGATAGTGATAATAGATTGAATTCGGGTCAGCCATCTGCTGAGCCACGTGAATCGAAGGATATCGTTCGTCCACTTTGATCCACGGTGTACCCGTTGTAAATCCGGCATTCTCGCTTCCATCCCATTGCATCGGTGTCCGGGAATTGTCCCTCGAACGCTCTTTCACAATTTGGAATGCTTCCTCGGCTGAATTGCCCCGTTCTTCTTGAAGCAGTCGGTACATATTTGTCGATTCAATATCACGGAACTCGCTAACGTCGTTCCAGACCGGATTCGGCATCCCGATCTCTTCGCCCTGATATACGTAAGGTGTTCCCTGCATGCCATGAATGGTTGTAGCGAGCATTTTGGCACTCTCAGCACGATAATCGCCATCATCAGCGAAACGAGATAACGCCCGCGGTTGATCATGGTTGTTCAGGAACAATGCATTCCATCCCCCACCTGCCTGCATGCCTGTCTGCCACTCACTAAATAGCTGTTTCATCGCTTCAAAATCGTAAGGCATCAGCTCCCACTTCTGTCCGTTCGGATAATCTACTTTCAGATGGTGGAAGTTGAACGTCATGGAGAATTCCCGGGAAGCAGGGGTCGAATATTTGATACAGTGCTCCAGCGTAGTCGAAGACATCTCCCCAACCGTTACCATATTGTATGGTCCAAACACCTCTTCATACATCTCTGTAATGTACTCATGCACACGTGGTCCATCGGTGTAGAACTTACGTCCGTCACCTGGGGAAACGCTACCATCATCATCGGGGAAACGCTGGTCCTTGGAGATCAGATTGATGACGTCCATACGGAAACCATCTACACCCTTCTCCGCCCAGAACTTGATCATGTCCCGTACTGCCTTGCGTACCTGCTCGTTCTCCCAATTCAAATCAGCCTGTGTTTTGTCAAACAACGTCAGGAAATATTGTTCTGTCTGCTCATCATACTGCCATGCAGGTCCACCGAACTTGGATTTCCAGTTATTCGGCACACCGCCGTCCGGAGCAGGGTCCTTCCAAATATAATAATCGCGATATGGGTTATCCTTGGAAGAGCGTGATTGCTGGAACCACTCATGATCCGTAGAAGAGTGATTCACCACGATATCAATCATCAGCTTCATGTCACGTGCCTTCAGACCTTTAAGCAGTTCGTCAAAATCCTCCATCGTACCAAAATCAGGATTAATCCGATAATAGTCCGCTACGTCATAACCGTTATCATGCTGTGGAGAGACATATACGGGCTGCAGCCACACGATATCAATACCGAGATGTTGCAAGTAATCCAGCTTTTCGGTCAATCCCCGAATGTCTCCGGTACCCGATCCAGTTGTATCGTTGAAACTCTTGGGATATACCTGATACACCGTGGAAGTCTTCCACCACGATGATGAAGTTGTGTTGGTTGAACTCATGTTAACGCCTCCAATAAATTGTATTGCTTATGTGGTTCTCTTGGCCTAACTTCATTTATATATTACATAACTAAACATGTATATACAAGTTGAAACTTTAATATGCTATCTTTTTCCTCTTCTACACATTCCCCATTAATGATTCCTCTGTAACAATTATTTTGCTGCTTGCGTTCGAGAACTCCATGATATCTGTATCTGAAACGACAAAAACCGTCTGTTTCCCCCATGATTCCATGCGGGTAAACAGACGGTTCAAATTTAAAGATATGAGATGAGTTAAAACTACATACGAAGCCCGTTCAATTCCTGTTTCTTACAGCATATCCGTTGAAACCATTCCTTGTCCCTGTTCCCTTTTGTTCAACTTCACCGAGGACAAGTACGCTTGTTCTTCTCTCTCCAGTTCTTCGGCACTGATCTCCCCGGAGAGCACAGCCCGCATGCGTTTTTGATCCAACAGCCCTTCCCATTTCGCCACTACAAATGCCGCAACACAGTTCCCCATCAAGTTCGTGAATACTCGCATGGTATCCATGAAGCGGTCTGCACCGAGCAGTAAGGCAACAGCAGCTACCGGGAATGCATTCAGGGCCGCTGCTGTAGCAGACAAAGCAAGGAATGCGGAGCCAGGTACACCCGCCATACCTTTGGAGCTAAGCATTAACACCAGTAAAATTGTAATCTCTTGTCCCAGCGTCAGATCAATGCCAACCGCCTGAGCCAGAAAAACCGTTGCCAGCGAAAGGTAGATCGAAGCTCCATCCAGATTGAACGAGTACCCTGTTGGAACCACGAGGCCAACGACAGCACGATCACAGCCTGCTTTGGTCAGCTTGTCCATCATGCGGGGCATAACAACTTCCGAGGAACCTGTGCCAATCGCCAGCATCACTTCGGAACGTGTATATTTTACGAATTGCAGAAAGTTCAGTCCTGTAATCCACCAGGCAGCCAGCGCAAGCATCACCAGGAACAGTAACGCGGCCCCGTAACAAGCAACAATTAGCAAACCGAAGGAGGACAGCGTGGAAGCCCCATACGCTCCAACAGTGTATGCCATGGCTCCGAATGCTCCGATCGGTGCCAGTTTCATAATGTATCCAATAATGCGGAACAAGATACCCAATACATTTTCAATCAGCGTCAGCACATTCTCCTTCGCCTTACTTTCCGTTGCTGCCAAGGCTACCCCAAACAAACAGGCAACGAGCAGCACTTGCAGCAATGCATTTTGTGCAAAAGCATCTACTACACTTGTTGGAATAATGTTCATAATAAAATCGACGATATGCGGCAGTTCAGAGCCATTAGTTTTGGCTTCGATGCCACTTGCATCAAGGGTTGAGGGGTCCACGCTCATATTTGCACCCGGACGAAGCAGATTGGCTGTGCCTAGTCCAAGGACCAGCGCAACCGTCGTTGCGATTTCGAACCACAGAATGGCTTTGAACCCAATACGTCCAACTGATTTCAGATCACCGATCTTGGCAATGCCTGTTACGATCACCATAAAGATTAATGGAGCAATGATCATTTTGATCAACTTGATAAAACCTGTTCCGAGCGGTTGCAGCAGACTACCCAGATCAGGCCACAGAATGCCTACACCAATCCCGATGATAACCGCTACAATGATTTGAAAAAACAATGATTTCACAAATGACATGAACGCTCCCCCTATTTTTCGGTCAATTCGGATTTCCGTTTGGTTTCCGTGTAATTTTTTATAACATTTCAGGATGAACTTCAACAATGGGATTTCAAGGTTTTTGTCATTTGCACCAACTGTAGCGTACAAAATTGAATTTTAAACCGAAAAAAGACGAATACCACGTCAGTTATCTTGACGTGGTATTCGTCTTTAGCTTCGTTTTGCTTTTATGATTAAACAGGGGTTAGAAGAGCATTACAGGGTAAGGGATTGTCCCGGTGCCAGCACACGGCCTTCCAGTCCTTTGGAAGCAAGCTGCTCCACAAACTTCTCGGCATCCTGACGAATCACCGGAAACGTATCATAATGCACCGGAATCGTCAGCTTGGCATTGAACCATTCAGCGGCTTGCAGAGCATCCTCTGGTCCCATGGTGAAATGTCCACCAATAGGCAGTAATGCTACGTCAATATCATGGCGATCACCAATCATTTTCATATCACCGAACAGGCTAGTATCACCGGCATGCAAAATGGTTTTGCCACCAATGTTAATAATATATCCTGCAGGCAATCCTGCGTACATGATCCGTTGTTCCTCTTCCAGCACGATTCCGGACGTATGGAAAGCCTGGATCATTTTGGCTTGCGCAAAACCAAGATCCACGGTTCCTCCCATGTTCATGCCAAGGGTGTCCAGGCCTTTCCATGACATATATGTAGCCAGTTCCACAATCGCAACCACCTTGGCATTATTGGCCTTGGCGATCGGTTCAGCATCCAAAATGTGATCCATATGTGCATGTGTCAGTAAAACGGCGTCCGTCTTGATGTCTTCCGGTTTGGTGACAGCAAGCTCATTGCCGCGCAGGAAAGGATCAATGATCAACGACTTCTCTTCTGTGCCCAGTTGTACACTGGAGTGTCCGTGGTAGGTAATATTCAGCAACGTGGTATCCTCCTGACATATGCGTTTGTTTGGTTTGATTTTCAAGCTATATTATAATTCAAAACTCTTCGCCAAAGCAAAATGATGTCTCATCGCTGCATTCGATAAACCCGTGCTTCATAAGGCTGAAGAAGAATTGCGCCCTTATCGGTGGAATAACGTCTGCTGACATTGCTGATGACCGTCTTGGCATTCTCATCGTTCCACCCTTCAGGCCATTGCATCTCAGGCTCATGTTCACGGAAATTCAGAATAACAAGCATCTGCTCATCATCCAGCGTTCGGGTATAGGCATAAATATCGGGATCATCCGGCAAAAGCAGCTCATATGCCCCATAGATAAGTACTTTATGTTGTTTGCGAAGTGCGATTAGTTTACGGTAATAATGCAAAATGGACTTGGGATCACGTTCGGCATCCGCCACATTAATCTCAGGATAATTCGCATTCACCTGAATCCATGGCTCACCATCGGTAAATCCCGCATGATTCGTATCATCCCACTGCATCGGTGTACGGGCATTATCACGACTCTTGCGCCAGATCGCTTGCATGACTTCATGTTTCGCTCGCCCCTGACCGATATGCTGCCGATAATAATTCATCGTTTCAATATCACGATAATCCTCAATATCAGGGAAAGCAACATTGGTCATGCCGATCTCTTCCCCTTGATAAATGTAAGGCGTACCCTCCAGAGTGAGCATCCACGTAGCCAGCATCTGGGCAGAGCGCACCCTGTACCTTCCATCATCACCGAAACGGGATACCGGACGCGGCTGGTCATGATTGCCCATGTAATTGGCATTCCAGCCTCTGTCATGCAGCACGGTTTGCCAGCGGCTCATAATTTCTTTCAGCTCGGGCAGCTTCCACTCCCGAAAGTTCCATTTGCCAATTCCGGACGATCGGGCATCCACAAACATATGCTCAAACTGGAACACCATATTGAGCTCATTCCGATCTGTCCCAACATAGGCCAGCGCCTGTCCCGGTCCAAGCCCGGAAGTCTCTCCAACAGTCATTGGACCATACGGCTTCAGGATCATATCGTTAAGTTTGTTCAGAATCGAATGTACCTGCTCGAGGTTGGAAAAAAGCTGGTACGCAGGAACGACCGGCAGATTATCCGGATTATGTACGCTGGGTAACCCCTCTGCCTTGGCGATATGCGCCACCGCATCTAAACGGAAACCATCCACACCTTTTTGCAACCACCAATGTACCATCTCATACATCTCTTCTGCCATCTGTGCGTTGTTCCAATTCAGGTCAGGCTGGTGTTCAGAATAGAGATGCAAATAATATTCATTCGTCTCCGGATCATGCTTCCACACAGAACCCCCAAAATAGGACTCCCAGTTGTTTGGAACCTGACCATTTTTGCCTGAACGCCAAATGTAATAATCCCGTTTCGGATTCACTTTCGATGAACGTGATTCGGCAAACCACACGTGTTCATCCGACGTATGATTCAGCACCAGATCCATCATGATCTTGAGACCACGCTTGTGCGCCTCAGCCAGCAAACGGTCAAAATCCTCCATTGTGCCATACTTACGTAAAATGGAGTAATAATCTCGGATATCATATCCGTTATCATGACCAGGAGAATCGTAAATAGGACAGATCCAAATCACATCCACGCCCAGCCCAGTCAAATAATCGAGCTTGTCATATATCCCCTGCAAGTCACCCTGACCGTCCCCATCCGAATCTTTGAAGCTGTTGGGATAGATCTGGTACACCACACTCTCTTTCCACCAAACGATATAGACCACCTCACTTTCATCACTCTTTACTATATAACCCGTTAGTATGTTTTATCCGAAATGCCCCTCTTATAAACAGAAAAGATCCATGAACACAAAAAGACCCGATCATTGACCGCTATACGCAGTTCAATTTCGAGTCCTTCCCTGTGAGAATATGAATAAGGCAAACCCTATGTATCCAATCCAGGCACCCACCGTATTCAAAATAATGTCATCGACATCAAACGAACCAACACGGGTCATCAATTGCGTAATCTCAACAGCTAACAAAAGTAAGACGACAATACCTGTAAATCGCAAAAACTTTCGGCACCTGCGAAATAACCAGGGAATCCATATCCCAAGCGGTATGAACAAAACAATGTTCCCAAACAGGTTCTTCACCCAGGCTTCCGTAGGGTATCTGTTCTTTTCAAAAAGAAGAGGCTTGATTGTTTCCAATGGTACCAGATTATATTGATAATTCACGCCAGGCGTTCTCCCGCTGACAAAGAGCAGGTTACCCATAATCAACATGTACAGTACTGCCATGCTGGCAACGATAACAAGCATCCATCTGGAGTGGAGCCACGAACGTTCGTTCATTCCCTTCATACCTCCGACCTTAATTCCGCAGAGCGCGGTAAGGTCTATTTTAAAGGGATATAGATCTTCATGTCCAGCTGCTCAGGCGTGGACTTCCATACATCCGTCACCTCAAAATCCGGTCCTTCCCTTCGTTCATAGTTAGACTGCGGAAGCCAGCTGCCATATATCATTTTGCGGATATCTTGTCCCGACCCTTCCACTGTGAACTCGGCGTATAAACCGCCAGGAATTTCAATGGAAGAATAGCCAGGTTTAAGTACCGGAGATGCTGCAAGGCTTTCCTCCCCCACAATAAAGGTGAACGCTCCATCATCTTCGAAACGACAAGCTACACCATAGGCTATATCCGGACGTGTCCGTTCAGGGATGTTCATAAATTTCTGCTCTGCCCCAAAGTCGTGATAGAACCCGGGTATTTCTGCATAGTGCTGATTTCCATTCAGGTTCGTCTTGTATTCATAGCCAATAATCCAGTTCGGTTCCAGTGTTAACAGACGAGGTGTGTTCATATGAAATTGTCCTCCAATCCGAGTACGATAATCGTTAAAATCAATACTTCGTTGCATTTTCAAGGGCGATGGTTGCTCGTCCAACTTGCGCAATCTGGCAGGTGTCATGCCCCAGTGGGCTGTAAAGGCACGGGTAAATGCTTCCTGGGATTGATATCCAAAGCTCAAAGCAATATCCAAGATGCCTTCCGAGGTGTTCTGCAAGTGATTTGCGGCTTCGGTCAATCTTCGTCTGCGCACATATTCCAGTACCGTAAATCCCGTTATCGCCTGAAATAAACGCTGGAAATGAAAAGCAGAAAAACTGGCAGCGGCTGACGCCTCCCTGATATTGAATTCATCCTGCAAATGCTGCTCCAGATACGCAATGGCAAGCTGGATGCGAGTGTAATGATCCATGGCGAGTGATCCCCTTTTCTTGGTTCAAAGTATGGAACGATTTCTTAATTTAGTATGGCTGAGATCAAAATCATTTTCTTGATATTGCGTGCGAACTTGTTGTTTATCAAAAATTTCTTATGTATTGGCAAACATGCGTTCTGAACAGACCATTCTGTTCAAAAAAATATTTGGACTTTTGGTGAAAGCTGAGTAAGGTATGATTATGAACATAAGCCTTACAATTCTCAACATACAAAAAATCCCCTTGTGCAACAAGGGGATTTAATTGTTAAACAATAATTCTTTAACCTTTCCAGTGTCCAGACACCGGATGAATGCCCCAGATATCAGTCGCATATTCACTGATGGTGCGATCACTGGAGAAAATGCCGGATTGAGCTGTATTCAGCACCGCCTTGCGGGTCCAGCCCGATACATCGCGGTATGACGAATCAATGGCAGCATGAGCATCGGCATAGGCAGCAAAGTCACGTAATACAAAGTACTCGTCACCATGTGCCAGCAAGGAATCGTAAATGTCCCAGAATTCACCATCACGTTCACAGAACGCTCCCGGATGTACCAGTTGCTCCACTACCTCGCGAATTCGTTCATCCTGCTGCACAATCTCACTTGGCCGATAACTGGCGGAGCGGTAATATTCAAGCACTTCGTCTGCACTCAGACCAAAGATGAACATATTTTCTTGACCGACCTGCTCTGCCATCTCGACATTCGCGCCGTCCATGGTACCAATGGTTAACGCACCGTTCATCATAAACTTCATGTTCCCCGTACCGGAGGCTTCCTTGCCTGCGGTTGAAATCTGTTCGCTGACGTCCGCGGCAGGAATGATTTTCTCGGCAAGAGAGACCGAATAGTTCTCCAGGAAAAATACCTGGAGGCGATCTTTCACGGCCGCATCACGATTCACCGTATCTGCCACCGTGTTAATCAGCTTGATAATTTTCTTGGCAAAATAATAACTGGGCGCTGCCTTTGCTCCAAAAATGAACGTTCGTGGCACGATATCAAACGAAGCATCGCTCTTGAGACGGTTATACAAATGCATGACATGCAGAATGTTCAGCAACTGCCGTTTGTACCCATGCAGCCTTTTCACCTGCACATCAAAAATGGAATCCGGATTAACAGCCTTTCCGGTATGATCCAGGATGTACGCGGCCAGTCGCTCCTTATTATCACGTTTAATGGAATGGAACTGCTGCTGGAATGAAGCATCATCTGCAACGCCTACCAGCTCATTCAGTCTGCCCGGCTCCCTAATCCACTCACTTCCAATCGTATCTGTGATCAGATTCGACAGCTTCGGATTGGCGTGCATCAGCCAGCGGCGTTGGGTAATTCCATTGGTTTTGTTATTGAAGCGCTCAGGATATAGTGCATAGAACGGAGCCATTTCCCGTTCCTTCAATATTTCGGTATGCAATGCCGCGACACCGTTTACGCTATGACTGCCCACAATCGCCAGATGAGCCATCCGCACCTGATCGTTCGCAACAATCGCCAGCTGCTGAATACGATCCTGGTCTCCGGGATAACGATTGAGCAGCATTCCGCAGAAACGTTTGTTGATCTCTTCAATAATCATATAAATGCGTGGCAACAGCTTGCTGATCATGGCTACAGGCCACTTTTCAAGCGCCTCACTTAGCGTTGTATGGTTGGTATACGATACGGTGCGGGTCGTGATATCCCACGCTTCATCCCATCCATAGCCTTTGACATCGATCAGAATACGCATCAGTTCGGGAATCACGAGTGTTGGATGAGTATCGTTGATATGGAACGCCACTTTATCCGGCAATCGATCATACGAAAGCTCAAGCTTGTTAAATGTACGCAAAGCACTCTGTACGCCTGCCGAACACATGAAATATTGCTGTTTCAGACGCAGCAGCTTGCCCTCGTATTGGGAATCATCCGGGTACAAGAACTCCGAGATCGATTCTACCGAACGGCTGTAATCCAGATATCCGTAATAGTTCGAAGGGGTATCGAGCGAAGTCTCCCGCTTGGGCTCCGCACTCCACAATCGCAAGGTGTTCACATGGGGCTGGCCATAACCAATCACAGGCACATCATAAGGTACAGCTACAACCGATTCGGCATCCTTCGTGACAAATTGGTAATGTCCATCCTGTTCATAGGCTTCCACACGGCCCCAGAACTGCACTTCCACCTTTTTGTCCGGACGGCGCACTTCCCATTCATTGCCCTTCTCGAGCCAATTATCGGGTAATTCCACCTGGTTTCCTTTAATAATTTTTTGCTCAAACAAGCCATATTTATATCGGATTCCGCATCCATGTCCCGCATAACCGAGCGACGCCAATGAATCCAGAAAACAGGCTGCGAGTCTTCCCAGACCTCCGTTGCCGAGCCCTGCGTCCGCCTCCTGTTCTTCCACCTCTTCCAAAGAGAAGCCCAGTTCAGCCAGACTGTCACGAACGAGTTCCAATTCATTCACATTTAACAGGTTGTTACCGAGCAGACGTCCAATCAGGAATTCCAGCGAGAAGTAATAGACCTGTTTATCCTGGCGCTGCTTAAACCCCTGATTCGACGCCGCCCAATCCTGACCCGCATATTCGCGAATCATGCTTCCAAGTACGTGATAGACATCCTCCTGCGTTGCTTCTGTTAGCGGTTTGCCCAATTTGCTAACCAGATTCCGCCTAAAAATACTCTTGAACGTTTCCTTGTTGTCAAACAAAAGAAGGTTCCTCCCGGTGAAATCCTGTAGGATAGTGGCGGTTCATACACTCAATATTTTGGTTCGAGCATGTGCCCGTTACGGTTACGAATCATTCTTTCAATCGCTGTTATCCCTGTATTTTCTTTATTGTATTATTCAAATGAAAAAATACAGTGATAAAGGCGAACGCTACGCTTCTCCAGAAATGATTTCGTCCCCTTCACTTACTTTTGAGCTCTTCTGCCAAACAACTTTCGCCCATGAACCTTAAATCCATCCTACAGGATTTTTATTTTATATATATTTATAGATGATATCGGTTACGTGTTGGTATTAGATAATAGTACTCTTCGCCAAAATATACGGGTTCGACGGGTCGCCGATCAGCGTTTGGCCGCCGCTTAGTTTTACATCTTTGTCGAGAATGACGTTCTCCAGAACGGCGCCTTCTCCGATGTAGCATTTTTGCATAATAATGGAGCCTTTAATTTTGGCACCTTTCGCCACATGCACCCCCCGGAACAGGATGCTGTCTTCCACTTCCCCACCCACAATGCAACCGTTCGCGAGCAAGGAATGTTTCACCTCAGCGGTGTCCAGATATTTCGCAGGAGCCTCGTATTTAATCTTGGTTTGAACAGGCTGTTCTTTGAACAGTTGTTCATACAGTCCGCTATTCAACAGTTCCAGACTATTGCGGTAATAGCTGTCGATCGAATTAATTACGGCATGATAGCCATCATAGGCATACGCAGCAATGTTCAAGCCATCCGGGTTTTTCTGAATCACATCACGGAAGAAATGGCTTTCGCCATGAGCGATGCAGCGCTGCACCTGACGCAGGAACAGTTCTTTTTCCATAATGAAAATTTCTGTATATATATTCGGATGATCGGCGCTTTGGTGAATGTCCACCACATTACCGTTCCCGTCATCTTCAACTTTGACACAGGCGTCATGTTCAGGCAGCAGTTGATCCACTTTTTTGCAGACCAGAGTTACATCCGCGCCCTTGCTTATATGGTACCTGTACACATCCTGCAGATCTGCTTTGGTTACGTGCCGACTGCCTGCATGAACTACATATTGCCCGGCACCCCGGCGGAAGAAATCGAGATTATTGTGAAAATGCTGCAAATCCCCTTGTGACGTATCGGTTGGATCGTTCCAGTCCGGTGGCAAAATAAACATGCCGCCATGCTTGCGATCCAGATCCCAAGGCTTACCGTCTCCCAGATGATCCATGAGTGAACGGTACTTGCGACGGACAAATACACCGATACTCTCAATGCCAGCATTCATCATATTGGATAATACAAAATCAATCAGACGGTAACGCCCGGCATAAGGCACCGCGGCTCCGCAGCGAAAGTACGTCAATTCCTTCAATTCTTCAAGCTCATGGTCAAGGTTAATAACTCCGATCAATGGTTTCATCGCATGCACCGTCCTTTTGGCTTTTAGATTAGGCTTTGCTTGTCATTCCCTCGTAAAGCTGATGTTCCAATTCTTCCTGATCAACCAGTAATATATCACTTTCATCCTCAGGGGCGGGCGACAGGTGTACTCCATCCGGGATCACCAATCCTTCGGCAATAATGGCTTTGTGAATGCGCACATTTTGTCCTATCTTCACTTTTGGCATGATCACCGAATCGGTTACGGAACTGTTCTCCCCCACCTCGACCCCGTAGAACATGACGGAATGATTAACCTCACCATGCACAACACTGCCTTCACTAATGATGCAATTACGCACCTTCGCAGATGGTGAAATATATTGCGCAGGCTGATTCGGATTTCGGGTATAGATGCGCCAGTCCGGGTCGTTCAGATTAAACGGAGTTTCCTCATCCAGCAGGTCCATATTGGATTCCCACAGACTATGGATCGTACCGACGTCCTTCCAATACCCTTCAAATGGATAAGCGTATAGTGATTTTTCATTTTCAAGCAGCAAGGGAATGATGTCTTTGCCAAAATCGTAGGAGGTGGATGCCTGCTGTTCGTCCTGGATCAGGAAGCGTTTCAGCACATCCCACTTGAAGAGATAGATACCCATGGAAGCGAGCGTACTCTTGGGTTCAGGAGGTTTTTCTTCGAATTCATAGATGCGATAATCATCGTGGGTGTTGAGCAGCCCGAACCGGCTGGCTTCTTCCAACGGAACGTCAATGACCGATATGGTGCAATCTGCATCCTTTTCTTTATGGTATTGAAGCATTTTCTCGTAGTCCATTTTATAGATATGATCCCCTGACAGAATGAGCACATGCTCAGGATCGAATTGTTCGATAAAATTCAGGTTACGGTAGATCGCATCCGCCGTACCGCGGTACCAGTTACTGCCATCTTCACGTTCATGAGGAGGAAGAACATATACTCCGCCATTTTTGCGGTCCAGATCCCAATCACTGCCAATGCCGATATAGGAATGCAGCACCAGAGGTTCGTATTGGGTTAACACACCGACCGTGTCGATGCCTGAATTGGAGCAATTACTTAGAGGAAAATCAATGATGCGGTAGGTTCCGCCAAAATAAACAGCTGGCTTGGCCAGTGATTTGGTCAATCCCTTTAATCTTTTGCCTTGCCCTCCAGCGAGCAGCATCGCTACAACTTCTTTTTTTGCCATCATTACAGCCTCCTCCATGTGCATTCGTTCTAATTCATTTCAGAGCCCATAATCCGATATGCTGTTGTGTGGACACTTTTGTCATGATTAGGAGCATGCTGTACAGACTATATTGCTTGGAAATTCCAGCTGATCGTCGTTCTTTGTAATGTCTGAAAGTAGATGATACATGCAGAATTGCCTGTACTTGTTGTGTAGAGGTGATAGGTGGATGTAAAAATTAAGGTGTACCCGTGAAAAATGCAATACACTACTCCTATATAACATTAAACACGAAACGGGCTGAGGAATCTTGCTGGAAAACTTCGACAAAAGTTTAAGCGGATATCACTCCTTCCTTTATCCCGCTGTCATAAAATATTGTATTCGCTGATGGGTCTTCAAAATCCTTTTGGAAAACTTTTGGGAAAATCACGTCAAATATAGACCTTATTACCTAATAGATATTTATAAAAAGGGCTTTTGAATCAGTTAATTTAATTCTTTTGTAAATTTTTAGAGGATTATATAGAAATGTGTCGAATAATGAATGTGGTATAAAAGTAGTACCCTGAGGAGTATTAAGCAATCTATCTAAGTGTTACATACTAATAACTATAAATTATTTGGAGGTTAATAATGAAGCATGCTCTATTAGATCATCAGAGGAAAATAAAACATGAGATTTTCAATAAAATTAAGGATTCTCATAATTTCTTTATAATTGAAGGAGTTTCAGGAACGGGAAAAACTTATTTACGACAAGATATTATAAATGAGCTCTTTTTAACCAATGATTTTGAAATTTTCCTTATGGAAGGAGACAAAAAGTGTATTACTAGAGAATACTACCCCATTGAACAATGCCTGTCATCTAAACAAAATATCCCTAAACATCAAAGTGAAGTTTTTAAGAGTACTGTTGCTAAAACGGCTGGAGCAGTACCCTTGTTCGGAAAAGCACTTGAGAGTTTTGTACATGAATTACTCAATTTTAATGACAATAAATTTAGAAATCGTAATTCACACCTAACAGATACCGAACGAAACATAATCTTCAGAATGCGTCACATTAGTAAAAAAAGGTTTTTGATTTACGCAGAAAATTTTCAATGGTGGGATGATAAATCAATTGAATTGTTTTATCAAATAATGAAAGAGAATCAAAACGAAAATTCATTCTTGAAAAACGCTGTAATCATAATCAATTGGACTGATGAACAACTTGAAAATTATCAAGATTTAAAAAATGATATTTCAAAGCAATTTGGATTTGTTAAACACAAATTGGATGTGATCAAGAAGGATGATTATAAAAATGTTTTACATTCAATGGGACTGAAAAAAGGCATAAAAACTGATTTACTAGATGGTCTATATTCAATAACAGGTGGTCATCTACATCTTACTAAAGAAATGATAAATTATCTTAACGATTCAAACGATCAATCATCTGTTAAATTAGAGGAATTAGCTGATACTAATCAAATCGCAACATTAATTCAAGACCGGTTAAAAAACCTTGGAGCAACTGGCGAGGTGGTAGAGGAAGTATTGAAATACGCTTCTATTTTAGGAATTTCATTTACTTTTTTTGAACTGGAAAAAATCACAAATAAAAACCAAGAAGAGTTACAACATATAATAAAAGAAGCAAATAAACTATATTTTGTTGAGCAAGCTAATAAAAAAGTGAATTTTATTCATGAGTTTATTAGAAGTTTGTTTGAAAAAAAACTTGAGGATATCAAAACTTATTACTATGCTTACGCTGAATGTTTAAAAGTAATTAAACCTAACGACTATATTGCAAGAGCACGTGCTTTATTAAAGGCAAGTTGTATAAAAGAAGCAGCCTCACTATATGTTTTAGCTTATATACAAAAGTTAAGGAATAATGACGTTATAAAAACGGAATTTCTCGAAGAAATATTTATTTCTATTAAAGAACTCGAAGCAGAGGAATATATAGAACTAATGCAACAGGCTTATACAGATTATAACAACAAAGAATTTGATAAAGCGATTGAAAAATTGAGCTGGATTGAAGATACACACCCCACTCTATTGAGAGCAGAAAGAGACTACCTCTTAGCTATGTGTTTGACAAAAAAAATAGATAGAAATCATCGTCAAGATTCAGTTTCTATTTTAGAAAACTATAAAGATCTTCATACGCTAGAAGCAGAAAGTGAATTATGGTCAAGAATACTTTCCCTTCTGATCATTAGTTATATTCATATTAATGACAAAGAAAGTGCCAAGAAGGTCGAAAAAGACCTTATGTTATATTTACACGAGAGGGTCGAATATGATCTCAATGCAAAAGATAAAATAAATATATTGCGTAGGAAATCTAGCGCAGTCTATTCCATTTCTATAGCACAAAGAAACACACATAAAAGTGTTAAATATTTTGGACCTTCAGAAGAGGGCGGAGTTCCACTTAATCCAATTCAGTACTACTTTGCTTTAAACAATCATGTCGCAAATACTTTTGTTCTTGGGAAATTTGAGGAAAGCCACAAAGATGCAAATAAATTGATTGATTTTATAACAAAGCACCCTGAAGTGGAGTTCCCTAGAACTGAGACTGCATTAAACAATTTTGTATTAAGCGGAATTGCAGCAAAAAAAATATCCCTAAAGGAAGGATTAGGAATATTTATAGAGATATTTAAAGAAACAAAGTCAAGTGCAGATCGAATTTTACTTCGAATAAACCAATCAGTTCTATACGCTGCAACTAATCAATTGGAAGAATCCTTAATCATATTAACAGGCCTAAGAAACTTACTCATTAATAAATCGAATATTGAACTATATTATCAGTATTATATTGAATCCAATCTTATGGTTGTAGAATATTTGTTAGGAAACAAATTAAAGGCCATGAAATTGTGGACTAGCATTTCTTATTTACCTTCAATTGGTGATGAGAATTATTATAGGAAGCGCCATGAAATTATAAAAGATATATTTGATTCTAATCTCAGAATCTCTGGAGAAGAATGGCTTACATATATTGATAGACATCATCCAGATCTTATTGAACATTCTAAAGAAAAATCCTTCGGAAACGGTTTTTTAGTATCAGATATTCAGTTTTGGTCAGAGTCATAAACTATATTTCTCAAATGTAATTGCTATAAACGTAGCAAGCATTTTATCATATGTATAGCCTAATTCTTTAAATGATTGATGAAATGAACTATGTTTTACAATGTGAGGATTTGTGGCAATATCAGTGATAAAAAATTCATTGTTTTGATTTATTCGGTAATCGATTCTTCCAAAACCTGTGATTCCTAATATCAACGCAACCCTTTTAGTCGATTCAATCAATTTTTGATTTACTTCATCATTGTATTTGGCGTAATTATAGAAAGAATACTGGTCTTTACCTCGAATTTCATAGGTTAGAATTTGTTCGTCCAGAAACTTTTTGTTCTTTAATTGAATTCCCATAGGAATTAGTGGTGTGATGCTCTCACTTGCCATAAAAGGATGTTCAATTTCATATCCTTCAATGAACTCTTGAACAATTATTTCTTGTTCATATTCCATAAATCTTTGGTGGATGGTTGAATCAAATGAACTTTCGTAGTTAATAATACTATTCTGATCAATTCCAATACTTGCTGATTCGTTATTCAGCTTAATTATAACCTTAATGCCTTCGGGTGGTTTTTTTCCAAAAAGCCACCCTTTTTTAGTATATAACCAGCTCTGAGGAACTTGAAGGCCGTGTCCTTTTAATAGTATACCTGTATGATACTTGTTTCTACACAAGCTTACGGTATAAGGATTAGAGCTCGTATACTTTAAATTATAAAGATCACAAAATGATGGTAACAATGATTTTCTACCAACTTTTTTTCCCTTTTGTGCCATGCTTAATACAATTCCAGTTTGACTGCCTCTTAGCATAGGATGGTCATTCTCCACAATTTGCTGTATAAACTCTGTCTCATCAAAATGAATTACTGTTTGAAATCCAAAATCTTCAAAACCCTTATTTAATTCCTCTATTTCTAACTCACTTAAATATTCGGAAGTTAAAGAATTCTTCTCGTAATCATCAAACTTGTTTGTATGATTATCTACGTTTGTTACCATTACCACCATAATCTTTTCTTTTTGTAAACTTATTAAATTAAGGTGATTGTTGATCAACTCCATTACAAAACCTCCAAATAATTTATAGTTATTTGGAGGTCTTATTTTACACTTTTAAGTTATTTCTCGGATTAAACCGCGAGAGCACATCTTTTTTGCGTTCAACTGACACTTCTGTATAAATTTGCGTAGTGCTTACGTTCGTATGCCCTAGTATTTCTTGGACTGAACGCAAATCAGCACCATTGTTGAGAAGATGCGTGGCGAAACTGTGCCTGAGATAGTGAGGTGTTGATTTTTTACTGACTTTAGATAAGTCCCTGTATTTCGAGTAAATATCTTCTATGGAATAAATCGAAAGTCGATCGCCATATTTGTTGATAAACAGAGCATTGGAATTGGTATCGAAATGCTCACGTTCATGCAACCAGGCTTTAATCTTGAGGATCACCTCATTACTGGAAATATACAATAAACGCTCTTTACGACCTTTCCCAAAGATCAATACCGTTTTTTCCTCCAGATCTATATGTTCAATATCGATACTCACTAATTCGCCGATACGAATTCCGATCACGTAAAGCAACTCAATAATAGCATCATTGCGCAGGTTAATTCGTCTCCTAAAATCTGTACGTAATTGCTTCATATGTTCTTGTGGAGCGTTTAACAACCTTTCAACCTCATTCACAGAGAGAGTCTTCGGAATACGTTTTGCTGTTTTGAAATTTCTTCCGAAACCAAAAATAGGGGATTCAGCAATATCCCCTTCCTGTACCAAATAATTAAAAAATGCTTTAAAGCATATGTATTTTCTTTTAATTGTAGAGTCTTTAAGCGTTTGCTCACTTGTTAATTGTTCTAGATACTTTCTTAAATTATCTCTGTTTACATCATATATTTGATTATCTTTAAACCATTCAACGAGTCTGTTGAGGTCAGACAGATAAGCTTTTATCGATTTTTGGGACAGGTTTCGTTCTACACTTAAATAGATTTCATATTGCTTGATGTATGTATTCAAATCGTGATTGCCGAGTTTCATATTGCCTCCTGATGTATATGTGATATGTCGTATCGCTCGACCTACATTATTGCGCATGCCAGCTTATTTGTGAAGATGTCCAAAGTGCCATAGACTGGCCAATAATGATTTTCTTGCAAAAGAAAAAAACGCAGAAACCAAGTTATGGTTTCTGCGCCCCAATAATTACGGACACAATGCTCTCCCGCAGCTGATCTGCATTTTTCGTTTGATACGGATCGGCATTGAAAATAATGGCGTCCGCAATATAGCCTTCTGCAATCTGTCCCAATTCGTTGGCACTTCCCAGAATCTCAGCCGCATGGGTGGTCGCAGATTGCCACGCCTCCGCCCGAGTCAAGCCATAATCGATCAGCGTATCCAGCTCTTGCAGATTATAGCCATGCAGTGAAGGTGTGGCGTAATCGGTACCGAAACCGAAACGGACTCCTGCTCTTTTGGCATATCCGATCGCTGTAGAATGAGCTTCAGCAGCGCGCGCTGCACGATCACTGATAACAGTAGGCAACGCCAGCACGCCTTTCGGATCTGCGGCAATCCGATATATCGATGTGGTCGGCACAAAGGCTGTTCGGGACTGCGCAAGTCTGCCAGCCTGATCCTCCGATAAGAACATGCCATGCTCTACAGATTCCACCCCGGCCTGGATAGACCAGTCTATCGTCACGCCACCCCAGGTATGAACCAACACCTTTTTATGGTGAGCATGGGCATGGCGAACGATGAACGCGAACTCTTCCTCTGAAAATACAGGATCGAGCACTTGCTCCGTAGGGGCTCCCAGCCCACCTGTCGCCATGATTTTAACCCATCCCGCGCCTGTTTCAAAAATTCCGTTCAAGCGTTGTTCTAGATGCTTCACACCGCGGGCATCTGCCGCTCCCAGCATTTCACTGCTGGTTTCAACCCTTAAGGGGTGTTGGTAGTGCTGAGCAAGATGCCGAGCGGTGCTTGGCAGCATTCCACCTGCATCACGAGCCGTAGTTACTCCTGTCCGGAGGGTGGCTGCAAAAGCTTGCGCCTGCATCGCTTCAACCTCGTGGCTGTCACGTTTCAATTGATCCGCATGGTCAAAGTCTGTCCAGGCCAGATGCGTATGAAGATCAATAACTCCGGGACTTATCCATAAATCTGTACCCGGAAGCGATGAGTTATCATTCTGCGGCACGGATTCTGTAATAGATGCAAACCGGCCATCCTGGATCGAGATATCGAACCGTTTGCCTTCAATACCTGCTATAAAAATGTGTTTAAAGCTTTGTACCTCCGATTTCACTTGGGTCATATTCATTCTCCCCAAACGAGTCGGACAGCCTGGACTGCTTGCTCATGGTCCTCATTCAATAATGCCGCAATGGTCGCAACAGCTTCCTCTACACCTGCCAAGGACGCATTAACTCCAAAATGATTAATTCGCAGAAGCTGACCAAAAAGTTCTCCATCCCCCGGAGCAACGATGCCGATCGGCTGATCGATATGCAGCTTCTCCTCCCCTGCAATTCGAACCGTCGTCGTGAGTGTCGAATATGTTCTATTGTCTTTTTGCCAAGGCTCCAGACCCAGGGCCTGAATTCCCGCTATAGCAGATAACGCAGCCTGCTCATGACGCTTAATCACCTGCTCCAATCCTTCGGACTCAATGGCTGTCAAAGCCAAAATCAGTGCTCTGGCTTCCAGCGTTGGAATGTTGGGAGGAACCCTTACGGGTACAGCCCCTTCGCCGGGTGGTTTCAGATCAAGCAAAGACAGGATGGAGTTGCGCGGTGCATGCGCATTGGATTCGAGGAATTCCCATCCACGCGGCGAAATGCTTACTGCGCTGATGCCGTTAGGCCCGGCCAGAGCTTTTTGTGCACCCACAGCTACAAAATCAACGCCCCATTCATCTACCAGTAGAGGCTCTCCCCCAATTGCTGATACAGAGTCGCTCACCGTAATCAGGTTATGGGCACGCGCAATCTTTATAATTTCTTCTGCGGGATTCGACCCGCCCGTAACCACCTCTGCTTGTACAAAGGATAGTGCAGACGGTTTATACTTTTCAATCGCAGCAGCTACCTTCTCCACAGGTACAACTTCATCAAAAGGAACTTTGACTTCAATAACCGTTGCCCCTCCGCGTTCAAGCCACTGACCAAACAAACTGCCATAAGGCCCTGTTACGACATTGACAATCGTACGACCCGGTGCAGATATTCCAGCTGCCACGGCCTCTATACCCAAGATGGCCTCTCCCGGGATGATCACCGGAGTATACTTTGTAGACAAAAGCCTGGAGAGCAATTGTGTAAGTGTATCGTATTCCGACAGGGTAAGTGGTATGTTTCCTTTATATTGTTGGCTCATATAAACCTCCTAAAGAACTTGTTTTCGGCATTTTTGGAACTGCGGACAGCAGCTCTCGGCTGTATGCCGTCTCAGGTCGTGTGAAGAATTGATCTTTGGGGCTAATCTCCACAAGCTGTCCCTGCCGCATGACTGCTACCGTATCACTAATGGCATGTATAACCCCCAGATCGTGGGAAATGAACAGAAGCGTAAGGTTAAGCTCTCTCTTAAGTGAATTGAACAGATCGAGCACACTCCGCTGCACAGAAACATCCAATGCACTCGTCGGCTCATCCGCAATCAGCAGACTCGGCTCTACGCTTAATGCACGTGCAATGGCGATACGTTGGCGCTGACCGCCGGAAAATTCATGCGGATACTTGTCCAGTGCCCTGCTTTCCAACTGAACACGGGCAAGGAGCTCTCTCGATCTTTTCTCCACCTGTGAACGGTCTACAATGCGATGAAACAACAGCGCTTCAGCAAGAATCTGCCGAATGGAATGTTTGGGATTCAGTGAAGCATCCGGATTTTGGAAGATCATCTGTATGTTTTTATACTGCTCACGGCTTCTCTTTTTCTTTAATTGCTGATCTCCCATCAAAATCTGTCCCTCATCTGGCGTGATTAACCCGGCAATGACTCGCGCAAGGGTAGATTTGCCTGAACCGGACTCACCAACAAGACCGAGCGTAGTATGCCTAAGGAGATTTAGGTTAATATTGTCCAGCGCAGTAAAGTCACCATATTGAACCGTCACATTCTGGACTTGCAAAGAGAGTTCCATCGTTATTCGCTCCCTTCAAGCTTCGGTAAAGGAAGCACCGAGTTAATAAGCATCTGGGTGTAAGGATCTTGCGGGTTTTGCAAAAGGGCAAGCGAATCCCCATGCTCCACAATCCGCCCCTGCTTCATCACACACAGTTTCGAGCACAGCGTCGCTGCAATCGCCAGATTATGGGTTACAAAGACCATGGCGAAGCCCAGTTCACGCTGCAAACGTTGGATCGTCTCCATAATCTGACGCTGCACAGTAACGTCCAGTGCTGTTGTTGGCTCATCACAGAGCAGAATGCCTGGCTTGCACGCCAGGGCCAGTGCAATGACCACCCGCTGACACTGCCCACCTGACAGCTGGCTAGGGTATCGATCCTCACGCTTCAACGAGTCGGGAAGACCCAACAGTTCAAGTAATTCCAGCGCTGCCACCCTTGAGGCCTTCCTGCTTAACTTTTGCCTGTAATATACAACCTCTGCCAGCTGTTTAACAACGGGACAGAGCGGATCGAGCGCACCTCTCGGGTCTTGAAATACCATTGCGCTGTTCACGTCACTCCGAATGGTTCCGCCCGTCTGCTCCACACCGCTTGGCAACAGTCCCAGAATCGAACGAAGTGTAAGTGATTTCCCGGAACCGGATTCACCTACTAATCCCAGGCTCTCCCCTCTGCCGAGGGAGAAATGTACATCTTGAACTAATTTTTGATTTGACTTGGTTGACAGAGACAATGCCTTAACTTCAAGAATTGGATCTGTGGACATTATTTTTTCCTCCATACATCGGCCAATCCATCACCGACAAGCGACAAAGCAATCCCCGTGTAAACTACTGCGAATCCCGGAACTGCCGAGAGCCACCAGGCTGTCGTGATAAAAGATTGTCCATCCGAGATCATCGTACCCCAATCCGGGGTCGGTGGTGCGATGCCAATGCCCAGGTATCCAAGCGTAACAATAGCGACTAGCAGCCCCACCATATCCGTCATTAGGACAACGATCGCCTGAGGCAGTACATTGGGCAGGAGATGGCGAAGGATAATCCGTATTCCCGGCAAGCCCAACGTCTGTGCAGATGCGATCCATTCCTGCTTGCGGTAGGATGCACTCAGCCCCCTGACCACACGGGCAAATACAATCCAGCCAACGAGCATAAACGTAATATAAATCCCCCGCTCACCTGCTCCGCTGGCAAAAGCCACGATAATGACGATTAGATAAAAAGGGAAAGCGATAAAGGTATCGGTAACTAACGATATGACCTTATCTATCCATTTTCCGTAATACCCTGCAAGCATCCCTAGAAATACGCCCATGCAAAAAGGTACAATTTCCGCTAGCACCATAATGCTCAAATCGGTTCGCGCCGCATAAATCAATCTAGTGAACAAATCACGTCCCAGTTGGTCTGTGCCCAACCAATGTTCAGCAGACGGAGGCTGCAAAAAAGCACTCAAATTTTGCTCAGAAGGGTCATAAGGACTAATCCACGGTATCATCACAGCCAAGATGATCAGCACCGCAAACATCACACTCCCCACAAGCAGGGAAGGAGTTTTCAATATGCGATTCATGAGACTTGTGTTTTGGCTGTCTTCATATAACTGAGGTTCTGTTCGTATCGTTTTCATGGTTTTCCTTTCGTTCTGGGATCAAGCCACCTGGAAAGAAGCTCAATCAGGAGACTGATGATCACGACAGATACAGCACAGTAAAGGGCTATGCCTTGAATGACCGGGAAATCCCGTTTGGAAATGGAACTAAACAGAAGACTGCCAATTCCCTTGATACCAAATACCTGTTCAACGACCAATGTGCCGCCAATGAGATAAGAAATATTAACACCAAGAAGGATCAGCGTCGGAAGCGCCGCATTGCGCAGGACATGTTTGAATAGAATGACCCGGCTCGGTAATCTCGCAGCCTTCAATGTAACTACAAAATCAGATTCCAGCACTTCAAGCATCTGGGCTCTCAATGAACGAACCAATGTCGGAATCTGTGAAAAAGCTACGGTAATGGCGGGAAGCGTCAAACTGTATAAGGTGCCCCACCACCCTTCGCCGACTCCACCAACGGGAAACCAGTGAAGATGAACACTCAGCAGCAGAATCAAAAGGATGCCAACCCAGAAGATTGGCATACCTAGCGTTACCGTAGGAAAAATACGTATCAAATGATCCAGCAGCTTATCCTTGTGTGTAGCGGCCAGCGTAGCAAGCACGAGTGCAATGACAATTGCCAATGCACTTGCCATACCAATGAGCAGCAAGGTAACAGGTGCACGATCAGCAATCAACTCTCTAGTGGAGGTTCCGTTAATAATGGAGTTCCCGGTATCCCCCTGAGTAAACAGTGTCTTCACAAACCGTATGAATTGGTCCCCCAGCGGGAGATCCAACCCGAGAGCATGGTGCATGCTCTCAACGGCCTCGGGGGTGCTGTACTCGCCGAGAATCATTTTGGCTGGATCGCCTGGCACCATTCGGATGAGAAAAAAGACTGCTGTCATCACACAAAGGATCACTGCCGATGCTCTTCCCACAGTACTGATCAACCAAAACTTCTTCATTTCTGAATACGAACGTCTTCAAAACGCACACTGCCGTTAGGCAAAACAACAATGCCATCTACTGAAGAACGAACACCAATCAGAATATCCGGATAATAAAGCGGAATGTATGGAACTTCATCGGCAAGCGTTTGAAGCAGTTTGGAGTATAT
This sequence comes from Paenibacillus sp. NPDC057886, assembly GCF_042796655.1. Lineage (NCBI taxonomy): Bacteria > Bacillati > Bacillota > Bacilli > Caryophanales > Paenibacillaceae > Paenibacillus > Paenibacillus sp. NPDC057886. Next base: position 750,999 of record NZ_JBHVMZ010000001.1, on the reverse strand, counting down.
TTCGGCACGGCCATCGCCGTCCGGTGTTTGTTGCCCTTTATACAGAAGTTTGGTTACTTCATCATTGGTGTAATGCGTCCAGTATGATTTGCTGAAACCTTCAGGATCGGTCTGGAACGCAATAATTGAGTTCGCTTCTGGAGAATCGGCTTGCCCACTGTTCAGCATTGCTGCGAAATCATAAGCAAAGAATCGTTCACGGAAGGTGGCCAATTCAATTGACTCAATCTCGATGTTAATGCCAATTTGTTTACCCGCTGCCTGAATGATTTGTGCTTCTTGTGCTCTGGTGCTGTTGCCTGAAGCTACAAGCAGTTTTGTAGTGAATCCATCAGGGAAGGCCGATTTGGCCAGTTCCGCTTTGGCTGCATTCACATCAAAATTCAGCGCCTTGAGTGTATCATTCGAATTGTAAGGAATCGTTGTAGGCAGCAATGAATTAGCAGTCTGTGCATAACCAAAGGTAAGCGCCTTAGTCAGACCGTCACGATCAAGTGCCAGAGCCAAGGCACGACGAACATGCACATCGGAAAAATGCTTATCCAGCGTATTAAAGAACAATTGCTCTGTTACCCAGCTGCCGTTGGTCACAACCGTTGTATCTGCACCATTCTTGATTTCATCAGCATTTTGCAGGGCTAGCGACTCAATCGCATCCACTTCTCCTGCTTTCAATTGGTTAATTGCTTGGCTGTCGTCTTCTATCAGCTTGTAAACAAGCTTATCAACCGATGGTTTTCCTTCTTGCCAGTAGTGAGTGTTCTTCGTAAAGGTTACATCGCCTGCAGGGTCCCACTGCTCAACCACAAACGGTCCAGTACCTACCGGTTTCTTGAAGAATTCTTCCTCGGTAACTCCTCCAAAATTGTTCGGAATAATACCGTTAGAGAAGTTGGATAACTCAGAAATAAACGGGGTATACGGCTCTTTAAGTGTAATCACCAGTGTGTGGCTATCCTTGGCTTTAATCGTATCCACCTTTGCGGATATGGCCAACGGGCCACCTACCTTCAAATGCCGCTCCAGCGAGAATACGGCATCTTCCGCCGTAACATCTGTGCCGTTGGAGAACTTCAAGCCATCACGCAGCACAAACGTATACGTCAAGCCGTCATCACTGATGTTATGCGACTTGGCAAGCCAATCCACAATTTCTCCCTTGCTATCAAAAGCAACCAGAGATTCAAATACTTTATCAATGGCAAAAGCATTGTTTGACGTAATCTGATTATGCAAATCAAACGAGGTTACGGAAGCCGGCCGACCATATACAAAAGTCCCTCCCGTTGCAGTCTCGTCCGTTTTGGAATTCTCATCGGTACCTTGACTCGTACCTGGCTGTGCTGCTACATTGGGAGCGGAATCATTGTTCGATCCGGAGCAACCGCTGACGATTACCAACAATAGAACGGCTAGCGCGCCTACCCATAATGACTTTCTGGCTGATAATTTAAACTGTGACATGTCTGACTCTCCCCTTCCTATTTATCTTATGTGTTTAGTATGGATTGATTATGAATTAAAGCACCCCCTCTGTCAAACAAAAAATAATGACTTCTACGGGATAAAAACTAATTTATCCAATGAAGGAAATGTATCCGTATTTATAAGGCTAAGAAGTTCGCACAACACAAAAAAGCCGGAATATATTCTGGCATATATTCCGGCTCTCTTTGTACTTAACCCTATATGATACTCTATATGATTTTGCGGAACAGCTCCATAACTTCATCCCTGGAAGGTTGATACGGATTTCCGGGTGCACAGGCATCTTTCATCGCGTTATCTGCCAGCAACTCAACATCAGGGTCTTTCACACCTAATTCAGACAGCTTCTCAGGAATACCAACCTCCTTGGAAAGTTGACGAATGGCTTCGATCACGTACTCCGAGCACTCCTCATCCCGTTTGCCCTTCACATCCATACCGATTGCTTTGGCTATATGACGGAATTTACCTGGCACATGTTTGGCATTCAATTCTTCCACATAGGGGAGCAACATCGCGTTACATACCCCATGCGGCAGATCATAGACTCCACCAAGTTGATGGGCCATAGCATGAACATAACCCAAGCCTGCATTGTTAAAAGCAATCCCGCCAAGAAAACACGCATACGTCATATGCTCTCTTGCTTCCAGATCACTCCCGTCCCTGACGGCTCTTGGCAAATATTCAAAGATCAGCTCCACGGCAGCAGCCGCTGTAGCACTCGTCACCGTGAACCCACCAGGCGTCACCATGGCTTCCACCGCATGGGTCAATGCATCCATGCCTGTGGCCGCAGTAAGACTGGCTGGCTTACTCAGCATCAGCTCCGGGTCATTCACCGACAGGTCAACAAGACTGTTTCGATCCACCATCACCATTTTCACCTTACGTTCCTCATCTGTAATCACGTAGTTCATGGTCACCTCACTCGACGTGCCCGCTGTTGTGTTAATCGCAACAAGCGGCACGGACTTGTGTTTTGATTGATGCAAACCTTCATACTCACGGATGTGTCCACCGTTGGTTGCTACAATGCCAATACCTTTGGCAGCATCCTGAGGTGAACCTCCGCCTATCGATATAATGGCGTCACAGCCATGATCCTGAAATACCTGAAGTCCGTCATGTACATTCTGACAGGTTGGATTGGGCTGAACCTCATCATATACCACATAGTCTAACCCTGATTTTCTTAGTATAGACAGCACTTGTTCAGCAACGCCGGAAGAAATCAATCGACGATCACTTACGACAAGCGCTTTGCGAATACCCATTTTCTCAATCATCTTGCCTGCTTCGTGTAAACACCCTCTGCCCATCAAGTTCACGGGCGGAACATAATAAGCGTGTGTTGCCATCTGAACCAGCCTCCTGTTACCCCTGATTTACTGTCTTTATTGTAACTGAATCCGTTTTCAGATATAGTGAAATAAATCACAACCAAGTTGATAAATGTTTCATTGGGACGGATTTACCCAACGATTGTGACTCCTCTTCAGCAACTGGCTCATCTGTGCGTGAATTGAAAAGACAAGTTGATCTCGGTTTCACAGGATTCACAACTCGAATTGGGAAAAAAGGGGCTATCCCTGGTCATTTTCATGACTTTTGGGACAACCCCTACAAATCTTCAGAGTGTTGAGAACTTTTTAACGAACCCGGCACGCTTTATTCGGTCAATCTTCATAACTCCGGCGATTTAACGAATCTCAGACACTCTATTTGCCCACTTCGCCTATTGTTCGGCAGAATTCCAGCGGAATAACGTGTCTGGAGTTCGTTAGCCTTATCATTCCGCGCTATTTCCCGCTATAAGGCGCCATCGATTCCTTAACGTCGGGATAAGGGACTGGAACCAAAAAGAGATCGGCTTTCAGTACAGCCTCGTGCTTCTTCCCTTTTACAACATTATTCACAATCCAGAAGCTCCTGAATCGGCATGTAATAGACGGGATAAGATCTGCCTTGTTCAAAACCAAGTTTACCCGCTATCGCAATGGAATCATGACGGAAATCCTCTGTCGTCCAATGTGGAACACAATTCCGTTCCAGAACGAATTGCACATAAGAGCTTGCCATGGCCGTAGCGAGACCCTTGCCTCGGTGTATCGGATCGTAGGTATTGATACCTGTTTCATGGTGAGTGCCACTGACAAACACTGAGATACACGTACCTACAACCTGCCCCTCAAATACCGTACATGTGCCTGCTCCGTATCGGAAGAAGTCCTCCACCGAATGCCAGAATTTCAAAATCTCATGCTCAATAATACGGCTTTTGTCCTCTGCCGTTACAGCTCGATCGATCACTTGAAGCTCATATCCTGGAGGAACGAACAAGGAGCTGGAACTGCGTTCCAGCCACTTTTCATACTTTGCAAGATTGAATTGAAAAGGAACTCGCAATCCTTCTCGCAAACGCCCATTGAACATGTGATCCAAGACTGGAGACCAGTCTGAGCCTGGCTCGGGGTAAACCTCAAGATTCAGCATGTCTTCGCCAGCACTTAACGCTTCAGGCAATAGCTCCTGAACAAGTACCTCTCTGACAAGACTGTTGAACTGTTCATTCTCCGATCTTCCGATCAGATAAAACATTTCGTTTTTTGCCCAGATCAGTGCACTTTTCGGAGCATGAAGCTGGTCTGCATAGACGCGTCCACATTGAAGTCCAGCAAACACTCCACCCATGACCACATGTCCGTTCGTTCCCGAGATGAAGGATGCCAATTGTTTCCTTTGGGTCGGTTGATCCAGTAAAACCAACATGGTATAACCTCGCATTCTTTGTATAGGGTAGGTGAATGAATACATTCAAATCCGCCCTGCCTCAGAATACTATAACGTCAGGTTTATTCCTCGTTCCCTTTCACCTCTTCGACCTTTATTTTTATTTCTGGCTTACAGCGCTTTATCGTCTACTGCGTCCAACCAGGCTTCGATATCGCCGATGACGGAGGATACGCAGCCGTCCTCAAATGGAGAATTCAAACCTGCCAGTTCTACCAATCCTGTGAAGGACAGGCTTCCTCCGGCTTTACACAATGTCAGATAGTCAGCCCACGCGGACTTCATATCCTGGTTGCTGCGTTTCCAGAACTGGAACGCACAGATTTGTGCCAGTGTGTAGTCGATGTAATAGAACGGCGACGAGAAGATATGACCCTGCTTATGCCAGAATCCGCCTTGTTCCAGATAGGCGTTATCCTTGTAATTGATGTGCGGAAGATAAGTCTTCTCAATATTGCGCCATGCCTGCTTACGCTCCGCTGGTGTTGCATCCGGATTTGCATAGACAAAATGCTGGAATTCATCGACTGCTACGCCGTAAGGAATGAAGAGCAGTCCGGAAGACAGGTGATCAAATTTGTATTTGTCCGTATCTTCCTTGAAGAACAATTCCATCCACGGCCATGTGAAGAATTCCATGCTCATGGAATGGATCTCTGCGGATTCATACGTCGGCCAGTTGTACTCAGGCACTTCGAAGTGACGGCTCTCATATACCTGGAACGCGTGACCCGCTTCGTGTGTCAATACGTCGATATCACCAGATGTACCGTTAAAGTTGGAGAAAATAAACGGCACTTTGTAATCATTCAGGAAGGTACAATAGCCCCCGCCCTGCTTGCCTTTTTTACTCACCAAATCCATCAATTCATTATCTGTCATCATCTGGAAAAACGTATCCGTTTCCGGTGACAATTCAGCGTACATTTTCTTACCATTATCAATGATCCAGTCGGCATCCCCTTTAGGTGTCGGGTTCCCCGTCTTAAAGCTGAAGCCCTGATCGTAATAATAGAGGGTATCCACATCAATCCGGCTGCGCTGACGCTCTCTAAGCTTCGTCGCGACAGGCACGATATAATCACGGACTTGCGCTCTGAAGTTGGACACCATCTCCGCGTTGTAATCCGTACGGTTCATTCGGTCATAACCAAGTTCCACATACGTTGGATATCCCAGCTTCTTGGCGATCTGTGTACGCACTTTCACCAATTCGTCGTAAATGCGATCAAATTCGGCCTCATGTTCAGCCATGAACGTGTATCTGGCTTCCGATGCGCGTTCCCGCATAGAACGATCCGTGGACAACTCAAAAGGATGCAGCTGTGGCAATGTGCGTTCTTCACCTTCAAACGGAATTTTGGCCGAAGCAATCAGCTGGTTGTATTCCGTGGAAAGTTTGTTCTCTTTCTGAAGGTCCTCGATAATTTCAGGGCTGAATGTTTTCAGGGACAGATCCGCCAGCTGGAACAGCTGTGACCCCCATTTTTGTTCCAGTTCAGCACGAAATTTGGAGTTTACCAATGCCCGATAATAATCGGTGATGTATTCTTGAATAATCGGAGAACTTTCATCCAAAAATTCATTTTCTGCTTTGTAAAATGTATCATTGGTATCAATGGAATGACGGATATAGACCAATTGTGCCTGAGTCTCAAAGTCACTGCGCAAAGCGTTAATCTTGTCCATATATCCACTCTGCTCTTCAACCGTAGTCGCGGCTTCAAAACCACTCAGAAGCTCACGGAATGACGTTTTGATTTGTTCCAGATCGGGACGTGTATACGTATACTCACTAAATTTCATTTATGTACACCCTTTCCTGTTAGGCATATTTCGGGATTCCCCGAGTTGAACTAAACCCTATTATACAAAAGAGTAGCCTAAAAATCCCAACTTTACGAAAAATATTTGTCCATCGGTCAAATGGAGCTACATCACTCGTTACATATGTTACGCATGAATGTTAGGTACAATACACAAGTAAAAGATGCTGCATCAGCAGGAAATGGGTTTTCCTCCGAGCAGCATCTCATTAAATCAAGAATAGGCGTGATAAACAGAGCCGTTACTGAACGTTCACATACCAGTTAGAGTAATTGATCTGGCCGCTGCCTTTCGTAATTTCGGTTCCATATTCAACACTGCTAACATATTTGCTGTTGGTAAAGTAACTTTTGGAGATGAGGTAATCGGTGAAGTTTTTGACGTTGATGCTAAAGTTATTAGGGGATTTTGACTTTTTCAGGAACGAGTATACCCACCATTGATGTACTCCGTTGTCGGTAATCTCGCCGCGATACAGATCATAGGTTTGTCCACCAATGGACACATCCGAGAATACTTTGGAACCAATAGGCCCAACACCGGAAGTCCATTCGTTCCAGATCATAATCTCCTCGGTAGGTGTACTCGACCAGGTCGCATTGCCGATGTCATGCAGCCAGATATCATACGCATTATTATATTCCCCATTGGTGTTGGACGCCTTAGAATAACTTACGCCGGTATTGATACTTTTGTTCGCAGACAATCGTGTTGGCAGCCCACTGCCTGGCGTGTAGCCCTCTGTCCAGTGCCAGCCGCTGACAAGAGAAGGATAAGCTTTCACTCCACCCGCAGTCGTTGGCCAGTTCCAAACGTAACCCAGATCTGTATTACTGTTCACATACACGGACTGGGACCAGCCACTGACACTAGAACTACCCCAACTATTGTTGAATATATAATACTTATTGTTGCTGAAATTAAGTTTGGCATACGCTGTGGAATCCGATGCTGCGCTGGCTGTAATTGGAACGGCCGCAATCAGTAATGACATGACCAGCAGCATCCATGCTTTCTTGCCTGATCTTTTCTTCATCTTCAAGCCCATAATGTTAGCCTCCCGTAAATTTTAATGTAAACGCTTACAATTATAAGTGTAAAACATTTCCATGTACAAGCATACCACTTAAATCCGACATGATTTCATACTATTTTTAGACAATTTGGCATTATATACAAATAAGCCCGCCTCGCATCCATTGCGAAGCCAGCTTATAGGCTTGTCTTTTCACGTTTTTTTCAATACACTCTAGTGCTGATCGTTGTCCATAATCTTGTAGAACCAGCCCATTCCGACCATTCCCACAACCATAATGATAGCCATAATAATGATATATGTCATGAATGTAACCCCCCTGCTCCGTATTTCTTCACACTACTATCAGTTTACACGGTTAAACCCATTTTGAATTGACTGAACATTGACAAAAATACGAAATCTTCATCTCCACTCAACATATTGTGTCCTTTTTCATTGTAATTTCAACCGTTATGTCCTAATCACGCTGATTTAATGGATATTCGATTATTCAACATTCCTCTTTTTCTATAGATATATCATATCATAGCGTACGATTCACCTTGCTCTTGTAGTGAACAAAGTTTCATCCGCCATACTTACGGTGTATACTATACTTCTATGAATTGGAATTGGATTATACGCAGAAAGGTTTGAACTGAATGTCGACTCGCACACCCTATTATCGTCAGCTATTACTCGCTTTTTTACTAACTCTTATGCTGTTTATACTATCCGCCTGCGCTGATGGTGAAGCTCATGTCACGGTTAATATGGACGGTTCATCCGATCTGGATCTGAATCTCAGCGTAACCGACTCAGCCCTGGGATTGATGGGACAAGACAATCTCATGACAACGCTCGCAAATACGTTGAAGCAGAATAATTTCCAGGCCGAAGTTTCGGACCAGGGAGATCGGACACAACTCAAAGCGACGACCCATTATGAGAAAAGTAATACCGTCTCTACCTTCAGTACGTCGGATCTGCCTGATGGAATCCAGGTGGAGCAATCCACTACACCCGGCTTTTTCACTTCCAAATTGCATATTGCTGCGGAAGCAGACCTGCTGCAGACTATACCCGATGGAGAGGTCAAAGACCAAATTAGCAAGGTCCCCGGATTTCTCAAAAACTTGCTGCTGAAAGATGTCAACTTTGATTTCAAGCTGACGCTGCCGATCAAGGCGCAGGATTCCAATGCTGATCTGGTCGAAGATCATGGAAAAACCCTAATTTGGCACGTCTCCCCACTGAATACGAATAAACTGGATTTGACCGTACAGGTCCCGAATATTCGGAACATCATTATTACGGGGGGCATTGCCTTGGTGCTGATCATTGCATTACTTATCTGGTTTATGGTCCGTCGCAGACGAACCCGACAGAGTCGAAATGTATAACTAACCACAGCTCAAGAAGCTTGGATGAGATGACTACTATTTCATTTCCGACTTGCCAAACGGTGTTATGGATAGTAGAATACATCCGTACTGTGTGAACGGTTAACTTAACTACGGAAAAGCTAAAGAGGTGACAGGTTTCATGAATATCCGGGAATGCCCATTGCCTGGTATCGGAGTGAAGTACCAGTTTGATACAAAAAGCGGTAATAAGTTGGTCATTATTGTCCACGAAGACGGACGCCGTGAATTATTCTCGGTGGACCCCAATGACAACGAAGAACTTACCTTAATTGCAGAACTGGAAGATGACGAGTGCGTAACCCTTTCAGGGTTAATTGGAGGATGGTCCTGACATCTGTCAGGGTTATACCGACGGTATGCAAAATAACCTGCTCCCTCAATTAGGGGCAGGTTATTTTCTTATCCCTCTATTCACAGTGCAAACGCCCATCAGCGCTCGTGCTGGGACCGAATATACGGAACCCATGTGTGTAGCACACGACTTATTTCCGTAGAGCTGAACGGTTTGCTGATGAAGTCCTGCATGCCGCATTTCAGACAGGCTTCACGGTCGTTCGCTCCTGCAAATGCCGTGATGGCTGCAATGACCGGAATTTCAGGGTGATTTTGCCTAATTCTGCAGGTCGCTTCAATCCCATCCATAACAGGCATTTGGATGTCCATAAAGAGCAGGTCGTATGTTTCCCTTTCCAATGCTTTCACCGCTTCTGCACCGTTCTCCACGATATCACATACACCGCCGAGCTTACGAAGCATTTCCTCCAGCAAATGACTGTTCAATGACTGATCCTCAGCTATAAGAATTTTGATCCCCGCTGCCAGACTTGTTCGATCCAGCTTCAGGTCGTGATCAGCCACCTCTTCAATCCGATCCGTGGACTCATCTTGCCAACGTTCAAGTAACAGGGTGAATTGAAAATCCGCTCCCTCCCCTGTCTCACTCTGTACACCAATGGCGCCGCCCATCAATTCCACCAGCTTCTTGCTGATGGCCAGTCCCAGACCTGTACCTCCATATTTGCGATTGATAGCCGGATCGAGCTGTGAGAAGGACTGGAACAGTTGATGCTGCTTGTTGAACGGAATGCCAATCCCCGTATCTTTGACCGAAACTAACAAGATAAGATGATTCTCATCGTAAAATTCCGCTGGCTTAACGTTCACATGAACCTGAATGCTTCCCTTCTCCGTGAATTTGACGGCATTGCCTACCAGATTTATTAGAATCTGACGAATCCGTGTTTCATCGCCTCTTACGCGTTCGGGAATCTGATCTGACATTTCGCAGTATAGTTCAATATTTTTTTCGGAAGCTCTAAGCGCAAATAGTTCCATAACCCCGCCAAGAACGGATTTTATATCAACTGGCTGGCGTTCGAGATCCATTTTGCCTGCTTCAATCTTGCTGAAATCCAAGATCTCATTCAGAATATGCAGCAGTGATTCACCACTGTCGATGATAATATCGGCGAATCCGTTCTGCTCCTCATCCAACTCTGTTTCTTTTAACAGATGAGCCATGCCCATGATTCCATTCAGAGGTGTACGAAGCTCATGACTCATAATCGCCAAGAATTCGGACTTAGCCCGGTCCGCATGTTCGGCCACTTCCTTGGCACGAATGATGTCTTTCACCGATGTCATATCGCGGAAAACCAGTACAGCCCCACGATTGTCCCCCTGCTCCATAATCGGTTTCAGTTGGAACTCCGCCAGGAAGCTGGAGCCATCCTGCTTCCAAAATACAGACTCAGATCGCGGCAGGCTTCGCCCTTCACGTACAGCTTGAAGAATCGGAGTGCCATTGGACGGATAAGGGATACCCTCGCTTTGCATTTGTAACATAATCTCTTCAAGCGGCTTGCCATTCATTTGAGACGGGCAGAAATCCATCATCTCCGTTGCAATTGGGTTGGCAAATATGAGGTTTCCATTCTGATCCAGGCCAATGACTCCCTCAGACATGGCATTGAGAATCAATGCCCTTTCATAACTGAGATTTTCAATTTCCTCTACATACCTTTTGGACTCCGTAATATCACTGGTTATTCCATAGACGCCTACAACGCGATCCTCGAGCAAAATCGGAACATTAATCACTCTCGTTTCAATACGCTGTCCGTCTTTGTGAATCAACCCCACTTCATAGCTCTGTGCAGTTCCTTTTACGGTCTCTTCAAAGTGATGCCTCGTCTTATCCAGGTCCACCGGGTCAATGAGATGATCAAAGGATAAACTAAGAAGTTCCTCCTTGGTGTGGCCTGTCAATTGCTCCTGACCTGCGTTGGCCTTCAGCAAGTTTCCGTGCAAATCCAATGAAGCAACTCCGAGTGGGTTACTGTCAAACAATGATTGGTATTCCTGAAGACTTAATTGCTGCTGCTTGCTTGCTGTAATATCACGGGTCACCGCGATCATTTCCTGCAGATTTCCCTGTTTGTCATATAGATAATGAGTGATGGTATCTGCCCATACAACAGAACCATCTTTATGCAGGAGCCGATAGCTCATTCGATCAGGAGCAAGGCCCTGAATTTGACCAGCCACATAAGCTTCGACCAGAGGCACATCGTTGGGGTGAATGCAGAACAGGCCAGATTGACCAACGACTTCTTCTGGATCAAATCCCAACATGCTTTGGCTGGCTGGAGATACGTACTTGAACGTCCGCTCCGGATCGGCCTGGTGTATGGCAATCAGGTCAAGCGAGGATTCGGCCAGCAATCTTGAGATTCGACTGCTCTCCTCCAACTGCTTACGCTGTACAATCATTCGACTCTCCGCGTCCTTCTGCTTTGAAATATCCGCTGCCTGCACAAGCAAATAAAGCGGCTCACCGCTCGCTTCATCCCTGACGATGCAGGCTCGTACCGTCGCCCACAGAAGAGAATGATCCTTACGCTTAAGCCGTAACTCGGTTTCATACATCAGGCTTAATCCATTAGTCATATCCCAGAACTTGGATCTAAACTCCTCCATTTCTAGGTCTTCCTCATAAATCATATGTATAATCGGGGAGTCAATCAATTCATTTTCACTGCATCCCATCATCTCGCAAAATGCCGGATTAAGCTGTAGCCAACGTCCGTTCACATGCGAAGCAACAGCAATGCCGATCGGTGCATGTGTGTATAACTGCTCGAACAGAGAGCGATTCTCCGCAATTGGATTCGACACCACATATCCTCCTTTATTGGGAACTGAATATATTCCGTATGAACAGATCGACCTGAACATAACTTCATCTATAAGAGTAGTACCCCAAAAGTAACGATTTATAAACGAGATCAACAAAATTCCAGGCAACAATCGACATTCTTATCGTGTGTTCATGCTGTCTGTACCTGGTAGACATACAAAACCGCATAGGTGGCGTCATATACTACAGAATACGCGTGCATACCCGTTTGTACAAGGCTGAACATCCCAATGATACTGGAGGTTATAATTATGATCATTGTTGCGAATCAACCGATTGAGCTGGTGCGTTCAGATTGGTCTGCTTTTGCATGGCACTGGTTACAGCAACTACAAAACAGTCCAACAATATACACATATCAATCCATGGATCATCTTCACTTTGAATGGACGCTGCGCGAGTCTCTGGTTGATGCAGCGGAAGCGCTTGATCGAAGCGGGGTCAGCTTTGCCTCATTCGAGAAATCCAGATGTAACCCGGCATATTGGAACCGAAATGCTGAAGGTGGCTTTGAGCTAAGGGCTGAGGTTACGCCTGCGGAGGGAATCCGGGATATTTGGAAGAATGGTCATTTGTATGCCTTTGAATGTGCAACAGCGACAGTGATTGTCCTGTATGGCGGAGTATTGGGCAGCATTCGGGAAGATGATTTCAATTCACTGTTTCTCAACCTGCTGCTCTACGACTGGCACTATGACAGCGATCTGCGATTAACGGAGAAGAACGGCAGCGACTCTGCGCTTCCTGGAGATGTATTGTACTTCAAAAATCCGGATGTTTCTCCTGAAACACCAGAATGGCAGGGAGAGAATACCATTATGCTGCGTGAAGACCTATATTATGGTCATGGAATCGGGATTGCAAGCGGGGAAGAAATCATTCGTTCATTGAATCAAAACCGCATTCCCGGAAGTACAGTGTCAGCCTATTTAATGGATACAGTTATTTATCCGGACTTTCTATATCTATCCCGCTATGCCAAGAACAATAAAGTGAATTCACAGACAGCGTCGTCTACCCCCGTCTTGCCTGGACAGTTGTATGTACGCATTGGCGGCAGCCGTTACTTGCAAACCTAAACAGCTTGAAGAGTACTTATCATTAGGAGTTGAAGTGCTGTAACGATATTTCATGCTGAAAACCCCGTAGAGCAGCAGGTCAACTGTTGCTCTACGGGGTTTTTTGGTGCACTTGGGACAGCCAGTCCACTAACGACGGGATTGCCCCACAGTTCCATGTTATTTAGTTGATTTCGTTCATCGTTATTATCCAATAGGGTCCAACTGTACAACGACCTGCTTGCCGCTCACCTGAATACCCGTCGTTTTACTGCCATACTCAGCCAGAGATTTGCACAGCTGTTCTGCCCATTCCTTGCCTGCTGTTCCTTCCTTGGCTCCATGCACCTGGATGACGAGCTTCACCGAGTCACCCTTTGTCAGGATACGCTCTGCCTGAGATTGCTTGGTCTCCCGGTCGTGGTCTTCCATCTGCAGGTTCAGTCGAATCTCCTTTACTTTACGTTTATCCGGTGATTTCGCAGCTTTCTTCTTCTCTTGCTGCTTTTCCTGTCTCGCTGCTCCAGCACCAATCAGTTTGCATGGCGGCGGGCTGGTCATTAGAGACATACAGATCAGATCCACCTTGTGCTGCTTCGCAAGTGCAAGCGCGTCACGAGTGGACATGATGCCCAGATCCTCACCGTTTAGGCCGGTCAGTTGGACTTCAGTCGCTTTAATCTTTTCATTTTTAATCATGGTACATCCTCCTCTACAACAAAAGCCTGTCCTGACCTATGACAGATCAAGAGCAGGCTTGGATGTTGTAACTGAATATTCAGCGTAAATGTGGACGTAATGGTTATACGTCAATTTTGTGCCTCTTACAACGAGTTGAACGCTTCGGTCAGAACTGGAACAATTTGCGATTTGCGGGATACTACGCCTTTGAGCAGCGCTCTGCTATCCGACAATGTTACATTGTACGCTTTTTCTACAGCCTTGGTGGAAGCACCATAAGCCAATGCAACGGAATCGTTGTTCAGGATGTCGGTTACGACAAATACGAAGAGATCCAGACCTTTGCTGGAAATAATCGCTTCAATCGCTGCTTCAAGCTCAGGTTGCTTCACAAGCACATCATTCACGTCAACCGCGTTGACTTGTGCAATCTCCACTTTTGCTTGGCCCATTGCGAATTCTTTCGCATCCAGGGAAATCAGTTCAGCAATCGTTTTCTGGCTCAGATCCGCGCCCGCTTTCAGCATATCCAGACCATAGCTATCTGCATCCACACCAGCAATGGCAGCCAGTTCACGTGCTGCTGCTACATCCTGCTCTGTACATGTTGGCGATTTGAACAACAGGGAGTCGGAAATAATCGCGGACAGCATCAGACCAGCAATCGGTGCGCTGATTTCCACGCCGTTTTCTTTGTACAATTTATTCAAAATGGTTGCGGTACAACCTACAGGTTCTGCACGGAAATACAGAGGCTGGCTTGTCTCAAAGTTCGCGATCCGGTGATGGTCGATAACTTCAACAACAGTCACTTCCTCAATATCGCTGACACTTTGCTGACGCTCGTTGTGGTCAACCAGGATGACCTTGTTCACTTCATTGGCTGCTGTTTTGATCAGACGTGGCGCTGCCACTTTGAATTGGTCCAGTGCAAATTGAGTTTCGCCGTTGACTTCGCCGAGACGAACAGCTTCAACGTCCTGACCCAATTTTGTTTTCAAGTCTGCATAGGCAATGGCCGAGCAGATCGTATCCGTATCGGGATTTTTGTGACCGAAGATTAATGCTTTTTCCATATTAATAGCCCTCCGTCAATTCTGATTTAGATGAATAGAATGTAATATTTCAATCATACCCTTACTGATTATAGCGTTAATAAGGCTTAATTCCAATCCCTTTACAGCGAATTAATTACAAATTCATGTCAGGGTCTCGCCTCTATGCTCACAGTGAGCATAAATTCTGTTCAGCCCTTTCGATAGCTTCAGTTAGGGTTATATATGGATTAACATTCCGTAAACGAATGCATAAATCTGCCGTTCCCCCAGCTTCGATCCATTGTCGGTATGTATACCAATCCACAATCTCCAGAAAATAAAAGGTCAGAGCTTCAATAGGATTTAATTTATACTTTTGTTTAAAGGTAACCTCTGACATTGAGTCTTGCACCAAATACTCTGCCTTCAACTCATACAACAATTGAAATATGCTATGTTGATTTATATCCAAAATCCGCTGGACAACTCATTGCGTCGTTCCAGAGTATTTAATATGATATGCATATCACAGATTAACTCTTCGTCGTACATAGTGACACACAATTTTCGAAGAAGCTCTTCTACACTCAATTCGGAATCATACGGAGCCTGCTCCAAAATGGTTGTCCAAGGATCACGATATCCAAAACCAAAAACTTCAATAGCATCTGTAATATGCTGACCAATTGTTCTCCATTTTCTTCCCAATGAATCTGTAATATGATAGAAATGAATGCCATCAGGTATAGCTGCCAACTCAGTCCAAACCGGCTTCTTCCTAACAATATGTATTACAGCCTGTTGATTTACCATAGGTGTAACGTCTCTCATCCATCAATCCCCTCCACTTTAGGAGTCTGAAATTGAATTTCTAGTTTCAAGAAGACAACCTGCACTATCATAGTGCAACTCATATTCCAAATATATCATCTGCACTTTGAAAGTGCAACCATTTCCAACTAAAACTTTTAAATAATCTTGCTGGAGGATCACTATGGATTTCGATAAAGTCACACTACACTGCAAACTCGATGAGATCTTGAAAAAGCACAACAACATGTCTGTCCTTAAATTGTCAGAAGAAATTGGACATCGTAGAACAACCATTATGGAACTGTTGCATAACACCAATATGGATAAGAAAAAGATTTCTGCATCCCTCATTGTGAAACTCTGTGTATACTTCGATATCACACCCAATGATTTATTTGAAATTCGCCGCGTGGATTAAACCTCGGGACCCTGACGGGTCTCTCCCCTTTTCACAAAAAGAGTCTGTACATTTCCGTCTTCGCTGATCTCTAGCAAGTTCAATCGAGCACCATAAGCACATCCGCCATCAATGCCAATCTTGTCCCCACTCGGATCAAACCAGATACCTGGCTCATTATGCAAATTTTTGACGGGAGTATGACCGAATACCACGGTCTCCTTAAGCGAGGTTGGCCTTGAATAGAACGGCTCCCGAATCCAAATGAAGTCACGCTCTGATTGGGTCCGCCAATCCTCCACATCTGGATTAATCCCGGCATGTACAAAGATATAACCAGGAATTTCGTATACAAGGGGGAGCTGTTCCAAGAAACGAAGATGATGCTCATAGTGTGTACGGAGCCACTGTTTGGCTTCAGTATAAACATCCCAGTCCAACTGCTCATCATCCAAAGAAACCTCGACATAGCTGGCCAGTGTCTGTAAACCTCCATTACGAATCCAGTGTTTGTCATATTCCTCGACATCATGGTTCAGCGCCTTGACCATCATCGCATCATGATTTCCTTTGATCGCAATAATGTTGTACTGTTCGTGCATCTGCATAATCTGTTCCACGACCTCTTTGCTCTTCGGTCCGCGGTCGACATAATCACCTAACAAAATCAGCTTGTCCTGCTCCGGATCGTATTCTGCCTGCTCAAGCAGAGCATTGAATTCGTCGTAACAGCCATGAATATCACTAATGACACATCTGCGAATGTGAATCTCTCCTCTCCCTGATCACGCAAGAGTATAACCGGAACCTTGATTGGCAAGGCTCCAGCCATTTCAGAATACTAATTCCCGTTCAGTATCCATTAATCCTGCTTTAAACCAAAGGCTTCTGCTATCAGGCTGAATGAACGCAAACGATCCTCGAATGAGTGAATCGCTGATGCAATAATAACTTCATCCGCTTCATAGCGTTCAGCCATTGCCGTAATTTTGTCCTTTACCTGATCCGGTGTACCCACGATGGAAAAAGAACGACGTTGACGGATCTGTTCCATCTCCATGGCCGTAAATGGATAGCTGTTCACCGTTTCCAGGGATGGGAATGAGTTCTGCTCCAGACCCCGGCCAAGCCGCAGGAAGAATAACTCATTGCTGCGAGCCAGTTCAGCTGCCGCTTCCTCGGTCTCCGCACAGAATGCCGACACCGCAATCATGGAATGTGGTTTGTCATTCAGGATGGATGGCTTGAAATGTCTGCGATAATGCTTCATCGCTTCCTCCCCACCCGGCGTTCCGAAAAATTGGGCAAATGCGTAAGCGGTCCCTTGTGCCGCAGCGATTCGCGCACCTTCGGAACTGGAGCCGAGCAGCCATACTTCCGGAACAGTTGGTACGGATGGTCCGGCTACTAGGGAAGCAAAACGGTGATCCTCCGGCAGCTGTTCATGAAAATATCCGCCCAGATCGGCAATCTGCTGCGGGAAAAATTGAACATTCGATGACTTCCCTTCATTCAGAGCCCTGCTGGCAATCGGCATGCCTCCCGGTGCTCTGCCAATTCCAAGGTCGATTCGGCCGGGGTGTAGCGCTTCCAGCAAACGGAAGTTCTCGGCAACTTTATATGCACTGTAATGAGGTAGCATAACGCCACCTGAACCTACCCGAATTCGATCTGTATGTGCTGCAACGTGTGCAATCATAACTTCCGGACTGGAAAATGACAGTGCCCCGCTGCCGTGATGCTCCGACATCCAGAAGCGGGAGAAGCCCCGTTCGTCTGCATGTTTGGCAAGAGTTACGGTCTCCTGAAGGGTATCCTGTACCGTCCGTCCTTCATTAATATGTCCATGTTCAAGTACACTAAGTTTCATCTATATTCATTCCTTTCGTCATCTGCGTTAGTGGCTGCACCTCCATTGTAACATTATTAATTACAGTTTCAAAGGTTATCTCCTTGTCATTACACGTTTCGATCTACGATGAATAAACAAATAACGCCACCAGCTCCTGAGCCAGTGACGTTATGGTGTTTCATACATATAAAATTCAATTACGGTGCACGTTTGGGCAACAGCTTTACATACTCGTCAGACAACTTCATCAAGCTGAGCACATGTTCATAATCGGAACGGTACGGCTCAATGTCGGTGACGGGTTCATACGTTTTTAACGAGTAGGCTGTTCCATCATCAAAGCCCGCACCCGGAATAAACATAATGTCATTATTCACAAATGAACCTGTCGGCAAGTAATACCGGATACCGAACGCATTGTGGTCCATATTAAGCAAATCATGTCCAAAGGCTGTGAATTTCTCATCCTTCAGAGAGACACCCATCAGGTTCATCACCGTGGGCAAAATATCCAACTGCCCGCCAGGCTGCTCTATGACTTGACCTTTTGCCTGTTTCGGCGTGTGGATCAGAAGCGGGATGTTGAAGCGACTTACGTTACCGTCATAGGGCACGCCCAGATTGGTCTGGATCTGCTGAGTAATCTCATCGTTTGCCGGCAGACCGAAATGGTCGCCATATATAACCAGTGTTGTGTTATCCCATAACCCGTTTGCCTTGAGTTCATTGATCAGCTGACCTACCGCATAATCCGTATAATTGATCGCTTGAAGGTAATCATACAGTAACGTATTGGTAATTGTGGCCGGGATGTTAATTCTCGCACGGTCCGCAGGAACCGTAAACGGCGAGTGGCTGGATGCTGTAATGAACTGAGCATAGAACGGCTGATTAGCAGCCTGATGCGCAGCCATTTTTTCCACACCTACACGATATAATTCCTCATCCGATGGTCCAAAATCATTAAACTTATCATTCTCGAAGCTAGGCTTGTCGAAGTACCGATTGAATCCAAGCGCTGGATACATTTTGTTCCGGTTCCAGAAGGTGACGTCATTGACGTGGAACGTTTCTGACTCATATCCTTCTTTGCCAAGCAGTTTTGGAAGACTTGGCAGATCACGGTCACTATACCCTGCTGACATCGGTACAACTCCGGTTGGGTAGATGGATGTATTCGACATGAACTCGGCATCCGACGTATTTCCCTGTCCGATCTGTTGGAAAAAATGAGAGAAATAATAGCTTTCTTTTGCCAGATCATTCAGAACCGGGGTTAATACCTGACCGTCGAGAGAAGCATTAATCGGGAAGTTTTGAAATGACTCCAGTTGGAGGACAATCAGGTTGCTTCCTTTAGCCTGACCAAAATATTTGGTTTTGATAGCCGTGCCCTGACTGGACTTATCCTGATACGGATACTTGCTAACCAGTTGATTAATCTTGTCGATGGTTTCGTTAATGTTGCCATTCGCAATGGCTTCATTCTCTTTGCTCGTCAGAATCGCCGATGACACCTGATAATTCAGGAAACCGAGATTTTCGGCACGAACCAGTTCATTATCAATCGTTTCCCCTTTGACAATGAAGCTGCCTGACAGCACGATGCAAAATGCAGCCGTAAGGGCTACACCCAACTTGCCCCAATACCGTCTCCGGCTTCTGCCGAAATGGAGTCCACTGTCGCGATAGCTGCTGTTACGAGCCGAGGCACGACGACTGCGCAAGATAAACCATACCGGCAGCGCCAGGACGATATCCACAAAAAACAGGAAGTGCTCAGGTCTTACCAAAGGTCCGATACTGCCCCTCACTTGGGCAACCTGGCCCAGTTCGCTGAGTGCCGTATAGGTGGGAACCGAACTGAAATGTACGTTATAGAGTGTCGCCGCGAACAATATCAGCGAGAACAATACATTGAAACCTGCGTACACTGAACGTTTCCAGGCTTTTGGCACGATCAGATCGAGGATGCATACCACGGTCAGGGCCCCCAATGCGTCAGTAACGAAACCGATGCCGGACAGACCCTGGAAAAAGAAATACCGCAAAAGCGACAGCTTCAGCAGCATAAGAATGAATAACACGGCAAATAAGGTCCGTGATGAGGTCCGCTCATTTTTGAAATTAAACATGGTCGCTTTCAACCCTTATCTGAAATTTTTACGTTCCTTTTACAAAACGCATATTTCAGTATAACAGTTTTGGGGTTGGTATTCCATGAGGGGATATGGAAATGTTACGCAATCGTCGATATATCGTCGTCCTGCCTGTTTTCATTTTGATCCTGCTTCGGGGCAAGGAGTGCCGCCTGTGCCGCAGCGATACGGGCAAGCGGTACCTGTTCTGGCAGACAGCTTACATAATCCAGACCAATACGGTGGCAAAAAGCAACGGAATCCGGATCAGCTGCATTCTCACCACAGATGCCTGCTTTTAGATGAGGTTTCCGAATTCGGCCCTGAACGAGAGCCATCTCTACCAATTGCCCCACTCCGTCAATATCCAGTACCTGAAATGGATTGCTGGGCAGTGAGCGTTGCGGATCAACAAAATGAAGGAACGGCTTCTCCGTATTGTGACGGCTGTAACCGAACGTCATCTGTGTCAGCTCATCGGTGCCAAACGAGAAGAAGTCAGCATAACGGGCGATAGGAGCTGCGGTCAGTGCTGCTCGTGGAACTTCAATTTGTGCGCCCACTCTGTAAAGACAATGACGTTTCTCCTCTCCAAGCACCTGGTCCGCTACATGATCTACCAGATCTCTCATGACCTGAAGTTCATTGGCATGACCCACCAAAGGGATCATAATCTCAGGCCGTACCCATAGCCCTTGGCGGATGCCCTTCACCGCTGCACGAAAAATGGCTTCAAGCTGCATATCGTAGATTTCCGGGAACACGCTTCCCAGTCGACAGTCCCGTTGCCCTAGCAACGGATATTGTTCATGCAATTCCAGCACTCTGCGGATTACACGATCAAGCTCCTGCACTTCACTGTTGTTATTCTCCAATTTCCTGAGAGCCAACTGCTGACGCTGTTCTTTTAACCTTTCAATATCAGGCAGCAGCTCATGCAGCGGCGGATCAAGCAATCGAATGGTTACCGGATAACCATCCATTGCTTCGAAGAGTTGTTCAAAATCAGCCTGTTGCATCGGCAGCAGACGCTGCAGTCCGCGTTTGCGCTCAGCTTCACTATCTGCCAGAATCATTTTCTGTACAAAAGGAAATCTCGAAGCAGACAACAACAGCTGTTCCGTTCGACACAATCCAATGCCTTCAGCCCCTAACGCGCGGGCCTTCACGGCGTCCTTTGGATGATCCACATTAGACAGTATTGTAAGCCCCTTCATTTCATCTGCCCATTCAAGCAGGAGCTGTAGCTCTGGTGATAAATTTGAAGATGCTTTCATCAATTCCGTCACATGCCACGGCTGGATACGCAATATTGCATCCTCTTTGGAGATTACGCCTTCATCCACGAGATCTACAGTACTCCTCAGCGTCGCCTGCGAGGTTAACCTGGATTCACTGATTTCCACCAGATACAGGGTCCCTGAATCCACAACAAATTGGATCTCCTGTACCTCTCTCGTGTGGGACTCCAGATAACTGCAAGCATCCTGCAAAAGATCATACACTTCCGGCTCTTCACTTCGTAGTTGTTCCAGTCCTTCATTCGAACGCCAGGAAGCAGCAGATGAAACGTAATCACCTGTCATGCCTCGTTCCCCGGTACCCGGATGACGAGAATATACCGTTCCGTTTCCGCTGCGATCACCACTCTCGCCATTGATCATCACCTGTATAAGTACAGCTGCTCCTTGATTTTCATCGGAGAAATGAGAAGGTTTGCGAAGAAGTTCTTGTTGTGAGTTGGGCCGTAGAACACGTTGTGAATCAGAAACTGCCCGCATCACTTCTTTTAACTGTAACTGCACATCCTGAGGGAAGGGATGATGTCCTCTCTCTTCTATTAAACGTTTATATTCCGCGATGGCGAATTCTAGATTCGCTTCATCGAGTATCGAGATGTCTTCCAATTTTTCTTCAAATAGGGCATACGGAATGTCGTGTACCAGTTGACCATAATCCTGCAATAAAATCCGATAACAATTAAGGGCATACTGACGATCATTCGTTTGCCTCGCGAAGCCCTCTACCGTCACATCATTCAGTCCTACATGAAGCAAAACATGGGATGCTGTATCACGGGAACACGTTTCACTTGACCGGACGGCAAGCAGCAGCGGTGCTAAGGAATCGCCAAAGAATTTGCCGGATTGCTTCTCAAGATGCTGAATTGCGCTGCCAATCTCTTGGGCTCCTTCAGCTGAAAGATGTTCAAGACGGGTACAGAATGCGCGACAGCCTTCCTTTGTTACAATGAACCCGGCCGGAACGGGCCAACCTGCCTGGAGCAACGCCGCAAGTCCAGCCCCTTTACTACCCATCAGCCCTTTCATCTCTGCCGTACCTTCTTCCAATAGAACTACCCGTTTTGTCATTACAGCGCTCCCATCTGCCATTACATGGCTGTGCTTAAAAGGCAATTCGGTCGCTCGAATTGTCCTTTATCTAATGGTATGTCGCAATGCGGCAGTCAAGGACATTTGCTTCCTCTTTTTGTGCGTGAATTGAAGTTGTATGGCGGGTGCTCATATATGGTAATATAAAGCTTGACTCAATCTAACAAGCTACATCCAAAGGCATACCTGCTTCAACCATGATTAACTACGTATATAAGGAGTGTAAATCAATGTTTACTCAAGTCGGGCAAATTATGTTGTATGTAAACGATCAGGACAAGGCTCTTCAATTTTGGACGGAAAAAGCAGGTTTCCATATCGTTAACGAAGTTAATGGGAATGGCATGCGCTGGATCGAGATTGCTCCTGTGAAGGGTGCCCAGACCACCATCATCCTGCACGACAAGGAATTCGTTGCCAAAATGTCGCCTGAATTAAACCTTGGCACACCATCTCTTATGCTTTTTACAGATAACCTGGATCACCTTTACACTCACTTATCCAATAAACAAGTTACGGTTGGGGAGATTGTAACGATGCCTGGCGGAAGAGTATTCAACTTTGCAGATGACGAAAACAATTACTTTGCGGTGATGGAGAAAAACTAATTCTTCTGGTTCACCTGAGGTAAGTTCACACACTAAAAAGCCCGTTCAGTAGTTGGTCAAGACCCCATTTTGTAGACATTATAAAAAGACCCTAGGCTGCAAACTGGCGTCGGTTTCTATCGGCGTCAGTTTTTTTAGTTTTCGTTGTGGCCGTTTTCGGTTGTAAAAACGGATATATTGTTCGATTTTGCTTTGTGCTTCGGCAAACGTTCAAATATGATAAGGATAGAGTCCTTCCGTTTTGAGATGTGAGAAGAAACTCTCCATAGAGGCATTGTCATAACAATTTCCTCGGCGAGACATGCAGATTCGGGCGCCAACCTTTTTTAGCAACTCATTCTCCCGTTTCAGGTGTTGCACATAGCGATCTTGATCCATGTATTCTTTCCGGCGACCTCGCTGATCCATCAGTCCGAACTCGCCTTCCATCTCTTCATTCGTACCGGGTCATGAATTCCCAAAATGTTCATTAATCTTTCGACATTGCATGGGGTTTGCCGCTGTCCAATGACCATGAAAAGCGTAATCGACCGCCTTCTTCGTCCAATCCGTCGGATAACCTTTACGTTCGGGAAACGATCGAACACCTCTCTTTCTTCAAGGTATGTCACTCGTTCATGCAGGTTGATCTGCTCAACACTGAAAATGAATTCGGCTTGTCGATACTGCCCCGGAGTCAGACCAGTGCTTCGCTTAAATGTATTAAAGAATGTTTGGTACGATTGAAATCCGCAACCAATCCCAATGTCGATAGTCGCATGATCGGTATAACGCAAAAGACTGGCTGCTTCGCTAATCCGGCGTTTGCGTACATACTCTTTGATAGGGTGGCCCGTCATCGCATAAAACAAGCGGTACAGATTTGGAACCGACATCACGGCTGCCTCTGCGATGTTTTCCAACGAAAGGGGCTCATAAGGATGTTCCTCTATATAGTCGATTCCCCGCTGGACTATTTCGGATGTCTCCATACTGGCCTCCTTTCAAGACCATTCCATCTGGAATAGATTATCGTTTTTTATCAAGAACAAATTCGAGACTATTTCGGCAAACACATATTCTTCCCCTCGAATCAAGGTATCTTACGAAGGGTCGAGTAGATCAGGGGAATTTCGCTCCCAGTCTACTCGACCCTTTAGCTTTTCGGTATCTGCTTGACCATCAACACAGCTTTAGTTAATTTCAAACCTATGTCTGTTCTCCTCAACCCATTCCGCAAAAGATTTAAGCTCAACGCCATACGCTCTTGTTTCCTGAATGTCGAAGCCGTAACCGGGCACTTCTTCTAACCACTCCATAAAATAAACCGTTCCTTCCAACATTCCGCGTTTCCGGGTTTCCTCATCGCCTGCGGTTTCGAAGACCACTTTTTTATCGAGAACGCGACTCAGCGTTTGCGCAATTTCCGTCAAGGAAAGTTCGTCGCTTGCGACATTAATATCCTTTCCATGAAACTTCTGCGGGTTCTCAAAAGCTGCGCGCGCAAATTTGGCCGTATCCTCCCCGGAATTCAATTTTAGAGGAGTATCTGCCTTCAACGTGCCAAACAAAACCCCATTTTTCAACTCCGGCGCCATAATGGCAGAGTTAGGCTCTACAAAATTTTCCATAAACCAACATGGATGCAATATGGTCCAAGCTTGAAAGCCTCCATTGCGGATGAGTTCTTCGATTTCGTATTTATTCTCCCAAGTCTGAGTCAAATATTTGTATTTATCCCACCGTGGAAACACATTGCTGCCGGCGACCGAGGTATGCACGATTTGTTCGATTTCGGCTTTTTTTGCCGCCTCGACCATATTTGCGGCATTTCGCGGTTCAACTGTCTGATCGTAGGGATCGGCGTACTGCACTGAGAAGATTGCCGATACATCGTCCATGGCAGATTCAAGCGATGCCGCATCAGCCAAGTCTCCCTGGATCAACTCCGCACCTTTAGACGCTATCGCTTGAGCAGCAACCGACTCCGGGTTCCGAGTCAGGATCCGTACGCGATGACCGTGCTTTAACAACTCGCGAGCTACGTTGCCGCCTTGTGTTCCTGTACCACCTATAACCAGTATCAATTTTGCTTTGTTGGGTTCCATATCTAACCTCTCCAATCCGAAGGAATATTCGAATTATATTGCATAAGGTAAAGAAAGTAAATACCGAGGTAAAGTTTTTATTGAAATAAATATTTAAAATAGTATCAAAAGACTAAAAAACGCCCCCTCTTTTGAGAGAAGCGTTACTTTTCACAATACCTATTTGGCTTACACAACCAGCAAAATTTCAAAACGTTTTCTGGTTTCTTCAAGAATATCGAAGCTGCCGCCCATTATGGCCCAATTCAGAATGACTCCATTGGCTATTATACACATCGAATCAAGCAAATCCTCTGCGCTCGCCGGATTTTTGATTTGACCCGCGTCTTTGGCCCGTTGTACCAACGTGGGAATAACGCTGCTCAATAGTGATGACTTGCCTTTATCGAGCGGAAGGGTCTGATTCCGAAGGTGGACCCTGTAATTTTCCTTCGTCAATTCGACTCCCAAACGAACCATGTGCTTCACGTAAATCTCCATGCATTTTATCGCCTGATCGGCGTAATCGATGACGGACAGAATGTCCAGTACATCATTGTTGGAGATCATATTGTCAAACGAAAAAACCTCGGAAATCAACTCATCCTTGGATTTGAAATGATAATAAAACGCGGTCTTGGTCACATTGATCTCTTTGCAAATTTGATTGATCGTAACTTGATCGAATCCATATTTATTAAATAACTGGATGCTTGCAGTCAAAATTGCTTCTTTGGTTGCCCCTCTTACGCTCATTTCTTCCCCCCCAACTCCTTTGCCATTATTATAAATCATTTTACTAAGAATTAATATTACATTACCATGGTAATGTTTTTAGTTATTTTAGTATTGACTTTGATTTGTCTTGGTAATATATGAATAATCTTGGAATAGACGTTACTGTCAAACCTAATTAATCGGCTCTAAGCGCGGTTCGCCCGTGTTGCGTATGCCTATGGAGTCATTTTTTGCAAGAGATCATCAATCTTCATTGAATTGGCTATCACGGCTCCCGATTGCCAGTGCGATCTTTCCATCAGGTACACATGTTTATTTTTAACGGCCGGAAGGGACTGCCACAACTTTCCGTCCAATATTTTGACCGTCACCCCCGCTTAACGCAGGCGTAATGTACCTTGTTGATAACGTTCAAGTAATTGCATAACAAATAAATCCTTCATTTCGTCCTGTAACAGAGCAGCACCAATCAACCCAATATCATCACTGACATATCCCGCCAGTTCAGGATCGCCCGCAAGAGCAATCGTTCGTTTGAAAGCCAGTTCCCTGCATCCATTCATCGGCAAATTCGGAAGCATCCCGTTGATCCAGATAGGCTTCCACATCCAGTCCTTCGAATGTCTGCTGACTAAGAATCCGCCCTTCATTCATATCAGCCAGCAATTTATCCGCATCCACTCTACTCATCTGGCTTCCCTCCTCCAATCGGTGCTGTTAAATACATCTCAGGAATCACAAAACGCTTCATCTCACGTTCCCTATCCGCAGTAAAATGTTCCAATACAAGATCCTGATATTCGTTCAGGACATGTTCAAATATACGAGCAATCACACCACAATCGGCCAAGGCATTGTGCCTGTGAATTCCGTCTGTATTCAGGTCATAATACCGGATCAGGAAATCGGTAGAGATAACCTCGGAGATTTCAGGATGAATATAAGTAAACATCGCTTTTGTATCCAAAACCGGATTGGTAAACATCGGCAGTCCATTCATATCACAATGTCGTTTCAAAATGGGCAAATCATACTCATAACCCGCCTGCGTGACTAATACCTTATCCCCGATGAATGCCAAGAAAGCGTGGTATGCTTCTGCGAACGAGGGAGCCTGGATCATATCCTCATTTGAAATGCCCGTTAACTTCGCCACCGCTTCTGGAATCGGTTTAGACGCACGTACAAGTGAAGTGAACGATGAATCTAATGATTCTCCTTTTTTGTAATACATCGCACCAAATTGAGTCACACTCTCCTCAGCCGGATCGATCCCTGTGCCCTCTAGATCAAATATGCAGTACGTTCGATCGTGCAATTCAGGGATTCTCAGCTCTTCAACAGTGTACGTATTCGGCATAAATATAATCTTCATTTGGCGATTTTCCCCCTTTCATCTATAGAACGCATATTTCAAAGAACTAAACCTGTTCCTGCCACAATCGAGTTACCTGGACCAACCTGCCTTCACGGTCAAACTCCAGTTTGTAGATGTCCGGCATCGTTGTATTTGCCCAGAAGTCATAACCATAGGACGGATCATAGTAATTGAAAATCAGGGTCATGATATCTCCATGGGTGCCAATCACTATTTTTTGTCCCGCATGCCTATCCAAAATTCGCTGTATAACAGCGATTGCCCGTGCCCCAGCTACTTCGCCAGATTCTCCACCTGAATAGGCAAATGCAGGATCATCATAAAGCCTTTGTTTGGCTTTCCGAAAATGTTCATGCTTCACTTCAGGACCAGACAGCTGGCGCTCACGCAAATCTTCTTCGGTGACCACAATGCCGCCTGACACTTCGGCTAATCCCTGAATGGTATCCACTGCCCGTCTGTAAGGACTGGAATAAAACAACTGGATCTGCTCCCGATGGAGCAAACCCGCAACGCTAGCCGCATCTCTTTTTCCTTGTTCCGTCAGACCTCGCTCGCGTTCCTTCCCTTCCATATATTCAGACTCTGCGTGCCTTACAAAATATAAAGCCGTGTTGGCTTCATTTGTCATCTGTCCGCCATTCCTTTCTTCTTTCAATCACAATCAGGCAGGTGCTGTCTGGCAAAGGTGCAGGTTGACCCTGTTCATCCATAAATAGTATTCGTTCTCCAAGCGCCTCCGTATATCCTCCCTGAAGAAAGTGTCGGAACGTTATAATCACGGCTTGATCACCCAGCGCTTCGCGAATACAGTCTTCATATGCTGACGGGGTAAATATGCCGAATTGCTCCTGAATTTCATGTACATACGCTTCTTCGCCCCAAGTATAGGTGTACAGAAATTCCATGGCATCATTGATATCCAACACCACCTCGTTCTCAGAGATTCGCTCGAATTCGATACTGCGTCCCTGGAAATCCTGCGCGTAGCGCTCCAGCCAAAGCATCCCGTCCGGTTCAAGGAAACGAATTCGGCGCTTCTGTGCTTCGGGTTCGGTCATAATGCCATCCCGGATCAGAATACGGCCCCCGGGGGACAACACATTAAACGAACTTCTCAGTACAGCAACGACGGTATCCCTATTAAATCTTCGTCCGTCACGTTCAATATACGAATACAGCTCATGCAGAATGGATGAAAAAATAATCGTATCCACCGTGCCTGACTGCACGTATTGATCCAGTTGAAGAGCATCCCCCTTCAATACTTGCCAGCGATGTGCCTCCCGCTGCTTTTTGCGCTCCAATGCCTCAATGACATTCGCTGAAATATCAATGCCGATTGGTTCCATCTCAGGTCGTTCCTGCTCAATCAGATCGAGCAATATTCCGCCGCCGGGACCGATATCGAGCACTCGTTTGCCAACCATATAATCCAGCAGTACTTTCTTGTAATCACCTGAGCTGTTCATGTCGGCCAGGTACGTCTCTTCATTATGGAATCGATCATATGCATCCCGTCGCAATCCGAACAGGTCAAATAACAACAGCACAGCCTTCTCATATAACGGAGACTTTTCTGCCTCAATACAGAACGCAATCAGCTTCTCGGCCGCCGGGGAAAATTCAAATGTCACAAATAACGTATCCCGTAAATTCGGATGCCGTTCAATTCGATGTATCAAGTGAGGATAAACGATTGTCTCACCAGCTTCAATCTGCTCCCATGAATATTGCTCCAGGTACTTTTCGATCATTCGTTTCTTGTAAATATTCAGTTTCTTGACACCCTTGTAATCGTAATACATCGTATTCATTAATGGTTCAAAGCTGATATGCCTCACAACATCCATTTGTTGCTCCATTGCTTCACTGTGCAGCGTCAAAAGGAAGATCTTAACCATCTCCTGCAACGAAAAATCGTGCAGCGCTGACTCCACATACCATAAGGTTCGATGAGCCAATGGAGCGAGTAGTTTATCCAAATCAAGCTCGGCTTGAAGTTTGGCATACGCTTCATCCATCGCTTCTCCTTGACGTATAGACGAGCTCCGCAAGCGTGACAGCCGTTCCTTCACATTCCAGTCTGTATGATCTGGTTCTGTAATGATCCAGCCTACGATACGATGCACTTCAGTCTGAACTTGATTCCATAGCGCTGGTTCAACGCCTGCAATGACGCATTCATTCAGCACCATCAGGATGGCCTGCAATTCATCTGCGGTCAGCCACCCTTGAGTTATGAACGAGTGCAGCGGGGCATTTTCGGCAAATGGGATTTCTCCTCTGATGTACTGACCAATAAGTCCGTGTGTGGCAATAAGGGTACGAATGATCTCATGCCGAGGTGTGGGTGAACCATGTGCAGTGTGTGCAGTTTGTGTACTACCACTTGGATCATCATTTGATAAATCACTCAGGGATTCCGACCGAGATGAATTTTTCTCCTCACGATGGTCTTGCTTGCCATGCAAATTTCCAACACTTCCGTACATGTCATATAACTGTGCTGAACCCACATTGTGCACGAACAGGTTAACCCCCTGTTTCTGCCATTTTCGCCGCTGTTTTGGTGATCCTGCCTTTGCCGTTTCCGACCAGACCAGCACATCCTCCAGAATTTCTCGCATCCAAAAAGAAACTTGAAGCTGCTCCAGCACCTGGAGTGTGCGTTCTACGTAATCCAGTACCGGATTCGTGCCTTTCAATTCAGCTATGGAATGAATGCGTTCCAGGTTAATATTCGGCTGCTCTGCCGCTGCCAGTAGCTGCAACCACGTTGGCTGCTCTTCCTCCGGGAGATGGCCTGTCTTGTAAGATTGTATGGCCTTTAATGCGTTCAGCATGGATTTCTTCACCTCGTTATCCTTGTTAGTTAAACTAAAAATGTCATTTCAGCAGACGAATACGATCCTGCACAAGCTTGATTAACTGATCCGCTTCCACTGCAGGTAACCTCTCGTCTAAACGTGCAGCCGCGACAGGCAGAATCCAGGCATCCAACTCCTGGCGGGATATCCCGGAAATCTGGATGTAATGCTTGATATAATGATCCAGCATTACATGGCGAGCCAATTCAAATCCCCTATGAACAGCTGGGTCTGTATCCTCCGGCAACGTGCCGCTCATTAATATTACCCAGCTTCGTGCCACATCACCCGCTGGATCACCCGACATGCCTGTCATCCAGTCTATAACCCAATATTGATCTCTCATTTCATTCAACATGACATTATCGGGATGAAAGTCGCCATGACAAATTTGCTTTCGCTCTGGAAGAGACGACAAATAAGCAATTACCCGCGTCTTATCCTCTTCTGACAATAGAGAGGTATTTCGAATGGCTCCAGTAAGAATCTGCTTTTGTGTGGGGAGTGCTCCTTCATCATCCTGCTGCACGTGAAGGCTATGATGACAGACTGCCATTTGACGCGATAGCTCTTCGATCAGCACGGGTTTCTGAATCATGAGGGATAACATCGTATTGCCTTCAATCCGTTCAAATATAATCCCTTTACGCGATACATCATCCATAAACAACCTTGCCTGTGGCACAGGTAAGCCCTTTTGGAATACTGCCTCGGTAATTCGAAACTCATTCTGGACAGCTTCGGTTGGAAAATCCGCATGGTATAATTTCATAATCTGATTTGATGGGTACTCATAAATCTCAGCCGTTCTTCCTTGCCCAATCCGTCTCATTCTTCACTCTCCCTGACATGAGTAGACTACCAATTGCAGTGCGCTCCCTGTTGAAAATGCTACCCGTTCAGCGCTATTTATCGCTGTTGATGTTCACCCACGGCTGCCATTAATTCATGCATGATTCGTTGTCTACCCAGCGGGGTCCAACTCATCACAAACCAATTGGGAATACGCTTAACTTTTCCATCCTTCACCGCCGCAATCTGGGGCCATACGGGCGTTCTGGTCAACTCGTCATACATTTTGTCACTACCAGCGAGAATATGATGATGATGAATTAACAGATGTTCCGTCTCCAATACAGGCATGGCCTCCGGTTGCAGCTCCATTCGCCACAGTTCTGCTGGTGCCTGATTGCCCGGGCGCAGACCAAGCTCGCCGTATACCAATTCATTGAGCGGATGATTCACCCTGCCCTGAATGCCAATCGTCCGGTGGCTCACTTGCATGATGGTGATCCGTTCCTGGCCCAGCATCCGGCGCAATGTCTGGCCTGTTGTCTCAATCTGCACATCCAGACGTGTCAGCATCTCCGCAGCCTCGCGTTCCCGGTTCACCAACTCGGCAATTTTCTCAAAGTTTCCTTTCCAGTCCCACACAGAGAAATCCAGAAATACAGGCGCAGCCGTTTGTTTGAACTGCTCTCTGAACGCTGTATGATAATGATCGGCGATGATCATATCCGGATTGGACTGCTCCAATTCCAGCAGTTGTTCGTGCAATTGTTCCGCATACTGCTCATTGCTCTGACCTGGATACTGGAATAAATCCACCACACAGACCGGCTCGATTCCAACGGATTTCAGATGGTCGTCGAATCCGAGCGAGGATGCTACAGCCACCTTTAACTTGCCTCGCTTCATATATAATGTAGGTGATACACCCACCATGCGCTGAAACATGCGACTAAAGTAAAATTCACTTCGAAAACCGACCGCAGCTGCCACTTCCTTCACTCGACTGTTCTTCATATTCAACATTTGCTTCGCACGGGTCATGCGTACATTGCTCAGGTACTCGACTGGCGGCAAACCGGTTTCACTTCGGAACAAACGTGAAAAAGCAACCGGCGGCATGCCACCTGCTGCTTCAGCCAGCT
This sequence comes from Paenibacillus sp. NPDC057886, assembly GCF_042796655.1. Lineage (NCBI taxonomy): Bacteria > Bacillati > Bacillota > Bacilli > Caryophanales > Paenibacillaceae > Paenibacillus > Paenibacillus sp. NPDC057886. Next base: position 719,284 of record NZ_JBHVMZ010000001.1, on the reverse strand, counting down.
GTTCAATGCTTACTTTGTCCGTATAGTGCTGCTCCATATAAACGATGCTCCGTTCAACCCGTTCATCCATTACGGTACTCTGCTGTTCCGATTCATTCTTCATAATATTCTGGATCAATTGCTCTAACTGAATTCTCAAATTCAATGAATCCCGATTTCGTTCCTGCCCACTGTGATGATACAACTGCACGATCTGTTGAAGGATCTGTTGCGGATGATGCACGGGAATGTGCCCTGGTGAGAGTGCACCGGATAAGGACAAGGAAGGCAATGCTTCATATCTACCTCTGGTCTTGGTTAGCCGGATCGGTTCAAACCATATACCATAATATTCAAACGTACTGCCTTGTTCCGGGAATTCCACAATCATGCCAGGTACAAGCAAATATAACTGGAGAGGACGAACCTTCTGTAGCGCACCATCCAGTACAACACCCCCTTCGCCCTCTGTAATAAAGCATAATATGTATACAGGAACCCGAACATGTTTGGCTTGTCGGGTCATAGGAAACTTTCGTTTACGTACTGAAGATAAAAGATAGATTAGATTGGCTTCGTTCACATATGATGGCATGAAAAAATGCACCAGCCTTTCTTGCATTCTGAATCCTTTTCTTCATTATATCCCTCTGCGTCGTAACAGCAAATACATCATATATGGAGCCCCGATAATCGCCGTAATTAATCCGGCAGGAATCTCATACGGAGCAAACCATATCCGTCCTGCCAGATCTGCGAGCATGACGATCAGTCCTCCAAGCAACGCCGCAATCGGCAAGCGAACGAGACTCCGGCTGCCCGCCAGATGTTTTGCCATGTGAGGAGCCATTAAGCCAACAAAGCCAATCGTTCCTGCCATCGACACCGCAGACCCGGCGAGTCCTACACTCATCAGAAGGAACAACACACGCATGGTCTCCACCCGCAGACCCAACCCGGCAGCCGACTGGACATCCAGCAGAAACATATCGAGTCTTCTGGACATCCATATTAATAGAAGAAGCAGAATTAGCACCCACGGTAATAAGGGCCAAAAGTGTTCCCATGTTCGTCCGTATAAACTGCCTGCCATCCACACGGATGCCTGGGAGACCCGGAATATTTTGCCCACCGTCAGCAAATATGTGATTAACGCACCTGCCATTGCAGATATGCCCACACCAATCAGCAGCATGCGTACCGTGGAACTCGCCTCTCCTTTTCTCCATGACAATCCATAGATTACCGTGGCCGCGAGAAAGGCTCCAATGAAGGCAATCCACGGCATGTGCCGCATCGGAAAAGTAGGAACCAGCACCATGACGGCAACCACCGCCGCGGCCGCACCCGAATTCAAACCGATCACGCCAGGTGATGCCAGAGGATTTCTCGTAATGACCTGTAAAATTGTACCCGCCAATGCCAGACCGCACCCAACCAGAAAACCGGTCAGTACCCGGGGCAGCCTTAACTGATGAATCGTGAAGTGATATTCCTGATCTCCCCTGCCCATCAGACTGCGCAATACTTCTCCCGGAGGAATAGAGCGATCTCCCAACATTACATTAAGCACGAGCGCTCCAACATTCAACAGCAAGAGAATCAGAATAATGGTGAATGCACGTCTCTTTATAATAGAAGAAATCATATCGATCTCTCCTTTCTTTGGGCCAGATAGATGAGGAACGGTGCACCGAAAAAGGCTGTGACCACCCCAACAGGAATTTCCTGCCCAGGCAACACAAATCTCGCCCCAATATCTGCTGTGAGCAGCAGTAGTGCCCCTAGAACAGCAGAGTACGGAACTACCCAGCGATAGTCACTGCCTATGATCGATCTTGCAATATGCGGAACGGCCAACCCGATAAATCCGATGGGTCCGGCAAGTGCCACGGCACTGCCAGCCAGCAGAACAATGGCGATAATACAGATGATCCTAATCATCTTCATGCGCTGACCCAGCCCCTGCGCGACTTCATCTCCCAGACCAAAAATGTTCAATTGACTGCTCAATGAAAATGCACAGATGATGCCAATAATCAGATAAGGCAGGATCTGAATAAAAAGATCGAGATCCCTGCCTGTCAATGAACCTGCCAACCAGAAGCGCATCGTATCCAGGGATTGCTCATTCAGGATGAGAATGCCTTGTGTCAATGAAGCAAATAACAAATTTAATGTAGCCCCTGCCAGGACAAGCTTAACTGAAGATAAGGGTTGTCTGCCCGTGGAACTAAGAAGGAAAACCAGCACGCCTGCAACCGCCGCCCCCAACAGAGCAGACCATGCAAACAATTGCAGCGATGTCGTTCCCAGCCAAAAGGAAGCCAGCACCGCCGTAAGTGCAGCCCCATAATTAATGCCGAACAGCTCAGGACCTGCCAGGGCATTGCGGCTAATGGCCTGCATCAGGCACCCGGCCACAGCCAGTGAGCTGCCAACTACTGCGGCAATAACTGCTCTTGGCAGCCTGACGGTTTGAATAATCAGGTGTTCACGCGATCCGTCAAAGGCAAAGAACGCATCCACAACTGAACGCACTGGAATCTGTACGATGCCATACATGATGCTGAATAGAAACGCGAGAACTGTCAACACGATGATCGTTGCTAAACCAGTGATTTTAAACCTGGTGTTTGTGTTCATTTTTATACCTCCGACCTGCATACTGCCTATTTTATGTACTCAAAATATATTGTATAAATCACTTATAAAAACGGACTGTAAAAATTTTTCCTTCTATATATAATAGGGAAAGAATATAGACCACGAATATAGCGTGAAACGAGCCATATGCAGAAAAATCAGAAAAATTGGATCGTCACATTCGACGACCCAATTTTACAGTTAAGCTATGACCACTTGAAAGCATAATTGCAATCGATAATGTACTGATTTTCCAATCCATTGTCTCTGGAAAAGGTGCAGAATGTTTTGTTTTGCGTTTAGTTGGCTACATACGTGCTCAGGTCGTCCACAACCTTGTTTACAGCCTGAATGCCCAATCCACTCATCCAGTACTCCCAGTCTACCGGGTGCACCGCTTGATTTTGGACTCCTTTCAACGTCGCCCACAATTTACTTTTTTCCAGCTTGGCGAATGCATCCGGCTCACGGTTAAACCAGAAGATTACGTCACCATCAAGATCAGCAATCTGTTCTTCCGTAATATCCTTGGAGAAGCCTGCATCCTGCTGTGCTGCGGGACGAACAATTCCGGCATCTTCCATAATCGTACCTGCAAAGGTTTCTTTCAGATAGACCTGAATTTTGTCTTCACGCGGACGGAACAGCGATACTTCCTTGGCATCCTTGCCTGCAAGTGCGGACTTCAATTCCTCAATGCGCTGCTGATATGTATCCAACAGCTTCTTGCCTTCTTCCGGCTTGTTTACAGCATCGGCATGAAGCTGCAGATTTTCTTTCCACGTAACCCCGAGTGTTTCTACAAACACCGTAGGAGCGATTTGTTTTAACTGATCATGGATAGCATCATGTGTATCTTTATTACCAATGATCAAGTCCGGCTTCAGTGCATCGATAGCCTCAAGGCTTGGTTCATTTACCGATCCGATATTCTCAATACCTTCTGTGCCTTTCAGATAAGCCGGGTAAGGATCGCCTGCTGCCAGGATAGAAGGTGCGCCTACAGGTGTAATGCCCAACTCGAGCAAATTATCCAATGCCCCAATGTCCAGTACCACAATTCGACTCGCATTTGCCGGAACCTGAACCTCACCATATGCATCTTTGACGGTACGTGTATCTCCAGTATTGGCTACAGTTTCTTCTTGCTTTGGTTCCGTGGGAGCTGTTTCCGCTGCTGAACCATTGGCGGCACCCGATCCCGAATTTCCACAACCCGCGAGCACCAGCATCAGTACCGCCAACATAGCAAAATGTACCCATGGTTTCATTCCAATCCTCTTTCTCTCTACTTGCATTCCATCCAACCCCCTGATCCTATTTAATAACCTAATCAATAATGATTATCATTATTAAAACAATATCCCACAATTCCAGTTTCTGTCCATGCAATATTCTTTTGATCTCATATACTATTTTTTAATTCATCCTCATACAACCCATATTTATCCATAATCGGGTGCACCAGTGGATTCGGAACCTGATGAATGCGCAATTCATCATCTGGAAACAAACGACGCTTCGTCAATTGCTCTACTCCGATCTCAGGATCAAACAAGGAATACAATTCGTAACGTGTGTGAAATTCAGGGAAACGCTGTTGATAGTCGGTAATGATCTTACGAACACTGTTCCAGAAGGTCTGCTCTCTGATCTGGTAATGCTCGTGCATGAACAAAGCCAGTTCTCCAAGATTGATAAAGAAAAAGGCATCATGTATGAAATCCCGCACTTCTGTCGGTGCCTCCGTCTCCAGGAATGAATTACGGTTCACACGGCGGTGATATTCCGGTACCTCGACAAGCGCTGGACAGAGCTTTGGATCGGCAAGTGCCTCTCTTGTAAATCGAATTCCATCGTGAAAATCCTTCAGGGCAATGCGCGAGGGCCTGCCTTCCCGGTGAATAAGCAGCATATTCTGTGCATGAGATTCCAGGGCAATCCCATGAGCGAACAACCAGTGAATGAGCGGTCGTACCGAAGTCAGCAGCAGCTCGGACAGCCATTCATCAGCACCCAGCTTTTTCACCCAAGGATCAATCACCGGCCGCCCTGCATGGTCCAGTGTAGCCAATGCATTAAACGGAATCGCTGATTCACCCGGTTCCAGTCGGGAATGTACACTTTCCCTCCAAATGCAGGACAGCACGCCATATGAGAGGGGCTTCAAAGCATCCGGTATCTGGGGATTGTCATATGCAACGCCTGCAATCTCTCCCAGAAGAATGACACGCAGCTCATCCCTCAGGTAGGGATCTTGCTTGCTAATTCCCTGCAGCCAGTCGGTAATGCGAGGTGCATTCTCCACCGTATGTGGGGCGATCACCCTGCCTGTAGACGTATTGATCATACTGAGCGACAGCTTCAAGTACGGTGAATGAGGACGTGATCGGTTAGCTAGCGTGCGGATCGACTGTTGAGCCGTATATCGGTCTTTGCTGCTACCAAGCAGTACGATGCTCCTGTTACGAATGTCTTCTGCAAGAACGGAACTGATCGTAGTTCGCCATTGCCACGGATGGACTGGCATCATCACATACGCTGCCGGATCAGCGCCCATTTCCTGTAGTGAAGTGAGGAACTGTTCCAACACTTGTTCGCCAAGTTGATCCAGAAGCCATTCCCTTGTAGCCGGTCCATGTTCATTCGCGCCATGACTTATCCGTGCGTATTGCTTATGAATTCCGACCCATATCGGTCTAATCCATCCTCCGAACTCGGGTCCATATTCAAGCTGATCTTCAATTTGGAACCCAATACGGGATTTATAACTCGGATGGTATGGATGACCTTCGATAATTCCACTTTCCCAATCCTCATCGGGAAGAGCATGTAGATCCGTCTGCCGCTCAGCTCGTACATATCGCGCCAGTGTGTCATTGATCAGCGTCTGCTCCAGTTCTTTAACAAAATGCAGCAGCTTCCCTTCATCCGCGCCTATCGCTGGTCCAACTTCCAGCAAAAATAGAGAAATCGACCCCGCTTCTTGCCCAATTGTAGTTCCAGGCTGAATACGTTCTCCCTTTTGGATGCAGCACCTTTTTGAAGCTGGGATATCATCCACATAGACACGTCTTGTAATCGGTTCATGGTTCAGCCGCAAACGACCAAAGGTAAGATGCCTTGTTCCCCTGCATTTGTAGATAACCCGTTCGCCGTTCAGACCAAGACCCTCCATTTCCCAAACGTTGAACCCCTGCTCCTCCTTTGAGGTATATTCCATAACACCTTCGTACATCAAGGATTCAACCAACTGCCTGAATATGCGTCTGCGTGCATCGGTATAGTGCTGTGAAGACAGAGCTGCGATGTACAGCTTTCTTTGCTGCTCTTGCCAATGCTCCTTCTCCACTGCAAGTCTAGAACTTGCAACACCATTTCCTGAGTGACTAGATGATTCCTCCATGCAAAAAGGTTGTCTATCCTGATCCTCGTCATGGCTCTGATATTCAGATATTCTCGTTCTTTCCATGCGCATGCAATCCTCCCCTCCTGATTAATCCTGCCGCACTGGCCTGTAGACATGCAGTGGATTACTTACCCGGTGCACACAATCCCCCGGCCCTTCATGAATTCGCCGTCTGGTCAGTTGTTCCACTTCAATCTCGGGTGCAAAAACGTCAAACTGTTCAAATCGCGCCTGTAACTCTGGGAACCGATCCTGGTAATTCAAAATCACTTCGGCCGCCATGCGCCACCATTGCTTTTCGCTCAAGACAAAATGCTTCTCCAGGAAAAATGCCACTTCGGTCAGGTTGATAAAAAGCAACGCGTCCAACATAAAGTCCTTCACCTCGGAAGGGTCTTCCTTCTCCACAAACGAATTGCGATTCACCCGCTGATGGTTGGCAGGCGGATATTCAATATCCGGGTATGCAAGCGGGTGAGGAATGGATGGGCAGTAACGGATTCCGTCATGGAAATCCTTAAGAGCAATCCGGCTGGGCCATCCCTCTTTCAACACGATGATCATATTCTGTGCATGCGATTCCAGTGCAGCTCCATGTGCGTACAGCAGATGTATCAGGGGTACCACCGCAACCTTCAGCAATTGCCGGGCCCAGCGATCCAGGCCATATTCGCTTACCCATGGTTTAATAATCGGAGTGCCCTGCTGATCGAGATAACACAAAGCATTGAATGGCAAAGCATCTTCTCCTGCCATCAAGCGCGGATGCAGGCTTTCCCGCCAGATCGCCCCGAGTGATCCGTATATTTTTTGCTCCAGCACATTGGGCAGTTTCTGGTGATGGTACGATACCCCCGCAATCTCCTTCAGCACTATCAGACCAAGCTCATCTTGCAAAAATGAATCTTCCGCAACCACACGACCAAGCCAGTCCGAGATACGGGCCGCATTCATGATCGTATGCTGTGCCAGAATTCGTCCGGATGACGTATTCACCATATTCAACGGCAGTTTGACGTACGGTTTATCGCGATGACTCACATTCGACAATGTGCGAATGGATTGTTGGGGACGATACGTGTCTCCTGCTTGGCCCAGATACACAATCTCCCCTGTTCGGAGCTGCTCCGCACACGCCACTGAAATAATTCGCTCCCACTGCCAAGGGTGCACGGGAACAAATACATATGCATCCACACTTGCATCCCCATCCGTATTCACTCTCATCTCGGCATCGACAATGGCATTGGAGCTCCATTTCAACTTCTCACTCGAGATAGCTTCGTGCAAAATCAACTTGAATGCCTGCAGTTCCTCTCCCAGCTCGATATGGATAAACTCTGCATAGGTGTCCAGCGAGGAGGAAATGGATATTTGGGCTGCATCCTGTTTCATCGCAATCCAGACCAGCTTGAATTCGGGTCCGAACTCCGGCCCATAGGCTTCATTGTCAGAGAGCGTGAATCCAACTCTGGATTTGTAACAAGGATGATACGGATGCCCTTCAATCAGGGCGGATTCCCACTCGTCATATTCAGATACCCGCGGTTCGGGCTGAACAGAACGCCATCGCACGGACAGTGTGTCCTTCAAATGGGTTTGCTGAAGCTCATCCATGAATTGCGCCAGCTGAGCTTCGGATGTGGGAATATGCGCAGCAATTTCCAGCAGGAAGCGGGGGATGGAATCCGCCTCTGCTCGTTCTTCTGATGTTATCCGCATAATCGGTTTATCTGACAATCGAATGCGGTCAAAGCTCTCTTTTCGTACAGCCCAAAAGGTGTATTGCACCTTCTCTCCTGTCTCCGTCTCCCCTCGCAGTGTATACTCTTGCTGCGCTTGATGCCGAATCACCGGTTCACTCAAGATTTGCTCATACAGAAACGACTCCACCAATTGCCTGAAAATACGTCGCCGCACCCGTATCCACTCTTCGGACCTGACCAACGATGCTGTTAGACCGTTCATAAGACACCTCCCATGATTGCACTGCCTCCAACCGTTCATGTGTTACTGCAAATAAATGTGCTGCGGATGTGGATGACTCAAAAAGTCATGATGCGAGATCGCCCACCCGTAAGCGCCCGCGAAGTGGAACAGCAAAATGTCTCCTGCCCGAACTCTGCCTGACGTAATATCACTTGCCAAAATATCTTTCGGAGTACATAACTGGCCTGCCACTGTAAAAGCGGCTTCCTTCACCTCGGGTCTGTCATACGGATGCGTCCAGTTCTCCACCTCAATCACCTCAAACGGATGACTGTGCTGCCAGGAAACGGGCAGGCGGAAATGATGTGTACCGCCGCGCACGATGACATAGGTTTTGCCGTGGTTGACTTTAACGTCCAGCACCTCGGTTGCATAATACCCACTTGATGCAGTGAGGTAACGCCCACACTCGAACAATAAAGTCGTTTCCGAAGGCAGTTCCTTTTGCAATACCGGTGCGATCCCATTCACAAATGTGTTCCAGTCGAACTGTTGCTCCAGATGCGCATAGTTCACACCAATTCCACCCCCAGCATTCAAATACCGCAACGTGAATCCATATTGCCTCGCCCAATCCCGCGCGATCGTGCAATAATACTCAACCAATTTCACATGCTGCTCCGCATCCAGATTGTTCGAAAGGGAGTGAAAATGAAACCCTTCGACCTGAATATGTGGCAAATGTCGGAGCTGGTTCATGACTTGCGGCAGCACAACCTCGTCGATCCCGAACTGGGTCGGACGACCACCCATCGCCAGTGTCGCCTGCGGCAGTGGACCCTTCAGGTTAATCCGCAGCAATACGGATATCCGAACGTCATTTTGACTGGCAATCTCGTTCAGCTTGTTCAGCTCGTGCATACTCTCCACATGAATAAGCTGCACTTTATGCTCTATTGCTCCCCGAAGCTCGGCTTCCGTCTTGCCTGGTCCACCGAACAGAATCGGAATATCCGCAGAGATTTGTCTCACCTTCACGATCTCGCCCAAAGATGCCACTTCGAAACCATGCACCACCGGTGCCAGCGCTTGAAGCACCTCTTCTTCCGAGTTGGCTTTGATGGCATAGAACAGCTGGCTGGACTCCGGCATGGATTGTACACGTTGACGCACATGAGCGACGAGTGCTGTTACATCCCGGATGTAGGCACATACCGGTTCGGTCTGCTGTTCTTTCAGTGCCAATAGGTGCTCACGAACTCTTTTGACCTGAGGCATACGCCATGTATTCAACTCTATAACCATAAGCGAGTGCCCTTTCCTTGTTCAACGGCTCTTGTGTACATCTCTGCCGCACTGGAAATATCCTCAATCGCCATCCCCATCGGGTTCAGCACAATAATCTCATCCTCATGTTCGCGTCCTGGCTTTTCCCCAATCAGGATCTCGCCGAGTTCAGCGTGAAGCTGCTCACGGGAGAATTTGCCTTCCAGCACCAGCTGATTAATAATCTTTTTCTCCCGGTTGGATTGATCCCAGTCGTCCACGACCACTTTGTCTGCCTGCGTAAATACATCCTTGTGCAAATCCATGATCGAGATGTTGCTGACAAATGTACCTTTGGCAATCCATTCATATGGAATATGCGGCGATGAGGCTACCGTAGCCGTTACGAGTACATCCGCTTGTCGTACCGCTTGTTCTGACGAATCTTCCACCAGCACTTCAACCTGATCAAAACGCGAACCAATTTCATCGGCAAGCTGGCGGGCCGTATCGGCATTCAGGTCATACAGATGGATGGTCCGAATAGAGTCAAATTGTTCAAGCAGTGAGATAATCTGCATTCTGGCGATCACCCCGCAACCAATCACGCTCACTGTATGGAATCCTTCTCTGGCTAAATACTTTGCCCCGATAGCTGTAACCGCAGCTGTGCGCATCCCGCTGATGACGCTGCCTTCCATCACCGCCACCGGATAATTGCTTTCAGGATCATTGAGGATAATAAGAGCGCTTGCACGTTCCTTATGACGCTTGACCGGATTATCATGTTTGCTCCCAATCCACTTGAGACCACTGATCGCTACATCGCCACCTACATACGCAGGCATCGCAATAATGCGATCGGCAATATGGCTGCTCTCCTCGTTAACCCGCAGATAAGGCTTCAACGGCTGCACGATATCCCGCTTGGCATGAAGCTCCAGTGCACGGGTTACTGCTTTGACATATGGCTCTGAATACAGCCCTCCCAGATCTATAATATCCTGTTTACTCATATACAAAAGGCTATGATCCTGAACGGTACTCATATCTGATCTCTCCTCCGAGATAAATTTTTATATACTCTTGATCATTTGGCTTGGCGGCAATTGTTTGACCCATTGCTCGTCATATACACTGTCCAGATAACGTTCTCCTCGATCTGCGAAGACAGTAACCACCTTGGCTGAAGGCCGCAAGGTTGGAACCAGTTTTTCCAGTGCAGCAACCAGTGATCCAGACGAACCTCCAGCGAAAATGCCTTCCCGTTCCAGCAGCTTCTGGCATCCCAGCACAGATTCCCGATCATCCACATGAATAACTTGGTCAATCTCGTTTGGGCTGAATAACTCAGGGACCCGGTTGGCGCCGATACCCGGCAGTTCACGCTGACGGGATGGTGTGCCAAAAATGATCGAGCCGACTGCATCAACGGCTACGATCCGCGCATGCGGATTTGCCTCTTTCACGCGGCGGGATATGCCCAGAATGCTTCCAGTCGTACTCACTGCACACACCAGTACGTCTATCTGTCCTTCCATCTGCTCCACGATCTCCTGACCTGCACCATGATAGTGAGCTTGCCAGTTCAAAGGGTTGGCATACTGGTTGATCCAGTAACCTGCCGGGTCTTGACTGGCTAATTCCTTGACCCTGCGAATGCGGGCTTGCAAATAACTTCCGTGTTCGTCAGGTTCAGTCACCATGTCAACCTGTGCCCCGAGGTAGGTTATCATTCTCAGATTCGTCGATGTGATTTTCGGATCAACCACACAGGTGAATTTCAGTCCATATCGTTTGGCGGTTAATGCGAGACCAATTCCCAGATTTCCTGAAGTGCTCTCGATGAGATGCGTATCCGGTTTGATCGTTCCGTCTCGCAGACCCTGCTCGATAATGTATCGTGCAGGTCGGTCTTTCATGCTGCCGCCGGGGTTCATCATTTCCAGCTTGGCATACACCGACGGTCCTGAAGATCCAAACAGGGAATTCAAGCGAACCAGTGGTGTTTGACCGATACAATCGATAATGGAATCCGCAACTTTAAGCGAGCGATCCTTGATTTGCAGAGTACTTTGTTCCATGTGTTTACACCAGCTTTCTGGGCATATTGTTGTCCAAAATCGTTTTATTGATAATGATTATCATTTTCAAAATTGGACACAGGGCCTATTATGCATATCCTTTTTTTTCCTGTCAACACTAAATTTTTTGGAAAGTTTTTGAAAAAATTAAGATTGACATTGAGAATCATTCTTGATAATCTGATCAGCAATTGGTTTCAAATTGCCAAAATCAAGGTGGTGAAGTGAACACATGATGTCTCAGATGGCATGGAAACAGAGCGTCCGCATTTTGTGGGGTGGACGGTTTCTTTCCAGTGCCGGGCTGACTGGAATCAGCCCTTTTATACCGTACTACATGGAGCATCTGAACGCGGGAACGCCGGAAGAAGTGCTGCTGTGGACAGGTCTGTCCGTATCTGCACCTGCTCTGTCCTATGCTCTGCTGACTCCCTTTTGGGGTAAGATCGGAGATCGTTGGAGTCGAAAATGGATGGTTGTCAGAGCGCTGGTCGGACTGGCCCTTAGCATGTTTCTAATGGGCATTGCCCAGACGCCCTTTCAATTCTTTTTGTTCCGTCTATGCCAGGGGGCTTTCGGTGGCATATCCGATGCGAGCAGTGCGTTTGTGGGAACCCATGCCCCTGACCAAAAGCAGGGATCTGCGCTCGGACAGTTGGAGCGGGCATCGGCAGCAGGCCTGCTCGTTGGACCACTGCTTGGAAGCATATGTGTAAACACGTGGGGAAGTCGTCCGCTATTGTTCATTACGGCCTCGTTGACATTGAGTTTTGCTGTGCTTGCCGCACTCGTATTAACGGGGGCGACGACGCATCGGACCCGTATGGCCAAGAACAATAATCAAGTATCTCCTGTGGTACAGCAGCAGCCTTCAGCAGCTATGTCGAATAACCGTGGAAAAAACAGGAACAAGAGCGGAATTATCCATGCCTTCGTTTCGCTGGTTACACATCCTATTGCCCGAAGACTCGTTATCGCAGGCATCATTTTCAAGCTCGCAGATTTTGCAACGTTTACGATGTTCACCCCGTTTATTCGTGAAATCGTCCCTTCCTCAGGTGCAGCAGCGCTTACGGTCGGGGTTCTGCTCGCAATGTCATCGGTTGGCGAACTGGTTGGCGCATCGTGGTGGGGGAAGCGAAACGATCGTTACTTACCCGAACGTAATCTCCGGCTGGCTGGTTTGTTATGCGGCTTGTGCCTGCTTGCACATACGCTGCCACTCGGGGTGGCCTGGCTGTTGGTTGTACGTTTTCTACAAGGATTCTTCTACAGCGCCCTATTGCAGACGGTCATGCTCAATGTGCTGAAATCCTCCACCGATCAGGATCGGGGCGTGCGCATTGGAGCTACCAACAGCATGTTAATGGCTGGTCAGATTGTCGGACCGTCCATCGGGGTTTTAATCGGAGGTGTCTGGGGAATTCCAGCGGTATTTCTCGTCATGGGGACAGTCATGCTCGCCGCTTCGCTTGCTGTACGCCGTCCAGCGGTTCATGAGCCAAAAGCTCCCGTACAACTCCCGCTCCAATAATTTGTGAAAGGATGATAATTCATTATGACCAAGGATAATATCACTATCGATCGATCCAGGCAGACTGCGTATCCTTCTGTAATTTCCCCAAGCGAACTTGCCCGTCAGGAGACGTTAAGCCGTATGTTGAACGCTTATCTTCGAGAAACCGAGCATCATGATCCTTTTGTTCGACTTGCCACCCGGCCAGATATTTCGCTGGTTATTGAGCTTCCTCGTACAGATCAGAGGATATATGGAAATCTGCTTCATCGTTCTGCCGCTGGACATCATGTCTATGGCGACAAGTTTCACATTGCAGAATCAGAAGAGGCACAGCCTGATGGTTGGATAGAGGTTTCTTTTGAACAAATAACGACGCTGTTACTCGATGAAATATCATCCGTAGAACCCAATCTTGAAGCCCGAATGTTGAAACGAACTGAACTAAAGAAGATGATTTACAACAGTTTGGAGCATATGACCTCCTATCTGAAGCATGCGATGAATACACCATCTCCTGTAACATTGGATTTCCGCTATCTGGAACAGGCACTGTTATGCGGTCATCCATTTCATCCAACTCCGAAAAGTCTGGAGGGCTTCAGTTCTTCGGATTCGCATGCCTATTCGCCAGAATTTGGCGTTAGCTTTCCTCTCAGTTGTTTTGCCGCAGCACCTGGACTCGTGTTGGAGGATTGGCTGGATACCGTGGATTATGGCAGTGAAGCGCCCTGGGTTCCTGCGGAAATGGCCGAGGCCGCCTGTAAGCACCTCCCTCCAGAAAACAGACATTACGTCCTCCTCCCGTGTCATCCTTGGCAGGCTGCCTATTTGCGGACACTTGAACCTGTAAAGTCCTTATTACAGCAAGGCACATTGATAGATCTGGGCTCTACCGGACCTTCCGTCTATCCTACCTCATCGGTGCGCACGGTTTGGAATCCGAAGGATGGCTGTTTCTACAAGCTGTCTCTTCATATTCGAATTACAAACTTTATTCGCGAGAACAATGAAGAGCAGATGCTTCGCACGTTGGATGCCTCCAGAATTGTACAGCAGATTCAGGATCGCTGGACATCAGAGAAATTTCAGATTTTGCTGGAAAAAGGCTACCGTACCTTGAAGGTACCGGAAATACATTCGTCCACTCAGGATGCGCTGATTTCCGGATTCTCCATGATCCTGCGCGAAGCACCAGCGTCTTGCCGCTCTGCTTCAGGGGCGCCTTATGTCGTGGCCTCTCTAATGGAGGTGCTTCCCGGAGAAACAGAACCATTGTTGTTCCGGGCTGTCCGGGAAAGTCTCCAATCATCTTCGTCGCCGGATCATGTACATGATGCGAGGGTGCAGACAGACTGGTATGAATGGCTTCATCAATATCTGGAGTTATCCATGGTTCCACTTGTGGAGTTGTATGCCGAGACAGGCATTAGTCTGGAAGCTCATGTACAGAATTCCATGCTGCGTCTTGAAGATGGCATGCCTGCCGCTTTTGTGGTCAGGGATCTGGAGGGCATCAGTGTCAATAGAGCCTTAGCGGAACAGCAAGGTTGGATCGATCACGTAGTCAACGCCAACAGTCCTGTCCTGTATACCGAGGAAGAATCACGTCATCGATTGAAATATTATTTCTTTGTCAATCACCTCAGTCATGTGGTGCAGCGCCTTGCTTACAATACAGGTCAACAGGAACAGCCTTACTGGAGAGTAGTGAGAAATACGTTAGAGGAGCTTCAAAAAAAGACAAGCGAATCCTCGCACATCAACGACGTCATTCGTGATCTCTTGACCACCGAGACGTTACCGGCCAAAGCCAATATGCTCAGCCGGTTCCACCAACGTGGTGAGACGCCGCTATACGTCAACATTCCGAATCCAATGAAGTAAGGAGATTCCTTTTATCTGCTCCAATTCATTCAGCAGGTCATTAAGCAGTACCTTCCGCCTCCAATATTTGCCTAGCAAAAAACGGCCCTGGAGAACAACACAACATGTTCTTCCAGAAGCCGTTTCTTTCTTTCAAATCATTTTCCGATCCATTTCTTATCTCAACTCAAACTATTTTATTCGAACTCATCTCCTCTTACCTTGGCAAACACCATCATATCCACTAGCGTACCTGTACTGTCACGCCGCATCTTGCGCAGTACACCTTCAAGAGTATAGCCTGCGCGCTCAGCCACTTTGGCACTTCGCACATTGCGTGCATCACAGCGGATTTCCAGTCGATTGGCCTCCAGATAAGTTATTGCGAACTGCTCAATACCTCTGACCGCTTCCGTCATGAGACCCTCACCGACACGCGAAGTTCTAATCCAGTAACCGATCTCAAAACAGCGTGCATTCCAGTCTATTCGATGCAGTCCGCTGCTGCCCACGAATTCATCCGTAAATCTGTCACGTAAATGAAGCATCATGTCCGTACGCTCCAGAAATTGCAGCCTGGCTTTGCGAGCATTCTCTTCCGATTCTTCCAGTGAAGGTATGTTCTCGGCAAAAGGCAGCCACAAACGCAACTGCTCCGCACTTTCACGGATTGCCTCATTCACTGCCGCTCCATCTCCCCACTGCGGTGCACGAATAGTCAAACGCGGTGTATCGAAACTTTCGGGAAAAGACAGCATTAACGGATTCATTGAAGCGGGATTGGTCATGAACTCTACTCCTCCACTTGGAAAATCGAGTCAATGATCAGCGGCAAGTTATCCCTCACGGATACAGCACCAAATACGGAACGGGCGTGCACGCCCTGTTCTCCGAACACATCCAGCATCAGATCCGAGAACCCGTTTAACACTTTATGGTGCTCCTCGTACGAGGCGGTGGCATTGATGAACCCCTGCACTTTGACCACCCGCTTCACCCGATCCAGTGAACCAAGCACTTCCTGAACGACAGCCAACACCTCGATGGCAGCATTTCGGGCAAATTCATATCCCTGCTCCGTCGTAAACTGCTCCCCGAGTTTGCCACGCTCTATCGTATCCGGCCCTTTACCGGACACATACATGATTCCATTTACAATCACCGCATTGGTATACTTTGCTGCCGGCGTACTTGCTTGGGGCAATACAATGCCCAATTCGTCCAATCTGGTCTGTATCATCGGCTTCTCCTTTATGTACAAAATGTCCTTACAAGCTATCAATCTTTCAATTTATTCCTAATTTAGTTAAATCTCAATATACGCCGGTTGCTCCTGAACCGCAAGATGCAAATTGGGCTGAACGGAGATTTTCGTTCTATATAAGTCATTAATTACATTTCGAATGTCGATCTGCATGAATTACTCCAGACTACAATACAAGGGTACATGTTACCATGATAAATTCAATGAATAGGTTTATTAAATTAATAAATATATAAATCCTTCATTATTGGAAACGTTACATTGTAATTTCAAATCATTTCTTTTACGATAGAAGTAATGATTCTCAAAATCAATGGAATTGAATAAAAGGAGGAATCAATCATGAGTGCACCATTGTTTCGTGATCCCATCTTTGATGGGGCTGCTGATCCGGTCGTTGTGTGGAATCGTTCCGAGCAAACCTGGTGGATGATCTATACGAATCGCAGAGCCACAGCCGGAGGGCCAAAGTTCGCCTGGGTGCATGGCACTGATCTGGGCGTAGCTTCTTCAGCTGACGGTGGACAGACATGGACATATCGAGGTACGTTAACCGGGTTGGAGCATGAATGGGGACATAATACATTCTGGGCACCCGAAATTTTCTGGCATGAAGGCACGTATCACATGTATGTCAGTTACATTCAAGGGGTGCCTCATGACTGGGCGGGACATGATCGGCACATTTTACATTACACCAGTACGGATCTGCTCTCTTGGACATTCCATGGCAAACTGGAACTTAGCTCGGATCGAGTCATTGATGCGTGTATATACCCGCTGCCGAATAGAAAATTCCGGATGTGGTACAAGGATGAAGCTCATTCATCCCATACCTACGCAGCAGACAGCCCGGATCTCTATCATTGGGAAGTCATCGGACCGGTCATTACAGGACGTGCGCATGAAGGGCCGAACGTATTTCGTTTCCGTGATTCGTATTGGATGATTGTTGACGAATGGAGAGGACAGGCCGTTTACAAATCAGATGACCTGGAGCATTGGCAATGGAACAGTCTGATTCTCGACCAGCCGGGGAACCGTGAGGATGATGGTGTAATCGGTTTGCATGCAGATGTCATCGTACAGGATGATGAAGCCTATATCTTTTATTTTACCCACCCGGACCGGACCGAAGGTATCGATCATGCCAGCGAACCCGCACGCCGTTCCTCCATTCAAGCCGCACGCCTCGATGTGATTAATGGTGTGATGGTCTGTCCAAGGGATGAAGAATTACAGATGAGGTTGCGTCCAGAGAACGATACAAATCATATTTCGGTTTGAGCGGCGTTATCCATAACGTGAGATTTAAACTCAGTTATACAACGACATAATAAAGGACCTGAACCAATGACTGCGCTCGCAGGATTGCTCAGGTTCTTTTTTTACATGTTTGCCTTCGGATCGCGATTTATCAAGAATCCCCTTCCTGTATTTACCTATAGGTTTAACGTGTCGTTGCATGTTATGATGTAGAACTCCATTTTCAAAATGGGAAAATACTAAATACATAAACAAGGACGTATTAACAGATGAAACAAACCTGAGCATCTATACGAACAATATGAAGAACGCTTTCGAATATTATGGGCTCATTACTAATATGATCGATGGAACAGCACAAAGGTTATATACTGAGCGAAGTGATCTTTTCCATCAGTACTGGCACGTGGTCCCTCCAGACTATGCGAAGCTTTCATTGAAAGAACTACAAAAGATAAGTGACAAAACAAGCATCATTATTAAAGGATTCCAACGATTGAAATAAACATGATAAAGCTTGTTCCATATCTTGACTATAATCTATATCGCAGTCCACCCTATTTCAGCACTCCCTTGGGACCTGCTTCTCTAAACTGCTGCCGATATGTCCTCGGTGACACCTGAACCGTCCGTTTGAACATCTTCCCGAAATGAGAAAAATTGCTGAATCCCGCTCGCAGAGCGATCTCCGTTATGGAATCCTCGCTATCACGCAGCAAGCGCTGCGCCTCTTTCACCCGAAGCAGATTAAGGTAATCGCTGAACGTGAAACCTGTGGTCTGTTTGAACAGGCGGCTGAGATAATGGGGACTAATTCGAAATAATGCAGCAACCTCAGGCAGCGCTAAATCCTGCTGATAGTTATCGTTGAGATAACGCACCACTGCTTGTGCCTTGGGATGCAGAACCGGCTCACTGTAGGCCGAGTGCACGGTGCCCAGATGTTTGTTACGGTAAGCGAACAACAGCAGTTCAACGGATCGGTGACGCAGCAGCAGGCTGCTTCCAGCTCTGGTATGGACCATCTCATCAATCATTTCACTGACCATTCGGTCCGCAGTTTCACTTACCTGTGAAGGAAGCCTCAGAATGGGAATATCCCAGTCGAATGGCTCCTTTAGCCCCTTAGCCAGCTCCGGTAAAATGGCCAATTCGGTGAACAGCTCTGGCTTGATATACAGAACAATCCGATCATGGTCAGGCCTTCCACTCTCCATCGTTTTATGAACTGTATTTCGATTGATGAATACAAAGTCTCCAGCTTTGACCCGATAGGTTCGGTCCTTGATGAAATATAAGCGCTCACCCGATAGCAGGTAGTACAGCTCATAATGATCATGCAGATGGTCATCGGTCATGGAGAAATATCCAATGCGGCGATCATATTCGATATTCAAATATCCGGTGGGATCATGGTAATCCGCTCGAAATGTCTGTATCATGCAGCTGCCCCCTTTAGTTGAATTATAGCAAAATAAGCGGTATTTGAAAGCGATTACGCACAAAAAGCGGCGAAAGAAGTGCTTCCTTGTTATAGTCTAGAGCTATATTCAAGGAGGCGATAGACATGAGTAATAAAAAACGCTACGTATTGGTCGGAACAGGCGGCCGTGCTGAATTTTTCTATGGCGCATTAGCCCAAAATTTCAGGGAAACATCCGAACTTGCAGCTTTTTGCGATATTAACCAGAGCCGAATGAATTACGCCAATCAGCTGCTAAGGGAAAAATATAAATACGATGAGATACCTACTTATCCTGCGGATCAATTCGATCAGATGATTGAGAACGAGAAGCCTGATTTCGTCATTGTAACCAGTGTCGACCGCACCCATCACAAATACATCATTCGCGCAATGGAGCTTGGCTGTGATGTTGTGACCGAGAAGCCCATGACCATCGATGAACACAAATGTCAGGATATTCTTGATGCTGTCAAACGGACTGGACAAAATATACGCGTCACCTTTAACTACCGCTATGCGCCGCACCATACCAAGATACGGGAACTGATTCAGAATGACACGATCGGGAAAGTGACTTCGGTTCACTTCGAATGGCTGCTGAATACGCGCCACGGTGCAGATTACTTCCGCCGCTGGCATCGGGATAAACGCAATAGTGGCGGACTGCTCGTACACAAATCCACCCATCACTTCGACTTGGTCAATTTCTGGATCGGTTCGCAACCTGAGACCGTTTTCGCATTCGGAGATCTCATGTATTATGGTAGAGAGAACGCAGAGGAACGAGGCGTAACCCAGTTCTACAATCGTGCAACAGGCAACCCGCTTGCGAAAGAGGACCCTTTCGCCCTACACCTGGATTCGGATGCACATCTCAAAGCCATGTATCTGGATGCTGAGCCAGAAGACGGCTACCAGCGAGATCAAAGCGTATTCGGAGATGGCATCAACATTGAGGATACGATGGGCGTTCTTGTCCAGTATCAGAATAAAGCTATTTTGACCTATTCACTGGTTGCATACCAGCCGTGGGAAGGTTATCGCATCGCCATTAACGGCACTAAAGGCCGGATCGAAATGAATATTGTGGAACAATCCTACGTTAACTCGCTGGGTGACAAAAATCTTGAAGGTGCATTGATTGGGAAAACACTGCGTGTCCTTCCCATGTTCGATGCCCCGTACGAGGTTCAGGTAGAGGAGAAAGAAGGCGGCCATGGCGGAGGCGATCCTGTACTTCTGAATGATCTGTTCGGAGAGCCTGCGGAAGATCCATACCATCGCGCTGCCAACCAATTGGATGGAGCGAGATCCATCCTCACCGGAATTGCAGCCAACCGTGCCATCGCAACTGGCTTGCCTGTTCGCATCAACAATCTGGTTCGTTTCTAGGAATGCAAGGCCTCTCCAACCACATTTAATTAAAGGCTGCGTATATTACGCAGTCTTTTTTCACATTTTGACGACGGCCTTGACGTCTATTTTTTTAAGGAGGTATCCATGTTTTTCTCATTAAAAAGCCGCCTGATTGCCTTTATCGTTGTGCTCTTCGTTCTCTGTTTTGGCACACTCTCCTTCCTACTCTTCAAGGAGTCACGCACCGTAATTCGTTCCTACATTGAATCCTCTGCTCTTGAGAAGATGGAGGAATACGGCTCCTATGTCGATATGGTTCAAATGCAGATCTATGATGTAGCCTCTCTCGTCTTCAACAGCGATACCGCCAAAAACTGGGATAACGCGATAAGTGACCCCAACCTTCCTGAAGGGGAAAAGATGCTTGTCAATCTGGCAATGAGCCGTTTTCTGACCCAGGCTACGAACAGCTACACCAGTATCTCCGATGTATCCTTCTATCGACGAAATGGGCTGCGGATTGGCAGTGAGAATCAAGTAGACACCGACCCTATCTTTTTGCAGGAATCATGGTACAAAAATTTCTTCATTTCGGGGAATCACTGGCTGCCTGCACATACCGATCAACATGAAAGCATTAGGAATCATGGCAACCCGGTCGTTAGCCTGCTGATGCCCATTGGGACCTTTCACCATGCTACAGCCCAGAATGTGATGAAAATTAATGTCAGCGAATCTTACTTTCTGGAACCGCTTAACCGAATCCATCTGGCCGAGAGCAGCACTATTTTTCTGCTGAGCGAACAAGGAAACCCTATTCTTTCACAACAGGCCAATCAGCTTGGTGCCGAAGCCTTAGCAGAAATCGATCAGATTCGGAACAACTCGCTCAAATCGGGTGTGGTGTACCTGAACAACGATGAAGGACAGCGTGACATTCTGGTATACAAAAAGCTGGGGCGTACGGGCTGGATGCTGGCTGGTCTGGCACCGGAAAAAGAGCTGTATTCTTCTCTTCACAAACTTCAGAGTACCATTCTGGTGGTCACCATTGTTCTCATTCTCGTCTCTTTGTTTGCCGCAGCCTGGCTCTCTTATGGCGTCACCAAACCTTTAACACGACTGGTACTGGCTATGAGACAGGTACAGCGCGGCGCATTCGATCAGGCAGAGTCCCTTCTGCCTCCGGACAAAAATGTAAAAAGCGAAGTCAGTTATGTCATCTCCACTTTCCGCTACATGATCAGCCGATTGCGACAGCACATCCAGAATGAATTCGAGCTGAAGCTGCTCCGCCAGCAAGCGGAGTATAAAGCGTTGCTCATGCAGATTAATCCTCATTTTATGTTTAACACGCTGGAACTGGTGAGCAGTCTCGCTATGCAGCGGCGAACTGATGATACGGTTCAGGTCATTGAGGATCTGGGCAAAATGATGCGATTTTCCATGAATACAAGTGACGACAGGGTACAGCTTGCAGAGGAACTGGCTTATATCCGCCACTATATCTCCATTCTGCAAACCCGTTTCGGTCATAAGCTGGACATTACTCTGACACAGGAAGGCAAGCTGGATTCCCTGGTCATCATCAAATTTATCCTTCAGCCGCTGATTGAGAATGCCGTCAAATACAGCTTCCAACACCAGACAACCGCCGAAGTACACATCCGGATCTCCAGACGAAATAACCGCCTGCATTTCAACATTTCAGACAATGGGCATGGTATTTCAGCCGAAATCATCCAGAAACTGCACGATCCTGTTGAAGCATCTCAACTGGAACCTCTCTTACGAAGCCAAAGCTGGCACATTGGACTTGGAAATGTGGTTGCACGCTGCCGCTTGCATTACGGAAGTCTGTTTGCCATTCAGATCGAGAACGGAGAACGTAACGGCACGTCTATTGAACTGATTCTACCCGCACAGGAGGAATATGATGTACAACGTATTGATCGCAGATGACGAGATCGAGGTTCGAGAAGGACTAAAATTGAAAGTGAACTGGAAAGACATGGGCTTTGTCATTTCAGGTGAAGCGGCAAACGGCATCGAAGCCGAAGCGCTTCTGAAAGCTGAACATTATGACTTGTTAATTACTGACATGAACATGCCTGTCATGGATGGTGTTCATTTGCTGGACATTTGCCGAAGCCTTAATCCTTCCATTCAGATTATGATCATCACTGGATATGAAGATTTCCACTATGCCAGAGCAGGTGTGCGCAGCCAGGCCATGGACTATTTGCTAAAGCCTGTAACCCGGGATGAACTAAAATCCACTTTAAGTAAAATCAAAGAGGAGTTGGATAAAAAGAAACAGCTGCACGGCGATTCCGAAATGATGCAATGGCGTCTCTCCCAGTATTACAAAGAAATGAAGCAACGTTTCCTGCTTGATCTTGTTAGGGGACAACGCCTCCCACCTTCTTCACTGCCAGAGCGAATGCGGCTGTTTCATCTGGAATCCTGGCAGGATCACAGCGTCTGTATCATCACGGCTGGTATGCGAGACTCCGTTATACAGACTGTTTCAGTGGGACGTGTTTCCGAAACGCTCCATCTTCCCTTTGAGCTGCTTTGTCACGAAATGGCCCAGTCTTATCCAGATAACGTGCAAGTGTTCCATGACGGAGCCCACCCTGGAATTATGCATTTCATAACTTTGGAAGGTATTCAGCACGAATTTGCTCAGCAGATCACAGCACAGACCCGCTCTATCTTAAAGATAGATGTACAAGTTGGATTGGGGTTGTCCGTATCTGGGCTTGAGCGCTGGAAAGAAGGTTATATTCACTCCCTATTGGCATGGAACTCTGCTGGACGCAAAGATGCACAGAATCGTGTGCCCGTAGTAGATCATATTCCATTACTGCCAGAGGAAACCAACCGCATGCTGCATCGTTGCCTCATTCGTGGAGAGTTGGATTCCTTCCGCAGCGTGATTCGAAAGGAGCTTGCTGACTCATTTCAAATATCCACTTCCCATATGATTCGATGCCTTTTTCAAATTTCATTATTGTTCGAACAGGAATCCTCGTGGATTTCCCCGGAATGGGTGCTCTGGCTAAAGACTCCAGGCCAGGCAGAACTGCTGCTGATACATTGGGCGGAAGATTTCGTGAAGCAACAGCAGCCATCCGAGGTTGGAGAAGATACGGTCATTGAATCAGCCAAACGATATATCGAGGAAAATTACATGCTGGAACTGACATTAACTTCGTTAGCTGAGCAATATAACTACAACCCTACCTATTTTTCAGAGATATTCAAAGAAGCTGCCGGCATCTCTTTTATTCAATATGTAACGGAAGTTCGAATGAAACATGCCCTACGTCTTCTGAGGGAGACCCAACTAACCGTTTGGGATGTTACAGAGTTGACAGGCTTCCGTTCGCCAAGTTATTTCAGTTCAAAATTCAAAAAAATGTTCAACCTGAGTCCCTCGGACTATCGCTTGCTGCATTCCGAAAAAATTGATAACCATGATCCGAAGAAATGAGATTCCTGCTTCTCCCCCTCCCCGGTATGATGAGTTTACCAAGAGAATCACCGCAAATATTGTAAGCGGATTCAATTTTGGGGTGATCACGAATTTACATCCATCCTGAAGGGAGGCCTATGATGAGAAAGCTGTCCAAGCCGTTATACGGTCAGCAGAATATGACAGCCTATTTGTTTCTGCTGCCCTGGCTCATCGGACTTTTCTGTCTGACACTCGGACCGATGGTTGCATCGCTCTACCTGTCCTTGACGAAATTTAATTTGTTATCATCACCCACGTGGACGGGGCTCAGCAACTATGTCCAGATTTTTACCGAAGACGATACCTTTCGCAGATCTTTGGGACTAACGTTTTATTATGTATTTCTATCCGTTCCGCTTAGGCTTGCCTTTGCCCTACTGGTGGCGATGGCGCTGAACAAAGGGATTCGGGGACTCGGCTTATACCGGACCGTGTATTACATCCCTTCCCTATTGGGAGGCAGCGTCGCTATTGCGATCGTCTGGCGTCAGATTTTCGAGGGAAGTGGTTTGGTCAACCAGTTTTTGAGCTGGTTTGGAATTACCGGACCGGCCTGGATTGCCCATCCCGATTATGTGGTCTACACGATCGTCACGCTCTCTGTATGGCAATTTGGTTCGGCCATGGTTATCTTCCTGGCTGGCCTAAAGCAAATTCCAGCCGATTTATATGAAGCTTCGGACGTCGACGGGGCCGGAAAGGTGCGCCAATTCTTCGGCATCACACTCCCGATGCTCTCGCCTGTTATTTTTTTCAACCTGATCATGAGCATGATCAATTCGTTTCAAGCCTTTACACCCGCTTATGTTATCGGGGATGGACGCGGAGGCCCGCTCGACGCCACAATGTTCTATACCTTGTACCTGTATCTGAAAGGCTTCTCGTTCTTTGATATGGGTTATGCTTCGGCCCTGGCGTGGATCATGCTGGTCATTATCGGGGTATTCACCGCAATCGTCTTTCTCACCTCGAAATTCTGGGTGTTCTACGGCGACAATCAGGAAGGGAGATAGTGCACATGCCATTAAAGCGACGTTTGGTTCAAGCCGGGAGGCATGCCGCCATTATCCTCTTCGGTCTACTGATGTTGTATCCGGTGTTATGGTTAATTCTCAGTTCATTTAAACCGAATCATCTCATCTTCACGAGTAGCAGCCTGATTCCAACCAGCTTCACCCTCGATCATTTTGTGAATGGCTGGAAAGGATTGCAAGGGGTGTCTTTTGGCCGCTTCTTCGGCAACTCGGCGCTGATCTCAGTCATGAGTGTGCTGGGAAATGTGATCTCTTGCTCCCTTGCAGCCTACGCCTTTTCCAGATTGGAGTTCAAGTTCAAAGGCCTGTGGTTCAGCATTATGCTGGTCACAATCATGCTTCCTTACCATGTAACCCTGGTACCTCAGTACATCCTATATAACGAGCTGCATTGGATTAATACGTATTTCCCGCTCATTCTGCCCAAGTGGTTGGCGCAAGATTCCTTCTTCATTCTGCTCATGGTTCAATTCATCCGTGGTATCCCACGGGAGCTGGACGAGAGTGCAACCATTGACGGTTGTGGGCAGTCGCAGATTTTTTTCAGAATCGTGGTGCCTCTTCTTGTTCCTGCACTGATCACAACAGCGATCTTCACCTTCATCTGGAGCTGGGATGACTTCTTTAGCCAGATGATCTACTTGAGCAAAATTGATTTGTTTACCGTACAGCTTGGGATTCGGTCGTTGTTCGATCCATCGGGACAATCGGATTGGGGCGCACTGCTCGCCATGTCCACGCTGTCTCTGCTGCCTGTGACCGTTATCTTTCTGGTATTTCAGCGTTATTTTCTAGAGGGAATTGCAACGACTGGGCTGAAGTGATTACGAAAATACCTGTCCAGACGCAATAAGTGTACAACAGATATTATGTTTTTCATTATCCATTGTCAGGGGGATTTCTCATGTTCAAACGATTAATGATCACTGTTATAGCTTCACTCCTGTTATTGGTAACTGCCTGCTCTGGAACGGATCATACCGGCGCTGATGAGCAGACAGAAACGAAGACCGCGGAAGACGGGCAAGTCGAATTGCGCATGATGTGGTGGGGCGATCAAAAACGGGCAGAACTTACGAATGAAGCCCTGAAGGTTTTTCAGGAGAAACATCCGAATATTAAAATTGTAGGTGAATTTGCGCCTTCCTCCGGATATTTTGACAAGTTGAATACACAGTTGGCATCAGGCACAGCACCGGATATTTTCTTCCTTGGAGGTAATGTGGTTGACTATGCCAAGAAGGATGTGCTTTTGAACCTGGACCCTTATGTCGGTAGTGAACTGAATCTGGATGGCATGGATGCCACTATGGTTGAGTATGGGCGTCTTGATGGAAAGCTTCAGCATATTTCCGCTGGTGCGAATGCACGGGGCATTGTCGTTAATCAGGCGCTGTTCGATCAAGCGGGAATCCCTTTGCCCGCTTCGGATTGGACTTGGGAAGATTATGCTGCAATCAGCAAAGAGCTGTCCGACAAACTCGGCAAGGGCTATTATGGAACCTATAATTTCACGGTTGACGGTATGGACATCTTTTTGAAACAACGCGGCAAACAGCTATATGATATGAAGAACGGCACGCTTGGATTTGCAAAAGAAGACATTTTGGAATGGTTCACTTACTGGGAGCAGGCTTCCAAATCCGGAGGTGTGGTCACGCCTGAATTGCAGGTTTCCAATCCACCGGATGATACGAGTAAATCCTTGCTTATTACGGGCAAGGCGGCTATGAGCCTGCTTCCTTCGAATCAACTGGCTGCTTTCCAGAGTCTCACGGAAGATAAGTTAATTCTTTTGCCTGTACCAAGGGGACCAAAAGGGACTGGGGTTGTATTTGAATCCAGTCAGGGGTTGTCCGGTTATGCGAATACCAAACATGCAAAAGAAGTCGCGATCCTGATGGATTTCTGGATTAATGATCCGGACGCAGCCCAAATTCTCGGCAACGACCGCGGCGTGCCCGTTACGGAAGCCAACCGCAATCTGCTTCAGCAAGAAGCGGGACCTGTTGAGGAGATCGTATATAATTACACCAGCTTTGTATCTGAAGCTACGAGAACGGAGCCTTTTGACGTGAGCTATAATCCTCCGGGATTCGCTGAATTCTCCAAGCTGGCCCAGACAACCAACCAGGAAATCGGCTTTGGCCGAAAAAGTGTGGAGCAAGCTGTGACTGACTTCTATAATGGCACCGTTCGAATTTTTGAATCCAATCAATAAATAACCGCTAGCTACAAGGAGGTCGACATGACAGAAGCCCTGCTGAACAAGCTGCGACAGATCTCGATTCACGATCATGTGCAGCTTGGTAAACCGGAAGATCAAAAGGTAATACAGGAATGGCAGGCGTCGGGTGTTCGATTCGCGGCATCCGGCGGACGACTGGAAGGGACTTATTATTCCGCATTGGAGAAGTTACTCACTTGCATTGTGTCCCTGAACGGCAGTGAGCCCATTCTTCAGGAAGGTGGCATCTATCTGGGTTGCTGGCTGGAGAGTACGGGCACCATTAATGCGGAGCTGCTGTCACGTCTGATTCCTTCCGTATCGGAAACGACCTATCTCGCTTTTGCCCGACACCAAAGAGAAGATGGATTGCTGCCTTATAAGCTAACGGAGAACGGTCCTTCCTTTCGCCAGATTCAGCTTGTTACACCATTGGCACGAAGCGTATGGAACCACTACCAGCTTCATGGAAAGAACCGCTCCTTCCTCAAGACCATGTACAAGGCCATGGTACAATACGACGAATGGATTGCGACGTATCGCAATACCCGAGGGACCGGCTGTGTGGAGGCATTCAGCACCTTTGATACCGGGCATGATCTGTCCCCACGGTTCTGGCATGTCCCGGATACACCATATATGAATGATGCCGCGTCCTACCATCCGGACTCTCCACTCCTGCCTTTGTTGGCACCAGACTTAACCGCCAATATATATTGCCAGCGCATGTATTTATCCCGAATGGCTGAGGAACTTGGGGAGTCAGGTGGTGATTGGATAGCAAAAGCTGAAGCCAGTCTGGAAAGTCTCTTCCGCTACTGTTATGACGAAGAGGATATGTTCTTCTACGACCGGGATCGCAATGACAAATTGGTCAGGGTACAGTCCGATGTGCTGCTGCGCGTGATGGCCTGCGAAGTGGGCGACCATGAATTGTTTGATCACATGCTGAGCCAGTATTTGCTGAATACAAGCAAGTTTTTTGCCAAATACCCGTTTACCTCCATGTCGATGGATGATCCACGGTTCGATCCGTTTTCTTCTTATAACAGCTGGGGTGGGGCATCCAACTTCCTGAGTCTGATCCGTGCACCACATGCATTCGAATATCACCATCGCTATGTGGAATTGACCTGGGTGCTGCAACCCATCCTGTCGTCCCTTTCCAAAGCAAAACGCTTTGCGCAGGCTTTAAGCCCGTGGACCGGGGAGGAAGGTTTTACTGAAACCTACTCCCCCTCCATCCTATGCCTGCTTGATTATGTGGAACGGTTATGCGGCATCATGCCGGTTGGATCGGACCAACTGTGGTTTACCGGTCTTCTCCCCATCGACATGGATCATGGCGAAGAAGTAGCTGGTCATACGGCGTACAGCCGCACGATGAATGGACTGCATTTTGAATTGGTGAACACACCAGAACGGGTAACGGTATATCAGGATGGTAAGGTTCTTATAGAAGGACCAGCAGGAATTCGATTAATTATGGATCGCAGTGGACATTTGGAAGGCGTAATCGGAATGAGCGTGCGCACGATTGAGGGTGAACTGATCTATCGAGGAAAATCCATTCCGATTCGAATCAAAGGAAATGAACTCCAGCGGTATATTGAGGGAAGCTTGAAAACAGAACGGGATATCGGCATCATCTATCCTTCCTATCACTAGTGCGTTTCCCGATGAATAGTTGCAACACCAAAAGCGCAAGTGGCAGGGGTATCTCCCTTGTACTTGCGCTTTTGCGCTTTTACGATTTTAATATCCTAATGGAGTGCCCACGAAAATGAACCTTTCGCTTATGCTTTCCGCTCCCACGCAGGGTGGCGATAGAACTCAATCGTATCTATATAGTTCACCGTGTACTTCTGTTCAACTTCCGACAGCTCCAGCAGCTTTCTGTCCATTTGTTTCAAACCCATGACCACATCATGCCGGAGAAGGTCCATTGCAATTTTGCCCACAAAACCGCCTTCCATTTCTTTATGTTTATTCCGAAATTCTTCATTATAGATCAGTTCCGGTGTAAAAGATGCTTCAACAAATGCGTTGACGAGCGTAAGTTCATTACCCTCCATCTGTACCGCGATATAATAGTTGCCACGTTCATCCCGAATGAGGTCTTTATACATTTCCACGTTCATCTGAATCACTCCCTATATCTTAAGTTGTACCATCATCATGAGTAACATGGGCGCCATTTTGCTCACCTCTGGCCCTCGCCCATTCATATAGTAGGTATAAATGGCGAACGGAGGATTGCTTATGAATTGGCACCAACTTCATACAGGAAAAACACTTCAGCAGCGTCTGGCCGAGTTTCAGGGACATCTGGCAGAACTGAATGCTCCATTATCCGGTCTGGAACCTGGAATCATTAGAAAAGTATTTCCGCGCAATTTTATCAAAGTCAATCGGCAGTTATTTATTCCACTCAGTTTGTTTTCCATTCGTGTATTTGACGTACCACGAGCACGGCGAGGCATACGGGTAGGCATCCGCACGGTATTCCCATCTGGGAACGCATTTAATAATATCCGACTTGTTGGTGTTGGACTGGATTACATTGAACTGCAGGGAAAAGGTAAATTCTCCTCACGTATTCTCTTTCCGCTAACTCAGGTCGAATCGATCTATCGTCCAACGACTAAAAAGAAGAAATAATGAGACCAGGCATCGCTGAATTCATACCTGTGCCTGCCATCGCCCGGTTAGAGATACGATTCACATCTTGGGTCAACCCCATGTCATGATATGCATATTGCTCTTCCCTAGTATAACTCATAGGTGCATTAGTCTGCTCGGATATTGTGCCATAGCAAAAAGCGGTGAGCACAGAACCTTCTGTGTCTCACCGCGCAGATGCCTATTAATCATTGGAATCAGGAACGTATCACTCAGATACCTGTCCACACATCTTTGGCATAACGACCTTCCTGCTGCAAACGTTCTAACCACGCATCGGCTTGCTCCGTGGAGTTGCCGTTGACATCAGCGTAAGCGTTCTTAAGTGTTGCTTCAACATCAGGTGCCATCTTGCTGCCATCGCCGCAAACATACAGATGTCCACCCTGTTCCAGCAGAGGAATCAATTTGTGGGCATCATCTCTCATTAGATGCTGCACGTAACATTTCTCTTCCCCGTCCACACGGGAGAAAGCGGTATGAAGCTGGACAAGACCCTCTTGCTCGGCTGTTTCGAGTTCATTTTTATATAAATAATCATGTTCAGGGTTGCGACATCCAAAATAAAGATGGGCCTCGCCAACCTGCTGACCTTGTTCCTTCAGTACACGTCTTGCCTGCAGGAAACCACGGAATGGAGCTACGCCCGTCCCCGGACCAACCATAATAATTGGAGCCTCTGCATTTTCTGGCAGTTCGAACCCGGACTCAGGCGTGCGTATGAACATGACTACCTCTTCACCCGGCTTCAGGTTCGCCAGATAGTTAGATGCTATACCTTTATATTCTCCCTGACCACTCCACGCCGGAGCACGTACTACGCTAACGGTTATGCTGGCCTGTTCTGGCTGCACTCGTGGTGAGCTGGAGATTGAATAATATCGGGCTTTCAGGGAAGGCAGCAGTTCCAAAAACCGTTCGAAAGGCAGCTCACATGCTTCGTATTTTACCAAATAATCCAGCATGGATATACGTTTCTTACGCACTTCTTCCATGTATACAGACTCATCAAGAAGCGCTTCGAGCTCCTTCTTATGCGGTGGACATACCGTGTACGCCGCGAGTTCCCTCAGTTGGGCCCGAGTTGCCGCTTCCTGAAGTTCCACACTGTGACTGAGCAGATCGACCAGATTAACCGGTTGGTGTAATGGCAGATGAGCTGCGCTACGACCTGATGCATCCAGAACCAGATGTTCCGTACCTGTGAATCCATATCGTTTCAATACTCGTTCTACGAGCTCAGACGGGTTTTGCGGTAAAATGCCCAGGTGATCGCCTTCTTTATACGTTGCACCTTCAGGTAATTTAATCTCCAGATGACGTGTGCTTCGTTCACTGCCCGCATCGTGAAGTTCCCGATTCTCAAGCACTTCAGCAACATGTGCATCATACGTATCCGCGAGCGGCGTTACTGCCAGTCCACTGACAAACTGTACTGACAAGGAACTGCGCTCACTACCTGAACTTGTATTCAACTTGAGGCCCAGAGTTCGTGCCAGATCCGGCCATAGTTGCTCGGTCCAGTCTCCAACCTGTTTCTCAAAGTCCCCGCTGGCATCACTTTCTCCGATGGGTGATAACCGTTCTGCTCCTTTGGAAGATAACTGCTCATCAATCAAACGCGGGATACGCTGGTACGTGCTGGCCCAGTTGTGATCCCCACATCCGAGAACGGAGAATCGAACACCTTGGAATTCCCCTGCATCCGCATGTTCAATCCATTCTACAAAATCCTTGGCATTGCTTGGTGGTTGACCATTGTAGGATGCACTCACAATGATGACGACGCCTTCCTTCGGAAGTTTGCCTACACGATCATCCAGGGTAGCCACCTCGCTGCGGAAGCCCTGATATCTTGCGGTATCTGCGATTTCACGCGCAATGCCTTCCGCAGTCCCGAGATTGGATCCATACAGGACGAGCATCGGGGTGTGATGGGCATTTGCTGTATCCGGCTCTTGTCTTTTGGCAACCGGAGTCGGTTCCTCCACGGCAACAACCGGAACAGCCATGACCGGTTGACCCCCGCGTGCACGAACACGAATCGTGAAGTTATCGGGTTTGAGCGTCAACGTTTCTTTCACTTTCAACTGATAGTCCGCATGATCGATGAATTCAAAATGCTTCAGGACCATACCTAGCACAAGTGTTGCTTCCTGAAGAGCGAACTGCTGGCCAATGCAGGCCCGCTGACCATTACCAAACGGTTTATAGGCATCATGTGGCACCTTGCTCGGATCTTCGAACCGTTCTGGACGGAATGCCTCGACGTCTTCGCCCCATGCATCGCGGTCCCGGTGCAGCTTGGGAATAAGTACACTGACACTATCCCCTTTTTGCAAAGGATATTTCCCGTCCAGAACAAGGTCTTTCTTCGCGTATAAGGAGAATGCTGGAGCCGTAGGCCACAACCGCAATGCTTCGTTCAAAACCATGCGAACATATTTCAGATTGCGGACCTGATTGTATGTTGGAACCGGATCTTTCAGAATCTGATCTGCTTCAGCTTGAGCCTTGGCAAGTGTATCCGGGTTTTTCATTAAATAATAGATGGCAAAGGACAACAAGCCACTCGTCGTCTCATGTCCAGCAATCAGGAAGGTGATGATCTGGTAACGGATATTTTCATCGTCCAGCGTTTCCCCGGTTTCCGGGTCCTTGCCACTAAGCATGTGGGACAACAGATCGTCCGCCCCTTCCTGGGGCTGCTCCTTACGCTCCGCAATAATATGATCCACCAGTGAGTACATCGAACGGATATCCTGCTCAAACTGTTTCTTTTTGGTGATCATCAGCTTGTCTTGCAGACGCAAACGCTGCAACGAACTCATCGATTCGTCTAGTGCTCGAACCATACTGGTAATGAAGGGATGCGGTTCTTCCCGGTAAAAGCTGTTAAATCGGTAGTTGAATCCACACAATCCAATCGTATCCAGGGTGAGACGAGTCATATCATCAGGTACATTAACCGTCTCATCCGGGTTTAATCTGGACCACTTCTGTACAAGCTGTACAGCGAGATCAATCATTTTGTTGTGATATCCCTGCATCGCACGCTGGCTGAAGCTGGGCAGCAACACATTGTGAGCTTTTTTCCAATTCGGTTCTTGAGTCCAACTCGTAAACAGGCCATCTCCGGCAAATGCACGTACCTTCTCCAGTGGTGCCCATACACGTTTATCGAATTTGGATTCGTCGGTGACCTCAGCTACCAGTTTATGACCTGAAATATACAATTCACTTCGGCCAGGATAATCCATTCGAAAAATGGGTCCATACTCTTCAGCGAGTTTCACCAGGGATTGTACAGGCTCATCGGTGTTTAACTGTGGTAAGTTTCCTAAGGGTCCAAAAGTTTTGGGTTGGGGAACTGAAATTTGCGCCATAATACTCACTCCTCTTCCAAGTGTTACGTTTGACTAAAAAATAATACCTTCATTCAACTACGACTTCAGATCAACAGACATGACTACATTTTCTGCAAATTTTCATATTTCATCCAGATAACCTGAAAATCATACCGGAACCAATTGACCGAAATGGTATATTGGTCATTTTAGAGTAAAAAAAATGGGCTCCTTCGTTATCTTTCTTTTACCCTAACATTTCCAGTCCTAATCTTCAACAGTCTCAAAGTCTTAGGACCAATGGGTATCCATCCGAATTGGCATGAGTAAATTTCCCCTTTGGTCCATCCATATAGAGATTATTTTGCTCTGAACGAACACTAGAATTCAGAAGATACACAGTTCGCTCAAACTCAAACTAGGCCTGTCTCAGCAGGTTCCGAATCGCGGACTCCATCTCTATCGGTGCAACTGTAGTCTCATAGCGACCACTCACTTCCCCGGTTCGATCAATCAGAAACTTGGTGAAATTCCATTTGATCCCGTCTACCCGGTATAATTCGGGATGTTTCTCCTTGAGGAATTGATCCATCCACCGACCTTCTTCCGATTCCATATCATAACCCTCAAATGGGACCGTTTCGACCAGATAGCGAAACAAAGGATGTATGGATTGTCCGGTAACCTCGATCTTCTCAAAAATCGGAAAGGATATGTTAAAATGATTTCTGCAATACTGAGCTATTTCATCATTGCTGCCCGGTTCCTTGTGATTAAACTGATCACAGGGAAACGCCAGGATCTCCAGACCTTGATCGCGATATTGCTCATACAGGTGCTGAAGCTCCGTAAATTGTCGAGAGTAACTGCACTTGCTGGCTGTATTCACAATAAGCAGTACTTTCCCCTCAAAAACAGATAAATCGCTCGTGTGTCCATCCATGAATGGAACCTGATAGTTAAAAATACTCATTCATAACGCCTCCTTGGTCGGTTCTCACATGAACCCTCTCTTGAAATGAATTATACGCCGCTTCTCTTGATAGATTAAATATATAATAATTATAATATCAATAGTTTTTATCTATAAAACATCTTATCTGCTGCCATATGATTATATGGCACATTATCCTTTTCATAATGGACAAACTAGACATAGAAAAAACTGCCCTTCGCAGACAAGAAGCTGCTTATGGACAGTCATTCGTGATGTTATGCATTTCGAAATGTAGTTACCCCATAATAAGACCATATACAATCCCCGGTCCATGTACCCCAATCGTCAAATCATTTTCAATATCAGAAGAACGACTGGGACCGGAAATAAAATGAATGCCTGAAGGAAGATTCTCTCTTCCCGCTTCATCGAAGCGATCAAGCGTTTCACCAAGTCTGGTGTAGAGCCGTTCGATCGGAATAATAATGATGAGTACAGTGGGCAATAGACTAACTGAGCGTCCTTTTTCCGGCGAAGAAAGCACCGTAACGGAACCCGTATATGCTGTAGCATAATCCGCCATTACTACACCGATATCTGCCTCGGCTGCCCGTGCCTTCCAGTTCTCCTCTGCTTGGCTGTTCCATACAGAAATCTGCACATCGGGGAGTTTCTCTTCCAATCCAAGATCCGTCAGCGCCTGTTCATTCTGACGTATGATGTATTTCACACTCAATTCATGAGATTTATTAGCGATGAAATCCGAGGCTTCGCCAATGTCTCTTACCCGCGCGATATGAGCACCTACACTCACAAAATTATCGGTGAATGCCTGAATGCGCTTATCAATGTCCCACTCCAGATCCGTCCAGAACGCGGGGGCACCGCGAAAAGGTTGGGTAGGAGCATGCCTCTGCCGTGGTCTTCTCAATTTGGACGCAATGTCATTCATAAAGTGCTCCTGCTTCGCACGAGACTTCTTCTCCAATTGCTCCAGCCATTCTTGATGTTCAGTGTTCATGTTGGCCGCCGCCCCCCTCGCGTTCACGAAGAATCTGTTCCATTCGGTTCCGAATGGAGGAATCCATCTCTTTCTTCTCCTGATTCAGCTCCTGATCCAGCTTGTTCCATTGCTGCCGGAAGGAACGCTTCGCGAGGCTTGGCGCAACCCGATAGCTGTTCCAGCCTTTAAGGGGCCCAAGTTTAAGTGAAATTCCGTTATTCCGCACAACGGCTTTCTGACCAATCTGTCCAAGTCGAATAGCCGCACCGAAGCGTTTAGAATTGGATACAACCGCTGCAAAACCTTTCATGCCAGCGCTCTCAAGCTTATTGCCATGGCCCTCTTCCACCTTGCGTCTGCGTAAATATACGAGCATATCATGCAGCGGAATTTTGACCGGACAGGCTTCATAACAGGCTCCGCACAAACTGGAAGCACCCGCGATGTCGTTCCATTCATCAATATTGCCATTCAGTGCTGGTGTAAGTACCGCTCCGATCGGTCCGCTGTACGTTCCACCGTAAGCATGCCCGCCGATATGACGATAAACCGGACAAGCATTCAGGCAGGCCCCGCAGCGAATACAGTTCAACAGCTCCTGGAATTCGGGATCACCCAACTGAAGTGAGCGTCCATTATCCACGATTATAATGTGCATTTCATCTGGCCCGTCCCCGTCTTCTGTTCGACGAGGTCCGGTTATGCCTGACATATACATCGTTAATTTTTGACCTGTCGCAGAGCGTGGCAGCAGGGTTGCCATCACCTCGAGATCCGTCCAGGATGGAATGATGCGTTCCATGCCCATTAAGGTAATCTGTGTTTTTGGCACAGTGGATACCATGCGGGCATTGCCTTCATTTTCAAATAGGACCATGGACCCCGTCTCCGCAATCGCAAAATTGCAGCCGGTCATGCCGATATCTGCTTCAAGAAACTTCTCACGCAGCTTTTTGCGCACAAATCCGGCAAGTACGGTGGTGTCCGGTTCCAGAATTTCACCCGCTTCCTTGGATAACAGGTCCGCAATCTGGTAACGGTTCTTGTGAATAGCCGGAATGACGATATGAGATGGGGCTTCACCTGCCAATTGAATGATGTATTCACCCAGATCGGTCTCTATCGCTTCAATGCCTGCGGATTCCAATACATGGTTGAGATGCACTTCCTCGGACACCATGGACTTGGATTTCACCACGGTTGAAGCCTGCTTGTGAGCCGCAATATCCAGTGCAATCGCTGCTGCCTCTACCGAAGTATCGGCAAAATGAATATGAACCCCATTGGCACGTGCATTATTGACGAATTCATTCAGGTAATAATCCAGATGTGCGATCGTATGCAGACGAATCTGACGTCCACGTTCGCGCCATTCTTCCCAGTTGCCATGTTCTTCGGATGCGAACTTCTTGCCATTACGCAATCGTTCTGTCGTAAACTTGACAGCTTTCCGCAGGAAATCATCATTCAAAGCCAGTTCTGCACGTTCTTTGACGGTAACATCCATTACACCGGGTTGACTCATCCTGTTTGCACCCCCTCATACAGCAGTTCGGCCAAATGCATCACACGTACTGGTTCATTCCGATACCGCAGATTACCTGCGATATTCATCAGACAGGCCATATCCAGTCCTACCAATACTTCGGCTTCCGTCTCTTTGATGTGATCTACCTTCTCCGTGACCATGGCACCAGATATATCCGGCATTTTGATGGCAAAGGTACCACCAAAGCCACAGCAGTCCTCTCCGAAAGGAAGGGGAACAAATTCCAAACCTTTCACTGCCGAAAGTAATGCCATAGGCTCATCCTTTACGCCTAACAAACGGCTGCCATGACAGGAGGGATGGTATGTAACCTTATGCGGAAAATGGGCACCCAAATCCGTGATGCCAAGCACCTGAACAAGAAACTGTGTGAACTCGTAGGCTTTGGCTTCCAAGCGTTTGGCCTTCTCCAGCCATACAGGTTCATCGGCAAACAGCTCGGGATAATGATGAATCATGTACGTACAGGAGCCCGAGGGACAGACGACAAAATCACTGTCATCAAAGGCTTGCAGAATCGTTTTGGCGGCTACCCGTGTCTCATCCCAATACCCGCTGTTGTAGGAAGGCTGACCGCAGCAGGTCTGCACGGGCGGGAAATCCAACCGAACGCCATGAGCGGCGAGCAATCTCACCATCGCCTCCCCCACACGGGGATATATGGCATCGCTGAGGCAGGTAATGAATAAGGAGACCTTCATGATTACACGCTCCTATAACTGATGAATTGTTGTAATAACGCATATAAGTATCGAATATCGTATTGTTTTTATACCCTTGTGATTTTGATATCATAGCTGTTCAGACGTTCTATCAAATCATCATCAAGCGACTGATCCGTGATCACCGCATGAATCGCATTTAACCCGGTTACCCGGGCAAATGCACGAACCCCAAACTTGCTCGTATCTGCAAGCAAAATGACCTGGTCGGATATACCAACCATTTTCTGCTTCAACCGGGCCTGAAGCTCATTGGATTCACTGATTCCGCCGCCTTCCAGATGCACACCTTTACAAGACAGGAACAATTTATCGACATGATATGTCTCCAGAGAACGTTCGGCGAGCGGTCCAACAAAAGACAGCGACCTCTGGGCCAGCTGGCCTCCAGTCGAGATGACTTCAATCTTGTCCCTGCTGCTCAGTTCAGTGGCTACCTGAATGGAATTGGTCAATACGGTCAATGGCATATCCGGCATATTGGCCGCCATATACCCTGCTGTCGTGCTGGCATCCAGTAGAATTCGATCACCCGGACGAATCATGGATAGAGCCGACTGGGCAATTCTTTTCTTTTCCTCTGTATGTGTTGTTTCCCTTACCCGGTAAGGGATCTCGGGCTGCTCTTCCTTCACGCTAACAGCGCCGCCATGGGAACGGCGCAGTCGCCCTGCCTGTTCCAGCCGGTCCAGATCACGCCGAATGGTTTCTTCTGTTACCCGGCAGTGCTCACTAAGCTCGGATACACGCATGCTGCCTTTAACATTAACCATCTCCACAATCCGGTCATAGCGCTCTGCTGCCAGCATGTTACACCTCGCTCCCGGCTTGTGATTCCGACGATGCGGTCAACCGTAGAAATCTGCCGTAGGCTTCTTCCCAGATCGTTCTGTCCTTTGGCTCATAATCAGTTACTGGGAATGAATCACGGATGACCTTGCGGGCTTCCCATATATCCTTAAAGGCTCCACTTGCCATCCACTGTACAGCCATGTTCCCGATCGCACTGCCTTCTGCCGGACCCGCCCATACCGGTTTGCCGATAGAGTTGGCCGTCCACTGACATAACAGGCGATTCTGAATGCCGCCACCGACCATATGCAATCCGTTAAATGACTGTCTGGACAGTTGTTCTGTCCATTCCAGCACCCTCCGATACTTCAGTGCAAGGCTCTCCAGAATGGAACGGGCAATGGCCCCCTGATCTTGCGGCTCAGCCTGCCCTGTATCACGACAATATTGTTGTATACGCGAGGTCATATCCCCTGCTGGCATAAACCGCTCATCATCAGGATCAAACAGGCTTGCAAATGGAGGAGCAAGTTCCGCCCTGCTCAGTAGCTCCGCATAGCTGATTCCCTGTCCCTTCCGTTCCCATTCACGCATGCATTCCTGCAAAATCCACAGTCCCATGATGTTCTTGAGCAAACGGAACGTACCGCCTGCCCCGCCCTCATTCGTAAAGTTGAGCGCCAGACTCTCGGAACTGATGGCGGGATGATCAATCTCCGTGCCCATAAGCGACCAGGTCCCACAGCTCAGGTAAGCAAATGAACGCTCTGTTGCCGGAACAGCTACGACCGCTGAACCTGTGTCATGCTCCGCAACCGCGATAACCGGGATGGCAGACAAGCCAAGATCACTGCAAATGCTGCTGCGCAGCTGTCCTACACGAGTACCTGGCATGACCACTTCGCCAAACAGCGTCTCCGAAATGCCGATATGTGCAAGCAGTTCACCGTCCCAATGCCCTGTAGTTGGATTGTATAGCTGTGTTGTGGTGGCGTTGGTAAACTCATTCACCGCTTCACCGGTTAGAAAGTAACGAAGCAGATCGGGGATCATGAGGAAACGCTCCGCTTCGTTAAGTAATGGAGAGCCATTACGCTTAAGTGTTGCCAACTGGTACAATGTGTTAAAGCTAAGAAACTGGATGCCTGTGCGTTCGAAAATTCGCTGAGAGGTCAATTCCTGGCGCACCTGATCCATCATGCCGTTAAATTGTGTATCACGGTAATGATATGGATTGCCCAACAATTCACCATGACTTCCAAGCAGTCCAAAATCAACTGCCCAGGAATCAATCCCCAGACTTTCAGGCTGCTCCCCCTTTTGTTTAACAAGGTTCAGCCCTTCCAGCAATTCATGGTGCAGCCTCAATATATCCCAGTGAAGCCGCTCCCCCGCTTTTACCGGCTCATTCTTGAACCGATGGATCTCCATCGTTTCCATTCCCCGATCATTCAGATGACCCAGCAGTGCCCTCCCGCTTCCAGCACCCAAATCATACGCCATCACACTCACCGCTCTTCACCAGCCCTTCATCCCATACTATATTTCACCCTTGAACATTTCTTGATTTCATTCATGGCTGCTCTGTACTTATTCTTTACTTTATTCTGTACTTTTTTGTTTGTTTATTTTTGTTTTATACTGTTTTGCTTTATTTTACGAGTATATCATCATTGTAAGCGTTTGAATACCCTGTAATTAGTTTCTTTTACCCATATCAAAAACGACTCTCTCCATTCGGGAGGAGCCGCTTTCCTGTTATTTTACGTATAAAAGCTGTTTTTGCTAACACCTGACTGAGGCTGAACATCTCTTTCAAAATGCTTAAACCTTGTCCCCTGATACGTCAGCATACCTCGGTCATTTTCTACAAACATTCCGTAATTACTGCCGCCAACATTTAATTCCACACGGTCTCCATTATCAAATTCAAACGTGGCGTAATACCAGGTAGACGCACTGCTGTCCCCGCTCCCACCTGTGACTTCTGTTCGTTTTGCCACAATGGTTGAATGCAAGGTTAACAGCGCTGATGCATTATTCGATGACCATGTGCGTACCCCTGAAATAATGGCATAAACAATGACACCGGCAATGATGAGAAAAATGCCGCCAATAAAGATTGATCCAAACGCACTCATTGCACCAAACTCATTGAATCCAGCAAAAAAACCACCCTGATTGCCCTCAAAACCCGGAACATCATTCATGTCATCAAAAATACCGAAGCCATCCATGCTTAACCAGCCCAGTGATGAAGATATGCTCAATGACGTCATTCATCATCGTTCCCTTCTCCATGCAAATTAAGATGCACCGTCCCCTGCCAAGGAGACGGTGCACGTAGACAACCCTACAAGCCTTGTCCGTATACTATATGAACCTGATTACGAATACAGACGTTCAAGTTCATCGACCAGACTGCCAACATAGGCCACAGCAGCACGAATCGGCTCAGGCCCGGACATGTCCACACCCGCAAGCTTCATCAGCTCTTGCGGATCAAGGCTTCCTCCTGCTTTCAATGCGTCAAGCCATCGATCTACGGCAGGCTGCCCCTCTTCCCGAATCAGCTGTGCGGCAGCGGTAGATGCCGTCAGGCCTGCTGCATAGGTATATGGATACAATCCCATATAATAATGAGGTTGTCTCATCCAGGTCAGTTTGGCTCCTTCGTCAATCACCAGATCAGGCCCCCAGAACTCGGAGAGGATGTTTCCTTTCAGCTGACTTAACGTCTTCGCTGTGATAGGTTCATCCTTGGTTGCGAGTGCATACACCCGACGCTGCAATTCACCTTCAAGCAGATGCGTAACAAAGTTATGGTAATACGTATTGAGCAATTGCAAAATGACCCAACGACGCATTCTCGGATTATCGGAACGTTTCAACAAATGATCTGCCAGCAGCATTTCATTCATCGTTGAAGGCGCCTCTATGAAATAGAGGGACGGTCGTGTATTCGTAAGTCTTTGGTAATGCCCGGCAAGCATGAAATGTCCGGCATGTCCCACTTCATGGGCAAGTGTAAATGCTCCGCGCATGTTGTTTGCCCATGAGATCAGGATATAGGAATGAGAACCATATATGGACGAACAAAAAGCTCCTGTCGACTTGCCCGCATTATCGGCGTAATCTACCCAGCGCTCACTAAATGCACGTTCCACAATGTCGCCATATTCCGGTCCTAGCACGGCAAGAGCTTCACGAATGAGCGTGCAGGCTTCCTCATATGTAATGGCAGGACTGAATTCAGGGTCCAATGGTGCTTTCAGATCACAGAACATCAGTTTGTCCAGACCCAACTCACGTTTCTTGAGTGCTGCCAGTCTGCGCATATGAGGTGCGAGTTCCTGCTGGATGATGTCCAATACATTGTTATACATCTCTTTGCTTACCTGCTGCGGGCTGAGCAGCATATCCGTAACATCATCATATCCACGCAGCCTGGACATGACGACCTGCTTCTTCACTTCGGTGGCGTAACCTTCAGCAAACGTATTTTTGTAATCATTCAGCTTGGAGCTGAATGCAGCATACGCAGAGCGGCGCAGCTTCGTATCCGATGACATTTCATAATTGTTCTCATAAAATGACCAGGACAGCGGGCGATTATTGTCATCGCCATCAAGTGCATCGTCAAACGTCATGTCTGCCAGTTTGCCGCGCAGATAGATCCGGTATGGCGAATCCAGTACTTCCCCAAGGGAAGCAAGTACCTTCTCCGTTTCGGGCGAAAGACGATGTGCTTTTTCCTGAATTAGACGATCCAGACTGCGAGCATACGGCTGCAAACCCGGAAGTTCTTCAATATAACGTTTAACCGTTCCATCCGGAAGATCCACGATCTCGGAATTCACAAAAGACAAGGACGACGACAAATTCGATAAGATATCTCCCGCCTTGGCTGAATTCTCAATATTCGCAGGATTGGTACTGTCCTCCGACTGTTTCAGCCGGGCATATGAAGCCGTTTTGCTAATCCGTTCCTGAAGTGCTTCACGGGCATCCAGACAGGCCAGTAGCTGCTCAGCGCCTTCGCCCAGATGTCCTTTGAATATTTCGATATGGGCAGCAGCTTCAGGCAGTGATCTAAGCTCCTGCTCCCACTCTGCATCAGTCCCAAACAAGTCTCGCAAGTCCCAGGTAGTCTCTTGGCTTACTTCATCGCGTGTACGTATTTTTTCCATCGTTATATGTCATCCTCCTTGCATTTCCAATATCTCTCATCGTATCATATTCAGAGCATTTATACCTTACATATCCTAAAATGAGCCTTTTGGTTCAAGGGATTATAGATTGGACTAAAGAATATTCAGACTTACCACTCCGATGACAGAACAACCTTCCGATCGCTGTTATCCCCAGATTTTTTGATTCAATTTTACAAAGGTGAAAATCTGGTGATAAGCATATGCTTCCGATGTAGCTTTCTTTCAGAAAGCTTTTAGCTCTACTTCTTCAAGCTATTTATGCCCGCTGTGTTTGGAGTAAACTGTTGATCCACTGACCAAAATTTAAAAATATAAAAAAATCGCCGGGTGATGGAAGTATCCATTTACCCGGCGGTTCGTTCTGACTATAACTTATTCAGATTTCCAAATCACATTTTCACCATAGTTTTTACCCCAGTTATACATCGCATGCAGCACGGGCATCAGGCTCTCACCATGATCCGTCAACGTATATTCCACACGAGGAGGTACTTCTGCATACACCTTGCGCTCAATTAGCTTGTCTTCCTCCAACTCACGCAGCTGGTTGGTCAGCATCTTTTGGGTAATATGAGGAATTAATCGCTTCAATTCACTGAAACGTTTGGTGCCTTCAAGACCCAGATGCCATAAAATAATCAGTTTCCATTTGCCGCCAATCACAGCAAGGGTCAATTCTTTCTCACAGTTGATCTCTTTCAAGTTGATCCGTTCCTTGACTTCGGCTGCCATGGCTCCGAGCCCCCTTTTCTTCCATTCGATTTATATCGCTAAAATGCAATACGCATATCACAGGAACACTCCGCAACAGGAGAACTTGCCGCTCCCTTGTATCATAAAACGGGTTCATTGGTTAGATACAGCTTGTATACATTCTACTACAGCACGGCCCTGATGTTAAGCAGACCCCAATCAGATCACAGGCAACAATAGCAGAAAAGACCGGAACTCCCTCATGTTCAAGGAAATTTCGGTCTTCAATCTATTCTAATTCATAAAGTCTATGACATATGGACTATTCCAGGTTGGCATGACGCCCAAACATGTCTGCTCCAGTCATATTCTTCATGTCCATCATGGTGAGCACCAGTGCATCCATACTCAGCAGCAGCCCCTGTTCAAACAGAGAGCCCATCGGCTGAATAGTCACTGCCGCTCCGGCGTTCGCTGTATCCTCTTTGGCGGAGGCCTGAAGACGAACCACGGTATCTGACAGCTGTCCAATAGTGGACTCTGGTTTAATCGTGATCAGACCCACAGGAGCACCTGCTTTACTGGCCTTCTGAGCCATCGCTGCCAGACTGCCTGTCTCCCCTGAGCCTGAGCATAACAAGAGGAAGTCCTTCGGACTGATACCTGGCGTCACGGTCTCCCCAACTACATATACCCGAAGTCCCATCTGCATCAATCTCATGGCAAAAGCCTTGCCCATCAGACCGGACCGGCCTGCGCCTGCTACAAAAACCTGTTCGGCAGCCAGAATATGTTCCGCCATGGCCTGCATCTCCGAGTCGTCTATCTGGCTTAGCGTACGTTCCAGCTCCTTCAAGATGTCCACTGCATATTGTCGGCTGCTCATCTGTCTTACCCTTGTTGAACCAGGCGTTGCATCTCAGCAGCTACTTTGGCTTTGTCTGCTTGGCCCGTGATACCGCCACCCACAATCACCAGATCCGGTTGTGCTTTGATCACTTCAGGCAATGTTTCCAGCTTGATGCCACCAGCTACAGCCGTTTTTGCGTTTTTCACGGCTTGCTTGATCGTTTGCAGATCTTCGAACGGGCTTTGTCCAACCGCTTGCAGATCATAACCTGTGTGTACACAGATGTAATCTACGCCAAGGGCATCCACTTCACGTGCACGTTTTTCGAGATCAGCGACGTTGATCATGTCAACCAGCACAAGTTTGTTTTGTTTTTTCGCTTCTTCTACCGCACCTTTGATGGTCATGTCGTTACTAGCACCAAGGACGGTTACCAGATCCGCACCAGCTTCAGCCGCTTTCATGATCTCGTAGCCACCAGCGTCCATAATTTTCAGATCGGCGAGTACTTGCAGATTAGGGAAGGCTTCTTTCATCGCCTTAACCGCATGCAGTCCTTCATTAATAACGATTGGCGTACCAATCTCAACGATATCGATATATTGTTCAACTTCTTTAACAAGTGCAATACCTTCAGGGATGTTTACCAAGTCCAATGCCAATTGCAATTTCACGATTCATTTCTCCTTTGTTGTTCGAGTATCAGTCTGTTCCGATGCAAACCACGTTTGTTATGGCTACTCATTCATTGTAGAACCTGACTATCCGTTCAGGAAGTACGCACTTTGAAGTCAGGTAGTTACTTGCACGATACTATTGATTGAATTACATTGTTATATGAACCGTAATCTTGAAAATAAGTTTTCTTTCACAATCCACACATGAGGCTATCTGCAAATCCCTGTGCTCTTCTCATCAAAAAAGACCCCGCCACAAGGACAGGGTCTTTCCAAAGTTTAAGGTCAATAAAATCATATACATTGATCTCGAAACCTTATTCAAACCTCTCGGTTAATCATTCAATCCAGAGTTTACAGATATACAGGTTTCACACATACCGGCTTGGATACACCTGTGCTGTGACCTGTGTATTTCAGACGTCCGCTCTCCTGATCCACTGTAAAGGAAACGATATTATTGGTATCGCGGTTAGCTGCAATCAGCAGTTTGCCATTCGGAGTCAAAGCAAAATGACGTGGGTGTTCACCCTCAGCAGATACATGCTCAACCAGTTTCAAATATCCTGTTTCAGCGTCTACTGCAAATACCACGATGCTATCATGCCCACGGTTCGAACCGTATACGAAACGT
This sequence comes from Paenibacillus sp. NPDC057886, assembly GCF_042796655.1. Taxonomy (NCBI): domain Bacteria; kingdom Bacillati; phylum Bacillota; class Bacilli; order Caryophanales; family Paenibacillaceae; genus Paenibacillus; species Paenibacillus sp. NPDC057886. The sequence continues at coordinate 674,354 of NZ_JBHVMZ010000001.1, read as the reverse complement.
CCATCGTTTGATACGGCGATTTCAGCTGTTGTGTTTTCATTGCCGTCATAGCCGTCAGGCAATGTGGACACGGTAGAAACCTCTGTCAATGTACCCGCTGCTGCATCATAACGGAAAGACGTAATGGAAGAATCCACTTCGTTAATAACATAGGCGAATTGACCGCTCGGATGGAATGCCAGGTGACGGGGTCCTGCACCCGGATGTGTTTTGGTTTCACTGTGCAGTACGAGTTCATTCTTGTCTGCATCAATGGAGTAGATTGCGATTTTGTCCGCACCCAGATCCTGTACCATCATGTATTTGCCATCCGGGCTGAAGAATGCAGAATGCACATGTGGCTTGTCCTGACGCTCAGGATGCGCACCTTTGCCTTCATGTTTCTTCTCATCCAGAAGCACGCCAACTTCACCGTTATCCGTCAGGGCTTGCAGACCCACCAGACCACCATGGTAGCTGGAAAGGATCAAGTAACGTCCGGAAGGATCACGTTGGATATGACATGGTGGAGCCGAAATTGAGTCATGACGATTCAGCAATGACAGTTTTCCTGTAGAAGGATCAATGCTCAGAGCTACAGCTTCAGACATTTTGTTGCCTTCGGCAGACGCTGTTTCACCGATCGCATACAGTTTGTTACCTTCAGCATCCACGTTTACAAACGTTGGGTTTTTCACGCCCGAGATACCATCAAGCTTGGAGAGGTTACCTGTATCCTCATTCAATTCATATGCGTAAATGCCCTCATTTTCCGCTTCGGCATAAGAGCCGACCAATACGAGCAAGCGTTTTGATTCACTCATTACAGTTTCCTCCTCTATGTGTATGTAATCTGGTTGCACCTCTTCTATAATAAATCTGCCATATCAAAATAGCAATCCACCGCCCCTGCGCATCCATGAAAGAAGCGGCATCCACATCGTCCTTTACGTAAGACAATACCAAAATCCATTCCCGGCAAAGGTCAACTTCTGCTATGATAAAATAGGTTTTTCATCCAGAAAGGACTGAATTCGGTTGTTTAATTCATTTCTGCTCACGTTATATCATGTATTTCTGCCCATATCGCTTCCGGTGATTGGAGGCATTCTGCTAAAACAGTTCAAACATTGGGACACCCGGCCGCTGTCGACCTTTTCCCTTTATATTTTGAGCCCTGCGCTTATCTTTGATACGCTGCTCCACGCCGAGATTACATGGACAGACGTAACCGGCACGTTCTGGTTTTCTATTATTAATCTAATTGCCCTGTGGGCACTAGCTGAACTGCTGAGCCGAGTGTTCCATCTTGGGGCAAGCGAAAAAGCGGGACTTACCCTTGTCTCCACGTTTACGAACTGCGTGAATTACGGGCTCCCGCTTGTATTGCTTGCCTTTGGACAGCTTGGATTGGATAAGGCTTCGGTATATGTCATTGGACAGATGATTATTGTCAACACGGTAGGAATCTTTTTCGCCGCCAGATCCGAATTTACCGTCAAAAATGCGATTCTGTCCGTCTTTCGTATGCCCTCCATCTATGCTGCTGCGATAGCCATCATTCTGCGTGCATCCGATCTGAGCTTGCCCGTAGCACTGGATGGAGGCATCTCCATGCTCGCTGCCGGTTATTCCCCTGTGGTACTGGCCATCCTCGGTGCACAGATGCTAAGACCGCGCGGTTCCGTCGAACCCTGGAAACCCAACGTTCGCAAAGCATTCTGGACGGGACTTGTAGTACGACTGGCCGCAGCACCAGTACTCTCGTATCTGATCCTAACCGCACTTCAGATAGAAGGAACGTTATTCAGCGTGCTGCTGATTCTGGCGTCCATGCCGACCGCAGTGAACGCAGTCATTTTGGCCGAGCAATTCAATGCCTCGCCGCAGTTTGTGTCCCGCTGTATTCTGTGGACAACCGCCGCGTCCATGGTCATTCTGCCGATCATGATTGTGATGTCTTCCTGATCAGCACGGGAGCCGAAGTTGGAGACATCGCTGCCTGCTTGCGTTTCTCCAATCGGCGTTCAAAGCGACGTTTGAGTGCTCTGACATAGAAGAACTTGACGACAAAGTAAGAAATCACACCCAGGATGACTCCAAAGACCGACATGCCTGCCAGAATATCCAGACCGCCCAGCAATAGTTCACTTAGCGCGGACCAGTTGCCGCGAAACAGCTCCATAAAAGCACTCTCATGAACAAGTCCCTGCCCCATGCTGTGCGCCGGCAATATCCAGGAACCAATTTGCTTGGCAAGCGGCATCAAAATGATGGGCAGGAATGTTAGCTTGCCGACCACGTTGCCCACAATGGCTGCTGGCAGCGAACCACCGGACAAACGTACAATCGGATAGAACACGAGATATACCAGTGATGCTGTGGAAATGACGATCAGTTCCAGACCAAAACCTAAAGCAAATCCGGTAGACACTTTATGTGCCCCGCCGGGAGCACGTAACAATTTGAGAAAATTAAGCTTCAAAGCACGTGTTAAACGCGCAAAACGTGAGTTTTTGCTTTTCTGTAGGTTCATACCGAACTTCCCCTTATCTTACACAAATGACGGCTCAAGCCGCCTATTCTTCAGTATATCACACCGCGTTAACGCCTGCTGTTATAATCACTGGCTGTGTCTCGATGGCGACGTTACCTGCTACCGCTCTGGAGATCATGCAGGACTCTTCTGCTTTATATGCCAGACGCTCAGCTTTCGTCAAATCTGCCTCAGATGCACCCGCTTTAAGCACAACACGCGGTCTGTGTACGATCCGCTCATACGTAAATATGTTATTGGTGACATCCACCGTCGCTTCCGACTCCAGTGTCAGCTCAGCCGGTGTAATATCCGACCGCTCCAGCATTGCTGCCAGCGTAATCAAATAACAGGTGGACGCTGCACCCAGCAGCATTTCATCCGGATTGGTACCGGTACCCGGACCACCCATCTCCTGAGGAATCGAGATGACTGTTTTTAACCCGCCTGCATCAATATGCCCTTCACTGTTACGTCCACCATTCCAAGTAGCTTTCAGATGAAAAGGATGTTTCATTATATTCATTCCTTTCTAATTAGACACGGACACATGTTATAGATTGTTCATTCAATGCGGTAACCTGCTCTTCATCTAAGCCCAGATCAGTTATTACTTTTGCCACACTGCTGAGTTCTGCGACTCTGGTAAAAGCCTGCACACCAAACTTGCTCGAATCCGCCAGCAGTACAACTTCATCGGCAATGCTGATCATCTTCTGCTTCACCAGTGCCTGCAATTCATTCGACTCACTGATGCCCTTGGTCAGATGTACACCTTTGCAGGATAAGAAAACTTTATCCACATGATAGGCATCAAGCGAACGTTCAGCAAGCGGCCCTACAAACGACAAGGACTTTGAAGCAAGCTGTCCGCCTGTCGCGATTACACGGATCTGTTCCTTGTTACTTAGCTCAGCTGCGACCTTGATGGAGTTGGTCAGCACGGTGAGCGGTATATTTGGCAGTCCTGCCGCCATATACCACGCAGTTGTACTGGCATCTAGCGCAATCCGGTCACCATGCTCTACCATTTTTACCGCTTCGTCCGCAATTCTGCGTTTCTCTTCTGCATGAGTTACAGCCCGCTCCGGATAAGGGATTTCCGACTGCCCCTCTTCTTTATATTTTACGCTGACAGCCCCGCCATGGGAACGTCTGAGCCTTCCAGCCTGCTCCAGCTTGTCCAGATCACGACGGATCGTCTCTTCCGTCACACCGCAGCGCTCACTAAGCTCGGTTACGCGCATGCTTCCCTGCGCATCTACCCATTCCACAATTTTCTCATAACGTTCAGCCACGAGCATCTTCATTCACTCCAAACCGTTGATTATCCAAGATGAATCCTGTTCATCCCATCATACCACAGTGCCCCCGGAAGGAGAATTTCATCGAGGGCGCAGAAGGTGCAAAAAAGAGGGAGCTACGCTCCCTCCATTTCGAATGAAATTGTGTTTTATTTATCGTCAGCCATAGGGAACCAGCCCGGTGTGTGAATAATTGCATTCCACAGACCGTCAGGGATAACCAGACGTTCCTGATCCGATTTGGTGAGAATCGTCTCGATATCTTCCTCACGTCCGCTTTCGATTTTCTCAACCCAATCAGGTTCGATAATCAGCTCACGGCCAATCGCAAGCAATGGCACACCGCTCTGAAGAGCTTCCGCTGCCTCATCTGCGGTATGGATGGCACCTACGCCAATCACAGGCAGTTTACCGCCCACACGGTCAAGGATAAATTCAATTCTGGAGCGAGTATCTGCTTCACCTCGTCTTGGTTTGGACCAGAACTCGTTGACGGATACATGCAGGTAATCCAGATTTTTATCTTTCAGCGCATCAACCAATGCATATGTCTCTTCCATGGTCAGTCCCGGTGTTTCTGGCTCTTCTGGTGAGAAACGATATCCAACGATAAACGGCAGTTTCGTATGTGTAGCTACCGCCTTCTGGACTTCATCTACTACAGCCAGTGGGAATGTGAGACGTTTTTCGATGCTTCCACCCCAACGATCTTCACGTCGGTTGGAATGCGGAGAGAAAAACTGTTGGATCAGATAACCGTTTGCACCATGAATTTCAACACCGTCGAATCCAGCTTCAATGGCGCGGCGAGTTGCTTCCCCAAAGTCCTTGATAATGGACGTAATTTCGTCATCAGACAACTCTCTTGGTACAGGAGATCCCGGACGCTCACTGGCAACAGCGCTTGGCGCAGCGACTTGACCCGCTGGTACCGCTTGTTCTGGTGTGAGACGACCTGCATGGAAAATTTGCAGTACGGCTTTGGAACCTTGCTGCTTAATGGTATCGGCCAGACGTTTCAGACCGGGAATAAAGCTGTCGTCATAACTACCAAATTGAGCCGGAAAACCAATTCCATTTGGAGTTACATGAGTTACCGCTGTAACAGACATACCAGCACCGCCGGTACGACGTGCATAATAAGCAAGTTCAGCGTCTGAAACAGTACCATCTGGATTCGAGGACATATGAGTCATTGGAGCGAGCACGATCCGGTTTTTCAGCGTAATTCCGCTTGGCAGTGAAACTTGTTCAAACAATGGGCTATACTTTGGATTCATTCGTGGTTCCCTCCTGATTAAGTATCTCTTTTAATAGATATATGAATATATGCGTTCGATTACTGTAATGATTATAGTTACGTTTCACTCACATTGCAACTTTTCATTTTTCACCCCATATCCCTACCATGCTTAAAGCTCGCTGCTCCATTCAATTCCCGCCTTTTGTCCATTACACTTGTTTTTTATTTCTCAACCCAAAAAGACGGAGTGTCCTATGACTCTCCGCCTCATTAAACCTGCTTGCTCAGCTTAGAAACTGCGAACGTATGCCAGCTTCTGGTCCATCTCTTCCACACATTCATAACAGTCATGCTCATCATTGGCTACCATCGGAGTAACCGGATACAGATTCATCTCTGTACTGTTGTAGGATTTCAACAACGGCAGCAGCTGCGTCACGCGTGTATTCGCCGGATCCAGCCAGGTATTGATCTCTTCTTCAGACAGAATCGCCGGCATTTTGCTGCCAAACTCCCGTGTAACCATGTTTGCCCCCGCCATCAGCATCGTGCAGGTACGCAGTGGCTGTTTGCGCGTATCTTTCCATACCTCGTATAATCCCGCAATGCCAAATAATCCACGATCCGGCATAACTACACGCACCGCATAGCTTTTCTTGCCTTCCTGACGCCAGTAATATAAACCATTGCATGGGATAACACAACGCTTCGTCTCTACCAGCTTGTAGTAGGCTGGATTCTCATGCACCGTCATGAGATTGGCGTTAACTGCATCGCGTCCCCAGAACGGAATGAATCCCCATCTGAACTCGTCCAATACCCGTTCTCCGTCCTGATGCAAAATAATCGGTGTATGCTGGGTTGGGCTGATATTGTAACGGTTTTTGTAATAATACATCACTCGTTCAATCTTAAAATGATCCCTGACCTCATCCAAATCGGCTGCCAATGAAAAACGGTTGCACATGCTCAGGCACTTCCTTTCCCTGTTTGAATTGAATTTGATTGTATTGTTTGTTATTGCAGGGAAATTATGCATGCAAATATGGACAGCAATCGACTTTTCAGACGAGTAAGGTCTAATCCAGCAATTTTTTTGTTTTTTTACACGAAAACAAAGACTTAAGACTCATTTCAATAGCTCTATTCCTTGTTACTATAATAGAGAAAAAATACAATTATTGGAGGTTTTAAGTATGAAAAGGAAGTTTCTCATGAGCATCATGTTGTTTTCAGCCATCGCGATGTTCGGCAGTACCATCTATGCGGCAACTTTTCTAACCTACGGCTACCCGAGCTCCACCATTCCGATTCGCACTTACAACTACGCCTCCACATGGCAAACTCCTATGGATGCCTCCCTCAGCAACTGGAACAATGCCGGTGCCAAAGTACAGTTTACCAAAACGAGCAGTTCCCCCAACACCATTACGGCCGGAAACTTCAATAACACGGCATATGGCGTCAACTACGCCTCGGTGTCTGGCAGTCAGGTCGTAAGCTTCCGCATTGAATTGAATGCAACCACCATTACGGCTGATGCAACCAACTTGTCCAACTTTATTCAAAGCGTATTCGTTCATGAGCTCGGACACTCCGTTTGGCTCGGGGACAACCCATCCACCACCAGCCCTTCCATCATGCTCTACTCCCGTAACCGGAACACAATGACACAGCCTCAAACCTTCGATATCAACAACGTCAGATCCAAGTACTAATCCGCTATTCTCAAACCCCTAAATCCAAGGAGGATTCTTACCCATGAAAAAAATTCGAGTATTAACGATGCTTGCCTCTTCCATTTTCATTTTATCTGCCCTAGGCTGCTCCTCAGCAACGACAAATACGGCTGCCACCAAGGATGAACCAATTACGATGATTGCTTCCGAGGACTTCCCAAGTTACTCAAGCATCGGCGATCTCTCCGAGAGAGCAAACACCGTCGTTAGAGGCAGTGTCATCCAAACACGGGTTGAAGCATTGAATGACATGGTACAAGCTCCTGCTGTAAATGAAAGTGCTCTGGATGAGCAAATTAACCCTGGCGGTGAGGATATTGTTCCCTTTGATAAAATTTATACGATTTATACCATTAAGGTTGCTGAATCCTTCAAGGGAACTCACGCTGCCGGCGACACCATTGAAGTGAAACAGCTTGGCGGACAGCTGGGCAATACCGAGATTATTAACGATGACAATATCAAATTCATTCCCACCAAAGATTATGTACTCTTCCTGGAAACGTATGAGGACACCCCCGCCAGCCTGCTGAATTCCGTGCAAAGCCTGTATGTAATCAAACCCGTAGCCAAATCGACTCAACCGGGTGAGCAACAATCGAAGTCCGAAGTTATTGTGAGCGCGAACCCCGAGAATGATCTCAAGTTAAGCATCGATGAGCTGCAGGAAATCCAAAGCAAAGATCAGAACAAATAACCTCATTGGACATGCACCATTTCCCCTCCCCCTACTGTTCAGTCATATTGCAAAAAACGTGCCGCTCAGTAGAAACTGGCAGCACGTTTTTTTTGATTATTAATGATAGGCTCTGCCTATTTGGTATGTGATAACTTATTCACATATTTATTGAGATATTTATTTATGTCCCACTTATCCCTCCTTATCCTCCGCTTCCCGAGCTGTACAATGATCTGAATTGCTGCGGGGTCATCCCGATATAGGTTCGAAACATACGAATAAAATAACTGCTGTGTGTAAATCCGCACTGAGAAGCAATTTGTTTTACGGACAGTTCCGAGTCTACGAGCATTCTCTTCGCGACCAGAATGCGACAATCCAGCAAATACCTGCCAGGTGGAACACCCATGATACTCTTGAACATGCGATTAAAATAATACACACTATATCCCGCTGTATCCGCCATTTCAGCAAGACTCAGCGGCTGTGTGCAGTGACGCCGGATATAATCGGCCGTGGAGCGGATCGTATCCTGATGGTTCAGTAATGACGTCCCTTCGATTGACTCCGAATTCCGTGCCAGTTCAGCTAGCAGCTCATACAGTACCGCCGACAATTTGGGTTCATGCACACTCTCATAACCTGCACCGAGCTGGCACAATTGTTCGTGCAAATCTTCGAAACGGTCCTCTCCAGAGAATGAAAAGAGCCACACTTTATCCGGATTCCGCAAGCCCAGCAGCCGCTCCAGATCGTGGGCTTGCAGATGAATCCATCTGATATCCCAGGGATCGGATGGATCGGCATAATATTGCTGTGCCTGTCCCGGCGCATATAGAAAGCCTTGTCCAGCCGTTAATCGAACGTTCCCCTGCTCGGTTCTCACTTCACCCTGCCCGTTAAAAACCAGATGCAGATTATACTCTCGTATTCCGTCCGGACGATGTTCACTGTGCTCTGGATCGACATATCTTCCGTAAGCCACCGGATAACATGCATATCCTGCATGCCCGGGCTCCGGCATAAACCAATGGCTTCGCATATATTCATCCTCCGAAAATAGCAAGATCATGATATCCTATCGCAACATGTTATTATATTCCCCTGTCATTATCCACTATAAAATGAAATAGAGTCAACGCCATTCCACAAGATGTTGATAGTGGAGTCATTAAGCATGGGCTTGACCGTGCATGAAATCATTATACCAGACCAAAGGAGAGTAACATACATGAACCAAAACCGACCTGTTCAAATGGGCGTTGATTATTATCCCGAACACTGGGACCCTAACCTGTGGGAGCAGGATGCCCGATTAATGGCCGAAAGTGGTGTACGTATTGTCCGTGTGGGTGAATTTGCCTGGAGCCGAATGGAGCCTGCCGATGGACAATTCGATTGGACATGGCTTGATCAGGCGCTCAATACCCTTTATCGTAACGGGCTTCAGGTGGTGATCGGTACACCAACGATGACACCTCCGCGCTGGCTCACCGAAAAATGTCCCGATATTCTGCCAGTGCTGCCAAATGAACAGTTGTATCACGAAGGAGTTCGCGGCCATCGCTGTTATAACAGTCCGAGCATGCGGACGTACAGTGCACGAATTGTCCAGAAGCTGAGCGAGCGATATGCAGGGCATCCGGCTGTGATTGGCTGGCAGACCGATAATGAATTCAGTTTCACGGATTGTCAGTGTGCTGCTTGTTCAGAGGCTTTTCGCGAGTGGGTTCGTGCCCGATACATTACACTTGGGCAGCTCAACCAGGCTTGGGGTACCGTTGTCTGGAGTGGAGAATACAGCGATTGGGAACAGGTGACGCCACCCTATGGCGGCTCTCCGTTTCAGAATCCTTCGTTCCTGCTGGACTACTCCCGTTTTCAGTCGGATTCCATTGTCGCTTTTCAAACCATTCAAATCGAGATCATTCGGCGTAACTGTCCCGATCATTTTGTCACTCATAACTTTCACAGCTATCCGCAAAAGGCAGATCAATATAAAATCGGTCAGGAACTGGACTTCGCTTCTTTTGATTATTATCCAAACCCTTCACCGAACAAAACAGACACCGCACCTTACAGTGGCGCACTGTCGTTGGATCTGACACGGGGCATCAAACGGCGAAACTTCTGGATCATGGAGCAGCTTAGCGGACCTCCGGGATGCTGGTTTCCGATGTGGCGTACACCCCAGCCCGGCTTCCTGCGTGCTCACTCCTGGCAAACCATTGCTCGTGGAGCGGATGCGGTCGTGCATTTCCGCTGGCGCAGTGCCACTATAGGAGCAGAACAGTTCTGGCATGGGCTGATCGATCACAGCAATGTTCCAGGGCGACGGTTCAAGGAGTTTCAGCAATTATGTACCGAAGTGAACAGCTTGAGTGAACGCCTGCAAGGCTCCACTTTGCATAACGAAGTCGCCATCCTGCATTCGCATGATCAATTAAACGCTCTACGAATTCAGCCACAGGCAGACGGTCTGGATTACTACGAGAATATGAAAGTATGGCATCGTGCCTTGACCAAATGGGGACTGGGTACGGATGTTATACATCCCTCGGAAGCACTGGATGGCTACAAAATCATCATCGCTCCGCACTTGTATTTGCTGGACGAGAATACAGCAGAACAACTTCAAGCCTTTGCTGCCGCTGGTGGAATGTTGGTCATAACGCATCGCTCCGGTGTCAAAAACGATAACAACGTCTGTGTCATGGCGCAACTTCCAGGTTTGTTATCTGCTTGTTCGGGCGTGCGTGTTACCGAATATGACCCCGTCGGTGGTGACCAAATTCAGATCCGGGATGAGAAGGGCAACACGTATGCTGCCTCACAATGGGCTGATGTGTTGGAACTGGACACGGCACAGCCGATTGCGGTTTATGCGGATCAATTTTATGCCGAAAGTGCGGCTGTCACTCAAAACAACTGGGGTAAAGGTAAGGTCTATTATGTGGCGACTCAGCCGGATGAAGCTTATCTGAGCCAGTTATTACGAACCATCGCTGAACAATGTGGCCTGTCCGAGATACAATCCCTGCCAGACGGTGTCCAGGTGACAACCCGCTCAGGACCGAATGGAACGTTTCGTTTTATCCTGAATTTAAGTCCTGAACCTGTGTCCATTCCGTTGCAAGCTTCATACACCAGTGCATTGGATGGAATTATGAAAGGACCTCAATTGGAACTGGGGCCTTATGATATCGAAATCTTGGAGATTCAATAATAAGGAAAATCTGTGCAGCTTAAAACAAAATGAAAAGGCCCGGGTATGCACATCAAGTGCATCCGGGCCTTAAAAAATTGTAGAAACAGTCTGTCCTCATTGTGTTTGCTTATTCATTTTAATAATCCATTCAGCCAAATCCTGTGTCTGTTTCAGGAGAGCAATCGGGTCACGGAACCAGGACTGCTCCTCCGTCCATATGTACACTCTTCCATTTTTGACAGCAGGCAATGATCCCCATACAGGGTCTGCCTGTAAATCTTCAAGCTTTGATTCACTGGTCAGAATGATGTAATCCCCAGCATATTTGGAGAGCAGCTCAATTGAAAATTCATGATATGCGCCTTGCATTAACTCGGCAGGCACAACTGCGGGTGCTTGCAAGCCAAGCAACTCGTAGATATTACGCCCTCCTCGGCCCGATTGATTGCCAAAAATAAATACTTGCCGATCGTATTCCTGCATCACGGAAAATGTCGTATCAGCAGGAACGACGTCCTGCACTTCCTGCTTTATTTTAGCAATCTCTTGATCGAAATTCGCAAGCCATTGCTTAGCCTCAGCCTGTTTGCCAAGCACTTCGCCAAAATAAGTGACTTCTTCCTTCAGCGTTGGGAAAGTAATAGATGCAATAGAGACCGTTGGTGCAATCTTGCTGTACTTTTCAAAAGCCGCTTTGTCCGGATTCAAGGTAATAATAAGATCCGGTTCCAGCTCCATCAGCTGTTCAATGGAGTCACCTATCGTTTCTAGTCCATCCAAATGCCCTTCGAGATAAGGGCTATTCATGAGAAATTGCCCTCCAGCAATGGGTTTGATACCAAGAGCAAGGACCGTCCCTAAATAGTCAATGGCAGCGACTCGCTCTGGATGTACAGGTACCTCTACCTCTCCAAAGGTTGTATTTACGGTTTTCGTTTCCACCATTGCCGGTTGTTCGGGTTCAGCCGAAGTCTCTGGTGTTCCTGCCTCTTGCCCGGTTGTCCCGCAAGCACTTAATGTAAACACAAGTACAAGTGATATGATGGCTGATCTTAACTGGTTAAACATGTTGATTTCCTCATCTCTATTATATTGATAATGATAATCATCATCAATTAAAGGATAACGTTCTGTTCCTCCTCTTACAATGGATTCATTTGTTGCATTTACTGTACTTTTTGAAACTCCATCCTTGTTCTCCCGCTGCTTTAATCGATACTGCCCTGGAGTGATGCCCATCTCTTTCTTGAACATGCGATTGAAATAAAAGGGGTCCGGATAACCCACATACATTGCAATCTCTTGTAGTGAAGCCTCCGTAGCAGAGAGCAGAGACCTGGCCTCTCCAATCCTCAACCGGATCAAATATTCGGTCGGTGTAACGCCGGTCTGTTCTTTGAATTTTCGAGACAAATACTGCGGACTGTAATTCAAAGTCTGAGCAAGCGAATCCAGTGAGATCGATTCACGAAAATGAGTTGTGATATAACGCAAAACCTGATCCGTTAATGAGAGCTGCTGTCCTTCATTTTCTACTCGAATCTGCTGGTTCAATATAAGCTGGATCAGTTGAAAGAAGTATCCTTTCACCTCGATTTGGCCCAATTGATCCTGTCCGGTCCAACAATTATGTATATTTCGTACAAGGTCATGCAATTGAAGCGCGTTGTCCGGCTCTATTCCCCAGGAGCGCTCAAAGGGATTGCTCTGTAACAGCATCATGCGATAGTCTAGAAGAACGTTGGAGGGCAGTGTTGATTTGTAGAAAATCAGATATACCTCTATAATTCCGGTTGCTTCAAGAGTCAGACGCCTTCCTTTGCCTCCGTGCACCAATAGAAATCTGCCTGTAGTCCATACCTCTTCATCCACCCAAATCTGACCCTTGCCATTTATATATACAAACGCACTGGTTGGTAATACATAATTTCGATAACTTTCGTTTGTTGTTAATGATATAAGACGGACATCAAGCACGCGCACCTGAACCTGATCCCACAGCTTGATATCCTCCTGAATCCCCATATAGACTTCCTTTCCTAAGCGATAGAACAAGCCCAATGGTCAGCCATTGTGACAAAGAACTCACCTATAATTGATAATGATTATCAATTATAACAATCTTGTTCATAACTTTGAAGCCCGTTTCCGTTTTGGCACTGGAAAATAAAAAATCGTCGAAATCCCCCGATGGAAGATCTCAACGATTTTGCTGCTTCGTCTATAATTACAATTTGATAAAGTCAGCCATGGAACGAACCTGGATGGCCCCCGCCTTGGAGACAGCACCATCAGATCCTTGCAATTCCTCTCTGGATGTAAACTTGACCTTCACCGGAATGCCAGGAATGAGGTCGAAGAAATTGTCCGAGAACACCCCTTCTGCCTCAGTAGAAATCCATACTTGTTTTGCAAGCACATCACTTTCCAGGACCAGATGCACGCCATCATTCTCGGTAACTTCAGTTACTTTAATTTGCGCTGGTTGCAGTGCAATGTCCTTTGATGGTGCAAAATAATGCTCCTGTATGATGTCGGCTGCCCCATCCTGCTTCAGATCAATACGCAGCAATGTTGTTGCAGCATCGCGACCTTCCAGCCATTCCGCCTGGATCAATGACAGCACCTGTTGACCAGAGTTGGATGCCAGAGCGACTTCATGCTCTTCCTCACGATATACCGTGCCATCAAAGCCAATCAGGCGTACCTGGAGTTTGCCCTTCACAGGTTCAAGCTGATCCGAGATTAGATAAATATCCGTCACGTCTTGCTTCGTACCGTCTACTGAAACCAAGACATCGCTGAAGCTGCGTTTGGCGTAATATTGCAATGCTTTCCAACGTCCGAAGTAATCCATACCCGCCCATGAAGCCACCGGCCAGCAATCGTTCATCTGCCAGTAGAGCGTTCCCATACAGAACGGTTTGCGGCGACGATGAGCCTCAATGGCTGTTTTCATCGCCTCAGCCTGAAGCACTTGACTCATATAAAGGAAGGATGGGAAATCCTTCGGTTCATGCATGTACATATCCATGTATTGCTTGATCAGACGATTGCCTGCCCCGTTCTTCTGATGGGCCAGCATGACTTCAGACTCCAATGCCAAATCCTCTTCCTCCGCATACTTGCGAACCGAATCATATTCAGGGAAGGACTGAAAGCCATACTCACTCATGAAGCGTCCAACATGAACGTTGTAGTTCTCAAATGGCTCTACATTATGCCACACACCCCAATAGTGGATATCCCCTTCTGACGTGGATGGGTGAGCATGCTGTTTCTCGTCTCCCGACAGTGATACCAGTGGTGAAGAAGGCCAATAATCCACGCCAGGAGCATAGGTTTCCACCACTTGCGGCAAAAGATCATGGAAAATAGCTTCGTAATCCGCCCAAATGCGTTCTCTTTGCTCTGCGTTGTAATCTTTTTTCCAGCCCCAGCCGCCATCCTCAATGTAATGCGCCCACGCTGAATCAATCTCGTTATTACCACACCACAGCACGATGCTTGGATGATTACGCAGACGTTTCACATTATCAATCGCCTCATGCTTCACACTGTTCAGGAAAGCCTCGTCTCCAGGATACATGCTGCAAGCAAACATAAAGTCCTGCCATACAAGCAAACCATATTCGTCACACAACTCGTAGAACACGTCTTCCTCATAGAAGCCACCACCCCATACACGGAGCATATTCATGTTCGACTCGGCAGCAGATACAATCTCATGCAGATAGCGCTCACGTGTCACTTCTGTTATGAAGCTGTCGTTGGGAATGTGATTTGCACCTTTTGCAAAGACAGCAACTCCGTTTAACTCAAAATAAAAGGATGCTCCCGCTTCATCTTTGTCACGAACCAGCCGAATAGACCGAATACCCGTTTTGACCGTGGACTCAGCCACAGCCTGTTCGCCCTGAATCACTTCCGTATGGAAAGAATACATATGCGGGTCACCCAGTCCGCGACTCCACCACAACTTCGGCTCAGCAATCGAGATTGGAACTTCTACAGTCTGGACGCCCGGGTTCAGAGTTACAGCCTGCTCCCACCCCTGTCCATCCGTTCCTACCCGAATGACCGCTTCTATGGATTGTGCAGTCTCCACTTCCACGACCGCAGTGAGGGAAGCGGAAGCAGCAGTTACTTCATTTTGCTGAATAAATACATCATTAATTCGTACGTCCGTCCAGCCTTCAAGGCGTGCTTCACGCCAGATTCCGCTGGTTACAAAACGTGGACCCCAGTCCCAACCATAGTGATACGGGGCTTTCCGTGCAAAAATACTCACTCTTTTGTCATCTAGTCCCCCCACATCAGATTGATCATTCGATGCAGGCAGGGCATATCCGAGCTTCTCCAGCTTCGGCAGATCTTCATTTATTGGAGAACGAAAACGTATTCGGAGTACGTTGCCGCTTGCCTTTACAACAGATTTCACGTCAGCTGTCCACACCCGGAACATATTGTCTGCCGACAACACATGTTGTTCATTCACGTACACATCTGCATAGGTATCCAGACCATCAAAGACCAGCTCCAGATGCTGCTGCGACAGCAGTGCTTCATTCACATCAAATTCGGTGCGATATTCCCAGTCTTTCTTATCGACCCATTGAATGTCCTTTTCGTTAGTTCCATAGAAAGGATCCGGTATTTTACCCAGTTTCAGCAAATCCGTATGCACACAGCCGGGTATGTGAGCCGGCATCCATTCCTGATCCTCACAAGCCTTGAACGTCCAATTCTGAAAAGTCTGCGATTGTATTTTGCTCATGACAGCCTCCGTTATCATTGAAGTAGTTGAAAAAACACTTTGTTAGGTTTTGTTATTATAAAAATGAATAACTTACAAAACAAAATTAACACGATATGCTCAATTCAGTCAATCTGTTTTGTGAATTATTTCTAAAAAACCATTTCCGACAAACAAAAAAAGACATGAAGCCCAATCGCTCCATGTCTTTTCACCCCAGGCTTATATCGTACTGGCATGTGTTATTCTTAACATTACCAAATTCAAGTTCGTTAACTTCACGGCAAAATAGCATTGTACTCATCACGGATGATTAATTCCGAATAGATCAGCTTTCTTTCAAAAGGCCCGTCCGGATGCTCCATGCGCCACAATAACTGGTCCACCGCACGTCTGCCCAGATTCTCCTTGTCAATATGCACCGTAGCAAGAATAGGCTCTTCTGTACGGGTATTATCGAACCCGGTTACTGCACAGCGCTCCGGCACCTTGATGCCCCTGCTTTGGAGTGCACCAATCACAACAGCGGCCATGTGGTCGTTGGCACATACTATCACTTCGGGGATGTCTTCCATCTTCATGGTAACAATTGATTCCCGAATGTGATCCAGATCAGGTCCCAGCAAATCTGCTTGCTGCGAGACCTGCAGCTGCATCTCTTCCAGTACCGAGCGATAGCCGAGCCATCGTTCTCTGAAACTTGCTGCATCAGGCAGCTGTCCAGCAAACTGTAATCGCGTGTATCCTTTACCAACAAGCATCAGTACCAGTTCCTTCATGCATTTCATGTTATCTGTAAACACCGTATCTCCATGTATTGCCAGGTCTTCATGATCAACCATCACAAGCGGAATGTTCAGTCGATAGATTTCAAGTAATACGGATGTGGATATGGAGCCGACGGTAATAATTCCGCTGATGGCTTCGGGATTCAGCACTGAGAACATGCGATCCGATGAAGGTTCCGTCAAGGTCAGGATATCCATGCCCTTCTCATTCAGGCGTACAGATATTCCGTCAAAGATGGGCCCCCAATACAGGGAGAAACGATTCTGCGAACGAATGTTGGGGAACAAGATCAAAATAGTCCCCTGTCTATTTATGTTCACCTCCTGTTCACCAGGGGTTTCCGCCAAATAACGTTTCGGTTCAGCTTTGAAATATCCGAGCTGTCCTGCCGTCCTGACAATCATCTCCCGGGTATGCTCACTAACACCGGGTTTGCCTGTCAACGCACGGGAGACTGCGAATTTGGATACCCCCGCAGCATCGGCAATTTGCTGCATGGTTACTCTTTTGGCCATCCTTCTCACCCGTTTTTCCTTTATTTTTCATTTAGTGTAGCATAAAAAAAGGAATCGAACAAAACAAGTTATGAAAAATTTCATTTTGTTAGGTTAGTATGCTAGAAATCTTGGAACTCCTCCGGTAGTAGAGTAGGAAACTGAAATTTCATTGGAGGGCGTATGCCCTCTGTTTTACTTTTCCAGTTCCCCCTTCATCAAACCGTACGTGAGGTTTTCCCTCATACGGCTTTCCGATGTTCTTCTTTAAAATGCACCCTATAAGATGGACACTTTGAAAAAAGCCCATCTCATAGGGTTATTTTACTTTTCACGAAGGTCCTCTATTGTTATTTTTGGTTTAGCAATGTTCATGACTTTGAAATATTCCATTTCATACTTCTTGATCCACCACGCTTCCATGCTGCTTAAGTAACTCATGTTTCCCTCTTCGTTTAATGTGGGGTCTCTTCGTATAGTTCCTAGCACTGAAAAGCTCAAGTCACTATTGTCACCCTTCAGACCTGATTTAATATGTTCTTGCCAGCGGAATACGGGCACAATGTAATGCATTTTTTCATTGCGATTGTATATAAGATTGATGTAGCCATATATAGCACCCTGATCACCTTGAACCCCCCCCCCCCCCCTTCTTGATTTGATTTAATACGGTAGTAATTCTGCTGGCATTCGCTGCTACAAAAATAGCCCTATCAGGCAAAAAACGCCCAGCGCGCTTATGAGTAGCGCCGTAAGGCGTCCGTCTCTTCCAGGAAGTGGTCCAGCTTTGGCAGTTTCTTTGGTAGAAAAGCTTCAAGCGACATGGCCTCCAGTGTAGCTATCAGTGCAAATCCTCTGGCATTAAGGTAAGCGCCAGAAACCCGCAGAAACACGCGGGAAATTTGCGGTCGGCAGATCCATTTCAGATGCCCGAAAGTGATCCATTCTCGTGAAACATTCGGGCATTGGAAGCTAGACAATGTCGTATCGGGTCGTGGAAAAGTAAAGGATGCACTCTTTGCCCCTGTCAGCTGTGCCTATGAGGAAGGTTCTTTTGTGGTACTGCGAGATGGCAACACCGAGCGCAGTCTCCATCGACAATGCGGTACGATCCGGCATGGGAATGGCGGTATACAAGTGCGTTTTGCGTTCAATTAACGTGGGTCTGTAATCACTTTTAAAAATATGATAAGGGAACTATACCTATCATATAAATTTATTCCTTACGTTTTAATTCCTATTTCTTGCTAAGAGGTTGTTTAACGTTGTGATTCAGTGGTACAATAGTAAATATATTACAGATAATTCAAGATGCTCAACACATGTCGCACTTCTACAGATGGAATTAAAATCAAAAAAATACAAGGAGGATTTTACAAGTGAAAAAGAAAGCCAAAGCATTTATCTTTGCTCTTTCAAGTGTTACTGTCATTTCTGCTTTAGCTGCAACGGCATACGCTGGTGCTGATAAAGCTCCAAGCAAACAACAACCTAGTAAGGAAACAGCGGTTAACGCTTTGAATTCTTCTACGAATGTAGATGTAGGTACATTAAATAGTCCCTCGGACAAATCCACCAACGGTGTTGAAACTAAGCTCGAGGGAAAAACGATAACTATCACGCCTACAGAGTACACATATGATAACTCGAATAAGTTGACTAAATCAAAAAGCCTGTCTCAAGCTATTGAAATTACACCTCAAGCAGTCATTAATTGGCCCGACCAGACTATTGGGTATAATACACGGTTGCGGCTTGAAAGAAGTGGCGGTACTATGATCGTCAGAAAAGGAGTTACGGCAAGATTTACATTCTCTATTAAATATAGAAATTCGAGCTATGAAGCCGGATTTATGGACAAAAATTTTAACGTTCTTCAAGTGTTTGCAGACACAAAAGGTGCCGGAGGAAGTTTTCCTTACACCCCAAAAGAGGACGTTGAAGGGTACTTTTATATATGGAACAAAGCGGCCGATGACATAGAGGTTGAAAAAATTTCTGTAGATTATTAATGATCTGAAGATGAGCAGCTCCATGAGAATCTTCACTGGAGCTGCTTTATTAATGATTAGTCTGAAGTTTAAATTATCTTTCCTTGTAGTAATATATTTCTATCAAATCTAATCCTTCTCTTCTTAAAAACTCATTCATTATATCACTCACAAAATTCATCAATCTTCAGAATCAGAACACTCCGGAGTCCACTAAAATACTAACATCCTCTATATGCTCATCAGTCTGAAAGAACATCAGTATTTTTATTTACTCCATATCATTCTGAAATATGCTATTCGCAGACTAATACCCAGATATCGCTGGGCTCCATCACGATCTTCGCAGCCATTTGTACCACCCGATCTGCGATAACAGGGATGCCCAGTGGCCTGGTCTTCCCGTCCGGTTTCGGGATCTCTTTCCGTCTCGCCGACTGAGGATGATAGGTTCCGCTTCTTAGCTTGTTCGCCAGTTCATTCACAAATCGCTCAGCTCCGTACTCCTGAACGATGGTGTCCAGTGTCACTCCATCGACACCGCCACTGCCACCACTCGCCTTGACCTGTTTCCAAGCTTCCCACAGTACATCTTCTCGGTAAACCTTGTCATATAATGCATGAAACCGGCGCCTTGGACGCTCCTTGGCCGCCAGGTATAGTACGTTTTGAAGTTGTCGAGCTTTGACTTTGGTGTAGTTAGCCTTTTGGGCATTCACTGACTCTTACCTCCTCCGGTACGTGAACAAAAGCAGAGGCCCTTCCCTCCATGAGGTTGTGTTGTCCTCATTTCCACGGTACTATGTCCCCCTCCGACTCCCTTCCCGCAGCTCTCCATTTCACCTTTCGGGCTTATAGGTTTGCTCCTTACGAAAAAAAACTTCGTGCGGTGGAGGGTCTCCCTAGTTCCAGACACCACTTTCTCCACATGCCGCTCCCCTTACACCGGAGAGTTCTTCCGCGTTGTGCTTCCAAGGGCTTCACGCGTTCCATGGCCTTCGCCCATTGTTTCGAGGCTCGGCTCTCTCTTGTCCTAAAAAAAAGGGTCTTTTTGACGGTGCGGCAGGATTCACTTCATGTTACGGCTGTAGATTTGCTCGCACTTCCTTACGAAGTTACTTTGTCACGGGGCTTCAACCTTAGGATCTCTCCACCAGCTGCCTGTCAGCTACGAGGCGACTTGGCTCTTACCTCGACCGGACTTTCACCAGCTAGTTGTGTCTAGCTTGGCTAGGCGCGCAAATAACAAAAAAAGTTCCTCCACCACCTTCACAATGAAGATGATGGAAGAACCTTTCCTTTATTTATTTCAAAATTATACACCCGGTGCTCCCTGATCTCCCAGTTCGGACTGTAATGCCGTCCGCTTTCTACGCCAGAATACCGGATAAGGGACTCTGATCTCCGTGATCAGGACACCAATGAGCATCAGTGCTGCACCCGCATACCCTTGCAACGTAAGAGACTCCCCATGAAAAGTAAACGCAAATGCTGCGGCAAACAACGGTTCAAGCGAAAAGATCAGGCTCGTTCTTGTTGGTGAGGCATGCCGCTGGGCAAGGGTCTGCAAAATGTAACCAATGCCGCTGCACAGTACCCCCAGACCCACAATGGCAGCCCAAGATTGCGGCGTGTCAGGTAAACGTGGTGTTTCCAACATAAATGTAGCAGCCACTCCCCACAGGGCTGCAACGCCCAGTTGAACCGTTCCCAGGGTTAGCGGATCATGCTTCGGCGTATACTTGCCAGCGATCATAATGTAGATGGCATATGTCAGTGCTGCGAGAATGCAAAGGATATCCCCCATATGCAGACTGAGCTCATGTTGAAGGGTCAACAATGCGAGCCCGGTTACCGCCACGAGAATACTTATCGTTAACCGCAAGTCTGGCATTCGCCGATGTAGAATTGTCGTCAGAATGGGCACAAAGATAACGGCCAAACTGATCAAAAACCCTGCCTGGGAAGCCGTTGTGCGCTGTACTCCATAAGTGATAAATACAAAGGCCGCGAATAACGCTGTTCCCATAATAGCTCCTGCTGCAAGCGTTCCTCGATCCATTCTGAACAGTCGCCGATGGAAAAGGACAGCTGCCGCGATAAAGGCAATGCCAAACCGGAAAGCGACCAGATTCAATTCCTGCATGGACTCCAGTCCTGATTTCATAAACAGATAGGATGATCCCCATATTACCGTTGCGAGCAGCATCTGCAAATCCGCTCTTCTTGATGCCTGACCTTGTGGTGCACGTACTCCGTTCATCTTGCTTCTACCTTCATTCTATGTAATGTAATCTATGCGAGGTTCTGTCGAACTCACTCGCCTTGGCAAGTATATACGATCTCTTTGCATTATAAAAATGAATATTTATAATAGTTAATATGAAACAAACTCATGTATTAAATGAAGAGAGGAACGAAATCTTTCATGTCATTGGTCAAATACGAAATTTTGAATGCTGTAGTCGAATACGGCAGCCTTACCAAAGCAGCAGAAGCACTGAATATTACCCAATCAGCAGTCAGTCATGCGATCGCCAGTCTGGAGACCGAGTGTGGTTTTTCGCTGCTAAATCGAGGCCGCTCCGGTGTGCGACTTACTGCCGAAGGGGAACGGATTCTGGGCTATACTCGTGAAATTCTGCGTTGGACGGAACTGATGAACCAGGAGATTTCGTTGATTCGCGGCGCCGAGATTGGAACCGTGCGTATTGGCACATTCGCCAGTGTATCCACGCAGTGGCTGCCTGGCATCCTGAAGCAATTTCGTCTGCGTCATCCCGGAATCGAAATTAAGCTGTGGGAGGGAGACTATGCAGAAATTGAAGGCTGGCTGGCTGGAGCTGCCATCGATCTCGGCTTTCTGTCCCTTGGCGATTCTTCGCCCTTTGAGACGATTCCATTACAAAAAGACAGGATGATGTGCATCCTGCCTTGGGAACATCCACTCGCTAACGAGAAGTCTGTCTCATTTGATGTATTGCTGGAACAGCCCTTTATTTTGCCCAAATGGGGCGGTGATAACGAGATCGAACGGTTGATCCGGCAGCATGCGGCCAAGTTGAATGTGGTCTATGAAGTTGCCGAGGATCAGGCCATTATGGCGATGGTTCGAAACGGTCTTGGCATCAGCCTTTTGCCTGAAATGGTTCTTCAACACCATACGAACGAGCTCGCTCTCGTTCCACTCACTGGAGATCCTTATCGTACGATTGGCATCGCTTGCCCGTCTCTCACCAATCTGTCCCCCGCTTCGCGTCGTTTCATTGAAGCCGTACAGGAATGGCTAACTCCATCGTTATAATCGGTCCTCCATTGCTCAACCTAGTCCCATACCCGATCCAACTGATCTGCATAGAAGCGGATTGCTCTACTGTAATCGGTTATTCCCTTATCACTTGATGTATCTGCCAGTTGTACCAGCAGCCGCTTCATTGCCTCCGCATGCTCGCCCAGATTGTAGAGCACCATGGCAAGAAAAACTTCAAATTCCCGGTTCTCCGGGAATTCACTTATCCCCTTTTCAAACCAGTCCTTCGCCTGCTCATACTGCCCTAGCGTCCGATACGTACTGCCAAGTCCAAGTATGGCACCTGTCCTGTCCTCAACCGGAAGCCCCAGACTTAGAGCCTTCTCATAATGCGGTACCGCTTCCCGCTCCAGTCCAAGTGAATCATGAGCCCAAGCCAGCTGGTACCAGACCTGCGCATTCTCCGGTTCCTGTAATGCCAGCTCCTGCAGCAGCTCTATCGCCTCCCGCATTTTTCCCTCTTGCCTCAAGAGGATAGCCTGCTCCAAATCATTCATCTACTCCACTTCCCATTCTTCCAAAATCATTTTCCATAGTATAATTATAGCAAAAAAACACCCCTAGAAGTATGGCCAGAACAACCAAAGGTTGTCCAAGTCTACTCTACAGCGTGCTTTTTCGTAAGATGTCAGCTCCCTTGGCATCTTCATGTTCGAATATTTCACAAAAGTGATGAAACGCCTAGGACCAGGCTGTGTTTACCACCATTACAATGAATACAACCATGAGATAATTGACAGAGATCAGAAAGTTAACTTTGGCCCATTTCTCATTATCCTGAGTTTTCAATCCGCTTAGTGTATGAACCAACCAGATCAGACCACCAATGGCGGATACGAGCAAAAACACAAGTCCAACGTAGTTGTAGTAATACAACAGAAATACAGCAGGGAGCAACAGAAACACATAAGGAATCATCTGCACCTTTGTACGCTTCACACCTTTGACTACCGGCAACAGTGGGAAACCGGCTGCACGATATTCTTCCACTCTGCGAATCCCGAGTGACCAGAAGTGAGGTGGCTGCCACAGGAATAACAGCGCAAACAGCAACCAGGCACCTGCATCAATCTGATTGGTTACCGCACAATAACCGATTACAGGCGGCATCGCCCCCGCAATTCCACCCAATGACGTACTCCAGGTCGAGCTGCGTTTCAGCCACATCGTGTAGATCACGATATAAGCAAACCATCCGAGGAGTGCCATCCAACCGGATAACGGATTGACCAGGAAGTACAGCAGCGCAAAACCAACCACACCAAGAACAATTCCATACCCCAATACAAACTTGGGTTTAAGATGATTGATGTAGTCAATCCGTTTTTTGGTACGCTCCATCTTCTGATCCAATTCACGATCCCAGTAGTTGTTAATGACACAAGCCGAAGCGATGACCAAGGTTGATCCAATCAACACCATGAGCAGAGATATCCACGAGATATCCCATTTTGAAGCGACCCAGAACCCTACCGCTACCGCAAACACATTCAGCCGCAAAAGTCCGGGTTTCGTTAATGCAATCATGTCTTTAAGCATGAGAAGCCTCCTGAACTATGTAAAAACACCATTCCTATAATGATACATGTACATACCATGAATTACAATCTCCTTCATGAATTTGTCATAACCAAAAAGCATCCCTGCCGGTTCAATGGAACCGGAGGAATGCTTAACCGTTGCATTTTGATCTAATGTTATGGAATGTACTGCTGTACAATTTTGGTCACTTTGCCGTCCTGTACAGTGAGGTGATACGGGAATACGGACAGATCGAGAATATTGGTATTCTCATACAAGGATTCGAATTTGCTGAGCGCCACTGATTCATTCCATTGAATGTTGGTACCCGATACTGTACCATCACGATCATACAACTGCATCAACACTTCAGCATTAGCACTTACTTCTACCTTTTCCTGCTCTTTGCTATCATTAACAATATAATAACCATCAGGAGCACCATCTATACCAGAGCCCGGATTGCGTTGTTCAAAAACTTTATCAGCCTCTGCCCCTTGGTACCAGCCAATCTTGTCAACAATCAAGTACAATTTACCATTCTCATGCTGTATGTCTTCCACATACGCTGTAAACATCTCAGAGTTTGCAGCCTGCGCTTTGGCAGAAGCCTGTACAGAGTCCATGCTCTCCTCAGCGTTCGCTGGTGTAAGCAAATATGTAGCAAGCACAATCATGCCAAGCAATGCAACAGCCGCACCCAGCATTCGTAATTTCCATTGTTTCGCCGCGTTCTTCATAGGCAGCATCTCTCCTTATTATGAACGTTACTATTCCTTAACCGGAAGGCTTTCTCTTCAAACGCTCATATGAATATTTAATCTTTCTTTTTACTCTCCCTATCATACGGGGTGTGCACGCTGCAAAAGTATCAGCCAGATGAAAAATAGTTACAATAGGTGTCATAAAAAAGAAACCCTGAATGCCTCGGCATCCAGAGTCTCTATTGGCTTAGCTTTTAGTTATAAACTTAATCTTAATGATTCGGGGTTGAACCTTGTGCCAGACGCACAAGCATATGAGCCAGCATATGGCGCTCTTCCTCTTTCCCGACATTCCACAGCTCTTGCAGCAACTTCTCTTCACGGTTACGCGGCTCTTCCCGGGCTGCCAAATAGTCGGCTACTTTCTCGGCGATTTTGGCCATCTGTTCTTCACCCAGCCCAATCGATTCTCCCATTGCAATTCGTTTGCCCAGATATCCTTTAAAGTCATCAAAGTTCTGTAAAATTTGTTCCCGTTCCTCCGGCGCAATCTTATTAATCGCATTGTCTACCTTGTCGGTTGAAACTTGGCCATCTTTATGGATAACATGATTTTGTTCATTCATTTGAAAAACCTCCTTGAGAATACTCGCTTTGTGGAATGTAAGCAAAATGCTTAATCATACCAGGTTATCTATAATATAAACTTCTCGCTGGAGATTAATCAGACCATTTCTATCCTTTAGCCATCTATTGTCTCGTCAGAAATGCTTCGTAATCGCCATACTGCCAGAGCTCCCCACATATACAGTATGGCACTCAGATAAAATAAAACATCGATCGTCAGCCAATCAATCAAAACACCGCCAACAATAACCGCAAATCCTGACGCGGCGGATGTCCAGAAATGATAGTTACCTACAGCCTGGCCTCGTTGTCCAGCCACCGTATAATCGGCGAGCAACACCCGTTCACTCATTCGCTGCATCGCATTACATATCCCCATCATGATTTGCAGCAGCAGCACCCAGATGTAGGAAATGACCCACGGAAATGCAATCATGGCTGTGGCCATCCCCACCGAACTTACAATGAGCCACTGCTTGGCGTGTCGATCCATCCCGGGAGCAAGCCATTGCGAAGCAGCAGCCGAACTGATTGTAAATACGGCAAAGGCAAGCCCATATTTGGAGAAGCTGTTACCTAGATTTTTGAGAAACAAAAGATAATACGGATAAATCATACCCGAAGCGAGCGTAACGATGCTTTGAGATCGAACAAGCCACTTGATATTCATGGATGATTTCCTCCATACTGCTCCATAAAATAGTTCATAAAAAGATGATTGGGATCAAACTTTTCTTTGGCTGCCAAAAACTCATTCTTCCGCGGATAGGCCTGTTCGAATTGCTCTGAAGTCGCATAACCTGCATAAGGCAGGTAATATGTTCCGTTATAACGAAGGACGGCATCTATCAGTTGCTGCATACTGTCCTTGAACTTCTCTTGTTCTGCCTCGGACAATGAAGCGTGAAATAAACAGACGAGACCGAACATATCCTGCGTTGCATAGGAAAGCACAGCTTCTTCATCCTGTTTCACATACCTGACTGTAATGTTAAGCAGATCCAATTGCTCCTGGGATACAATCTCACCCATCTCCTGAACAAATGCGGGGAAGGCATCAACCGGAATAAAATATTCCTGCAACAGATCATTTTCGCCTGGCTGATGATACTCCATGAAAGCAGAGGCAGAAGCCATGGCATTGTTGCGGCTGAGCCTCTTGCCATCCTGTGACTCGAAGTAACGCTGTTGCAGAGGCCAAAACCAGTTCCGACCCCATTCGAATTCACGGTTCAGGTTGAACAGGAGTTTGCTGGTAAGCACGCCCCTTTCACGTTCATCCAGATGATTATAATCATCCAGCGAAGCCGTTGGATCAAGGGCATAATTCAAAGCGTACATCTCACGAAAGTAGCCTTCACCGGGCTGAACTGAAATTCGGGCCAGATGCATTCGCATCATCGGGTCTCCCAGGACATTCTTTTCAAAATAAGACGGGTAGTCCTCAACCTGCATCTGCTCAGTTGTGAGACGATAGACTTCGTCATCCGTTAACGTCAACGTAACGTCCAGAATCACGCCAAACAGTCCGTAACCCCCAAATACAAGCGGGAAAAACTCAGCATTTTCGGTGCGACTCACTTGCCGAATCTGACCATCTGCCGTCAGGAGACGAAAGGAATCGACACTTTGAATCAAGGAACCCTGCTGAAGCTCTCGACCGTGTGCATTTACACTGATAGATCCGCCTACGGTGAAAATATTTTGGGACTGCATATTTTTAACCGCCAACCCATATGGGTTAATGGCTCGCTGTACGTCAGCCCAAGTTGCCCCAGCTTGCACACGTACCTTTTTGGCATCGGTATTGACTTCCAGCACTTTGTCATACGAGGTCATGTCTATGATAATGCCATCTTTATAATAGGTGTGTCCTCCCTGACTATGCCGCTGCCCCGCAATGGATACTGTCAGGTTCCGCTCTCGGGCGTCCCGAAGCAGTTCAACGAGCTGCTGCTCTTCACGACCTTCCACTACACGTTCAACCTTAACCGGATGAAGGCGGCTGTAGTCAGTAATCAGATATGGATTCTGATCATCGCTATCGGTTCTCCAATATGTCCACACACATAAAATCAGAAGTAACAGGAGCATGCTCGTTTTTTTGAACAGATGAACTCCTCCTCACCTAACACGTAGCGTTTCAATTTGATTCAATTGGTTAATCGTTTACATATAGATTACAAGGATTGGATATGTTAAGGAACACCTTAAACATACCTGAATAAGGAGGGATTTTCCATGAATGAATATAAAAAAGAGCGAAAAAACAAGGATCTTGAGCCTGGTGTCAATACAATTCTGCACCCGGATCCGGACAATCCCGGACCAACGGACATGATTGAAGAAGCCGTAGGAGAAATCGTAGACAACATCACTCATCCTCACAAAGCCAAAACGACCGAGACCCGCAATACAAATAGCAAATAATTTTTAACCATCCTTTTGCAATCAGTTTCTGAAAACGCAAAAAGTCCTCCAACCTTAGTCATAACGGTCGGGGACTTTTTAATTTCTTTTTTTTTCAAATGGGCTGTTCACCATCTGCATTTTAATTTGCGTTTAAATCTGATTCACCTTGTTTTCCTTTTTCATCTGTTGCAATGCCTTGTGAATCCAGATCGCAGCAATCGAGCCTTCGCCCATGGCAACCGTAGCTTGTTCCGCGTGCAAACCCAGATCTCCGGCAATCCATACATTAGGCGCGGCCTGCATGCTACGTGCGTTGGCTTCGACGTGTTTATTATCCGCGATGACGGCCCCAAGCTGCTCTGCCAGTTCATAATGTACACGATTGCCTCCAAACGCGACAAATCCACGCTCTGACTCATAAATTTGTCCATCTTCCGTCAGCACACCCGTAATATGGCCATCTTCCATCTGTTGCACTTCTTGGACGGCCGCCTCAAGGTAACGAACTCCTGCCTCTTTCATGCTTCGATGAAGCTCAGCGGAGATTGGCGACTGCTCATGGTTGATGTACAACAACTCATTCGTACGTTGAATCAAAACCATAGCCATGTTTGCACCGGCTTCGCCTGCACCCAGCAATATCGTGCGCTGATCCTGAATCTCATATCCATCGCAATCCGGGCACACATATACGGTTCGTCCCAACGTAGGCGTTAATCCCGGGATGGCCGGTATCCTGTCCGTTAGTCCAGTTGCCAGTAAAACTGTTTTTGCCATATATTCAGAGCCGGAAGAGCCGAACAGTTGAATCTGTTCTCCCAGGCGTCCTGCTTTAACGATACGGTCTTTCTCGAAATATACTCCAGTCCGCTCTGCCTGCATTCTGCCTTTGGAGCGCAGCTCTTCACCAGATACTCCATCGGGAAAACCAAGAATATTATGATAGGTTCGGCATAACGTTGATCTGCCTTCTCCTGCGTCCACCACCAACACCCGATGGGAAGAGTAGCGCCCCATCTGAATGGCTGCCTGAAGTCCTGCGAGTCCTCCACCTACTATGATGCAATCATACTCTCGCATGCTCCATCTCCCTCCTATGCTTCTATCTCTTATATGTTATTGGACAGTTCACTATCCTTCTATCCATTTACACCGTTCAACCAGAATCAAACGTGATCCGTTACAACTTAGCTTTTACCAAAATAAAATAACCCAAACCATCCGTCTGAATAACGGTGCGTTTGGGTCGGTTTAAGAAAGGGTTATGATTTCGGAATTCAGAAAATGTATGATTCAAATCGTGAAGCATTCGAAATGGCATTCCATACATCTGCCGTCTCTCCGCCCATATACCAGTAAGCCAATCCGGCAATGTTACGTTCTCCGCTCATCATTACTTTCGCGGATAATGAACGACTGTCCTCTGCCCATATATATCTCGGCGTCCTGTTACTGTTATAGCCGATGATATATTGAACCAGACCTGCATCCCATCGTCTCACGGAACCTGAAGCTCGTGCACGAGTTCCCTGTTCTGCCAAAGTGATGTCCCATGAACTGGCTCCCGGATTAACGGAAGACCAATCCCGTGTATATAAAGGCAGGGCCAGAATTGTTTTGGCGCGAACTACCTCAGCGAGCATCGTATCCAGAGCCTTTTCAACCCAAGGAAGAGATGCCACAGACCCTGCTTGCGGATCGCCGTTCCAATGTTCCTCATATCCCATCAGTACCATGTAATCCGATACGGCGCCCAATTGGGCATAATCAAATGCATCGGTCCAGTCTGTCCCCAGATCGGGTGATACATCCACGGATACAACAGCGCCCAGTGCATGCAAAGCCGTTGTCAGCGAAGTAATAAATGCGGTCATTCCTTCACGATCAGCTGGCAGTACGTTCTCAAAATCCACATTAATGCCATCCAGTTTATATGTTTTTACAAAAGATGTGACCTGTGAGATCACGGCCGCCCGATTGGCTGAACTGGATAACATCTGGTGAGTAAGGTCCGGGTTCGAACGATTGCCAAGCAACGGCCATACCTGTCTGTCTGTAACAGATGCCCAAGATAATAGCGACGTGTCCGTGAGATCCGTGACTTTCATGCTGCTATTCAGGAAGAACCAACGGGGAACCAGTGTGTTTGCTTCCGATTGTTCGATCTGTTTCTTGAACTCAGAAGTAGAAGCGTTATATTGCCATCCCAGCTGAATACCGAGCTGATCCTCGCTTTTCAGCTGGTCTGACCAGGTTTTCTTTTGCAAAATGGCATCCAGCATAACTGCTGCCTCTTCTCTCGTCACCTGGTCATGTGGGCGAAACCTGCCGTCACTGCCGCGCATCAAGCCAAGTTGATATACGGTCTGCACATACGGACGCGCCCAGTCGGATATGTCAGCTGCATCGTTATATGTGGATGAAAGGAGGTTCGTTGATTTGGAAGATTGTTTCAGCATCCTCACCAGCAGTGCAGCCGCTTCTTCCCTAGTAATGGAGGCGTTTGGCTGAAACACGCCCTGACTCTTGCCCTCAAGTATGGAAAGATTGGTCATGGCTGCAATGTTGCCGTAATACCATGCGTTCATGCTGACATCGTTATAGGGATTAATATTGTTTTTAACGGGCTTCAGACCTAGCAGTCTCACGGCAAATGTTGCAAATTCAGCACGAGTGACCGCCTTTTTGGGTTCAAACGTATTCTCGGAGGTTCCGGCAGCAATTCCCGTCTTGACCAGGTGTGCAATGGCATCCTTGGCATAACTGGAGGTTGTATCCTGGAATACCTGCTGAGACGCTGCTGCCTGAGCTGTGGATTCACCAATGGAAATTGATCCTATGGTCAGTACGCCGCACAAAACAGCATTCCATAGCTTTCGCCAGGTACGTTTGTATATTCTATTATTCACATCAAAAAGCCTCGCTTCATTGGAGTACGATCTATATCATCGTATCAAATTGAAGCGAGGCCGTATGTGGTTAAATATTGGGAAATTTGCTGAGCCAGTGCTCCTCAATTTTTTTGTGAGTCGAGGTCACATTCGGCTTCAAGCAAAAGTCTTACTTGTGTACTTTTACACGTTGTTCAATCGGTTGGAATTCTTTCTCGCCTGGTGTTGCTGTTGGTTTGCCGAATGGCATTTGAGCGATTAGTCTCCAGTTCTCCGGAATGTTCCATTCCTGTTTGACCTTCTCGTCAATCAACGGGTTATAGTGCTGCAGGGAAGCGCCCAAACCTTCTTGCTCCAAAGCAGTCCAGATCACCAGTTGCAACATACCGTTGGATTGGTTCGCCCAGATCGGGAAGTTATCCGCATAAGCTGCAAAATTTTGTTGAAGCTGTGCAATGACATTGTTGTCTTCGAAGAAGAGTACTGTACCGTATCCGCTACGGAATCCAGCCATTTTCTCAGCTGTGGATTTGAAGGATTCTTCATTGCCAACCACTTCACGCAAAATTTCTTCCGTGTGATTCCACAGTTTGTCGTGTTGTTCACCGAGCAATACTACGGCACGAGATGTTTGTGAGTTGAATGAAGTCGGAGTGTATTTTACCGCTTCTTCCACGATTTCCTGGATTTTAGCATCCGAGATCGTGGATTCCTTGCTGATTCCATAATAAGATCTTCTGTTTTTCAACGCTTCAAAGAAAGATTTAGACACAAATATTCGCCTCCCAAAATGGTATTTCCTAAGTTGCCAACATAGTAACTATAATATAGTAACATACATTAGTCAACAAACTATTTTATTCTCACTTAGTGTACATTTTATTTGTTTCACATAGCTATTGCATGAATCTGATCACTTCGACTCGCGATAATCTGCTCGATACTTCTCTTCCGATGACGAATTGCTCTTGGTCTGATCCTTATTCTTCTCTTCCTGCTTCTCCATATTCAGATCTTCCATCGGAATGGGGTCCACCGTCTGCTCTTCTTCATGCTGGTCCAGCAAACTTTCCTGCTCTGTTGCATACTGCTCCGGATTATCATGGGAACGATCCTTATGTGCATCCTTGTTATTTTGTTCCGGTGTGCGCTCTTTCATTCGTGGTTCCTCCTCTGTTTTCATTTACCCTTCTTTTACCTTTTCTCTCTGGCTTCTAAACACGGAGCAGATATGAGATGAACTTAACAGATGCATTCCATGTCTGCATCAGGAGGTAAAATAGAAAAAAGCCAACCAAAACGTACTGGTTGACTTCATCTACTTGTATTCAGATCCATTTTATTGATCAACTGGCGAAGCAATGAAATCTCCGAGAGTCAATTTGGCTTCAAAAATAATGCTCTCATTCTCTTCAGCCAATCTTCCTCGGACCCACACAGCTCCCTCTGTAACCGCTGAACGCTCAACGATCAATTGCTCCTGCATACGAACCTCACGATGATATGATATTTGCAGACGGATCATACCTGCGGCCAGTTCATCCAGTGTTAATGCATCACAACATACGTCTGCATATCGGGCATTGTTCATGTGACCATTACTGTCTGTGCTGCTGTATTGTACAGTTAGACGATATTGTTCCTGCAAGCTGAGTTCAGAAGGGACCGTCACTTTAGCAGGGGCTTCACCTAAAGATAAATCAGGATGCGATTTCACTTCAAAAGGTAAAGCTGATGGTCTGACGACTCTGCGTCTCTTTAGATCGACTAACGCCCAAGCCGTACGAGCCTCAGCCAGATGTGTTCCTTCTCGATCTGTAAGGATATAATCCCTTAACCATGTCACACCTTTATTTTCTTTATGCCACGTCTGCAAGGATACTTCTTCTTCCAATCGGGCTGGGCGCATGATCGTGACATCTGTCGTTAACAGCATCCAGCCCAATCCCTGATCCAGCATCTGCGATACGGTAACTCCCATGCCTGCTAAATCGCGGTCTGCTGCCAACTGCATATGTTCCAGTATCGCAGATGGACGACATTGCGATCTGTAGTCGGCATCGGCTGATCCAATTCGGTAATCAAGCTTGAATGGTTGTTCAGTTTGCATTGAGTAAACCTCCTCAGGCTGTGCAGCATGGAAATTTTTTGATCCGTAACACTACATTAATCAAACGATCGATGTAATCGACTGCGGTACAGATCAGGTGCACACCCTACACTTTGTTTGAACATTCGACTGAAATGGGATAAACGTTTGAACCCGGCCAACCGGCTAGCCTCTGTCACACTGATATCCGGCTGGAACTGGAATAATAGTTTCGCCTGATTAATGCGGCGGTCATACACATATTTAAATATGGTACTACCCGTCATTTCTTTAAACAATCCTGCCAGATAAGGCTTGGACAGATGAAGCTCACTTGCCAGATCATCCAGACCAATGTCCTCCATATAATGGGTTTCAACATAACCAATGATATGCTGTACATGTCGCTCCTTCTCGGAAGAGGGAAGGTGGTCCTCGACCCTGCCTCGGCAAATCCCAGCTATAACATACAGCAGGTCACATAAACGAACGTTCATGCGTTCCTCTTTGAAATCACCCGGATTCACCGTAAGCTGATGCAGACTCAGCAGCAGGGCTTCGAATTCGGAGCGAATATTGCCTGTCAGATTGATCCGGCAGTTTCTCAGTTCTTCGAACGGCTTTAACACTTCGCTTACCCGGTCCGGGTGCAGACTGCTGCGGATGGCCGAGGGATCGAAGTGCAGCGTCGTTCGCACATACGGTCTGCCTGGCATGGGATGTGGCCGATGAAGGGTCATGCCATGCATCAGGACCAGATCACCCGGTTCAAGGTTGTACACTCGATCTCCAATCAGATAAGTGCATTCTCCATCATGAAAATAGTACACCTCATATTGCGGATGCGAATGAAATCCGTCCGATGCTCCAGGGTCGTACGTGCTGGTGGAGCGGTAGCTATATTCCAGTGGACCACTAAATTGCATTACACTCGGCACGTTCAAGTACCTCCTGTTCTGGAGAGGTTTCTTACCATTTTACCCGTTTCACATCATGTCGGATAGTACTCAACAGACTTTGAAATATAGAAGGCCATGCACATATCCGTTTGTTTGCACGGTACGTGTCATGGCCCTTTGGGATTGTGAAAGATAACTTACAGAAGCTGTTCTATACTCGCCTGAATCTCATCAATCGAATCAACAGGTTCAAAACGTTTAACCACATGCCCTTCGGCATCAATCAGAAACTTCGTGAAGTTCCACTTGATTGCATCACCATGCAACCATTCCGGTGCTTTGTCCGCCACCATCAGCTTCAGCAGTTTCGCTTGCACATCTGACTCATCAAAGCCTGCAAAAGGTCCCGACTTTTTCAAAAAGTCATACAGCGGATGAGCCGCTTCTCCATTGACATCCATTTTGGAGAACATGGGAAATTTCACGCCATAGTTAATCTGACAAAAGGATTCCGCCTCTTCGCTGCTTCCCGGCTCTTGCTCCGCAAATTGGTTACACGGGAAACCTATGATCTGGAGCCCTTGCTCTTTATATCGATCATAAAGCTTTTGCATGTCGTCGAACTGATGCGTGTACTTGCACTTGCTCGCTGTATTCACGATCAGTACAGGTTTTCCTTCGTATTGATAGAGCGGGAATCGTTCTCCACTCGTTTTGGTTACGCTAAAATCATAGATGGTTGTCATAAGATTGATGCACCCCGCGATGTTATGTAGTTATACAGACTCATATGAATCTCTATTATATACGAAATAGAAGAATCTGTATCGCAAAAAAGCCTATACTACTGCAACGCTACGAACAAATCAATCTCATTATCGGGATGTTCAGGTTGATATCGTTCATCCCAAATTTCAAAATCATAGTCCTTCAGCTCGTATCCCGTTTCACCAATCCATTGGCCATATAAATAATCATATGTAGCATCAAGCTCCGATTCAAGCCCTTTGTGTGTGCAAGTCACATATTGGCTTTCCTTGACTGTGTGAAGAATCATGTCAGATGGGACAACGCTGTCTGCGAGTACCTCATAACCAATCAGATGTGTAAATACATCCTCTTTGGGATTAAAATCTGCCTCCATAGGATAAATCTGCATCAATATGACATTGTCATTTTTCCGATGCTGAATCTCCTCTCTTCTTTTGACCAGTTGTTCATGATGGATCTTACCAAGACCCGATTCAAACGCTTCAACCGCGGCTTCAATTTTGTACCCTACCACCTGAAAAGCGGGCAAAGTCACAACTTTAGCTTCCATAAATGATCCCCCATCCTTTTACAACATGTCGTAAGTGCCTAATAATTTCGTACCATCACATCACAGCGAAAAGTAATCGCTCTAAACTTTCGTTGCGTTAGTGAATCTATGTATTCCAAATTCTTTGAAATCCGATGTAAGTATCGCCTCTCTCAGTGGGTACAGATTCGGAGTAAATCTGAGTTCAACTCCTTTCTTAAATAATCTCTCTATTAAACCATCCATACGGTCTATATGTAGAGGCTTTGTAACCTGATAAGAAATGTAGTATCCCGCCGTTGGATCAAAGAGTTCAAAATTGGTGTTATCGAAATGGTACCTGTATATGATCTGATTCATAATCCTCGGATACCATGAACTTTCAACCGTAACGATGATATCTGAATTAGAATGTTTGAAAAACTTATCATTATTCTCATCACTTAAAGTGTCAGTCTTCTTACAGATGATTCTCGGGCAATCTCTTGGAAAGTAATATGAATATTCATGCTCTTCATCAATGGCCCACACCACTGCAGGAAATTCAGCTCTGTTTTGCTTCTCCCTTGGAACAAAGACCTGGATATCTGAAACCTCGCTAAAATGATAAAGCATACAAGCACCTCACATCATTTAGTGAATCTTAAGCCCTCGAAAAATACTTACTCATTTCAAAAAGCATTCCACTTCCCATCACATAAAACGACAGAGGTCTCGATTTGTCTTTCGGGAACGTTCCAGTATCGAGTTAATAACTGCTTCTTCTCATCCGATGAAACAAGTGTAAAGCCATTTTTCAAATAGAATTTTATTGCCCATTCTGCGGAATCCCAGGTTCCTATTAATATCGGTTTATCGGTTGATGCCACCAGATGAGCCAACAGTTTTGTGCCTATTCCGCTACCGCGTTGGTGAGTTCTTACATATGCGTGCCTGATTAAAGCAACATCACCTTTATCCTGAATTCCCATAACGCCCCATAATCTATTATTTTCTTCAAAGCCCCAGAACACAACGCCATCACGGATTTCCTGATTCAATTCTTGCAATGGCATATAGGGTTCATGATAGCGATCCTCAGGAATTACACCCTGGTATGCCTTTGCTGCATCATTAATGATCTCAACCATTGCATCTGCGTCCATACTGTTGCACAATCTGATCATGGCATAAGCCTCCTGAAGGTTATAGTCTATTAATTGAACTATCGTAATGGATATACCAATTCAATAGGTTCATTACTTAATTCCTCTTTGAAAATATAATTATGATCTGCTCCCACAACACATAGAATTTTCTTACCCGGATTCGAATGATAAGTGTTCTTCACACGTTGAATCATAATCTGATTTCGTACGATCCATCTAAAGTTATTTGCTTTTGGATTAATCTGATCCAACCATTCATATTTTTGTTTGGTCATATTATCAAACGCATCCGAGTTAAAGGGAATCGATCCAACGTCATGTGTATTCATTTGTTTAGAAAACCATTCATCATCGATTTTCTCCAACGTTTTACGTTGCTCTTCTGAGAAGCCGTTAAATGGATCAAAATCATTCCAGACATCTAACTCAAACCAGTCAATCGGCACAAACTCTATATTCCGTTCTTCGCATAAAGGAAAGATAAGCT
Source organism: Paenibacillus sp. NPDC057886 (assembly GCF_042796655.1). Lineage (NCBI taxonomy): Bacteria > Bacillati > Bacillota > Bacilli > Caryophanales > Paenibacillaceae > Paenibacillus > Paenibacillus sp. NPDC057886. The sequence goes on along the minus strand of NZ_JBHVMZ010000001.1, from coordinate 638,248 downwards.
CCCAATACTCACTGGCCGGCTCTCCCCAGTACCCTTTATCCTGTTTATCCTTGATATATTTCATCCAACTTAGGGGATGGACTTCACCGCAGATGATATCCGGGTTGAATTCTGTAATCAGATCCTGATACAGGGTAAGCGAGCTATTATATTTCTCTCTTAATTCTTGATTATGAATCGTCCCCAAGATTCCAACGACCGTCATATCATTTCTCCTTTGTGAGTTTCATAGTCCTGTTTCAATTCTTGAATCAAGACGCAGTCCCAACGTTATTTGAGCTTAAATGATCTGTATATAAAGAAACCTATAGAACTAAATAAAACGATAATGAATATGACAACGGGCAACCAATTATTATGAGTGACTTTGTCCGCACTTGAAAACTCAATGATCATCCAACTGATATAAATGAAAAATATGGATATCTCCGTCTTCATCAGATTAATCATGAGCCGTGCATTTTTATATTGTCTTTCCGCGTTCTCCAAATTTAAATTGAGGTAATTATACGTATGAGGATACTTCTCCAGTTGCGAAAGCCCAATCCATAATATAAGGCCAATGACTAAGGGCAGCCATACTCCCCACTTTCCTCCCCAGCCATCAGGTTCCCCCTTCATATTAAAATGAATCGGTATCTGATCCGGTAAGGTCATCCATTGTTGCAAGCAGTAAATAATGCCAATAATAAATAAAATGATGGTTGTGATATCTAAAGTTTTTTCCAGTAACGTTTTGGGGATTGTTATCTTTGGACGATCTTTGATTTCCAATTTCCCACCTCTTCTCCGTTTACACTCAGTATGATTACATGTTAACAATTATCAACCTCTTTTTCCAATGATTTCTGAACACCATTGAGGAATGTAAGCATAAGCAAAAAAGGCCGCCTTTCAGGCAGCCCTTTACTTGATATAACCTTATTTACGAACGGAGAGAATGAACTTCTCCAGCGATTCTGTATTGGTAATGCTGTGATTACATCCTTGGTTCTCCATGCAAACGTATTGACCAATCGCAGAATAATTATCCGGTAAAGCGTTCTTGGTCTTGACCGTGAAGAATGCAAGCTCTTGATGCCGATTACAGAATAGGCAGTAACCCTTCTTGTGTGTCGGCGTTATTCTTCCCTCAATACCGATAAACTGTCCTTCGAACGGATAAACAACGAATAATTTGTTCGTCGCAATATCTACCCAGCTCAGGTACGTTACATATCGAAAATCAATGGATTGTAGATCAGGCATTTTCATCTTTTTGTTCTTCGGAAATAACTTCTGAATTTGTTTCAACGTAATCGGTGGATACAACTCCAGGTATGGTTCTAATGCTTTCATATACCGTTGAAAATCGTCTGTTGTCTCCAGCGACGAAATTTGCTCCAGCATTTGCTGCTGATTCTCTGTCAGATCCGTAAATGCTTCAATGATGTTTGTTGCAGCACTGTATCTTACAGTCTCCAGGACCCTGCGATCCGCGGCGGATTGCACGGTTTTGCGAACAAATTCCGCTTGTCTTTTAATCAAATTATATTGGTGGTTTCTAATAAATGGTGTACTCATAGCTTTCAGCTCCTTATTTTTCGTAGAAAAAAATCAATAAGGGCAAAGCCTGTTATTAGAAACGATAATATTAAGTATGGGCGAAAGAATCTAACCTATCGCGCCCCACGCAAAGTATCGCCCCCGATCAGGCTTTGCATGAGTTATTTCTAGCTAACGAGCAATTCAGCATTGCCATCTGAGTAACCCCCAATCAAATATCATGCGAAAAGTATATCAGAGAACTTCACATGGAGCAATTGAAATGGGTTCTCATGGATGTTCTTTTATTCCGTTGCTTTTGATTGTAAGATCTGATCATTCACGAATCCTTGTAAGAAGAAAAGCTCATCATCATTTGCTTTTCGATCATTGGCTGCCTCAAATTGCTCGATCGCTTCCTCTATGGATGTGGATTTCACAGCATTATTGGCTAAGATGAGCTCTTTATAATATTTATCCATCTCCTCCAAGTCACAAATCGATTCATGACCAAGCAAAAAATGCGTTGCATCATATTTCTGAATATCTTCTATCATAGGCAATAAATGAGTCTGTTTAAAATGATATAAAGCGTTTGTAGTTGTGCAATATGCACTATCGCCTAGAAATATCACCTTTTCATCCGGAATATACACGACTGTTGAATCATCCGTATGCGTACTTCGAATGGTTTCAAGCACACAAACTTTGTTTCCCAAGTCCAGATGGAGAGACTTTTCAAAAATGATATCCGGAGGACATAACTGAAATGTGTCTCTCTCCGGTATTTCATTTTGTATCGTTTCCATGCAATGTGAAGTCATCTTCTTGGAATCCACATACCCCTGAAGAGAGCCGTCATCATAAGAATAGTTCCGCCAATCATTCATCTTTTGGCTAGTTAGACTATTCATAATAATCGTAGCTCCATATTCATTCATTCCTAAAAAATGATCCCAATGGGCATGAGTGATGACCACATATTTAACGGGTGGAACGTTTAACTTCTCTATCTCATGTAAGAAATCCCTGGCATGTTGAACCGAATTCCCACCGTCAACGACGAGGCTATATTTATCACCGCAAACTAACCCCAATGTCGGTCTTTCTTTATCATTTTGGTTAGATAGATAATAGATCGTTTCACTTAATTGATTTAGCATGTTCATTCTCCTCTATATTAAATTCTGGATCCATAAGAGAGAAAATCTGCATGCTTATTTAAATCAACATTTAGATTTTCTCATTTTATTTGTTTACCAATGGAATCACCTCCTTTGTTTTTTCACATGATCTAAATTATTCTGTCTGTTGCCTCATGATTTATAGGATCTTTGACCAACATATTAAATACTAATCACCGAAATTTTAATGATGCTATATCTTAGACGCTCTTTAAATGTTATAAGTTCGGCTGTTTTCTATGAGCTGTTAGCTGTTCAAAGACAAATGCAATACGAATACCGCTTTTTCATCGTTCTTTAGTGAGCTTCATGATACCCTCTTCGAAGTTGATTAATGTGGGCTTGATGATAACGACTGTGGTCAGCGATATGCCATATGCCCCAGCGTATGGTTGCTTGCTTCTCATTCTCATGTCCAAAAGTGACAATCCTCGCTAGATCATCATCCGTTAATGGTGTACATGCGTCCTTCAACATGGTTATGACACCTTCATATGTCGACATAAGTGTACTCAAAGATATTCCTTGAACCATCGGAAGTCTGCCATTTTCATCAATCATAGGGCCATGTTGCTCTCTTAAGTTTTGAGGAAGTGGTAGCCCCTTTATTCGATAAACCCAATTCAGATCGACGTACGTAATATGTTTTATTAATTGAGCGGTACTATTGAAGTTGTTATTAGGTCCTTTATAATCTATTTCTTCTATCGCCATACCTTCCGTGATTCGTTGGAGTCGTTGGCTGTTTTCTTTAACCGCAGAATATAACATCCCTACAACAGGTGACATATTGGATTCGCCTTTTAAATCATTAAGCACCCTAACGCCTCCTCGATATTGTCTTCATTGTTCTTTCCTTAGAATCTCCTTGATCTCTCTTAATTCTTGCAATATTTCTTTGGCATATTGGTTACTCTTGGAATTATCCATTCCGATTTTCACAACAAAAATACCGAGAAACAAAGACACTACCAACATTAATATAGTCACTAATAATAACCTTCCTTTCCTCAAGCAACAGGGCACACCGTGCTATGAGCTGATGCTGCCCCATTCAAAAGATCCTCTCGGGTTTGGTTAATTGATTAAATTTAAATGAAAACTATTCATTTCCAGGAATATACATCGTTTGTATCTCTTGAACTCCAGGAACAAATCCAAGATTAAAATAGACTGATTCGGCATCGTTGCCTTCCATGACATATAACCTTAGAACTGGATACTTGTCTTTAAGTTCAGTCAAGGCTCTTTGCAGCATTCGTGTAGCAAGTCCTTTTCCTCTGTAAGCGGGGTTGACTCCGATGCTATATACTGCTGCTTGATTGTCCTGCAAACAAAGGCGACAGTTGGCTACGAGCTGTCCAGTAACCTTATCATATACAAGTGTAGAGGCTTGAGTTAGGTTCTCATTGGTATAATAGATTTCTTCGTTCGGGATAAAGTCTTCAAGGGATGTCTTCTTTCTCCGTAAGGCTTCAAAACCGCCTACAAAGCTTTCAAAGTCACACTGAGCGATTTCCTCTTCATTGATGTATTGCTTAGTCCCTGTTTCATTCTCGATAATTTCGGGGCTCTTAACTATAAGAGCATGATCCCAATGCACATTGAAATGATCTGTGGGACGCTGCATCCAACGACATCTGAACTCATCTGGCCAGAATCCAGCCCTCGTAAATAAATGTACTTGATCGGGGAGAACTTCATATATCTTGATACGTTGAGTTGCATCAGACCATTTTATGAGTATTCTTTTAAGAAGCTTAAGTACCTCAAATGAATCATTGAATGGGGGGATAAAGAATAGATGATATAACGTATTGGGTGCCATCCTTACCCCACCGATTTTTGATTCTCCTTTATAAATCCAAAAAGAGTTATTCCGCGAAGCATTGAAGCCTTCTCCTCTAAAAAATCCAGTATAGGCCATATTATAATAGACAGAACAATACACTCCCCATTCTTCGGGCTCAGCCTTTTGAATGGAATATTCATTTGATAAGTCATAAGAATTAAGTTCCTCGGACCAATTATTTAATTCCATGCGTCATTCCTCCTCATCAATGCTGACTACCTCTAAAAAATTTCAGGCGTGTGTTATCTAAACATTTCTAGTCCCCTCCTTAAATAACTTGTCCCTTACTATTTAATTGATCAATTCCATCATTAATCTTATTTTTCAGCAGCTCATGAAATTTATTTTCTTCCTTCTTTAAATGCTCCTCAAGGAAAGCAGTAATATACTTATTAATAGTGGAATGTTTGTGTTCTATCCCATCTTCGTTGTAATGTATCGGAATATCGCTAAAAGTCATATGATGAGCACCGTTTAGTTTAATATATGAACTATTCAGATCACTCGAGTTAAACAAAGACTCATACCCACTCAGTAACAAAGGTAATAGGTCTGGAGAGATTTCATTTTCCAGTTCTTCAAACGAGCATTTCTCTTGCCGAGCTACCAATAACGGAACAGATACTCCCTCTTCCTTACTCGTCGTCATTAAATGGAAACTAGGATCTAATAGAATACTAGCCTTCATTCTCTTTTCTCTTTTAAGCAATTCATAAGCAGCAGCCCCACCTAATGAATGACCCATGATTCCCATTTCATTCACATCGACTATGGTCCTAAAATCCTTATCTGAATCCAAGACCTTATCTAGATTTTTCAAAACCCAACTAATATCCTCAACTCTAAGCTTCAATAATTGTTTCCAAGAATGAATATCTAAACTGTCTATTTCGGATATCTCTTTGGATTGCTGGACAAAGCGACCGTCAGGAAAGATTGAAAATATAGATTCATGAGTGGCTCCTATAGCTATGACAACAAATCCGCACTCCACTAAATGTTCTACACAAAAGGAATACATATCTTTAACTACACCAAAAGCCGGAGCTATAAAAATAATGGGACAGTTTTTAGCACTAATATCAACACTCTCATCATTATGTATTTTTGTATCCAGATTACAAATATAATCCTTATCCACTCCCATACTAGAGAGCATATCAACAGCGGAAGAAATATTAGGTTCAAATAACGAAATGTACTTCGACTCATGCTCCACTGGATTGGAAGGATAGTATATACTAATGAGCACTTCTCTGAGTTCTTTACTTATGGGATCAATACGTGATTCATCCTTTAAAACAAAAACCTTTCTTCCAACAGTCATCGCGTTCACCCTTTAATTTTTCTAAAGAAAACATCAACGAAGTGATTAAACGTAATGAGGACGGCTCATTTAGTTCATCTTATGCTTCTGGATAAAGGTCTGTTGATAAATATCGTTCCCCTGTATCTGGGAATAGAACAACTATACATTTATTTTTATTCTCTGGCCTTTTTGCAATTTGCACTGCTGCATATGCTGCAGCACCAGACGAAATACCAACTAATAACCCTTCGGATTTAGCTAAAAAACGTGCTGTTTCAAATGCATCTTCATTTCTTACCTGTACGATCTCATCAACTACAGATCTATTGAAATTGTCGGGAACAAAACCGGCACCAATTCCTTGAATGGTATGCACTCCTTTAGTCCCTCCAGAAAGTACCGGGGAATCCGAAGGCTCTACAGCTATAATTTCCACATCTTCTTTTCTTTGTTTAAGTGCTTCGCCAACTCCAGATATGGTTCCACCTGTACCAACTCCACCAATAAAAATATCCACTTTGCCTTCGGTATCTCTCCAAATCTCTTCTGCGGTTGTTACCTTATGTACTTGTGGATTTGCTGGATTTTTAAACTGCTGAGGTATAAATGAGTTAGGGATTGTAGCCGCAATTTCTTCAGCCTTTTTTATGGCTCCAGACATTCCTTCTGTGGCAGGTGTAAGAACTAGTTCTGCTCCCAGAGCGATCAACAGCTTCCTACGTTCTACACTGAAACTCTCAGGTAGCGTTATGATTAATCTGTATCCTAATGCTGCAGCTGCAAAAGCAAGCCCTACACCTGTATTTCCGCTCGTCGGTTCTATTATCACTGAATTTTGGTTAATTAACCCCTTCTCTTCAGCATCTTTAATCATTCCATATCCGATTCTATCTTTTACACTACCTGCTGGATTAAAGTATTCCAATTTAGCAATGATTTTCGCTTCAACTTGATACTTTTTCGCAAAATTAGAAAGCTCCAAAAGTGGTGTATTACCAATCAGATCTGTGAGATTCTTCGCGATATTAGTCATTATTATACCTCCAAAATACATTTCCAACTAAATTAGTTGGTTTTAATATCACGTTATCATGTATGGTAAAAAAATACAACTGTTGAACTTCTACTTTATGACACAGGGAAGCAAGAGCTATTAGACTGAGCGTGAAACCTTTGTTATAAAATTCCCATCTAAAAATAAGAAATTCACAGTTCCAATATTGTTATGAGCTCGTCGTGGCACACTTCACCATTTTCATGGAATCCAAAGCTCTCATATAGCTTTTTGGCAGCCAAGTTATCAGGACTATATGGAATCCAACAATAACGTGCAGGACCAGCTGGGAAAGTTCGAATAAACTCCAATATTTTCTTTAATGCTTCTCGGCCATAGCCCATACTCTGGTGCTGCTTGTCAATCATCAGTCGCAAAATACAATAGCTATGGTCAGCAATGACAGGAAGATCATAACCCGTGATTCCGTAAGTTATCATTACAAAACCTACAGGTTGCTCATCTGCGTAAATTGCAAGTGGAAACGGTGAGCCGCCATTGGTTGCAAGAACATAACACGATGCTACACTTGAAAGGTTTGATGCAACATATTGACGCTGCTCTTCTGATACTTCCAAGTTAAATATAGATCGTCGGTTATCTAGTGTTATTTTTCTGAGCGTTATCATGCAGAGTCTCTCCTCACCAAACATCATAGATTTAAGCGGTTTCAAGATAATACCCAGTGACTCTTTCTTATTTGATCTTCTTTCTCATATACAAAGCTATTTCTTCGTTTTGGCTGTGATTATTTGAATATAGTGATACATCAATTCCTTCAATTTGATAACCGCATTGCATGTAAAAATGAATGGCTGGAACGTTCGTATTCTGGGTTTCTAACGTGATCGCTCTGAAGCCTTGTTCGTGGGCAATCTCATTCACTTTATTGATCAACAGTTTTCCATATCCTTTTCTTATGTATTTTTCATTCACCTGAAGATGCCATATCATCAGCGTATTATTCCAAGTTTGTGGTTCAGAAATTGCGAGCGCTATGATTTCCCCACCTATATATATTCCATAAGAAAGTCCCAGTTGTATGATCTCTTCATATCGTTCCAAATCATCTGTACTGTTCATTTCTTCTTTTTCGTAGATGTCATCCAAATTTATTAACGTTAAATGCATACTAAAGGAACCTTGTGTCTCCTTTTTGGTAAGCTCATATTTTTGAGTGGATTTATAACCAAAGTTTCCAAGTTGAAGCCAATCTTCATTGGATAGATTCTCTATTTTTTTGATCTCCATTACTTCACCCCAGCATTAAAATACTTTGCGACTTGCTTATAACGTTGTTTCATTCTTGCTATTATCTCTTCTTTCGACCTTAATTTCCATATTCCTGCATCCTTACTTATTGTTTCCTATCTACTACATCATGCACTGTCAAAGAAATAATAATAATCCCGACAGGATAACCTGGCGGGATTTCGTTTGAATAGATATCGAAAGACGTTTTTAGTTGTTACGTAGCAACCACTTGGTTCATCTCTTCACTTGCCATAAAGTCAGAACGATTCACGTAGTACAAATCATAAATTTGTTCCGTATTGTTTATCAAATTATACACTTCCTGATATATATCATTGGCTAATTTGACATAAGGCAATTTTCCAACCGCTTTCTTGGATCGAATGTTTTGTTTTCGAATTTTAAGAAATACTGTTTCAATTTCATGTTGAAGAAACAACTCAGCGAAAAAGGCTTCCTTTGCTCGTTGATTGTAACCTTTTCCGAAATAAGGGGCTCCAATCCATGTTGCAAGAAAACCTGTCTTATGTTCCATGTGATATAAATCAATGGTTCCGATGGGATGTCCCAGCTCATTAAGGATCGTTCTGGAAATACATGTGTTTTGCTCTTCTTCATCGATCACCTGTTTGGTTGCAAATAAGTATTCTTCATAAGATCGGCACTTATGACGAACGTATGGAAAAACAGCGGGGTCCATCATCAAATCATGCAGTGAGTGGCATTCGTGCAAGTCTCGTTTTTTCAACATTTAAACAACCACCTAGTCCTTTTAGTTCGCTGAGTCAAACAAACTAAGTATATAAAAGGACGTGTGGGATTTAATGAATTCTGCATTGCTTTTATGTAAAATCCATCATAGAAATGTTTTCCAGATTACATGCATAAACACATCTTTTTTTTTGCCATATAGCTTAAAGAAATTAACATGCCAACTAAGGACAGAATCCGCTTGCTGCTTGATCGTTTCAGGTTTGACATTCAAATCCATCTACCCAACTGAATTTGTCATTCGATCATGGATTCAGCGATATTCAGTACCCATTCTTGCGACATATCGCTTCCTACGATCTCATATTGCAATGCCTTACCACCCGCATCTTCTTCGATCCAGATCAATTGTCTGTTCTCAGCATTCGAAATATAATACGCCTCATGACCACACACATTCAGTTTCTCGATTTTGAATGATTCCGTATCCGGTACATTAATTCGGCTCTTGGTAGTGCCAAAAACGTGAAGCATAAACACTCCCCGATCCGATTGATATGTGATATTGATGCCTGTAATAACATGATTAGGCTTTAAATCTCTTATCACGACATTGCTTCCGGTCCTTTCGCTTTCTTCAATCATTTCATTTATTTCTTGGTCGGACAGGTTATCGAAGCCGTGAAATACTTTAATATCTTGCACAACCGAGCACGTTGGAAAACGGGGTTGCCAAGGGTGCAGCTTTTCTCTCAAGGCGCCAAAATCCCCCTCCCAATCTCTGGCTGCATAACTCGTTTGTTGAGAAAATTTGTTGTCCTCGGCGTTAGAGATATAAATGCCTTTTCCATCACCTGGCTTCAGATCCATAATAATTTGATGTACCATGCCCTCATCTTCACTAGTCTGAAACTGAATTTTCCCAATTACATCTCCACTCTTGTTTTTAATATCCATGCCTTCAACTCCTCTTTTCAAAGTGTTTTTTGCAAGGAACTTGGTCATACCACTCAGTACGATGTTTGCTTCATTCATTTATTCTCGATTACCAGGCCAACTCCTTTCGTTGATCAAAAACAAATTCGCTAACAGCATTTCATGCCCATGGATAAAATTCTTGCTTCGAGGAAACATTAATCATACTACTTATCCCTGGGAGTGATGTTATGCTGTATTTTATCAGCTTTGTGCTCATGTTTGCTGGCTTAGCCTGTATCAACATTATTTTTTCATATCAAAGCAAGCATATCGACTCTCAATTCTGGTCTACGTTTAAATTCCATCTTTGGATGTTGCCTTTGTTTCTCGCCGCTAATCTGAGCGTAGGATACGGCGTCAAGTTTGGTATGAAAGCTGTCAACCAACTGGGCTATGTCCTGGTCATTGCCAAATGCATAGAAGTGCTCATCTCCATATGGATGGGATATTGGTTTATGAAGGAAGTACCTTCTTGGAAAACGTGGATTGGTCTTGTGGTCATCATCATCGGTGTTGTACTGGTTAAGCAGAAGTAGGAGTTAGTTTAAGTGCTTTCATCTGTGTAAATGCAAACCGAAAGGGATGTCAACTAACAAGTCTTTTATGTTAAATTCAGTATAAAAATTTGTTTCATACGGCCCCACACTGGTCGGCTCAGATACGGGGGTGATTGTTTACGTATTAGTTACACAATGTCTTTAAAATTGTCTTCTCTCTGTCAACTGTCGATTCAAAGAAATCTTGCTTAATATCTTTTCGAAATACTTCCTTATATCTATCTCTACCAATTTGATCAAAACGTTTTTGTACTCGAATTATATGTCCGTTGTCAGACTTGATCTTCTGCTCTATCTCTTTATACTGTTCAAACGTATCATATTCCCACATCGCAAAAATCTCACTGGTTTCATCATTCATATGCGTATGCCATCTTCCAATCAATCTCGCTCCGTACTTGAGTTGTGAAGGTAATAGAATATCATTAAATAAAGCATTAAACTCTTCTACGAATGAAGATGCTACAACATATGTCTTCCTCCGATATATCATCACTGCACCTCTCTCGTTAAATTAAAAAACGAACCGATATACAATTTCATCATCATATACGTCTCCGGTCTCTGAAAACCCCATTTTTTCATAAAGCTTTCTGGCAACTTCATTATCTGCACATACAGTTAAATTCAAACACTTGCTATGGACATAGTTCTCTTTTATATAGCTAATTACCGAATCTATCGTTGCTCTTCCATATCCCTTACCTTGATAGCTTACATCGATCATAAAACCATTCAACCAATAGGACCAAGCTGTTGTTTCATCTACAGTGATCATGACAAAACCCACTAAGCTATTCTCTGTATTATATATGCAAAATGGTAGATACTTGTACTCATCCCCATCTGGACGAATATGCACTTTCGCTAGAGACACAGCTACTGATGGAACATAATGATTTTGATTGGCTTGAACTTGTAAGTTTAATGCATCATTCCAGTTCTCTCTTGTAGTAGGTATTAATCTGATCACAATAAAATCACTCGTTCCGTTTTGTTTTTTTATTTTGATTAACTCCAGTCACCGAAATGTTTCTCAAGGAACCTTACTTCTTTCTCATAATGAGCCAAATGACCCTCTTCAATCATTTTGATAAAAGCTATTTCTCCAGACGCTGCCCGATCAGATAGTGTGGTACACATGAAATGAATTCGAGAAATCACCCATTCCTTCAGATCTGTCGGCACATCCATACCATAAGCATTAAAAAATAACGCTATACGTCTTTTCCGCTCAGATGCATGATCCTGTTTATTATATGGAACGACTTCCCTTTCATCTTTACCCGGTGAGAAACCTGCTAGTGGGACAGAGGTATACAGGCTGTAAACGATATCACATAGACGCGGACCAGGCCCTGCCATATCAAAATCGATGATTCCTACAGGAAGCCGATCTTTAAATACAACGTTATACAATGCAAAATCGTTATGACAGACTACTTCTTCCTTTGAAAATATCTTTGGGCAGTTATTTAAAGAAACCGTAGATGTAACAAAACCCACTGTAGAATCATGATAGCTTTTTAAAAGCTTCGCTACTTTGTCTAAGGTCTCATCAGACCACATATAACTTTCAATCTCAGGATAGTCATTTCCCGGAACCACACCATCCAGGTAAGAAAGGATTTCTCTACCCTGCTCATCTACTCCCAAATATCTAGGGGAATGCGCATAACCCACCTTTTCAAGGTACTTAAGCAATTCATATACATACGGATTCGGTATAGCGTCACGCCGAACAGTGCTACCTACTTTTACAACCTTGTTCACATTGCCTCCGTTTAGGGCTTCTTCGTGCTCTGGCAAAATGAACACCTCCTATGATCGGTTTTGTGGGTACCTATTTGTTTTATCCTTTCTGGAATTCCCCGGGAATCCAGCAACCAATAGCACAAATCCAACGAAAAATAAGAAGTATACGAGAAAACCCGTGAAACCATTATCGTTCGCTGGGATTAACTCGCGTGTTTTCCCACCTGAAGCGTATCCCGCTTCCACTATGGCCATGGATATTCTCACGGAAATTCTATCTAAGGTTGAAATAAAAATACTGCTAATCATGAGAACCGCACCCAGGATTTTATTTGTATTGTTCATGAGCTGCCTCCTATTTCAGTCTGGTTCTTATCTTTCAGTCCATGCTGTCCGGATATATCCCAACTTCATTCCAACATGCTCCATATTTCGATGGCTTTGAGATACAAATGAACATTGCCCTACCACCAGATTACATTCCTTATTCAAGGCTTCCGTTATTCTTCTATTTAAAAGCTGCTGATGTACACCCTGATTTCTAAACTCAGGTAAAGTTGCTGCAAGGGTTAAGGATGCCTTTTGATTTTTAATAAACAGAACACTTACCGCTGCAGGGATATCATTAACATATGCGATGTAAAATTTCCATCCTGGACGATGATAAAGAACCTTATTATTCTGGGCGACATAAGGGATACCATCGTCCGACAAACCGGTTCCCCTGCAATGGATGGTCGCGTATAGGTCGAATTGATCCTGTTCAAGTTCTTGAATTCTGATATGATCTGAGTGATTCTTTTTTTCTTCAGGCTTGATGATAAGAGATGAATGAAATCCCGATGCATACATGCCTAAATCAGTTAAGCGTTTCAAGAAGTTCTGACCCACCACAGATGGAATGACTTCGAACAGAATCTTCCGATCTCGCTGTCTATAAAAATCGATGATAGCATCCATGTGTTCCAGATCGTTATTTGTTAAGCCCTTCACCGTATTGAAAGTGGGCCATGGCATGGTCTTACTGTAGAAACAGATGGCATTTCCAAATTGCTGAATCTCAATTCCTTCTGGATTAGAGTCCCGACCTTGTATAGCAAGCATGCGATCTGTCATATAATCGATTTCCGAGATTTCAATTTCTTTAATCAAATCTAAGGATGGAATCAGTGTATTCATATCTTACCTCCATTAAAAATAACAATAGAATTTGCATATCAATATGTATTCCTCCGCGTTGGGTTTGAACTTTATTCTTTCACTATATTTCTCACTACTCCGTAGTAAATCAGATCCTCATACCGGTCTTCTTTCTTGACATGATCCAGTAGTACTCCTTCTTTTATCATGCCAATCTTCTGTATAACTTGTCCGGATGCCGGGTTAGAAGCAAAGTGCCGCGCATATACCTTATGATATTTTTTCACATCAAAAGCGAAGTCTAACATGGCTTTAGCTGCTTCCGTTGCATAACCTTTTCCCCAAAACGGCTGACCCACCCAATAAGATAACTCACCGTTATCGTAACGTTGTTGATTAGATAATGCTATTGCCCCGTATAAATCACCTGTTTCCCTATCACAAATAGCAAATTCATATAATTTATCCGCATTAAAATTTTCGTTATGGTGCTCTATCCAAGACAATGCACAATCTAATGTATATGGGTAGGGTAAAGTGAGTGTACTCTTATAAATGTTGTAGTCATTACATAGTCTGGTAACCGTTTCAGCATCTTCTTCCGTAAATAATCTTAACAGTAACCTCTCTGTGGTCATCGTTTTATTGATATCGTCGTACACCATGCTATCCCACCTTCTTTTATTAGAATGGACCATTATACCTTCAAAAAGGCTAATATCTGCTTATTTCAATTTTATTTTATATACCATTTCACCATCCTGATTTTCTATTTCCTGATTCATAAATCCTATCTTCTCATATAAAACTCTTGCATGAGCATTACTTTTTTCTACGGTTAGTGAGATGATTTGGCATTGTGGATGCTTTTCCTGAATACTTTCCAGTATCGTATAAAGTGATTGACTTCCTAATCCTTTTCCTTGATAGTCCTTATCTATTTGAAATCCTCCAATCCAATAATTATCAGTACTAGCTGGTGTGTAGGATAAATAGAAAAAACCGAAAGCTTTATCGCCTTCACGCAAAAGATATGGATCAAAAGCTGCATCCCAAGGCTTCACGTAGGCATATGCTAAAGATTCGATGACCGTCGGTACAAGATTTACTTGCGTATCAAGTAAAGATATCGCGATCGCTTCTTCCCAATTCGTTTTATCGATTGGCTCTATAGTAATTGGGTTCATTCAAATATCCCTTTCGTTTGCCGAATTATATTTCATTGGAGTAGATTAATGACTTACTTGAGTCCATATTGTTTAGCTATGATTTCAACTGTATCGATTACGTTATATTTTTTAAAATCATTTAAAATAGTTTGTGGTAAATAGTCATATAACTCTGATCGGGTTGCCCACATATACTCACTATGTTCTTCTGAAAGTATCACTTGGTCTTCTGTTGCTCTGCACAAATATGTCAGTAATACGATCTGTCTATGCGGATCCGTAAAAAAAGTAGTAGCAAATAGTAACTTCTCAACACTCACTTCAATTCCAGCTTCTTCTTTCACTTCACGAGCCAAAGCTTCTTCTAGTTCTTCTCCAAAATCGATCTTTCCACCAACGGTTTCCCAACTTCCCGTCGCAACTTCATCTGCAGCTGAACGTTTTAATATCAATACCCGGCCTTTATTTTCAATGACTCCCTTAACCACAACAACGATGTTGTTTTTCAAGATACCTTCATATGAACCCACAGTTCTTATCACCCTTCCCTTCGGACCGTTCCAAATGAAATCTTCATGCTGGCTGCATAAGTCAACCAAGATTCATCATCAAATACTTTGGAGAGTGTTAATTCAGCTTCATACTCTGCCTTTGCTTCATTTTGGGTTAAGCCCCGAGTTGATAAGCATTTGGTTACCTCTATTGAATCACCAGGGGCCAGCCCTATACCTTCTTCTTTCAGTGAGTGATAGAGAATGTTTTTTCTCGCAGAGTCCATGTTTTGATCTAGAAAGTTGACCTTATCACTCATTCTACATTCCACATTCATTAATCCTAATTGACTCATTAATATGGGCAATCGCATTCCAATATTTCCATCTTTACCTGTACGTATATGATCTTGTTCAAATAATTTCTGTAAAACGCCTAGTTTAACGATTTCACTTTGTTCTACGCCTTCCACATGATAGTTCGCCATATTTCCAATCCAATGAGGTTCAAAACAAATGATTCTTCCACCATCCAGCACACTCTCAATCATCTTTTGGAGTATTTCCACAGAGTCATCCATATGCAATAAAAAAGCATGACTTAATGCAATGTCATACTTCCGCTCCAATACAACGTCTTCTATATCACAAGTAATAAATTCTGTATCATAAGGAAGTTGGGAGAAAATTGCCTTAGCTTCATTGATTAATGTTTCACCCTTATCTATTCCAGTGTAGGTTGATCCTTTTGGTAACAAGGGGAGCAGTTTAAGACCCAAATAACCAAACCCACACCCATAATCGATAACGCTTACAGGTTTATCTATCTTCCAAACAAATTGCACTAAAAATTGTAGGTAATCGTCATTGTAGTAAAGCCATCTCGTATTTTTCAGGTATTCAATTTTATTATCCCAATAATATTCAGACATTCGATTATGCTCCCTATTGTTCATTTTTAGTGTATGAGCGCATGTCCATGTGTGCACGACGTTTATTGGTTCATAGTTTCTTTTGAAACAATACTTCTTCTGTTCTGGCATAGTTTGATTTTTCGTATGTCTTTATAGCCATTTCATTTCTTTGGCCTGTCAGGATTTTTACACTGGTAACACCTCGTGTCCTGAGTTCATCCTCTATAAAAGCAATTAACAACGTAGCCAATCCTCTTCTCCGGGCAACTTCGGTAATATACATTTCTGTGATTTCTCCCTGGAGTCCACGATAACAAAAAGATTTAAAATATTGAGCACAAGCGAATCCAACTGCCTGATCGTCAATCACAGCTAGAGCAATCAGCTCATTAGATAAAGCAAGGCTATCTTTTACTTCTTCTATGGATGTACCTACTCCATTAAAAGCATCATTGAGCTTTAGAAGGTCCTCTGCATCATTTGCGTTCGCCCATCGTATATGAATGTTCTCTTCTTTCATCACGTGACCTCCAATAATATCAGTGAACAGGAATTAATGATTCGGATAGGTTTCTTTCAAGAACCTGATGGATTGGTTGATCAACGCTTTTAATACATCGGTATGGATATCTGCAACTTTATTGATGTATACACAACCTTTTCCTGTCGTATGTTTGCCAAAGTCTTTTAATAGATTCTCTCGCTCTGAATCACCAGTCGCAAAATACAAACTGATTTTTGCTTTTCGGGGTGAGAATCCCACAAGCGGTGCATCTCCTTCGTGACCAGATTCATATTTATAATGATAAGCGCCGAATCCAATAATACTCGGTCCCCACATCTTTGCTTTATACCCTGTTGTTTCAGTGAAAATATCTAATAGTTGATACGCGTCTTCACGTTTTTTGGGATTCTCAACACTTTCAATAAATTCAATGACACTGTTGTCTGTTTCTTTTGTTTTAAGTTTGTACATTCATAAAATCTCCCTTCATGTCTTTCGTAGTTGTAACACGTTAAACAGAATTAGTATCAGACCAACAATCAGAAACAATATCCATTGTTCGTTACTAATGATTAGAATCAGTTCCCAAAAGCTTGCCGGCCCGGAGTTTGGTTCATCACTGTAGGGATAGGCAAAAATAGCTGGTATTACTCCAAGGACTATAAAAACTATCCCGATGATCAAAGAAAGAAAATAAAAAGTTCTCTTCAAACTCATCACGCCCTCAAATAATCAGGAAGTCTTATCATGAAGCGTTCACTATTTCTATTAAATTGATATTGTTCATATAATTCATGTGCATCTAATGTTCCGAGTAACCCCATTAAATCTTTAAAACGATCCGATTGTGTTATTACTTCAATTAGTTTCTTACCAAGTCCTCTCCCCTATACTCCTCATGAATAAAAACATCACAAAGCCAATACATTGTCGCATCATCTGTGACAATCCTTGCAAAACCAACTTGAATTTCTCCCTTATAAATCCCAAAACATGTTGAAGAATGGATAGACTTTTCAATTATTTCATCGGATCTCGTATTGGCCCAATAGCTTCTAGATAAGAAACCCTTTACCGCATGAATGTCCAGAAGCTCTTTGTTATCACTGATAAGATATTCTCCATATATAAAATCCATCAATCCAGCTCCTATCAAAATCCTTGATAATTCAAGTAATACTTAACTCCAGCACGATCAACATCGGAAAAAAGCTAATGGGTTCTCCATAAATAATTTATTTAGTGCCTTAATATCAATCCATTGAATATCTATTGTTTCGTCACCAGCTTCTAACGAATCTCCACTTGCCTTACATCTAAAATAATATCCAGCAGAATCAATTGGTCCCTTAATGGTTTGATAAGCAGCGAATGGTCTAAGACACTCCACTTCAAATTCAGGATTTATTCCAGTTGTATCAATTCTTGTTTCAGTTCCTTCTATTTCATAAACATCTAATCCAGTTTCTTCTTTAACCTCTCTTACCAGAGCTTGGACCAACGATTCAAACGGTTCAATTCTACCTCCAGGAAGTTCAACTGAAAAGAAGAGTCCATCTTTGTTCTTTTTTGTATGACAATCTCAGTTGCTTCGTTACCAGATCTTTCAATGATCGCTCTTGAATTAACATAGAACATGCAACCAGTCCTTTATTAGTTTCAAATTTTCTTTATAACTCAAGGGACGTTCTCAGCTGCTCATCAGTTTCAATGTTTTTGACCTTTTTTTGATTATCTACATCATGCGTTTTTCATAAAGCACAATTGTCATTTTGTCATTAATTTGTTTTGCATCTCCCTTCTGTCTATATCCTAATTTTTCATAAAGGTAACAATTTCTCTGCTCTTCTGAGATTGTAGCCAACTCCCATATTCTCGTATCGCTATATCTATCTTCAATCATTGAAAATACTTTTTGTGCAATCCCTCTCCCTTGGTAGTCAGGTAAAATAAATACGGGGCTTACTCGATAGATTCTATTTTCTTTTTTTACTATTCTAATGGCCCCCACAGGAATATTTGCTTCTCTTATTAGGTAATAATCTGTAAAGCTTTGATTTATTCGATCTTCTATTTGTTCTACCGTTTGATTTGCTGGGCTTGTTTCATAGTCTTTATATTTATTTAATAGAGGCATGAATGCTTTTATTTGCATTTCGTGAATGATTGAAGCTTCTTTAAGACCTGCTTTGGATAATGAGATTTCCATTTCATAGCATCCTCCGTTATTGACACTAAATTGTGTTCTGCTTGTAAGAAACTAAAATATTGTGTTAAGGATGTCAGTGCCTCCTTCGAAGCTCTCATTGTTCTATATATTGCATCATTGCATTCTGTTGATATCAATCGTATTGCCAAATTAGCTGTCCTTTCCTTATTTTGGCTGCATAAATGATTTGACCAGTGTGATAGTGAATTTCTCTTACCATTGCTATCATTAGATTTAAAACCGTTGTTTCATTATTTACTTGACTGAATGTAAGAGGGGGACGATTAATGAAAGGTTGAGATAACAACAAATTTGGGTTGAAACTGAGGTGTTCGAGATATTGAATGATAATATCGAATGATTCCTTAGTCATGTTATAGGCTTCTTCTATCGTCATTTTAAGTCCATATTCAAACTCCTTATCCCTGTCTCTTGAATCAGCAATATCATAAAATATCGTTTCAATTCTTGAGTGAACACAACCTCTTATGTGTGCAACCAGATTTGCAATACTATTACTTTCTTGATTTGGTGACCATGTGATATCTTCTTCTCATAATTGTGAGATTGCTTGGAGAGTCCATTTACCTTCAGACTTAAATTTAACTAACATACTCTGAATTACTTCTAATTCAATTTCCATGAGCACACTCCAATCTGTGGTTTTATCTAATCTACCAAACAATCCTTGTGCTGATTTCCTATAACGTTGTTGTCCTCACGAACAGGAGAGCCTTAAGTGTGCTCAGCGAACGAGTTGCTGACTTATACTCGCAGAGGTTAATCGTCTGGATAGTCTGGATACACTTTCTGGCCTCATATCTTCAACCTCGTGAACACTTGTTAGAATCCCCTTAGAATTCAATATAAAATGGTTGCAAATCTGGCCTTAAACAATATTCAATTCGTTGTTTGAAGTTCTTCCAAGTCACCTTATTTAATGCTTCTTCTATTGGAAAATATCCTGTCTCAAGGCTTTCACTAGTTACTATGGGTTCTCCCCCAATCGGTCTTGCTAAAAATAATGTATTCACGATTGAACCATCTACATTCTGGAATATTCCACAAAATCGAATAATCTCTATATCAATCCCTGATTCTTCTTTTGTCTCCCTGACTGCCGCATCCTGTAAGGATTCTCCTTCTTCAACTTGCCCTCCGGGCATTTCCCATCCTCTTCGGGGTCCTCGGATTAGCAAAATTTCATTGTTCTCATTCATTACAATCGCTGCCGCTGAAACGATATGCTTAGGTGGATTCATAGATATAGATAGTCCTCTCTTGGGGTTATTCGTTTACTTTATCCTTTCCAAAATAAAATCCCTTGAGTTGTTCATCAAAAAATGATTTTAAGTCGTCCTGTACAATGGAATACTTCGTTTCTTTATTCTTTATATCTGTTCGTGTAATATATATTTGCTCAAGATCATATTGGATTGTAATATCTCTTCTTGAATGAAGTCGAAATACTATTCCAGCACTGATGTTTGAAGGCGTTTGATGAAGTTCGATAATTGAGGATTCAGGCACAGAATTGATCCAGCCAACAATTTTGTTAATTCGTTATCTTAAGGAGCTGGGCGTATCCGGTTAGTTCTCCTAGTCTTAGAAAATGTACCTGTCAAACCAGAGGGCGAACGCCACAGTGCGTATGTTTTTATCAATTCACTTTATGTATCACTTGGTTCCTTCATTTAAATATGTTATTTCATTACCGGCAATTAAGTTGCGTATACCCCTTTTATAAAAAGGCATTAATTTATCTGCCTCCTCTATATCCTTCCAAGCAATTTCGGAGATTTCATTAGGTCTTACAATTTGTTCAGTACCTCCAGTAATTTCAGCCCTGAAGACTATAAAAATTGCATGTTCATTTAAATGTTCAAATTTACATTCATTTATAGCCACGATGCCATAGACTTTAACATCAAAACCGGTCTCTTCTTTGGCTTCTCGGATAGCAGCTTGCTCTAATGATTCATAGGGTTCTACTGCTCCTCCTGGTAAAGACCAGCTCGAACGTCCTACATTTTTGACCATTAAGACTTTCGATTTTGATTCGTCTGTAATTAGAGTGTATGTTACGTTGACTCGTTTCATTGTCCTCTCTCCTTTCTGAATATGAGCTGCATGTCTATCCCTTCGAGATTTCCAATTCATATTTAACTTGCGATTTACTGAGCCCTTCTATTGTTTCGGTCATTTCTTCTATTTCTTTGAACCCACTCTTCTCATAAAATGCCCTTCCTATTTGATTCTCTTTCCCTACCCAAGCAAACAGTTTATTTATTGGCTTTAAAACTTGAGTGAATCTCCGAATGAATTCTTTACCTATTCCCATTTTGTGATATTCGGGTCGTATATAAATTCTTAGCAATTCGTATTCTTCTTCATTCACTTGTCTTGTTTGAGCATATCCAACGACTTCGTCATTGAATTCAGCTATTAAAAAACTCCGTTTGGCACTTTGAAGATCTCTCTCGACAGATCGACTTAAATTCTCATTTGAATATGCTCTACTTAGAAAATTTTGAATGTAAGCTTCGGAGTATATGCCTTTATAAGTATAATTCCATGTTTCATGGGCTATTGATTGAATATGTGGGATATCCCCATTTGAAACAAATCTAATTGTAATCATCTGGTTATCCTTCTTTCGTTAGTAATTAATGAACTTTATAGTCTCTCTTAAGAAATGCATAAATGGCATTATCAACAAATCTATTCTTCCAATAATAATTTTCCTTCAATA
This sequence comes from Paenibacillus sp. NPDC057886, assembly GCF_042796655.1. Lineage (NCBI taxonomy): Bacteria > Bacillati > Bacillota > Bacilli > Caryophanales > Paenibacillaceae > Paenibacillus > Paenibacillus sp. NPDC057886. The sequence continues at coordinate 616,890 of NZ_JBHVMZ010000001.1, read as the reverse complement.
TCCCTTCTTCTCTAAAGCCGATTTTCTCAAGAACCTTTCTTGATCCCACATTCTCCGGTTCTACAAATGCTTCAATTCGATTTAGGCCAAGAGTATTAAATCCATATTCAATTACCTTTTCAACCACCTCAGTCATAAAACCTTGATGCCAATATTCTGGTGTTAGTTCATATCCAATGACAGCTTTATAGTGATTTTTCATCCAGCCATGAAAGCCACATGTTCCAATTAACTTGTTTTCCGACTTCAAAGTGATTCCCCAACGGATGGCTTGACCTGTTTCAAATCTTTCATTCCATCTTTGAATTAATTCTTCTGCTTGTTTAATGTTTGTAAAGCTCTCCACATCATAAAACTTCGTAACTTCATCCAAAGAAAAACATTGAAATATATCTGTGGAATCATTTTTTGTTAGATTTCTTAATATAAATCTTTCTGTTTCTAACTTGGGAAACTGAGACATATTAGTTCTCCTTAATGGTTTAAGTAGTTTCAATCAGCGTCTCTAGGATCCAAATAAAGATAAATCCATAGAAACTAGTCATCTATCAGGCCCTTAATCAGGAAATGATATGCACTAAGTACTAACCCATATTATTACATATATGAAGTGAATCAAGAAACAAAAAAGCAGATGGTTTCTCGTCTGCCCTGAAATATATAGAAAGCCATGCAGCTGATTTAAATTTTCCTGCAATGCTCTTGATCTTAATTTCCCTCTTTTATTTGAAGTATCAGTAACAACTGTTTCGAGGGGCTAGGATAAGCCAAAGCTATTATTCATTTTCCCCGACTGCTAATCTCCAGTCATTACATCGTATGATAGTCCCAATAGGGTATTCAAAATCACACTCACCAATATACAAAAAGCCCAGCTTGCGACAAATGGCATTCGAAGCGGGATTCTTGGTTTTAGGAAAAGCGTGAATGAATTTATGTTTCTTCTTTTCAGAATGGATAGAAGCTATGGCCTTCGCAGTTGCTTCTGTCGCTATTCCTCTGCCTTGATATTCCGGCAAAACACTCCAGCCTATCTCGAAAATAGATTCTTCTTTCCAAGTCTGATTCCAATATCCTACACTACCTACGACTTCGAGATGCGGAAGCAAGAGGATCTTAAACATTTTCCCTGTTCCATTTTGGGCGATTTCATAATAGCGTTTATGTCGAGCTAGAATTTTCTCCTCAGTCTCTGGTCCTCCGAAGTCTACTGTCATCTCATGCGAATTTAATTGGCGAAGCAAACCTAAATCGCCTTTGTCCCATAGTTCAATTCTCACCTCTGGCGCATTCCTTTGTTCCATCTCACTCACCTCACTATTTTTATTTGTCACCAAATTTAGAGGAAGATATTTACCTTTCTCAGTTCAATTATACCAGAACATATATTCTTATTAAGTGAAAATTTAATTTATCATTATCGCTTAATTTCCTTCGCAACAAACCAGTCACATTAACTATCTTGAATATTATGTAATACATGGTATTTTTCATTTGAATCAGCTTATCAAAAATCTATTATTATTTATTATCTCCTCAATCACTTCTTCTAGCTGGTCAACAGAATATTCTTGAGTATTTAATATATGTCTATCGTTTTTTAATACTTCTCTAAATTCATTCAATAGGATTATGCTTCGTTCTCCCATTTGTTTCGATGGATCTCTTAACTGATCTCTACTAATAATTGTTTCATGATCAACCATAAATACTACATAAACAACCCTTACATTCATTCTCTCCAGTTCACAAGCTAACCAGTTAGCCTCCGATGGAAACGTCACATAATCTATAACAACATCGTAATTAAATTCAATTAGGTTCTTCACTAAACTCAATATATTTGTCCAAGTCAGCTTATGAGTTTCTTGACAGATCCAAGGCTTTCCCCTCCCGTTTACAGGTAGATGACTAATATCATCACCAGATATATATGAACTGCGATCCAAATGTTCAACAAGTTTCCTTGAAGTAGTTGATTTTCCAACACCGGCGGGACCGGAAATAATATAAACGGATCTTAACATGTTGTATCCTCCTTGAAATTTCTCAATAATACTCCTTAAATCTCTTTATCCACCAATCTTTCTTCATTAAATACTCAGATTTAATTGGCATGATTATAAATTGTTCATTTACTTCAATTGGTTCTTTTAAGCCTGTATATACTAAATCGACATCTAACCTAAATGGCTTAATCTCTCTTCCAACTTGACTTTCGAATTCCTGCACAAAAGCTAAAGGATCTGGGCTTGCTTCCCAATAATGCATTGCAACTTGACCGCCAGCAGGCATGTTCCACCATTTAATGAATGACGGCCACATATTAATCAGAACAGCCTTTAAGTCTTCTTCTCTAATCATTGAAAAATTAGGAGGATCTATAACCAAATATTGGTGATTCCCCCTTTTGCGCTCCCCCTTTTTAGAGATGCTCTGATTCCATAGTTCTTTCCATTGTTCTTTAAATTTTTCGTTACTTCGCTCAACATTTAAAAATTGACTATTTGGCCAGACACCTTCTTCGAACTCATCTGTTAATAATCCACATGCATTAGCTACAAACATTAGAAAATTCAAGTCATATTCTCCTGATATACAAATGGTCCAAGAATTGTTCATTGTAATTCACTCCATATTCCTAACCAGTATCCTTCTTCCTTGGCATATCTTATGCGTGTTCTTTCTATAAAGCTTTTTGAATCATTTTCTTCTAAAGTGAGACTAGGAAACTTCAACCACTCACCTATATGATCCCTATTTCTGTTAATCAATTTATATAATGTTTCTGCATCTTTAACCTCCAATAGCGATAAATAAGAAGAATCATCAATTTCGTATTTAAACATTGTCGCATTCTCCTTTAATTCTTGGCTATGTTAAATTCTAATGTTGATATTTGACCATAAGAAAACCGCATTCGTTGAAAAGGCGGTTTATTGCTATCGTGTCCCGTTAGCGCAATGACTTACTCTGTTGAATTTCGTGTTCCTCAACATAAAGCGGCATCAGAGAAGGCGCATCGTACCTTATAGCGGCCTTTAAACGACAAAATGGTGCCGATAGCCTAGCCCCATAGCCGCAACGAAATAATGAGCCTAATCCGACAGTGCCCGCATGATGTTTGATTTCGCCTCTACCGCAATCGCTTCATTCCCGTCATCGACCGCTTGCATTAAGATCAGTATGGGGATGTATACCGCGATCAGCCGCGCCAGCAGCTTCGTTTCCTCGTCCGCTCCTCCGTACGTTTCGAAAAACACGCCGCGAGCGTAAGGTGGTAAAAAGCTATAAGCAACGCTCAAATCGCAAGCCGGATGGCCTACGCTCAGATCGCCCCAATCAATGATGCCGGAAACGATCCCGTTCTCATTCACAAGCATATTTTTGAAATGAAGATCGCCATGTAGCAGTGCATTCACCGCCTCGACACGGTCCTTTTGCAGCCTGCTAATATACGCTTCGATCACACCGGACTCCTCCGGCGACAAGTGTTCAACCACCTTCGATAGAAAGCCCTCCAATTTCACTTTGCGCGATGCTATGTCCGTCAAGTTTCGATGATCTTGCTGAACTCCGCACTTCAGCGCCGCCTGCACCGGAAACTCATGCAATCTCCGCAAAAATTTCGCCAACGTCTCTGCCGATAAAGCCCGGCGTTCTTCCGTCAAACCGATTGGGAAATCTCCTGGCACGTAGGCATAGCCAAGAAATGGTGCCGGGTATTCGTCACTTGCTTCGCCATAAAACAACGGTTTCGGATAGGGGATGGTCATATATGCCTCCAGCTTCGGCAGCAGCTTCCCTTCCATACGAATCGAGCCAACTGCAATCGTTCTTCTTGGAAACCGGAACACGTACTCGTCACCGATGAGAAAAACCGTATTGTCCCAGCCCCAGCCCAATCGCTTTACTTGCTTCGATGACAGCTGAGGGAATTGTCTGCCGATCAGCGTCCGCGCCTGCTCTTCGTTAACCTCCCACTCCGCATCCCATACATTCGTTCCTCCCATGAATTGTCTGCCTCCTCGTTCCTTACGTTATTTAGATGTTTACATTCCCTGGAAGTTACGCATAACTGCCCGTTAGCTTAACAAGAATAAGCGAAAGCCGAAGTTTGGTGTTCGTGTCGGTCACAGTAAACAGGCACGATTTGACCAACATATTTTTCTTATTCGATGCGGTATTCTCATATTCCTTGCTGTCTAAGTAACGAAACCACGCCAAGTAATTCTGCAAATACTTTGTTGCAACACCATTGAAACGATCCATCCATTTCTTCAAGCGGCTGTGGTAGCTGTTTACGTTTTGGATATGGTACACGCCTTTCACACGTTGTTTTCCGTCGGACTTGAATCGGTAATGAGTCATGCCCTTTGAATTCGCATAGGAGCTAAATGCCCTCCATGAATCAGTGCATAACACGTTTGAGTCAGATAGATGACCACCAATCGCTTCGTCTAACTTTGTAGTCCGAATACGTCCATGCACAAGTACGCCAGAGTAAGTCATTTTCTGACGGTCACGGGCAACCAGCACGCACACTTGATCGTGGCTTATACCACGATATTTCGCTTTGCCGCCACGTTTACGTGGCTTGCGTTCGGCAATATTCCGCTTGCCCTTTTCCGAGTAAAGAAAGTAGGTCTCGTCCATTTCAACAATATCTTGAAATGCTTCGGTTGGAATCTGCTTCAGAGCGGAAAGAATCTTATGCCGCCAGTAAAACAAGGTGACATGCGTGACTTCATCGTTTAACTGCTCTGCACATTTTCTCAGAGAAAAGCCCTCAATCATGCATTCGATAAAACGAACCCACATATGAGGTCGCCTCGTTCGTTGCAGAGGGGTGTTCGTAAGGTCATTGAATTTTTGGCGACAGGACTTACAACGGTAACATTGACGTTTAACCTCTCCAGTGCGTGTTCTTACAGCGTACTTTCCAAATCGAACAACAGAATGGTTTTTGCAATGCGGGCAAACAAGTCCATCTTTATGCTTCTGCTCTTGAATTTCATCAGTCGCTCGAGCTGGAAGTGCCACTCCCTTGGTTCGGGACTGCAAAAAGTAGATAAGTTCTCTCTTACCATTATCGTCCAACGTATCAGCAAGCTTTTTCAGTTCCTTTAAATCCATGGGCAAATCATCTCCGAACAGTTATATTGCCCTTATTATAGAACACTTGTTCGTAATTATCAAATATCAACAACAAAGTTTAACATAGCCTAATTCTTATAATGCATTACAATTTGCATTGTCCGTTTAAATCCTGACAATTCGTAAAAACCAGCCAAATCGTCTGTACAAAACAAACTAATAACGTCAATATCTTTTAATTCATCTAAAAGTCTTTTGACCATTAGTTCTCTATTCCTCTATTTCTGTAATTACTTAATACTACAACATCCTCTACATAAGCTCGATATATTCCGTCTGAAATAGACCTACAGAAACCAACTAATATATCATCTTTCCAAGCTCCTACCGCAACCCCACTAACGAGTAACTGTAATATTCCATTTTCATTCCGGTTTGGCCACCAACCAGCATCTTGATAAAGACCCATTAGTTCAGATTGTAGAATAGGTTTCTCTGTAGGTAATTTTACCGTTACCATGAGTTACCCCCAAAGATAATATTTTTTTGGTCCTATTCAGTAATTTCAAAGTTTTCTTGCTTTGATAACGAAGGTTACAGGAAACATCTTCGCTCTTTTTACGAAATCATTATTTTCATCATGCAATTGTATGATTTCATTCTCGGTTTCTTCAATCATTTGTTCAATTACAAAACCTTCTTTTGCCAACGCATTGATATAGGTTGATAGTTTACGATCAGACAAAGTCAGCTCACCTTGACAAAAATCAGGAGATACCGAATACCAAGATTCATCGAAATAACACTTGTTAAAAGCCAATCTATTATTTTCTTCAACAACACATTTGTGAATTGGATGAGACCAACTGAAAATAAATATGCCATCTTTTTTTAAATATGAAGCGATCCGGCCAAAAGTACCTTCAAGATCGGTTGTCCAGCCAATGGCGTAAATTGAATAAACAAAGTCAAAATAATCCACGGGGATGTTACACTCTTCTTCCATGGGAGAACAGATCAATTTTGCTGAAAGACCACACGCCGTCAAATGTTGCGTTGCCTTTTCAATCTGTTTTCCTGATATGTCCATCCCCCATAGCTCAGCTGCTTTACGCTCTCCCTGATATTGCAAAGATTGACCATCTCCACAGCCTATCTCTAATATCTTTTTTCCTGAGACATCGCCAAAAAGTTGGAATTTTTCCTCTGTGACAAATGCCCCATAAAAAGGAAGCACGATTGGTCTTAAAAAGTCATTTCCTTTTGTATCCCAATAGGAGCTGTTTGTTTCATAAACAATATTCTTGTTCATACTGATAACCTCCTCAATATATTTTTTGTTCGCTGCTCATTTGTTAATTTAATGCCTCTTCGTAATCGATCTCGCAGAAAGCACTGTTGGAGCAGTACCTTGAATATTAATGGTTTAGTTGTAGGGGCATCATTGAATTAATTTACTAAGTTCTTCTCTGATCTCATAATTCAAACCAGTCTTCATCAATAAATCTCTTATTAAATGTTGGTCTACAATTTCTTTGTGTGTTTGTAAGTGACCTAAAATCAAATTCGATTTTTCTTTTCTTCCCATTAAATAATAGGCAACATACCAGATTTCAAGACAGGATACCTTTATTCCATCCCATGTTCTATTTTGAATATGAGATGTAGGTAAACGAACTACTTCTCCTTCAGCATAAAAAGCAAATCCTCCAATTATATCTATTCTTAATGAAGGGATATGTATTCTGTATTTACTTGCAAAAGGGTAGTCGCCACTTTCCTGTTCTATGCAATCATATCCTTCTATAACCTTAAGCAATCTATCTTTTGGACAATCAACTATGAGATCCCAATCATTCACTGTATTTGATAAATTCAAATAATATAACAATCCACTGAAATCACGAACCTTCACTGACTTAAAGGCCAATGGCTCGATATCTGAACATGGTGTTATCTAATAGAGAAGTTGCGAAGGGATACTAAAAGAAGCTATATAATCCGTCTTCAAAGTAGTTATACTCTTCATCAGTTATTCTTAACTTGCTATATGCGCTAAAAAATATTTCTTTATCTCTATCATTATCGAAAGCATTATATTTTGGTCTAATTGCCAATGCTACATCATATCTTGGATCCCCGTACGTAGCTCCTGACCAATCAATAACTCCGACTATATTGCATTCATTAACTAATACATTATCAATTGTAAAATCGCCATGAATCAAAGTGTTGACTATTGGTTTAGGTCTTAATTTTTTCAAGCGTTTAAGTAGTTCTTCTGATCCATCTACTGCAAAGTTAGTCAGATTATATTCTGCTTTATTCAGCATCGTATCTAACCAAGGATTATCATTCTTCAATAATTCAACAGGGCAAGAACATTCATGTATTTTCTTTAAACAAAGTCCAAAGTTAAAAAGATAGAAATTCTCTCAAACTTATTCCATCAATATAATCCATTAAAAGCCATCTCGCTTTATTCTCGACATGATATGAATATGCTCGCGGAACTGGTAGTCCCGTATGATAAAGATATTGAAGCACCTTGTATTCTTCAGACAACCATTCATTATAGAGATCGTTTTCTGTCTTTTTGATCACGTACTTTTTATCGCGCGTATCCAAAATAGCTACGATAGAAGTATGACCTTGCCTGGGAAAAGTAATTCTCTGAACTTTTCCGATTTGTTCTACTATTTCAATTGGGAGGTCCTGAATATTCATGCATTCATCCTTTCTTACAATTATTCACTTTTAGAGAGCGTTCCCTACATTCACGAATCCGAGAGGCTTAAGAAGGATCAGATGTTATGCCAATAGAAAGTATAGTGAGAATGCTGTTGAAAGCCTAATGATTTATAAAAAGAACTATCCGAAATAACATATGCTTTTTCAGCACCTAAGGAGTGACCTCTTTTCAAAGCTTCTAATACCACTGCTTTTCCAAGCCCCTTCTGCCGGTACTCCGGAATTGTACATACAGGTTCAACATAAACATAATCCGTTTTTTGACTGTACCATAAGCCACAATAAGCAACGTATTCCCTGTCTTCATTTTCAGCAACAATATGTAGGAATGAATTCATATTTCTTGCTGACAACATTCTTTTTTGCCTACTTATAGTAGCTTCATCCGTAGGTACAGATCCTTCATTGTCAAATGCCCTCCATAGCAAATGATGAAGCTTATATAAGTCGTTTTCTATATCTATATTTTTTACTATTACGCCTTCAGGAATTACATAATCAAAGCTAACATTCTCTAGTGTAAGTTCAAGTATGTTTTCAGTCAGATCATTCTCCACAAACTTCTGACTGCGCAATAAATCTAGAGTGTTAGTATCGTTGTCATTCACCGCAATCCCAACGCCATTTTCATTACTGAAAGTAGTAGTGGTATATTCTAATATATCTTTTTCTAATTCTTCAAACCCTTGTTTAGTAGAAAAGAATGCTTCACCGAAATAGTGGTCATAGGTTGCTATCCCTACTAACTCGTCATTACAATACCACAAACCAATTTTATCCATTAAATCTCTATTGAATTCAGGATGATAAAACATCCACTCCCACCTTGCCCAATTCCAATTTATATGTGTGCGGTCATCAGTTGATAATTCAATCAAAAAATCACAAACTTGTTCATAATAAGAATCATCGAAATTTCTAAAAACAATCTTCATTTTTATCCCCCATACAATATAAATTTTTTTACGTCACAATAAAACACTAATGCGCCTTATACACGTTAAATAAACTATATCTTTTACTCCCCAAGTTCAGTGGTGAAAATCAATTTAAACTGGAGGGGTTTACTCCGCTTACTAGCGTAAATGCTGACTATTTCATTTAACATTCCCGTATTCACGCTAACTGGTAAATGAACTTCAGTTGTAGCCGCTTAATTCTCCTGGCAGACCTTGGGCAAGTGCGCCAATGTGTAAATATGTTGTTAATAGAGCCTTCTTCCTGAGTTACTCACGCTTCTTGTAAATTTCTTTACCGTTATTATCGAAAATTATTAAGTTCTCTACTTCATTAATTTGAGTATTAGGAATCAAATAACCCGTCTTTTCCGTAATCCCTCTTGAATAGGACTTGCCATCAGTATAAGTAATTAAAATACGATCGGCTCCAGAGCTTAGCATCTTGTTATTAATTATGACTGCTATATATGGGCTGCCTTTTCCTACCGTCACAGGATCTGAATAATTTATTCCCCACGATAGTTTTTGGTCATATACCTTCCCATGTTGATCTGTATACAGGGTAATTAATGAATTCTCGAGCAAAATGATTGCTGAGTCCTTAATCCATATACTATCTTGTAAATCTAAACGATGATTATCTACATAATCAGTGATTTGTTCATTGGTTGGAGCGTTATATATTAGCTCGTTCTTGTTACATCCCATTAATAAGGTTGATATGAATAATATAAACACTATACATTTTTTCATTTTCCCTCCTTGTATATTTCCGGCATTTCACATAAAGCTTCTGCATTAACGATGTCCGACGAAGTCGAATGTTTTACTGAGCCTGCTTCCCTGAAATCCATCGAGCAGACCAAGGCTCCGTAAAGAGCCGCTGCGTAAACATATTGTTATCTGATTTCGGCTCATATCCTTGACTAAAGATAGGACGTCAAGAGCCGCATGATTTTTATAATTCACTATAACCAACCTATCATGTCCCGTTATTTAAACAGGCTACCTATATCGGTAGCCTGACCCGTATTACATATGAAATTAACAAGGGCTCATATCATAAATTAAAATGCTCACAAACTAATCTGAATTGTTCTTCGATACCCAGGTTAGGTGTTCTTTCAAGTATTTTGATATTATGACTAACGCAAGCATTTCTAATTTCATGGGAGAATTTCACCATAGTTTTGTTGCCATGTTTAATCGTTTCCGTTGGATTTGATGTAAGGTTAATAACATCAAAGATCATTTTATGGTCTTCTCTAAAGTAATATAGCCTTTCTATTTCTTCATCAGATGTGTAAAGACACATCATTCTTTCTTTAGGAATAAAGGGTAGGATGCGTTCAGGCATTATTCCTAAATCGATAATGATTGGTTTATCCGTTGGCATTTGCAATAAATCAATAATGAAAAATTCCATCATCTCTTCAACGATTTCACAAAGCCATCGAAAATACACATCAGTAGGCCTATTAAACCACTCCTCCCAGTTTAAACCGGGATGGGGATATTGAAGAGCAGGTTATTCAGTCGGATTAGTGAATGGTCTATACTTCAAGACATCATCGCTCAATGTTTGAAATCCTAACTCTGCAACAAATTTCTTTGTCATCGTTGTCTTTCCCCCGCAACAACCACCATTTAACCAATACACATGCTTTAATTGTTCTTTTAAATAATTGTTATTTATTCTCATTTAAATCCTCCTCAATTTTTAATATTGAGGGAGATTACGGATTCTTATCGGTTTTTTATACACACAACAAAACCACATAATATAATCCTCCTTTTCTTATTTATACCTAAATAGTATTCGGCGAATTATAGTTTACTCCTTCATTTCCCACTAATCTGTCCGTTAGATTAATCATTAAATTTAAAACTTCGAGCCATGACAGTGCGATTGACTTTCTCTCATGTCTTTAGTCCGAGCAGCTATCATGCGGGTGCGATACGTGGATGCATTGTTAAGGGGCCCTCAGACTTCATAAAATTGCTTACAAGTTGTACTTTATCTTTATATACTTCATATTCAATATTCCCATATCGACTGATGTCTCTAAGTATCCAATGATCTGCTCAAAAGTAAAAACATTAAGGGTTTCATTTAAAATTTCTTTGTCATAATCCAAATCGTCAAATACACATGGCACAAACTTTTTGACATCTGTAGATTTAACTTCCTCTAAATCCGGGATTGTTGGAATATAATTGAGCCTTCTTCTTAATTCCTCTTCATATCCATAATGTTCAAGCAACTTCCCATTCAATAATCTAAAGTCATTATGATACTGTTTATATAATCCCTCATTAGCTTCCATTCTGTTCCTTAACCAAGGTAAATTAAAACCTTTCAACCATATGTCATCGGCAATTAAATGTGTGAAATAACCCAGAACGTAAAGGTCTTCTGCTTGTGATCGATACTTATGTAAAAATCCTTTATAGTCTACGTTCCTTGAATAATCCTGAATTTCACCAGCAAAAAAATGTGATGAATCTTTTGTTGTAACAGCATCTGGTGCAATATTTCCAAGTAAAAAAGGCGTCTTATCTACAATAGATAGGGAATCTGCAATTCTATTCGCTACAATCAGATGCATTATTCTTGAACCCATACTTCTTCCTCCCTTCAATGAAAGTTTGAAGTGTTTTTGCTTTCTTGAACTGATATTTCCAATCATTATTTTTTGAATAGTGATGTGATAATCATTTCTGCACATTCTTCCGGCGTATTCAAACTCGTATCGACTGAAAAGCTATAGCCAATGTGTTGTGACATTATTTTAGTTTGCTCATCGGATTGATCTTCTCTTCTGTCACCACGTTCTATATTTCGCTTACGACAAAGATCTAACGGGCAGTATACCTCAACGATATCCAAAGGATATCCATCAAATATATCTTGGACTTTATCATAATGCGGCTTTAATTCCGGTCTTTCAACAAGTATCCCATCGATTAAAACATTCTTTCCATGATCCGAAAATAATTTTGCTGTATGATACATTATCATGATGGCTTCACTTAAATACTTCCAGTAGTCTGTTTGCAAATGTTTATCACCAATCGTATTTTCAAAAAGATCATTGGCCACAACATAAAAAAAGGGTTCAGAGTAATTTTGCATCGCTTCTACGATTGAAGTTTTACCTGAACTGGTTACGCCATTCAGAAATATAATTTTCCCTTTATCCATTTCTCATCTTCCTCTGCATGGGTTATGTTTGAGTATCTATGACTTCTTCGAATTGCTTAAATATCTAGAACTGTGCCTCTTTTATTTTTTTTATAAACTGTTCAATTAAGTTGAATATGAGGCCACTACAAATACCAATTTCGTAAAAGATAATAACATCGTTCGAAAAGAATAGATCTATTCCATGTTCAGCTCCTGTAATCGCTAAGAATAATATTGTAATTATTAATCCGCCAAATAGATGTACTATTAAATCAATTAGGTTGAATTTATAAGAAACTCTTGAGGTTTTTATTATCGCTGATGCCATTACTGAAAATGGAATGCCTCCAATACCATATAACAGCATGAACATTATTATCCCCACTAAAAATGTACTTCCGAACTCATCAGGAAAGAATATCGTTGCGCACATAAAAGACATAATAATCGTTGATAATACAGCACTTATTAATTTTATTAATAATGATTTCTTCAGTAGAATCATCCTTTATACAGCTTTTAAATCGATTTACCATATCGAACGAGTATATGCCACATGTATTTTAATTCCTGAAGCACTTCTTCGTAATTACCTCTGTCAGACCAGAGATCAGGATTGCGTTTCAAATCGTTGACAGCATTCCCAATCACACTTGCGTCAATATTACCGTTGCTTGCAATTTGTTTCGCTAATGATGGCATGGTTGGACCCCTAAAATCAGAGGGCACTTCCTCTGCACGCATCGCAAATCCCATATGCCAAAATAGTTCAATGGAATATTTGATGCAGATTTGCTCTAAGTAATTCCCTATTTCTGTTCCTTTGAACGATGGGTCAGCTACTAAAATTTCCACATCATCTTCAAGATATATATCTCCATGAATTTGAGTTTCGATAAAATGGTTAAGATTCCGATGTGGGGCCAGTTTTGACGGATCCTCTAACGGACGTTCCAGATTGTACAATAGCTGATCTATCAATTTTTTAGGAGTAAGATCTTTTTCTCCAATAGCATAATCCCGAAAGAAAGCATCCGTAAAAAGTGCAGATAAAATAGCGTCTAATTCCTCGTATGTCCCCTTTTCCTTTGGAGCATCTTGAGAGCCACCGTAAGTGAACGTACAGCGATGTAAAGCATTCGGTTTTAAAAGAAAATAACAAGATCCGAATCGTGGAGACGGTCCATCCGGATGCAACAACAAATGAAGAGCTCCATACTTTGGCCTTTCAAAGTTGGTTACACCCTCTATCTGATAAGCTCCGTCAAATAGTTCTTCCTCCCAAAGATCCCGTGCACCACCTACATATGCCGATACGCTCCCATTGGATATGAAAGTCTCGAACTGACTTTTATAGATTCCCTGCTCAAATAATGATTGAGCTACACTTTTCATATCTAAAACCGGACGATCCGGATGAAAATGCAAAGCCACCCTTGCATGGGATTTAATCTTATGAACTGCTTCTTCAAAGGTATTCCAAGGAATATTCGATAACTGAAAAATTTCTTTGAGTGATGCTTGGGCTTCTCTTTTTTGGGATCTCGCGCAATTACTTATATATTCAATTGCTGCGTTCTGAGATCTTGTAAGTTGTCTGTTGTTCGACATAAGAATCACCACCTTTTTCTAAAAATTGAGATCTCAATCTACTCTATAATATAGTTTTTGACTAGACTTAGAATCGCATATATTTTGTTCAGCTTTCTGGTATTCATGACATCCTACCGGTTTAAGGCTCCGTTTAAGAGCCGACCGTGATGCGGTTAGACGGTTCAGAGGTATTTGCTGAATTCGCTTCACAGCCGGTTGACTTCTCATTGACCAAGGGCCGCAGATTTTAGGCGTAGTTGTTGTCTTCTTAAAAAAACTTACAAAATACCACTTTACCAACCTTTTGATATTATTAGTGATTCAATTTGTGCAGTGTGATGGCGGTTATGCCATATAAACCTTTGAAGTGCTATATCTAATGTTATTATGCCTAGAACTTGAGTTCTTAGCTTCCTCTGAAATTCATCAGGGGTTAGATTATTGAGAAGAATAATAAAGCGTTCGTGGAGTATTTCTATCAGTCGAATTGAATTTTCAATTGGTATATTCCTGTAATCTATGAGTTCTGCCCATAGGTCTTCTCGATATGAATTTGCTAGCGGCACATCTTCAGTTAATGCCCTCTTAAACCTGATATAGGCATTCATATCATTATCAGCTAGATGATGAATGATTTGATTTATAGTCCATCCATCAGGACGATAAGGTGTATTTAGTTGATCAGAGTCAAGGCTCTTGTATATTTCTTTTAAAGTATTTGTAATTAGTGGAATCTGATTAATCAAGTTTGATCGTTCTTTAGAAGTCATGTTATGACGTGGACTAAATTGTCCAATGGGATACTGCTTACTTGCGTCCACTTCATTTACATCTCCCTCCTCAACAGTAAGAAATTGAGCTCACATTATTGTATCTACTCCCGAAAAGATTAAAGGAGCGTAGCGATTAGGTGGATCGCCACTTAGCCTCACAGGGGTGTCTGCCTGTGTTTGCCTGATTCATACATCACCGAATTGCTTCGGGCAGACCAAGGGAGCTTGTCCCCGCAGCGTGAATACCCTGTCATGTAATGTCACAGTTCTCTTTATATACCTTAGGAAATCTAATCATTCCACATTCTTGTTACTTCTTCTAATTCTAAGTCCTCGAATTGCATTTTATAAATATCTGGTTTCTTTAATTGATTCAAAAACTCCAAACCAAAAGCTGAATCAAAATGATTCATCATCAAAGTCATTACAAGACCATGAGTTCCAATTGCTATTTTCTTCCCTTTGTTCTCTTTTAATAAAGGTTTTAGAACTAAGATTGCTCTTTTCTGACAATCAGCATTGGACTCTCCACCCGGCAAGGTATAATCAAAATCATTAAAACTCTCTCTGATACTAGACATTAACTCTGCATTTTCAATATTATAAGATGCAAAATGTCGTTCTCTAAGATCTTCAAATACTTTAATATCTAACTTTAAGTGCTCGGCCAATCCCTCAACACTCAGAATTGCTCGAGTATAAGGACTTGATATAATCATGTCTATTCCTTCACCTATAAGTAACTTCGTTACTTTTTCAATATCGATCTTTCCTTTTGGGGTAAGCCCTCTTGTTCTTTCATTTCCTTCGTTGTATGGTGATTCTCCATGCCTAACCATATAGATAATTGTCTTCATACAAGCCTCCTTTAGATTCTTTCATTAAATGTCATATTATGATTTCACATAAAGTTGATATATTCGCGACGTCCATTCCCCTTGTGTTTACTACCCAGCATATGCTCCGACTCCTGTCGGATCCAGGGCGAATGCCCGCAGCGTGAATATTATGTTATACGCAGTACCTGACCTCTTTGAATTAACTTTCAAAAGATTGATCAAATATGGTTATATTCCTGTTCCCTTCTTCTGACAGCTCAATCTTCACTAAACTCATTCTTTCTATAATCCCATCCATAGGTTCAAATTCATTTACTACATCATGAACTCCCTTAGCTATCGCTTCTCTACTTAATTGTGTTCCCAGGGTACAATGTGGATTCCATTGATCTGGGCTATAATATATACTCGCTTGATTATTATATTTGTCTAACTTCTTATAATAATCCTTATGTACACGTTGAAGTTCGTCCGTTATGGTTGGCGCTAAAAATATCGTTCCCGAAGTCGGAAAGGTAGCTACGATATCAAATCGTAAACGAAGAGGAGAAACATTATCAAAATAGATTTTCAGTTGTTCTTTAAATCCTTCCAAATCGGAAATATCCGTATATACAGCAAGCGTTATATGGGGACTTAAGTTCTCAAATCTATTCATAAAATGGCTGATTCCCTCTTTGTCAAAGTGCATCCATACTTTTCTGACGTACTCATCGAATTCTTTGTTGAAGAATAATTCTACAGCAAACAAACGAACCCCCATCCTTTCTTTTGTGTTTTCTTTATTTCAGGTATTGCGTATAACGTTTCCGTATTCTCGAACCTTCCCTGCCACCGAATCGACTTCTTTAAAGCCACTTCTTATTGCTTCGGTCCGGTTCAAGGAGCCGGAGGCGACGCAGCGTGAATACGGTGTTATAAAATGTTGGCGTCCTCTTCGAGTTACGTTCGAATCACTTCAAAATCCCATGTGGTAGACAGGCATGTACCCCTTTAACCCCATTTACAATTTGCGTTATACGTAGATCAACAACTGAACTCCCTAAAGCAATAGCTTCAACACGATTTAAACCATACAACTCACCCATCAAGGTAAGCATTCCATCTAAAGCTTGAACGGTTGCTTCATTAAGATCTTCATGAAACCCAAAAGTAATCCACCCTGCGGGAGTATTAGCTCGGGGGTTTAACAAATCTATCCCTTCAATCAAATTTACAGTTATATCAACAACTTCCATCGGACATTCAATAGCTTGGCAACTGATTTCTCCATCCCCTTGCAAAGCATGTCCATCACCAATAGCAAGGTAACCCCCATCGACAGAAATAGGAAGATACAATTTACTTCCTCTCACAAGCTCTTTACAATCAATATTCCCACCACAATATCGAGGTGGCCAAGTAGAGTGAATTCCTATGTCATCTGGAGGCATTCCAATAACGCCCATGAAAGGTCGTAATGAAACTGAGAAGGAATTGCCATTGATTTCACATACTCCCATCATGGATTTATTATCGAGTTTCCAATCAAGGCTAATTTCCTTATATTCGGTCAAATGTAACTTCTGGTTTTGCCAATTAGGATACTGACCTGCAGCAGTAAAACCATATTGCCCAGGTATAATATCATTAAACTCAATCTCTAAAGTCATCCCTTTCTTAGCACCTTCAATATAAATGGGTCCCAACAAGGCGTGGCCTCCATCAATTTTTTCTTTTCTTGAATATGGCTTCCTTCTTTCACCATTACTTCTCCCAGTACCCCAACCTGCGTCTAATGTTTCAAAACGTATGGAATCACCAGATGACACCGAAAGGATAGGAGTTACTTCTTTAGTAAATGAACCAATTAGTGATTCTTGGGATAATTCAATTTTGTGTACTACCACGGTATTGCCTCCAATACGCTTATTTATCTTAATGCCAATTTCGTATAACGTTTCGTATTCGCGACGTCCATTCCCCTTAGATAGCTCTTATCTTAGGGAAATGGATGTATCTGCCTGATTAAGCTCCATTGAAAATACCTCTGACAGATCCAGGGCCGAATGGCCCGCAGCGCGTATATTGTGTTAGACGGAGCTCTTGGCATCTTCGAACAGCTATAATCGGCACTCAATCTCATTAAATATCTTGTCAACTATTTCATCAACAGAGAGTAAGCCACTTATAATTACATCCGAATTCGGCTTTGTAGTCTTTAGCATACTCTCATATCCGATTCTCCCTCGAGATAAATAATTGCTCAGATCATCTAGAATAGCCTCTGCATTCATGTTTTTAAAATCTCTTAGTATTCTTCTTGCCATTGCTATATCAAGAGGTGTGTCAATGAAAATAGTAAGGTCTATATTCTTCAAATGGTTATGCAGTCTAGCAAATGGATAATCTAACAAAATGAACTCAATGTTTTCTAAAGAAACATGACTTCTCAAATCAGAAATTAGAGGATCTAAGTTCCACTCATTACAGTTAGCACCTCGCTGAACCCAATCAATGATATCGTTGGGCCCTTCGAAATCATAATCATCAAAGTATATGGTCTTTGAGTTATTTAGAGCTTGGTTTAGTCGGGAAGTAATTGTACTTTTACCTCCGCCTGATACTGCTGCAATTGCAATTATCTTCGATTTCACATTTTTCACTGTCTTTATCCTCCTGTCCAAACGGCTAAATATATAATAATTTCAAGTATTTCGTCTAACGTTCTTGTATTCACGACGCCCCACCACCATAAGGTCCGGAAGACCGGACGCGATGCGGTTAGGTGGTGCGGGTGTGTCCGATTGAATCTACTTCCCTCGTCGAATCCTCTTCTAACTCCGGTCAAATCAAGGGCCGAATGGCCCTAAGCGTGAATATAGTGTTATGTGGTGCTTCGGACTTCATTGAATAACTCTCGAAATCCTATTCCTATATCTGTACAGTCATGACCAATCTTCAAGTTCTGAAAGTAATATGCCTTTTTTGGTAAGTTTAAGACTATTATTGCTTGTAAAACCTTCAATACTCTGAATTTGCTTATTGATAAATGAGAATTCAAATATCTTTGTAAAATCTCCGTTCAAAGTAAAATGAACTTTACTTTCTTCTGGAACAAATATAAGTGAAAATTGGGTTGGATAATCCCCACTTTGCTGAGCAGTATCCTTAAGCAAGTTAAGGCCTGTTGCGATATTAAATGCTTCTTTGTTATTTGTAATGACTTCATAGGCCTTTATATATCTATCATTTCCTGGTCCTTCAACATTCTTATATTCATTATCGAAATTATCCGATACAGGAAAATTAGTTAGTACCACGAAGTCCCTATCGGAAGAGTTAATATCAATGTTCTTTCTTCCAGGCTCAACAATATATGTCTTCCGATTTCTCCCGGCTATCAAACTGTGGACACTATGACTCGGGACATTAACAATTACGTTATTGGTTAAATATTCACTTAATTGAGATAACTCGATCCGTCCTGAAAGAATTTCATCAAACAATTTCATAATATGTACGCAATTCTTTCCACGTCTATATTTGCCTTCTTCAATTGGATCGACCATTAATAAGTTCATGAATGTACCACTACTATTCAAACCGAATGCTGGATAAAATTGTCCATCATCATTCTGAAGAACTAAAAGTTGATCTTCACCAATCAAAACAATTTTGATTGGTCTTCGAGAAATATCGAAGTTCATACCAATAAATGTCTTGTCTAAATGAACAGCGAAACTAGTACACATTGAGGTAATCTCCTTTATTGTTTTATCTTTTTTTCGTCTTTCAGTAGTTTCACATAACGTTTGGGTATCAACGAACCCTCACTGCCTTAAAAGAGCATATGCGACTGGCCTCGACGCAGTTAGGATGTGCAGGGTTGTCTGCTGATTCACTTCTTCGAAAATTCCTCGACGGTCCAAGGAGCGAATGCGACACGGCGTAGATATCGTGTTATGTGCTGTTATTTGCCCTCTTCGAATTCGCCAATAAAGTTCGTGCTTTATAAAATATCCAGGTACTAATCAATGGCTCGTTATCTTTGTGAACTGCTACTCTATTCAAGAAATAAAAATCTGATAAGGATACGCTTATCCTGGCTATTGGGGTTACAAATTCATTGCAAATCCACTCATCAAATTGCACTTTCCCATGTCCAGACATATGAAATTTTTCTCTAGGTAGTATGTACAGCATGCCATCCGTCCAAGGATTATTCTTAATTGTAGATTCATTTATTGAATAATAATGGTACTTTTTGTTTCGCCCTATAATACATCCATTTCGAAAACTCCCAATTAATTCACTTCGATTAAATACTGCATAGAAAATAGACCATAATGGTTCTGTCGTTGCAAACACAGCTGTCGTTATTTCATTGTTGTACAACGTCTGCTTACGTGGTTCAAATCTTTCAATATTGCGATAATTAGAACCGTGAAACACGTATTTTCCATTCAAGGATAAATACTGTAGAAAACGGTACTTGGGGTAATGTAAAAAATAGTCAATTAATCGTCCTTCATTAACTGATTTTGATAACTCTTCATATTTTTCAATCTCTTCCTTAGTAAAAACAACGGTGGGAGATTGATACATTAATATCGATATAATAACTGAAATCATCTTCTTGGAAATAACCCTCCTCATTAAACCTGTAGGTAATGACACATAACGCTCTTGTAATCACAACGAGCCAGCCTTAGATAGCTCTTATCTTAAGCTGGCTCGTTTGTTGTCTGAGTGTTCTTCCATGATTATACATCTGACAACCAAGGGGTGGTAGCCCCGCAACATGAATACATTGTTATGCGACGTTACTGTCTTCGAAGCATCACCTAGAAACCTTTGATCAAGATTCCAACTCTATTTTTTACTTTGGTATAAAAACTCAACTTCACCATCTAGCAAATATCGATATTCAATTAATTGCATTGTTCTTTCCCTAATTCTCTCCCGTATAACCGTGCCTAGGCTTACCGACCCTTTTGATCCAAGGTAACCATTATTAATAAATGTCTTCTCCACAAATTTTGTTTCCCTTAAGTGATACTGTAACCATTCTTTCTGCGATTCGATTAGTGCTTCTCTTGGTTCTCTATCCAACTTAGAAAGAAGCTTTTTATATATTTGATTCAACTCTTTATCCCAAATCTCTGTATATTTGCTTTCCAACGCCCCCCATTCCATTGTTGTAATAATCTCTTTGGAATTTTGAAATTCATTAAATTCCACTTCATAATCATGATCTATAGGATTTCGAAGCATTTCATCATAAAATTCTTCTTTCAAATCGTAGTTCCCAATTCTCATGGATAACACTTCATTGTTAGAAGGCTCTGATCGACCTTCAGTTACTTCTTTCGATTCTGTTCCATTACCTGTACTCTCTACATCAGGAGGCAGTTCAGAATTCATTATTGATTTAGTTTCGCTGTTCAAAGTAGTCGAATGAATAATATTTTGACAAGATGAAAACATTATCGTAATAAAAAATAAGAAGAGTATCTTACTTTTCATAAATTATCTCCTTAAATATTATCTTTAATATTTACCGGTAATGGCGCATAACGTTGTTGTATTCACGAACCCGAGAGCCTTAAGGTCCGCTAAGACCGGGTGGCTCCGCCACTTAGCCTCGCAGGGTTGACTGCTGAATCCACTTTTCCGAAATGCCCCTTGCAGACCAAGGCCCCATCAGGGACCGTAGCGTGAATACCGTGTTATATGTTGTATCTACCTTCTTCGATTTCGCATAATTTATTTATGTTGTCATATTTACATTTAACTCTTGGTTGTCTATTTAGCATTTCCCTTTTAATAAATGCATTATAGCTACTTCAGTTATAAAGAACTGCATATCCGCATTGATATTTCAACAAGGTTTATTCTTATTTCTGATCTGCTATTCCAACTTCGACTATCCCATTCGACACCACTTAAATCATCACCGCCATACAAGATAATACCTAATTTTACATTTCTAAATTTTGAAACAGCCATAAATGCTGCTGCTTCCATTTCTACAGTTACACACCCTTCTGCTTTCCGCAACTCAACTTTTTCTTTAGTCTCTCTATAAAATGAATCTGTCGTCCAGGTTTTGGCTTTTATATACCTGACATTATGTATATTAAAATCGTCCTCTATGATTTTTAATACCTCTAGATTACATTCAATTTCTCTTGATGGCTTAATGTAATGGTATGATACTCCTTCATCTCTCACTGCAGAAACTGGTACTATTACATGTCCAACAGCAATGTCTTTTTTTAATACACCTGCACCACCACAAACTATAAATTTCTGAAAACCATAGGCTATCAGTTCTTCTAAGAATCCTGCTGAACCTGCAGCTCCTAAATACCCCAAAGTAATATGTACTTTTTTTCCTTGATAATATGTTTCATATATTGGCAAATCTACAGTCTCGCAATGTAGACATGCAACTTCTTTCATCTTTCCCTCCGTTTTCATTTTTTCAATTACATCTCGAAAAAATGTTATTACACAGTATTCAAATTCTTCTTTTGGCTTGATAAAATTAGTTGCCTCTATTATTGCAACTCGCGATTCATCAAATTCCAATATCGGGAATTCATTACTATCGATTTTTTTGCTCTCCATCTCGACTTACCTCCAAAGTAATTTAAAATTTTTTATTATTTCTTTGCGGCTATTACATATAACGTGTCATCGCCTTCTTGAGCTACATTCACTATCTTTCACTTATCAACCAAGTCTTTGCTTCCTCCGGATCTGAGAAATATGAAACAGGGTATTCTAGCTTTAAATTCTTTATTTTGCGCTTTAACTTCCATTTACTTATACTTGAAAGTCCAACAAATGAGATTTTCTTTACATAGCCATTCAAGTTATTTAGATTGTTCACAAGTTCTTGAAGAACTATTTCTGTTGTAGATGTTTCATACAGATCAATCCATATCTTCAGTTTTTTATTCGCTT
This sequence comes from Paenibacillus sp. NPDC057886, assembly GCF_042796655.1. Taxonomy (NCBI): domain Bacteria; kingdom Bacillati; phylum Bacillota; class Bacilli; order Caryophanales; family Paenibacillaceae; genus Paenibacillus; species Paenibacillus sp. NPDC057886. The sequence continues at coordinate 594,737 of NZ_JBHVMZ010000001.1, read as the reverse complement.
TAAAAATAAATTCTTCTTCCAATCTCATTAATTCAAAAAGTTCTTCGTATTTTTTATACTTATTTCCATATTTAAGACAATGGATTTCTCCACCCTTATAATAATATGGAAAAAGTGAACCTCCAGGCGACTTTATCATTCAGGTCACTCCTTTAGTTAGTTTTGAATGTTGTTCCGATGATTTCTGATAACGTTCCTGTATTCACGAACCCCAAAGGGGTTGTCTGCTGAAATCCCTCCTCGAAATCCCTCCGCAGACCAAGGCTCCGAAAGGAGCCACAGCGTGAATATTATGTTAGGCGATGTTGGTGTCTCTTTGAATCAGCTATATGGTCTTCATACTCCAATTTTTTGCAAATATATATATATCGATTCATATGTTTTTGAAGAGTTTAATCCAAAAAAATAAAACAATCTCTTATCTTTTATAGAACTTATGTTGGGAATATTTAAATGCTTCAAAGCAAAGCTAATGTTCGGAGCCTCACCCTCTGATAAAATACAAAAATCTTGAATATTATCTAAGTTCTCAATAATCAATCCTTCATCTGTTTGATGAAAACAATTACTCACTTCGTAAAAAGTCAGTTCAGATTTATCGTATTGCCAGGAATCAAGTTTTATATAGAAAACGACATTACTTTGATCTTTAATAGAAAACCCTTCTATTTTTGAATCATGAAAACTGAATTCATTTAAATCCGAAGGTAATGCACTATAAGGTAAAGATAGAGGCATTCCATCTAACCCATTCAAGTTTGGGGACTTCCGTGGGAAACTTAGGCATTCCAGCCAAAATAGTTGATAGTCAGCAGTAGGATTATCTAATTGATTTAGTTCATTTAGTAACTCACTGTGATGAGTGTTCCATACTTCTTTTGTTAGCAACCTAATACTATTATAAGTATTGGTATAGTCATCTTCCTCAACCCAATAGTTAGCAACATTGTGCACAAGCTCGACGATTTTATTTATTTTTTGCTTCATTGGATCACCCCAGAATAATATCTTCGCCGATTTCAGCTAACATCTAATTTATGTACTTCGTAAACACTCCACATTCAACTACATTCCCGAACTACTTTCATCATAAACCATATTGTTCCATTTGCGAAGGTACTACAACAAACAAAAGAGCAGCCTGATGTAAAGGCTGCTCTCCAATTACATAATCTATTTCTATTTTAAATAAAACCGTTTACTTCGCACCACTACTCCATACCACTCTCTCACTCATTGCCTTATGCTGTGCAATCAAGCAGAGTTCCGCAGCTTTAAACGCATGCTCCTGTGTCATCGCGATTTCTGTTCGATCCAGACAGTCTCGGATTAGTTCACCAAAGAATGGATAACCGACCTGTCCTTTGACACTGTAGCGGTATTCCCCTTCATGGTTAACCAGGTACACCTGATCGCCCTCAGGCTCTCTGGCTACGTCGATATACTTACGCAACTCAATGTATCCGTCCGTTCCCAAAATAACCGTTCGCCCATCGCCCCATGTACCCAGACCATCCGGTGTAAACCAGTCTACCCGGAAGTAACCGGAAGCACCGTTGTTGCCGATCAGTGATGCTTCGCCAAAGTCCTCTAGTTCCGGGAATTGTGGATGATTGAAGTTGTTCACCCGACTGAACGCCACTTCTGCATCCGTACACGAGGCAAAGGTCAGAAACTGCTCGATCTGATGACTTCCGATATCACAGAGAATACCACCGTACTTTTCATGCTGGAAGAACCATTCCGGCCGACCACCCGCGTTCAATCGATGCGGACCCGTCCCCATCACCTGTACAACCTTGCCGATGGCTCCCTGTTCGATCAGTTGTCCAGCGTAGATCGCACTTTCGACGTGTAGACGCTCACTGTAATAGACCATATACTTCTTCCCAGTGCGTTTAACCTCTTCACGCGCAAGGGCCAGTTGATCCAGTGTCGTAAAGGGGGCTTTGTCCGTAAAATAATCTTTACCTGCGGCCATGACTCTCATGCCAAGTGGCGCACGTTCCGATGTAATGGCTGCTCCGGCTACGAGCTGCACTTCATCGTCGGCAAGCACATCCGCTTCAGAGGCGGCAATCTGTGCCTGCGGGAACTGTTTTCGAAAAGCCTCGACTTTAGCTGGGTCAGGATCATATACCCATTTGAGCGTTGCCCCAGCCTCTACCAGCCCGCCAACCATACCGTAGATATGTCCATGGTCCAATGCCACAGCCGCAATGGTAAACTCACCTGGACCGCATACGACCTCTTTTTTTAGACTCTTTGGAGCATAGAACATTCCGTCTTTTGCCATGTCTTTTCCGTCCTTCCATCTGGGATTCGTGATTAACCAGCTACACAATTACTTACTTAAATGTCTGTGAAAGGTCGGCAGGCTGACTGCTGCTGCCTGCCTTGTCTTTCTTGGTATTTGAACTGGCAATCCGCTGTTGCAAATGCTCATAGAATAAATCTTCATCGATCGGCAGATCCACCCAGTTATCGGTCCAGGTTGACAGCAGCATGGCATTGGACAATGTTAAGCCATGGATGCCTTCTTCCCCTGGAGCAATGAGCGGTGTTCCCTTCAGGATGGCATCGATCCAGTTACGAATCAGGCCAGGATGTCCGGTTTCCACACCGTTAATCGGCACCTCGCATTTCCAGCATTCCGGCTGTCCAAATCCTCCGGTAAATCTTTGATTGAATTCAGGCTCGGGTTCACGAAGACGCCAGAAAGTCAACTGACCATCTTCAATGACAATTTTGCCGCGATCCCCATTGACCTCAAACCGGTTGGTGCCTGGTGCTTCACCCGTCGTGGTCACGAATACACCTGTTGCTCCATTCTCATATTCGACATATGCCGTTACGTCATCTTCCACTTCAATGTTCCGGTATTTGCCGAATGAACAGAATGCACGCATACGAACGGGCATCATGCCGATGGTCCATTGCCACAGGTCCAGTTGATGGGGGTCCTGGTTGATCAGAACACCGCCCCCTTCACCAGCCCACGTTGCACGCCAGCCGCCCGAATCATAATAACTCTGGGAGCGATACCAGTTCGTAATAATCCAGTTGGTGCGCCGTACCTCACCCAGTTCTCCCGAGGCAATCAGATCTTTTAGTTTGATATATAAAGGGTTGGTTCGCTGGTTATACATCATGGAAAACACTTTGCCACTGGCAGCCGCCGCTTCATTCATCTTGCGTACCTGTTTGGTGTATACTCCGGCAGGTTTCTCGATCATAACATGCAAGCCATACTGAAAAGCCTGAATAGCCTTTTCGGGATGGTCATAATGCGGGGTTGCTATAATTACTGCATCAATCGTTCCAGAGGACATCATCTGTTCCGCATCCTGCCAATAGGTGACTGAAGCCGGAAGGTTGCTGGATACCCAGCTCTCCATTTCTTGTCTCACATCACACACAGCCACCAGTTCTGCACCCGGTACTTCTCCTGCTACCAACGTTCTGGCATGTGCTGCACCCATATTTCCAATGCCAATGACGGCTACTCGAACCAAACTCATACCTGTACCTCCTCGTCCACACGACGTTCAATTTCGGCAAAAACATCTGCAAAATGCTGTAACATCGCCTTCGATTCCAAGACTCCGCTAAAATCCTCAATCCCGTAATATCCATCATATCCAACCGATTTGAGGTCACGGAATACTTGCAACCAATTCACCACGCCTTCGGTCAAGGGGGCCCACTGACAATGCCAGTTTGATGTTAGCGATATTTCTGTATTTTGTTCATTCACACTGGAATTCGAATTGATGTTTGATGCATCCTTGAACCAAGCCGCATTCTTCACATGCACATGTGCCAGATAAGGCCCCAGTAATTCCAATCCCATACGATGGTTCTCATATCCTTCATGGACCATGTTACCTGGATCGTACAATACTCCTATATGCTGGGAATCCAGCGATTGCACGAGCCGATAAGCCAGCGATGCAGTGGGAGCAATCGTTTGATGATGGGTTTCAACTACAGCTTTTACCTTATACTGTTGGGCCATCTCTTGAACCTCATTCAGATAATGCACAGCTTGTTTGTATAACTCAGGATAGCTGGTTTTCCGATCATAACCGGGAACTCCAACACGCATCATGGATGCCCCTAAGGCTTGTGCAGTTTGAAATGCTTGCTCCGTGGCAAGCAGATCTCCACAGCTCAGATATGGCACCAATGCAATCGACTGTCTGCCATGCTTTTTTGCCGCATCACGAAATAGAGGTACCTGTCCCTCCCACTGGTCCGGATCTATCGAGCAACGATTATGTCTCCAATAAGAAGGTTCTTCGGATAAAGCATCCGCCGGGATTCCGCGATATCTCCATTCAATCCCTTCAATGCCGGCTGCAGCTGCAGCAGAAGCCAACTCATCTGCCGTCAAGTCTGGAGTGGCAACAGTGAATACAGACAATTTCATGAACATTCATCTCCTTATGTAAACGTATTCAATTTATTGTTGTAAACGCATTGTATCATTCATACAAATGCCCCCATAGGGGGTAACGAGAAGAGATGAATGACAGATAAACAGCAGACCATATTCCCCATTCAGAGATAACTTGCAAGTTCCCTTTTGAATGCATACATAGCAAAAAGCACCCCGATTAACAGAAGAGCCTTCTGATTCGAGATGCCTGATTTTCAACTTTTATTTTTCATCGAAAAAAACATGTTCCGCCTGCAATTCCCCTAAATGTGTCGTCATGATACCAAAAGAATACTGGGGCTGACGCCGCCGATCCGTAGGAGAACCCGGATTAAATATCAGCACATCATTGACCGTATGCATCACCGGAATGTGCGAGTGTCCAAAAATCACAGCATCCACCTGCTGTCCTGCAAAGGTGTGGATCGCATTCTGCTCTGTAGACTTCGATCCCAGATGACCATGTACAAGACCAAGACGCAAACCGTCCGCCTCAACGATGCGGGAGAACCCGAGTTTTTGACCTATTTCAGGCGGGTCCGTATTACCTGCAACACCTTCAACGGGTGCATAAGCGCTAAGCAGCTTGTATACACTCCAGTCCGACCAGTCCCCCGCGTGGAGAATCAGATCAGCATCTGAAAGCGCCTCAACCAAGGGATCGGGCAACTTCCGTGCTCTTCGAGGTAAATGAGTGTCCGAAATGACAATAATTTTCATAGTACAGCACACCTTCCCTTTCCCTTATATGACGCTTTATTCGGCATGTGATGGAAGAACTTCAAGCTGGGAACAGGAGCGCTCCATATCTTCAAGGGTAATGGATGCAAAGAATTGTTCCACCTTTGCTTCGGCAACCTGATACAGATTGGTCAGAAGGCTATCAATACGAAGGCCAACATCACAATTTGGATTACAGTTACCATGAATCGGAAACAATGGTCCTTCATCCTTGGCAGCCTGATAGATCATGGCTAATGTGATTTCACTTGAGGGCTTGGCGAGGTAAAATCCTCTTGTTCCCGGTGAGGAGTCCACAAGCCCTGCCTTTTTCAACCCGCCCAGAATACGTCTGACCACGACAGGGTTGGTATTCACACTACCTGCAATCAGTGCCGAAGTGATTCGTTCAGGCGCGCTGAAAGACAACAACAACAAACAATGCACACTGACCGAAAAATGAGTACTCATGATTAACCACCTTTTATTTGAGCATTATAATGCTGATTTTATATCATCCCAGATGTGTAGGCTTACTCAGAGAACAGGTCCTGTTCAGGGCGCGCCCGGATTTTTAACTGCCGAACGCTGTATTCCAGTTGTTTCACAATATCGTCCAGTTGTTTGCGATCAATCTTCGTTGGGTCTTCCACAGGCTTCGCCGATGACTTCAGATCCCGAATCGTTAACTGCTGCTCTTGCCACTTGTCCATCAGATCCGCTATATTGGCGTAGAAACGTTCGTAATCTTTAATAACCAAATCAAGATAGGCATCCACCTCATCCGGATCATAACCACGAAGTTTATAATTGAATTGTTTTTCATGAATCGATAAAGCGTCGAGCTGCACGCCCAATTGTTTGAACAATTGTCTTTGTTTGTCCAATCTTCGTTTCATATGCTCATCCATATTGACAACCCTCCATTATCAAACGCGCCGCGGTAAGCACAAGAAGATCTTCGATACCGCCGCATTTTCTCTCTATATTTTTTATAACACATTATCCGTCAGATATAAAATCGAACGACCCTCTTTACACACGAAACTGATTGCTTCTTATGAAATTCGGGTAAGGACTGACTACAACCCCATTGTGGGAAAGGAGCATGTCCTTATGAGTACATTAACCAAAGATCAACTTCAAGAGCTGAAAAACGCTCTTTTGGAACAACGTGAAAACCTACAGCGCCATTTTGAATCCAGCATGGAAGACGGTGCTCCAGCCGAGTCCCTGAAAGATTCAACTGGTGAGCTGTCATCATACGATAATCACCCGGCAGATGCCGGTACGGAGACGTTTGAGCGAAGCCGTGACTTGGCGATAGATGATACGTTAACCGACGAGTTCAATCAGATGAATGAAGCGTTAGAGCGAATCGAACAAGGAACGTATGGCTCCTGTGTGACCTGTGGTAAGGATATTCCCTTTGAACGACTCGAAGCGATCCCTTACACAGCCTACTGTATTGATGATACGCCTAACCGCGAGTTAAGCAACGAACGGCCCGTTGAAGAGGAAGTCATGACGATGCCGCCAAGCGGTGCCGGTGAAATAAGACAGCGCAATGCTGGCAAGTTCGATAACGCTGACGCCTGGGAAGCCGTCGAGGAATATGGCACATCGAACTCCCCCGCAACCGCAGCCAAACGTGACGTGAAAGATTATGATGAAAACATGTAGTTTATGAACGAATTAAGGTCGTTTACGCTAAAATAGGTACATGTCTTTCATCATGCCAAATTACGCATGAAAAAGCCGCCAATGGCGGCTTTTTTCTTGGTGGAGCATATCATCTTTACACAAACGAAACTTCAATAAAGCCGATGAATATGCTTCGGTTACTCTTCCGCCTGACCACCAGACGAGGATTCCTTCTGCTTTTTAGCAGGTCTTGACGTTTTCACAACGGGCTTGCCCTTATCGGGTGTAGCCTTCTTTTTCAATTTCCCAGCGGTTTCCGAAGTGGGCTTATTCACCGTATCTTTGGATAGGGAACTGAATAAATGAAAGACCTCTTGGTCCGCATCATGCCTGTCTTTCGTTAAATAGGGTTCACACATCTTCGTAATGTTGTTGTACAACTGCTCTACTTCTTCCCGGCTAGCATACAACGTCATATCCGAGATAAACATACGGTCCCCGTTTTCCGCCTGATTCATGAATCGCCGACGGCTCTGCTCAAACATTTCATTTAACAATTTGAAGGTTTCGGAACGAAATACCTCCTTCAAAGGTGAATTCTCTTCATCTTCGTTACGGAGCTGGATTTCTCCCTTAAAAGGCTCATAATATTTGGCGATGATTCCATTAATTTCACGAGTGGATACGATGGTGAGCAGACCGATTTTCTCCAGTTTTTTCACATGATAATGTACCTTGGCTGGCACTTCGCCCATCTGGTCTGCGATCTCTTTAACCGTAGAGGGTCTGCCCTGTTTATTAAACATATTCATGATCTGTATCCGATACGGATCGGAGTAGACCTTGATTTCTTCAATCGTTGAAAGTACTTTGCGCTGCATACCTGTATCCTCATTTCCGGGGTACCTGTTGCCCATCATGTGTATATTATACCGTCCGGACAGGGTTTCGGTCAAAACAGGCTGGAGATATCAAGATTCAGGACGCCTTATTATAAAACGGTGCGAAAAGTCTTGCTCAGAAGCACCAGAGCGGCTGACATGGCAAGCAAAACACCAAACACGATAAACAGAATCGGCAATGCCACCCAATCGGCAAGGGCTCCTGAAACCAAGCTACCTAATGGAGCAACACTCACGACGAGCATACTTTGAAGGGCATACACCCTGCCAAGCATCTCAGAAGGCGTAACTTCCATGAGATAGGACGCGAGGGGTGTTGTAGCGAGTGGAATCCCCATGCCCATCATCAGACAAAAGACAGCAGCAACAGGGAGCTGATAGGACGTCATGTAAGCCGGAAGTGCAGTCAAGGCGTAACTAAGCCCCAACATGACAATGCCAACAATAACCAGTACACTTTTTCGGTAATTCGATCCTCGGTGTGACAGCCACAAGCCGCTCAGTACCATGCCTGCCACAATCAGCCCACTGAGTAGACTTAATCCTCCCGCTCCGGCGTGCAGCGTTTCAATGACATATGGCGTGCGAAGGACATTGAATGGCATTAGACAGAAGTTAACGAAGGCAAACAGAATCGAGACGATCAGTAACAAGACATGTTTACGCATAAAATGAAAGGCTTCTGTCATTTCAGAGAATATACTTTTTCTTGCTGGAGGAGGATCAGATGAGTCGAATGGTGTATTTTCATTGTTAGATGATGTTGTAGTTTTCGGGTAACCCACACGGCTCATCAGGAGTGCACTTAAAGCAAACAAGCCAGCATCGATCAATATCGTCCAAGTGATCCCTGCCGTTGCAATTAACGTACCCGCCACTGCAAGACCTGCGAGTTCTGCAACCCGGGTTGCGGATGTGGCCATGGCGTTACCGGACAGTAGCATCGATTTGGGAAGCAATTGCGGTACACTGGATACCTCAGCGGGTGATGCGAAACATTCCAGAAGGGAATTCAGGATGGTGATGACAAACAGATGCCAAACTTGCAGCTCACCCAGACCAAACAAAAGTGCTGTAATGCCAACAAATAATCCTCGGCCAGTATTCGTGAGTACAATTACCTTTTTGGGCGACATGCGATCAACCAGTGCTCCGACAAACAGCCCCAGAAAGATACTCGGCAAAAAATTAACAGCCAGCAGTGTCCCCATCAGCAGCTTTGAACCTGTGAGAATGTACACCATCCAACTATAGGCAATGGAATCAATCGAATCGCCGAATCTGGATACGACCTTGCTCACCATAAACTGCACATAAGGTTTAATCCGAATTAATTCCCCGATCCCTTGTTTGCGTGCGACTGTACCTTCGCTCATGATTACTCCGCCTTTCAACGTGAAAATATTTTTATCGTTAATTTTATTTTAACGTATGATATGCGAAAATCAACCCTTTCGTGAAAATATTTTTAACGTTGTATTAACCCATTCTTTGCTTGATGATTTTTTAATGGGCCCTCTCCATATAAAACACAAAAAAACAGACCGAAGGGTCTGTTCGTCTGTTCTCCAAGCACTAATATTTATTTGCTGCTATGTTTCGTAGTTCATATACTAGTCCTCAGTCTTGAATTGAAATCCAATACTCTCTTCTTCCGCCTCCAGCATCAACTGGTATACCTTCTCTGCCTCACTACCCAGCCGTTCCTTGCTGATCTGGTAGTTCTTCCAGGTTAATTCAAGCGGCAGCTCAATCATACCTGTAAGGCAGTCCCACAAGGCGTCCAGATTTGCACCGTAAAAGTCTGGCAGTTCAAGCTTTTGCATCAACAGCTCATGCAGCTCTGTCGTGCTGGAGAAGTCCTCACCGTTAAGTACTACCCTCTTCATGTCTGTCATGTCCTTCCTTATTTCAAGCGAGTAAATGATGCATAGTGGTCTGTCGTTTTGTAAATCAAGCCGTCATTAGAGTACAGGATGCGGTCAGAATTACGGAAGCCGGAAGTGTAGTTGATATCCGCTTCACGCCAAGTACGGCCACTCGTTGCTGGAAGCAATCCTTCCCGGTTGCTAAACACGTCTCCACCGATACTTTTGCCTGGAGCAACCGTAGCGAGGTTGCCTTGGGACGATACCCAGCCCAGTGCCGTTGCTTGCGCTTTGGTAATGTAGTTACATGGCAGTTTACCATTGGCGCTGAGATAGTTGGCCACACCAGTAAACGTATTGATGATCGTACACGTTGCAGCTGAAGCCTTTTGCTGTGCGACCGGAGCGATCTGTGAACCGGTGAAGAAGACAATCGTTAACATAACCGCGAGCAGAGCTGTAGACAAAAACTTTTTCATAAATCCAGCCTCCCAATGACTTAAAATGGATGAACGTTGCCACTATGTAAGTGATGTGAGATGTGAAATCTGCCAGGATGCACATTCTGCTAGATTATAGTGAACAAGCCATCTATTTACTATTTATATCACTTCATTTTGGAGTAAATATCAAACCCAACTGTTATTTTTGTAAAAATATATAAATATAACATTTAAATACAACAAAAGACTCACATCCCGGAGGATGGAGTCTACCATTTCGATCATTTCTTTTCATCTATCATGCCATCATGTTAGCTCCTGCTTTAATCCACTAATTGCACTCGTTGACGGGTTCGTGCCGATTCCAGGCAAGCATCAATGACACGCATATTCTGAATTGTATTTTGCGGACTGAACGGTAACGGTTCTCCTTCAAGCACTGCGGCTGCAAAGGTCTCCACCTGCAAAACATAGGAGTTGGATACCGATACACGTTCCTCACGGCTGACGGAATCGGTGTGCACGATAATCTGTGGCGGAATATCACTATTCTCCCAGCCAAACACTTTGGGCAGTTCAATCCGTCCATCGGTACCAAGAATCTCCATCTCGGCTCGTCCCGAGGCCCACATGCCACAGTCAAACGTTAACGCTACTGAATTGGGAAACTCCACAAGTCCTGAAGCCATCATATCGACGCCATCGTGCTCTTCCGAAAATAGAGCATGTACCGTTACGGCTTCCGGCTCCTGCCCCAGATACATGCGGGCTGCCGAGATTGGATATACGCCAAGATCAAATAATGATCCTCCGCCCATCTCCCTTTTGAACCTTACATTGTCTTTATCGTCAGCGGTATTACAGGTGAAATTGCCATGGAGGGCTCTGACCGTACCAATCTCTCCACTGGCTATAATCTCTTGCACACGTCTATGCTTGGGATGGTATCGATACATAATTGCTTCTGCAAACAGTACGCCGTGCTGTTGACATACCTCAATCATTTCCGCCGCTTCATCCGCATTCAGGGCAGCCGGTTTCTCACATAATACATGTTTTCCAGCCTGAGCAGCCTTAATCGTCCACTCCTTGTGCATATGGTTTGGCAGAGGAATATACACAGCTTCAATGTCCGGGTCCGCGATGAGTTCATCATAGCTGCCATACGCTCTGGCAATGTCGAGTTCATTCGCAAGAGCTTCCGCCTTCTCCTTGCTGCGGCTGGCTATCGCCAAGACCTCACCACGTTCGGATTGTTGAATTGCCGGAATGACTGCATTTTTCGCGATTGTGGATGTACCAAGTACACCCCACTGTAAGTGTCTGTCCATGCTTATCTTCCTTTCACTCCGTAATTGTCCTCTTCTGCCTTGTGTAACATGCCGAGACAACGATCGAGATCGGCTTTAACCTGTTTTTTATATAATTCAGCTTTCTCCGCACCATCATCCGTGAAGTGATATAAAACGATTTCCTGAAAATCGACTTTGGGATCATTGCCCTTTAACTTCTTCGTACGATAAAAGACACCCTGTTGAACCAATTCATGCAACGCCCGGTAAATCTCGCTCTGGGGTGGTACATAACCGTAGGCTTTGAATTCCTGCTTCATTGCCTCCAGCATTTCATAGCCATATCCCCTATGCTGTTCGACCATCGTAATTAGATAAAGCTTGATAAATGCCCGCTGCGCAATCATAAAAGCCACGTTCTATCCCCTCCTGTCAGCCCTATATATCTAGTATTATAAAACTTATGTTCCCCTTCTGCCATCTTTATCCGTCTTTCTTCCTTTAGTCGATGGGCGTTGGAGAGCAAGAAAGAGAATGAATGGATATACAGGAACGTAAGATAGAGCAGGATTTGAGGTTTTCTGTTATGAATTTTTCATGTATTGAAATTTTAAAATTTATTTCAAAAGTAATCGTCAAGGTACTGGCGTCACTTTTTTTCCAGGTTACTGCCTTCATTTTCATTGGCCGTCAACTCTCTTTTTTACAATTGGACGAGCAGTTAGTGAACTTTGAGATGAGAACTTGAGAATTTGAGAACTTAGAACTTAGAGAATTACATAACTTCTCAAGACTCGCAAGATCATAGGCTGTAACCATGGATCTTTGAGTATACCTTGCTGTGACTTACTGTGATTTGTGAGTTACTTTGGGTTATTCTGAATTTTTCATATAATGATGTATTCACCTGTTAATCAGGTTTGGACTTCGGTACGGTTCCCACAATCCACTTGCCCCAGCTTGCGCGGGAGATGAGCCATGTGAGTACACAGGATAACGTAAGCGCCAGCAACCAGGTGATAACCATGCGCACTACAGGGTTTAAACCCATTGCTACATAAAACTGTTCATCCGGAATGTAGCTGTAGCGCAATATCAGCATGTGCATCAGATAGCCCCCGTACGAAACCCCGCCAATCCACGCCAGCAATCGGGTTACCCTGACATTGTGGAGCTTGCCGGCCAACTGGTACATCACCATGATGGAAGCAATCAGGAATAAAATCATATCCGGACGGATGAGACTGACGGTATAGAACGTAATCTGTATGCCTTCCGGCTTCTGGAATTCAAGCATTAACATATATATAAACCGAAGTCCAAGTACAATAAACACAGACCAATATACCCAGTGTAAACGTTGGACCCATTTATTCCAGTGTTGGACCGATAGCCCGGCTGCCGCACCAAGCACAAAATAAAAAAAGAAATACAGGAAATTTCGATCAGCATAGGTTGTAAAGGCATCGGTCAGCACCGGGACATTCAGCCATTCCATGAACTTGGCGATATTTCTCAATTGATCGGCAAGCACAAGGTACACCACACCGGAGATCAGAAGAGCAATTGTACGCCCCTTCGCCTCATATCGGTTATAGACATACCGGATTACTTTCAAAAACAAGGGAAACAACAGATAAAATTGAATCAGCATAATAATGTACCAAAAATGCGAGGTCGTTTTACCCGTGATTAATTTTAAACCAAGGTCAGGGATGTCCTGCCAACCAAATCCGTTCCAGCCGCGAGGTGCGAGTGTGAAATAGATCAGTGACCAGATAATATAGGGGACGATTACATCGGTTAATCGCTTTTGCATGAAACGTCCATAATTCAACTTGTCTCCAGTATTATAGAAAAGCACCATACCTGTGATAAAAACAAACAGGGGTACAGCAAATTTGGACAGCATCAGCAGGACCGAGAGCAATACGCCGTCTTCAAGTCCCGCTTCCGGGACCAGAGAATAATGTGCTATGGAGTGCTGAAGGACGACTGCTGCAAAAGCAATCCCCCTTAGACTTTCAATTTCTGTAATTCGTTCTTTACGAGGCATAACAGACAGCCTCCTTTCTTGGTTTTGCCATGAAAACGACGTACAATGAAGCCATATATTAATGAACGGGGTGATTTACATCTCAGATATAGACCAAGACATAACCACCATTGACTCCAAATATGTACAACAGCATCTGGCTAACGAACGGACCTTTCTGGCCTGGGTACGTACCGGCATTGCCATGGTCGGGATTGGCTTTCTTGCAGCCGGCTTCGGATTCAGTTCAACGCCCTATGATAGGATGGCACATATCGCGGCAATCATCATTGGTATTACTTCTTTGGTCAGCGGTATTCTGATTATCCTGTGCTCAGCTTCCGCTTACCACCGAAAACGTAATCAGATTAATTCACAGACATTCCAGGCATCCACGAAATTGATACGGTTCCTGACACTGATGTTGCTGGTGATTGGACTGGCCCTGGCCGTATTACTGTATGTATTGTTATTCCCTGCCTGGCAGGTTTAACACCTGAACCTCTGACGTTCATTTATGCATAATACACAGGTACAAAAGCCGGCTTCCTCTAAGGAAACCGGCTGATGACCACCTGGTGGTTCACATATGTCATTCCAGTTGAAGAATCCTGTCTTTAATGAACCGAATTATTATAGAAAAGTATTGTTGCCAAATCGAGCGGCTTTATCCCGAGCTTCCAGTCTGCGCTCTTCCATATCGAGATCCGTGCGCTCAACAGGAACATCTTCCCGATCGACTTTGATAATGTCCCGGTTCGCATAACTGTTACTGCTAAACACGTCATAAACATCCGTGTCCCGATCCGTAGAGTCCACGAGCAGCAGGATTTTACCACTTTGCACGTATTCCTCATACTGTCTGGCATCCTCCTCCGGAATGCCGAGACCAACAAGTCCACCTACAAGTCCGCCTGCTCCTGCACCTACAGCTGCACCCGTAAAGGCTGTGGCAATGGGGCCTGCGGCCAGAATAGGACCTATGCCCGGAATCGCCAAAGCCCCAATGCCTGCGAGCAATCCAGCTACTCCGCCGAGCACCCCGCCTGTTGCCGCACCTGCAGCTACACCTTCGGGTGCTTTTGTCCCCGTCTCTTCGCGAATGGCCTTCAGTTCATCCCGATCCTGTGTGACTACCGAGATTTCGTCTGAAGTGAATCCTTGCGCTTTCAGTCCCTCGATTGCCGATGATGCCTCACGCTCTGTATTAAACACACCTACGATTTTCTTCTGCATAGTGAATCCCTCCTCATCTAATTGAGTGGTTCGCTATGTTATTACCCGCCATGTTTTCTTTCAAACGCTTCCACCACAATATCAGAGCGCGTTTAGGCCCATCTTTCAGACCGAGGTTTGAAAACACATGCTAGCTAAACTCTTGGTTTAGCCCGGTTAGTCGCTATCGCTTCAAGCGGATCATCCGGCCAATAGTGCTTGGGATAACGGCCTTTTAAATCTTTTTTGACCTCAAAATAAGTCTCCCGCCAAAAATTGGCCAGATCTCGTGTGACCTGTACAGGCCGCTGCGCCGGAGACAACAAATGCATGGTCAGCGGTACTCGACCACCGCCAATACGCGGAGTCTCCTGCTGCCCAAACATCTCCTGCAGTCTAACTGCGAGCGCAGGATCTTCAGGTCGGCTGTAATCCACAGGAATGCGCGAACCACTAGGCACCTGAATATGTGTAGGCGCTTCACGATCCAATTGCTGTCGCTGTTCCCAGTTTAGTCCGCCGAGCAGCACATCCTGCATCGACAATCTCTTGAGATCCGCAGCAGATCGCATGCCTGTCAGAAAAGGGCTGAGATGCTCTGCCAGTTCTTCGGTCAGATGATCTTCGATGAGATCCGGCCATTCCGGCAAATGATAATGCAAAAAGCGCATCCTGTCCGCCAGCTGTCGCGATGATTTTGTCCAGGGCAGACAATCCAGCCCTTCGATACGTATTCCCGAGAGCAATGCTTCCAGCACCTGTTCTTCGGGTGGCTGTGCAATACTGCTCTCTTTCAACGTAATGGCTCCAATTCGCAACCTTCTATGTGCCCGCACACTGCGGGTGTTTCGGTCCCAGGCCACCTGTACTTCTTCATGCAGCAGATGTGGACCTAGCTCCAGCAATCTCTTCTCCTGCACTGGCGCAGCCAGCAGGATGCGCGCATCCGCGCCCTGGTCGTCGGCTTCGGCTGCGACCAGATAAGCTGAACGGCTCAGCGATTCTGTCGCTGCGAGCCGTACCCCGCGGCCGCTGCTCAGCAGATAGCGGCCGTCCTCCCGGCGTTGCCCGATCCGGTCCGGATAAGCGAAGGACAGCAGCCATCCGCAGCTGTCCTCATTCGGCTGTACCGGATCGGCCGCCGAGCCGAGCGCCGAGCGCAGCTGGCGGCTCTCCTGGAGCATGCGCCGCACGGCAGCACCGTCTGCGACAGACGCTGCCGCTTGCGGCATGCCGCTGCTGTCCGCAGTCAGCAGCGCCTCCACGCGCGGGCGCAGATCGGTGCCCGCGCCTGCACTGCCACTGCTGCGGAGGCCGGCAGGCTCCTGCAGCAGTGCCGCCAGCATGCTGGCGTAGCTGGCCAGCCCAAGCTCCGCCGCGCGGAGCAGCATGCTGGCCAGTCGCGGATGCACGCCAAGCGTGTTCATCCGCCGCCCGAAGGGCGTGATGCGGCCTGCGTCATCCAGGCCGCCCAGCTGGCGCAGCAGCGCCTGTGCCTGGCCGTAGGCTGCGGCAGGCGGGGTGTCCAGCCACTGCAGCTCTGCAGGGGACTGGACACCCCAGGCCGCAAGCTCCAGCGCCAGCGGCGCAAGGTCCGCGGAGGCAATCTCCGGCTTTGCTGCATCTGGCAGCACGCCATGGGCCTCTTCGCTCCATAGCCGGTAACACACGCCCGGTGCAATCCGCCCCGCGCGCCCCCGCCGCTGATCGGCTGACGCCTTGGACACCGGCAGGGTGACGAGCCGACTCATACCCGTCCGCGGCGAGAATACCGAGGCACGGCTCAGCCCCGCATCCACCACGACTTTGACTCCAGCCAAGGTTAGACTGGATTCGGCAATGGACGTGGACAGCACAACCTTCCGTTTACCTTCTTCTGCGGGTCTCACAGCTTCATCCTGCCGTTCTACAGGCATGCTGCCATATAAAGCATGTACCTGAACATGCGCAGGAAGCATGAGATTGGACAACTCTCGCTCTGTGCGATGGATTTCTTTTGCACCCGGAAGGAAAACCAGCACATCCCCTTCATGTTCTGCCAGTGCCTTAACAACAGCCCGAGCTGTAAAAGTCTCGATCTGCTCGGATGCCGATTTGGATATATACCGGGTTTCCACCGGAAACGTTCGTCCAGGACAGTCTATCCATTTGGTTCCCTCGCCAAGTAACGCACAGACAGGAGCAGGGTCCAGCGTTGCCGACATCACCAGCAGTTTCAGATCAGGCCGCAGCATGGCCCTAGATTCAAGCGCAAGTGCCAAACCAAGGTCACCATGCAAATGCCGCTCATGAAATTCATCAAAGATAATCATCGCCGTGTCTTCCAGTCCCTGGTCCTGTTGAAGCATCCGGGTCAATACACCCTCCGTCACCACTTCAATGCGAGTGGACTGACTTACACGAGTATCCATCCGCACCCGATACCCTACAGTCTGTCCCGCTTTTTCACCAAGTGAAGCCGCCATTCGTGCAGCTGCCGAGCGCGCGGCGAGTCTGCGAGGCTCCAGCATAATGATTTTCAGTCCAGCAACCCATGGCTCCTCCAGCAGTGCCAGCGGTACTACGGTCGTTTTACCCGCACCCGGCTCCGCAATTAGCACACCTGTATCCTTCTCCTGAAATAACTGCATCAGCTCAGGAATAATCTGTTGTATCGGTAAATCTGTCTTCATCTCATCTCTCCTAATTGATGCTCCACGTGTCTTTGCGAATGTTAGCATTATAACAAAAAAAGAGCTCTCCCAGAAGTCATAAACATGACGGGGGATAGCTCCAGTTAACGTTATGTCGTTCTAATGAACCGAGCACTCGCTATTAGCTCCTATTTGCACAGATCTCAAATTTAACGAATCACAAAGACGTTATTTCGTCGATTGGGTCGCTTTTTAGATTCTCACGCCATTTGTATAAAGGAATGTTGACCCAAAAGAGAAACCACTTCCGGTATAGGCTCATCACTGATACATCCAGTTAGCTCAGCAACGACTCTGCACCGTCAATAACAATTTCCGCACCTGTAATGTGTCTCGACTCCGAAGAAGCCAGGAAAGCTACCAGATCAGCGACATGCTCTGGCTGACCCGGCCCGTCAGCAAGCGGTTGCTGGCCTTCCGGGAATTCCATCGGAATGACGATTTGATGCAACTCATCCGTTTTGACCGTACTTTGGTCAATATTCGTTGCAATCGCTCCAGGACAGATCACATTGACACGAATTTTGAACTTGGCCAGTTCCAGCGCAGCCATCTTCGCAAAAGCAACCTGCCCCGCCTTGGACGTACTGTACGCCGACATGCCGAAGCTGGAGAAACGCTGATTACCATTAATGGAGCTCGTGATAATGATACTGCCTCCACCACGTTTCTTCATATGAGGCAGTGCATACTTGATCGTAAAAAAAGTCCCGTTCAGATTTGTCGTAATAATCTGCTGCCAATCCTCAACCTGAATTTCCTCAATCGGTGCCGATACACCATTAATGCCTGCGTTGGCAAAAACAATATCCAGACCGCCGAACAATTCGATGGTCTCCAGGACTGCCTTTTCCACCCGGGCAGGATCGGAAATATCTACATCGAATGCTCTTGCCGCACCTTCACGCAGCTTATTAATTTCCGCTTCTGTCTCCGAGATCCGATCATTAACCAGATCGAGCAGCGCAACATGTGCTCCCTCACTCGCCAGTTTGAGCGCTGCCGCTTTGCCAATCCCCGAACCAGCCCCTGTAATAATGGCGACTTTGCCTTCAAACCGTGGCTTGCCGTTATGTTGTGTCATTATCCATTCCACTCCTTCTCGGTCAGTAATTATGTAAGAATGTACGTTCATGCAATATCTGTAAGTAGATTCTTCACAAGATTACCCAAAAAGAGTGTCTTTTAAATCAACACGGACAAGTTTTTTCGCAGGTGATGCTCACCATTTTTAGCAGCATGATCAGAGTCGTCATGGAATCCTCACTTGACCTCACCATTCCAGCTCAATGAAAGCGGCATCATCTTCAAGCCCGCCCGTATGTCTTGCATCCAGCAGCACCTGGATGTGCTCATCCGGAATATAAGCCTGGATAGCATCCAGGTCATTCAGGCCATCCGTGTACAGTTGCAGACGAATCGCTTCATTCGCAGACAGTTTGGCCTCATAGATATGCGGTTTGCCACCAACTGGCCCCTCCAATGTAGACCAACGTTCATTCGTACGACAGTTCACCTGAAATGCTGCTGATTGTTCCCGACCGTTACGCCAAAGACGAATACGGGAGTCCCCTTGCCAGGCTAGCCATACCTTGCTTTTTCGATTGCCTGCCAAGAGCTCGATGCGTCCACACACATACATGGCCTGACTTCCCCTGCTCCGTTTCTCCATCAGCACTTCCCGCAGCAGTAAAGGCGAGTTTTCCAAAGGCTGCAACTTCTCCAGCTGTTCGGATGCAGGACTGGTTAAATCATGAAGCAGGCGCTCCATAGCATCCAAAGAAGGATGCTGAGTCGTTTCCAGCCATTCCAGCAAGGCGTTCCCCAGAAAGCGTGCAGCAAAATCACCAAGGTAACTCATGCCTACCCCATCACATAATACGAAAGTACACACATTACCATTCATGCGAACCGCAGCAAAATCCTGTCCGGTGTCTCCCTGATTAACGGTCTCCGCCGCTCTTCCATAACCATACCTGCACTTGAATCTACCTTGATAACGGGTCAAGGGCTGTTCCCCCGTCTGGACACTCACATAGCGAAAGTTGCCCTGATAATGGTCCGCACGGCTTCCCTTATCTCCAGCAGACAATGTTGCCAAACGCATCGCTCTCATGATTCCCCTCCTATCTCACAGGCGTAGCAGCGGACATCTGAAATCCGATGGATACCAGTTCTGCACAAGTACCAGGAAGCATCATCAGTGCACCAGGTGAAAGCAAATAATCCGCCTCAACCAGCATTTCACGATAACTTTCCGGCAGAACTGAGGACATATTGCGCAGCTTCTCCCCATGTTCATCCTGAAGGATCGTCTGCTGAGATATTCCCTTCCATCTTCGGGGCTCCGGAATAGGGCCTTCCAGCAGATGATCGGATATAAAAATATTCTCGACGAGTACATTGCCATCAGGCACACTCATACCCATGATTCTTTTGGCAATGGGCTCCGGATCTTCGCCTGTAGCTACCCCATCGGTCATATGACATACAAGCGGCGCAGGACAATCCTGCATATTTGGAATTTCAGCCTGTAGAATTTTCTCAGCCTGCAGGAAAGCCTTCGCTGAATCCGAGAATCTTTTCGGCGTTAAGTCGGGCAAGGAGCCTACAGCAGCGATTTCATCGATGCCCTTAATCCCGTTCAACAGATCGTACACATCATCGCTGTATGCCAGAATCGCGATCCTGTAACGGGGTGTTAATCGGTTCCCCTTGGTCGAACGAAACACCATTTGGCGAATAGCCAGAGATAAGGCATCATAGACGACATCAATCCGCCGACGGTTGTCCAGAACCATATTCATGGAGGCGCTAATATCAATTAAATAGATAATCAGTGCAGGTGTGCGCTGGGATGCTTGAATTGTGTAGTTCATCTGGGATGTGTCACCTCCGTCGTTTACGTTATTTTACAAGTTGGGCAATGTATAATCGGTATTGCTCAGGAATTTATTGATCGCATTCATTCGTGCTGCCACTTTACCGACACCTTTGAAATAGCTCGCATCGGTATTGTACAGATTTTTGAAATCACGCGCGTATGATTCGGCATTCTCAATTTTCCTGCCTTTTTGCGCATTATACGTTTTATTGTAATGGGCAATCAGTGTGACAACATTCTGGGCCCGTTTTTTCTTGAGCGCAGCTTTCTGGGCCGCCTCCTGTTTTCGCTGAGCCTCGGCTGCTGCCTTGCGCTCGGCTTCCTGCTTAGCAATTTTGGCGTCATTTTCTTTTTTCCAGACCAGATACGCTTCATATTTCGCCTGTTTGTCGTACTTTTCCTGTTCTGCCTTCTTGGCTGCATCAAGCTTCTGTTGCTTCTGCTTGGCAAGATAAGCCTCATATTTCGCCTGCTTATCATACTTGGCCTGAAGCGCTTTACGCTCTTCTTCCTTCTTCTTGGCCTCTGCCTGCTTTTTCTCCGCTTCAGCCAACTTTTTCTTTTCCTCTGCATCAAGCTTCGCTGCATCTGCTTCTTTTTGTTTCTTTTCTTCTTCCTGCTGCTTCAGCGCAGTCACCCTCGCAGCTTCAGCCTCTTCCGCAGCCTTTAGTTCGGCCTGATCAGCCAATATTTTAACCGTCGGCACGGTTCCAGCCAGCAGTACAATCAGCACCGCCGAAGAAATCATAAACTTTTTGGATCGATAAAAAGGAATCTTGGCTGGCTGGGCTGCATCATCATGCTTGGGATTTAGCTTCGCGTCCAGCTCTTGAATCGCAGCCTCAACTTCCATTTGCATCGCACTGTTATCCGGAATGAAATGATGCAGGGAACGATACACTTCCAACGCCGCAGCCGGTTTGCCTTCATCCTCCAATGCTCTCGCCTGAAGGAAGAGACGATTTACTACCGCTTCCTGACCAGGCGAAGGTTCCACGGCGGGCACGTTCTGATCCGTATTTCCCTGCTTATCCGATATACCGCTCGCTGCTTCTGTCCCTTTGATCTGGTTCGTCTCCACTGCATTTGTCTGGTCTGAAGTCTTGACTTCAGATTTTTCAACAGATGCTGCACTTGCCAGATGGATGTCCACAGCAGCCAGCGCCACGAACCATTCGCCAAACGTAGGACAGTTGCTGAGATCATGACTCTCCCAGGCACGAATAAACAGATCGGACACCTTAGATCCCCAGCGCTTCTGCAGCGACTCTCTCATGGCATAATAACGTTCATTTACCGTCTGCATTTCGTGCTGGTCAAAATAACTTTCTCCCCATGCTTTCTCCACAATCGATGCATCAGACCAACTTAACATTTCAGCAATGATAACTGCTCCGGCAAAACGATCGGCATACGCACTCCACAAACCGCTGTGCACTGTCCGATGGGCCGCATACCCCGGTGAACCGGCAAGCAATGCATCCGGACGATCCATTCTGGAACCGTACATCTGCTCTACATCTACCAGTTCAACTGCTGAAACCCCTCTCAGGTTCTCCACTTCGGAAAAAAACGGAATCATCACATTGGGTGCGGACAAATCACAATGAGCCAGTCCGCGCTGTTCCATGGCCGAGCCGGTCCCGGCCAGGGCTCTCGCCAGCTTCAGACTTTCCTCTGCTGTCAGCTGCTTCTGATCGCTGATTACATCGAACCAGGTCAGACCATGCACCCACGGCATCAATACCGCATACAACAGATCAGGATGTTCTCCAATGAGCGCTCCGTTTCTTTCCGGAGTGAGCACATCACGCTTGCATACCTGCAAACCTGGCAGTTCACTATAAGACTCCATATGCTCAGACTGATACACCATAGCCGGGATACGGAATTTAGGAAAAAATACTTTTAGTGCTTTGGCCCCACTTATGGAACCGTTTCGGGGTAACAACTGATAGACGATACCCTGCCTTCCAGCTTGGGCGTAAGCCAGACCAGGTGCAGCCGGATGCTGCCCAATGATATAGGCAATGTCGTTAATCACCACTTCATCCCCGGGATTTGGTTGAAAAGACATGCTCATCCCTCTCTCTGTCATTCTGTCATAGTGCAACAAAAACCGGGTGTTGTGAAAACGCCCGGTTTTTGCTGTAGTTGTAAATCATCAGCTTGCTTCCTGCATATGATTCTGGGCGAATTCGGATATGGAACCTGCCCGAACTATGTATCGCAGATTAGCGAGCTTGGTCTGCCGTACGGAATTTGTTGGCAATAGCCGTCAGTTCCGCGCTGATGCTATTCAGCGTTTGAACGAAAGATTGCATTTGTTTGCTGGCTTCCTGGAATTCCTGGAAGAAGCGTTGTTTCGTCATACCTTCCCATTGTCCTTCCATGCTTGTGATGGATTGAGTCAATGTAGAAACGATTTGCTGACTTTGCTCACCGCTTTGTTTAAATTGGTTGGAAACCTGATCAAGCTGTTCTGGGGTAACTAAAATACGTCCTGCCATTTGTAAATTCCTCCTTGGTTTGTGCAATTAAATTCACTTGTTCAAATTGTACTATACAAGGATCGATCGGACAAAAGCCGAAGGACCTAATCCTATTTACCCCATTTTTGGCATTCGAAACTTCACCTAACAGCCTATTTATACAAAAATTCACTTTCTGCTGTCTTGCTTATTCAGCCTTGTACCCCGTGAGCTCAGGAAACCACAGGTTCGGTTCCTCTTCTCCCACGAAAGGAGGGATCTGTGAATCTCCACGCCACAGGTTCAGGCTGCATGGCCTGAATCAGGGTCGCCGGCGAGCCATCAGGCGGTGCGGCATCCTGTACACGGTACACTGCCGCTACCGCGGAAAATGGATCGGATACAACAGCAGCAGTTGCCGAATGCGCAGGCATAATCTCTCCTGCACGCTCCGTCTGAAGAACATTCAACATATTGACCGCATTGCCATAGGCTGTGTTCACATGACTCAACACTGTACGATACTCCATGTCCACCTGCTGGAATAACAAGGCCTTGCGTCCCAGCTGTACGCTCAAGTCCATAAAACGACGTACTGCTGCTTCGCAGAGTCGCTTGCTGTGATTCCATTCATTCATGATCGCGGCGCGGGCTTCAAGATCCCACTCCAGCGAATGAATGGCCTGATCCAATACTGTCATCTTTTGCTGTATTTGCTCCGCCGCATACTGAATCTGCCTGCTCAGTGCCCGAAGCACATCCGGTTCCACACGAATGCGCATTTACCATCACCTTTCCTCTTCCCCTGCAGGCTGTTTAAGCCAGTCCAGCAGCATCTCGTGAAACTGTTCTCTTGTAGTCAGTGCTGCAACAAGCCAATCATCTGAAGCCGCAGTACTCATGCGAAACAGCCAGTTGGATACCGTACTTGCAGCGAAAGCTGCAGACTGTGATTTCCACCCTTCTCCGTTCCATACGAGCAACCGCAGTTCCCCCTCTGATTCCTTGTTCACCAGACAGCGCGCAAGCGCAAGTGACCCCTCAGGATCGCTCGTCTCTTGTACCAACTCATCAGCCACTGCCTGTAATTCTTTGTTCTTCAGATCATTCATCACATCATAGAATTTTTTCTTGGAGCACATCAGAGCCGGCTTTTCCGCCGGAGAATGACCACTCCAATTCATTCTTTGAATCAGAAAATCAATCGCTTCACGAACATTCCCCAGATCACTCAGCCGGAACGAATCCGGTTCGTCTGCAACACGGGATACTTCAACGACACGTTCATCCGTGCAGTGCACATAACTTTCATACGACTTGCCGCTGTGCGTGTAGCGAATCCAGCAAGCCCTGTCGGACAGTCCCGCAATGGCTACCCTGGAGAAAACGGTCGGTGTCATGATCAGCTCATTGCTGTCCTGATCCTGAATCAGATATCCTTTGTCGAGCAGGGATGTTTTCACACGCTCCCACTCCAAAGCAATGTCTTCCGCCATATATCCGCGGAACGGATCTTCCACGCCAAGCAATCGGTCTGAACCGAGAATACCGGCCAGGAAAAAAAGCTCTTTTATTTGCAAAGTGACTACCTTTTGCTTGGAATCATGAACCGTCAACATTATGAGCCACCTCCCCTCAAACTACAACATGCCATCGGTCACGAATTTCAGAAATCCAATCGGTCATTTTCCAGGTGCCATCACATGGAATTGCACCTTTAACCCTGGAATATTTACGTTTTACATAATAACCTTGACCCGGAGGCAGTACCTTCAGCCCATTTGAACTCCCCCCGGATTCCGAATAAGGTATACGGAAGAACGAGAGATCATTAGGGTCTAAAGTCCCGAACAACAATCCGCTCTGGGAAGCCTTCACATCGTTCACCCAGTCAGAACCAAAGGTTGGGAAGTCTGCCGGAACTCCTGACAGAATCACATGTATGCCTCGATCCCTGCCTTGACGAACGATCGCTCCCAATTGATCCTTCACATTAAAATCATTTAATTGTTTGGATAACGTATCCGCATCGTCTATAACAAGAACGATCTCCGGTCCACCGGTTAACTCGCCTCTTTTTAGAACTTCATCGTACAACTGTTGGATCACAGGTGCAAGCTGTTCTTCACGGGATACATGTCCACGGACATGGGGCAAACTGCTGATTTCCCCCAGTCCTCCGGAACCATACCGCATATCTACCGTGTATATTTGCACGTCTTCAGGAGACGCATGATAGGCAAGGGATAACATCCAGGTCAGCAAAAATGTCGTTTTTCCGCCTTCCATCGGACTCGTAACCATGAAATGCGGCCCTTCACGCAAATTCAGCTGGAAGGGTTCCAGATCATCGGTCAGCAAACCTACGGGTACTGTTAAGGATGATACGTCTCCGACTTGCCCGAAGGTTCCTGTACGGATAAGCACATCTTTGAGCTTAACCTCTTCCGGGAGAGGCGCAATCTGCGGCGCTTCTTCTCCGTTCCAGCCTTCTCCGATTTCTGCAATTGTGCGGCGCAGAGCGGAGGAACGCTTGCCTTCATCTGCTCCGGATGACGGCAACGCCGCCTGGAACATCAGTGGAGGAACCTGTCCTTTGACCAATCCTCTTCCAGGTGGAAGCTGGCTAGGTGCCTTGGACGGCCGACCCACTGCGTAATAATAGTCGCTTGGATCAGATAATTCAAACGAAACCGCATTGGGAATATTGCTTCTGAATTTCTCGAATACATCCGTAACACGGTTGGCCGTGAGGATAAATGTGATTCCCAGGCTGCCGCCTTCACGAAGGATCGTTTCCAGAAGTTCATTCTCCTCGGGATACGCATTTCGGAAAGAAAGATAACCATCGATAACAACTACAATTTGCGGTACGGCTGCATGGGCTGTGCGACGGTAGGCTGATATTGTCTTAACCCCGGCTTCCGAGATCATGTCTTTGCGTTGTGCTGACAGTTTCAGGATGTATCGGAATAACCGCTTGATCCGATCTTCCTCTTCAGACATCATTACCGCACCGATCTGAGGCAAGCCTGCGAAATCCTTCATCATCCGGCCCATATCAATAATATAGCCATGCCAAGGCTCAGTCCGCTTAGAACGGGCCAGTGACATCAGCAAGGTTTGCACAAACGTCGTTTTCCCCAGACCAGGCATACCGTATACAACCAGATGTCCCTGATCCACCGGAAGTGCGAGCGGCTGCTGTCTTTGATTAGGCAGATCATCGAGCAGGCCAACTACAGGATTCAGGCCACTGGCACCGCCGTCAAGCAATGCCTCACGATTCTCTTCTTCCTGCCAGTCGTTAAGGCTTTCCCATTCGAGTGTTTCAGGCAAGGGCGGCAACCATGGTCCTGGTAATCGGGTGATCCCCGCCTCTGCTGCTGCTTCCGCCACATAATCAATAAATACCTGAAGCTGCTTGGGCACATCCTCCCCTTTGAGCACAGCTCTGCGCTCTCCAGTTAAGAGTGGCTCCCGTTTCCCATTCAAACGAACTTCCATAACAGGCAGTACCGTCGTTGTATCTTCCTGCTGATTATACGGCGCACCGCTCCAGGCAAATTGCATTTCCTCAAACACTTCATCACTGCCTACCTGGAAATATCCACGACCCGGCTTGGTGATCCAGGCCGCATTCGGAATTTTGATCATATCCCGACTATCCCCTTCACTTTGAACGCGAAGACAGATACGGAAACGAGAATTGCTCCAGATTTTATCATCGACCACACCGGCAGGCTTCTGGGTTGCCAGTATTAGATGTACACCCAGTGTCCGGCCGATGGCCGCTATGCTGATTAATTCATCCATGAACTCCGGCTGATCCCGCTTTAATTGAGCAAACTCGTCAATGATGATAACTAAGTGCGGCAACGGCTGTTCATGTCTGGAACGCAGAATTTTGTAATACTCGTCAATGTGCTGGAGATTTCCTGCATCATTTAATATTTTTTGCCTTCTGACCAGTTCCGCCCGAAGTGAAATATTGGCTCGTTCAATCAAATTCCCATCCAGATTGGTGATCGTGCCGACGACGTGAGGCAGGCCCACAAATGTATTCGACATCCCGCCGCCCTTATAGTCAATCAACATAAAGGCCAGATCATGCGGATGGAACTCGGCAGCCAGAGAGGCCACAATCGACTGGATAACTTCACTTTTGCCGGAGCCCGTTGTACCTGCGATCAGACCATGCGGGCCATGGCCCTGACGTTCGATTTTATCATGTAAGTTAATCGCAATTTTCTTGCCGCCAGCTCGCACGCCCATTGGTACAGGAAGTGTGTCCGGGTAACGTGTCTGGCTCCAGCGTGTGACCACGTCCAGATCCTCTACTCGTGATGTACTTAACATATCGAACAACGGAAGCATCTGTGGTATATCCGAAGCGGATGAACGTTTCAGACGGATCGGTGACATATAACGCGAGAGCGCCTCTGCGGACTCTCTGGAGATCACATCTGGCGTGTACGTTTGTCTGATCACGTCGGCATCCTCGGTTTTTTTGATATAGAGTCCATTGCCTTTCGAAGCCTCCATAATTAACTGACAATGCATGGGTAGCGATTCCTTGCGGTTTGCCAGAATGATGGTACACACATCGATCTCCTGTGCCGATTCCAGCAGCAGGGGAAGCAGCGGCTCTTCTTCTATTAATTGAGTATCCGAGAGAACCACCACATAACATGGAGTTTGCACGGTTTTCTTGTAGCGATCTTCCTTATTATTGCGCCTACGGTTCAACACGGAAAACAAGCTGTCCGCCAATTGATGCGCACCGCTGTGCCTGTCGGCCATATAGCGTTGTCCCTGATCTTCATCCCAAATGTGGGGCAGCCAGCGCAGCCAATCCCATTCCTTTGATTCCTTTTCTTCATAAAAGGCAGCAATCTTTAATTCATCCGGTGAATGACGAACGGTCAGTTGTGAGATGATCACTCGAAGTGAAGAAAGTACTTCCTCACGATTACCGACGAGGCCCATCACTTTGGACTGAAACAGGGGTAATGTAATCGACGCATCTGGCACCGTCTCGAATTCAGCAGCGAGTTCATGAGCCGCTTCAATCAACTCATCCTTTTCATACCCGTCCACACGAGGAACCTGCAGTTTGATCCGAAAAGGAATTTCTCCCGTGCCAATTCGCACCTGTAAGAAGTCATCATCCTCAGGGGAACGTTCCCATAACGAACTGTTGCGATTCTTGACCACTTGCAGACACACATTAGGATCTCCATGAATCTCATATAGACTCTTCACTTGCTCTGACTGGGCTTCCTTCAGTTCTTCACGGTGCTTCTCCAGCTGTGCACGATACATGGCTGTACGCTCTTCCAGCTTTTTGCGATAGGACTTCTTGTTGCTCAGATACACAAAAAACGGAATGGTATATGACGTAAGCATCATCATGACAGTCATCATCTGAAACATCATATAATTGGGGTTGCCCATTTTGCCCGTCATGTTGATATATACGTAGAATCCGATACTGACCATCGTCATCATGATCGGTATTATAATAGAAATCATTGAAAACGTAGGTTTGCTCGGCTCTGTTGGAGGTCTGAGAATTTCCAGCCTTTCTTCCTTAAGAACCGGTGTCATTCTTGGAGAACGCTGATATAACACATTCACGAAGAGAAGACCTCCTTATATTTCATTGCCGTAATCAATATATACGCCCAGATCGTTCATTCGTTGCTGTCCTGCTGAAACAATGAACGTCTTCCATACACTGGCGCTTCTTCAGAAGTAGTGGAGAACGCCCGTTGTACCCGTACACAGCTTCCTTGACGCAGCCCTGTTTCCATTAACTGTTGTGCGTTCTGTGGCGAGAACCACAATCCTTCCGGAAATTTGGCTTCAAGGATGTACTGAATGCCCTCTCCCGGTGCCCGACCGAAAATGCGGACTCCCAGCAATGTCTTCAGATGTTCGATAGTACATTCATCCGGGACCTCGATGTCGAACCAGTCGCCTTCCTCCCGGCCGGAATACACGGTAAGAATCAAAATAATCCCTCCCATGGTCTCATATGTAAATTGTCCTAGTGTCAAATTAAATTAAAAAAATGCAGATGAAACGCTATTCCAACCCTATTTTCTTACATTAACACCCTGTTTGCAATGTGCAACCTGTAATTTCGTTACATATGACCCACGTATATATTAAAATATCGTCCATTCGACTCAGAACTTTCGAGGCAGTAGTCACGTTAATTATTGCAAGGATGCGAAACTATACATCTTTCTTCCATATAAATGGAAGCTGTAAACTGATTTTTCGGGAAATTTTATTGCTTCGCCCACAATTGAATTGTGAACACTTTTCAAACATTGCTCACCTTTATGTTTTCATAAGCTGATTTTAAGGTAATTTTAAGCATTGGAATTTAATATAACCAGTAAGAAATAACTCTCGTGAGGTGATTTCTAGTGAGAACACTAATAACTTTTCAAAACAAATCAATCCCTGTATATTTTAATCAAGAAAACAAACAACCTGTGCAAAAGACACTCCGATTGCTTAGCAGTGCCCTTGAGCATAAGATTAGCAATGGTAAACGCGCTTTACAGAAATGTCTGCAATCATTGATTAGTATTGAGATTGTCGGTGGTGAAGCCATTCTTCACAGCCGTAGCGAAAATGACTCCCTCGCCTTATCCCTTTATTAAGATGGGTCAGTTGTTTACTTCAACATGGAAACGGCGAATTCATTTATTCGCGAACATAAGGAAAAGGAAGCTTGCCGCTAAGGACAAGCTTCCTTTTTTGTGTACCCAATCCCTTTTATCTATTTCTAATGCAATCTGCTGACGACATAAGAATTTTCGTGTTCTTCTTCCATCTCGGCCTTTTGGATCCGAATGACAAACAACCGAACCAGATTATCACGCGTATTTTCTTCCTGACAAGTATTCAGCTTTCTCAGAATGAAACGGTCAATGGACATGAAGTTCAGGCCCCTTTACCTATTGGATTTACGGATCTGTTCTGCCCGTGTATCCATAAATAACCAGATTACAGGTACACCAAACAGCTTTTTCGCATCATTTCCTGACCTATTTTTCATATGTGTAAAAACATGCAAAAGACCGCCCCATCAAGCTTGAGGCGGACTCTGCGCAATCTTTGTCACTCTTTCTCGAACCCTATCTGATTATAAAATAAAGTATTTTCTAATCCATGTTCGCTGAGCAACAGCCGGGGCTACGGAACGAAAAAGCTCCTCATTGCTCAACACATTCAGCCAAATTTTCATTCATTCAACTACCGGGCACCGTCTTCTCTCCAAAAAGAGTCAAGTCCTCCCATCCATAAGCAACCTCTAACAGATCTTGACCGCCAATCCGGATATGCTGTGTTTGGACAGGAATTCCGCCCATTTTTTCATAGAAACGACAGGCTGAGTTTTGCTCCAGTGCCCAGATCAACAAATTTCTCATGTCCAGTGAATGGAGATAACGAATGACGTGTCTCGCCAGTTGCTGGCCAATACCCGTTTGTTGCACTTCTTTCAGTAAATAAATAGCATACAGCTCAGCATCGTAAGGTAGCTTGCCTTCACGTTCCTTTCCACCGCAGGCGAATCCGACAATTTTCCCATCTTCTTGTTCAGCCACCACCAGAATCTGATGCTTTTCGCCAGAACGGATATTTCGCTCCCATTGGGACAGCCTTGATTCCGTAATCAGATTGTCCAAAAAATCATCCGGCACGATCCCTCGATATGTCGTCTTCCAACTCTCTGTATGTACATGGGCTACGGCTTCCGCATCCCCTTCACGCGCTGGTCTGATTCGCATGTTATTACTCCCTTTCTCTCGGCCACGCCGTGACTTTAGAATCCCCTTCTTCATAAATCCGGCCCTAGGGCCGGATCGTTACTTGTGTGCCCACCGACACTTTGGAAGACAGATCCAACACATCCGAGTTATACATGCGTATGCATCCATGAGAAACGGACTTGCCAATGGATGAAGGATCATTGGTTCCATGAATCCCATAATGCGGCGCAGACAACCCCATCCAAAGAACGCCAAATGGCCCTCCAGGATTTTCTTGTTTGTTAATAATCGTAAACACGCCGTTAGGCGTCTGCGTGAGCATCTTGCCTATAGCGACAGGATAGCCCTTAACCACCTGTGGGCCATCCAAAAGATATAACATGTGATCCGACAGGTCTACGATGATGCTGTAATCTGGCATGATGACATCCCTCCTGACCTATCCTATGCAGGATACAGAGGGATGCCCACCTGGTCTCAGGCCTCTTCCCAGTCTTTTGTACTGCGGACATGCTTCGGTTTGCGGGAACTGACGGGTTTGCTTGAAGCGGTCCGTCGTTTGGATGCAGCCTCTTCCTTGCGCTGCTGAAATTTCAGTTCCTTCTGCATTTTCAAGTAGTTACCCAGCCTTTTTTCATCTAATGAACCTTCCTGAATAGCCTCCTTCACGGCGCAACCGGCTTCCCGGGTATGCGTGCAATCCTGAAACCTGCATTCCGTTGCGAGCTGCTCAATTTCACCAAAGGCATGTGACAACCCATCCTGACCTTCATCCCACAGATTGAGTTCACGCATTCCCGGCGTGTCAATTAATACCGCTCCCTGCGGCAGTACAAATATTTCCCGATGGGTGGTCGTATGTCGTCCACGGCTGTCGTCTTCACGAACGGCCTGCGTGAGCTGTACACTCTCGCCCATCATCCAGTTGACCAGGGTAGACTTGCCACTACCGGAAGAACCCGTCAAGGCAACCGTTGTGCCTGGAGACAGAAATTTTTCAAGTAAAGATTTGCCCTGATCCTGAACAGCTGATATTGCCAACACTTCAATCCCTGGAGCAATGCCTTCCACCAGCGAAATTTGTTCTTCCACATTCTCACACAGATCACTTTTGCTTAGAATGATGACAGGTCTGACTCCACCATTCCAGGCCATCATAATGTATCTTTCGAGCCGTCTTAGATTAAAGTCATGATTAAGAGCGGCAACAATCAGCAATGTATCCACATTCGCCGCAATCAATTGCTCTTTGGTCACTGGACCAGCGGCTTGTCTGGATACCCTGCTCTGCCGTGGCACAATGCTGTGAATGATGGCTTCTTCTCCAGCTTGCCCTGTAACAGCGACCCAATCCCCCACGGCTGGTACAATGCCAGTCTCCTCATGATCATGACGCATGCGCCCGGATACTCTTCCCCAGCATTCTCCCTCAGCGGTAATCAGGCGAAGCAATTGCCCGTGATCCGCAATAATTCTTGCCGGTTTTCTTAATTGTTCTTCCATGCCCGTCTGCTGCCACAACTCCTGCCACTTTGCAGACCAGCCGTATTTCTCCATCGTGTTATTCAAAATAAAAATTCCTCCCGATAAATGGTGTGTTATCCTTCATGACACTGACAACAATTAACAATGAGCGCTCCGGTCCGGCATCAAAACCAAATAAGCCACGAGCAGCACTACACCCGCGGCAATAAGAAGTTAGCCGAATGAAAGATTGTTTGTATGGCATTCATATCGGACGCATCATTACGACAATCCGATACTCGTTATCCAGAAACAACCCATTTTCGGCAAACAAAAAGCCACGGGTACGTCACCCGTGGCTTCATCTGTGCATGTTATTCTGTGCTACGTACATATGGACAATATTGCGAACAATACTGCCCAACTGCCGTAAAATTACATGCATTGATCCGTTCCGGAGACGCTGTTCATATTCAAATTAACGTATACTGCCATTAGATTTGTCATTTAACATCGCCTCCCTTGTAGAATTATCCATCATGTTACACAGCTTCAACCGCTTTTGTCAAGTTTAATTATTTTTCATTTATTTCACTTGATCCCAGCGTGTCCACATCTCTTTCGGATTGAGTTCATAGATCCCATCTTCACGGTACATGAACTGGTGCATGATAAACTCCCGACGAATAGTGGCAAAATCCTCATGATAGTTTTGAATAAATGCATTGATCTCTTTCTCCGTATATTTCCGTCCAAATTCAAGCTGCTCTACCAAATAACCCAGTACAATCAGCTTTTTCTTATATTGAGCCGGGATCTGACGCAATCGTCCATCCTTCGAGAAGAAATTCCGCATCACGGACGCCTTCAGCGTCTCATTCACATCACTCATATCGGCAACCTCCTCTTGTCTAAAAATAAAATCAACTGAAGCCTGCGCGTGCTCCCGGATAAAATAGGGATTGAGCGAGAAAAACACCGTATTTTTCTCTCTTCGTTCCTTGATTAGCGCGGCTTCTCTTAGCTTGGATGCATGATGTGTAACGGTTGGCTGAGACAAGTTAAGCTTCTCGGCAAGCGCTTGACCATGAAGTTCTCCCTGGGATAACAGCAGCAGCATCCGAAGCCGCGTCGGATCAGCCAGGGCTTTATGGTAAGCCACAATCTTCTCCAGTTGCATTTCGTTCAACTCACTTTCGTTTAGATGATCATCTAATTTGATACTAGTCTTTTTTCTCTTCCAAGTCAATTCCCTCTAATTAGGATTATTTCTTTACGTCCGTATCCTTCTTGAACTGGCAATGAACCCATATTTACGGTAGGATTATAGTGCTTGAAATAAGGAGGATTAAGAACATGGAAGATGTCATTATTATCGGCGGAGGCCCATGCGGTCTATCTGCTGCCATTGAATGCGAGCGGCTGGGACTGTCCGCTGTAATTGTTGAGAAGTACAATATCGTCCAATCTATTTATCTGTATCCAACCCATATGCAGTTTTTCAGTACAGCGGAATTACTTGAGATTGGGAATCTTCCGTTCAGCACACCGAACGACAAACCTTTTCGTTACGAGGCACTCGCCTATTATCGCAAGGTAGCCGAACATTTCGGCCTGCGTGTTCATAACTATGAGGAAGCCCAAGAAATCAAACGTAAGGACGATGGCACGTTCGAGGTACATACGGTCAATCGACGCGGGCAGGCAATCGTTCATGAAGGACGAAATGTTGTTGTTGCTACAGGTTATTTTGATCACCCGAACTATCTTGGCATCCCTGGCGAAGACAAGGATAAAGTTACTCATTATTTCCGTGAAGCTCATCCTTACACGCGTACACGTGTCGCCATCATTGGAGGCAGTAATTCAGCTGTCGATGCTGCCATGGAACTGGTTCGTGTCGGGGCACATATTGACATGGTTTATCGTGGGAACGGTGTTTCGGAACATATTAAACCATGGGTTCGTCCATTGTTCGAAAGCATGGTGCAGAAAGGCAAAATCTCACTTCACCTTGGCTCACGTGTAAATGAAATTTTGGACGATTCCATTCGTTTGCTGCATTCTGATGGATCTACAAGTGAACTCGACAATGATTTTGTGCTGGCCTTGACCGGATTCCGCCCTGACCGCAAGCTGCTTTCTTCCGTAGGTGTCGAGATGTCCGAGGATATGGATAAACCCGTATATGACCCGCAGACAATGGAGAGCAGCGTACCAGGCATATATGTTGGTGGAGTAATTGCATCAGGACGGAATGCCAATGAAGTATTTATTGAATCCGGGCGCTGGCATGGAAGATATATTGCAGAACATATCGTAGGTCGTCATCGCGGGCAGACCGAAGGGGAATGAAATCGATGGATATGACCTCACTGCTGTTGCTTGTGTTTGCCGCGCTAGGTATTATCAGCAGTAATACACCCGTAACCGTAGCTATGGTATTTCTGTTGTTGCTGCGGGTGCTAAACCTTAATCAGGCGTTTCCCTGGCTGGAAAAGTACGGACTTACGATCGGTATCATCATCCTGACCATTGGTGTTATGGCACCTCTTGCCAGCGGCAAGATCAGTCTGCAGACGATTGGAGAGTCTTTTCTACACTGGAAATCGCTGCTCGCCATTGGTGTCGGATTGCTTGTCGCCCATCTGGGAGGACGAGGAGCTACACTAATGAGTACACAGCCTACCGTCGTTGCCGGGCTGCTTATTGGTACGGTACTTGGGGTTGCCTTGTTCAAAGGTGTACCGGTCGGTCCCCTGATTGCAGCAGGAATTTTATCCTTACTGCTCGGAAAATCATGATCAAAGTTGGGACTTGACATCCTTCTGCTGACTGGCTGTTTTTCCCACCGTTGTATGATATACTTCTATTCATGCAATTCAAGCATCCAAGTCCATAGCAGAGAAATCAATTTAATGATCCTTCATTCAAAATAAAATTGATTCACCTCGCAACTATTAATGGCCGCAGGAGGATTCAGGAACCCATGTCACGTCAGTTTGTTACAGAAGTCGTGATGGTGGCAATTTACGGTCAATTGCTCGCGCCGCCGGCGCCTGTTGAATATATTGTTCCTTACACCACCATCCTGGAGTTATATGAATTTCAGACCAGTCCTGACCCTTTGATGGATAATCCGGCAGATGACCAGCATGTGAAATCCAAGATAAACGAAATGATTTCTTATTTTGAAGAACCGTTGAATAAGAAAAAAATAGAGCGAGCCCTGGCTATTCCCTGGGCCAAAAGTCCGTCCATTCTGTTTGGTGATCAGGTCTCCATCTCCATCATTAATGCGGTTGATACCGCACAATATGGTGAATATTTTGATCCCATTGAGACCGAACTGCTTCTCACTTCACAGCGCCTGGATACCCCCATACTTACCGATCAGGTCGAATTAATTGCACGTATTATTGAATCGGCATCTCCTGTGCAGGTCTTCGATATTGACGATTTTGATTTTGCGATGGATGATGAAGAAC
Organism: Paenibacillus sp. NPDC057886; assembly: GCF_042796655.1. NCBI lineage: Bacteria > Bacillati > Bacillota > Bacilli > Caryophanales > Paenibacillaceae > Paenibacillus > Paenibacillus sp. NPDC057886. The sequence goes on along the minus strand of NZ_JBHVMZ010000001.1, from coordinate 559,384 downwards.
CGCTTGATCAAGTCTAATTAGGACAGGAATCTGCTGGTTCACAAGAATAATCATTGTACTCATAGATATGGGGCCATAGATTACGGATTGCCACAACAAAGAATACGCCTTCCCGGAAGGAAAAGGCGTATTCTTTGTTGTATTCATTCTATTTCGGAAGACCTCAGCAGCAAGCGGCTAAAATCATTCAGCCTGGGCAATGATTTGAGATCAAAAAACTTCAGCCCTGCTTCGCTATTTACTCGTGATTCTACGAGCGAATCCTGAACAATTTGCGCCCTGAACATGGCAATGACAAAATATTCTTCATCTCCACTGGCATGCAAATGTCTCAGATTCGGACCGGAATGCAAACCTTCAAGTGTCATATGATTGGTGGTCCACCCCGTCTCTTCCCACAGTTCCCTGTGCGCGGTGTCCTCAATGGCTTCTCCCGGGCGCATCTGTCCCACAGGAATACGCCAATGTCCGTGTTCAGCATGCTGGATCAGCAATAATTCACCTTGTTCATTCTCGGCCCGAACCGCCGCCTTAACAACAATATGAGAGCGATTCGCGATATACTGGGCCAAATCTCGGGCTGGCGGATTCATGTCGTATCTCCTCCTGTTCGAAAATCGGTGCGACCGGTGATGAGCCATTCTATATACGCAGAGATATCACGTTAAATCTCAGTGTAGCGATATTCGATATCCTGTCCTTCTTCAACGACATCTACATGAAGTTGATGACCTTTCAGATACCAGTAATCATGATCTTCCATAAAAAATTGAATACCCGATACCTTCGTTTGATCAGCAGGATGTCTCGGTTCCTCCACGGCAATTCCAAGGGAGAAGCCAGGATGAAGACCTCCGCCGGAGCTATAACGGGCGAAGAATCGAATGCTGTCTCCTTCGTTCAAATTCAGTTCTTCCTTATACCAGCGAGCAGCGCGGTCAGATACATGTATGGTACTCATTTGGTGTCAGCTCCTTCTCTATATATATGTTCCATCATATCGCTACAATGGCATGATTACAAACCTCAACCACCCCAAATACCCAAAAAAAGTTCATTCACTTTGTCATTCCCCCATTACAATCCGCATCATCTTCTGTTTTGGAAAAACGTTTGACAGATTGTAAAATTCGGTGTTAAGATGCAAACATACGAGATCCACATGCAATTTATTACCAAAAAAGAAAGGGTGGTTACGGTGTTTAACAATGACGATCTACATCAATTCAGCATACAACTAAATACCGGAGCACCCATGAAATCGTTATTCCGTTCATAAGTCCGCATCACAGAAGCCTCTAATCAGGTTTGCTGTTTTGTACTCTCACAATCGAACTTTATCTACGGTGGTGGCTCTGCTCTCGGAGCCATGCTGCCGTATGAATGATACCCAAGACATACCGCCTGCGTGCGGTATGTCTTTTTTTGTGGGCTCAAATGGCTAAACATGAACGGAACATGCATTTCACGAACTTGAAAGGAAGGGATACCACTTGTTCTCTGTACTTAAAAATCTGGCCTGGTTTTTCCGGCTGGAACGCAAACGATACCTCATTGGTGTCACCTTGCTTATTATGGTGGGCATCATTGAACTGCTGCCACCTCGTCTTCTGGGCAATGCCATAGACGAGATTGTACGGGGTTCCGTCACCGGCGCCTCACTCACACGCTACATTTTACTTATTCTAGGATCGGTCATCATTATCTATCTGACAACGTACATATGGATGCACAAACTGTTTGGCGGTGCCAATCTGGTTGAACGCTTGCTGCGGTCACGCTCTATGGACCATTTGCTGCGGATGACCCCGCCCTTTTTTGAGAAAAACAGAACCGGCGATCTGATGGCACGTGCCACGAATGATCTTCGTTCCATTGCCACCACAGCAGGCTTCGGCATGCTGACGTTAACCGACTCCACTGCTTTTCTGGCAACCGTATTATTCGCCATGGGTTTTCTGGTTAGCTGGAAACTGACTCTGGCCGCAATCCTGCCTCTGCCTTTTATCGCCATCGCCATGATGATCTATGGTAAAGCCGTCCATCAACGATACACACTGGCGCAGGATGCATTCGGGGATATGAACGATCAGGTGCTTGAATCTATTGCCGGCATTCGAGTCGTGCGTGCCTATGTTCAGGAACGTCTGGACGAGAAAAGGTTCGCTGATGTCACCGAAGATGTGTACCGCAAAAATCTGGCGGTTGCCAAGATGGATGCACTGTTCGAACCTACCATCCGGTTATGTGTCGGACTCAGTTATGTGATTGCACTTGCCTACGGCATTTATCTTGTTTTTCACAATGAAATTACCCTAGGGGATCTCGTATCGTTCAATATGTACCTGGGGATGATGATCTGGCCAATGTTCGCTATTGGCGAATTGATTAACCTGATGCAGCGTGGTAGTGCCTCACTCGATCGTGTTAACGAGACTCTATCTGTAGAACCTGCCGTGAAAGATGTTGAGCAGCCTGCTCATATTATTAATCCGGAAGAGATCGCCATGCAGGATGTCACCTTCCGTTACCCTAGTTCTACCATCGATAATCTCAGTCATGTCAGCTTTTCACTTCGTCGCGGGCAGACACTAGGTATCGTGGGACGTACAGGTAGCGGCAAGTCCACCCTGCTCAAACAATTGCTTCATGAATACCCGGCCGGATCGGGTAAATTAAGCATCTCCGGTCATCCGATTCAGGATATCGCCAAAGATGACCTGCACAGCTGGATTGGATACGTTCCACAGGAACAGGTACTGTTCTCCAAATCAGTTCGCCAGAACATTCAATTCGGCAAGCCGGGTGCAGATGATAGTGTGATTATGGAAGCGATTCGCACCGCAGCCTTTGATGGAGATCTGGGCACATTATCCGATGGACTGGACACACTCGTTGGTGAAAAAGGAATTGCGCTGTCTGGTGGACAGAAACAGCGGGTATCGCTGGCGCGTGCCTTTATCGCCGATCCAGACATTTTGATTCTGGATGATGCCTTATCTGCCGTCGATGCACGAACCGAAGCCAAAATCATTGAAAATATACGCAACAAACGCTCGGGCAAAACAACGCTGATCTCGACTCACCGCCTGTCCGCTATTGAACACGCTGACCGAATCATCGTACTGGAGCACGGGAAAATAACGGAAGAAGGAACCCATCAGGAACTGCTTGCTATGAACGGCTGGTACCGTGAACAGTATGAACGGCAGCAGGTGGAGTCTAATTTGTCCACGTAGGAGGTCAACGCTTTGAAGTCTAATACAGGCAAACGGCTGCTTCAATACGCCCTAAAAGCCAAAGGTACGTTTATTGCCGCTTTAATTATGCTTACGATTGGAGTTGCGGCTGAACTTGCCGGCCCTTTCATCGCCAAGTCCATGATCGACAATCATTTGCTCGCCATTGAGCAACCTTTCTATGAGACTACAGCTTCAAGCGAAGCGGCGGTCTACAATGGAAAGAACTACAAACGTGAAGGCCGGTTTGAACCGGATGAAACGAAGGGTACCGAGGTACGCGTACTGCAAGCCGGTAGAAGTTTTTATTTTGTAAATGAACCCGTTAGTGCCCCCAATGGGGATCGAACTTATGCGGACGGAACACTGACGGTTACACGCACAGGTGAAGTGACGGGTCAATATGCGGCGGTGCCTTTATCCGCTGGTGAACTCTTTGCCTTTTACAAACCGGAAATGCCAAGCATCTATCAACTGATTGTGTATTACATGATCTTCCTTGTCATCTCTGTCATTATGGAGTTTGGCAAAACATACTGGCTGCAATCATCTGCCAACAAAGTCATCCAAAGACTTCGTAACGATGTGTATGCACACATCCAGCGATTGCCGGTACACTTTTTCGACAACCTGCCCGCAGGGAAAGTGGTCTCTCGTGTCACCAACGATACCGAAGCCGTCAAGGATTTGTTCGTTGCGGTTCTGTCGAATTTTTTCTCAGGCATCATTACGATTACGGGAGTGTACGTTGCGCTCTTCCTGCTGGATTTCCGCCTTGGATTGATCTCGCTGTTCGTTGTACCGATGCTGGTTCTGTGGATTGTGCTTTATCGCAAAATCGCTACTCGTTACAATACGATTATTCGTTCACGTCTGAGCGAGATTAATGCAATTATTAACGAATCCATTCAGGGGATGTCCATTATCCGGGTATTCCGTCATCAGAAACAGACCAAACAGGAATTCGAGGATCTGAATGATGATTATATGAAACACCAGAACAAAATGCTCAACCTGAACGCTTTCACCTCACACAATCTGGTTAACGTTTTGCGGAATATCGCTTTTGCAGTTGTTCTGTGGTACTTCGGTTCCAGTGTGTTGGACGGCACGAGCATCATCTCGCTGGGTGTGCTGTATGCATTCGTTGACGTCCTCGGACGTTTGTTCCAGCCGATTACAGGTATGGTGAACCAACTGGCTAACCTGGATTCCTCCCTGGTATCCGCCGGACGTGTATTTGAACTGATGGATGAGAAAGGTGAACCGGTAACCGATGGCTCGATGCCGAGATACAAGGGAAATGTCGTGTTTGACGATGTATCCTTTGCTTATAAAAAAGATTATGTGCTGAACAACATCTCGTTCAAAGCATCACAAGGTCAAACGGTCGCCCTCGTGGGCCATACCGGTTCCGGTAAAAGCTCGATCATCAACTTGCTGTTCCGGTTCTATGATCCACAGAAAGGCAAGATCACGATTGACGGTCAGAACGTGAAGGATCTGCCTAAACAGTGGATTCGCGAACATATGGGCATTGTACTGCAAGATCCATACCTGTTCACGGGTACCGTGGCTTCCAATGTCAGTCTCGGGGATGAGCAGATTACTCGTGCACAGATTGAACAGGCACTGCGGGACGTAGGTGCTGAGCGAATTCTCGCCCATCTTCCGCAAGGATTCGACGAGCCGGTTATTGAAAAAGGGAGCACGTTATCTGCCGGACAACGGCAATTAATCTCCTTCGCTCGTGCACTGGCTTTCGATCCAGCCATCTTGATTCTCGATGAAGCTACGGCGAACATTGATACTGAAACAGAAGCATTAATTCAAAATGCGCTCGAAGTCCTCAAAAAAGGACGGACCACCTTCATCATCGCCCACCGTCTGTCCACGATTCGTTCAGCAGACCAGATTCTGGTCCTGCATCGCGGACGTATTGTTGAACAAGGTGCTCATGATGAGCTGATGGAACTCAAGGGACGCTATTATCAGATGTATCAGTTACAGCAAGGTGCTCAAGCAGCACCGGATACGAATGGAAACAACCCACTGGGCGAGACCATTCGAACCACTTCCTCCTTTGCTGGAGGCGGCGTGTAAGTAGAACGGGAATAAATGTAAATATCATTCAACAACCAACCGATATGCCCGCAGACCTCTTGGTCTGTAGGCATATCGGTTTTATTTTGTCCATGACCCAAAATCCGAAAGAAGGTTGGTTGCTCTATCTACTTTACTCTGATCCCACTTCACTTTTCTCCGCTCTTATTTATCTTTTCTTGATCTTACCTTTTCTCAATTAACTCAGATTTGATCGATATAAACTTCCTTCGTGTTTCACTCCTTCTGATTTCCTCTTATTGACAATGATAACATCTCCTTGTATTATACATACCAACGGTCGGTATCCAAAGAATAAGGAGGTTATTATGGCCAGAAACAAGCATCCTGAACAGACGGTACAGCAGATTCTGAACGTCGCTGCACAGTTGTTCACAGATAAAGGATTTGAAAAGACGAGTATTCAGGACATCATTGTTGCCCTGGGTATGTCCAAGGGAGCTGTGTATCATCACTTTAGATCCAAAGAGGAAATATTAAGCGCTGTCATGGAACAACAGTTCAACTATTCCGCTCAGATGCTGGATCAATTAGTTACAAATACAGCGACCACACCAGCACGAGAGAAGTTAGTTCAGATTTTGGAGTATGTCGTCTCTGATCAACAGGCCCATTCTCTGGATCATGTACTTCGAACCCAGATCAAAAATCCAGTGTTCATTGTACGAGGGATTCAACAGGCTGTGCGGATTGATGCCCCGGTGATTGCAGCGATTTTGCGTGAAGGCATTACAGATGGATCCATCCATACCGAAGATCCCGAAGCTTGTGCAGAAGTATTCATGATGCTGGTCAATATATGGATTAATCCAACACTGTTCGGCCGCAATTCGAGCGAAACAAAGCAACGTCTTTATTTTTTACAGCGGTTGATGAACATGCTTGGTGCCGATATTATGAGTGAATCACTAATTGAACGTATTCTAGACCAACATGCTGCGATGGGCGCTTATCCTATTCTGGATGAAGAGGATGACAGAAATGAGGGATAACCATTTTGAAACCTAATAGACATATGATTTGCAAAGAATGGTTGTCTGAAGAACCCCTTCTCGCCCTTTCTCTGGAATGGATGCAAGGCGAAGTGCATATCAGCCAAGGTACAGAACCTGTTATCCGTGTTACTCAATGGAGCTCCGCTCGTTTTCCAAGAACTCGATGTTTTGAAGCTAACGTCAGCAATGGCTTATTACATCTCATCGATGGACGAAAACAAGCTTTTCCCCTGGGCATAAACTTCCATCGCACATCGCTCCATATTGTACTGCCGCCTAAGATATTGAAAAGGCTGTCGATCAACGGAGTTGGTTCCCACTTTCTTGTGGAAAACGTTTCTTCCGAACAATGGGATTGTCACTGCACATCCGGCAAACTCACCTTTTCTGGCCATGCCCAGCATATCCGTCTACGATCAGTGGGCGGTCGGGTTACAGCAACAGACCTCCATGCAGAACATATGCAACTGCAAGCCACTGCTTCACCTGTTCAGTTATCCGGTCAGTTCTCACATATTCAATCCAGAGCGACGGGCAGCCAACTCACTATTCACTCCTCAACGATGCTTCAATCTCTGGATAGTCTCTCCACTGGTTGTAACGTTGAAGTGCGAATCCCATCAGATAACGATGGATTCCAGTTAGACTTCAAGCATGCCGGGGGCCGATTCAGCAGTGATCTCCCGCTTCAATCCAATCATAATCAACATACGTATCGTAACGGTACTTATCCATTTCAAGCAGAGGTCAGAGGTGGAAAGCTCACCATAGAGAGCTATTCATTACATTCCACATAGAGGAGGTAAACATATGAGCATCGGCTGGATCGTTGGCAGCAGCTTGGCTACCGTGGTATTACTTGCGGGGATTATCAGTTTGTTCATCAGCATGCGCAAAAGCAATAATCGGCGCTGGCCTTGGTGGTTCATCGGTTTTGGAGTGGCCGCACTGCTTAGTGCAGCGATTAATTATCCCGGAACATAGAAACGTCGGGTCAACATGCACAAAAAAAGACAATCGCGCAGTCCAGTCACTTTCCGTGCTGCTGCGGATTGTCTATCCATCCTTTGACCATATATCCCATATATAATATTGTTTCTCTTGCCAGAAAAGGAAATTGGCTGCGCCAGGTCTGGTAAGCCGTCGTTCGTGTTGGGGACGGAACAGCATCCATGCCGAGTCCGCTAGCGAGCTTCATCGCCCGTTTCATATGTAATGGGTCACTTACAATTGTGTAGGTGTGGAACCCTGCCTGTTTTCCAACGCTAAGCGAGTTCACCAGATTCTCCTCCGTAATTCTCGACTCTGTCTCCATTTGAATATCTGCCGGATCTACACCATATGCAACAGCATAATCTCGTCCTACTTCGGCTTCGGCACGCTCTCCTGCACTGCCAGAACCACCAGTAAAGAGCAGATGGCTGATCGTCCCCTGGCGATATAATAAAATGGCGTGCTCAATACGTTCGCGAAATACCGGTGAAGGGTTGTCCCCTTCTACGGCTGCACCGAGGATAATAGCCACATCACTCTGTCTGGATGATTCCTCATCGGTGTAGGCCCAGATTAGCGAGGCCGTAGTTATCGTCCATATGACCCCAAGCAACGCGAGCGATGCAATGGAGATTACCAGCCAGTGTCTGCTTTTTATTTTACGTATTCGGGACTTTCCTTCCATCACAATGATTCATCCTCTTCCAGTGCCCGGGCGTGCATGCTCTCTGCATGCATACGTTCGAGTGTCTGCAGCGCGGCCGCGGATTCAGCATCCAACCCCAGCTCTGCAATCCAGGCACCTGTGTACTGCTGAAGACTGATCTCCAGTTCCTGTGCACGGTCTTTGAAATCTTCCAGTTCCTTGATCATGCGTGATCGTCCTTCAGGACTGAATGTCTCATGAATTCGTTCCTTGAAATAGTGATGTACAATGCTATTCCGCTGCTTCCATAATTCATTCAACTGGCGAGTCTCTTCCTCCGAAAAGGTAAAATGATGGCGCACCTCATGAATGAGTTGTCCGAGTGAACTGCTCATCTTCCGTTCGTACAGATCTTCCAGATCTTCTTCGGATACAACCTTGCCCTGAGACATTTTCATTAATAAAATCAGATTGACCAGTTGCTGTTCAAGCGCCTGTCCATAATATACAGCCAATCCATAATATGCAAACAATTCCCTGGAGTGTTCGCTGTCCAGCATGTCACCATGCTGCATGTCTGTATTTTGCATAAGCGAGCGCCCCCTTTATCTCCGTACAATACGTTCCATTCTAACGTCCCTCTATGGTAACGAAACATAGACCAACATTCAAGTTAAGCGAAATAATAGCCTCTAACTCCGCAAATCCCTTCTTCCCGATAACCATATATGAATGATGAGTAGAACTATGGCATAGAGTATAGCCGACACTGTCGTCAAAAAAACAGCCCCCAACTTTGAGTCTTCAAATAACATCATCTCACGAACCAGATAAAATGCCGGAGGCAGAATTTTGACAACCCACTGTATGGATTCAGGCAATCGTCCGCTTAATGAACCTTGGACAAACGATAATAACAACACCACAATGAAAGGCGGCATACTGCGACTTAGCATGGGAATGTAAGATTTTTGGAAGAAAACACTGAGCCCCAGACCCAGGAGAGACAACGCCAGATGCCCGGCCCAAGCCATGATCCACTCCCCAGCACTTGGCAGCCTTCCAAACATGCCCGTAACAACCGGATACAACACCGTAATTGCAGTCAGGCCGAACTGCATGATCAATGCACAGATCAATTGTGCGAAGACAACCTTGCGTTTGCTTCCTGCATGCAGCACAAGCAATTGATACTGCCCCGCAGGTTCCGTATTCATTACCGTTAAGCCCAGCCAGGCCGCACCAAAAAAGAGCAGCATGGCCGTAACGCTGTAACTGTCCGCAACCGGATTAGGTTTGTAGGAATAGATGAGCAGCATCGTAATGATATAAAAGATCACCGGCGCAACATATTTCTGTGAACGTATGTAATGTTTTAACAAATAACGAGTCATGTGCATCATTGGAGGTCGCCTCCTGCCGTAGATATGGAGGAAAGGGGCTCTGCCAATTCCCTGCTCATAGCCTCACCGGGATGCTGTCCCTCCATCAATCCTTCCATATTTAATCGGCTTTTTTCCGGCTGCACAGACACGATGGAACCGCCCACAGCCAGAATCTTACCAATGATCCGGTCTGCCGAACTTTGTGACACTTTCCAATCCCATACCTCTCGCCCATCATCCGGACGAACCACGCTGCGATGGCATGCAATGATTCCCGGTTGTTCAACAAACAGCGCATCGATAACGGATTGTTCCTGCCCTTCCATCACACTTTGAATACTCACAGCGGGCTCACCAGCGTGCTGCAAATCTTCCTGGCTCCAGCGACGCAGCACCTTTCCCTCCTGTAACACGATGACCTGATCCGCGAGGTGTTCAATCAGCAAGGGCTCATGGCAAGCTGTAACGATCTGGCTTCCTTCCTGTTTCCACTGTCTGAGCAAAGCTACGATTGCTTCCTGCGCCGGAACGTCCAAACCGGACAATGGTTCATCAAGCAACAATAACCCATCAGGGCCAGGCAGCAAAGCCTGAATCAAATTCACCTTCTGCAAAGTACCTTTTGACAGCTGTGGCAGGTTCTGATCCAGCGCCGTGCCCAAGAATAACAGCTCACTTAATTCGCCTATCCGTTGACGCAATATTTCAGGGCGCATGCCACGAATACGTCCCATTTCCCACAGGTACTCTCTTGAAGTGAAAGGCAGGCGTGGCAGTCCATCCAGTGTATACATAACCCGCCCATTCATAGGCTTGCGCAGCGAGCCGGAGTCAGGCAGTAATATGCCTGCCAGCACACGCAGCAATGTGCTTTTGCCTGAGCCATTCCTGCCCACCAGGACGATGCACTCCCCCTGATCTACTTCCAGATTGATATCATTCAGTACCTGCACATCCCCAAGTCGTTTGCTCACCCGTTGAAGCGATATCACTCCTCCGTTTGAGTCTGCTGCTGCTTTTCCTGCTTTATTAAAGAATGTACTTGCCCGCCATCCCATGAAATCACATCCGTTCAGGAGCCTGAACTCCAAGTAAATATAGGCTGTAGGCAAGACGCTCCGCCGTACGCTCTGTTAACAACACCCGGAAGGGTTTTACGTCAGCCGGCGCATCCGCAATCCGTTCCGCATGGTAAAAGCGGTTGAACGCTTGGGCAACATCTATCGCATATTTGGCAATGACCGAAGGCTCGTTGCGATGAATTGCTTTCTCCAGATGCTGCGGATAATCCGCCAGCAGTTTCAGCAATGCCCATGAAGTGTCACCAACAATGACCGGCTTGTTCTGTGTGTTTGCCGAAGCATTGTTACTACTACTAACATGGTCCAATTGATTTTCATTTTCCACGCGCTCTGCCTCTGCTGCCTTCGCAAGCACACTGTTAATCCGAGCATGTGTGTACTGCACATAAGGTCCTGTCTCCCCTTCGAAGCTCACCGCATCTTCGAGTGAGAAATCGACGTCGTTCAACCGGTTATTGCGCAGATCACCGAATACAATCGCACCCACACCAACTGCTTCCGCAACCTCCTGCGAATTTGGCAGATTCGGATTTTTCTCCTGAATGATCTGTAATGCCCGAGCAACCGCCTCATCCAGTACCTCCTGCAAAAAGACGACTTTCCCCCGGCGGGTAGACATCTTCCGTCCTTCGAAACGCATCAAGCCAAACGGAATATGTTCACAAATCTCAGACCACGCATATCCCATCCGGGATAATACCGCAAATACCTGACGGAAATGAAGCTTCTGCTCACCCCCGACCACGTACAGCATTTTATCCGCCTTCATCACATCATGACGATAAACGGCTGTTGCCAAATCCCGTGTTGGATAGATGGTTGTTCCATCCTTTTTAATAATCAGGCAAGGCGGCATATTCTCCTCCTCCAAACGTACCACCAGTGCGCCTTCACTCTCTTCGAGCAATCCTTTGGATTTCAGTTCTTCAACTACAGCACCCATCTTGTCATTATAAAAGCTCTCACCCAGCGTATGGTCAAACTGTACATTCAGACGCTCATACATCCGGTTGAATTCTTTCATGCTCACTTCTACAAAAAAGGTCCATAACCGCTGTGCCTCTTCATCCCCTTGCTCCAGCTTGCGGAACCAATCTCGTGCCTCGATCTCCAGAGATGGATCATTCTCCGCCTCATCGTGAAACCTCACATACAGTTCCAATGATGTACGAATTGGCTCAGCCTGCAGTGCTTCATCGTTGCCCCAACGTTTGTAGGCTGCAATCTGTTTGCCGAATTGCGTTCCCCAATCCCCCAGATGATTCACACTGACCGAAGTATAGCCTGCCTCGTTATATAACCGATACAATGCTGCCCCAATCACGGTGGAGCGCAGGTGACCGATTCCGAATGGCTTGGCAATGTTGGGCGACGACATGTCGATCACGACGCGTGCACCTGCCCCCAGTTGCAGCTTGCCAAATGCTTTATGTCCCAGTTCTTGTAACATCTTCGGCGCCAGATCATCCCGATTGAAACGTATATTTACATAGGGTCCTGCTGATGAAGCATCCAGCCCAACTGTCTGCAATTCGGCTGCAATATCAGCCGCGATGACCGCGGGTGCTTTCTTCAACGTCTTGGCCAGAATAAAGCATGGAAACGCCGAATCTCCCATCTCCGCCTTTGGTGGAACCTCCAATAATCTCAACACCTCGTCTTGCTCCAATCCCGTTAAGGAAGCAATATGTGCTGCTGCCTGATTCATCAACATGTCGAACACTCCTATTCATTATCGTATTTAGCCATGATATAGAAAACAAAAAAAGCCCTCGTCTCTATATCAGAGACGAGAGCTGATCTTCACAGTTCCCGCGGTACCACTCTAGGTGAACAGATTGCAATGCACATCAAAGGACATTACAGCCTGCTCCGCTCGGTGCGATTAACGGCCGCCTGCCGGATTGCCCTCTACTACCTGCTCTGCATCCTCTCAAGGATGTAAACATTCCTTCGGACAACCATCTCACGGGTGCGCTTCACTCAGGTCATGTCATACCGGCTTCCACCTGCCCCGGCTCGCTGTCATGCATGGATTCTGGCTACTCTCCCGATCACGGATATTCATCGTTTCAATTCATTGCCATCATTATACAGATCACGCTCTGCTTTGGCAACCTGTTACATGCATTTGCCAATGTAGTACCAGCTGTCGAAAGAGATTCTCACCATCGGGTGGTGAGGAACAGGAACGTTACTATGCTGTATCCATAAAAAATCCCCTCCAGCAGACAACGTTGAAGTACATCTTATCGGATGTCTTATTTCGTTGTCTTCAGTGAGGGGATTAGCCTGGCATCTTGCATTGTCCGGGCTTTTTATTTTCAATTTAATTTAATTCAAGGGAGTTATGTTTACGCTACTGCGGCCATCATTCTGCAAGCCTCTGCACATTTGCGGCAAGCTTCTGCACAAGCCTGGCAGTGATCATGTTGATGTTTGCCACACTCAGCAGCACAAGCTTCACATGCTTTCACACACAGTTCGCAAATTTCGGCGATGAAATCACTTCCGCGTGTCATGGCTTGAGCAGCAAAACTGCAGATTTCTGCACATTCCCGATCCAAACGAATGCAATCACGCAGCATCGCCAGATCATATTCTTTCAGACTCGATATGTAACATACGTTGCAAGCATTCATACACTCCAGGCAAGCATCGATACATTGTTGATATTGTTGTTGTGTCATTTAAAGTTACCTCCCAGACTAAGTTTGCTATGCTTCTTAATACCCCGTCTGGAGGAACCTTGAATCATTCAGCCTGATTTATCGCCTCTAATTCCAGCAATTGGTTGCGAATGACCGACTGATCAAAATGTTCACCTATAAACACAGCAACGTTAGGCACATCCCCCTGAGGCGTGATCTTCATATAATCCGATTCCCGGTAAGCATATTGGAACCAGAACCGACTGGACGTATCGCTAAAGGATAAAATCCCTTTTGCCCGGTACACGTCGCGTGGCAACTCAGCTATCAAACGCTCAAAGGCCTCACTGTTCACCGGCTGGGTGAAATAGTGTGTATACACCATGACATGCTCATGCGAAGCATGGGGATGGGCATGATTATGACTATGGTTGTGGTCATGAGGATGTTCATGGTCATTCCCTTGAGAATGTTGATGGTTTTCGTGATCATGATCCACTTGCTCATGATGTTCATGTCCAGGATCGTGGCTGCATCCATGCTCTGCACAAGCCTCGGAATGCATGTGATGTTCCTTCTCCGCGTTTTTACTCGTTTCCTCAACAGATTGATAGGCATGCACATTGTCCCCGCTACGAAGCAGCACATCCATGTCGACTTCACACTTCACCGTAGGCAGTACCGGAGCGAAACCGTTCCAGCGCGCCAACAGGTCCCGCAGATCTGCCAACTGATGCTCGTTCACCCGGTCCGTTTTGTTCAGGAGAAGTACAGACGCACAGCGAATCTGTTCCTGCATTAGCTTGAAGGTTTGTCCCTTCTGCTCCTGGTACAGCCCTGACAGATGCGCGGCATCTACCACAGTAATCAGACTTTTCAGCTCCAGTCGCATATATAGTGATGTTTCCGTTACTGCATCCAAAATTTCCATCGGGTTTGCTGCTCCCGTTGCTTCGATGATAATGACATCAGGCGATTCCTCCTGCACAAGATCAGCAAGTTGCAGCCCTAAGTCACCGCGCACAGTACAGCAGATACATCCTCCTAACATTTCCGTCATTGGCACGGAAGCATCCACAATCTGACCATCCAGATTGACTTCACCCAATTCATTCATGACCACGGCGGGCCTGAGACCTTGCTGCTGCCAATGTTCAATCAGTTGAACAAGCAGTGTCGTTTTGCCACTCCCCAAAAAGCCTGACAATATATATACAGGTATGGATGATTCATTTGCTTTTAATTCACTCATCATTGTTCACCTCTCTATTTGTCCAATGGAACTGGTCTATCTCTATCCTAGCGAGTGTACACTATCCTGCAATCTTTGCGCAATCCTGGCCTTCTATTTGCAAGTCCATTGCCTCATTCTACTGAATGGTCTATGCTATGAGGACATGTTGATTGGAGGAGGATGCATGATGACCAATTCAGTGGAACAACATCGTCAGGAAGCCCCTGACACGGTATCCTGCATGATTGTAACCGTATCGGATACCCGCACTAAGGACACTGATACAAGTGGACAACTTATGCATAAGCTGCTGACCGATTCAGGCTACCAGATCGTCGAATATATCATTACACCAGATGAAACTGAAACCATTCGAAGTATCCTGCAGGACGCAGCCGTTCGTGACGATATCGAAGCCGTACTGCTCAGCGGCGGAACCGGAATTGCACCCCGAGATACAACATACGAGGCAGTATCCTCTCTCCTCGATAAGGAGCTGCCTGGCTTTGGTGAAATCTTTCGCTTCCTTAGTTATACCGAAGATATCGGTTCTGCTGCCATTCTTAGCCGAGCAGTTGCCGGAACGATCGGGCGTACGGCCGTATTCTCCATGCCAGGCTCCAAAGGAGCTGTCAAACTGGCAATGGAAAAACTCATTTTGCCAGAGCTGAGGCATGTCATGCGTGAAATATATAAACCCGTCTGAAGGATCAGACGGGTTTTTCGGGTTTATTTTAGGCGCGTCCATTACTTTAGTTGCTCAAGCACATGCTGGAATATTTGCATGACGTCTTCTTCATAATCGTCTTTTTCTCCACCCGAAGCTGTATAGACCAGTGACACGTAGGCTTTGCTGCGAATCGTTGTTTTGCCAAGTCCATTTTCCATCACAGCCTCGTCGCCTCCATTGCCATACATTTCATTCATCCGGGCTACTCGTGTTGGAACATCACTGAAAATGTGGACCTTTACAATATGTCTGCCACTTCCGTTCAGCAGGTACATATAAGAGATTCCGTCCTCACCATCATCCGCAAACATATTATTCATTAACTTTATGCCTTTTGCAGCAAAAGCTTCATCCAGCTCCTGAATCAATGGACCATTTAACCCGTGACCCTGACTCTTGGCCCGAACATTTCCTTCATCCGTCGCTTGTCGGGTATATATTTTCCGTTCCTGCTCAACATTTGAGGCCGAACAAGCCACTGCAGATATTGCACATAGCACCACGACCATACTGACCAGAACAGACTTCACACGTCCAGATCTAAGATACAATCCTTTTCCGTTAACACGCATACTCATCCTTCCTTTCCCGCCACATGCAGAGTGACGCTCTCAGGTAGAGTTAGCATGTCTAGGAGAAAAGAATCTTATTCGGCAGGCGTTTCCGACATCGTATTAACTACAGTACGACCTACAGCACCGCCCTTAAGGATCGTTTCCAGTGTCTGGGGCAGCTGTGCCCATGAGATTTCCTGAATCCCCAGTTCCAGTGCCCGATCGGGTTTCCATTCTCCGCCAAGCAGCTTCCACATCCGTTCCCGCCGTTCCATCGGGCAATAGACAGAATCAATCCCAATCAATTGAATCCCCCGCAAAATAAACGGAAATACGGTGGACTCGAACGCAGCCCCTCCGGTTAAGCCTGATACGGCGACAGCGCCTCCGTATTGAATCTGTTTCAGGCGCTCGGCCAGTGCCGGACCTGCTGCCGGATCAATTACACCTGCCCAGAGCTGTTTGCCCATTGCACCCTTGGCTGGCGCATCCGCTTCTTCGCGTGAAATGACATGTGAGGCTCCCAGATTCCGAAGCAGCTGCTCCTGTTGATCTTTTTTGCCTGTACTTGCTGTCACTTCAAATCCCAGCTTCGCCAGAATAGCCACCGCCATACTGCCTACCCCTCCGGTAGCTCCCGTCACCAGAATATGGCCCATCTCCGGAGTCACTCCAGCCTGCAACAAAGCATCAACCGAAAGTGCTGCCGTGAACCCTGCCGTTCCAATCGCCATCGCTTCCTTCTCACTAAGTCCATGCGGCAGAGGAACAAGCCATTCGCTGCGCAGACGCGCATATTGACTATACCCTCCAAAATGAGACACGCCCGGCTCGAAACCTGTGCTGATCACCCGATCCCCCGGTGCAAATCGGCCGCTCACGGATTCCTCTACAATCCCTGCAAGATCGATTCCAGGTACAATCGGATATTCGCGAACCACACCGCCCTTTTCAGTTGTGGCGAGTCCATCTTTAAAATTGACGCTTGAGTATTGAACCTGTAGGGTTACGTCACCATTAGGCAAGTCCTCTTTCGTAAGCTGCTCCATAGCAGCCTTCACGCCACCCTGTTCTTCTTTACGCACGACATAGGCAGGAAAAGTATTTTTCATTCGTTATCCTCTCCTTCGTTATAGTTTACATATTTTTCTATTCACAGCATGAATTGTTCGCCTTCAGATTAAACAAGTATAAGGGCGGCATCCGTCAAACTTTCATTCATCCCCGGCCGATGCGCAGTTGAAACAGCCACAGAAACGGATCATGTCGAAAGACAGGCTCGGAAAGATGCAGGATTTGACGTCTCCTGCGCTTTCCCGAGAAATAATTGCTTCATTTCCCTTGTGAGCCTGCGTACGTTGAAGATATAGTATACCGCAGTTCCAGGGCAGTCAGTCCATGATATATCACACACCATACGTCGTCCTTTGAACACTATGGTGCAAGAGCAAAAGGGCATAACCCGGTCTACTTGCTTCCGGTTATGCCCCTTTATTGGATTTATTCTTCGGTGGATTGTACGTGCTCAGCAATGAGCTTCTGCTTCATATTCCAGGCCGCAGGGCTGATATTTACACGGTAAATCTCAGGATTGAGTTTACGCAGATATTCCGGCCAGAAGAGATCCATCTGCTCGCGGTGATAACTGCGAATCTCATCCAGGGTAGGCAGTTCATACACTTTGCGCCCATTCACAAAGATCGGTTCCAGCATGTTAACTGCTTCGTACCGGGTTACCGTCTTTTTCAGATAAGGGTGTAGCGGGTTGAACAGCTTGAGCGGCCCGCCCTGTAGCGGCTGCTCTTCTCCTGGATAGCAGATATAATCTGCAATCGCCTTGCCATGTTTCGGATCAATGATCCGGAAGACTTCTTTTTTACCTGGTGTGGAGACTTTTTCGGGATTGGCCGAAATTTTGATCGTAGGCAGCATGGCACCATCCACTTCACGCTCCACCAATTTGTACACGCCACCCAAAGAAGGTTGGTCGGAAGCAGTAATTAGCTGTGTACCCACTCCCCATGTATCGATGCGAGCTCCTTGCGCCTTAAGGTTGAAAATCGTATTTTCATCCAGGTCGTTGGAAGCTACAATCTTGACGTAATCCAGTCCGGCGTCGTCCAGCATCTGCCGAGCTTGAATGGATAGATACGCAAGGTCCCCGCTATCCAGACGAATCGCGTTCATCTTTTTGCCCTGGCTTTCCAGCTTCTTGGCAGTCTTGATTGCATGAGGAACACCACTGTTCAATGTATCGAAAGTATCCACCAGCAGTGTCACTTGATCTGGCAGCACTTTGGCATAGACGTCAAACGCCTCCTGCTCACTCATAAAACTCTGCACCCATGAATGGGCATGTGTCCCCGCTGTCGGAATTCCAAAGCGCTCTCCAGCAAGCATATTGGATGTTGCATGGAACCCTGCCACATACGAGGCACGCGCACCCCAAATGGCCGCATCCGCTTCCTGTGCACGTCGTGTTCCGAATTCGAGCAGAGTGTCCTGACTTGCCACCTGTTTGATCCGGGAAGCTTTCGTTGCAATTAACGTCTGATAATTCATGAAGTTAAGTATCGCCGTCTCCACCAGTTGTGTCTCCATAATGGAGCCTTCTACCCGAATGAGCGGTTCATCAGGGAAAACGAGCGCCCCTTCCTTCATGGAATGAATCGTCCCCTGAAATGAAAACTGGAGCAACTCTTCCAGAAAGACCGGATCGTAATTTTCCTCTTGTTTGGATAAATATTTGATGTCCTCCATCGTAAACCGAAGCTGGCTGATATAATTCACAATACGTTCCAATCCGGCAAATACGGCATATCCGTTGCCAAAAGGAAGCTTGCGGAAATAGGCTTCAAACACCGCTTTCCGTTTGTGAGTTCCATTCACCCAATGGGCGTACATCATATTGATTTGATATTTATCCGTATGTAAAGCCAGGCTAGTCGTCTGCATTTGTCTCATCCTCTCTGACTTCCGCTTGTCCCGACAGGCTCTGCCTGCTGACACGGGTCAACATGTGGAGACTCATTGCTCATGATTCATGATTATGGTTACGTACCATTGCATAAGTCTCCGGTTTATTCCTATTCACCATATTCCCCTGCAACATAACACTTGTTCAACAGGGTATGATGGATATGATCACAGGTTCGTTTACAGGTTCAAGCCTGCGAGAACAGTATCGCTTGCTTTGACCACCTGAGCCCCAAGGCTGGAACGAAAATGTCCAAGTGCCCAATCATGTCCCGCTTGATTGAAGCTGGCCACGGCGTCTTCATATACCGTTATGTGAAAACCTTTATTATAAGCATCCACTGCCGTGTGCAGTACGCAAATATCTGTACATACACCGATCAGTGCAATGTCTGTTATTCCACGTTCACGCAGCCGCAGCTCCAGATCTGTACCACAGAATGCGCTATATCTTGTTTTATCCATCCAACGAATCTGGGATTCCCGTTCTTCCATAACCTTGGCCAGACGACCATAAAGCTGTCTTCCCTCCGTACCCCTGATGTTATGGGGCGGAAAAAGGGCCGTTTCAGGATGGTAAGGATCATTCTCTTCATGCAAGTCCACAGCCATAACAACCTCATGCTTGTTCTTGCAATAAACCTCCGTTATCGCTGCAATCGTCTCCTCAATCTCCACAGCAGGCTGGCCTACAGGCAGCGAACCTGTCACAAAATCACGTGTAAAGTCGATTACAATCAGTGCTTTCATCGTCCACACTCCCTTTTTGAGAATAGGTTGATCCTGATTCAATCCATCATGATTCGCTTTCGAATTAAGTATAAATGGAAAGACGAGGTACAAGCTCGGTAAAACGGTATAGCTGAGCCGGACGCTGTGAGTATTGATTGGAGCTTAACAGGTTGCCCTCCTCATCCCGAACCTCTTCCACAATGCCTTTGCGGCTGCGAGTTGAAGTGATCTTCCGAATGAAATTCGGTTCTTCAAAGTCAGGTACAACACTCTGAATCACTTGGTATAACTCGCTTAGAGTAAAATCACGAGGCAAGAACTGTCGTGCAATCGTCGTTTCCAGCATTTGCTGCTGAATACGCCGGTATGCATCTTCTATAATCGTCCGGTGATCAAAGGCAAGCTCGAGCTCCTGCAAGGCTTCCTGAATCGTAAATAATCCAACATCCTCTGCATCATCCGCTGCCTGACGGTGTTCCAGCATCCATTCCTCTACCAGCGCAAAAAACGCATGTGAGATAATCCATCCTCTGGGGTCACGCCCAGGCTGACTATACACATTCAAATACTCCAGATGTCCGCCATCCACACCTGTCTCTTCCATCAACTCGCGCTTTGCAGCACCATAGATGGATTCATTTTCCTGACAAAATCCACCTGGCAATGCCCATCTTCCCGCGAAAGGCCAACCTTTGCGTTTAATTAACATTACCTTCAACTCCCGGATGGGGAGTGTCTTGGTTACCGTCTTACGCTCCCGCTTAGTCAAGGTGAACATGACGATATCCGCAGGAACACCATCGGGTGTACGATATTTCTTGGAACTATAGGCACGTGCTGCCTGTTCATCGCTTTCAGCATTGAATTGTTCGTAGTTTTCGCTCATGGGCACCACCGACTATTCTCATTTTGATATTTTCATTATGACATAATAATATCTTTTGTCAACCTTGGGATTCCGTGTTTTGCTTTTTTGCTCCTGCTATACGGAATGTCGCCGTTGCCATGCATCCCAGTGTTCCTGATGCATCACGTACCTCGGATTGTGTCGTCACGCTACGACCAGCCTGATGCAGGATCGTTGATGTCACGATTAATTCCCCTTGTTTCATGGGTGCCAAGAAATGAACATTCAGATTGGTGGTCACACAACTGTCTACTGCCATTGCGGCTGTAGCTACCATGCCCATCGCCTGATCCATCAGGGACGTCAGCACTCCGCCATGAATAATCCCCATGGAGTTGGTGTGGTGTTCGCCCGCTGTCAGCGCGATCTGTACTTCTTCTCCGTCACCTTTAATAAACCGACAACCGAGAAAGCCCCAAAATCTTCCGTTTCCTTCTGCAACCATTTTGTCCAAAATACCCATATTGATTTCCCCTTTAGTGCACTTTAAGTATAAAGCCCATGATGTATGTTGTTGATGATTTTACCAGTATTGGTTCTTATCGTAGTTGATCTAAAGTGCTTCGTTATTATATAAAGCCTGCTCTTACGGAACAGGTCTTATCCAGTGAAGTTGTGTTGATCAGGCCACCACACAAAATAACCCCACCACGTGGAGTCTGAGATGATCAAAAAAGGCGCGGACTGCGTCCGCACCCTTTTCCGTTCATTTACCCGCAGCTGGTCGGAGGTGAATCCGTACCTGCCTCCACATTCACTTTCTCGGAGACGGTATCCCGAATTACAGAAATAACAAGCTGAAGCAAATAATTGATATCGCTTTGACTTTGCTGGAATTCCGTAACGAGTGGAATGCCGTCCAACTCTTCCTGCAGGTCCTCAATTTCCTGTTCAATTTTGCTGACCATGTCTGCATTTTTGAAGCTTTCAAAAGCAACGATTTCCTTTTGTTTCTTCTTGATCGTTGCAATCAATTGCTGGATGCGTTCATGATCACGAATTTTGGACTCCGCTTGTTGGAACTGTTTAACTTCCTCGCTCGTTCCAAGCATATCAGCCAATTCTTTGGCTTTTCCCATAATGTCGTCGCGTATGACCAGATTGCGCGTATCGTAGGTAGGCATTCCATAATGGTTGTACTGCACTTCTTCCTGCGCCACTCGAAATCGCTCCATTCTATGAGATGATATAAGATGATAACCTGGCTCAATATAAATTCAGACGATTGCTCCATGACCGCTACGGTTACGGATCGTTCTTTTGATCGCTGTTGTCTCCGAATTTTCTTGATTATATTTTTCAAAGGTTTAAAATTCGGAGACAAAGGCGAACGCTTGGCTTCTACAGAATCGATTCCGTTCCCTTCGCTACTTGCGCTGTATGTCCAAACCTTTATATTAAGCCACCAAGATTCATCTTATTAGGTTTGTGTATTACTGATTGGCGGCTACTGGCTCTGAGAGCAGGTTGCCCCGAATATAGAAAGTCATTGGATCGGTGATTTCCACATGTACAAAAGTACCGATCAATTCTTTAGGTCCTTCAAAATGCACCAGCTTGTTGCTGCGTGTACGTCCGGCCAGAACATTGGAATTCCGTTTGCTCTCACCTTCGACCAGCACCTCAACAACCTTGCCGCGCTGCTTCTCATTGCTGCTATGGCTGTATGCGTTGATCGTCTCGTTCAAGCGTTTCAAACGTTCCTTCTTCACGTCCATCGGCACGTTATCCTCCATCACCGCAGCAGGTGTACCTTCACGCGGAGAGTAGATGAATGTATAGGCAAAGTCGTATCCGACTTCCTTGACCAGTGACAGCGTATCTTCAAACTGCTCTTCCGTCTCACCCGGGAAACCAACGATAATATCAGTGGTTAACACGACACCTGGAATTGCAGTTTTAATTTTGTCAGCAAGCTTCAGGTAGTGTTCCCGACTGTACTTGCGGCTCATACGTTTCAGCACTTCCGTGCTGCCGGACTGCACAGGCAGATGGATATGTTCCACCAGGTTCCCGCCCTTCGCAAGCACCTCAATCAGATGATCATCGAAGTCACGTGGATGACTGGTTGTAAACCGAACCCGTGGAATATCGATTTTGCGGATATCATCCATCAGGTCACCGAAGCTGTACTTCAGATCCGTAAAGTCTTTGCCATAAGCATTGACGTTCTGGCCAAGCAGCGTGATTTCCTTGAAGCCTTGTCTTGCCAGTTCGCGAACTTCGGCAATGACATCTTCCGGACGTCGGCTGCGCTCTTTCCCCCGCGTAAACGGAACGATACAATATGTACAGAACTTGTCGCAACCATACATAATGTTCACCCAGCCGCGCATGCCCTCACGTTTTTTCGGCAGGTTCTCAATGATGTCGCCTTCCTTGGACCATACCTCAACAACCATTTCTTTACTGAACAGCGCTTCCTGAATCAGATGTGGCAGCCGATGTATGTTGTGTGTACCAAAAATCATATCCACAAAGCCATGCTTCTGCATAATCCGGTTCACGACGCCTTCTTCCTGCGACATACAACCACACACACCCAGCAACAAGCCTGGACGTTCGGTTTTCAGGGTTTTCAGATGGCCCAGCTCACCAAACACTTTATCTTCCGCATTTTCCCGAATCGCACATGTGTTTAACAGAATGATATCTGCGTCTTTGCGATCCTCGGTAGCCTGATACCCCATCGATTCAAGTAATCCTTTAATGGTCTCCGAATCATGCTCGTTCATTTGGCATCCATACGTATATACAATATAGTGTTTGCCTTTCCCCACGTTTTTCAGTTCATCGGGTACAGCCGTTTCGTAAAGCACCTGGACGTCTTCCTTGCCCCGTTGTTTCTCCTGACGATGATTGGGTTCCGATTTGATGTTAATCTCCCGGCCCCGGATTCTTATCTTTTTGCTGAATTCATCTTGCGAAATTACTTTGGCATCGGAGAAATCAAAATATTGGGAGTAATCCTTTTTTGAGTCTTTAGCCATTTCCTTCGGTCACTCCTTACAGCCTCTATTAATAAAAAATCGTTATTTCATCTTGTTTCACGTGATTTGCACGTTTTATACATCAAAAGAGCATTACAGCAAATTATAACATGAATTGGGCTGTAGTTCCACATCCAAAGCCACTGCCCCTTTGCCTATCCCGAAATCTGCGCAGGTCTCCTGAACAACCCGAAAACACACAAAACCTGAGCTATCCTCAGGTCGAATGTAGCGACGATGTGGATATACTCAGGTTTGTAGGTTCATTCATGCCGCCAGGATCACGGCTGAAGATTGTTCCATGTGATTAGTCGATGATTTCAGCAGTATCGCCGTTACGAGCGCCAGCTGCATTCGCTTCATCCGTATCAATATGCATGTCCAGTGCAAAGGAGTCCGATACACGAGCCAATACATTTTCCAGTACCAGACCACGATCTCCACCCAGACGGACTTTCAGCAATTGTTTGTCCTCAATACCCCATTTAGCAGCATCAGAAGTATGGAAATGGATGTGACGAGCAGCAACGATAACGCCTTTATCGATTGTAACTTCGCCAGCAGGTCCTTTAATCGTAATACCTGGAGTACCTTCGATGCTTCCGGATTCACGCACAGGGGCCTTAACACCAATAGCGAAAGAGTCTGTCATCGAGATTTCCAGTTGTGTTTCCGGACGAACAGGTCCAAGGATACGCACTTTATCAAACTGTCCTTTCGAACCAATAACCGCTACGGTTTCGTTAGCAGCATATTGCCCAGGTTGGGACAGAGGTTTAAACTCAGTCAATTCGTAGCCTTTGCCAAACAAAATTTCAACGTGCTCTTGAGATACATGAATGTGACGGGCAGATACGCCCACAGGTACTGTTTTGCTCATTGTGAATTTCACTCCTTGTTTATCTATGGCCTGTAGCCAGGCTCTTAACAATCCTATGGTATTATACCCCTTTTTGAAGTGAAATGAAAACGAACTGCTGAAAATTCATGAAATACACTTATTTTGCAATCATTAATCCCCTTAATTTAGTAGTCAAAACTGAACATGGTCAATTTTGCTTATATCCCTTTTTTTCAGAAGACTCTTCAATAGACGCTTCAAGATAGATACCTGCAGCTTCATCATTTTGAATGTTCCATCTTCAAATTTTTCTCCGGCAAGTTTTCTCCTAAATAACTCATCGCATTGCCCCACATCCAACCACGAACCAGTGATTCGTCGTAGTGCTTGAGCAGCGTATTGATCAGCTTTGGATACTGCCCGGTGTGTTCAAGGTCATGGATATACGTAGAAATCCCGTCAAAATCAGACCCCATCATCAGATGATGCTCCCCTCCCAGGGAACAAATCTGCTCAATATGTGGCAACAGATCTTCGATAAGCACTTCGCCTTCCTGCTTCACAAACCAAGGCACAAACGTCAGACCAATACGCCCTTCCCTGGCTATAATGGCACGAATCTGATCATCCTTCAGATTACGCACATGCGGACATATGACGTAACTGTTGGAATGAGAAGCGATAAAAGGACGTTCACTAAGATCAGCAAGTTCCCAGAAGCCTTTCTCGGTCAGATGTGATACATCCAGCAGCATGCCGATTTGGTTACACAGGTGAACCAGCTCCCTGCCCTTCTCCGTAAGTCCCGCCCCACGTTTCTCCAGTACACCATCAGCTGCCCAATTGGCATAGTTCCAGGTAAGCCCAACGATCCGCACACCCATTTGATAACATAACTCAAGATAAAAGAGGTTGCCCTCCAGTCCGTCGACACCCTCAAGTGTAAGCAGTCCCCACGGTCTGTCCGTCTGCCCGATCTGCGTAAGCTGTTCCTGCCATAACAATGTATGTGTACCTTCAGATCGTTCTTTGGTTATCTCCACTCGCTTGCAGTAGATGTCCAACTGCCCCATCACATGTTCAAACTTTCCTCTACCAAGCACTTCGGGCAAATAGATTGCAAAGGCCTGTAAACCGATATTGCCTTCTTTCATGCGTTTCAGATTCACATCCAGCTGTGAAGTATTTTCAAATGAAAGGCTAGGGTCCATCAGCATTTTACTCAAAGCATCACAATGAAAATCGGCTACTCGCCAGTTGTGCATCACAATCTCTCCTTCTACCGGTTTTGTTATGGAATAAAACGCAAAAAAACCTGTCTACTTCGTAAACAGGTTCAATGCATAAGTGCATGTATTATCTGGGCTCCACAATCAGCTTAATGGCCGTTCGATCCTCGCCGTCGATCACAATGTCTGTAAAAGCTGGAATACAAATCAAGTCAACTCCGCTTGGTGCTACAAATCCCCGGGCTATCGCTACCGCTTTAATGGCTTGGTTCAGTGCTCCCGCTCCAATTGCCTGCAGTTCAGCATTTCCACGTTCACGAAGAACACCTGCAAGAGCGCCGGCTACGGAATTGGGATTGGACTTTGCTGAAACTTTTAATACTTCCATGGTAAGTACCTCCCTGGGAATGTTGAATGTTTGTTTCCACTTACTAGATGTTATTCGCGGGAGGCAAAAAAATTCCTTCTTTTTAGACGGGTTTCCCTGCAAAATGGGACAATACCCCTATTCCATGCGCCACTCGTCCTCCATCAGACGAATTTTCTCAATACGTGTTGCAGCGCCTGTGGCTTCATCAATCTCCACAAATACACCGTGGAAATGCCATTTGCCATCATCAACAACAAATCGTACCGGAAGCTGGGTGTAGAACTTGCGAAGCACCGCTTCACGCTCCATGCCCAATATGCCGTCACGGGGCCCTACCATGCCCGCATCGGTTAAATAAGCTGTTCCTCCTGGCAAAATACGATCATCGTTGCTCTGCACATGTGTATGTGTACCTACGACAAGCGATGCACGTCCATCCAGATGCCAGCCCATGGCAATTTTCTCAGACGTTGCTTCAGCATGCATATCGACCAAAATGCATTTGTGGTTCTGACGCAATTCATCCACAATTTCATCGGCAACGCGGAATGGACAATCCAGAGCAGGCAGGAACGTCCGTCCTTGCAGGTTGACAATCGCCAGCTCCTTGCCTTCTCCTTTGACTACCGTGTACCCGCGCCCTGGTGTTCCTGGAGGAAAGTTCGCAGGACGAATCATACGTGGCTCATCATCTATAAAATCAAATATGTCCTTATTGTCCCAGGTATGGTTACCAAGGGTGATGCCATGCACACCCCAGTTGAAAAATTCATTCGCAATTGCGCCGGTAATGCCCCGGCCTGCCGCTGCATTTTCCCCATTTACAATGACCACATGTGGCTTATACTTCGTTTTGAGGTAGGGCAGGTTTTCCTTCAGTGCCTTACGCCCCACATTCCCCACAATATCACCAATAAACAAAACTTTCATTTTACTGCCTCCTTAATCCCTACCAAGCGCAGCCTTCTTCAAAGCATCCGAAACTTCGCAGGACCTCTATCTCTTGCTCATCAATTTTATTATAAAAATGCCTTTTAACAGGCTATCAACAGGAAAAGTGGCCCACTACTGCGGCCACTTTTCCGTAATGCTCTATTTTGCGTATTCAACCGCACGGGTTTCCCGGATGACGGTGACCTTGATGTGACCCGGATAATCGAGTTCGTTCTCGATCATCTTCGTGATGTCACGCGCGAGGCGGAAGGCTTCAGCATCGTCGATTTTCTCAGGCTGTACCATAACGCGAACTTCGCGTCCGGCCTGGATGGCATACGATTTCTCGACACCTTCGAACGATTCCGAAATCTCTTCCAGCTTCTCCAGTCGTTTGATATACGTTTCCAGCGTTTCGCGGCGTGCGCCTGGTCTTGCTGCGGAAAGGGCATCTGCTGCGCCAACCAACATCGCAATAACCGAAGTCGCTTCGCAATCCCCGTGATGGGACGCGATACTGTTGATTACAACCGGATGTTCTTTGTATTTCTTCGCTAGTTCCACGCCGATTTCGACGTGTGATCCTTCCACTTCGTGATCCAGCGCTTTACCGATGTCATGCAATAGACCTGCACGTCTTGCTAGGGTTACGTCTTCTCCGAGTTCGCCAGCCATCAATCCAGCCAGATAAGCGACTTCCATCGAATGTTTCAAGACGTTTTGACCATAGCTTGTACGGAACTTCAACCGGCCCAGAATTTTAATCAAGTCCGGATGCAGACCATGCACGCCCACTTCAAAGGTAGCTTGCTCACCGTATTCACGGATACGCTCATCCACTTCTTTGCGGGATTTCTCGACCATCTCTTCAATCCGTGCCGGGTGAATACGTCCATCAGCCACCAGTTTTTCGAGGGCAGTACGGGCGATTTCACGGCGAATCGGGTCAAAGCCCGACAGAATAACAGCTTCTGGCGTATCATCGATAATGAGGTCAATCCCGGTAAGGGTTTCAAGCGCACGGATGTTACGTCCTTCACGACCGATAATCCGGCCTTTCATTTCTTCATTTGGCAAAGTAACAACGGATACCGTTGTCTCCGCTACGTGATCAGCCGCACAGCGTTGGATGGCGAGTGTAATAATCTCGCGGGACTTTTTGTCCGCTTCTTCCTTCGCTTGCTGTTCAATGTCCTTGATCATTTGAGCCGTCTCATGACGAACTTCCTGTTCTACGTTGGACAGTATGATACTGCGTGCGTCTTCCATAGTGAGGTTGGATATGCGCTCCAGCTCCGTCACCTGGTTTTTGTAGATCATCTCGATCTGTTGCTGTGTCTCATCAATTCGTTTCTCTTTGTTAGCCACTTGCTCTTCTTTACGTTCGAGTGATTCTAACTTTTTATCCAGCGACTCTTCTTTTTGCAACAATCGTCTTTCTTGTCGTTGAATTTCGTTCCGACGTTCACGAGTGTCTTTTTCAGCTTCGGCGCGAATGCGATGAATTTCATCTTTCGCTTCCAGCACCGTTTCTTTCTTCAGTGCTTCTGCCTCTTTCTTCGCGCTCTCCACGATTTGTACGGCAGCTTGTTCCGCACTGGAGATCTTAGCTTCTGCAAGAGATTTGCGAATAAAGTATCCTACTCCGAACCCAATGAATAGCGCGGCAACAACGAGAACGATCGTGATTGCAATCATACTGTTCACCTCCTCGTTGGTTCCTCCAAGGCATTCCTTGGGTCAATTTGCAGTTTTCAAACCTAACATATTTTTGGGAATAACGAATACTCACGGCGATCCCCCGCCGATTTTCATTTCAAGTGTACATGTCTCCACGCACTATCCGCCGTCTCCGACGAACCCATAATCATGAATGGTATAAATCTTAAAAAACAGAAACCGCTTTTTTGGAAGGAAAAAGGGTTGTCCATTTCTTACAGACTCATGTCCATTTTAGTATTTGACGAAAGAAATTGTCAAGAGAATGCAGTATAGTGAGTCCAGTCTGCTAATCCCATAACAACGCTTCGTCTTCTTCGGGGTCTTTAACCTCGTCTTCTTCAATTAAACAATTCACGACCCGACGCACCATATCCATGGAAAAACCTCGTCGCATCAAGAAGGGAAGCGTTTTACGTTTCTTCTCCTGGATGTCTCCTTTGACCTGATTCCATTTTTTGCGTCCGGCGGTTAGAGCCGTCTCAAATTCCGCATCTGTACTTACACCTTCCAGCGCTTCAGCAATCAGCTCATTGGCAATGCCCTTCTGACGCAGCTCTTGCCTTATCCACAGTTTTCCCTTCCGCTGGCCCTCCATACGCTGACGTGTCCATTCCTTCGCAAACAGTTCATCATCGACCAAATTCTCCCGCTCAAGCCGATCCAATGCCTCTTCAATCAACGGCGTAGCAAACTCTTTCTGACGAAGTTTCTGGCTTAATTCGTGGCGTGTGCGGGGTTTATGCTCCAGAAATCGCAAAGATTGCACATACGTCCGCTGTCGCTCGTCAGCTACTACGATATCCTCCAAGTCCTTTTTCAGAAACGTATTTCCCCGGGTCATCCGATATTTAATCATTACATCTTCAAGCACCGTGATCGAATATAAACCAAAGGTAATTCGGTAACGAGCTTCCCTGCTCTTCGTTCGTTCAACTCGTGTAATGGTAAGTTCTTCGTTATCCGGGAATTGGGAGATTCCCTCCAGCTCGGCTTCTTCATATAAATCATCTTCATGTTGATCCATTTCGGTCTCCCCTTCCACATCATTTGGTGTCTGAACTGTACGGTCTACATCCTAAACCGAATACGTTTAACGTATTTCCACATTGACACCAGACGCTAATACAAAAGGCCGGAAACAATGTCCGGCCTCTCACTAACAGTAAGCATGCCAACAGCCTCTGCCCATTCGGACAGAGGCTGTTGGACAGCGCGAGCACACACCTTACCCCAATAGCTAGATCTAGATCGAGCCAAGCTCAATCAGACAAGTTTCGGGAATTCAGAGGATTACTCGTTAATTTCAAACAATTCTTGTTCTTCTGCCGCTTCTTTTTGTTGATCTTCAGTCGTAGGCACAGGAACTGCAGTAGTCAAGTTGCTGGCTACACGGATTTTTTGCTCGATTACTTGAGCAATATCTTGATGCTCTTTCATGAACTGCTTGGCGTTCTCACGTCCTTGACCTAAACGCTCGCCTTCGTAAGAGTACCACGCACCACTTTTGTTAACGATGTCCAGCTCTGTACCAATGTCAATGATACTGCCTTCTCTCGAAATACCTTCACCGTACATAATGTCCACTTCCGCTTGTTTAAACGGCGGTGCCACTTTATTTTTCACAACTTTGATACGGGTACGGTTACCGATGATGTCATTACCTGATTTAATACTCTCAATACGACGTACATCCAGACGTACTGTAGAGTAGAATTTCAGGGCACGACCACCAGGTGTTGTCTCCGGGTTACCAAACATAACACCGACTTTTTCACGAAGCTGGTTGATAAAGATTGCGATGGTTTTGGATTTGCTGATTGCACCAGACAGTTTACGCAGCGCCTGAGACATCAGACGTGCTTGCAAACCGACATGGGAATCCCCCATTTCGCCTTCAATTTCCGCTTTTGGTACCAATGCAGCAACCGAGTCAATAACGACAATATCCACAGCGCCACTACGTACAAGCGCTTCTGCGATTTCAAGCCCTTGCTCACCCGTATCTGGCTGAGACAGAAGCAGCTCATCAATGTTAACACCCAGTTTGCTTGCGTATTGCGGGTCAAGAGCATGCTCTGCATCGATAAATGCAGCTTGTCCACCAACCCGTTGTACTTCAGCGATCGCATGCAATGCTACCGTTGTTTTACCGGAGGATTCTGGTCCATATATTTCAACAATACGGCCTTTAGGCAAGCCGCCTGTTCCTAATGCAATATCCAGAGCCAAGGAACCGCTGGGTATGATTTCCACTTGCATGTGAGTCGACTCACCCAGTTTCATGATGGATCCTTTACCAAATTGCTTCTCTATTTGACGGAGCGCCATATCAAGCGCGGCACGACGGTCTGACAATAAGCTCACACCCTTTACTGTTTATAAGATAATGATACCTTGTTTTAACACGTTTGCCAAGCTTTTTTTCGAACATACATTCGTTTTTTTTTGTGAAGGCCGAGGCGCCTCTTCCTCAAGGAAACTTTCCATTAAACAGAAAAAAGAACCGTAAACAAGGCTCTAAAGCCTGATTCTACGGTTCTTCCGTCTTCATCTATTATACTTGCTTGCCTTCGCAAATGCAATCCGAGCTGTGAACTAGTCCATCTCCACAAGCTTGCGCCACAAACGGTAAAGAATCGCTTTCGCTGAACGAATCCGAACCGTCTCCCGATTGCCATTAATGCGCAGTTCATGAATTTCTGTCTCTTTACCACGCTCTGCCAGAGCGATGAAGACAAGTCCTGGCGGTTTGCGTTCGGAATAACCAGGTCCCGCAACCCCTGTAACCGACAGACCGAAGTCCGCATCCCCAATCATGCGAATCTGCTCTGCCAGCACTTTGGCGACTTCTGGACTCACTGCGCCCGGTGCATCTTCACCTTCCAGATAGGCATGCGGCACATGGAGCAGCTTCTTCTTAATCTCATTGGAGTAACAGACAATTCCGCCCTTAAGCATCGACGCACTGCCAGGGACTGATGTCAGACTCTGCATAACGAGCCCTCCTGTACAGCTCTCAGCCGCGCTAAGGGTCAGACCCATATCAGACATCATGGTTACAATTGTGTACTCTATAGGCACATCCTCGTTCGCGTAGAGATGCTCTGGCAATCGTTCCCGAATCTGAACTTCCATTGCATCCAGCTTCAGCTTCGCCTCACTCTCACTTGGAGCCTTTGTAGATACACGTACCGTAACTTCTCCCTCACTTGCATAAGGAGCAATGGTAGGATCTGTCTGTGTATCAATCAAATCTAGGAGTCGGTCTTCCAATGCCGATTCTCCAATTCCTGCAAACTTCAGCATTTTCGAGTAGATCGGCATTTCTTCTGTCAATACATGCTGGAACAACCAGGGCTTAACTTCCTGTTCAAACATAGGTATCAGCTCTTTCGGTGGTCCAGGCATCACTACATAATGCTTGCCATTGTCTGAAATCGCATTTCCTGCGGCAAGGCCTGTTTCGTTAGCAAGCGGTGTCCCGCCCTCTATAACAATCGCCTGACGACGATTGTTTTCGGTCATGTCCACATTGCGATCCCTGAAGAAGCTCTCGATTTTGTCCATAGCCATTCGATCTATATGCAGCTTGCGATTCAAGACCGCCGCGATCGCATCCTTGGTCAGGTCATCCTGCGTAGGCCCGATGCCTCCGGAAAATAAAATGACGTCTGCACGACCCTGAGCAATGCGAATTGCGTCACTAAGTCGATTTAGATTATCACCAACCACCGTTTGGAAATATACATCAATCCCAATCGCAGCCAATTCACGGGATAGATATCGAGCATTGGTATTCACAATTTGTCCAAGCAACAACTCTGTGCCAACTGCAATGATTTCTGCCTTCATTCAGCATCCTCCTGTACACGTGGTGAGTGATCAAAGGGCAATAGGATAATTTCCTATTGCCCTCGTACAAATGATTTCTTCATGCCTACCCATTCAACCTCAAACGTTACGCTTTCGATAAATGAAGCAAATTTTTGTTTTTGATAAAGTAATCAATACCTGACCAAATCGTAATAATCGCTGCAGCCCAAACGGCAATAACGTCCATGTGAATACCCGTGAATGAGAACGGGAAATTATTCAACAGCAGCAGCACAATCGCCACAATTTGCACGACGGTCTTCAGTTTGCCCCAGGCACTTGCCGCAACAACCGAACCATCCAATAGTGCAATCTGACGCAAGCCGGTAACCGCAAACTCACGACTAATAATGACCACAGCAATCCAGGAATCCAACTTGCCCATTTCCACAAGTGAAATCAGCACCGCAGTAACCAACAACTTGTCAGCCAGCGGATCAAGCAATTTCCCCAGGTTGGTGACCATATTATTTTTCCGCGCCAGGTAGCCGTCAATTCCATCCGTGCTTGCTGCAATGATAAAAATGACAGCAGCAATCAACTGATTATACGGAAGTGATAAGCTTCCCAATTGCAACGGCTCTGGATAAAACGGAAAATCTACGAGCAGGAACACCATCAAAAAAGGGATTAAGCAAATTCGTGCAAGCGTAATCCGGTTGGGTAAATTCACAAGACGCCCTCCCTCTTATCCTCCATTACTCCAAACATTCATCTTAATCCCGTATTCATCATCCGGAACATGAAATTTACAGTTTCACTGTCAATCAGCACTAAAGTGCTCTCACTATGTAAAAACGCAAAAAATAAAGTCAACCGTTCAAACGCAAAACCGTTTTAAACGTTCCGGTGACTTTCAGAAGATGTACTGCTTTTCACAAAGTCAGCAAACGATGATGACTGGGCTTTGATGCTTATCTGCCAGCAATGCACACTTAGTATAATATACGCCAATTACAGTGTCAAAAAACATGCCTAGCTGCAATGAGGAGATATTACTTAAAGTTTGTATATTGCAGATCCAGAGGTAGATTGGCACCGTTCAACAACTGCATAACTGCTTGCAAATCATTCTTACTTTTACCTGTTACCCGGAGCTGATCTCCCTGAATCTGACTCTTCACTTTCATCTTGGAGTCACGAATCAGAATATTAATTTTTTTAGCGATATCCTGATCAATCCCCTGCTTGAAATTCAAACGCTGGCGGACTGTACCTGAAGAAGCTGGCTCTACTTTTGCATAATCAATGTTTTTTAAAGGTAAACCCCGCTTAGCCATCTTGGATTGCAATACATCGATAACAGCCTTGAGTTTGGTCTCATCATCAGATACGATCGTTAACGCATCCTTATCCAGTTTCAGACTGCTCTTGCTGCCCTTGAAGTCATAACGCGTGCCAATTTCCTTTTCCGTTTGTGTAACGGCATTTGTCAATTCCTGCAAGTCCATTTTGGACACGATATCAAATGAATTTTCTGAACTCAAACCAGTCACCCTTTCAGTTAATCATATGTTCTGTAACATTATAGAGGATACGCCAAGCAAAAGTCTAATTTTATGAGGTTTTTCAAAATAAAAAAGCATTTTTGGCTGCCACTTGATATGGTTGCCAAAAATGCTTGCCATGCGCTGCCCGTTCTAATAACGGCTGCGATTAGGCTGTCTGAACATGTCGAGCACACCCAGAAGCACATGTGCAAGTCCAAAACCCAAAATTCCGTAACCCCAGGCAGTTGGGGTCAAGTAATAACCCAGGAGGCTGACAATGATCCCCAAACCTGTTACGATCCAGCTGACTGTCATAGCCACCCACCTCACTTCACCAAAAGTTGACTGCAAGTTAAGACAAGGTTAGTGTCTCCCGCAGAAACTTTGGTTATTCGCCGCTAGTGCCGGTGCTTCCTTCGGTAGTGCTTCCTGTTTCATTCGTCGTAGTGCCTTCAGTACCTGTGGAGGTCGTATCCTCACCAAGTCTTAACCGAATGCGGTTTGTCGCTTTCCCATCTGTTACAACCTGCCCTGCAACCTCAATTGTGGTCGCAGCAGCGTAACCGGACTTAATGTACATTCCTGCACTGTCCAATTCAAAAGTATAACTGTCTCCCTCAGCGGTATTGCCGTATTCCAACTTCTCGCCACTAGAGTTCTCGCCCTTGTATACTTCCAGCCAACTATGCCCCGTTGCTTTAATGGTCACCGTCACAGGCTGCCCTGCACTGCCGTTCACTTTAAAGTTCGTAATATTGCCTGATTTCCCGTCTTCAGCAACGGTTACAGAAGCTGGCGGATTATCTGTTGGGTTCTCTTCATTTTCACCCGTCGTTTGCCCATCCGTTTGTCCGTCAGTCTGTCCCTCTGCCGTTCCGCCACCGTTACCGCCTTTTGATTCGCCTTCATTCGTTTCTCCGCTACCTGATTCATTAGCTGGAGGATTGGAAGCTTGGCCATTATCTGTAGGCACATCCGGTTTATCTTGAGGTTGCTGCTGGCTGTCTGTGATCTTCGTCTGATCCAGCCCTTGTGTATCCGAATCGTCCTTGTTCATCACCACATACACGTACAACAGCACAAGAATCAATACCGGAAAAGTCCACATCAGCGCAACAGACATCCAGCGGTTACTGCGCTCTACCGGACGACTTGAACGCTTTTGAATAACCGGCTCCATAGTTGCTTCCGTTTCTTCTGCAGGTACATCTTTCTTATGTCCCTCCAGCAGCTCATCAGGATTCAGTCCCACCGTTTCCGCATAGGTTTTAATAAATGCACGCACATAGAAGCTGCCAGGCAGCACTTTGTAGTCTCCTGCCTCTATTGCCTCCAAATACCTCTTGCGAATTTTAGTCATTTCCTGTACATCGTCAAGACTCATCCCTTTTTGCAGCCGGGCCTCTCTTAACTGCTGACCCAGTTCAGACATGCCATCTCCTCCTTATGTTTATCTCTGTGGTTGTTGCTTATCTATTTCATGATCCCGTACGGAGCGTTACAGTTCGTCGGTGTAGCTGGCCGTAAACGTATCATAAATAATTTCTTCATTCGGATTGTTGCGGAGTTCAATAATAATGTCAAAATCATTAAAATCATATTCGGACTCCTGCACAAAAATATCCGGATGTTCAATAACCTTGGTGCTTGGCATCGTCATGATGTCCTGTAACAAATTATAATGTCGTTCGCTTGAACGAATCGTACTGACAATTCCGTCAATGATAAACACATTGTTTGGATTCAATTCGTCCTCGGACATCTGGCTTCTTATGGTCTGACGAAGAAGTGTGGAGGAAACAAACGTCCAGCGCTTCATCGCACATACGCTGCCTGCAATAATGGATTCCGTTTTACCTACACGCGGCATTCCACGCAAACCAATGACTTGATTGCCTTCCCTCTTAAATACTTCACCCAAAAAGTCCACAAGTAACCCAAGTTCGTCCCGCGTAAAACGAAATGTTTTGCGATCGTCCGAATCACGATCAATATAACGACCATGACGCACAGCCAGAATATCGACCAGTTTCGGTTGACGCAAAGCAGACACAGTTATGCTGTTCACTTTGCCAAGCATTTCACCCAGCAGACGAATCTTCTCGTCATCGTCTGATTCCAGCAGCATCCCCCGGGTTTTGCCTTCAACACCGTTAATGGTTAATATATTTACTTCAAGCATCCCCAGCATAGAGGCAATATCCCCTAACAGGCCCGGTCTGTTCTTATGTATTTTATATTCCATATACCATTGTTTAGATTCCATTTCAACACCCCGTAAAGCATTATTCCACATTATTCGACAGTAACAGAACGCGTCCATTGGACGATAATCTGAGCTATCTTCTAAAAATGGGTCACGTTAATGATATATAAAATGAAAATGAATTACAAGAACAGG
This sequence comes from Paenibacillus sp. NPDC057886, assembly GCF_042796655.1. Lineage (NCBI taxonomy): Bacteria > Bacillati > Bacillota > Bacilli > Caryophanales > Paenibacillaceae > Paenibacillus > Paenibacillus sp. NPDC057886. The sequence continues at coordinate 523,287 of NZ_JBHVMZ010000001.1, read as the reverse complement.
TCTGTAATCAATGTGTAATCATTAGAGAAAAGCCCCCTTGCGGGAGCTTTCCATCTGTAATCTTATGCGTTTTGTTTGGCCAATTTGACCATCAGGCACGCAATCGTACGACGTTCATCCTCGTCGCCGACTTCCCATAGTTCTTTCAATGCCCGGTTGGAAGGGTTCGCCGGATCTACTTTCTCATCCAGGAAGTCACCGATTTCATACGCAAGTTTGTTGATGGTTTCTTCATTCATCCCCATCTTCTCTGCTTGCTGTACGCGGTCACCCAGAAACTTCTTCCAGGTGTCAAAACTCGTGAGCACCGTTTTTTCTGTTGACATGATAAATCCTCCTTAGCTGACGCATGAGATTTAAAATCAACAGTTGTAATATGTGCTTCCCGGACATTTTATATACGATCATTTTTGAATTAATCGAAGATCATCTATGAATCATTAATTTCCATCAAGAAACTACCCCGAATTTAAAACAAAATTGAATGCATGCCCCACATATTACGTGAGCCAGCCACCATTTGGACTTATAATCTGCCCATTAATGTATCCAGACTCGGGAAGTGCAAGGAAGTAGACCAGCGATGAGATTTCATCTGGCTGGGCAAGTCTTCCTGCTGGAATTTCCTCTTCCAGCATTTTTAGTTCATTCTGGTCCAGATGGTTCAACATGGATGTTTGAACCGCACCGGGAGCTACAGCATTCACCGTTACGCCGGATGGAGCCAACTCTTTGGCGAGAGCTTTAGTGAATGCATTTACACCACCTTTGGTTGTAGAATACAACACTTCACAAGAAGCACCCGATAGTCCCCAGATAGATGACACATTGATGATTCGACCGTATCTTTGGGAGATCATGTGAGGCATCATTTCCTGTGTACACAAAAACGTGCCCTTCAGGTTGATTGCCATCACTTCATCCCAGATTTCTTCCGTAACATCAGACAGCATCCCATAATGAGATATCCCGGCATTATTCACCAGAATATCCGGCATCAGCCCATGTGATTCCAGCTTCTCACGCATACGTTCAATTTGTTCCCGACTGCGAAGATCAGCAGACACCGTCATGACTTTACCACTGCCTTGTTCCATGCACCTTCTCGCCGCTTCATTAGCTGCTTCATGCGATTTCATATAGTGAATCACTACATTCATGCCCACCTTGGCAAAACGCTCTGCGATGGCTGCTCCAATGCCTCCGCTCGCCCCCGTTACAAGTACCGTCATTTCTCCAATTGGCTTCAATTGTCCTGTTCCCCTCTCCATATTAAGGACTCACGACAAGCGATATCGCCAGTTGATCCCAACGAATATGCTCTTTCAATCTGCGGTTTACCTCTTCCAGAGTAAGCGATTCATACATCGGGAGCATGTTGAAAAAATCACCACCACGGAATTGCTGCCGCGTGAATTCATTTGCAATGTTTTCTGGTGAATTGAGCATGCGCAAATATCCACCTATTTTCTTTTTGCGTGCGCGCTCAAAGTCGGTTGCCTCAAATCCTTTTTCCACAATAGCATCGACTTCTTCACGGATGCGGGCAAGCAGTTGATCCGGGTCTTTGGTGTCCCCGCCAATAGCAGAAAAAGCATATTGGGGCGAACTGTTATATTCATGTCCAAAGCTGTCCGAAATCAGGTCTTCATCATACAATTTTTGAAATAGCGGGGTACTGGAACCAAATAACAGATCCATCATTAGTTTGGTTGTCATATCTCGGCGCAGTAGGTCTTCTCCAGTGAGACCCACATCGGTTTCCTTAAAACCAAACAAACATTTGGGCAGGGAAACGGCCAATTTGGATTCACGTCTTGCTTCCCCAACTTGCTCAGGTTCCGGCTCAAATATCCGCTCGATTTTCCCTTGGGGCTTGTAATTTTTCTTCGCCTGGTTCGAACGAACCATATCGATCACTTCCTGCGGGTCTACTCCTCCCACGACAAACAGAAGCATGTTGCTTGGATGATAAAAAGAGTTGTAACACGTGTACAACGTTTCTTTGGTTATGGTGCCTATGGATTCAACGGTGCCGGCGATATCAATATGCACGGGGTGTTTCTGATACATCGCCTCGATCAAGCCAAAATAAACGCGCCAATCCGGATTATCAGCATACATATTAATTTCCTGAGCGATGATCCCTTTTTCCTTTTCCACATTCTGATCGGTGAAGTAAGGATTTTGCACAAAATCAACTAATGTTTGTATATTTTCATTGATATGTTCCGTTGCCGAAAACAAATAAACCGTCTGGTCGAAACTGGTAAAGGCATTGGCAGAAGCTCCATGAGAAGCAAATGTGGCAAAAATATCACCCGTTGGTTCTTCAAACATTTTGTGTTCCAGAAAATGAGCAATTCCGTCCGGAACCTTCACTTCCTCCTGTCCTTCAACCTTAAAATGATTGTCGACCGAACCGTATTTGGTTGCAAACGTAGCGTATGTTTTCTGGAAACCCGGTTTAGGCAAAATATAAACATGCAGCCCGTTTTCCATCACTCCGTAATACAGCGTTTCCTGCAAACGATCGTATGTTATGCTTTCCACCGACTATTCTCCCTTCTCATCACGCAAGAAATAAATCGTATCCAGACGGAATTTCTCTGCCGCCTCACGAACATTTTCTTTGCTGATCTGTTCTACCTGGGTCAGCAGTTCCTCGGCGGTCCGCACTTTGCCGGATAACTGTCGATTGAAATCATAAGCAATCAGCTCAAATGCAGAATCCTGCATTTCTTTGAGCAGATTACGGATCATCGCCTTGGTCTGAGACATCTCCAGGTCAGTGATATTCCCGTTCTTCATTTCATCCAGCTGCTGCTTGATAATCATGACCGCTTTTTCATAATTGGGGATTTCTATCCCGGATTGGATCGTTGCAATACCCTTATGTCCGTCATAACGTGAAGAGGCATAGTACGCCAGACTTTCTTTTTCACGAACATTAACAAACAGCTTGGAATGAGGATATCCTCCGAGAATGCCGTTATACATCAATGCAGCTGCATACTGCGGGTCACCATAAGTAATTGACGTGCGAAGCCCCATATTGAGCTTACCCTGATTAACATTAAGCCGCTCTACAACGGTTTCCACTTCTTTATCTCCACGAATAGCTTCCTGTGTGTGATAGTCGGAAGAGGTCACACGTTCCACATTGAAATAACGCTGCACCAGGTTCTCTACCTCTTCCAGCGTGGTGTCGCCCACCACATACAAGTCCATACTTGCCTGCTGCAACCATTCCTGATACGAAGTTGTCAGTGTATCTGGATCAATGCTCGGCAAATCCTTGCGCTCACCAAGCGGGTGCAAGCGGTAAGGTTCGTTTTTACACATCTCCTCAATACTGCGTTCCGCAGCATAACGCATTTTGTCATTAACGATGGACTCCAGCATTTTGCGAACAGTCTCCCGCTCAGCTTGAACATAAGAGGTTCGGAAATGTCCATCCTCCTGTGCAGGGCGTGTTAGCACCTCTCCCAGAAAAGCAAAAGAACGATCCAACAGCTGCTCGTCCCCACCAACAAAGGAATCATTAATGGTGTCCATACGGAACTGTACGATCTGGTAATCGCCACGTTTATAAACATCAAAGCCAAAACCCGCTCCATACAAATGTTCCAACTGTTCACGAAATTGCGTTGTTTCCGGATAGGATTCGGTCCCTCGCCGAAGCACGAAAGGTGTTAAGGCTACTTTGGTAACCGTATCTTCCTGCAGGGCAACCCCTGCGTAAAGTGAGATCGCAAATGTCTTAAAACGTTTCGTAGGAAGAACATGTATGCGGAATTGTTTCCGGTTTCCTCGTTCAAATCCTGATGTATTCAAATGTCAAAACCCCTTTACGGCGTCATTTGTCGTGCAATAAGTGAAGCTTAAACGTAACAACCATTTTAACCCATTCAAAAGGCAAGAAGCAACCGAAGTCACGCCTTCTGGTTGCTTCCAAGATCATCACATACAGAATATATGCTGCCCGATTGTTTTCACCTGAGGACGTGTCCAGATCCATTTGGATGTAGCTGTCTTCGGATTAAAATAATAGAGGCATCCACCGGATGGGTCCCAACCATTCATCGCCTGTTCAACTGCTTTTTTAGCTTGTGCGTTCGGTTCCAGATAAATCTGGCCGTCTGCAACAGCGGTGAACGCACCCGGCTGGAAAATTACTCCTGACGGTGTGTTTGGGAAACTCGGCGATTTAACGCGATTCAGGATAACAGCCGCTACGGCCACTTGACCTTCAAACGGCTCTCCGCGAGATTCACCATATACGGCGTTAGCCATAATTTTGATTTCGTTCTCCGACAACCCCATGGAATTGGCTGAGCCCATGTTGTCCTGCTCTTTATCCGCAGTATTGTTATTGTTGCCACTATTACCTGAAGTTTGATCCTTGTGCAGCGGTGTTTCTGTTGGTGACCATTGTTTTGAAGCATTGTAAAGTTTCAGCTTGGTTTTGGCCCCAACCACACCATCTGCCTTCATGCCGAATTCCGATTGAAACCATTTTACCGATTTCAATGTGGTGCTGCCGAAATTACTGTCAATTTTACCATTGTAAAATCCCAAATACTTCAGTCGGCCTTGAAGCTCGTATACATCCTGACCGTAACTTCCGTATTTCACAGCATTGGTGCTAAAGGTGGGTAAGGACTTCTCTTCAACCTGCGGGGTACTTGGGTTTGGACTTTCGGTTGCTGTATTCCCAGGAAGCAAATAACGAATTCCCAATGCGGACATCAGCAAAATAGCAGTGAAAAGCCATATGTTCATTTTTCGCATCGACTGTGCTCTACCTTTCTCTTGTGGGATTAACAGAATCGCTAAGGTTATTATGACAAGCATACTTCGTTCCTATGCACCAAATCCTCCGATCATTGGACTTCATGGCAAATCTTCAGTCAAAGGACATACAAAAATCCCTCAACCAATAAGGTTGAGGGATTACATCGTATACACGTGCTGTGTATTACGAGCTTATTTTATTCTGTTGATACTGTTCCAGCGAGATCAGTACTTCCCTTGGTTTGCTACCCTCGTAAGGACCAATCACACCCCGGGCTTCCATGGAGTCAATCAAACGTGCTGCGCGGGTATAACCTACTCGCATTCGGCGCTGCAGCAGAGAAACCGAGGCTTGCTTCGCCTCCAAAATAATCTGCACCGCCTGTTCATATAACTCATCCTGCACTTCATCTGCTGCCTGAACGGAATCATCCACCTCAGGCACAAGGGATTCGTCATACTGCGCTTCACCTTGACCACGCACGTAATTTACGATATTTTCCACTTCTTCATCACTCATGAAAGCGCCTTGTACACGAACCGGCTTCGAAGCTCCCATTGGCATGAACAGCATATCTCCACGACCTAACAACTTCTCGGCCCCACCCATATCCAGAATGGTTCGGGAATCCACTTGAGAGGATACACCGAAGGCAATCCGGGACGGGATGTTGGCTTTGATTACACCAGTGATAACATCCACAGAAGGGCGCTGTGTGGCAATGATCAGATGGATACCGGCTGCACGCGCCATCTGAGCCAATCGGGCAATCGCATCTTCCACATCACCTGCGGCGACCATCATGAGGTCAGCAAGCTCGTCCACGATAACAACGATATAAGGCAAAACCGCCGCTGGGTTGTCTTTCATCAGATTGTTGTAACCTTCAACATTACGTGTACCGGATTTGGAGAACAGCTCATACCTTTTCTCCATCTCTACGACGATCTTTTTGAGAGCAAGTGAAGCCCTTTTAGGGTCAGTTACGACAGGTGCCATCAGATGCGGAATACCGTTATATACGTTCAACTCAACCATTTTGGGATCGACCATCAGAAATTTCACTTCATCTGGCTTCGCTTTGTACAGGATGCTGGTAATAATACCATTGATACATACTGATTTACCTGAACCCGTCGCACCAGCTACTAGCAAATGGGGCATACGAGCCAGATTACCGATGATCGTCTGTCCAGAGATATCTCGTCCAAATGCAATGGTCACTTTGGATTCGGCTTCCTGGAATGTGGCAGTCTCCATAACCTCCCGCATCGTTACTACGGATACCTCTCCATTAGGTACCTCAATACCGATAGCGGATTTGCCGGGAATTGGAGCTTCCATCCGGATATCCTTTGCCGCCAGGGCTAATGCAATATCGTCTGTCAAACTTACAATTCTGCTGACCTTCACTCCAATATCCGGTTGAATCTCATATCGTGTAACAGCAGGCCCTCTGACTACTTCAAGTACTTTGGCGCGAACGCCGAAGCTTTCCAGCGTTGCTTCCAGCTTGCGTGCAGTCTGCATATAATCCTTCTGGTCGCCACCCTTACCTCCGTTATTCGGCTTGGAAAGAAGCCTGAACGACGGAAGTTTATAAGGTTTCGGAGGTGGTGGAGGCGGCTTAACAGGTTGCACTTCCTGTCCTTCCGTATCCGAAGCAACCGGACCTTGAGCTGCATTGCTCAACGTAGATTCAGCGTCTGAACTACCTTCAACAGCATCCATCACTGCTGTTCCAGCATCCGCCGCTCCAGGCCACTCATTGTTATCCACAAGTTCATCTGAGATCTTGATTGGAAGCTCTTCTCCCTGCATGTTATCCGTTAAATCATCTGGGAAAGGATACGCATCATCCAGATCATCATCTTTACCCGCATCCTCGGATCTGACATGTTCAAAGAAGTCACGGATGATTGGAGCCGAATTAGGTCTTGATTGCACAGGAACTGCTGCGGGAGATATTGCATCGGATGCGATGATTGGCTCGTCATGCCATGAATCTGCAGGGGTTTCCTGCTCTGCTCGGTAGACGACATGTTCCGTGTCTAAAGAATCATCCTCGTCCACTCCACGCTCAGTCTTCGTCCGTTCCCGATCAGAACCCCATTTTCCAAAGAGTTGGAAAAATATCGGTGCTTTTCGTTTCGGTAGTTGCTGATCCTGCATATCATCGTCATCATCTTCCTCGTCGTCCACTGGAACAGGCACCACTTTGCGGACATTCCCGTTTTTCTTGCCCGCAGAGCTTGAAGTGGCACGTGCTGCCGGTCTAGCCTCCAGCTTTTTGTACATCGCACTTCCTGCATCCCATATCTTGGTTCTGAAAATGCGGATCAAATCGACATAAGAAAGATTAGTAATCAGCATGAAGCTGATTATGAACATCACGATCATAATCAATCGTGCTCCCAAGCTGCCAAACAACCACAAGAACAAGGCAAACTGCGCCGCTCCTATATAACCGCCGCTAATGTCCTTATTGAGCATCGAATCCCGTTCGCCTGGCGCAGCAGGCGTAAGCAACTCGGTTTGCATATCATTATGTATCTGTGTAAGTACAGCACCAGGCTCAAGGGCTCCAACCGGTATAAGCTTCTGGTGCATGGCAGAGACAGTACTCATCAGGGTTAAGGCAAACACCAGCAATACGAGCCCTGTCTTGCGCGTTGTCCAGCCGCTGGGCCATTTTCGATGAATCATCACCATTAAGCCATAATAAATCCCTATAAGCGGAATCGCAAAATAGAACTTGCCAAGCATCAATCCAAACATCTTGGAAAGCGAGCGTCCTACGGTTGCTTCACCCGACAAAGCAATGACGGCAAGGGTAATAAGCACAATGCCGTAAATTTCATATTTTAAAACGCCGCTAAATGCCGCGGCCTTTTTTTTCCTCTTTTTTCTTCTGGCCAAAATCAGGTCACCCCCAGAAGAATATTATACCATACAAATATAATCCGTACATATGTTCTTTTCCTGCTCAATTTGTCTTATTTCGTCGCGTTATGTTGGTCCCGGGTTACCCGAAAGTGGAACGATAGATCCAGGCATATTGGCCGGAATCAGATAAGCTTCCAAGGGGCATTCAAGTAAACGTACAATGACTGCCTCATGTTCATTAACAGGTCTGACCTGCATCAATAATCCGTTCATCTTGATCTCCCGTGTGTCTTCTCCCTCATTCCACATCCCTGACCACAGCAGTTCAGGTGGCATCACTGTGTAGAGTGTCATTGGGTATAACCCCCTGCCTGCAGCGTCTGTCTTTTGTCTCCTATGAGTTGATTCAACTGGGCGATGGCCTGGCCGATCCCGCCTACGGCATCCATCAATCCATATTTAACCGCATCTGCGCTACCCACAGCTGTTCCGATATCGCGGTTGAGTTCACCTGTCTTAAACATCAGTTCCTTGAACATTTCTTCAGAGATATTGGAGTGCGACGTAACAAATCTTACGACACGTTCCTGCATCTTCTCCATGTACTCAAACGTCTGAGGCACGCCTATCACGAGTCCGTTCATACGGATCGGATGAATGGTCATTGTTGCGCTACCCGCGATCAGGGAATAGGTTGAAGCAACCGCGATTGGAACCCCGATGCTATGCCCTCCTCCAATGACGACGGTAACCGTAGGTTTGCTGAGTGAAGCAATCATTTCGGCAATAGCCAAGCCCGCTTCCACATCTCCTCCTACCGTGTTTAAAATAATCAGAATGCCTTCGATTCGCTGATTCTGCTCTGCTGCAACCAGCTGCGGAATGAGGTGTTCATACTTTGTTGTTTTATTTTGCGGAGGTAAAATTAAATGCCCTTCTACCTGGCCAATAATGGTCATGCAGAAAATGTTCGATTCAGCTGCGGGTGACTGCGTCTGTCCAAATTGCTGAATAGCCTCCGTTACAGGTGACATGGTCTTTTCCTCTTGTGCAGGCACTTCCGGTGCCTCGGTGCCCGGTTGTTCCGATTTCGGTGTTTGCTTGTTTTTCATATATTCGCTCATTCGATTAATCCCCTTCTCCAGAAACATGTAATGTATTTCCTTAGTATGGGGAATGTTCCAGCTGACTTATACCCGATCACTAATCAATTTCTCCATAATCTGGTGTAGGGCCAGAAAACGACAAAAAAAGCCCCTTCTCTACGAGGAACCGTCCAATATTACTCGTAGAGAAGAGGCGACTGTGTGCCTGAATTTATGTTTTTGTTGATTTATTTTAAACTTCCATAATGATTGGCAAAATCATCGGTCTACGACGAGTTTGCTCATACAAGAAGCGTCCGAGTGCATCTTTAACATTCGTTTTGAGTGAAGCCCATTCGTTAACGTTCTCACTCATCAACTTCTGCAATGTGCTGCTGACGATGCGATTGGCTTCATCAAGCAGTCCTTCCGATTCGCGTACATAGACAAATCCACGGGAGATGATGTCCGGACCGGAAACAATTTTGCCATCCTGTTTGCTCAGTGTTACCACGACAACCAGAATGCCATCCTGTGACAGCAATTTACGGTCACGCAATACGATGTTACCTACATCGCCTACACCCAAGCCGTCGATCAACACGTTACCTGCAGTAACTTTACCTGCCTTGCGTGCTGCTCCACCTTGAATTTCAACCACTTCACCGATATCCGTAATGAAAATATTGTCCGGATCAATACCTACAGATTCAGCCAATACCGCGTGGCGGCGCTGCATACGGAATTCACCGTGAATCGGCAGGAAATATTTAGGTTTCATCAGGTTAAGCATCAGTTTCAGCTCTTCCTGGCTACCGTGACCGGATACGTGAACGCCACTGTTTGCACCGCTGTAATGCACGTTGGCACCCAGACGGAACAGTTCGTCAATTGTACGGCCTACATATTTCTCATTACCTGGAACTGGAGTTGCAGCAATAATTACTGTATCACCAGGCAAAATATCTACCTTACGATGTGTGGAACGAGCCATACGTGTCAATGCTGACATCGGCTCGCCTTGACTACCTGTGCAGAGAATTACTACACGGTCAGCAGCCATTTTGCCTACTTCTTCCGGCTCAATGATCATGCCGTCTGGAATCTCAAGGTAACCCAGTTCAGAAGCAATACCCACCACATTTACCATACTGCGTCCAATAACTGCGACTTTACGTCCAGTTACTTCAGCTGCATTGATAACCTGTTGAATCCGGTGTACGTTGGAAGCAAACGTTGCTACAACGACACGCTGGCTTGCTTTACGGAAAATATCTTCCAGAACGATACCCACATTTTTCTCCGAAGGTGTAAATCCAGGTTTCTCAGCATTGGTACTATCGGACAAGAGGGCAAGTACGCCATTGGTTCCGATCTGTGCCATACGCTGGAGATCTGCATATTGACCATTGACTGGAGTGTGGTCAAATTTGAAGTCACCTGTATGAACAACAGCGCCTTCCGGTGTTTCGACACATACGCCGACGGAATCCGGAATACTATGGTTAGTAGCGAAGAACGTTGCTTTCAGTACAGAGCCGAGTTGGATCTCGGAATCCGCATCAATCAGGATGCGTTTTGTTTCACCCAGCAAGTTGGCTTCTTTCAGCTTGTTCTCCACAAGTCCGAGAGTAAGCTTTGTTCCGTATACCGGAACATTCAGGTGTTTCAGAACATATGGCAGACCACCGATATGATCCTCATGTCCGTGAGTCAAAATAATTCCTCTTACTTTGTCACGGTTTTCAGTCAGATAAGAGATGTCAGGAATGACAATGTCGATTCCAAGCATATCTTCTTCCGGGAATTTAAGACCAGCATCTACGACTACAATGTCGTTCGCGTATTGGATGACGTACATATTTTTACCAATCTCGCCTACGCCGCCCAAAGCAAAAATCATCAGTTTATCGTTGTTATTTTTCTTAGACAAATGAATCTAAACCTCCTATGGTAGTTGGACGTCGTACCTTATTATTTTATTGTAAGTTAAGAAAAGCAGTCCATCACATCCATGCCCGTAAATAGGGATAAATGCAAAAGAGCACCTTTATTCACGATATTTGGAAGAAGTTCTTCGAAGTTATTCCCCTTCACCAACAAGATGGATTTTGAAAAATGATCCTTCTTAGCCGTTCCTTCCTTTTTCACCACAAAGCTACACCAGAAACGATGTCGCTTTCAATTTCAAAAAAATACCGCACCCAGTCACTTGACATCATTATACATGATTAAAAACAAAAAAAACAAGTCACTCTCTCGTTAACCTCTACGTTTGCCTCCAGTTGTGAAAAGAAACCTAACAATCATCGTCAAAAAAAAGAACCGCCTCGTCTTAAACGAGAAACGGTTCTTCTGCAATTTCTATAGATTTATAAAAGTGAACAAATCAGTTCGATATCGTATCATTGCTAGTTAAACAAGGCACGAATAAAGCCTTCCTCATCCTCTGTTGCGGCTATAAGCGGAAGGCGTACAGATCCTACGTTCAGACCACGCAATGTCAGAGCGTATTTCACCGCTACAGGGTTCGGTAAAGGCTGCGGGCACTCGAACAGGCCTTTGAACACCGGAAACAGCTTCTGATGTATCTGAGCTGCCTGTACTGGCGCACCACCGAAGTAGGCATCAATCATTTGTTTCATTTCAGCGCCTACCACATGGCTAGCAACGCTAACGATCCCGTGAGCACCTACTGCAATAGCAGGCAAGCCAGAAGCATCGTCACCGGAATACACCCTGAAATGTCCCGGTGCACCCGCAGCAATCTGCGTGACTTGCTCCAAAGATACACATTCCTTCGTAGCTACAATGTTAGGAATCTGTGCCAAACGAAGCGTTGTTGCAGCCGAAAGACTGGCTGCCGTACGTCCAGGAACGTTATACAACATAACTGGCAGTTTCGTCGCGTTTGCGATCGCTTCAAAGTGTCTAAACATTCCCTCTTGACTTGGTTTGTTGTAATAAGGAACAACCAGCAAAACGCCATCTACACCAGCACGTTCAGCGTCCTGAGTCAGATGGATTGAATGGGCGGTGTTATTGCTACCCGTTCCAGCAATGATTTTGCACCGTCCAGCCACATGTTTTACTGCGAATTCGAATAGCTCTACTTTTTCTTTGTCGCTAAGCGTGGGAGATTCTCCAGTTGTTCCTGAAATAACGAGCGTCTCTGACTTTTGATCTTCAATCAAATAGTCAATCAGACGTGCAGTTTCCTCCCAATGGATCCCCCCTTGTTCGTTGAACGGAGTGACCATTGCTGTAATCAATCTTCCAAAGTCCAATTCGATTCCTCCTTCAAAACAGGTCCGGCTCCGCTGACTTCAAAGTCCTACAAGTGAAGTTCGAATGAGGCGTGAAGCGCCCTTAGAGCTTGAACCATATCTTCTTTTTTCACAAGTACCCAAATCGTTGTATTGGAATCTGCAGATTGCAGGATCTGGATGTCCGCCAGTGTCAAGGATTCCACAATCCGTGCCATAATGCCTGGCACTCCGTTGATGCCTCCGCCGATGACGGAAACTTTGGCACATCCCGAAAGACTTTGCGGTTTAAGACCAATTTCCTGCAGTACCTGAATGGCTTTCTCGGAATCACTATCGAAAACGGTATAGACAACTCCCAAGGGGGTAACATTAATAAAATCTACGCTAATCGAATTTTCAGCCATCGTTTTGAACACTTTCAGCTGCAAACGATCTGCACCGCCTGGCACTTCCACCGTTATTTGCGTAACATTACTTACATAGGCAATCCCTGTTACATATCGGTCAACAATGCCTGTCTGCACATCCTGGAATCCTTCTGGATGCGTAACCAGTGTCCCTTCACTATCTGCAAAGGTAGACCGTACACGCACTGGAATCTGGGATTGCATCGCAATCTCGACTGCACGTGGATGAATTACCTTAGCTCCTTGATGGGCCATATTACATATCTCAGCATAACTCACGACGGTCAACGGACGCGCGTCCTCCACAATACGTGGATCTGCTGTCAGTATCCCATTTACATCCGTATATATATCCACCATTTCTGCGTGTAATGCTGCCCCAAGGGCTGTTGCTGACGTATCACTTCCTCCACGACCAAGCGTCGTAAAGTCACCGCTCTCGGTCTGCCCCTGGAATCCTGTAACTATGACAACACGCCCACTCTGAAGCTGCTCCAGCACACGAACAGGACGGACATCCAAAATTCGGGCATTCCCGAAATTGTCGTCCGTCACAAAACCTGCTTGTGCACCGGTCAGCACTGTAGTTGGAATGCCTTCATGTTCAAGCAGACTGCTCAAAGTCGTCGCAGATATAATTTCACCACAGCACAGCAGTAAATCCTTTTCGCGTGCAGATAGTGCATTTCCGTTCTGTGCAGCCCAGTCCAGTAACGTATCCGTAGCGTAAGGCTCGCCGCGGCGACCCATCGCTGACACAACGATAACCAGACTCAATCCTGCTTCAAGTTCACGTTTAACATGACGGAGCACATGCTCTCTCGCCTGAACGGTAGAGAGAGACGTACCTCCGAATTTCTGTACCATGATGCGCATCTTTATTCCTCCATTTGTGTACGCAAGAAGACTGGACACGGGTCAATCAACAAATGGATCACCCTAGGGAGCGTTCCGATGCGATAATTTCAGCATTTTATACGGCATTTCATGCCGCTCTTCATCCGATTGTGTGAAACAATCCCAAATGAAGGCCGCGGTTGTTATCGAGATCATGACGCACACATTCTCCGTGCACTGTTCCCGCTTGCCTGACCTAATCTCGTTGCAAGCAGGAATTCCCTTTTAAAGAAAGGAACGTGGACACAGGTAGCTGTTTATGCCAGCATAACGTCCCTCATGATTTTCTTTGTCTCTCGAACCAGCTTCATTTCTTCAAGCGTATAACCGTTATCCCCGTAACTAAGTCTGTACAGAGCCCTGTCTGAAACAAACTGATGTTACGGCGGACCCAAGAACCATCAAGCCTGTGCAGAACGCTGCACAATCATTGGCTGTAACTGTTTGCCTTCAAGCGCACTCCAGCATGCCTCCGGAATCAGCTCCATTTTGGCCACTAACGAGTTCGGTTTTTTCACCGGATCATCCTGCCCAAATGGTACAAAATACAAATATTTGGCCACCAGCAGCTTAGCGATGTTCGCAGCATTCAACCCCAGCCCGTCATTGGTGGAAATGGCGAGTACCAGCGGACGTTGATTTCTCATCTGGGCTTTGGCTGCCATTAAAACCGGACTGTCCGTCATCGCGTTAGCCAGCTTGCTCGTCGTGTTGCCTGTGCATGGAGCAATTACGAGCACATCAAGCAGCTTGGAAGGACCTAACGGCTCTGCCTCAACAATTGTAGAAATGATATCATTCCCCGTTATATCTTTCAACTGTTTTTGCCAATTTTGCGCGGTCCCAAAGCGTGTATCCGTAGTCTGAACCGAATTGGAAATAATCGGGACAACATTGGCGCCTTCGGCCACGAAGCGGCTAATCACCGGCATAACCTCTTCAAACGTACAATGAGAACCTGTAATTGCGTAACCTACCGTTTTTCCCTGCCAGTTCATTGTTCAACCTCCCGTGCGTTTTGTTCTTCCAAAAGCAAACGGATTAACACGTCGGCAATAATGCCGCCAGCCGTTTTGGGAGCAACAATGCCGGGGAGGCCAGGCGCAAGCAGCGCTTTAATACCGCGTTTTTCGGCATACCTGAAATCACAGCCACCAGGAGCGGATGCGAGGTCGATAATGACTGCTTTTTGCGGCATTTTGGACAGGATTTGTGCTGTGATTATCATAGTCGGTATCGTATTAAAAAGCAAGTCAACTTCCCCGGTTTGAGCGGCCAAATCCGTTGTTATGAAAGGCTTCCAGCCCATTATGGCTGCTCGAGCAGCATCCTCTTCGCGCCTGATTCCCACCCGTACATTTGCCCCAAGTCCCTGAAGCGTTTTGGCCATTGTGAAACCTGTTCGCCCCAATCCAAGTACAATACATTCCGAGCCGTGGATCGTGAAGTCCGTTTCCCGAATCGCCATGGCAATGGCGCCTTCGGCTGTCGGAATGGAGTTGTAGAGCGCGATATCATCACGATCGAGTACTTCAACAAGCCGCAGACCATTTTCCCGGCACAAATCACGTAAAAAAGGCTTCGCCATACCCGTGAACACAATACAATGCTCCGGCAGTGCCGCAACATGTTCCTTTTTCAAAAAAATCGGTGTATCACTGAACGAAGTGCTTACTTCCCCTTTATCGTCACACCCAACCACAGGAAGCACCAGCACATCTGCCGAAGCAAATACATCGTCCTCCAATTCCTGGTGTTCGATACCCGGAATGGAACGCTCCAGCTTATCGAAGCCCACCACACTTACCGTAGCATCCAGCTCTGCGCATTTTTGAATGACTTCAAGCTGCCGCGCATCTCCGCCCAGGACTATAATCCGGACACCGGTCAGCATCGGGACGTCACTCCTTTCACCACATGTATGCCTTATCGTATGCAGTGGCCCACAGGGGGGTGAAACAATATAATTGAAGCTTGTAAAGAAAAAATTAACTCTATCGTTCAAAAAAAGAAAAAAGAGCCGCCCCGCGGGGACGACTCTTCGAGAACATGTTCAGTAAATAAAACTATGAAGCGCTTATTACAGAAGATGCTCCTATTTACAGCTTGGTTTCGAATCCTTTATTTTCCAGTATGACCAAATCCGCCTTCTCCACGTACCGTTTCCGACAGTTCAGCTACTTCTGTTAATTCAACTGCTGGAACAGTTTGAAAGACGATTTGGGCAATACGTTCCCCACGTACAATCGTGAATGGTTCCTGACCCAGATTGATCAGAAGAACCTTAACTTCACCACGATAATCGGCATCAATAGTACCTGGTGTGTTCAGACACGTAATCCCGTGTTTGAAAGCCAAACCACTGCGAGGACGAACCTGTGCCTCCAATCCAGCTGGCATAGCCATTGCGAGTCCCGTAGGAATCAACGTACGCTGTCCCGGCTGCAATACAACCTCTTCCTGCAATGCCGCAACTACATCAAAGCCGGAGGCCAGCTCTGACATTTTTTGAGGCAACTTAATATCTTCATTGCCCGGTAACTTTTGAATTTGAACGTAATGCAACAAAATCATCCCTTCTTAATCCAGCGATCGTACGATCCGAAGCACCGACCATAGCGAGCGCAAATGGCTCAGCAAACATCAGGTCCAGCACAGCATCGACATCGTCCATCGTCACTTCTTCAATTTTGGCAATCATTTCGTCCAGCGTATGGTGTCTGCCCAGCATCAACTCGTTTTTGCCAAGACGGTTCATCCGGCTGCCCGTGCTTTCCAAACTGAGGATCAAACTGCCTTTCAGCTGTTCTTTTCCTTTGCGGAGCTCATCTTCAGACAATCCATTTACAGCCAGATCGTGCAGGACCTCTTTGGTCAGATCCAGAACTTCTTTCGTCTGTTTCGGCGCTGTACCCGCATATATGGTGAAGAGTCCACTATCCGCATGGGAACTATGATACGAATAAACGGAATAAGCCAAACCGCGTTTCTCCCGAATTTCCTGGAACAGTCTGGAGCTCATGCCTCCGCCAATCGCATTATTCAGCACGACCATGGCAAATTGAAGCGGATCTCCGATCTTACATCCCGGGAACGAAATACAGATATGATTTTGTTCCGTTTTCTTTTTGTGGAAGAGTTGCCCGCTCTGGAATGCAGGCAGCGTAACTTGTTCAGCCACACCGTTGACATCAAAAGCACCAAAATGCTTTTCCATCAAATCGATCACACTGTCATCAATGTTACCTGCGATACTAATAACGGTATTCTCAATCGTGTAGTGTTCCTTCATATATGCACGCAGATGGCTGGAGTCCATCGCCTTGAGACGCTCTTCGGTACCCAGAATCGGATAAGCGAGCGGATGCTCACCATAGGCGGCCAAGGCCATAAGATCATGGACCATGTCATCCGGCGTATCCTCATACATCGATATTTCTTCCAGAATAACGTTTTTCTCCTTGAGCAGTTCACCATCATCCATTTTAGAGCGGAAGAACATATCGGACAACACATCGACAGCTATTGGCAGATGTTCATCCAATACTTTGGCGTAATAACAAGTGTATTCTTTCGAAGTGAACGCATTCACATTACCACCAATTGCATCAAATTGCTCCGCAATCGCTTTGGCATCATAACGATCCGTTCCCTTGAACAGCATGTGCTCAATAAAATGGGACACTCCGTTGCTTGCAGGCTGCTCATTGCGAGAACCTGTCTTGACCCATATTCCAAATGACACGGAACGACAGGTCGGAATCTGTTCCATGACAACTCTGAGGCCATTGCCCAGCTGAATTTTTTTCACGGTTGGCCCTCCTACATCTCTATAATTGCCTGGATTTCAACGTAAAATTGAAATCGACATTTGGTTCCAACTGTTTGATATTAACAAAAAAACATCATTCACTCAACCGCTGATCCCTTCACCCGCTCGGATGACAACGTTTCACTAACGGTTCCAAGCGTCAAACCCTTAGCCCGTATGGAATCAATCATTCCTTTTAAAGCTCCTGAAGAAGCAGCAGTGGGGTGCATCAGAATTAATGTACCGGCTTCCACGTTTTTAGCGATCTTTGCTACAACAGAATCAGAACTTGGTTTGCGCCAATCCACGGTATCCAGTGTCCAAAGTACCGTTTGAAGTCCCATCCCAGAGGCAATGTCGACCGTTTGTTGATTAAAATCACCGGAAGGTGGTGCAAACCAGTGGTTCTCCACACCCAACTTTTCTTTGAGCAGGTCCTGGGTTTTGCTGATTTCCAGCTTGGCCCGCTCCGTACTCAACCGACTCATATTCGGATGTGAGTATGCATGATTTGATAATTCATGTCCACGCTTTTGGATTTCTTTGGCCAGTTCCTCGTTTTTGCTCAACCAGCTTCCATCCAGAAAAAAAGTAGCTTTGACTTTTTCGGCATCAAGCGTTTCTAGCATCGGGATAATAAATTCATTGCCCCACGCTACATTAATCATGAAAGACACCATTGGTTTTTCGGCATTTCCCCGGTAAATCGGGTGTGCACCCAAATCTTTAAGCTGGATTTCAGGTACAGTCTGCCGATAGACATACGCTATCTTGGTATTCAGCGTCCCACCAAGTGCTTTGCGATACGTGGCTTCCACATCAATCTCTATTCCGTTATACCCAGGTATCGCTTTCCAGACCCGATCTACTCTGGCATTGACCGGAGCGATTTTCGTTTCGGCCGCTTTATCCCGGATCGCCGACAACAGCTGCTCTTCTCCAGTTGCCTCTTTGAACATATCAAATGCATTTTGCGTGCCTGGCCCATCACGGATTTCCGTAATGTATGTACGTACACTGCCCACTTGTCCGACCAGTATGACAGCTGCCATACCTACCAGAACAGCTGCCAGCTTTTTGGATTGGTTTCCCACAGCTCCATCCTCCCGCCGTCTTTGTCCCCATCATATGAGGACAAGGGCAAGAATATGAATAAAACAAGCTGTTCATGTAAAGTATCTTCAAAGCTGAATTCAAAGGCTTTATGGGTAGCCAATCGTTCATAAAGGTATTTAAACGTTAAAAAAAGAGCCAGAAATTCACATTCTGTCTCTTCATTCAATCTATCTTTTCAAAAAAACGAAGGCACGCAGCCTATGATTGAGCCGGAGCTTCGGCAGTCAATACGGCTTTGCGGGACAAGTTGATACGGCCTTGTGGGTCAATTTCCGTTACTTTTACCGTAATGGAATCACCAATGGCAACAACATCTTCCACTTTAGCCACACGCTCTGTGGACAATTGTGAGATGTGAACCAGACCTTCTTTGTTCGGCAATACTTCAACGAATGCACCAAACTTCTCAACACGTTTCACTTTACCTACATAAATCTCACCGACCAGTACTTCACGCACGATACCTTCGATGATTGATTTGGCTTTATCGTTCATCTCTTGGTTGGAAGAAGCGATAAAGACACGTCCATCCTGTTCAATATCAATTTTAACACCGGTTTCCTCGATGATTTTATTGATAATTTTACCACCTGCACCGATAACATCACGGATTTTGTCCGGATTGATATGCATCGTTGTAATTTTAGGGGCATATTGTGACAACTGCTCACGTGGAGTTTTCATCACTTCGGTCATTTTGCTCAAGATGTGCATACGACCTTCTTTGGCTTGAGCCAATGCTTCGGACAAAATTTGACGATCAATGCCATCAATTTTGATGTCCATTTGAATAGCTGTTACACCATCAGGTGTTCCTGCTACTTTGAAGTCCATGTCACCGAGGTGATCTTCCATACCTTGAATATCACTCAGGATGGATACATGATCTCCGTCTTTGATCAGACCCATAGCTACACCCGCTACTGGAGCTTTGATTGGTACACCTGCATCCATCATAGCCAATGTGCTGGCACAAATACTGGCCTGGGAAGTTGAACCGTTGGATTCCAATACTTCGGATACCAGACGAATTGTGTATGGGAAGTCTGTTTCGGAAGGAATTACTTTGGAAAGAGCACGCTCACCCAGAGCACCATGTCCGATTTCGCGACGGCCTGGAGCACGCAATGGACGAGCTTCACCTACGCTGAACGGCGGGAAGTTGTAATGATGCATGAAACGTTTCGTTTCTTCAAGACTGATTCCGTCCAAAATCTGAACATCACCCAATGCACCAAGTGTACAGATGCTGAGCGCCTGTGTTTGACCACGAGTGAACAGACCTGAACCGTGAGTACGTGGCAGCAGGGAAGTATCACATTCAATTGGACGGATCTCAGCGAGTCCACGTCCATCCGGACGAACTTTATCATGTGTGATAAGACGGCGCACTTCTTCTTTAACGATATCGTGTAGCACTTCTTTCACATCTTTGAGCAGTTCAGGAGTCTCGATATACTTCTCTTCGAAGTGAGCAACGGTTTCGTCATTCACGACATCAATAGCATCCTGACGCGCATGTTTCTCAGCAATTTTAACAGCTTCAACCAGACGAGCACTGGCAAACTCACGTACACTGCTGCTAACTTCAGCATTAACGGCATGCAATTTCACAGCCATTTTTTCTTTACCAGCCACTTGTACGAGTTGTTCGATTACTGCAACAATATTCTTGATTTCGTCATGTCCGAACATGATTGCTTCAAGCATTACTTCTTCCGGAACTTCGTTAGCTTCTGCTTCAACCATCATGATGGCATCTTTGGTTCCTGCAACAACGAGCTCAATCTCACTTACCTCAAGCTGTGCAATCGTTGGGTTGATGATGAACTCGCCATCAATACGTCCAACTTTTACGCCACCAATCGGTCCGCTAAATGGAACATCCGAAATGCTCAGTGCAGCCGATGTACCGATCATGGCAGCAATTTGCGGTTCGCAGTCCTGATCCACACTCATAACGATATTCAGAACTTGTACATCATTCCGGAAACCTTCCGGGAACAAAGGACGAATCGGACGGTCTGTCAAACGGCTCGAAAGAATCGCTT
The DNA here is from genome assembly GCF_042796655.1 of Paenibacillus sp. NPDC057886. Lineage (NCBI taxonomy): Bacteria > Bacillati > Bacillota > Bacilli > Caryophanales > Paenibacillaceae > Paenibacillus > Paenibacillus sp. NPDC057886. The sequence goes on along the minus strand of NZ_JBHVMZ010000001.1, from coordinate 502,967 downwards.
TCTCACTTGGTCTGCCTTCACGTTTAATAAATCCACCTGGGATTTTACCTACGGCATACAATCTTTCTTCATAGTTTACCGTTAATGGGAAAAAGTCCAGATCTTTAGGCTCACTTGATGCTGTCACGGTACACAATACAACGGTATCCCCGTACGTTACCTTAACGGCAGCATTAGCCTGCTTGGCCAAACGCCCTGTTTCAAGCGTAAGCGTTCTTCCACCAAGCTGCATTTCAACACGCTGTTCCATGAAATCCCTCCTTTTATTCGTTCCTAACACAATGGATTCTGCATTTTCACAGTATTTCCTGCTTGTCCTGCATTCATTAACTCCACAGCAACATGCTCACTTGCAAAACAAAAGCTCCTTGCGGAGCCATCAGCTACAAATATATGGCAACATGTTCATCTACAAAACAACCCGGCTGTAAGCTCCGCTTGTCCTTTTAGACAAAGGAATGACGGATAACAGCCAGGTTGATTTTGAAAACATGTACGATAATTAACGACGCAATCCGAGTTTTTCGATCAGTGCGCTGTAACGTTTAACATCTTTGTTTTTCACGTAAGCCAAAAGCTTACGACGTTGACCTACCATTTTCAAAAGTCCACGACGTGAGTGGTGGTCTTTCTTGTGCGTACGCAAGTGGTCTGTCAAACTTCTGATGTTTTCCGTAAGGATAGCAACTTGCACCTCAGGTGATCCAGTATCGGACTCATGAGTTTTGTGCTCGTCGATCAGTTGTTGTTTACGTTCTTGAGTCAATGCCATCCTATTCACCTCCTTCATTATAATCGCCATTAGCCTCGTCACCGCCGGTGAGAGCGAGCAACCAAGCCAAGGTTATGTGTTGTCTCAAACGACAACGTAGTACATTATATCATAGTTGCCCAGACAAAGTAAATGTAAACCTATATTTTGTCCTGAGCCTTAAGATAACAGGCGGGCGGCGGTTAATGCATCTTCACGAATCTGACTGATCAAGGCATCAATCGAGTCAAATTTTCGCTCTGCACGAATGTAGTGAACGAGATCAACCTTTAATTCCTGGTCATATATCTGCCCATCAAAATCAAGCAAGTGCACCTCAAACGTAGGTTTCATCCCGTTTTCGTGAAAGGTAGGTTTCACACCAAGGTTCATGACGCCACGCAGTTCCTGCTCCCCATACTGCACACGAACAGCGTAAACGCCTTTCGCTGGCGTAACATAATGATCTGTAAGTTCAAGGTTAGCGGTAGGAAAACCAATGGTCCGTCCACGTTTCTCCCCATGAATTACGGTTCCCCTGATGCTGTAAGGTCGTCCGAGCCATTGACTGGCTTCGTCCATATCTCCACGCTTCAACAGGCCACGAATGAGAGAACTGCTTACCTTCTCACCATTTAACAGGAATGGAGGCACAGTTTCCACCGTCATTTCGCCTTCTCCCAATGTGCGAAGAAGCTGCTCATCCCCTGCTCCCTTGTGACCGAAGCGGAAGTCAAAACCAACTACCGCTGTTCGAGTCTGAAGCGGAAGCAGTAGATCATGTGCAAATTGCTGCGGCTCCAACCTTGAGAACTCCTCATTGAATTCGACCACGTAGAGAACGTCTACACCCATCCCTGCCAGGATGTCTTCTTTATCTCTCAAGGGAGTTAGATAACCCTCGTAATCCCCTTTGCGCATAACTTCCTTCGGATGAGGATGAAAGGTCATCACCGCTGCCTGCATGCCCGTTTCGCGTGCAATGCGGACAGCTGACAAAATGACACTTGCATGTCCGAGATGCAGCCCGTCAAATTGACCGATCGCGAGCACTTGGGGATGTGTGCCCTGAACAGCCGAATGTAACGTCTGCGGATAGGTTAGCATTACGGTTTTCACAATCATTCACCTGCATTTCACTTGATAGGCCAGGCTTGAGTACCACCACTCAAACCAGGAACCTCTTTATTCCGGCAAAAAGACTTTAACAGCTCTCACCGTTGCTTTCAGTTCATCCCGCTCAAATATCCCCAGAAACGTCCCATCCTGATCATATAACCGCAGTAGACCAGGTTGCTCTGCAGGCGGTTCGAGCAAACGCGCCGACAATTTCTGACCCTGAAGTGCTCCCTTGGCCTGATCCGCACCCACCGTATGTGCCGGAATGGAAGAGATGGCTTCATCAACCGGAATCAACACCTCAGCTAACGTCCCATCGCTCATGCGTTGTTCCACTTCTTCAAAATGAAGGCAATGATCAGCGGAAATTCCGGCCGATATCGTGCGCTCCAGGTGTAGCATGGTGGACGGATATCCCAATTTTCTGCCGATATCCACGCATAACGTTCGAATATATGTCCCTTTGGAACATAAAGCGCGGAACGATATATCCGTAGTGTCGCCTTGATTCTCGATTCCTGTCAATTCCAGCTCATAGATCGTCACTTCACGACTCTTGCGCTCTACCGTTTTGCCTTCACGAGCAAGCTCGTAGAGACGCTTCCCATCCACTTTGACCGCAGAATACATTGGCGGAACCTGTGAGATGGTGCCCAGGAATTGCTCCAGCACCTGCTGAACCTGTTCCTGTGTCACCTCAACAGCCGTTTCTGACCGCTCAATAACCTCACCCGTCATATCCTCCGTATCAGTGGACAGACCCAGTCGTAGCGTAGCCAGGTATTCCTTGGGAAGCTCCTGCATGTACTCCACCACACGTGTTGCCCGTCCTAGGCAGAGCGGAAGTACACCAGTAACTTGCGGGTCCAATGTGCCTGTATGACCAATACGTTTCATCTTGAGAATGCGACGCATTTTGGCCACAACATCATGAGAAGTAAATCCCGCTGGTTTATACACTGGGAGTACACCTTCAAATGGTTTTACCATTGAGCATTCACCTGCTTCAGCACTAGTTCGACGATATCTTCCAACTTGCCCTCCACGCGACATCCAGCTGCTAGTACATGTCCGCCTCCACCAAAGTTCTGTGCAAGCGAGGCAACATCAACCTTGCCAGCTGACCGAAGAGATACTTTCACCGCATTGTCATTGATTACTTTAAAAAAGATGCCCACTTCCACACCTTGAATGTTACGCGGGTAATTGACTACCCCTTCAAGATCTTCATTGGCCGCACCACAAGCGATCATGTCTTCTGGTGTAATGACTACCCAAGCAATCTTGCCATCGTCAGACATTTGCAGACTTGAGAGGGCCTGATTCAATATTCGGACTTGGGGAAGTGTAACCTGCTCAAGCAAAATCTGTGCGAGATAAGGTCCATCCACACCATGTTCAAGCAATTTGGATGCAGTGGTCATCACATTAGGACTCGTATTGGCATAGCGGAATCCACCTGTGTCTGTTAGCAATCCTGTATAGACTGCTGTAGCCGAATCCTTGTTCCATTTCACTGGGAAAAGGTTGAGGAAATCAAACAGAATTTCAGCCGTTGCTGCAGCGTCTGGCTTAATGATGTTTACTGTGCCATACGCGTCATTGGTCGGATGATGATCAATATTTAAAATGACAGCATCTTCTTCGAAACAATGACGAGTCAGCCCTACTCTGGAAAAGTCTGCACAATCCACACAGATTATCGCTTTATATTTCCGCGCCGGTGGTTGTTCGGTCATGTTCACGATCTTGCCAGCTTCCCACAGAAAATTCATGCGTTGTGGAATTTCACCTTCATTAATCATCGTGAATGTCTTGCCCAGACATGACAGCAGCCAGCCCACCGTTACCGTCGAGCTGACTGCGTCACCGTCCGGCTGTACATGCGACACGACCAGGTAATCATCATGCTCCAGCAGAAATTGCTTTCCGTCCTGAAGCGCCTGTTCATAAGTGTGCATTGCCGTCTCCTTTATTCTGTTACTCGGATTCGTTCTTGTCGGTACCGATATCACCAAGCAGCTTCTCAATTCGGCTGCCATATGCAATAGATTCGTCAATCTTGAATATCAACTCGGGAACATGTCGAAACCGGATACGCTTGCCCAGTTCTGAACGCAAAAATCCATTTGCTTTTGCCAGCGCTTTAAGCGAGTTATCCTTTTGTTCCTGTTCACCGAAGACACTCAGATAAACCTTGGCTTGCGACAAATCGCCTGTCACTTCGACTCCCGTTACGGTAATAAAGCCGATACGAGGATCTTTCAGTTCAGACTGGATGAGCAGACTTAATTCTTTCTTGATCTGCTCGCCCACTCTACCTGTACGAATCTTAGCCATTGTTGTTCACCTCATGCTTCCTTGCTTATCGTTGTACTGTCTCCATAATGAAGGCTTCGATAATGTCGCCTTCTTTGAGATCATTGTATTTATCCAGCGTGATACCGCACTCGTAACCTTGGGCTACTTCTTTGGCATCATCTTTGTAACGTTTCAGGGAATCCAGCTTACCTTCGTAAAGGACGATGCCATCACGAATCAGGCGTGCTTCCGCGGAACGCGTAATTTTACCCGAGGTAACCATACATCCAGCAATGGTGCCGACTTTACTGATGGAGAACGTGCTACGAACTTCAGCATGACCGATTACTTTTTCTTTGTAAATCGGATCAAGCATACCTTTCATTGCTTGTTCAATTTCTTCGATAACGCTGTAGATAACGCGATGCAGACGAATGTCTACTTGCTCTTGATCTGCAGTCGCTTTCGCCTGATTATCAGGACGAACGTTGAAACCAATCACGATGGCATTGGATGCCGCAGCCAAAATGATGTCAGACTCTGTGATTGCACCAGCGCCGCTATGAATGATTTTCACGCGTACACCTTCAACTTCGATCTTCGCAAGGGAACCCTTCAATGCTTCAACCGAACCTTGTACGTCACCTTTGATGATTACATTCAAGTCTTTAATTTCACCGTCTTTGATGTGTTGGAACAGATCATCCAATGTCACACGTGTGTTTGTACCCAGATCGGATTCACGTTGTGTAATGGCACGTTTGTCGGCGATAGAACGCGCTTTACGCTCATCTTCAAACACCATGAACGGATCTCCCGCACCTGGAACCTCAGTCAGACCGGTAATTTCTACAGGTGTTGAAGGTCCAGCTTCTTTTAAACGGCGACCTTTGTCATTCACCATCGCACGTACACGACCGAAGCAGTTACCTGCAACAAAAGCATCTCCGACTTTCAGTGTACCGTGCTGTACGAGAATACGGGCAACTGGGCCACGTCCTTTATCCAGCTCGGCTTCGATCACTGTACCACGGGCACGTTTGTCCGGGTTTGCCTTGTACTCGTTCACTTCTGCAACGAGCAGGATCATTTCAAGCAGACCTTCTAGACCAATTCTTTGTTTCGCTGAAACGTTAACAAAGATGGTGTCGCCGCCCCACTCTTCCGGAACGAGTTCATAGTTGGTCAATTCTTGTTTTACTTTATCCGCATCTGCACCCGGCTTGTCAATTTTGTTGACAGCTACGATAATTGGAAGCCCAGCAGCTTTGGCATGGTTAATCGCCTCAACAGTTTGTGGCATAACACCGTCATCTGCAGCTACAACAATAATTGTAATATCCGTAACCTGTGCTCCACGTGCACGCATAGCAGTAAACGCTTCGTGACCTGGTGTATCTAGGAACGTGATTTTTTTGTTGTTAATTTCAACTTGATAAGCACCGATATGCTGCGTGATACCGCCTGCTTCTCCGCCCGTTACATTCGTTGAACGAATTGCATCAAGCAATGTTGTTTTACCATGGTCAACGTGACCCATAATCGTAACTACTGGTGGACGAGACTGCAAATCAGCAGGATCATCATTCTCTTCCAGTGTTTCGAAGCGATCATCTTCAAGGACAATTTTCACTTCAACCTCAACACCGAACTCTCCAGCAAGCAACAGGATTGTTTCGATATCAAGCTCTTGGTTAATCGTTGCCATTACACCCATTGCGATGAGTTTTTTGATAACTTCAGAAGCATCTTTATGGAGCAATTTCGCTGTTTCACCAACAGTCATGTCACCACGTACGATGATTTTCTTAGGTGTGTTATCAATTTTCTCACGTTGTTGGTACTGTTGTTGATTTCTGTTGCGATTGTTCTTGCCGCCACGATTACCGCGGAAGTTGCCGCCACGGTTGTCGTCATAACGACGTCCACCGCCACCGCTGTTTGAACGGTTGCCGCTATTGTTGTTATTGCCGGAATTACCTTGGCCGCCTCTGCGTTGGCCTTGTCCTGAGCTCTGTCCTTGCCCACCAGTACGGTTGCCGCCAGTGCCAGTATTGCCACCGCTGTTCGGTCCTGCGCTTCTTGTTTGACCGCCACCGCTATTCGATGGACGTTGACCCGTACTTTGCGGACGGGATGCTGTACTGCTTTGTCCACCTTGAGCTGGTCTTGGACGATTACTTGATTGTCCTCCTTGGCTTGAGCCTTGGGAAGAGTTCGTTCTGTTGCGGCTGTCTTGGCCGCTAGGTCTTTGGGAGCCATTGTTATTGTTGGAATTTGGTCTATTGTTCATACCTACCTGCTTTTCCTGTTGTATTTTTGTTTGTACGGGACTACCGGATGGGTTGCTGCTATTCGGCGTGTTCACTCCGCCGGCCGGCTTGTTGCTGTCCACTGTTTTGTCACTGCGCACTGACGAAGTAGCAACGGATTTTGCTTCATTGCTCTGTTTGGAAGCGGCAGTGGATTTTATGTCTTTAAAAAATTGTTCCACCTTACCGACTGAACCATTCTCCATGACACTCATATGATTGTTTACGGGAATATCCAGCTTTTTAAGAATGGTTATAATTTCTTTACTACTCATATTAAGGGACTTCGCATATTCATAAACTCGCAATTTATCCTTGTTTTCCTGTTTACTCAATATACTCCACCTCCGACATTATACCGACTTGCTTGGAGATCATTTTTGCAAACCCTCGATCCGTTACTGCAAGAACAACCCGCGTTTCTTTACCGATACTTGAACCCAGACTATCCCGGTCAAATCCGATCACCAGTGGAACTTTATATGTCCCGCATTTGTCGCGAAATTTCTTTTGTGTATTGGCCGAGGCGTCACCCGCAACAATAACCATTTTAGCTTCGGAAGAACGGATCGCTTTAAGTACAATTTCTTCACCTGTTACAAGTTTGCCTGCACGCATGGAGAGTCCCAGATAAGACAATGTTTTATTATTCATCATGTTCACGCTCCTGTGCTGCTATGAATTCGTCCTCTACCGCAACGAAATCAGCTGCCAATTGCTCATAAATTTCCGGTGAGACTTTACCCTTTAGCGCCCGATCCAAAGACCGGTTTTTGAGTGCAAGCTTAAAACAGGACTCTTTGCCGCATAAATAAGCACCACGTCCGGACTTTTTGCCAGTCAAATCGATCAGCACTTCATCCTCTGGCGTTTTAACGATACGGATCAGCTGCTTTTTGGGCATCATTTCCTGACACGCCACACATTTGCGCAGCGGTACTTTTTTAGTTTTCATACGTTAGCGCCCCCCCGTGCTTTACTTTAGTCAACGGAGACGGAATCTTGGTGCATTTCCGAAGAAGAATCTTTCTCTCTGCCGAATTCCTGTTCCGCCTGGCTCTCGCTCTTAATGTCGATTTTCCAGCCGGTCAGTTTGGCTGCCAATCGGGCATTTTGGCCTTTGATCCCAATGGCGAGGGACAGCTGATAGTCAGGAACAATAACCCGAGCCATCTTTTCTTCCTCGAATACTTGAACTTCCAATACTTTGGAAGGACTAAGTGCATTAGCCACATATTCGTCTACCTGGTCGGAGAAACGAACGATGTCAATTTTTTCACCGCGCAGCTCACCCACAATGGTCTGCACGCGCATTCCCTTAGGACCTACACATGATCCAACCGGATCAACTTCCTCATTGCGGGAATGAACAGCAATCTTGGAGCGGAAGCCCGCTTCACGTGCGACGGAGCGAATTTCGACTACACCGTCAAAAATTTCAGGTACTTCCAGTTCAAAGAGACGTTTCAACAAGCCCGGATGTGTACGGGACAAAATGATTTGCGGCCCTTTGGTCGTATTCTCGACCTTGGTGATGTACGCTTTAATACGGTCACCATGAACAAACTTCTCGTTCGGCATCAATTCGGTCAGCGGCAATGCCGCTTCGATTTTGCCCAGATCGATGTAGATATTGCGCAAATCCTGACGCTGCACCACTCCCGTAACGATATCTTCTTCCTTATCAACGAAAGCGTTGTAGATCAGGCCGCGTTCGGCTTCACGAATCCGCTGGGTCACTACCTGTTTGGCAGTTTGTGCGGCGATACGTCCGAAATCACGCGGCGTAACTTCAATCTCCGCAATATCTTCCAGCTGGAAGTGTGGGTTGATCTCTCGTGCAGCAGGCAATGAAATTTCGGTACGTGAATCCAGGACTTCTTCTACGATCAATTTGCGGGCATATACCCGGATAACACCCGTATTGCGGTTCATGTCAACACGCACATTCTGGGCGGTGTTGAAATTACGCTTGTAGCTGGAGATGAGTGCTGCCTCGATCGCTTCAAACAGCACATCCTTGCTGATCCCTTTTTCCCGCTCCAATTCATTCATTGCTTCAATAAAATCCATACTCATGAATGTTGATCCCCCTTTCAAACATGGCATCTCATACGTAAAACGGCGAAAGGCTCTAAACTCATGAGCACCTTGCCGTTATCGTGAGATGTGTCTTTTTTCATTAATAAGTGAACAAGGCACTTAAAACAGAATGGCCAGGCGCGCACTCGCAACCTTGTCATAAAGAATGGCATGCTGTTTCTTGCCTGCTTCGATCACAAGTTCCCCATTATCAAAGGAAAGCAGCTTGCCTTCAAATTCCTTTATACCATTTACCGGCTCGTAGGTTGTAACAAATACATTTTTACCTACGGATTTGGCAACGTCCTCCGGTTTTTTCAGTGGACGCTCCGCACCGGGAGAAGACACTTCAAGGAAATAGATGGTCGGAATCGGATCGTTCTCATCCAGCTTGGCGCTTAGCTTTTCGCTGATCAAGACACAATCATCGATGTCGATGCCACCCTCTTTGTCGACATACACCCGTAAAAACCAGTTGCTGCCTTCTTTGACGTATTCGATGTCAACCAGCTCGAAGCCTTGTTCGTTCAAGTAGGGTTGGATCATTTCTTCCACGGTAGATTTAATGTTCGTTGTGCTCAAAACCGATAACCTCCAACTTAGGTTACACCAGCAAATAATGACTGGCAATTTCTTCATTACCCAAGATTCTTGTATACCAAAGACTAAAGAGTGGGTTTCCCCACTCTTTAGAAATTCGTACTATCTCGTTCACTTCAAAAATTATAACATAGTCTGGTAATAGTGACAAGTAAGCGATCACTCAGCCATTTTAACCACTAATGAAGAAAAATTTACGCAATCACAACACAGACCATAAATGGATACTCAAAATGCCATTTTAGAACAAGGATAATTGATTGCTTTCCGGTAAACCACGGAAGCATCCCATACCCGTCAGCAATTCAACAATTGTTTTACTTGCTTTGGACTTCTGCTGGAAATCTTCAATCGACAAAAATTCTCCATGCTCTCTTGCCGCAGCGATATTGCGTGCAGCATTATCTCCGATTCCTCCCAATGCCGAAAATGGAGGAATAAGTGAATTTCCGTCAACGATAAACTTCGTCGCTTCTGAACGATACAGATCAATCGGCTTGAGCGAGAATCCGCGTGCTGCCATTTCCAATGCCATCTCAAGAACAGGCAGCATATTTTTTTCTTTTGGCGGTGCCTGGAAACCTAATTGTTCAATCTCTACGATCTTCCGATAGATGGGCTCATAGCCCTGACATACCAGTTCAATGTCAAACTCATCCGCACGAACTGTGAAGTATGTCGCGTAGTATTCAATTGGGTGATACAGCTTAAAGAAAGCTGTACGCACTGCCGAGATAACATAAGCGGCCGCGTGGGCCTTTGGAAACATGTACTGGATTTTAAGACAGGAATCAATGTACCATTGCGGAACCTTGCAATTTTTCATCTCATCAATCCATTCTTGCGGCAAACCACGTCCCTTACGCACACTCTCCGTAATTTTAAATGCAAGACTGGCGTCCATGCCCGCCTTATAGATCAGGAACAACATGATATCATCCCGGCAACCAATCACCGTTTTGATGTTACATGTTCCATTTTTGATTAGATCTTGTGCGTTACCGAGCCATACCCCCGTACCATGAGACAATCCGGAGATCTGGAGTAGATCGGCAAAAGAGGAAGGCTGGGATTCAATAAGCATCTGACGTACAAACTTCGTCCCCATCTCTGGTACACCAAAAGTGGCAACTGGTGAACGAATCTGCTCTGGCGTAACGCCCAGTGCCTCCGTAGAGTTGAACATGCTCATGACCTTAGGATCATTCATCGGAATGGTCGTTGGATCGATACCCGTCAAATCCTGCAGCATCCGCATCATGGTTGGATCATCGTGCCCCAGAATATCGAGTTTTAGCAAGTTCTCTTCGAAGGCGTGATAGTCAAAGTGAGTTGTTTTCCACTCCGCATTTACGTCATCCGCCGGGAATTGTACAGGCGTTACATCTTCCACTTCAATATAATCCGGTACAACGACAATACCACCGGGATGCTGTCCTGTACTACGTTTAACCCCGGTACAACCGGAAGCCAAACGGTTCAGCTCAGCCCCGCGCCATTTCTTATGATGTTCTTCCTCGTATTTCTTGGCAAAACCAAACGCCGTCTTCTCAGCCACCGTACCAATCGTCCCCGCACGGAACACACTCTTTTCGCTGAAAAGCACCTTCGTATAGTTATGGGCATGCGGTTGATAATCACCCGAAAAGTTCAAGTCGATATCGGGAACCTTGTCCCCTTTAAAACCAAGGAAAGTCTCAAACGGAATATCCTGCCCTTCGCCTTTTAATCGGCCTCCACAATCAGGACATTCTTTCTCAGGAAGGTCAAATCCACTCGGCACACTGCCGTCTAAGAACCACTCACTGTGCTTGCACTCCGAATTCACACAAATATAGTGTGCTGGCAACGGATTAACCTCAGAAATACCCAGGAAAGTAGCAACTACAGACGAACCAACTGATCCCCGGGAACCGACAAGGTAGCCATCCTGATTCGATTTTTTAACCAGACGTTCCGAGATCAGATAGTTGGCAGAAAAACCGTATTTGATGATTGGATTCAATTCTTTCTCCAGTCGTGCCACAATGACTTCCGGTAGTTCCTCACCATAAATCGACTTGGCGGTATCATAGCAGGTATTACGGATTTCATCGTCCGCGCCTTCCAGAATCGGAGTGAACAGCTTGTCCGGGAACAGCTTGATTTCCTCGAATCGATCCGCCAATTCAACCGTATTCGTAACAACGACTTCGTAGGCTTTATCTTGGCCCAAGTACTGAAACTCTTCCAGCATTTCATCCGTCGTTCTTAGGTGAGCATCCGGTTTACGTTGATCTTTAAGCGGGCTGAAGCCTGTAATTCCGTGAATGGTGATATCCCGATATAGCTTGTCGCGTGGCTCCAGATAATGCACGTTACCTGTGGCTATTACCGGTTTCCCCAATTTTTGACCAATGTCAACAACTTTACGAACAGCGAGCTTCAATTCCTCTGGTGTAGCCACCAGTCCTTTGTCCACCAAATGCATGTACATTGTCAGAGGCTGGATCTCAAGAATGTCATAGAAATGCGCTATCTCTTCTGCCTCTTCAAGCGATTTGTTCAGCACAGCCTCGAAAAACTCACCTTTTTCACAACCGGATAAAATAATGAGGCCTTCACGTAAATTGATCAGCTTCGATTTTGGAATACAAGGCACCCGTTTGAAATGCTCCGTATGGGAAAGTGATACCAGTTTATAGAGATTCTTTTTGCCGACATCATTCAAAGCATAGATGCCGCAATGGAATGGACGCGTATTTGAAAGATCAACTCCGACATAATCGTTAAGCCGATCAAGCATTGTCAGGCCTTTCATCTGGGCAGCATCATTAACCAATCCATTCAATATACCTGCGAGCGCAATCGTATCATCAATCGCTCGGTGATGACTTTCCAGTGCCACTTTATATTTATCCGCCAACGTATTCAGACGGTGGTTCTTCATTTTTGGATATAACAACCGTGCCAGTTCCAACGTATCGAGTACAGGGTTCTGAAGCTCAGGCATGGCAAGCAGTTTCAGCGAAGCCTGAATAAAGCCCATATCGAATCGCGCATTATGCGCAACCAATACGCCATCTCCGGCAAAATTTACAAAATCACGGATAACCGGTTCTAGCTCAGGTGCATCCTTCACCATTTCATCGTTAATGTTAGTCAACTGCTGAATGTTATATGGGATGCGCTCATGCGGATTTACAAACGTAGCAAAGCGGTCGATCTCTTTACCGTCCTCCACCTTCACTGCCGCAATTTCGATGATCTTGTTCTGCGTTACAGACAAACCTGTGGTCTCAATATCAAAGACGATATATGTCGCTGATTTGAGTTCCAACGGCTGTGGTGCCATAACAACAGCAACCGAATCGTTCACCACATTGGCCTCAAGGCCGTAGATCATTTTAATTCCGTTTTTTTTGGCCGCTTTGGACGCCTCCGGATACACTTGCACACCGCCATGATCACTTACCGCGATTGCTTTGTGTCCCCAATCCGCTGCAGTCTTTACGTATTTGTCGATCGAGGTTACGGCATCCATTGTACTCATTGTGGAGTGCAGATGGAACTCAACCCGTTTCTCAGCTGCATTATCCTTACGGGATGGTGGTGCCTTTACTTCAACCAAATCTGACGGAATCATGGCAAGTTCCGGAATTTGCATGAACCGGTCGTATTCTACACGGCCACGCACTTTCACCCATTTACCATTGGCCAGCAGGCTCAGAATTTTGACATCCTCTTTTGTTTTGGCAAACATCTTCATTTGCATGGAATCCGTGAAATCCGTCAGATAAAAAGTAAACAAGGTATTCCCGTTACGCAATTCCTTGCGATCCAGACCGAAGACCGTCCCCTGCAACGTAACCTTTTTCTCTTCATCTTGAATTTCCTGCATAGGTACAGGTGGTTCCTTGATCTCATATCCCATTTGTAAGCGAACATCGCCCTGTTCTTCCTCTTCAGGCATTTCTGAGTCCACTTCACTCATCATCTGTTTGATAACTTGAAGCTCTTCTTCCCGCTTCTTGAGCTGGAATTGTTCCATCGCCTCTTTGTTGCTTTCAACCTCACCAACCAGCAATTTGACCCGTAAGGGCAGTTGAAAATACTTATCATAAAAAGTAGTTATAGCCTGATCGATCTGCTTCTTCTTCGCAAGGTCCATCGACATAGCATCACTCATGGTCAATTGCAGTAGATCTGCTTCACATTCAAACTTGGTACGGTTCATCCAACCATTAACGGATGGAATCTCTCGAGTAACCCATTCAAGGAACAAGTTCCAATACTCACTGACAATATCACCAATCTCGACCTGCTCACTATATTTGAAACCAAACGTAATCTTGGAAATATGATTCATTTTCTCCTGGATGTGCAGGCAGAATGTTCGATAGATTGGAGCAGGCACCAAGGTATCCTTTGCAATCACAATAGTCCAGTCGCGGTTGCTACGGCTTGTCTCCACCCGTTCAATCCATCCATCCAAAAAGTAGGGCTCTATTAGGCCAGCTGGAAGCTCCGTCTGTTTCATCAACAACTCAAATCGTTTTCTCTTCTCCTCGAATCCACTCATCGTGTTCCTCCTTGTACCCCCTTAAAACAGGAAAAGCCTCTGCATTCAAAAATGTCCCCGATCCGAACCCGCACCGACTCATTTTATCCGACAGAAGCTCTCCATTCCTTACTCTTACGGTGAATAAGTGCCGTTATATAAATTGAACAAAAGAATATTTACATTTACCACTCCGATAACAGAACAACCTTCCGATCGCTGTTATCCCCAGATTTTTTGATTCCCTATTACAAAGGGGAAAATCCGGGGATAAAAGCGAAGCGTATGCTTCCGATGTAGCTTTCTTTCAGAAAGCTTTTAGCTCCGCTTCTTCAGGTTATTTCTGTTCTCTACGTTCTCATGTAAATGTTTAGTTCAATGTATATAGTCAGGTCTTCCTGACTTAGTACGCTCTTGCAAACACTACCGTGTGTTTCGCTTCTTCACCACAAGCCAGACATGTATGCTTTTCTTCCGCAGGCTGGAACGGAATGTTCCGGCTTGTTGCACCTGTTACTTCTCTTACTTTATCTTCGCAAGCTTCAGAACCACACCATCCAGCCAGTGTGAAGCCGCGTTTGTTTTCCATCAGTTCCTTCATCTCATCAAGCGTATCTACAGAGTAGAAGTTGTCCGACATAAACGTGCGAGCACGTTGCAACATATCGGCTTGCACTTGCGTCAGCATAGTCTGGATTTCTTCCACCAGATTTGCTTGTTCAACAACTTTCTTCTCTCCAGTAATCCGGGAAACGAGAACGCACACACCGTTCTCCATATCACGCGGACCAATTTCGAGACGAATCGGAACACCACGCATCTCGTATTCATTGAATTTCCAGCCTGGACGAACATCACTGCGATCATCCATTTTCACACGAATTCCCGCCTGTTTCAGTTCAGAGAACAACTCGTCCGCGCGGCCTACAACAGCATCACGTGTTTTTGGCGGTCCAATTGGAATCATGACCACTTGTGTTGGTGCAACTTTAGGAGGAAGAACCAGACCACGGTCATCTCCGTGAACCATGATTAACGCACCGATCAGACGTGTGCTTGTTCCCCATGAAGTGGTGTGAGCCAGTTCCAGCACGTTGTTGCGGCTAAGATACTGAATCTCAAATGCTTTTGCAAAATTCGTACCCATATAATGAGAAGTTCCGGCTTGTACCGCACGCCCATCCTTCATCATCGCTTCGATGGAGAAGGTGTCTACAGCACCTGCAAATTTCTCGGATTTTGTTTTCTGACCCGTAATAACGGGGATCGCCAGATATTCTTCCACAACTTCGCGGTAAATTTCAAGCATTTTCATCGTCTCTTCACGTGCTTCTTCTTCCGTCTCATGCGCCGTATGGCCCTCTTGCCACAGGAATTCACTTGTGCGAAGGAAAGGTAGTGTTCTCTTCTCCCAGCGAACCACGTTAGCCCATTGGTTGATCAGTACTGGCAAGTCACGATACGACTGAATCCACTTGGAGTACATGTGACCAATAATGGTTTCCGAGGTTGGGCGAATCGCCAGACGTTCTTCCAGCTTTTCTCCGCCTGCTTCCGTTACCCATGGCAATTCGGGATTGAAGCCTTCAACATGTTCTTTTTCTTTTTGGAAAAAGCTCTCGGGGATGAACATCGGGAAGTAAGCATTACGATGACCCGTTTCACGGAAACGACGGTCCATCTCATCCTTGATGTGCTCCCAGATTTCGAAGCCGTCTGGTTTGAAAACAATACAACCGCGTACGGGTGAATAGTCCATGAGATCAGCTTTTTTAATAACATCAATGTACCAGCGTGAGAAATCCTCGCCCTGAGGTGTAATTTCAGTCACGAACTGTTTATCATTTTCCTTTGACATAAGACTCCAGCGTCCTCCCATAACGACTATCTCTGAATATTCAGAGCGTAGTCAAACCATAATTATCCGTTAATTAATCGTAATATATCATTGTATGTTACTGCTAGCATCAGTACAAACAACATCGCGAAGCCGACAAAATGAACCATGCCTTCCCGGTTGGGGTCAACAGGTCTGCCTCGCAGACCTTCAATTCCGAGGAATACAAGACGGCTTCCGTCTAGCGCAGGAATCGGCAATAGGTTGAAAATACCGAGGTACAGGCTCAGAATAGCTGCCCATCTCGTCAACTGTTCAATCCCTTGCTTCGCAATTTGGCCTGTTACTTCAAAAGTACGCACAGGGCCACCAATATCATCCATGTTAAACTGATTGATCAAATGTTTGAAGCCTTCAAAGATCACTTTGGTTGTATCAACCATCGCTATACCTGACACTTTAAAGGTTTCTACAAATCCAACTGATCGGGTTGGCAGTGTTGGTACAATTCCGACCTTACCACCCTCTTGACCTTCTACTGCACGAGGCGTAATCGTTATATTAAACGTTTCATTCCCCCGACGCAGTGTCCATTCCATCGGTTTGTCTTTGGAATCGGCAATCATCGTCACCATTTTTTGCGAATCCGTGCCAATGGCCGTACCATTGATCGTCTCAATGATATCTCCCTTTTGCAAATTCGCCTGGTAGGCGGCTCCACCTTCAAGCACTTCACCAATTTCCAGATTAGTTGGATTCTCAACGGCAACACCTGCCATTTGCGCATATACTGCAAACAACACAAATGCCAGGATGAAATTCATGAGTGGTCCGGCAAAAATCGCCATTGCCCGCTGACCCACCGTTTTACTGCCAAATTGGCGATCTTTCGGTGCAATCTGGGTTTGTTTTCCACGACTTACCAACATCGCTTGCGGATGTATCCGATACTGCTGAATTTCGCCATCCACATCGAGTTGCAATTTCAATGCATTCTCCATATCAATGGAGATGACTTCACCACGAATTACATTTTTTCGGTTATCCAATTGATCGAGGTAGATCATTTTGACTTGGTCATCAGCCGATCTTACTGCAATGGTCTGACCTTCTTGAATCTCTACCAGTTCCGGGTCTTCCCCAGCCATACGTGCATATCCACCAAAAGGCAGCAAACGCAGTGTGAATTGGGTCTCGTTTCTTTTATATGAGAACAATTTGGGACCAAAACCGATCGCAAATTCCCGTACAAGAATACCGGCGCGTTTGGCAAAATAATAATGTCCCCATTCATGAACCGTCACGATGACAAAGAACATGAGCACCGTTAGAAATACCACTTGTATGGTTTCCAATCCCTATCCATCCTCCTTCACGGCACGAACCGCAGTCTGTCCCTTTAGATTATCATTATTCTCTGATGCCGCACAAGAGAATCACTTCTTCCATTTTATCTTGAAAAAAGAGATTACAGACTGAACGCAAGTTGACGGCTCTCCTGATCACATCTTGCGATTTCCTCCAGATCAGGCTCGTCCACATTGCGGTGTGCTTCCAGCACAGAAGCAATAATATCCTCTATTTTAAGGAACGAAATCTCTTTACGCAAGAAACGTGCTACGGCAACCTCGTTGGCTGCATTAAACGCCGTTGTTGCGGTTCCCCCTATTTTACCACACTCATACGCCATTCTTAAACAAGGGAACCGTTCCATATCCATCTCACGGAAATGCAGCTTGCCCGCTTGTGCTAGGGATAGACGTTGTGCAGGTGATGGCAAGCGGTCAGGATAGGTCAGTGCATACTGAATGGGAACACGCATGTCCGGATTGCCAAGCTGCGCAATAATGCTTGTATCATTGAACTCCACGTAGGAATGAATGATGCTTTCCGGGTGAAGCAATACATCAATCTGATCATAACTTAGTCCAAAAAGCCAATGCGCTTCAATAACTTCCAGACCTTTATTCACCATCGTTGCTGAGTCTATCGTGATCTTCGATCCCATGGACCAATTCGGATGTTTGAGTGCATCTTCTACGGTAACTTCCTGCAGCTGTTCACGAGTCAAATTACGAAATGATCCTCCAGAGGCCGTAAGCGTAATTCCCGTCACGCGTTCACGAGGTTCTCCATTCAAGCATTGGAAGATAGCCGAGTGCTCACTATCCACAGGCAGAATCGGTACCCCTTTCACAGCCGCTCTGGCAGTAACAATGTGTCCCGCTGTAATTAGCGTCTCTTTGTTAGCCAGCCCGATCTGTTTGCCTGCATCAATAGCAGCCAGGGTCGACTCCAGCCCAACACTCCCCATTACAGCAGTAACAACCGTATCAGCATCCGTTCCGGCAGCAACTTCCACCAGTCCTTCTTTACCATAAAAAAGCTGCGTTTCGACAGGCAAGTGCGGTGCCACGGTCTCTGCTAACTCTTTTGAGCCAACTGATACCTTTTTGGGCCGATAACGCTTCGCTTGCTCAATCAGCAGTTCTATATTGCCCCCAGCAGCCAGACCCTCTACTTGAAAGCGTTCGGGATGCATATCAACTACATCCAGTGTCTGGGTTCCAATGGAACCGGTTGACCCGAGAATCGCAATTTTTTTCATGCTGCACCTCATCTTTATTTATCCAATGCCTATGACAAATAGTTCGTCATATGGCTTGTGCTCATCTTTAATAGGGCAGAAGCATTAGTATATGTACGAATGGAAAAACGACAATCCAGCTGTCGCATCGATCCAGAATACCGCCATGCCCTGGGAGCAAAGTGCCGGAATCTTTGATGTTATACACTCGTTTGTAAGCAGATTGAATCAGATCTCCCATCTGTCCTACAACCGCGCATGCAATCCCAATCCATACCGCTCTTTGCCAAGACAACAAGCCGTCTGACACCCATGCAAAAACAACAGAAGTAACTACCGCGATCACAATACCACCCAGAGCACCTTCCACCGTTTTGTTAGGGCTGATCGAAGGCCAAAGTTTGTTCTTCCCGATAAGTTTCCCTACAAAATAGGCACCAGCATCACTTGCCCATATGGAACCCAGCAGAAGAAACGTCCAGAACAACCCATGCTGCAAATGTCTGGATTCCGCGATGTAATAAAAACCTATTCCGATATACATTACTCCCAGAAAGAGCATGGCTACAGTGTTTACAGGAATCTTGTTTTTAGTTACCACAGAGGCTGTCATTAATACAAGCATCACAAGCCATCCGATCTGGAATAACGTTAGTGGTCTGGCTTCCCAAACCATTTCCCAAGGAAACACAATTGCAAAGATACCTGCATAACCGATTAGGGCTACACCTGAAAAAGGCTGTACCCCGGTCATTTTCACAAATTCATAATAACCGATGAGAGCCATAAGCAATACCAAGCCATGGTACCAGGGTCCGCCCAGCATGCAAAAACCCAAAAACAACACACCTGCTATGATTCCTGTCGTTAATCGCTGTTTCAACGGCTTCATCCTCCATCTATTTCAAACCGCCGTAACGCCTTGTTCTGCGCTGATATTCGGCTACTGCTTCAAGCAAATGCTTTTTGCCAAATTCGGGCCAGTATATATCCGTAAACCATAATTCGCTGTATGCAAGCTGCCAAAGCATGAAATTGCTTAATCTCAACTCTCCGCTCGTCCGGATCAGCAAATCCGGATCAGGCATATCTCCAGTGAGCATATGCCTGTCAATGAGTTCAGGCGTAATGTCGTCTGCTGATAGTTCCCCCGACTTTACCTGCAGAGCGATCTGTTTGACACAGTCCGTCATTTCGCGACGACTTCCGTAGTTCATAGCAAAATTCAAAACAAGCCCTGTGTTATGTTCCGTAAGACGAATAGCTTCACGCAAAGCATTAATGGTATGGGAGGGCAAGTGCTCCTCCTGGCCCATCATACGGATGCGTACATTTTTTTCTATAAGCTCATCCAGCTCTATCGCCAAAAATTCTTGCGGAAGCCGCATCAGAAAATCCACTTCTTCTTTTGGACGCGTCCAGTTTTCTGTCGAAAAAGCGTACATCGTCAGATATTTGATGCCCAGTTCATCCGCCGCGATGGTCGCACGTTTGACCGCCTTCATCCCATTCTGGTGGCCAGCTATTCGTGGGAGACCCAAACGTTTCGCCCATCGTCCATTGCCGTCCATAATGATGGCCACGTGCTGCGGGATATTATCCTCGGATATAGTCAGCGTTTCCTGCTTGTCAGCCCCATTCCACCACGACCGAACCCGTTTGATCATTCCTGTTCCTCCAAAATCCCTGAAGTTTCTTCACCTGAAGCTTGGAAAAAGAGACAAAACCCCACCGTATTGGAGGGGCTGCGCTTGTCTTACACTTCCATGATTTCTTTTTCTTTGGCAGCGAGTACCTTATCGACTTCAGTAATAAACTTGTCGGTCGATTTTTGGATGTCGTCTTGATGTCTCCGGGACTCGTCCTCGGAAATGTCTGACTTCTCCATTTTTTTAATATCATCATTCGCATCACGGCGAATATTACGAATGGCTACTTTGCCTTCTTCACCGAACTTTTTCGTCAACTTCACAAGTTCTTGTCTGCGTTCTTCCGTAAGTGCTGGAATGGACAGACGAATCATAGTTCCGTCGTTCGCTGGCGTAAGGCCAAGATCGGATTTCATAATTGCACGCTCAATGTCCCCCATGGAGGACTTATCCCACGGCTGGATCATCAGTGTCCGGGAATCCGGTGTACTGATATTAGCCAATTGGTTGAGCGGAGTCATTGCACCGTAATACTCCACTTGAATCCGGTCGAGAAGAGCCGGAGTTGCACGACCTGCACGCAAAGTGGCAAGATCACGTCGTAACGCTTGAATTGCTTTATCCATACGTTCTTCGGCATGTTTTTTAACCGCTTGTGGCATTAATCTACACTCCCTTTAACGATTGTCCCGATGCGTTCACCAAGAACAACACGTTTGATGTTACCTTGTTCCGTAATGGCAAATACGATCAACGGAATATTGTTGTCCTTACAAAGCGAGGACGCCGTTGAGTCCATTACACCAAGATCTTTGTTAAGTATATCCATATAAGTCAACTGATCAAACTTGACAGCCGTGCTGTCTTTAAACGGATCTGCTGAGTATACACCATCAACTTTATTTTTGGCCATCAAGATGACTTCTGCTTCGATCTCCGCTGCGCGCAGTGCTGCTGTTGTATCGGTGGAGAAGAACGGGTTACCTGTACCTGCTGCAAAAATAACGACCCGGCCTTTCTCCAGATGACGAATAGCTCTACGACGAATATAAGGCTCTGCAATTTGTTGCATGGCAATTGATGTCTGTACACGAGTAGGCACTTCAATCTGTTCCAGTGCATCTTGCAGTGCGAGCGAATTCATAACCGTCGCCAGCATCCCCATATAATCCGCAGTCGCTCTGTCGATGCCGTTTTCGCTACCGGCAATTCCGCGCCAGATGTTTCCGCCGCCGCACACGATAGCAACCTGTACACCTAGTTCAACTACTTCTTTTACTTGCTGGGCAATCGACGAGATCGTCTCTGCATCAATACCGTAGCCATTTTGACCGGAAAGAGACTCTCCGCTGACCTTTAAGACAACACGTTTAAATACTGGCTGTTCCAATTATTCACCCTCCACTTTGAATTGAACACCCTCGGCGTTCAACCAACAAAACTTCTCGCGCATGGCCTCCTGCTTAAAAAGAAAGGAACACAGTTGTGTTCCGCTCTTTTAGGAAAAACGATCAACCGGTAAGGCATTGTTTTCCTGGGATATAAGGGAGTAGCGCTTCGAAGTTTCATCATTCTTATATCTTCGAAAATCATTCCTGCTTGCCGGTTTGAGAACCGTCTTATTTGTTTACTTGGGCCATAACTTCTTCTACGAAGTTGTCTACTTTTTTCTCAAGACCTTCACCCAGTTCATAACGAACGAAACGACGGATGGAGATATTTTCACCGATTTGGCTGATTTTTTCGTTCAGCAGTTGGGAGATCGTTTTGTCAGGATCTTTAACAAAGGTTTGCTCCAACAGGCAGAATTCTTCGTAATATTTACCGATACGGCCTTCAACCATTTTCTCAACGATTTTTTCTGGTTTGCCTTCGTTCAGAGCTTGAGCTTTCAGAATTTCTTTCTCTTTTTCCAGCTCTTCTGTAGGAACTTCTTCACGAGTAACAAATTTCGGGCTCGCTGCTGCGATTTGCATAGCGATGTCCTTAACGAAATCTTTGAATTGATCTGTTTTACCTACGAAGTCAGTTTCGCAGTTCACTTCTACCAGTACACCAATACGGCCACCAGCGTGGATATAAGATTCTACAACGCCTTCAGTTGCTGCACGGCCAGCTTTGCTTGCTGCTGCTGACAGACCTTTTTCACGAAGCAATTCAGCTGCTTTCGTGATGTCACCGTTTGCTTCTTCCAGTGCTTTTTTGCAATCGAGCATACCTGCGCCCGTTTTTTCACGGAGTTCTTTTACTGCACTCGCATTAACTGCCATTATTAATTCCCTCCAAAAATAAGTAATTGTACGTACACTCTAAAAAAAGGGCAGTGAGAGGTTATCCACCTACCAACCACCCTTTTCATTTAATTCATTAGATATGTTCGAATCTATTAAGCGGAAGTTTCTTCGCCTTGGTTAGCTTCGATAACGGCATCAGCCATTTTACCTGTCAACAGCTTAACGGCGCGGATTGCGTCGTCGTTACCCGGGATAACATAATCGATCTCATCCGGATCGCAGTTCGTATCAACGATACCTACAATTGGGATACCCAATTTGCGAGCTTCCGCAACAGCGATACGCTCTTTGCGTGGATCGATGATGAACAGGGCGCTTGGCAGGCCTTTCATATTTTTAATACCGCCGAGGAATTTCTCCAGGCGATCTTTCTCTTTGCGAAGCAAGATTACTTCTTTTTTAGGCAATACAGCGAAAGTACCGTCTTCTTCCCAAGCTTCCAACTGTTTCAAACGATCAATACGTTTTTGAATAGTTGAGAAGTTAGTCAGGGTACCGCCGAGCCACCGTTGGTTAATGTAGAATTGACCAGCGCGTTCAGCTTCTTCTTTAACGGAATCTTGAGCTTGTTTCTTAGTACCCACGAAAAGAATTGTACCATTCTCTCCTGCGATTCCTTTAACGAAGTTGTAAGCCTCTTCGACTTTTTTCACTGTCTTTTGCAAGTCAATGATATAAATTCCGTTTCTTTCAGTGAAGATATAACGATCCATTTTTGGGTTCCAACGACGAGTTTGGTGACCGAAGTGTACCCCAGCTTCGAGAAGCTGCTTCATGGAGATTACTGCCATCTTCACACACCTCCTAATATGGTTTTTATTGTGTCCTCCGCCGGCATCATTTTTCGCCAAGACTCTCCATCAGGAAAGCACCCTCAACAAAATTAGCACATGCGTGTGTTTTAACACCGTTATCTAATATAGCATAACTGATTGCCTGATGCAACAGTCTTTCAAAGCAAATTTCGGATCATTCATAGCGATATAAAACTTGTCAATATTTATACAAAAAAACCGCCCTGCCTGAGCGCACTCAGTTTGACGGTTCTTTCGTAATCTTGGCGATAATGGATTTGAAGCTTTCGCCTTTTTCCAAGTCATAGGTGCCTACTTGTATTTTGGTATTAATTCGCTCTGCTCTGCCAGCCTTTATAAAAGCTTGTGCACTATCGACAACCCCGGCTTTCTCCAGATTCCCCGCCACGATGGCCAGACTGTTGCCTGAACGTACTTTGAACGATACGGTAGCCGCAGCTTTGGGACTGTTAGGAGTTGACGGCTCGGTCGTCTTTGGCTGATTGACTTCGTTCTGTTTGTCGCTTTCATTGGTGACAGGTTGCTTTGGATTGTCGGGTTGCTCCGGTTTCACAGCAGACTCTGCGGCTTCAGGTGCCGTTGCCGTTTTCCCCTGCAGTTCGCTGCTTTCCTGTTTCTTCTTCTCTACCCACTCAGCCTCTGTAAACAGCTCATCATCAGAAGCTACAAGCTTCATATCCATGCTCTTCGCGGCTGCTTCCAGCTGTTCCTTCGTCAGGTTGGCTGTAGCCAGCTCCGGGTCGAGATTACTCTCAGACAATGCGTTTTGTCCAACCGTTGCAAGCTGCAGCAATACTGCACCAACAATCATGCCACTTCCAAGTCCAATCCATAAGGAGCGCTTGTCCATCTGTTTAGCTCTCCTCCCGTTCTGCCAGCTGTAAAATCAGCTGTACTTCTCCACGTTGTATGCCCGTCTGCTTGGCAATGGCATCCACTGACTTTCCTTCAGCATATAAATTAAACAGCTCTGCATATCGGTCCTTAATGGATTCACGTACAGGCTTAGATTCTTGTACAGCGGCCTGCTGTTCTGCTTCTGACACCTGTTGGGCCGAATCTGCTCGTACACTGTCTACAAGCGCCTGAGCTTGCAATCCGCTTGTGCTATGTACCGGAATTATGGAGGATATGTCTGTTTCTGTCGTTTTACTTTCTTCCAGTTGATCCAGCCTCCGCTGTAATTCCTGAAGCTGCGATTGCATACGCTGATCTGCCGCCGTCGCCTCACCCTTCATTTCAGCAACACGCTGAATGAGAGCATCATTATCGTTTTCTATCTCAGCCATATAGTGTTCAAGCGTAGATTCCATCTCTTGCACCAGGTGATGCCCAGGCTCCTGCACCTTGTTTTTCTTGG
Source organism: Paenibacillus sp. NPDC057886 (assembly GCF_042796655.1). Classification (NCBI taxonomy): domain Bacteria; kingdom Bacillati; phylum Bacillota; class Bacilli; order Caryophanales; family Paenibacillaceae; genus Paenibacillus; species Paenibacillus sp. NPDC057886. Next base: position 478,720 of record NZ_JBHVMZ010000001.1, on the reverse strand, counting down.
GCATGATAAGCGCATATGCAATTGCGCAGGCTCCTAATATGACAATAATGATCCATGGTGACAAATTGGGTTCTCTCCTTTTAATGCAGCCATCGATGCTCAAGACTACATGTGAGTCACATGTCATCCATTACAACGACAGGTCAATATGTTTACCTTTGTATGGATGCTCAGCAGGTTTGACAGTTTCCAGCGTTGAAATAGCTTCATGTTCGTTGGAGCCGCTCTGCTGCTCTTTGTTTCTAGATTGACCATCGCGTACATCTGTGTGGGCTGTTTCATCCAGCGCCTCGCTTCGTTGCCTTGCTTCATTTGCTTCTTTGGCCGTTTGTTCCGCTAGCAGGTTCTGGTCAATGACCGGTCTCTGCTGAGCTTCACTCTGATAACGCCCCGCCTCACTTGTTCTAGGTACGGCAATCTGCAATTCAACCGCTTTGAAACTCATACGCTCACCTCACGGTATCGAATGGATTTCTTCATGTGCTTGAATGCTGTACTTAAACGAATGGAACCATCGTTATATCCCCATCATGATAATAAAAAGATATTCGACTTACCGGATCTTTAATAAATTTGGTGTATCTGCCGATAACTATTCTAGAGCCACCAAAAATCATCTTATGAATATCGACGCGCGCCCTGCTTGTATCTTCAAGCACCTTCTCAATTTCAAAGATACGTGTTTTTGTTTCCTCGCTAAGACGAAGGGCAGATTTTTGTGTAGCACTAAGTTTGATCCGCATGGACATTTTATCCGGGCTCAGTTGGCCTGCAGCAGCTAACTGATCCAATAATGTCAAAGCTTTTCTCGTCTTATCCAAAGCATCCATCTGCTCCCTGACTTCCTTGCGCAAGTCGCTCAACTCATTACGGAGCTTAGGCAATACCCCTACTTCAATGGATGTAACAGTAGACATGCTGTTGCCGACAACGCGTGCGGAGACGTTTTCTCCAGCCTGGATTGACCCGCCAACGATAAGTCCTTTGGTGCCTTCACAGATTACCGCATTGCCTGCACGAATCGTGGAATGCATAATACTTTGGGATACCAGAACGTTTTCAGCAGCATCGACGTTGCCTTCTTGAATAAAGGTACATTTCACGTTATGTCCTGCCTGTATGAGTCCTTTGTTATAACCAATAATACCGCCGGTAATTTCGACAGAGCCACCTGCTTCCAGTTCCGCTCCCTCGACCCCTCCGACGACACGTATATCCCCCGCCGCTTTTACTTTAAATCCGGTAAGCACATTGCCGCGAATGACAACCGTACCTACAAAATCGATGTTACCGATGTTATAATCCACATCGCCATTGATCTCGTATACCGGAAACACATTTAATTTGTTGCCGTCTGTTTTGGTAACCAATCCATCCAGAGCGGCATACATGGCAGATCCATCAGGGTTAACGACAACATTTTTTCCCACTTTGAAACGTGCTTCTTTCCCTGGACGAAATGGTATGTCTTCACCTGTTACATCCCTACCCACCGTACCATCCACAGGAGCAATTCGTTCGGCAATAATTTGACCTGTTCGAACATTGTTTAAGCGAGTCACTTCTTTGTAATCAACTTTTCCGTCCTCTGCCTCCAGAGGGCGCCGTTCATTGGAATCGTCCATGCCCACAAGCAACTTAATGAATCCATCCGTTCCAGGTACTGGTTTAATACCTTCGGCAATCTTGTATTGATCCTTCAAATACGTCTCAGGATGACTTGCAAAAACGAGCAACGCTTCACGCAGCACACCATACTTAATACCCTGACTCGCTAAATATTTTTCGAGCTCTTCCGGTGTACAGGCAAAACCTTCTTCCTGTTTGGAAAATTCAAGGTAGGCCGTACTTTTATCATCTGATAAAACAATGCTCAAACACTGTTCCAAAACAGTCTGCTGTGTCAATGCATTTCTTCCCCCTTTTAGACTTTCCACTCCCCAAAATCCTATGTTAAAACTCTCTATTATTAATTAATATATCAATCTTTACGCATAAGCAAGTCTTTCTGTTTATCCAGCGTTCCACGTAACCTTAAAATGGCCTTTGAGTGCAGCTGCGAGATACGTGACGGAGATAGAGACATGACCTCAGCAATTTCACTAAGAGACAGATCTTCATAATATAAAAGTGAAACAACCGTTCTCTCTTTAACCGTCAATTTTTCGAGTCCTTGCACTAAAGCTTCTTTTAAGTAGAATTCATTTACTTTATAATCCGGGTTTTTGGCTTTTTCATCGACCATTAATGAAAGTCGAGTCTCGGACTCTTCTTCCCTAATCGGGTCTTCTAGAGAGCAAAGTGACATAACAGCCACTTCCTGAAGCATATGTTGAAAGTCTTTTGTTGAAACGTCGAGATATTGACTCATTTCTTCGTCACTAACAGAGCGCAAATACGTCTGCTCTAGTTGCTGGTAAGCATCTTCAATCCGCTTTGCTTTCTCCCGCACGGAACGTGGGACCCAATCTCCCTGACGCAGACCATCAAGGATTGCACCACGCACCCGCCAGGATGCGTACGTTTCAAATTGCAGGCCACGTTCATAATCAAATTTCTCCAACGCATCAATTAATCCCATAACTCCATTGCTCTCCAGATCATCTTTCGGGACATTTTTGGGCAGACCGACAGCCAAACGCCCGGATACATAGTTTACAATATGAAGATACTTTTCGATCAAACTTTTCTTGGCTTCAAGATCGCCTTGTTCTTTCCACTTTTCCCACAAGTCCGCGTGGTTCAAATGTGAAGCTTTACGCTCGTTCAATTGCTTTCACCCTCCTTATTTGTCTGTCAGGTGACGAACGGCCTGCGCCAACTCCTCCGGTTCCTTGGTCCGGACAAGTTTAGGCGGATCCAAAGGGGCAAATCCCGTTGGAGCTTTCGTCTCAGATGGTGGAAGGTTCTCCCCAGAGGAGGCGTTCTGTCCATGTTTGAGCAAGTCGTTCAGCTCTTGTCCATCGTCTTCGAGTTTAATGTCCACCTGTGAACCTCTTAGTTCTTGTGCGCCCGGTGAATCATAACCATACCCATTCCCCTCTGATGAAGGGTTCAGCAGCAATCCCAGTCCCCAGCGTAAACCATAAGCAAGGACAAACCAGGCTACAAAGCCGATCAACCCGCGAATTAAACTGGTCATCAACACATTGCTGCTGTATGCTACAAAAAAAGTCAGAATAAATCCGACTATGCCTGCTCCAAGATTAATGCGGTAGTTTCCTATCATGTCTTATAGTTCCTTTACACCCATTTGGACACTTCGAATAGTCAAAAGTCCAGTTTCACAGTCCATTTCAATCGTTCGTCCGTAATTCCCACCTGTATCTTCGGCAAGAAGTGGAATTCCAAGCTTTTCTAACCATTCCCGACAAGAATCCGCATTCCTCGGTCCGATACGCATCGTATCCCCTGCCCCCGAGAAGGCAAACATCTGAGACCCTCCAGCCATTTTGGACACAATACGTGAACGAGATGCACCGAGTTGTATCATTCTTTGTAACAATTCCGGCAATGCCGTATCCGCATATTTGGCTTTGTTCAAAGTTCCTTCACGAGCAATCTCTGAAGTGGGGAGCATGACATGCGCCATTCCGGCAAGCTTCAAATGCGGGTCATACATTGTTAATCCCACACAAGAGCCCAAGCCAGTCGTACGGATTACGCCGGGTAGATGAGCAATGTTCAAATCCGCCATACCGACTTTAACGACGCTTTTGTCCTCAATCATGATCCAGTGGCACCCCTAGAGATTCAAATATTTTAGCAAATGAAGGCGGATCCGGAATCAGAAAAAACTGACCCTCTACCTGATCTTCACCTTCAAAGAAAGAAGTGTCAATCAATAATGCATCGTCGCCCATTTCACCAAACTGTAATAGACCATAACTCAAAATCGCACCTGCCATATCAATAGCAAGTCCAGGAACGGTTGGATACATAGATAGTTTCGTGAAATCTGCCAAAGAAGAAAGGTATGAACCCGCCAAAATATTCCCGATTTCGGATAGAGCCGATTGCTCCATTTCCGTGAAGGCAAGTCCTTCCTTCAAATCAAAACCGGCGAGTCGGTTCAGCAGCATTTTGGCAGCCTCAGGTGCCATCATAAAGAACAGATTTCCTGGTGCTTCGCCTTCAACACGAAGAAATACGGTAACAACAATACGTTCATCTCCGCCCACTTTTTCAGCAACTTCTTCAAAAGGAAGCATCTGTACTGTAGGTACACCCATGTCAATCGGTCTATTGAGAAGCTGAGACAACGCCGTTGCGGCGTTGCCTGCTCCAATGTTACCGACCTCTTTGAGCACATCCATTTGGAATCCCTCAAATCGGTTGAACAGTTCCACGGTGTTAGCCCTCAATACTTTCCAGCTGTACAACCTCGCTTTTATTTAATACTTCGTTCAGGTTAAGCATAATCAACAAGCGTGCATCCTCCAGCTTGGCTACACCGCGCAGGTATCTTGCTTTAACTCCACCAACCACTTCAGGCGGACTATCAATAGCATCACGCTTGATGTCAATAACATCATTCGCAGAGTCAACGATAAAGCCAACTTGCATGTCGTCCACACCTACAATGACAATACGTGTTTGATCGGTATATTCTGTTTCCGGCAAAGAGAATCGACCACGCAGATCAATAACGGGAATAACGACACCACGTAAGTTAATAACTCCTTTTACAAAAGAGAAGGTCTTCGGAACACGGGTAATAGGCATCATACGCTCAATCGTCTGAACCTTGTCTACCTCAATACCATACTCTTCGGAACCTAATTTAAAGACAATGACTTTCAACTCTTCTTCCATGGAAAAAACCTCCCTATTAAATGTAAGACTTATCTTGTGTGCTTATTTAATAAATGCATTAGGGTCAAGAATCAGAGCTACTTGTCCGTCTCCCAGAATCGTTGCACCAGAGATCCCTTCAATGGAAGGAAGATAAGTACCCATCGATTTAAGAACAATCTCACTCTGTCCAATAAATTCCTCTACGGCAACAGCTGCAAGACGCTCACCTTTGCGGATGACCACAATTTCAGTTTCTTGTTCGTCCGCATCATTGAAATCAGGCACTCCGAAAACTTCGCTCAATGACAGGTACGGAATTAGAGACTCACGGAACGTGATCATTTTATTACCATGAATGTTGCGAACCTGTTCACGCTGTACAATGGCTGTCTCCACAATGGAAGACAAAGGAACAGCGTATTTCTCGGATCCAAGTCGAACAAGCATCGCAGCGATAATGGACAGGGTCAAAGGTAACTGAACAGAGAAGTTGGTGCCTTTACCTGGTGTCGAATGAATGGTTACATTACCACCAAGGGAAGTGATTTTGGATTTTACAACATCCAAGCCTACTCCACGGCCGGAGATATCCGAGATTTTATCAGCGGTACTGAAGCCTGGTGCAAACAACAGCTGGTTCACTTCATCATCGCTCATTTTGGCACCTTGTTCTTCGGTAACAACTCCACGTTTGACCGCTGTTCTCAAAAGGTTATCGCGGTAAATGCCTTTACCGTCATCTTCGATTTCGATAAATACATGATTCCCGCTATGGAAGGCCCGAAGGTTAACTGTTCCTAATTCCGGTTTACCTGCTGCCACACGTTCTGCGATCGATTCAACACCATGGTCAACAGCGTTACGCAGCAAATGCACCAGCGGATCGCCGATCTCATCAATTACCGTCCGATCAAGTTCCGTTTCGGCACCCGTAATGACCAGATCAATCTTTTTGTCGAGTGTTTTAGCCAGGTCACGAATCATACGCGGAAAACGGTTGAATACCGTATCTACAGGAACCATCCGCAATTTCAGTACAATATTTTGCAAATCTGTACTGACTCTGCTCAGATGAGCTACCGTATCCGATAAATCATTATTACCCGTCTCGCTGGCCAGCTGCTCCAGACGCGAACGATCGATCAGTAACTCGCTGAACAAGTTCATCAGTACATCCAGACGTTCTATATCCACCCGGATGGTACGTGAAGGTGCAGCAGCTTGTTTAGGTGCAGCTGTTTTGGTGGCTACCGGTTTCTTTGGTTCTTCTTTCGATGAAGAATTTGGTTCCGGGGATGCATCTACTGGAGCAGGAACAGGTACAGCTTCCACTTCAGCTGTTGCCGCTGCCTGATTAGTCATCTGCTGGAGAGTCTCTTGATCCAGCTGAATGACCTTGGCACTCTCAATTTCAGAGATGCTCATAATGCCTTTTTCAAGTTCCTGCGCCTCTTTGGTTGTTATGTAATACAACGAAAAACTGCGCTCAAACTTCTCTTGCTCGATGTCCTGAACGGTTGGGAACGATTTAACAACTTCACCCGAGCGTTCTAACAGATCGAAGACCATATATGCACGTACGCCCTTCAGCTGGCTCTGCTCGCTGACAAGAACTTCAATATAGAGTACACGGTGACCTTCAGCTATGGACTGATCCAATACGGAGTACTGGAATTCGTCCAGTTCAACCGCGCTTGGTGTTGCTGTACTTGGTGCTTGGTTTACTGCGGCTACTGGAGCAGTACCTCCCGTCCATTCACCACTCTCAATTGCTTGGAGAGAAGCTACGATGGAGGAGACATCCGCTTTACCCTCTCCACCTCCGGTAATATCCTGAACCATATTTTCCAAAGCATCCAAACTCTTGAACAGGGTATCAAAAATGAAATCCTGCATTTTCAACTTTTCGTTGCGCACCAGATCCAACACATTTTCCATTTTGTGCGTCAATGATGCCAAATCCTCAAAACCCATTGTTGCAGCCATACCCTTCAACGTATGAGCAGAGCGGAATATGACCTGAACAATTCCCAGATCCTCCGGACTGCCTTCGAGTTGAAGCATATTTTCGTTAAGGGACTGCAGATGATCATTAGACTCATCAATAAACATAGATAAATATTGATTCATGTCCATTGTGAGGCACCTCCTCCATGATTTACACTCCGTTTATTTCAAAGCTTGAACAAGTTTAGGCGCAATCTCCTGCAATGGCAGAAGATGACGCACGCATTGAAGCTCTACAGCAGAACGCGGCATACCATACACAACACAAGTTTCTTCATTTTCTGCAAAGGTTGATGTGACACCCGCTTCATACAATTTTTTCATCATACGAGCGCCATCACTGCCCATCCCTGTCAGCAAAACCAGATGTCGTTGCAATGGCGTGTACGGCAGCAGCGACTCAAACATCGTATCTACTGAAGGCCTGTGTCCATTGACTGGTTCTTCCTCTGTCAGCTTTATGGTGAACCTTCCATCTGCAGTTTTGTTGACTTTGACATGAAAGCCGCCAGGAGCAATATAGGCCGTTCCTTTTCGTAGAACCATGCCTTCCTCAGCTTCAACCACATGCAGTTCACTGAACGTATTCAATCGCTGGGCAAGGGATCGGGTAAAGTTGGGCGGCATATGCTGTACAATAATGACTGGAGCAGGTAAATCACCTGGCAGTTGCTCCAGCAAAGTCTTGAGGGCTCTCGGTCCCCCAGTTGAACAACCAATAGCCACAAGTTTGTTGAATGATCCTTCTGGTCCTCCTGCTCCCTTATGAGACGGAATTACCTTGGCAATATTTTTGGATGGTTCAGCTGAAGCCGCAGCTGTCTCCTGTTCTGCCAATCGAGATATATTGGACAAACGATTTTCCTTTGGGTGCTGCATTGGCTTGTTTGGCTTTGCTAATTTGTCAGTAATGGCATCCGAAGCTCGATTTGCATCTCGCAAAGGCTCCATCTTTTTGTCCAGACGTCCCGTATTCTGCTTCGTCAGTGGAACAGTAGATTGTTTCGGTTTTGCTCGTAAGGATTCAGCTTGTCCGCTGCCAAGTCGCGTTCCTGGCTGGGAAGGTTCTATTGTTTTCTTCAAAGCACCTTTGCGGTCTTGTAAAGGAGGTGGATCAACCTGAACTCGCTGGGACTGTTGCAGCAGTTTACTCTGTGCATCATCCCGTTTCTTCATCGATGCTTCACGATCGGCTTTTCGCTTGATTTCATCCATAGCTGCTCGCATCCGCTCAACCAGTGCTTTACCTACTTGGGCAATATCCTGATCATGAACAATCGATGGCTTACGAATGAAATCAAACGCACCGGCCTCGAGCGCCATGATGGTCTCCTTCATGCCTTGTTCATTGATACCCGAGAGCATAATCACCGGAACGAAAGATTGCTTCATGATCGATTTTAATGCGTCCAATCCATTCATTTCAGGCATCTCAACGTCCATTGTGATGACATCGGGCTTCAAATCTATAGCTTTTTGAATAGCTTCCTTACCATTTGATGCTGTTGCCGTAACCTTAAACTCCGAATCTGCTTCAATTAAATCTGAAACAATTTTACGCATAAAAGCGGAATCATCGACAACCAATACTTGATACACCGCCATGTTGTTTCCACCCCTGTTTCCTTTATTCAGAAATCATGTTGTCCGCTTTAGCCACTTTTTCATAAATCCTCTGATTCCTGTCAAGGTTTCGGATTCCGGAGCAGCAGGTGCAGCCAAATAGTGATGTGCGAGTTTCTCTATATCCCTAGAAGCTTTTGCATTTGGATATGCCAGACTGTATGGCACTTGCCTTTTAACTGCCTTTACAACCTGGGCATCTTCGGAGATATATCCAAGCAGCGGGATATCGATCTGTAAAAATCTCTTTGCCACTCCAGCTATTTTATCCGCCACCCGTTCCGCCTCTTGCTGGTCTTCAACCCGGTTAACGATCATCCGAAAGGGTGTGGCATTTTCCTGGCCATGCATAACTTTAACTAAAGCATAAGCATCGGTTATTGAAGTCGGTTCAGGTGTGGTGATGATCAGGCATTCATCGGCTGCACCGATAAATTTCATATTTTCTCTGGAAAGTCCTGCCCCTGTATCAAAAATGACATAGTCCATCTCCTGTGCAATCTCTTCAACTTGTCCAGCAAAAAACTCCAGATCTCGATCTGACAATGAGAACAATTCTTTCATCCCCGAACCTCCGGCGATATAAGGCAACCCGCTTGCACCAAGCTGTATGATTTCCTGTATGGATTTCTGTCGGTATAACAGATGGTACAGATTATAGGGAGAAGAGGTTCCCATTAAGACATCGATATTAGCCATCCCTATATCTGCATCAAACACCAATACCTTTTGCCCCATTGCCTGTAAGCTCAGTGCAAAGTTAAGTGTGAAGTTGGATTTACCCACCCCTCCCTTTCCACTGGCAACGGTTATGATTTTGGAGGAGCGTGAATTAAGTCCCCTTCCCTCCACTCCGTTAGGCATGGAGACCATACTTCTGAGTGAGGCTGCCTGGTCCTTCATCGTACAAGCTCTCCTAACAATTGTTTGGTCAGAGAATCCGCATCAGGCTTGAGTAGATCATCCGGCACATTTTGTCCGTTAGCCACATAAGCAAGTTTAAGTGGAAAACGATGCAACAGGTTAAACATCGGGCCACAGCTTCCTGTCTCATCCATCTTCGTAAAAATGACCTTATCCAACCCATATTTGCTGAAATGCTCCGTAATTTGAACCATATCAGCACTTTTAGAGGTCATGCTCAAAACCAAAAAGGTTTCACTATTTTCCACAGGAGCGAGTAAACTTTGCAATTCTGAAACAAGCAACTCATTTCTGTAGTTTCTTCCGGCTGTATCCATGAAGATCAGATCACATTCCTCAAGACGGGAGATCGCACGTTGTGTATCACCTGGGGATTGTACGACCTCAAGCGGGACATTTAAAATGGATGCGTACGTTCTAAGTTGTTCTACCGCTGAGATACGATAGGTATCTGATGTGATGAACCCTACCTTTCGCTGATTGTTGAACATCTGTTCAGCAGCCAGCTTGGCTATGGTCGTTGTTTTACCAACGCCAGTTGGCCCAGCTACATATACAATGCGTGTGGTCGGCAAAATGCCCACGTCGATACGTTTCTCCAAAAAATGTGATATTTCCAGTTGAACTGCTTGAACAGCTTCTACTTCATTTAATTCTTTTTCAGAGAGCTTCGTCAGAACAACGTCAAACCAAGATTCCCATACTTCTGGCCAAATGTCTTGCTCCATCAACCTTTCTCGAAGAGCATGAAACTCCTCTGGTAACGGGGCTGCTGAAGTTCCTTGCTTAGACAACTTGGTCATCATCAGTTTGAGCTCCTGCAATTCAGACATCAGTTGGTCTTGCTGCTGCGGATCGTTCGCCTGCTCCTTCTGCCCAATGGCAGATGTTAAACCCGAAAAATCCGCCCCTTGCGGTCGCGGTTTATGCTCGATACTCAAAGAAGATCTGCCATTGCTCATGTCTGAACCGAGTTTACTCGATTCAGACATAGCTGTGACATCCGTAGTTTTCTCTCGCACATTTTTTTCAGCGATATTCGCAGCCGATTCGTCAGAAGCAACGACAAACGAGCGAGCCGTTTGTCGATATGCTTCAGGTACAAATGCGCGAGGTACGGGTGTAAATTGGTTTTGTACTTGATTTGTAGCCTGTTTTTTTTCTTCCTTATCTACAGCTGCTACAACTTCGATCCTTTTCTTTCGGAACATTCCCAGCACACCGCCCACCTTGATTTCCTTGGTGGACAGAATGACGGCATCACTTCCCAGGTCTTTGCGAATTTGAAGCATAGCTTCGGGCATGGTTTCAACGACGTATTGTTTTACTCTCATAAGTTCACCACCCCGACACTTTGGATTTCAACATTCGGTTCCAACTCACTATAGGAAAGCACTGGTATGTCCTGCATGGTGCGCTCAATCACCTGACGAAGATACATACGAATGGTTGGAGAAGTTAATACAACTGGCTGCTGGCCCGACTGGATCAATCGATTAACTTGTTCAGTCAACTTTTGATATACACTTTGTGTTGAAGCCGGATCCAATGCAAGGTAACTGCCTTGATCGGATTGCTGCACACTCTCGGCAATTTTCTTCTCCAGACCAGGTCCAACAGTGATTACTCTAAGCGTTTCTCCTTTTTGGGAGAATTGCTGGGTAATCTGACGAGAAAGGGATTGTCTCACGTATTCCGTCAGTACATCCGGGTCTTTAGTATACGTTCCGTAGTCCGCCAGTGTCTCAAAGATTGTAACCATATCACGAATGGAAACTTTCTCACGCAGCAACTTGGCGAGCACTTTCTGTACATCTCCGATGGACAGGACGGATGGGATGAGCTCGTCCACCAGCGCAGCATAATTCTCTCTGAGATTATCCACAAGTGCTTTGGTTTCTTGTCTGCCAAGTAACTCATGCGCATGCTTCTTAATCAATTCAGTCAGATGTGTGGCTACAACTGAGGGAGGATCTACCACTGTATATCCTGCAAGTTCAGCTCTGTCTTTGGTTACTTCATCTATCCATAACGCCGGAAGACCAAAGGCCGGCTCTGTCGTTTCGATTCCTGTAACAGATTCTTCTTCATACCCCGGACTCATAGCCAGATAATGGTTCAACAACAGTTCTCCGCCGCCAACAACATTACCCTTGATTTTGATGACATATTCATTCGGTCTTAATTGGATATTATCCCGAATCCGGATAACGGGAACGACTAACCCCAGTTCAAGAGCACACTGCCTACGAATCATAATAATCCGATCCAATAAGTCCCCGCCCTGTTGATTGTCTGCCAGAGGAATCAAACCGTAACCAAATTCAAACTCGATAGGGTCCACCTGAAGAAGGTTAATTACACTCTCCGGACTTCTAACTTCTTCGATCTGCTGCTCCTCTTCCATTTGCTCCTCTGCCTCTTGCTTCTGATTCAGATTGTTCTGCATCCTCCATCCGGCAAAAGCCAGCAACCCTGCAAGGGGCAACGTTGTAATAGTATGAATCGGCGTGAAAAAACCAAGCATCGCTATTACAAAAGATACAATATAAAGGAGCGTCGGGTATGTAAACAATTGCCCCGTAATGTCATCGGCCAAGTTCCCTTCCGATGATGCTCTTGTTACAATAAGACCTGCTGCTGTAGATATCAGGAGTGCAGGAATCTGACTAACCAGCCCATCCCCAATCGTCAATACGGAATAGGTGGATAGCGCATCGGCAAAAGCGAGACCATGTACCGTCATCCCGATGATAAAACCACCAATAAGATTGATCAGGAGAATAATGATACTTGCAATAGCGTCCCCTTTTACAAATTTACTGGCTCCATCCATGGCTCCGTAAAAATCAGCTTCGCGTTCAATTTTGGAACGGCGTTCACGTGCTTGCTGCTCGTTGATCAGGCCTGCATTCAAATCTGCGTCGATACTCATCTGTTTACCTGGCATCGCATCGAGGGTGAATCGTGCTGCAACTTCAGCTACACGCTCCGATCCCTTCGTAATAACGATAAACTGAACAACAACGAGAATCAGAAACACGATAAATCCGATGGCTATCTGTCCGCCAGCGATCCAGCTACCAAAGGTAGCGACTACCGATCCTGCGTTTCCTTGACCCAAAATCAGTTTTGTTGTTGATATGTTGAGTGCTAATCGAAACAACGTCGTAATCAGCAGCAATGCAGGAAAGATGGAAAATTGCAGTGCTTCTTTGCTGTTCATTGCAACAAGCAGTATCATCAGTGCAAGTGAGATATTGATGACAAGCAACATGTCCAACAACCAGGTTGGGATCGGGAGAATCATCATCAACACGATGCCGATGATACCCGCAAGGACAGCTATATCTTTTATTTTCAATGGATGTACGGCCTCCGATCCCCTGTTATTTCGTTCTGCCCTTTAATTTATATACATAAGCCAGCACTTCGGCTACCGCTTGAAACAAATCAGCCGGTATGGCGTCACCAATCTCGGCTCTCTGGAACAATGCCCGTGCCAGCGGCTTGTTTTCCATTGTAATGACACCGTGCTCTTTGGCAATTTCCTTAATACGCAAGGCAACATAATCCTGACCTTTGGCTATAATCTGCGGCGCTTCCATCTCCGACCCTTCATACTTAAGCGCAACGGCAAAGTGAGTCGGGTTGGTGATAATCACGTCCGCTTTGGGAACTTCCTGCATCATGCGCTGAACAGCCATACGACGTTGACGCTCCCGGATTTTCCCCTTGATCAGAGGGTCACCTTCCATTTTTTTGTATTCGTCCTTGATGTCTTGCTTGGACATCCTAATGTTTTTCTCGTAATCATACTTCTGGTACATATAGTCGAGTACGGCAAGTACTAACAGGGCTACTGCAATCTTGATTCCCAAGTTTAAGGTGATTGAAGCAGCAAAATGCAGAATCGCATCCAATGAAAAATGAGACAGTGAAGCAATATCTGACTGATACCCTGTGATTGTACTGTAAACCAGAAAGCCGATAATCGACATTTTCATAATGGATTTAGCAAACTCCACCAAAGAACGAAGAGAAAAAATGTTTTTGAACCCTTTAATCGGGTCCAACTTTTCCAGTTTCGGCTTTAAACCCTCTCCTACAAGCAGGAAACCTACCTGCATATAATTGACGATTAACGCAACAAGTACCGCACCGAGCAAAGCAGGAGCAAGCAACAGCATTACCTCGATACCATATCGCATCATCAGAGCGACAACATTCTCCCCAGTGACCTCCATACTCAGCCGATTTATGAAGATGTCCGTAAACAGTCGAACCATACGTTCTTTGTAAAAGTTACTGAACATCATCATGATCAAAAAGGTGAACAGGAGAATGGATGCGCCGGACAGCTCCATACTTTTGACAACCTGTCCTTTTTTTCGCGTATCCTGCCTCTTTTTCGGGGTAGCCTTCTCTGTCTTCTCCCCTGCAAACATCTGGAGGTCGAGTTGATATTTCATTCGAATCTTGTCCTCCGTTTCACTCAGCCCGGCCTTTGTCCAATGGTCCCAAGCAAGTTTTCCATAGATCTGAACATTACTTCGAACAATTGACTAAACACAAAGGCAAAACTGGGAACCAACAAAAGCAAAATAGCAAGCCCAACGAGTACTTTAAGTGGCATTCCGACGGCAAATACGTTAAATTGAGGAGCCGTCTTCGCCAAGAATCCCAATCCTACATCTGTCAAAAACAGAGCAACTACAATCGGCGCAGACATCTGAAAAGCCAACATAAATGATTGGCCTAATGTACGCACCAAAAATTCAGCAATACTTCCATCTGCCAATCGTAGAAAGAATACATTCGACAACGGAATCCAGCGATAACTGTATACAATGGCATCGAGCAGATAATGATGTCCGTTCATTGTCAGAAAGAGCAATACCGCAAAAGCATATTTGAAGTTACCAGTAAGCGGTGCAGATGCACCTGTCATTGGATCATATACATTGGCCATACCAAAACCGATCTGAAGATCAATAAAGGTTCCTGCTGTCTGTATAGCCGTCATTAACAGATAAGCAACAAAGCCTAGGAGCAAGCCAATCAATATCTCTCGGATAACCAGCAGGATATAACTCAGATCTGTTGGTACAACCTGGTCTATGCCGTATACCATATACACAGTCAAGGTTACAAATGCCGATAAACCAATCTTAAGAGAATTCGGCACATTCCGAGCCGAGAAGACCGGCGCAGTTACAAAAAATGATGCTATTCGACAAAACATAAGCAGAGCGACAGGAAAACTTTGCAACAATGTCTCCATCTGCAACAGCCTACCCTATGTATCTGTATAAATTATCGAGAATGTTATACGTGAAATCGACCAGTATATTCAATATCCAAGGACCAAACAAAAGTACTGCCAGAAGTACAGCAATGATCTTAGGCACAAAGGCCAGGGTTTGCTCCTGAATTTGAGTGGTTGCCTGAAACACACTGATAATGAGTCCTACAACCAGAGCTAGAATAAGCATGGGTGCGCTGGCCAGCAGTGAAGTATAGACCGCTTTCCCGGCCAGACCGATAATAAACTCCGAAGTCATGACCGTCCTCCTTTAATATGCCGGCTCAAGTATTAAAACTCAGCAACAGTGACTTCACGACCAGATACCAGCCATCGACAAGTACAAATAACAGTATTTTAAAGGGTAATGAGATCATAACAGGTGGAAGCATCATCATCCCCATAGCCATGAGTGTACTCGCAACTACAATGTCTATAACCAAGAATGGAATAAAGATCATGAATCCCATCTGGAATGCTGTCTTCAACTCACTGATCGCATATGCCGGTACCATCACAGTAATTGGAATATCCTGGTATGTGCTAGGCTTTTCGGTTTGATTGTACTTCATAAACAGCAGCAGGTCTTTCTCCCTAGTGTGGGAGAACATAAACTTCTTCATGGGATCCGCAGCTTTTTCCAACGCTTCGGTTTGTGTGATGTCTCCCTTGAGATAGGGCTGAAGCGCTACTTGATTAATGGAAGACAACGTCGGTGACATGATGAAAAGTGTCAGAAAAAGCGCCAAACCGACCAGCACCTGATTGGGTGGCATTTGCTGCGTACCCAAGGATGTCCGCACAAAACCGAGAACGATAACAATCCGGGTAAAACTGGTCATCAGTACCAGCAAAGCTGGTGCTATACTAAGTACCGTGATCAATAGGATAATGGACAGTGAACTCGTGCTTGGTGTGCCCCCATCCCCGTTTCCAATTTGAATATCAATATTCGGAATCGGTTCGGCAAAGGCAACAGTGACGGAGGCCAGACTGATGAGTCCTATGAAAAAACACGCTAACCAAATCTTTTTCTTCATGAATCCCTCGACCGATCTGTAGTATTGTCTTCTTCCAGGACCTTCTCCATCTTCTCTTTACGGTTAGGCATCTGCCGAAGTTTAGATTCAAACAGTTCGTGAAAAGAAGTTGTATCCTCGAGTTCCATTTCTCGCGGCGGTTCATCTTTGCGCAAGCGGGCTGCCAGCTTTGCAATGAGAGGCGAAAGGCTTCCCTGTTGTGCTGAAGCATCCCGTTCAAATGAATCAATGATTCGCTGTGCCTCTTCAAGATCCGAAACCTTATCCACCAGCTGTATGTCATCACCCACACCGAGTAGATAAACGCTACCGCCAATTTCTATAATTTGCAGCGACTTGTTTGGTCCCAGTCCGACCCCACCCAAAATACGAATCGTGCCGTTCCGGAACCATCGCTGATTCCGCTTGTTTAGAAAACGAATCAGATAGACTATAAGAACCAGAATGACGGCCAGGACAACAATCACCCATACAAGCTGAAAATAATAATTGACTCCCGTGCCCACATCATCTGGAATCTTATCCTGAGCCATCATCATTTCTCTTAAACGCCCAGCGTTTTGCTGATTGCTTCGATAACCCGGTCAGATTGGAACGGCTTCACGATGAAATCTTTAGCTCCGGCCTGGATTGCATCAATAACCATCGCTTGTTGACCCATCGCAGAGCACATAATCACTTTTGCGTTGGCATCAATTTTTTTGATTTCTTTCAAAGCTGCAATACCATCCATCTCAGGCATGGTAATATCCATTGTGATCAGATCAGGACGAAGCTCCTTAAACTTCTCAATTGCTTGTGATCCATCCTGTGCTTCGCCAACGACCTCGTATCCGTTTTTGGACAAAATGTCCCGGATCATCATTCTCATAAATGCAGCGTCGTCCACGACTAAAATTCGGTTTGCCATCTTGATTCAAGTCCTCCCTAAATTGTGCTTATTGTAATTTCTGAATTCGGTCCCATTGGCTTACGATATCTATAACACGAACACCAAAGTTTTCGTCGATTACGACAACCTCACCTTTGGCAATCAACTTGTTATTTACCAAAATATCGACAGGTTCACCGGCCAGTTTGTCCAGCTCGACAATTGAACCTTGTGACAGTTCTAAAATATCCTTAATTTGCTTCTGGGTCCTTCCTAATTCTACGGTGACTTTAAGGGGAATGTCCATCAATAAATTCAAATTGTTTTCGTCTACCTGGCCGAACGCCCCATTTTGCAAATTGGCGAATTGAACCGGTTGTACGTTTACATTCCTGTTCGGCACACCGCCGTAATGCTGCGGTACACCATAAGGTTGCTGCGGAGGCATGCCATAAGGCTGCTGTGGCGGCATTCCTTGCGGCATCCCCATCGGAGCCTGTCCATAGCCATTATAATCTTGAACAGCCGGTTGTTGCGCCTGTGGCGGTATCTGTTGCTGAACCGGAGGTTGCTCAGGGGCTACCGGTACTGCTGCCGATGCTGGCGCAGGTGTAGATGCAACTGGTGCACTAGCAGTAGACTCTTGGGCGCCTCCAATCAACATCTCTACCATTTCTTTGGCAAAATGCACTGGAAGCAGCTGCATGAGATTGGAATCAATCAGATCACCGATCAACAGACGGAACGATACTTGGATCAACGTCTCATCTTCTGGAAGATTGCTGACTCCCTCACCACTTTCCATATTGAGAATATCAATTCCCGGAGGAGAAATATTCACAAAACGGTTAAAGATTGTCGACATGGAAGTAGCAGACGAACCCATCATCTGATTCATCGCTTCCTGTACTGCACTGATATGGATTTCATTCAGTTCTTCATCAACCGGATTTCCTTCGCCGCCAAGCATCAGATCGGCTATGACTTGAGCATCCCGTTTTTTGATGACTAGCGAGTTGATCCCTTCAAATCCATCCACATAATTCACATGGACTGCAACATGAGGCTTAGGAAATGCTTCATCAAACTGTGTCCGACTGATGATGGACACCTTAGGTGTTGTAATATCTACTTTTAGGCCCAATAGCGTGGACAAAGCTGTCGCCGCACTACCAAATGTAATGTTACCAATCTCCCCCAAGGCATCCTGTTCCAGCTCGGTCAAAAAATCATCAACTGTTTTCTCAGCCGGTTCCGAACTGTTCATCGATTCCGATTGTCTGAGCAAAGCATCGATTTCTTCTTGGGATAAATAATCCTTACTCGTCAAATTCTTCAACTCCTTCGGTGACAATCTTGTCTATTTGCACAGCCACACGATCCTTGATCGTTCCCGGGCTACCCATATACTTCAGCCTGTCTCCAACTTTAATGGACAGTCCCTCATCAACAGGTTTGTTCAACGTAATGACATCGCCAACCGACAGACCCAAAAATTCGGCAATCGAAATCCTGGATTCTCCCAACTCCGCAACGACGGGCAATTTGGCTTTGTTCACACGCTCTTTGAGAGCATCATATTCTTCCGGAGCTCTCGTCTTTTTCTCCGAAACAAACCACTGATGAGTCGACAACCGGGACATAATAGGTTCAAGAACGACATGCGGGATACACAAATTGATCATGCCTGTGGTGTCACCGATTTTGGTACTCAGTGAGATCAAAGCAATGGTCTCATTGGGGGATACAATCTGCATAAATTGCGGATTGGTCTCCAGTGCTTCCATCCTTGGCGAAATATCCAACACAGTCTTCCATGCTTCCTGCAAACTCTCAAACGCACGGCTGAAAATCCGCTCCATAATCGTCGTCTCAATTTCCGTCATCGATGCGATCTTTGTCGGTGCATTTCCTGTTCCGCCAAGCAGACGATCCAGCATTGCATAACCCACGTTGGGATGAACCTCCATCACCATCCGTCCCTGTAATGGCTCCGCCTCAAATATGTTCAATATCGTCATCTTCGGAATAGAACGGATAAACTCATCATAAGGCAACTGTTCAACCTGAACGACATTGATCTGAACGAACGTCCGCAGTTGGGCTGAAAAATAAGTGGTGAGAAAGCGTGCAAAGTTTTCGTGAATACGGGTCAAGCTTCGAATATGATCTTTGGAAAAACGAACCGCCCGCTTAAAATCGTACGATCTAATTTTCTTTTGAGTTTCTTCCTTTTTCAATTCCTCAGCATCCATCTCACCAGAGGAAAGGGCAGCTAATAGGGCGTCAATCTCATTTTGTGATAATACATCCACCATGTTCTCACCCCCTTACAGATTTACAGCGTGTCCTGTTCATTACATTGGCGCCATCACAAAAGCAGAAAAACTAGTGCTAGCCAGCTTACCTTCTGGCAAAGCTTCATTAATAAGCTCGGTCAATTTTTTATTAAATTGAATACGACCTTTCGCTGTAGCCAGCTCATCAGACTTGGTATCCGCAAAAGTCTGGATGATGATAGGCTTCACCGTAATTTCCTTGATTTTCTCAAAATCTTCTTTAGCCTTTTTGTCGGATAATTTGAAAGAAAAACTTACAACTACAACATGGTCTATATCAGCCAAATTGGTTTTAATTTCTCCAAGCTCAGAGGAAACTGCAACAATCTCATCCGCAGTCATCTTCTTCTCTGCAGCAGCTGCCGTATGTGTATCAATCTTATTCCCGTTCTGTCCTTGCATAAATACAAACACAACCACCACAATGAGTGTTATAGCTAGCAAGCTTGTTGCAAGCCAAGGCAACATCTTTTTCATCAGGACTCCTCCGTTTGCTGCACTTTAATAGTGGCTGCCTGAACCCCGATTTCACGGTTGTAATCTTTAATTTTGGAAATAACCTCATCGGCCTTCTCAAGCACAATAAGTCTCTTTCCGGTTACCAGAGTAATATACGTGTCTGGTGTCTCTTCCACAATTTCAACCATCAGCGCATTTAACCACATGGGAGAACCATTTAACCGCGTAACCGAAATCATGCTAAGCCCCCTCGATCAGAGTGGAGGAGCAAGCTCCCCCACGCATTAAAAATTGCTAATCAGTTATTAACGTTTCAGGTTTACAACTTCCTGAAGCACTTCATCGGATGTTGTAATGATCCGCGAGTTCGCCTGGAATCCACGCTGAGCCACGATCATCTCTGTGAATTCACCTGTTAGATCTACGTTGGACATTTCAAGTTGTCCTGCAATAATTGAACCAGTTCCATCTTCTGCACTATTGGCTGTCAAAGGTTCAAGCGCTCCATCTGGATTGGCATTTGCAGTCATGCGATACAGGTTGCCCCCGATTTTTTCAAGTCCCTCCGGATTAACTACTTTACCGATCCCAATCTGTGCACCCGGTTCTATAGTTCCGTCAGCCATGGTCTGGTTGATCGTTCCATCCTGACCAATCGTGAATGAAACAACATCGTCTGGAATAGTAATGTTGCCGCCACCACTGTCCATTACAAACAGACCGTCTGAAGTCAGCAGGTTTCGTGCCGCATCAACGTGGAAATCACCGGCACGAGTGAGGTAGGGAACTTCCTGGTCTTCACTCAATCGTACCAGGAAAAAACCATCTCCATTAATACGCAAATCTGTTGGATTGTTTGTTGTCATAGGACTTCCTGCAAGATGCAATGTGTCAATAGATCCTACAGATACACCCAAACCAATTTGCTTCGCATTCACACCACCGGTTGGAGTATCAGTCGGTGCAGTCACCCCTGCAGTGGTTTGGCTCATAATATCTTTGAACATGACACGACTACCTTTGAATCCAACCGTATTTACGTTCGCAATATTATTACCGATAACATCAAGTTTCGTTTGAAAACCCCGCATCCCGGAAACGCCTGAGTACATTGATTTCAACATTTTTTAAAAATCCTCCCAGCCTTAATTTGGTTACCGCTTCAGTCGGTCAGCGGCATTCCGGCTCCCGAGAAGGGCCAGCCGGTCAAGAAATGATTACAGCACTGTCAATCTGGGTGAATACATTATCCTTCATGCTTTCACTATCCATGGCTGTAACGACAGTGCGATTTTTGACGTTAACGATAAAAGCCATATCTTTCATCAAAATCAACGATTCCTTGGCTCCTTTGGCAGCAGCCTTATCCAGGGCATTTCCAATCTGCTGCATCTGCTCAGTCTTGAGTTCAATACCGCGCTGTTCCAACCTTTTGGCAGCATGATTACTCAATTTCAGAAGATTGTCTTCCAATACCTGTGCAAAAGGACGTTCAGGTACATTGGACGCTTCTCCCGCTTTGGAGCGATTAAGCAAATTGGGTGTAATTGGGCCTGTGTAAAGTTGGCCTACTGTTATCCGATCACTCATAATGTGGTTCCATTGTCTTCAGGCTGCGCTGCTGGTTCTGGTTGCTTGTTTTCGTTCGTTACAGCTGGATCTGCAGCGTTCTGAACTGGAGTTTCATTTTCCTCAGCCTGTGTTGGATTAGTTACCTGGATAATTTCATCCAGCTTGATTTCGTCATTGCCTACTTTAGCGTACTGAACACCATCTCGTACGATGATGGAATCCACAATGCCTTGACGGAGGGTTCCGTTATCCTCTTTATTAGAAGAAAGCCAACTGATCTCGCGGCCAATCATGCCAGACACTGTCCCAAGAGACTGATTCAAAGTCTTGAGCTGAGACGAGATATTCACCAGTTGTTCTACCGAACTGAACTGAGCCATCTGTGCGATAAATTCCTTATCTTCCATTGGCTGCATCGGATCCTGATTTTGTAGCTGAGTGATCAATATTTTAAGAAACTGATCCTTGCCCAGCTCCTTTGTTGCAGCACTTGTTGTAGCTTTATTCGCTGCCGAATAGTTAGGCCATGTATTATTGGTTGAAATCGCTTCATTAGCCATATTTTCACCTCATTCCTGATTAAGCCTCTGCTGTAAACGTGTCTCTTCGCAGGTCATTTCCTTCCTCATGCTCACTGCGCCAGTTGCGCAATTCTTCCTGGAGAGTTGCTGTAGTTACAGCATCATCCGATTGTTCCTCACGTTCACGTGAACGACGTTGCTGCTGAGAATTGCTTCCTGGCTGGCGTCCACCATCCTGGTACATTTGTGAACCAAGTGAGCTGTTCTGAGTAACCTCAAGTCGTTCCACTTGAATGCCTTGAGCTTGAAGCGAGCTACGCAGTTGCACCATTTGCTGTTCCAGCATGTCTTTCGCCATCGTATGCTCGGTCATAAACCGTGCAACCAATTGTCCGTTTTGCAAAGTAATCTGCACATCCAGCTTACCCAGATGCTCCGGACGTAATGAGATAGTTGCTTCCGAAAATCCCTTTTGTTGCACAATATCCAGCTTATTCACAACAAACTGTGTCATCTCTTTTGCAAACTGGGATGCTTGCATGACAGGCTCAGCCGGTTTACCTGCTGACGTACCTGATGAACGTAAGGACAACTCTCCTGCCGTAATGATACTTGAATGGTCCACTTCTCCGACTTCATTTGCTGTAGGCGTTGAGTCCGTTTCAACGGTAACTTTAGTTCCAGTATTTGAAGCCGCCGCAACAAGAACTTGTGGTGCCACTGAGTCTTGCTTGGACGTTTGAACGGGATTCGTTGGAGCTACTTGCACAGCCTGATCCTTAGCCACCGCTAATGTATCCAGAATGGATTTAAGTTCAGTCCACCCTTTGTTAAGACTGGTGTCAACGCCAGCATCTTGCAGCTGACTTTGAAGAGATTGAAGCAGGTGCTTGAATTCTGGAGCATTCTTGACAACTGTACTATCCGGCTCATTCATACCCGCAATTAACTGTGAAAGCACATCTTGTAATACAAAGCGCACTGCTGCTGGATGTTCCGCCAGATCAATTGCTGATGCTGCATTACCAGTTTCACTTGTAGGCTCATCAGAACCTTCGGCTTGAATACCCGAATTAGCATCTAATTGAGCGTACATCTGCTGAATCAGACTTTGTAAATCCCCTAGTAGTGACGGATCATTTTCCAAAGCTTCATCTAACGAATCCAAATCTGCGAATAACGAACTCAAGATATCGGTGATCGATGTTTGTTCTCCGTCTTCACTAGCTGCAAAGGTAAACATAACCGGAGTCGCTGTTAAGTTCCCTGCTGCAGCCGAGCTGTTCTCCGCCGTTGCACCACCATTCAATGATTGGGCAAGAGTTTGTAGAAAATCACCGCTACCAGCTGTTGCACCTTTGGATCCAGTTCCAGCTGTCTGTGCTGCTCCTGTTGTCTTGGCGGATGATGTGGATGTCATTTGATATACAATCGACATTTGTTTTCACCTCCTCTCCGTAGTAAGCAGACGCTACTAATCTTACTTGTTACCCATTAATTTATTTAATATCTTTGCAGTTTCAACCGAATTCTCAGTTGACATATTTTCAAGCAATTGAGATCGTGTAGCATCGTCGACAGAATTCAAAATGGTCAAGGTTTTGTCCGGACTCAGCTTGTATGTTTCGAGCAACAGCTTAGCCCCACTAGAGGCCGACATGGAAGCAAACGTTTGACTAAGCTGATTTTTATCCAAGTTTTTGGAGTTAGTTGTAGACGCCGTTGATGTCGTTGCAGTCTCTTTCTTTAAGCGAGATTGCAGTGCATCCAGGGCCAGGTCACCGGATGGTTTAGCATCCTTCATCATCATCGTGACATCAGCCGCTGTTTTTGGGTCCATCTTCTCCAGTACCTTGGTTCGTGCAGCCGATTGCATCGCACTAAGAAGCAGCACCATCTCTTCATTCGTCATATTTTGCATAATCGGCGCGGCCTTACTGGGACTCATGTTCGCATACATCTTCGCCAAATCTTTAATTTGTTTCTGATAATCAGACTCGGTCTCTGGATTCTGCGCAGCGGATTCAGCAGCTTTTTCCGCATCATCCAATTTCTTTTGCAAATCGCTTGCTTTCTTCGCCTCTGTGGTCGTGGCATCCTTCGCTGCTTTGAGCTCTGTTTCTTTCTCACTTACTTGTGCCTTCAGCTTATCTATTGTCGCTTCTGCACTCTCGACCTGCTGCTCGCTCTTCTCCAGTTTCTTTTTCTCCGGATCTAGCACAGGATCAGGTACCCAGTCCTTCACGACAGGAATTTTGTTAGCTACTTCAAGCAGGTTGTTGCGAATATCTACATTAAATAGAGTGAGCAATACACCTAACAAAACCACAGTAAACACAATTGGGATTGAAATCATCAAGAACTTTTCCCAACCGCCGCTCGACTCTTTTTCCATATCTGTGTCTTTAACAGCCATTGTTCTTTCCTCCTTCACGAGACAACTTCGCGTCCGGCCACATCAATTCGCGCGTCCGGCTTTGGCAGCGAAGCGTACAGTAGCCATCTCGTCCAGATCATTCTGTTCCCGGAGGAGCATGTCCTGCTGAAATTTGATTTTGGCCTTGTCTCTCGCCCCAAGCCATACTTTTTCGTCCATCATTTTGCCGTTCAGAAACGTCTGATTCCGTTGCACATTGACCTCAGCATGTCTGACATCACTACTTTTGCGTGAAATGCACTCGTCAAGGTGATGGACATACCGCTGCATCTCCTGCAAGCTGGATACGGAAGCCGTACTTTCCGTAGCGGATTGAATGACATCAATCAGTTCCTTTTTATCATTCAATAGTTGTAAAAGATGCTCTTCCTCTGTCTGAAGTTTCCCGATCGCTGTGGATAACATCCACTCCGCTTGCGTTTTTTCATTGCTTTTCAGGTCAACAACCTTCTGGAAATGATATCGAAATTTCATCGTTTACCCATTCATCTCCTTGCAAATTCAAGAATCAAACGTTCCTGCACTTCACTCAGCGTTACTTTTTCATCGACTTTCTGCCTTGTAAAATTCCAGATGCTATCAATCTGGTCTATCGATTCATCAATGGCAGCATTAGAACCTCTTTGATAAGCCCCAATGTTGATTAAATCCTCTGATTCCTTGTACACAGCCATCAGTCTCTTCATATTATTAACGGCTTCCAGCTGCTCTTCAGGAGCAATATCCTTCATAACCCGACTAATGCTCGCAAGCACATCAATGGCAGGGAAATGACCTTTGTTCGCGATGGACCGATTCAGTACAATATGACCATCCAATATACCTCTCACCGCATCTGCAATCGGTTCGTTCATATCATCCCCGTCGACAAGGACGGTGTAAAAAGCCGTAATCGAACCTGTGGGTCCAGTCCCCGCTCGCTCAAGCAACTTGGGTAAACTCGCAAAAACAGAAGGAGTATATCCTCTCATTGCAGGAGGTTCTCCCACGGCAAGTCCCACTTCCCTCTGTGCCATGGCATAACGTGTAACGGAGTCCATCATCAACATGACATTCATGCCCCTGTCTCTGAAATACTCCGCAATCGTAGTTGCAATGACCGCGCCTTTGATTCGAATCAGAGCAGGTTGATCAGAAGTAGCGACAATAACAACAGATCGTTCTAGTCCTTCCGGACCCAGATCCCGTTCAATAAAGTCACGAACCTCACGACCCCGCTCCCCAACCAAAGCAATTACATTGACGTCTGCTGCTGTATTGCGGGCGATCATGCCCATCAGCGTACTTTTACCAACACCCGATCCGGCAAATATGCCGACCCTCTGTCCTTTGCCAACCGTCAACAGACCGTCAATGGCTCTCACACCTACACCCATCGTTTCAAGTACCCGTGGACGGTCCATAGGATTCACTGGCGTATTGGATGTGGAGTACATCGGCATTCTGGAGGGTAACAAGGAACCGTCCAAAGGTTGTCCCAATCCATCTAACACCTTACCAAGCAATTCTGATCCAACCTGAACCCCAAGTGGTTTACCCGTTCCGACGACATCACATCCAGGACCAATAGATTGAAGTTCACCGAGTGGCATGAGCAATACTTTGTTATCCCGAAACCCGACAACCTCTGCCTGAAGTGGCTTGGCAGATTTTCCGGGGTAAATGTAACATACATCACCAATGCTAGCATCTGGACCTTCAGACTCAACCATAAGACCAATGACCTGAGTGACCTTACCGTTAATGCGAACGGGATCAAATTGCTTAAGATGTTCCATGTATCGCTGTGAGCTAAGAATCTTCATGTTGATTTTTTCGCCCCTCATCCTCAAGTGCTATGCGGATCAGTTCTTTTTTAATCTCAGCGAGCTGGGTATCAATTCGGGCATCTACGCTTCCAAACGACGACCGTATAACACATCCCTTGTCTTTTACCGTAGCATCAGGCAAAATCTGCAATTCTGCCTGAGAGTCAATTGCCATAGCCAATTCTTCACGTGCGGCCTGCACAAAAGAAAATTGATCAGATGCCACGCATAAGGTGATCATCCCCTGTTCCCGTTTGCGAGACAAACTCTGACGAATCAGTTCAAGCGTGTGTTCCGGTTCAACCGAGAGCTGTTTGTCAATTACCTTCTCAGCAATTCCACAGGCAAGATCCACAAGGAAAGGCTCTGCTTCCTGAATAATCTGATCTTTGGCAACGTAAGCTTCTTCAAGCACCCCACGGGCTTCCTTCATCATCTCTTCGATCTTCACCTGGAGATCCAGTTCAACCTGTACTTTGCCTTCTTCAAAACCCTGCTGGAAACCTTGTGAACGAAGCGCTTCAGTCAGATGTTCATCCTGCTGACGCTGCTCCTGCCACCAGCTATCAATCTGTTCACGGGCTTCTTGAAGCAATCGCTCCGCTTCCTCCGAAGCTTCACGTACCTGCTTTTCTGCAAACTCCTTGGCATCCTCCAGCATCTCCGCGGTAAGACGTTGTGTTTCTTCGTCCACGCGTGCCTGAAACATCTCTGCTTCAGAACCTTCAGCACGTTCACCATCTAACTCTGCATCAGACCCCGGTCCACCATAATGATGATGATTTTCGAGTCGTTTGCGGTCATCGACCGGTACATACTGGAAAGATTTAATCAAATTAGACAATGATATCATCTCCTCCACCGCGAGCGATAATGATCTCACCAGCTTCTTCCAATCTTCGGATCGTTCCTACGATACGGGTCTGAGCTTCCTCAACATCACGCAACCGAACGGGTCCCATAAATTCCATTTCTTCCTTGAATGTCTCGGACATCCGTTTCGACATGTTCCGGAATACAGCATCCCGTACTTCTTCGCTGGCCACTTTGAGTGCCAACTGCAAATCTGCGTTGTCGATATCCCGGATAATGCGCTGGATCGAACGATCGTCCACATTGACGATATCTTCGAATACAAACATGCGTTTTTTGATTTCTTCTGCAAGTTCCGGATCTTGAATTTCCAACGAGTCGAGGATAGTACGTTCCGTACCACGGTCGACGCCGTTCAAGATCTGAACGATGGATTCAATACCACCCGCATTTGTATAATCCTGCGTAACAGTAGAAGATAATTTCTGTTCGAGCACCCGCTCCACTTGAGAAATGACTTCCGGAGAAGTACTGTCCATAACAGCAACTCGGCGTGCTACATCGGCCTGCTTCTCTTGTGGTAACGAGGATAAGATTGCTGCTGCTTGCTCAAATTGCAGATATGATAACACTAGAGCAATCGTTTGCGGGCTTTCGTTCTGAATGAAGTTCAATATTTGATTCGGATCCGCCTTACGCGCAAAGTCAAATGGTCTAACTTGCAGCGTAGCCGTCAAACGGTTAATAACTTCAAGTGCTTTTTGCGACCCGAGTGCTTTCTCCAGAATTTCTCTCGCGTACGTAATACCACCCTGAGAAATATACTCCTGTGCCAGACAGATCTGGTGAAACTCAGACATAATCATATCTTTTTCGGAAGCATCCACTTTGCGAACATTGGCAATTTCCAATGTCAGTTGTTCAATCTCCTCATCACGCAGATGTTTGAAGATTTGCGCGGATACTTCCGGACCTAATGTAATCAACAAAATTGCTGCTTTTTGTCTTCCAGTCAGACCTTGACTGCTTGCCTTCGCCAATGCGTTCACCTCTATTCGTCAGCCAGCCACGTACGCAGCAGATTGACGAATTCGTCTGGCTTTTTCTTGGCCAAACTCTCCAATTGTTTGCGCACTTGACTTTCGTTCGTTACACTGTCCAACGTAATGGACGGAAACTCTGTTGCTACCGGAAGAGGAATGTCCTCTTCTTCTATTTCGTTTTGTTTGCGACGACGGCGTACTAACAAAATAACAACCGCTGCAATCAGTGCTGCCACCAATGCTCCTATGCCCCACATCATTCCTGTGGAAAGCTGGAAGCCTGTATTTGTTGCCGCAGCAGTCTGGAAACCTTGAGACATTACCGAAACTTTTTTGGTCAAGTCTGCGTCACTTATTACAGTACCTGAGTCCGCCAATGATGCACGAACAATGTTAACCAAAATATTTTCAATCGCATCCCGGACCGGTGCTTGTAATTCGGTTTGTCCTGCCGGTGGTTCAACCGCGACGTTAATGGTTAAATCTTTTACAGTATATGGACTGGAAACGATATCTTTAACAATTCGGTTGACATCGTAGTTTTTGGTGCTGGATGTTTCTTCCGAGGTTGAGTTGCCTGATGCATCCGATGATGGATAACCCGGAACTTCCTCTTGACCTGTGCCAGCAACGCCACCTGTTGGATTGCTTGCTCCAGTGTAGCTCTTTTGAATCTCTTGTACACTGATCTCGATGCCTTTCATATTATCTACATCGACCGGCGTAACCAGGTTTTCTTTCCGCGTTTCCTTGTCAAAATTAAGCTTGGAAGCAACCAGAACATTGACGTTCTCGTCACCCACAATCTGGGAGAGAAATTGTTTCACGTTATTGCGAACATCATTTTCGAATTTCTTCTGTAACGCCATGTTCTCTTGAACTTCAGAAGATAATCCCCCGCTACCACCTCGGGCCGTCGGAATCAGTTCCGCTTCATCCGTGTTCGTAATCGTTATGTTTTCAATAGGTAGATTGGGAATGGCTGTCTTGACCAAATTAAAATATCCATCTACCGCAGCCTGATTAGGGTGATAACCCGGTTTAAACTGCAGGGCCACCGA
Organism: Paenibacillus sp. NPDC057886; assembly: GCF_042796655.1. Taxonomy (NCBI): domain Bacteria; kingdom Bacillati; phylum Bacillota; class Bacilli; order Caryophanales; family Paenibacillaceae; genus Paenibacillus; species Paenibacillus sp. NPDC057886. The sequence goes on along the minus strand of NZ_JBHVMZ010000001.1, from coordinate 450,100 downwards.
TGCTGATGCTTTATCCTGTTCTTCTAGGCCAGCAAAGATATTATCTTTTGGCATATTCACCAGTACTTTAGCATCCTGTATGCCTTGCATCCGTTGAAGCAACTGCTCCACTTCTCCGTTCAATGCATTGTTATACTTCACATCGAACTCTTTATCCGTCATCCCGATTGGAGATGATGACTCCTCGAATGACTTATATCCTAATGAACCATTCTGAATAATTCCTTGTGATCCGATATTTACTTTTGCAATAGCAACATCCGTACTTGGTACAGATATGGTCTTGCCGTCTGCACTTAATTTGTATGGAATACTCGATGAATCAAGATAATTAATGACGCCTGCAGAGTCACTTGCATTCAAATCCGTGAAAGCAACTTCATATTCCGTCTTTGACAATTGCATGGTTAGTACAACTGCAGCCAAAATTAAAAACAGGAAGGTGGAAATAAATAATACTTTTTGCTTTTTGCTAAAACTATTCCAATACTGGGATGCCTTATCCCTGTACTGGGCAATTCTCTCATTCACTCTGTCACCCCATCCGAAACTTTGCTTGGTCTGTCCTTCCGCAATCTCTATAGGTTCTAAAGTTTAACGGTCAGGAGCAGCATCGCAGCTGCTTGTTGTAGTAATCAGCGCTGTTGTCGAAGCGCAAGTAAGCCAATTTACAATTGCGTACGCATAATCTCCTGATATGCTTCGACTACTTTGTTTCGGACTTGAGTCGTAAGTTGCAGACTCAACAGGGCCTGTTCAGAAGCGATCATCACCTGATCAACATTCACTTTTCCAACCAGGAATTGGTTTGACATTTCATGTGCTTGGGTCTCCTGTGCAGCTACAGACCCTAGCGCATCCTGTAAGTATGTACCGAAGCTCTGAATGGTTTCGGCTGGTGTAGATGGTTTACTTTGTGCAGTACTTTGCATCTGAAGCGGTTGAATCCCCTGTGTGCTAAACATGTTGTTCTGAATCATTAATGTCCCTCCCTTTCAATTCTGTTCTTTGGTTTTATGGATATTTCCACCGTTAAGCCGTTAACTAGGCTCTTCCAATCTCCAATGCCTTGGATATCATTGCTTTGGTTGAGTTCAAAGCTGTGACGTTTGCTTCATATGAGCGTGAAGCTGAGATCATGTCCACCATTTCTTTCGCGATATCCACATTAGGCATGTACACATACCCCTCAGCGTTGGCATCTGGATGTGAAGGATCATAGACCGGTTTCAGAGGCGACTGATCTTCACGGATCTCTGATACCCTAACTCCCTCTCCAGACCCACTGCTTTTCATCTGATTTTGAAGCAAACTGTTGAAGGAGGTTTTATTGGGTTCAAGCACAACCATCTTGCGCTTGTAAGGAACCGCCTCGCCGTTGGCTACACTCGCGCGCGTCGTCTCCGCGTTGGCAATGTTGGAAGATATAACATCCATCCGCAAACGCTGAGCTGTTAGAGCCGATGCACTGATACTGAAACTGTTACTGATGTTCACCTAAGTTATCTCCCTTCGACTCCAACACGCATCATTTTGATCTGTTCATTCACTTGCTGAATATAAGCGTTGTAGCGCAGCTGGTTCTCCGCCAGAAGACTCATTTCTTTGTCTACATCGACGTTGTTCTGGTTGTTATTCATGGAAGTTGACTGATCCATATTAACTACTGGTGTAGGTATGGAAGAGGAAGGACCTATGACAAAATGCCTTGAATCCGTTACTTTCCCTTTAAGAACAGGCATATCTCCATTCATTTGTTCCTGTAGCATTTCTTCAAAAGCAACGTCCGAACGCTTGAAATACGGGGTGTCCGCATTCGCAATGTTGTCAGCAATTGTTCGTTGTCTAATGTTGGAGGCATCGAGTGCACCTTGTAACCTTTGAAAACTAATATCATTCAAAAGATTCATAATCGCCCTCCTCTCTTTAGAAATTATGGAAATAGATTCAATCTTTTTCCGTCAGGATGCTCATGTTTTTTCGACAAAAAACATTCGCTTTTACACGGTTTTCTAGGACTTAAGTAGAATTAACTCTGATGTTGTCGTATAACATAAGTTTCTTCGAGATTGGGATATATTACAATAAGAAAAAAGCCCTATCTTTTCTGAAAGACAGAGCTTTTTGTGTATTTTCTGCAAATTATGAATTTTTCCGTAAATGTCGGGGCCCAAAACAAAAATAAGCTTAAGTGCTCTATAGGAGCTCTTAAACATTCTTAAAATTTATACTATGCTTCAACACGTTTAAGCACATCATAATAATACAAACCTGAAATACATTGAGATGCTTCAATCTGTTTTTCGCTAGAAATATTTACCGATATAATAAGCTTTCTTATCGATTCAACTACGCTCTTTGATCTTCAATGAAATAGATAATTGACAAAATATCCATATTGAATTATTTGATTTTACTGAATTTTCCCAACACTTTTTTAACATTTATCTCTCGTATGCAGATTTTGATGAACCGATAAATTTTTGTCGCATCTGCAATGCAATCAAATTCATATTTTGCGCATTTACGCAAACCCCTCTTCTCTCAGTGATTAAACCGATATCCAGACTTGGAAAAAATAAATACTTTTATTGGAATTTTTAGAATTATAAATTATTAGCTCCCACCGTGGCGACAATCTTAAATACATTATCTCTGCGGCACAAGTCCTAGATTATCTTTCGTCTTATACAACTCCATCTCTTTTATCGGTTACAATACTGCATTATATTAGGCTAAAACAAAAATAAACGGCATACAGATGGATTGAATAAAGTCTACTACAGTCAGAACCAGGACCGAATATCCTATTTCCGTGTAGTCGTTTGATCTTTATTCATCCATTGTATACCGTCATTCATACTTCAAACACGCTCTGAACAGAGCTTTACACCTATGTTACAAGATATATTGACTTAAATCACGATCAAGTGCAATGTCATTCAATTTCTCACGAACATATTCCGGAGTGATTACCATACGCTCCAGGGTAAGTTCCGGCGCTTCAAAAGACAGATCCTCAAGAAGTTTCTCCAGAATGGTATGCAGACGCCGTGCACCGATATTTTCGGTATTCTGATTCACGGACTCAGCCAGCTTGGCAATCTCACGAATAGCATCATCCGAGAACTCAATCTCAATATTCTCCGTACGCAGCAAATCTACATACTGCTTGGTTAACGCATTTTTAGGTTCAGTGAGGATTGATACAAATTCATCAAGCGTCAGACTGTTCAGTTCTACACGGATCGGGAAACGCCCCTGGAGCTCTGGAATGAGATCCGAGGGTTTCGCTACGTGAAATGCACCGGCTGCCATAAACAAGATGTAATCCGTTTTGACAGGGCCATACTTGGTCATTACCGTAGATCCTTCCACTATTGGCAGAATGTCACGTTGTACACCTTCACGGGATACATCGGGGCCGCTACCGCGTCCTTGACTGGCCACTTTATCAATTTCGTCAATGAATATGATACCTGTCTGTTCCGCCCGGCGGATGGACTCCTGAGTAACATCATCCATATCGATCAACTTGCCCGCTTCTTCCTGAATCAACACTTTGCGAGCTTCCTTAATCGCCAGTTTACGTTTTTTGGTACGACGAGGCAATAAACTGCCAAACATCTCCTGCATGTTCATCCCCATCTGATCATTTCCTTGACCAGCGAACATGTCCATCATGTTAGGCGTGGTATCTTCCACATCAATCTCGATAACGTCATCTTCCAGCTTGCCAGATAACAAATCGAATTTAATTTTGCGTCGCCGTTCGGCTACTCCCGTATCCGGTTCTTGCTCATCGGCCTCTGGCGTGTTGTTGCCATTATTGCCAAAAATCATTTCAAACGGATTCCGTTGATTTTTGGATTTGGATTGTGAAGGGGCCAAAATATGTACAATCCGTTCATTGGCAGCCTCTTCCGCTTTGTCCTTGACTTTTTCTGTACGCTCCAGCTTGACCATCCGCAGCGATGTTTCAATCAGATCACGAATCATAGATTCCACGTCACGGCCAACATAACCCACTTCCGTAAACTTCGTAGCCTCCACCTTTACGAATGGAGCTCCTACCAACTTAGCCAGTCGGCGTGCAATCTCTGTTTTACCAACACCAGTAGGTCCAATCATCAGAATATTTTTAGGTACAATATCATCTTGGGTATGTTCGGGCAAAAGGCTACGGCGATAACGATTGCGAAGGGCGACCGCTACCGATTTTTTAGCCTGTTTTTGACCTACAATGTACTTATCAAGCTCTGCAACGATTTGTCTTGGCGTTAATGCTTGAGTATCCATATAGCTTCCCTCCTACCAGTATGCGAACCTTGTTTATGAGATAGAATGTTATAAATCTTACCTACAAGGACAAAGAATCTCCACGAATTAACTGGAGCCGATTTAATCATCATGCCCCATCACGGGAGATTGCTTTCCTTATAACTCTTCAACAATAATATTATTGTTCGTATATACACATAACTCTGAAGCAATCTGGAGTGATTCACGAGCAATGTCTTTCGCTTCCAGATCCACTGCATGACGTTTTAACGCACGCGCAGCAGATAAGGCGAAGTTCCCACCTGAGCCAATCGCAATAACGTCATCATCCGGCTCGATAATTTCGCCCCCACCAGAAATCAGCAGCATACCCGTTTTATCCATGACAATCAGGAGTGCTTCCAGTTTGCGCAAAATCCGATCCTGGCGCCAATCCTTGGCAAGCTCTACCGCTGCCCGCTGGAGATTACCATGGTGCTCCTCCAGCTTACCTTCGAATTTCTCAAACAACGTAATGGCATCTGCTACGGAACCTGCAAAACCAGCCACAACCTGTCCACGATATAAACGTCTTACCTTTTTGGCTGTATTTTTCATTACAACACTTTGCCCCATGGTCACCTGACCATCACCGGCAATTGCTGCTTTGCCATTATGACGAACTGCACAGATCGTTGTAGCATGAAATGACATATCCATGATATCAGCCTCCTCCCACGATTAATTTACACGCGTTCCGGAACGGTTAGACCTTCTGCTGCTGCAAAACGGGCAATGCCATCCAGTGCACGCTGCGCAAGTGCTTCATTCTTTTCCTTTTTGTTGCGTATTTTAGTTTCCAGCTTCGGCAGTAATCCGAAGTTAGCATTCATTGGCTGGAAGTGTTTGAAATCAGCTGTAGTAATATACTGTGCCATACTGCCCAGTGTTGTCTCCACCGGCAATACCACCAGTTCCTGTCCAAGCGCTGCTTTGGCCGCATTCATACCCGCGATTAAACCGGAAGCCGCAGATTCTACATAACCTTCTACTCCCGTCATTTGACCTGCAAAGAACAGGTTCGGACGCTCTTTGAACTGATACGTTGGACGGAGCAATTTGGGAGAATTGATAAATGTATTACGGTGCATTACGCCATAACGGACGAATTCCGCATTTTCAAGTCCAGGGATCAAAGAAAAGACACGCTTTTGTTCTCCCCATTTCAGATGCGTCTGGAATCCTACCAGATTGTACAGCGTTCCTGCTGCATTGTCCTGTCTAAGCTGAACAACAGCATGAGGCAATTCTCCAGTATGCGGATTGACGAGTCCTACAGGTTTCATAGGACCAAACAAAGCCGTTTGTTTGCCACGCTTCATCATGACTTCAATGGGCATACAGCCTTCGAAATAAATTTCTTTCTCAAACTCTTTCAGTTGAGCAACTTCCGCTGTGATCAATGCTTCATAGAATACATCGAATTCCTCTTCTGTCATTGGACAGTTCAAGTATGCTGCTTCGCCCTTATCATAACGTGAAGCTAGATAAACTTTATTCATATCAATGGAATCTTTTTCGATAATTGGCGCAGCCGCATCATAGAAGTAAAAGTATTCTTCACCCATAAGGGCCTTGATTTGCTCTGACAATGCTGGTGAAGTCAAAGGCCCCGTTGCAACTACAACGATTCCGTCTTCCGGCAAAGAAGTCAGCTCTTCATTGACTACTTCGATGAGTGGATGCTGATGAAGCGTAGATGTGATCTCGCCTGAAAATCCGTCCCGGTCCACAGCAAGTGCTCCACCTGCTGGAACGGCATGACGGTCTGCTGCACCCAAGACGAGAGAATTAAGCATTCTCATTTCTTCCTTCAATACACCAACTGCGTTAGTCAATCCATTGGCACGAAGCGAGTTGCTGCACACCAGTTCTGCAAATTTATCTGTATGGTGAGCCGGCGTTTTCACAACCGGTCTCATCTCGTATAGTTTTACGCGCACACCGCGACTTGCGATCTGCCAAGCCGCTTCTGTTCCTGCCAACCCGGCACCAATAACGGTTACTTGTTGTTCATTCGTCAAAATCATTTACCCCCATTATGCTAATCCGCTCATTCTTCTTCCGGTTCCTCTACCGGCTCTTGATGATCACATGAAGTACACTGTAATCGTGTTCCCTGTTTGTTCCGTTTCTCAATCATTAGTGATCCACAACTTGGACATGGTTTCGCTGATGGTTTATCCCATGATACAAAATCACATTCAGGATACTTGTCGCAACCATAGAAAATACGTCCCTTTTTACTGCGGCGTTCAACAACATGCCCTTCCTTACATTTCGGACAAGTTACACCGATATCCTTGATGATCGGTTTGGTATTCCGGCAATCCGGAAATCCAGAACATGCGAGAAACTTGCCGAAACGACCCAGCTTATAAACGAGCGGTTTGCCGCACTTCTCACATATTTCATCCGATACTTCATCTTCAATCTCGATTTCTTTCATTTCTTCTTCTGCAAACTCCAGCCGTTTCTCAAAAGATTCGTAGAATTCTGCGAGTACTTTGACCCAATCCTCCGACCCTTCCTCCACATGGTCAAGATCACCTTCCATGTTGGCGGTGAACTCCACATTCAGGATCTCCGGGAAAAACTCCTCCATCTGTTCAATGACCAGTTCGCCCAGTTCTGTAGGCATGAATTTCTTCTCTTCAATTGCAACATATCCGCGCTTCTGAATGGTCTCCAGCGTTGGCGCATATGTACTCGGACGCCCTATACCCAGTTCTTCAAGCGTTTTAACCAATCTTGCTTCCGTATAACGTGGTGGCGGCTGTGTAAAGTGCTGTTTTGGCTCGATTTCCCGATTCTCCAGCACATCCCCACTTTTCAGCGGAGGCAACAGACGATCTTCTTCCGTTGTACCGTCATCATTACCTTCTACATATACCTTCATGAATCCCTGGAAACGAACCTTCGAACCCGCTGCCCGGAAAATGGTATCTCCTGCAGCAATGTCCACGGATAGTGTATCCAGAACGGCAGATGACATCTGACTTGCTATAAAACGTTCCCAAACCAGTTTGTACAACCGGAATTGATCACGACTCATAAACGATTTAATGGAGTCCGGATCACGCAAAATCGACGTTGGACGAATCGCTTCATGCGCGTCTTGAGCATTGGCTGCTTTTTTAGAATAGTTTCTAGGCGTCTCTGGTGCAAATGGCTCACCGTACTTGCCAATAATGTATTCCTTGGCTTCTTCCTGAGCCGAAGCAGCAATCCTTGTGGAGTCAGTACGCATATACGTAATGAGACCCACTGTGCCTTCTTTTCCGAGGTCTACACCTTCATACAGTTGTTGGGCAACGGACATCGTCTTGGAAGCTCTGAAATTCAATTTACGTGCCGCTTCCTGCTGCAAGGAACTCGTTGTGAACGGAGCAGAAGGGTTACGGCTACGTTCCTTTTCTTTTACTTCCTTAACGGTAAAAGAAGCGCCCTCGATCTGTTTCAGGATGGCCTGTACCTCTGCTTCACTACCAAGTTCAGTTTTGGTACCGTTCAATTGATGGAACTTGGCTTCAAACGGATTCCCGTCTGCTGTCAGTTTGGCTGTAATACTCCAGTACTCTTCCGGTTCAAAATCATTAATTTCATTTTCACGATCCAAAATGATTTTGACGGCCACGGACTGAACTCGGCCAGCGGACAATCCTTTTTTGACTTTCTTCCATAATAATGGACTAATTTTATATCCTACAAGCCGATCGAGAATACGTCTGGCCTGCTGCGCGTTAACCAGATCCATATTGATCTTTCGCGGCGTTTTGAACGCATCTTTGACCGCCTGTTTCGTAATTTCATTAAATACAACCCGGCAATCTGCTGTGTCGTCCAGTTCAAGTGCATGGGCTAAATGCCATGCAATAGCCTCACCTTCGCGATCCGGGTCAGCTGCGAGATACACTTTTTTCACTTTCTTTCGTGCATCTTTCAGTTCTTTTAAAATAGAACCTTTGCCGCGGATCGTAATATATTTCGGATTAAAATCGTTCTCCACCTCAACGCCGATCTGACTCTTTGGCAAATCGCGCACATGTCCCATCGAAGCTTTTACGATGAACTTGCTGCCTAAATATTTGCCGATCGTCTTCGCCTTTGAGGGCGACTCCACGATTACGAGTGCATCCGCCATAGGTTCATCCTCCTCTCAGTCATGAAACTGCTGCTTGTTTTTATGATTCATACTTCATTAGCAGCAGGACTAACTTCCGCTAATAATCTATTTTCACATGCTGCCTTGATCGCAGCATCGTCATACCCTCGCGTATTTGGTTCCAGGTAATTGGCTAATCTGCTTTTTTATGATTAAAGATAACAGAACTGAATGCAAATGTCCAAAATCCCAGTTGAGCTGTTCCACAAGTTGATCCAGTGATTGCTCTTCCTGCTCTAGCAGATAAATAACACGTTGTTCATCTGAAGATAGTTTTACGACAGGGAATATTCCTTCATTGGAACTTTCACTACTTTCCGCCGAACGTCCTCTATTGTAAGGAAGTTGTTCGGCATTTGGCAAGTCCAATCGAAACTCTTCCAATAAATCTGTGGCGCAGGTCACCAATTTTGCCCCCTGACGAATCAGATTGTGAGAGCCTCGGCTTTTGGGGGATGTAATGGGACCTGGGACTGCAAACACGTCTCTTCCCGCTTCGAGCGCAGCATCTGCTGTAATGAGTGATCCGCTTCGGATATCAGCTTCAACGACTAACGTACCCAGTGTTAACCCTGCAATGATCCGATTACGTTCCGGGAATAATCCCTGACGTGCACGTGTACCTGGAGGATATTCTGACAAGAGTAGCCCTGTTTCGGCAATACGTTCGGCAAGACTTGTATTTTCAGGAGGATAGATGTTGTCAATTCCTGTTCCAAATACCGCAATGGTTTTGCCGTTTGCACGAAGAGCCGCATCGTGACATACACTATCTATTCCTCTGGCAAGCCCGCTTACAATAGTCAGCCCAGCCTTGCATAATTGCTCGGCCAGCTTCTCACCAATTTTACGTCCGTATACAGTGGGCATGCGGGTTCCTACCATTGCAATGGATGGAGTGTGCAACAGATTCAGATCTCCGCGACCATACATTACCCAGGGTGCCTGAACGGTTTCCTTCATTAATATCGGGTAGTCATGATCCAAATAGGTAACGACCTCAATTCCTTGTTTATAAATACTCTCTTGTCTCTGCTCAATCCAGTCGACATTGAATTGCTTAGTTAAACGCGTAGCCTGATCTTTGCGTAAACCCGCGGCAATCCAATCTCCTTCTTTATAATGCAGAAGATCCGTCAGCTGATCTTCTCCTGATAACAGTTTCGAAATTGTTTTCTTACCAATACCATCCATTTCATGCAGTCCAATCAAAATCCATCTTTCTTCCATAATTCAGAAACCTCCCATAGCGGGAAGAAAATCTTCCCTCATATTGTGTGATAAGTGACAACGGATTGCAAGCGTTTACTCTTACAGGCAGACAACAGGTGCCCTTTTACACCCAGTAAAAAAACGCAAAAAAGCAACCCTTCGTCCTGTTCAGGACAAAAGGTTGCTTACCTTTTCCGCATTATCAATAGTCGGTTCACCAGGAAAACAAATTTCCTGCACCGTTTCTTCTATTATAACGGAAAAGAATTAATGTGTCGTGCACAAATTAAGAATTCCACGTTCTTCAAGTACGCTCACAAGAGTCGAGCCCATTTCAGCCGGCGTTGGAGCAACTTTGATTCCGCAAGATTCCAGTTTCGCAATTTTTTCTTTGGCTGTACCTTTACCACCAGAGATAATAGCACCTGCATGACCCATGCGTTTGCCTGGAGGCGCCGTAACACCACCAATAAAGCCAACTACCGGTTTGGTCATGTTATCGCGTACCCACTCTGCAGCATCTTCTTCAGCCGTACCACCGATTTCACCGATCATGATGACCGCATGCGTCTGCGGATCTTCATTGAACCGTTTCAGGATATCAATGAACTCGGAGCCTTTAACCGGGTCGCCCCCGATTCCCACAGCAGAAGATTGTCCAATTCCACGCGCAGACAATTGATGAACAGCTTCATACGTGAGTGTTCCACTACGAGAAACCACGCCAACGTGACCAGGCATATGAATATAACCCGGCATGATGCCGATTTTGCATTCACCTGGTGTAATAACGCCCGGACAGTTTGGTCCGATCAGAACGGTATCTTTGCCTTCCATGAAACGGTCAACCTTGACCATATCAAGTACCGGGATACCTTCCGTAATACAGATCACGAGATCCAGCTCTGCGTCAACAGCTTCCATGATGGAATCCGCTGCAAATGCCGGAGGAACGTAGATGACGCTCGCTGTTGCGCCAGTAGCTTCCTTCGCTTCCTGTACCGTATTGAACACCGGGAGACTGACTACTTTGCCATCTTCCAGCGTGATATCAACATTGGTTCCGCCTTTACCCGGTGTAACGCCGCCTACCATCTGGGTTCCGTAGTCCAATGCGCCCTTCGTGTGGAACATTCCCGTTGAACCCGTAATGCCTTGCGTAATGACTTTTGTATTTTTATCAATCAAAATACTCACGTTGCTTCACATCCTTACGGTTATTTTTCAAGTGCCGGACAGCTCCGGAACTAAGGCAGCAATTTGCCCAGGAATGAACTTATTTTACGAGGGCAACAATTTTCTGTGCACCATCGGCCATAGAATCAGCAGGAACGATATTCAGGCCAGATTCACCCAAAATACGTTTACCAAGTTCCACGTTAGTTCCTTCAAGACGAACAACCAGCGGTTTAGTCAGGCCAAGCTGCTTCGCAGCTTCAACAACACCATTGGCAATGACATCACAACGCATAATGCCGCCAAAAATGTTAACGAAGATACCCGCCACTTTGGCGTCAGACAAAATGATTTTGAAAGCTTCGGTCACTTTCTCTGTTGTCGCACCGCCCCCAACATCGAGGAAGTTGGCCGGGTCGCCGCCATAGTATTTGATGATATCCATCGTCGCCATCGCAAGTCCTGCACCATTGACCATACAGCCGATGTTGCCATCAAGTGCTATGTAGCTCAGGTCGTATTTGGAAGCTTCGATTTCTTTTTCGTCTTCTTCATCCAAGTCGCGCAGTTCCAGAATGTCTTTGTGACGGAACAAGGCGTTGGAATCAAAATTCAATTTTGCATCCAGCGCGATAACGTTTCCATCTCCGGTAACAACGAGTGGATTGATCTCGGCAATGGAGCAATCTTTTTCGACAAATGCTGTGTACAACGCAAGCATAAACTTAACTGCTTTGTTCACCAACTCATTCGGAATACGGATGCTGTACGCCAGTTTACGTGCCTGGAACACTTGCAATCCAATTGCAGGGTCAATAATTTCCTTGAAAATTTTCTCAGGTGTAGCTTCAGCTACTTCTTCGATCTCTGTACCGCCTTCTTCGGAAGCCATCATTACGACGCGGCCTGTGGCACGGTCCACAACAACACCCACATAATACTCTTTGCGGATATCGCATCCTTCTTCAATCAGAAGACGCTTCACTTCTTTACCTTCAGGTCCAGTCTGGTGTGTTACCAATACTTTTCCCAAAATTTCGGATGCGTAAGCACGAACTTCGTCGATACTTTTCGCTACTTTCACGCCGCCGGCTTTCCCCCGGCCACCTGCATGAATTTGCGCTTTTACTACAGTCACCGGACTGCCCAGTGCCTCTGCGGCCGCAACCGCTTCATCGACTGTATAAGCAACCTTTCCGTTTGGAACGGTGACTCCATACTGTTTCAGTACTTCTTTTCCTTGATATTCATGGATATTCATTCTCGAATCCTCCTATCAACATGACTGCAACAAGGCGGGTTGGTAGACTAACAAAAGACAAATGTTGACTATTTTCACTTAAACCCAATTCATTGTAACATGTTTTTAAAACGCTTTCCTTAAAAAAGTAATGGTTAATAGACAGTATTTTGATATGGGTATGATCCCATATTGTGAATGCTTGGATATTAATGGGAAAAACCTTGGCTAATAAGCCAAGGTTTCTTGATAGTATTACGATGCTGCCATTTTATTTTCTGGCTTCTTTTGTATTGGTCTGATGGACTTTCTCCAGCAGGCCCTTAAACTGTCCCAGTAAAGATTCGAACTCAGTACTATTCAGACATGCATCTTCCTGGATTGCTTCAGGTATAGACAAGGCTTTATGGCGAAGTTCCCGCCCGGCGTCTGTAAGTGTAATCAATACTTTTCGTTCATCCTGGGCTGAACGCTCGCGATGAATAAGTCCTGCTGACTGCAAACGTTTCAGAAGAGGCGTCAATGTCCCTGAGTCGAGGTAAAGTGCCTCTCCGATTTCCTTAACCGTACATTCTTCACGTTCCCACAAAACCATCAAGACCAGGTATTGAGAATAGGTTACACCAAGCACCTCAAGATAGGGCTGGTACATCTTCGTAATTTCACGTGAACAAGCGTATATGGCAAAGCATAATTGATTATCCAGCTTCAAACTTTCATTCTGCATAGATCCGTCTCACCTACCTATTGTGCATTCTATAATCCTTTTAATGGAGGTTACCCCCTGCTATAACCGCTAGAATTTGCGAATTATCAGGAACCCTTCATCTATCTTATCATAAATTAGAAAAAAAACAGAATAATTGAGCACAAATGATTTTACTTTTCCATTTAATAGTGTTAAATTAAATTGTATAAAATATAATTTTGCAGGAAAGTTCATTGGGTAAACTGTAAACAATCCAGGAGTCAGGGATAGATACACAGCAGCTATGACGATGACGGGTTGACGCCCTGATTTCTTTTATATAAAATGCTTGTTAGAAGCTGAGGAAGCACCTTAATTCGTAGACTGGCCCGTATTATGCGCGCCAAGGACGAAGTGAGGTGTTTCTTTTATTATGTACGGGAAACTGCATAGTGCCTGTTTATATGGAATTGACGGAGTTTTAATTGAAGTGGAAACAGATTTGTCGAATGGTTTACCCCAGACGTCTATTATCGGATTGCCAGATTCGGCTATTCGTGAAGCAGTTGAACGCGTTCGTGCAGCTATAAAAAACTGTGGCTATCAGTATCCGTTGCAGCGGATTACGATTAATCTCGCCCCTGCTGATCTGCGCAAGGAAGGATCTTCTTTTGATCTTGCCATTGCTATTGGTTTACTTACGACAAGTGGTCAGCTGGTACTTCCTGTACAGGAACGGACATTGGTGGTGGGTGAGCTGGCATTGGACGGTTCAGTGAGATCTGTGCCTGGCATTTTGTCCATGGTAGATTTGGCGAAACGGCAAGGCTTTACCTCCGTTCTTCTGCCCGCCGATAATCTGGAAGAGGCTTCGCTGATTCGGGGTATTCAGGTATATGGCATTCGTCATTTGCAAGATATCGTTCCTGAACAGGAAACGAATTCAAAGAACAAGGAAGGATTGCTGCAGAATACGGGGCCTGTTGTTTTAAAAGATTACGCCCATCTGTCTGCTCTAAATCCCAATTTCGGAGATATGGAGCTTCATGAGCGCCCAATGCGCTCTTCATCGTTGGATGATGATTATAGTGATGTTTTGGGACAGCATCACGTAAAGCGTGCACTCATGATTGCCGCAGCAGGCATGCACAATATTCTGCTCGTCGGACCACCAGGAACTGGGAAAACCATGTTAATTAAACGACTGCCTACGATTCTCCCTCCGTTGTCCGAAGACGAAGCGCTGGAAGTAACCAAAGTGCTAAGTGCCGCAGGCAAGCTTAAAGATACCTCGAATGGTCTCATTGCAGACAGACCCTTTCGCTCTCCACACCATACGATCTCCACTTCAGGTCTGATTGGAGGTGGCGGCATCCCTAAACCGGGTGAAGTAAGTCTTGCCCACCGGGGTATATTGTTTCTGGATGAGCTGCCAGAGTTTCAGCGGCAAGTCCTAGAAGTGTTGAGACAGCCATTGGAGGATCGTAAAGTTACCATTAGCCGTGCGAGAGCCGCGTTCACATTTCCAGCCCAATTTATGCTCGCATGCTCTATGAATCCCTGTCCTTGCGGATATCTCTCTGCCCAGTCAGACGATCAAAGATGTATATGCAGTCCTGCTCGTGTTGCCGCCTACCGTGCCAAAATTTCCGGACCCTTGCTGGACCGAATCGACCTGCAGGTCGAAGTTCCTCCCCCAGGCGAGTGGCGCAAGGCTGGCGCTTCTCCTTCATCTGCGGAAATGCAGGCCAAAGTCATTCATGCTCATCATATTCAGGCTGCACGTTATGCTAATAGTTCAGTTCGCTGGAATAGCCAGTTATCAGGAACCCTTTTACGTCGAACGATCCGTCTGTCTGAAGAAGCAGACCAACTGCTCAAACAGACACTGCAAGCACTGAACCTGAGCATGCGTGCACATGATCGAATTATTAAGATGGCCCAGACGATCGCAGATCTGGATCATGAGGGAGAAATTTTGACAGCTCATGTGGCTGAGGCGATACAGTATCGTCAACTGGATTTAAACTTATTTTGAGGGTCAACCTTACAATGAAGCTTTAAGGAAAAATACATTACCCTCACCACCCAGCATCATGATACGTTTAAGCGAGATATCTGTAGATTTCAAATTCAAGGTTACATAGTTTTACAAGTCAAATACCCCTACATATATATCCTCTGTATGAGAGGCATACGTGCAGGGGCTTTGCATAGAGCATCACGTTCCAATGTGTGGCGAACAAGATATCAATTATTCAAATATAGTCAGCTTGTCCTTGGCTGGTGTACGCTCTTTGGCAGAAGGAATAACATCTGGATATCCCATGTAAACCATACCGATAATTTTTTCCCCAGCCTGAATACCAAGGGATTTACGGAATTTGGGCCCATACAGGAAAGGCTTGGTTACCCAGAACGTACCGATGTCTTCACTCCATGCCGCGAGTAGGAAGTTCTGTACCAATGCACTCACTGCTGCAAAATCTTCATCCCAGATATTCTGGCGTGGATCTTCTTCCATAACAACAAGCATGACGGCAGGGACCTGCTTGATATTGGCAGAGAACTTGTTATCCTCTCCCATCTCTGCATCAATAGCGTCTGCCAGCTTGTTCAATCCACTTCCACTAAACAACAAAAACCGCCACGGCTCACGCAATTTATGATTGGGTGCCCATACGGCTGTGTCCAATAAATCAATAATCTGCTGTGTGGGAACAGCTTCTTTTTTAAACTTTTTGACGGTGCGACGATTTTGAATAGCTTCTCTTACAGCGTTACCCGCTTGGGTAGATTTACTCATGACCATGCCTCCCAGGTTATAAAAAATTATCCGTGACCGCAGTTCAAGCCTGCGATGTAAATCGACTCATTTATGAAAAATCATACGGTGCAGCAAACTGGATTACAGTCTTGATTATACACTGATCGGTTCATAGGATTCAAAGGAATGCTGACAACATTATTTCGTTCTGGTCATTTCGGATGCAAAAAGACGACTCCGACTCTTACCCCGCGAAGGGAATCATAGAGTCAACGTCGCCTTTCTTCATTATATTTAGCTATTTAATCAGTACGGGTATGATCCTGCTCCTTCAAACTCCCCATTCACAAAATCCATTTTGTTTATTTTCTCCTGGTTACCGGCGACATCCGTACTGAAATACTCCACTGTTTTGACATCAGGAGCATAAATTTTTACTGGTCCGGTAAATATGATCCATTCCCCCCCATTGATTCTGTACTGGGTCATTTTCAAACCAGATCCGTTAACTTCGTCCGTTGCCTTTAACTTAAAGTTAAATCCATTAATATATTGTTTTCCGTTGGATACCTCTGTCAGAGGAACTAAAGCATATTTGGTTACAGGCGGGGTTTTGTCCACATTACTCTTGAGAATAAAATCAAATGCATTGTTAGGTCCTTTAATCAGGGTCACCTTTAGCGTTTGCTTGGGATAACCATCTGCTTCAACAGAGATTGTGCTTGATCCGGGAGGCAGTCGATCCAAGGAATACCTGCCTTGATTGTCTGTTTTCGTCTGGAGATTATAAATATTTACCGTGGCCCCTGCAATCGCCTTCCCCTTCTCATCTAGCACTGAGCCACTCACCTTGGCAGCCTCTTGTAATGTTATGTTCAACTTCTCTGTAACCCCGGTATATAGATAAAGATATTTTGTGTAAGGCACATAGCCATCTGAATCAACCTGAATCACAATATCAGCGACGGAATAAGGATCAATACCTGTAATTGCATAGTTCCCATCCTTGTCCGTCTTCACAAACTGGCTGACAGTTGTTGCTTTAACCACAGCACCCACAACAGGTTTTCCTAATCGATCAGTAACTTTGCCTACAACTGTTGCTGGTTCAAACAGCACTAAATTCACTATTTTTGTATCCCCCGGATTCAAGGTAACATAACTAAAATTCATTCCTGAATCCAAGTACCCCTTGGCTACCGCTTTAATGGAGAAATCTGTGCTTTCACTTATTGCCGTTTCAAATCGAAAATCTCCTTTCGAATCGGTTTTTACTATTTGTTTTTGTGTCCCACCCGTTTGCTGCGTAATATGTACATTCACATCTCTCACTGGGAAACCATCGTTATCGGTAATTTGGCCGATAATTTTCGAAGTTTGAGCGAGACGATTAACTATTCCCCCCGCAGAAGCATCTTTGGATGCAGCATATGTCGTTCCAGAATGCAGCAGACCAAACACCCCGGAAAATAATAAAAATACACTTAAACGAATCATCCATTTCCATTGAATACTCATGACAATCGTTCACCTCATCCAAATATAGTAGTAAGTCCTGTGACAATATGAAATCGTTCTATCTAACTGACTAGCATTTCGAGCTTCCAAAATTCCCCGCCCCATACATATTGCCAAATCCCTTCACCGCCGTTCATGGTTTCGCTAATATCCAGCACTTCCATTCGAGGGGTCTCCCACACCTGTTTTTCTTTCTTTACTGCAACACTTTGAATTTCTTTCATAGTGCACACCTCGTTTCTCATATTTTCTTTTTTCATTTTATTATAAATGATACATTTTGTATCCAACTATTTTAAGTGCTCCAATCTCTTTCGTCGTCTAGCAACAAGTTAGAAACACAACGCAGCCGGGCATTGTTTATGGCTTTAGAACGAACTTTGGAAAGGGCATATTACAGGCTGAGGAGAAAGAGAGTGCTTACAGCAGATAACTCAGTAGCTTTGACTGAATTAAAACACATCGTTCGAACTCTTATTTGGAGAATTATTAATTAGATGCGGCCTGTTAACAATCAGAAAGGGGAGTACAAACAATGTGGATAAATGATATTACCAACAAAACGATACAAATCGTATCTTTAGTTTGATATGTAACGTATAGATGCTCTTAAGTTCTTTTTTACCTCTAACTTCTAACCAGTTCCAAAAAAAATAACCCACGAGAGAGTCACTTTTTCTAGTGACTTTCTCGTGGGTTAACACATCAAAATAATCGCGTATATAGTAGTAACTCAAAATGCATTAATTATATGATCAACCGAGACGGTTTCGCCTGCTTTATCCAGCATGACTGCGATCACATCAAAACGGATTTGATGATTTGTCTCTCCCGTCATTTGCAAATATACAGATGCGGTTGCACGTACCTGCTGCATTTTACGGATATCTACCGACTCCTGGGGTGTTCCATACTGCCCAGTTCCACTTCTACTGCGGACTTCAATAAAAATAATCATGCCTTCAAGAGAAGCAACGATATCAATCTCACCGCTTCGGCAGCGCCAGTTACGCTTCAAAATGCGATAATCATGCTCCCGAAGCCAGTCGCAAGCAGCTTCTTCACCCAATCGTCCTTTTTGCTGACGTGTCAGTTTTGAAGCTGGACCCTGTTCTGATCTGTGCTCTACCATGGTTCCTCTTCCTCTCGTCCAGAAGCCAGACGGTCAGCACGATAAATATAGGTTAACACTTCAGCCACCAGTTGATACAGCTCCGACGGAATCTGTTCATCCAAATCCAGCTTGGATAACACTTCGACAAGTGCAGCATCCTCCTGAACGGGCACACCGTTCTCTTTAGCTTTATCCAAAATGGCTTCTGCCACTTTGCCACGGCCTTTGGCTACGACCACTGGCGCTTCGCTCTCACCAGGTACATATTTTAAAGCAACGGCCTTTTTGGATATCAGGTCCGGTTGCGAATCCTCTTTCATACCCGCATGTCCACCCCTTTATATCGTTCAGGACTGTAGTCCGAGGCAGTCATTTTCCGTTCGGCACCTGGTTCCTGGCCAACAGGCCAGGGTTCCGCCTTAAAAGTCAGCAACTGATAGCCCAGCTTGTCCAACGCCCGATGGATCTCCTCGCGCCCACTTTCCAGGAGCGGTCCCATCCCTTCGCCGTCATTCAGCACACGCAGACTAACGATATTATTGACAACATGCACATCGACCAACGTTGGGCCGAGACTCTTCATATCCAGATCAAACCACAGGCGGCAGTTGGAAGCATCCAATTCACCACGTTGCCCCCGGCGTGATTGAATCTGAACGGACGCCGTCTCTTCTCCGTCAGGTCCGGTAATGGGGATAAACCAGTGCATCTGGGCAAAAGTAGCACTGCGATCCGTTGTCAGCAATAACTGCTGACCTGTCAGAAATTGCACAGCCTGTCCGGCGGCATCCTTGAGCGCCGCCGGTGCACCATCGCTGCTGGCCAGCTGCAGCAGCAAGCCCTTGAGCGTGTCCGCGGTTCCCGGACTCGCCACATCTCCCACGCGCGCCTGCGCAGCCGCGCCGTGCACTGCCTGCTGCTCGTGCTCCGCACCGAGCAGCTTCAACACACGCCCCACCCACGGGTCCCCCTCGTGGGTGACAGGCGCCGCCGCAGCTCCCGCAGGTGCTGCGGCACTACCGCCAGCCGGCAGCGCATCCGCGCCGGCTGGCAAAGGCTGCGGCACGCCTCCGGCAGCCGTAGCCGCCTGGCCGCCCTGCGATGCAGGGGCGGCCTGTGTCGCCGCACCAGGCTGTGCCGGTGCGGCTGTGGACGCGCTGCGCAGCGCGTCCAGCAGCGCCAGCAGCTTGGGCGCCAGCTGCGCTGCCGATGGAGCTGCTGGCGCCGCCTGCCCTGCTGCGGAAGCGGTAGGCCCCGCAGCAGCAGGCGTTTCAACGCGGCCGTCGGTTCGTCCGGCCACGCCCCCCTCAGGCTGGCCCGCAATCACTCGGCCAGCCGCAGCATCCACGGCCGCCCCCGTCGTACCTGGGCGGCTCCCAGCAACGCCCGCGTCAGCTGTACGCGGGCTCTCACCAGGTATTCCGGTTCCTGCCGGAATACCTGTACCCAGCTTGCCAGCAGTTTCAACATGGCTGGCCCCATTCTTAAGCCCAGCAGTCTCGGCATTTCCTGCTCCAGTCTGCCCATTGCCTTTCACCGCACCACCAGCAGCAGTATCCTCCGATCCATCAGCCACTGGAGCAGCACCTGCGGGCGCTCCAGGCACGAGTTGCCCTGCTGCCAAGCCAGAAGTTCCTCCTGTCACTCTCCCACCGCCTGACGCACCTACCTTTACTCCGGTCTGTTCTCCAGTCACCGAAACCGGCAATCCAGCCATGACGGCTGGTTTCACCGTGGTTGCCTGTTCACCAGTCGGCAGCGTTTTCCCCGCGGTTTGGGTCAACATGGACTCCAGCTGTTCAGCCAAACCCTTCAACAACTGATGTAGTGGCGGACCAAATACAGCTTGATGCAAGCCCTTTACCGTTTCCGCTGTAACCGGAAGACCACGCTGAAAAGCAATACCTGTCGCCTGTACCCACTCTTCAACAGGCACCTGTGCAGGTTTGGCTGTCATCATATTTTGAACCATGGTTACATTATCCTTGGTTAAAGGTAATCCGCTTCGCTGCATGGCTAACAGCAGATCCCGATTCCCCTTCGTATCCGGCAGACCTACCTCCTGAAGCAAATTGTTCAAAGACGCCTGTGGCAGCTCTGCCAATGTACCCGTCAGTGGTTTCATAACCGTTACGCCATTTTCACCTGGAGGCTGGACCTGAAGCAAAGTTGTTTCACCTGGCCGAAGTGGGGTTTCCAGTTTTGCACGCACCTGTACACCCTGAATCTGAAGAACCGCATCTGCTCCATCATCGGATACACTAACCACAGAACCCCGTACAACCTGACCTTCTTTTAACTCCAGTGGCTTGGCATTTCCCGGTTTACTATCCCCCAGCAATCCACGAATCACGGAACTTATATTCATGCTCTTCACCCTCCCTCCATGTATGGTTTAATTAAAATAAAGTGTGCTGTTCTCCGAGCAGATTGCCGAGAAAACTGCGACGATGCATGGGTGTAGCACCAAGAGCCATAATTTGTTCACGATGAAATTTCGTTGCATATCCCTTATGTATCGATAAACCATATTCCGGATATAACGTATCCCAATCCTCCTTGCAAAGCCTATCCCGGGTAACCTTCGCAATAATGGATGCTGCCGCAATGGATTGACTGTTGGCATCACCTTTAATAATGGACAACTGTGGTATATTCACATCTACCTTTTCGGCATCCACCAACAGGTAGTCCGGCACGCCCTCAAGCGCTTCTACCGCACGTTTCATGGCAAGCCTTGCAGCCTGCTTAATATTCAGTTGATCAATCGTTTCCGCATCCGCATAACCGATCCCCACTGACAACGCCTTTTCCATAATAATGTCATATAATGCGTCACGCTTCTTCTCCGTTAATTTCTTGGAATCATTAACCCCTTCCAGAATCAGATCACGAGGCAAAATAACGGCTGCCGCTACTACATCTCCAAACAAACAACCCCGTCCCACTTCATCAATTCCAGCAATACGTTCAAATCCGCTTTCCCAATATTCACGCTCATAGATCAGCAGATCCTTAGGCTCCACCCATTCTTTTTTCTTCTTTTTCGGTTCAAGCAGGGCATCCAGTTGCGTCATTTCAGTTAAATCATTCATTTCATTCATTACGGTGTCATCTCCTCTGACCACTCTTGCTTGAAACATCTCTTTTATATCATTTTTAATATATAGACGTAGATTTCCGATTTTTGTTCTATCAGATCCAATTAAACACGAAATAAACTTCTGAGAAGCATATACGATCATACGATGGTGAGTTATTATTTTATCGGTATCTGATGACTTAAATTGAAGATATTCAGCATTGAGCAGGCTAAATCTTCATCACTCATCATAGCATGATTTAAGAGACCCAGATATACGTTCAATACAATCCCATAAAGTTCAATTTTCTAGAATCGCCTTCCAGATCAATTAAAGCGGCTCTATTTTAAATTCCAGTATGACAAAAAGCGACCGCTCCCGGTAATCCGGTAACGGCCGCTTCTTTCGGCAGTTGTTTCTTATTTAATAAGGAGCTTCCATAGAGAAACGTCCCATTTTGCCTGCACGCAGTTCACGCAGAAATGCTCGCGATGCCTTTTCCAAATCGATACGCCCACCACTTACCACACAACCACGTATACGACCAACCTGCTCCATGATCGCAACAACGCTGTCAGAATCATCCGCATCCTTGGAGAACTCCTGAAGTCCATATCGTTCTTCAAGAGAATCCCAGTAATAACGCATCAGATAACTGATGCCAAAAAAGGCGATGTCTTCTGCATTCAGAATCTCTTCCTTAATTGCACCTGTTACCGCAAGACGATAACCCACGTTTTGATCTTCAAACTTCGGCCAAAGAATACCCGGGGTATCCAGCAGTTCCATTTCTTTACCCACTTTGATCCACTGTTGTCCCTTCGTCACACCAGGACGATCCCCCGTCGCCGCAATGTTCCGTCCAGCCAGTCGGTTAATTAGCGTGGATTTACCCACGTTTGGAATACCAACAATCAGTCCACGAACAGCTCGAGGGTTAATCCCTTTAGCTATTTGACGGTCAATTTTTTCTTTTAGGAGAAGCTTCGCTTGTGTTGGGATCTCTTTCACATTGGTACCTGTTGAAGCATCTACAGGAAAAGCAGTGATTCCCTCTTTTTTGAAATATTCAATCCATTCTTGCGTCACTTTCGCATCCGCCAAGTCGGACTTATTCAACAAAATCATCCGGGGTTTGCCTTGTAAAATCTCGTCAATCATCGGGTTGCGGCTGGAGACAGGCAGACGGGCATCCAGCAGTTCGATGACCACGTCAATCAGCTTTAACTTATCCTGAATCTGGCGTCTGGCTCGGGTCATATGACCTGGAAACCATTGAATCGTCACCTTGTCTTCACCTCATTATTTGTTGATATACAAGCTTTATCTATAACCTCCACACCGCATCACTTCGCTGGCAAAACAATCTTCCGATCTCTATTATCCCCAGATTCGTTCTGCCCTCTACGTTTTAGTGTATATTTTATATTTTGCTTATATATCCTGCATTCATATTAATGGTTAATCCACTTGATATCGCCGATCGGCCAGAAAATCACATCTGCACGACCTACAATATCCGTCAGTGACACATAACCGATCATCCGGCTATCCGTACTGTTCGGACGGTTATCCCCCATTACAAAAACATGACCTTCAGGTACTTTCCCATCCGGAAATTGCTCATTAGGGAAGTCCTTCACGTTATAGGTTCCACCGTTCGCTTCAGCAGCATCGATTGCTCCCTGAATGTAAGTCTCATCGACTTTTTTACCATTGACGAGAACCGTATCATCCTGAACCTCAACGGTATCACCAGCAACAGCAATGACACGTTTAATGAAATCACGGCCTTCGGATGGAACGTGGAATACGATAACTTCTCCGCGCTGTGGTTCCCTGATATCATATAAAATTTCATTGACGATCACACGTTCACCTGTATGAAAATTCGGCTGCATGGAAGGACCGTCCACAACAAACGGTTTGAACAGCAACCACCGAATCAAAATGACAAGTACTAGTGCGATCACGATGGCTTTGAGCCATTCGAAAATTTCATTTTTGGCTTTTTTGGATCGACTGCCTTTCTCTTCGGCAGCATTGCCCTGGTCCTGTTGAACTTCCTGTTCCATTAATGATCTTCCTCTCTTCACAGTACATGTTATAGCAGTTTTTACACATCATCAGTTATGTAATCTTACACGCAAGCATTACCAGTACATTTAATCCACAATTCAAATGTCCTTCAATAACTGATTTCACAAGCCTCCCGGACTATTCGCGCGTGTGCCGCCATACCATTTTACTCGGAAGTGCACCTCCGGTTCAACTTTTCCCGGACAAAAACGAAAAGGGCTTGTCTCCAAGCCCTCCCCGGTATCCGTTATATTAACGAATTTCTTTAATTCTCGCTGCTTTACCGCGTAGTTCACGAAGATAATAAAGCTTCGCACGACGCACTTTACCACGGCGAGCCACTTCGATTCTATCGATTTTAGGGGAATGAAGCGGGAAAGCTCTTTCCACACCTACACCGTAAGAAATTTTACGAACTGTAAAAGTCTCACTGATTCCACCACCACGGCGTTTAATCACAACACCTTCGAACAATTGGATACGCTCACGAGTTCCCTCGATTACCTTAACGTGCACTTTCAAAGTGTCACCAGGACGAAAACTCGGAATATCTTTACGAAGTTGTTCTTGTGTAATCGCTTGAACGATATTCATCTATGACTCCCTCCTTCCGTACAGGCGTTCATACTTCTTCCAGAGAACACCTTGTCTCCTTCATTATCCATAGAGGACCGCCGTATTCCACATAACAGACTTATTGTATCACGCACCATAACAAAACACAAGGAAAAATAAACAAATTGCTGACGGAACTCCAATAGTTCTTCAATCCTCTTTAATTCCCTTTACTCCAATTAGTCTTTATCCGCTATAACTATCGTGTTCATCACGTCACTGAATTCTATTATAGTCACATTACAATTACATTAAAATACACCTATCCATCCGCTTTTCTGCACGATTCCTTTATGCACATAGAAGCTCCACCCCTATGGATTGTCATAATTAGTATTCTTGAATAAGTCAAGTATTAGACGGAAAAAATACTGTAACTTTCTGTCAAGAAAGATCGTCTATGATATAGCTTGTTGGATTACGTGCTGATGCATGCATCTAAAATGTAATTCCACGAAGAAATGAAATAGTAAAAGGAGAACCATCGACTTATGAAACACTTAAAAAAAATCGCTCTTGCTGCACTCGCTGTACTCACTTGTACCATTACAATGTATGCGTATGCGGTAACTCATCCTACCAATGCAATGTCTCACAAAGCATGCACGTCCTGGGATATGGTAAAACGTAAGGCATTTCTAATGTCTCACTCCGATTATTCCAGCAAACCTGCACTTGATCTGGCTACCTTTCACATCGCACAAGGTTCGGCTACTGAAGTACCTGTACTGATGTATCATTACATACAGCCCAAAATCAACAATCATGAAACAAATAACAAATCGATCATTAATCTGGAAGACTTCGAAGAAAACATGAAATATCTGCATGAAGAAGGCTACAACACAATTACACTGGAGCAGCTTGAGCAATATGTGAATGGACAGATTTCCCTGCCCCAAAAGTCTATTGTCATCACCTTTGATGATGGGTATCAGAACAATTATACTTTAGCCTACCCTGTGCTCAAAAAATATAATTTCCATGCTTCCCTGTTTGTAATCGGCAGCAAAATTCAGGATCAGCCTTCGGCTTTTGATCCAGCCAAAAAAACGTTCATCTCCAAACAAGAGATGCAGGCTGCTAAGGACGTTTTTGAGTTCAACAGCCATACCTATAATCTGCATCACAAGGGTTATATGCGTTGCGGCGACAACGTGCCCGTCGGACTCGACACAAGTCTGCTGAATGATGACGTCAAGCTAATGAAAGAAACCGGTATTGATACACCGTATCTTGCCTACCCTTTCGGCTATACCAGCACGCAGATGATCTATCAGCTGCAGCAAAATGGGTATCGCATGGCCTTTTCCGTACGTTCAGGGTTTGTTCGACCTGGGGATAATCCTATGAAGCTTCCACGATTAACGGTTACGACAGGCACCGATTTGGCTGCATTGCTCCATCCTGAATCAGACCAACAGGAAATCCTTCCTGTCGTAGAGATCAGTCATTAAGTTAAATTGAAACTTCCCCGCCTGGATAAAGAGTCGAGCTATACAGTCTTTTTGGCTGAAGCTGGGCTCTTTTTATGTCCAATGAGATTGGAGTGGTTACATCCAGCAATGAGCTGGAATAGATCACGGCCTCATGTGCATCATAGATGATGACCTGTTCCCTGCCGCTCTGACACAAGTCTGCATGTACGGCATAACCCTCTTTTTCAAACTCTGCAACCGTTTGCATATAACCATTAACTAAAGACGGCAGGACACCCCCACCTCGGCGATAAGCCAGAATATAGTCAAGCCCGCTGTCATCCCAGTTGCGTACAGGCTCAATAATGGTTAACCACCCACGAGTTTTACGATCTTCTTTCCATAGTTCTTTTCCTTCGCTATCCAGCATAAACATTCCATCCTTGCCATTCTCATCTCCACGAATAATCCGATCCAGGCCTGCAATCTGTAATCCTTGCTTTTCTCCACAAAATTTTCCCAATGCAATATGCTGCGATTCAATCGAATCCTCATAACGCCATTTTTCATTACCGTACCGATCCATCATCACCGTGACACTGCCACCGATAACAATTTCAACCTCGCCGTCCTCGTCCACATCACCAAACCATATACAGTCTGCGTGATCATCAAGATTCTGACAGGACCATAATAATGTTCCATCATGATCCAACATGTCATACCCGGCCATCACTTCATCCTTGCCATCCCCATCGATATCGTATACCCATGGAAAATGACCTACATTACCTGCATGCTTCCACAACAAATTGAAATCATGGTCTAAAGCCCAGAGCGTCTTATACCGATCCTTCAGTAGGATATCCATTCTGCGTTGGTCCCCAGTCAGGTTTGCAAGAATAATACAGTCATGCGCTTGCTCTCCAGGCAAATCATGACGTTTCTTTATCTCCCCGGTTCTTCCGTCCAGAATAAGAAATTGCTTGTTCATTACACACAGCACTTCATTATTTCCGTCCCCATCCCAATCAACAATCTGAGCGGGATAGTCTGATCCTGGACCTCCTGCATCCGGAGCGGGTGTTCCGACCTGCCACATTAATGTTCCATCCAGATCATATGCCGACAAACAGCATACCTGATGCGGAACATAACGATCATCTATGCCTCCATCTGCCTGCACCAACAGCATCTCAAGCCTGCCATCTCCATTCAGATCCCCCAAAAGCATCTTGCAGCGCTCTCCAGCTTCGCTAATATTCACTCTACCAATTTCATAAGGCTGATGATTCATCCTCTTCCTCCTCAGCATGTCGTCTTCATACGTGTCTAGCTGAAATCACCATAAAGAAATTTCCCAGTATATACAACCCTATTTCGGAACATTCAAAAATGTTCAAAGCGGCAAAAATGTTCAATATAAAAAAGACCAACCTTTATATCACAAGGCTGGTCTTTCAAGCTTTCGAATGAGATTATTTTACGTGCTCAAACGAGACTTCATCAAATTACTCTGTATTCTTTTCACGATCGGAACGAAGCTGATTTAACCAAACCCGTTCTTTATCCGTCAAGTCCGCCGTCTCCAACATATCCGGTCTACGTTCCAGCGTGCGAAGCAAGGACTGCTCCCTGCGCCACGCCTCAATATTCAGGTGATGTCCAGATAACAGCATATCCGGTACCTTCATACCTCTGAATTCCGGAGGACGTGTATAGTGCGGGTATTCGAGCAATCCGGTACTGAATGAATCCGTTACAGCACTTGTCTCATTACCCAGTACACCCGGAATAAGGCGTACAATACTGTCAATCGCCACCATAGCAGGCAGCTCGCCACCCGTTAGCACGTAATCACCAATTGACAATTCGTCTGTCACGAGAAATTCACGGATACGCTCATCATAGCCTTCATAATGTCCGCAAATAAAAATCAGATGATCTTCCTGTACAAGTTCCTCTGCTTTTTTCTGTGTGAATGTCTCACCTTGCGGACACATCAGAATAATACGTGGCGGTTTCATCGTTGCCGCAGCTTCGCCTCGCTGCTCTAATACATCCTCGACAGCAGCAAAGATTGGATCTGGCTTTAATACCATACCCCCACCTCCACCGTAAGGTGCATCGTCGACAGTATTATGTTTATTGGTCGCAAAATTCCGAAAGTTTGTTGCCCCCAGGGATACAAGCCCCTTGGTTTGGGCTTTACCCAAAATGCTGGTTCCGAATACGCCGTCAAACATTTCCGGGAATAGGGTTAATACATCCACTTTCATGTTACAGCAGTCCTTCCATCAGGTGAACCTTGACCTGCTGCTGATCAACGTCTACGTCAAGAACAACATCATCGATGACCGGAAGCAGAATTTCTTTGCCTGCCTGTGTTTTGACAACCCATACATCATTCGCTCCAGGAGTCAAAATCTCAGAGATGGTTCCAAGTGTTTCACCTTCATCAGTAATGACCGAACATCCAACAATTTGGTGGAAGTAGTATTCATTCTCTTCCAGTTCAGCCAAGTTTTCTTTCAACACTTTGGCCATGCCACCCTTAAACTTTTCGACTTCATTGATATTTCCGTATTCTTTCAGATTAAGAATGTACATATTTTTATGCAAACGCGCAGATTCCACATTAACTAATACGGGATGATTATCCGGTGTAAAAAGAAACAGTTCCGCATTTTTAGCAAACCGCACTTCCGGAAAATCGGTTAAAGGCATGATTCTCAACTCACCACGAATGCCGTGCGTATTGACGATCTTACCTACATTCATAAATTCTGCCATAAGTTCCTCCTGCAATCCATTCATATTGGTACTCATATGTGACGATCTCCCTGCGACCGTTCCGGTTACGGATCGTTCTTCGGATCGCTGTTATCCTAACGCTTCTTCAGAATCGATTCCGTACCCTCACTACTTCCGCAGATAATCATACTTGACGGGCTATTTCAATCCTATTATTTAAGTTTCAGCATGCACGAAAAGGGGCTAGGACATGCATCCTAACCCCCTTTCGTATATCTTTAAGATATGATATCGACGGTTACCCGTTTATCCATCTTAACTGCTGCTGATGTGACGACCGTACGAAGAGACTTTGCGATTCGTCCCTGTTTACCAATTACTTTCCCAACATCGTCAGGATGAACGGTTAACTCATATACGACAAGCCGATCTTTCTCAACCGTCCGAACCGCCACATCTTCCGGATGATCGACCAAAGCCTTAGCAATTATGCTTACTAATTCTTCCATAGATGACCCTCCGAATCAGCACTTTATTTAGTCAATTTAGACTCGTGGAACTTCTTCATCACGCCCGCTTTGCTCAGCAAGTTGCGGACAGTGTCGGATGCTTGCGCACCGTTTTGAAGCCATTGCAATGCTTTATCTTCATCGATCTTAACAACAGCCGGTTGTTCAACCGGGTTGTAGTAACCGATCTCCTCGATAAAACGACCGTCACGTGGGGAACGGGAATCCGATACCACTACGCGGTAGAAAGGAGCTTTGTGAGCACCCATACGTTTCAGACGAATACGAACTGCCATTTGAAAATTCACCTCCTTCAATGAAATCTGTATATCGTTCAGCTGCATTGGAATCAACGGAAAGGAAACTTCATTCCTTTGCCCAGACCCTTAAGCTGCTTCATCGCTTTATTTTTGCCGCCTTTAGGTCCCATCATATCCGAGAACTGTTTCATCATGCGGCGCATCTCATCAAACTGTTTGATCAGACGATTTACTTCGGCCAGGGATGTTCCACTACCTGTAGCAATCCGCTTCCGGCGGCTATGATTGATCATATCCGGGTTACGTTTCTCTTCGGTCGTCATGGAGTACACGATCGCTTCGATCCGGCCCATCTGTTTATCATCAACCTTCAGGTCTTTGGCTTGTTTCATCTTGCCCATACCAGGAATCATATCCATGATCTGATCGATTGGCCCCAGCTTTTTCACTTGATCCATTTGCTCCAGGAAATCTTCGAACGTGAATTCTGCATTGCGCATCTTCCGTTCCATTTCCTTGGCTTTTTCGGTATCAATGTTGGACTGAGCCTTCTCAATCAGAGAGAGCATGTCACCCATACCAAGAATACGTGATGCCATACGCTCTGGATGGAAGGGCTCAAGTGCGTCCAGTTTCTCTCCAAGGGAAGCAAACTTGATCGGACAACCGGTGACTGCTTTAACAGAAAGCGCGGCACCACCACGAGTATCTCCATCAAGCTTAGTCAGAACCACTCCGGTCAGATCAAGCTGCTGGTTAAAGTGTTCTGCCACATTAACTGCATCCTGACCTGTCATGCTGTCTACGACAAGCAATACTTCATCCGGGTTCACTACGCTGTGAATCTGACGAAGTTCTTCCATCAGTTCTTCATCAACATGCAGGCGCCCAGCCGTATCGATAATGACGTAGTCATTACCGTTATCCTTGGCGTGCTGTAGACCCTGACGTGCGATCTCTACAGGGCTTGTCTGATCTCCCAGTGTAAATACTGGCGCTTTGATCTGCTCGCCGAGCACTTGCAACTGCTTGATTGCTGCTGGACGATAAATATCTCCTGCAACAAGTAACGGTCTGCTATTTTGCTTTTGCAGCATCTTAGCCAGTTTACCGGATGTGGTCGTTTTACCCGCACCCTGTAAACCAACCATCATCAGTACCGTGGGCGGTTTGTTGGCTTTGGCCAGCTTCGACTGGCTTCCACCCATCAAATCCGTCAGTTCCTTGTTTACGATGTCGATAATGACCATTCCGGGCGTGAAGCTCTCCATCACTTCTTTGCCAACAGCCTTCTCTTTCACCTTGGCGATGAATTCCTTGACCACTTTGAAGTTTACATCCGCTTCGAGCAATGCCAGACGTACCTCGCGCATAGCTTCGGCAACATCTTCATCAGACACCTTGCCTTTGCCGCGCAGCTTGCTGAACACATTCTGCAATCGGGTCGTTAATCCTTCAAATGCCATGATCCCACCTCCTTAAGCTGTAATACTGTTTTCAGGACCGATACGTTTCGTTCAACTCTTACAAACTATTCTCTGAGCTGATGAATAATATCGTTTATTTGTTGGTTGTTATCAATGGAAACGCCTGCGCGCTCCAATGCATTTTGCAAATCTTCAAGATTACGGTTGCGCCGTTCGTGCTTCTCCAGCAAGCCAAGCTTGCTTTCGTAATTTTCCAGCACTTGTTCGGCACGCTTGATATGCTCGTATACCGCCTGGCGGCTGATCTCGAACTCGGCTGCAATCTCGCCCAGGGAGAAATCATCATGAAAGTAATATTTTAGAAAAGTCTGCTGTTTCTCGGTAAGCAACCGTTCATAGAAAGCAAACAGCAAGTTAATCCGGTTTGTCTTCTCAAGCCGGTTTTCTTGACTCATAACGGGGCACTCCCTTCGTCAAGGAAAAACACTTTACACTCTTGCAACGTTCCTAATAATACCTAAAACAAATCAGGTTGTCAAGCAAAAATACTTGTCACAATAAAAACGTCCATTTTGCGATCATATTTCTAGCCCACACGGTTGATCTTAGCCATTCCTCTACAGCAGAATACAGCCTTCTTAGTCCTTTATATAGAACAAAAAACGAATGCGTCTCCACAGACGGAGCCGATTCGTTTTAACGCTATCTACTGCTTCCTAGCGAAGAGGCGTCAGGTACACTAATACCGCAAAGAAATGAAGGATACTGCCTGCGAGTACAAACAGATGCCAGATCGCATGATGATACGGAAAACCACGCCACACATAAAATAGCGTACCTAGCGTATACATCAGTCCTCCAGTGACCAGCAGCACGATTCCACCTGTAGGAATAGCAGCCACAAGTGGTTGCCAGGCAATGACGATGAGCCAACCCATCGCAATATAGAAAATCGTGGACATGAACAGAAACTTTTTGGTGAAGAAGGCTTTAAAGATAACCCCGGCCAACGCTATGCCCCAGATTACTCCAAACAGACTCCAGCCAAGCGTTCCCTTCACCGCGACAAATAAAAACGGCGTGTACGTCCCTGCAATAAACAGATAAATTGAAGAATGATCAAAAAACTCAAACAGATCTTTGGCCTTGCCCTCTTTGAGTGCATGGACCATCGTTGAATTCGTATAGAGCAACAGCATCGTGATCCCGTAGATCGTGAAACTGACCACATGCCAGACCGTGCCTTTCATACTGGAAAATACAATCAACAGCACCAGTGCAGCTACACTGAGCGCAGCGCCGATTCCATGAGTCACCGCATTGGCGACTTCCTCACGGCGGGAATAGGTATAGGTATTGGCCATAACAACCGTCCTTTCTAACCCGATTAAATTGCCTGATTCATCCCATTATACACCTATTGCCGGTGACTTTACATGCGGAACACACGCTTATCAACGGCAATAGGGTCAATCATATGAAAAGTTCTAAGAATTTGCTTCCTCTTCTTCTGCGCCCTGAGCCGGTTGCTCTTGAATCAATCCTGCAAACAACGCATGCACGAATTGCTCCGAGTCGAATGGCTGCAAATCATCAATTTTCTCACCAAGTCCGACCAGCTTCACAGGCAGATCCAACTCCTGACGAATCGCAACAACAATACCACCTTTGGCGGTACCATCCAGCTTCGTCAGTACTAGTCCAGTTACCCCGCTCTTCTCTCCGAAGAGTTTGGCCTGATTCAATGCATTCTGACCTGTAGTTGCATCCAGCACCATTAATACTTCATGAGGTGCTTCCGGAATTTCACGTTGAATGACACGATAGATTTTGTTGAGTTCATCCATCAGATTGGATTTATTCTGCAAACGACCCGCTGTATCACAGAGCAACACATCAGCACCCCGTTGCTTCGCAGCCTGTACAGCATCATACATTACAGCGGCAGGGTCAGAACCTGATTGTTGCTTAATGACTTCCACACCAGCACGTTGTCCCCATACTTCGAGTTGCTCGATCGCTCCGGCACGGAACGTATCGCCTGCTGCCATGATGACCTTTTTGCCCTGCTGTTTGAAGCGATGGGCCAGCTTGCCAATCGTTGTTGTTTTACCAACACCATTAACACCGACAAACAAAATGACCGTAATCCCATCCGGATTCATTTTCAGTTCATTGTTCTGCTCGCCACGAAGCAAATCCGTCAGTTTTTCGGACAATACAGGCTGTAGTTCGGCTGCATCCTCAATTTTGCGTTTTTTAACTTCATCACGCAGATCTTCGATCAGTTTCATGACCGTATTGACACCTACGTCGGCTCCAATCAGAATCTCTTCCAATTCTTCATAGAATTCCTCGTCGATTTTTTTGCGACGGATAACGAGATCCGACACTTTCTCCACAAGGCCTTTACGTGTCTTTTCCAACCCGTCCTTGAACTGTTTGGTGACCGACTCCGTTTTGCTTGCAATGCTGTCTCTCAGCTTTTTAAAAAAACTCATAAAGCCCCTCCATCGTGTACATTTCTTGGTTTAAATGATATTAGATGAGTTCATGCGTGACAACCAACTCAAAGATTAGGCAATAACAGCTTCCTCATCTTCCAGTTTAACCGAAACGAGCTTGGATACTCCGCCCTCTTCCATCGTGACGCCATACAGCACATCCGCTTCTTCCATTGTGCCTTTGCGATGTGTCACAACGATGAATTGTGTTTGTTCCGAGAACTCACGCAAATATTGGGCAAAACGGACCACGTTGGCTTCATCCAGCGCTGCTTCCACTTCATCCAGTACGCAGAACGGTACAGGCTTAACATGCAGTATAGCGAATAAGAGTGCCATCGCAGTCAATGCTCGTTCCCCACCGGATAAGAGCTGCAGGTTTTGTAGCTTTTTGCCTGGTGGCTGGGCGACGATATCAATGCCCGTATCGAGCAAGCGCTCAGGGTCCATTAGTACAAGATCGGCGCGTCCTCCGCCAAACAACTTGGTGAAGACGGTACCGAACTCCCGGCGAATTGCATCAAACGTTGCCTTGAATCGTTTGGCCATCTCGTCTTCCATTTCTCGAATGACCTGATACAACGTTGTTTTGGCTTCGACCAGATCATTCTTCTGCGTGCTGAGGAACTCATATCGCTCGTTAACCCGCTGGAATTCCTCGATGGCTCCCAGATTAACGTCGCCGAGAGCTGCAATGCTGCGCTTCAGTTTCTGAACCTCAGCTTGTGTGCTCTCCACATCTTCCGGTACTGGATAACGCTCTTTGGCAAGTTCATAGCCGAGCTCATACTCATCCATCAGTTTGCGCAAAATGTTTTCCAACTCAACATCAAGTCTGTTCACGGATATTTCCGTTTGTCGCATCTGTTCCTCCACAGCTTTCAGCTGTGTGCGCTGTTCCTTCGTTTCGCTCTCGGCAAGTTCAAGCTTCTTCGACAGCTCGCTTCGGGCAGCACGCTTGAAGTCCAGCTCCTGTGCAGATTCCGCTTTTTTCAGCTTGTATTGGTTAAGATCTTCAATTTGTTTAACACTCTCAGTCTCTGTTTTCTTCAGATCGGCTTCCATGGAGGCAAGCAACGTGCGATTTTGACGAAGATCCTTGACCAGTGAATCCACTTCGCGCTCCAGACGCCGCAATTGCTCCTCGTTGGAGAATCGTTCCTGATCCAGTTTCCCCTCTCGCACTTTCAGTTCGGTAAGCTGGGTCTGCAATTCCTCCTTCGCGGATTCATTCGCTTTACGTGCAAATTCTGCGGCATGAATGGCGCGATGCGTCGCCTTCTCTTCTTCCTCAAGCTGCTCCAGCTTCTTCACAGCGACATCGCGGGCTGCATCCATCTCTTTGATTTCTTCAGTAAACCCGCTCTTTTCCTGCCCGGCTACGGCAACCTGTTCCAGTACGTGACGCAGCTCATGCTCAACCTGCTTCATTTCCATTGAAGCCTGCTGTTCTGCATTCCGGGTGTCGTCTCCAGACTGACGCAGCTCGTCCAGCTTGTCCTGGCACTGCTCCAGTTGAGTTTTTACATCATCCACACTGCGATGCAGTTTTACGATCTGATTTTCCGTATCCAAAATATCTTGATCCAACTGATCCAGCTGCCGTTTTCGGCTGAGCAGACTTACATTTTTCTTGTGTTGGCTACCACCAGTCATCGAACCACCCGCGTTAACCACATCGCCTTCCAGGGTTACCACCCGGAAACGATATTGGCAGCGAGCCGCGATCTTATTGGCATCCTCCAGCTTCTCCGCAATAATGACATTACCGAGCAAGCTTCCAATGATCGCAGCATAACGGGATTCGTATTGTACGAGATCCGCTCCAATTCCCACAAAGCCATCCATGCCTTCGATCATCGAACGTTCACCCGCACCAATGGTACGTGGACGAATAACATCCAGCGGGAGGAACGTAGCTCTTCCCAATTGACGTTGTTTCAGAAAAGCGATCGCCTGTCTGGAAACAGATTCATTTTCCATAACGACATGCTGCAGGGAAGCGCCCATCGCTGTCTCTACCGCAAGTTCGATCTTCTCAGGCACTTTAACGAGCTCTGCAACGGCTCCATGAACCCCGTTCAGTGTACCTTTACGTGATGCCTTAAGAACTTCTTTGACACCCAGCATGAAACCGTCAAAATCATCCTGCATTTCTTTCATTGTATCGCGACGGGAGACCTGAGCCTCACGCTTCTGCTCCCATTTACGGACAGTTCCCCGGCTTTCTTCGAGCAGCTTCTGCAACGATTGGAGACGTTCACTTTCCGTAATATAACCACCGCGCAGATCACTGATTTCCTTGCCCAAGCGAACGACTTTTTTCTCAATCTCCGTTTTGCGGGCTTCCAGCGTTTCCTTCTGGCCTTCCCACTTGCCGGATTCCTCAGTCGCGCGGTTCATTCGCCGTTCCAGCGTTTCTTTCTGTTGGTCCGCATAACGAATTTCATTTCGTGTCTGAGCCATCTGATTCATCAGTTCCAGCAAGTTTCCCTTAAGGCTCTCCTCCTGCTGTTGGCTAATGCCACCAGTGACACCGATGAGTTTGGCCTCTTCTTCGGACAGGCGGTTTTTCACGTCACCCAGTTCAAGCTCAAGTTTGGCAAACTTTTCGCGTAGTGCAAGTAACTCGGCTTCACGCTCCCGATGTCTCTCTTCACTCGCTGCAAGCGTCACTTTAAGCTGTTCCTGGTTTGTCTGCAGATGACGTGAACGCTCCTTGAGCAGTTCCCCGAGCCCTT
Source organism: Paenibacillus sp. NPDC057886 (assembly GCF_042796655.1). Classification (NCBI taxonomy): domain Bacteria; kingdom Bacillati; phylum Bacillota; class Bacilli; order Caryophanales; family Paenibacillaceae; genus Paenibacillus; species Paenibacillus sp. NPDC057886. The sequence goes on along the minus strand of NZ_JBHVMZ010000001.1, from coordinate 414,510 downwards.
CACTTTTCTCCGTTGCTTCACTGAATTGCAATAAGGCCGATTGCAGCTGTTCCGTCTCCGTTTCCAGCGTACGCAGTGCATTCCGGTCACTTTCCAGCTTGGCATCATGAGTGGAGACGATGGCCGCCAATCCGACTTCTTCCTGTTTCAACGATTCAAGTCGTTGGTTTGCTTTGCTCCAGGAAGCGTGAATTTGTTCGATCTGATACACATACATGGAGATTTCCTGTGATTTTAGCTGTCCACGTAATTCCTTGTAATGGATTGCTTTCTCCGATTGTTCCTTTAACGGACCAATCTGGTCTTCCAGCTCGGTGACCAGATCATGAATACGCAATAAATTCTGTTCCGTCTCATCCAGTTTGCGAGTAGCATCCCGTTTGCGAGATTTATATTTAACAATACCTGATGCCTCTTCAAAGATCCCCCTACGATCCTCTGAACGGGTACTCAGAATCTCTTCGATTCGCCCCTGTCCAATAATCGAGTAAGCTTCCTTGCCGATCCCGGTATCCATAAACAATTCCGTAATATCCTTCAACCGACACGACTGCTTGTTGATAAAATATTCACTGTCTCCGCTGCGATGTACACGACGCGTTACCGTTACTTCACCAAAATCCAAAGCAAGCGCATGATCTTCGTTATCCAGCGTCAACGAAACTTCACCATAATTAACAGCCTTCCGTGCATCACTGCCGGCAAAAATGATATCTTCCATCTTGCCACCACGCAGTGATTTGGCGCTTTGTTCCCCAAGAACCCAGCGTATGCCGTCTGAAATGTTACTTTTCCCACTTCCGTTCGGGCCCACAACAGCGGTTATGCCACGAACGAATTCCATTTCCGTTTTGTCGGCGAATGACTTGAATCCACCCAGTTCAATCCGTTTCAAAAACATAGGGTTTCCCGTCACCTCCTCTTGCAAATTTCAAATGTTGCATTCAGCGCCTATATAAGTTGAGCTAGAAATGTTACACCTGGTCACTCCGATTGCAGTACCATCTTTCGATCGCTCTTATCCCCAGATTTTCTTTATTCCATTGGTCCAAGGGAAAAATCCGGTGATAAAGGCGAAGCGTATGCTTCCGATGTAGCTTTCTTGCAGAAAGCTTTTAGCTCCGCTTCTTCAGATTGGTTCTGCACTCTTCGTTTTGTGTAAAATTAAGGTTCAACTTATTTAGTTAAGATCAGGCAACCTCCCCCTAGTCTTCCTTACAAAAAAAAGAGCAAAAAGCAGTCCGGCCGATAAATTCCGCCAGGCGGACCCGCGGGCTGCTCTTTGCTCTTCGTTTGTCTATGCGCTTACGGTAAAGCTCAGGCTTCCGGAAGCTTCAGTCGATCCAGTGCTGCGGATGCAGCCTGTTGTTCGGCTTCCTTTTTGGAACGTCCTGTACCTCTGCCAAGCCGTTCTTGACCCATATGGACCTCGGAGACAAACTCCCGTTCATGGGCAGGGCCCCGTTCCTCAACAATACGGTATTCCAAAGCTCCCATATTGTGATGCTGAGTGAGTTCCTGCAATTCCGTTTTGTAATCGCTCATCTGCAACTTGCTGCCCAGAACGATCAACGGGAATACATGCTGATCCAGAAATGTCCGGACAGGCGCTAACCCCTGATCCAGATATAATGCACCGATAAAAGATTCAAACACATCCGCTAGCAAAGCCGGTCTAGTTCGTCCTCCCGTCAGTTCCTCACCTTTACCAAGAAGTACATACTGCCCAAAACCCAACGCTTCAGCAAATTTGACGAGGGAAGGCTCGCAGACAATGGATGCCCGCAGTTTAGTTAACTCACCTTCCGGCCGGTTAGGAAACAAGTGATACAAGTATTCCGACACAGTCAGTTCCAGTACCGCATCGCCCAAAAACTCCAGACGCTCGTTATCCTGATGCTGACTGAACCGGTGTTCGTTTACATAAGAAGCATGGGTAAACGCTTGTTTTAAAAGCTGCCTGTTGTCAAATTTGATTTGAAGTTTGTGTTGTAACTGCTTCAGATCTTCACTCAAACGAACTAGCCCCTTATGCTTCAAATTTTTTGAGAATAATGGTGGCATTGTGACCGCCGAACCCAAATGAATTGGACATGGCAATATTGACTTTAGTTTGACGCGGAACATTTGGAACATAATCCAGATCACATTCCGGGTCCTGATTTTCCAGGTTAATCGTTGGAGCCAGCGTCTGATGTGTCAGCGATAATCCGCAGATTACGGCTTCCACGCCACCAGCAGCACCAAGCATATGACCTGTCATCGATTTGGTGGAACTCACCGCAAGCTTGTACGCATGATCGCCAAACGCTTTTTTGATCGCAAGTGTTTCGGATCTGTCACCTACAGGTGTTGATGTTCCGTGTGCATTGATATAATCCACTTCTTCCGGTTCGATACCAGCATTACGCAAAGCCATCTTCATACAACGAGCTGCTCCATCTGGATCAGGCTCCGTCATATGATGTGCATCACCAGTGAGACCGTAACCAATCACTTCACCATAAATACGGGCACCACGTTTTTGAGCATGCTCAAGGGATTCAAGGATCAGAACACCCGCGCCTTCGCCCATAACAAACCCGTCACGTTCTGTATCAAAAGGACGGCTCGACTTCGCCGGATCATCATTACGTGTAGACATGGCACGCATTGCACAGAACCCAGCCAGACCGGTTGGTCTAATGGTTGCTTCCGCACCGCCACAAATCATCGCATCCGCATCACCGTTTGCAATCAGCTTGAAGGAATCTCCAATGGAGTGCGTTCCTGTAGCACATGCCGTTACCACGTTGATGTTAGGACCTTTCGCCCCGAGAGAAATCGACATCTGGCCAGAAGCCATGTTGGAGATCATCATCGGAATGAAAAATGGGCTTACGCGTTTAGGACCTTTTTGCAGCAATGCATTATGTTGGTCCTCCCAAGTACCCAATCCACCGATACCCGATCCGATCGACACACCGAAACGCTCTGCATCAATGTTCTCGTCAATTTTCAGACCACTGTCTTCAACGGCTTTGAAACCAGCTGCTACAGCGAACTGAACAAAACGGTCCATTTTACGTGCATCTTTACGATCCATGTACTCTTCCGGGTTGAAATCCTTGATTTCGGCTGCAATTTGAGTGGTGTATTCACTTACATCAAATGCCTCAATCTGAGAGATTCCGGACTTGCCTGCCATTAAACTGCCCCAGAACGTTTCCAAATCTTTTCCGAGCGATGTCATTACGCCCATTCCGGTAATTACAACTCTTTGTTTCAAACCGACTCACCTCTATATCGACTGCATTACGCAAGTATTTTGTGGGAATATCCGCAAGCAGACGTCTAGCCAAGCAAGATCCGAAGATCCGTTTGACCAGCGCCGCTTGCGGAATGAGAAAAACCAATGAATGATGAGAAGTCCCGCCTGTTCGAAAACAGGTGCGGGACTGAATTGACTTTAGGTATGAGATTGTATGTAGTTTACAACTTCACCTACGGTCGTGATTTTTTCTGCATCTTCATCAGAGATTTCCAAATCGAATTCATCTTCCAATTCCATGACCAATTCCACTACATCCAAAGAATCAGCACCCAAATCTTCTTTGAAAGATGCTTCAAGTGTAACTTCAGCTTCGTCTGCGCCCAAGCGGTCGACGACGATGCGTTTTACACGCTCCAATACATCGGACATCCGGTTCACCTCCTCCTTGGTATTATACGAGAATCGCAGGCAAAATGCCATAGAAGACATATGCGGCTCCCGGCCGGGGAACCCGGCCTTTTTCCGGCATTTCGGATCGTCCAGCGCCTGTTCCCCGACTATTGTTCAAGTCCGGGAAGAATTACATGTACATGCCACCATCAACATGCAGTGTCTGCCCTGTCATATAGGATGAAGCTTCTGAAGCCAGGAACGTGACAACACCGGCGATTTCATCCGGCTGGCCCAGACGGGACAACGGAATACCGTTCAACATGTTGTCCACGATCTCTTGGGACAATTCCTTCGTCATATCGGTCTCAATAAATCCTGGTGCAACGCAGTTAACTGTGATGCCGCGGGAGGCAAGCTCACGTGCAGATGCCTTCGTCAAACCGATGACCCCTGCCTTGGCAGCAACATAGTTTGCTTGTCCAGCATTTCCGAGCACACCCACAACCGAGGAGATATTGATGATTCTTCCAGACCGTTGCTTCATCATTGGACGCGTAACCGCCTTAAGACAGTTAAACACTCCTTTGAGATTGGTTTCAATCACCTGATCAAATTCCTCTTCTTTCATGCGCATGATCAGATTATCGCGGGTAATTCCAGCATTGTTGACAAGAATATCAACGTTGCCCCACGCTTCAATCGTAGCTTTGACCATTTGTTCTGCTTCGTCCATCTGGCCCACATTCGCTTGAATCGTAATTGCCTGGACACCTTTGGCACGAATTGCTTCCGCTACTTCCTCAGCTGCCGCTTGACTGCCCGCATAATTCACGGCAACGTTGGCGCCTGCCTCGGCCAAAGCGAGTGCAATACTGCGCCCAATACCACGGGATGCACCGGTAACGAGCGCATTTTTGCCTTGTAATGGTTTAGACATAATCATTCCTCCTTTCCCCAAATCTAATCATGGTTAATCAAATTAGTGCAGCTGCCGTTGTTTCGAGCGTCTCAAGACTGTTTACATTGTACAGTTTAACGGTTTTATCTGTTTTTTTAATCAAACCTGTTAACACACTGCCAGAACCAATCTCAATAAAGGTATCCACACCTTGCTCAATAAGCCATGTCACACTGTCTTCCCATAAAACCGGAGAATAGACCTGAGCTGTCAATAAATCCTGAACCTTACCGTCCTCCACAGGTCTTGCAGTCACATTCGCGACCACAGGGACCGACCCAGTTGAGAACGAAACAGTTTTCAGTTTCTCGGCCAGCTTCTCTGCTGCATCTTTCATTAAGGAAGAATGGAACGGACCACTTACTTCAAGTGTGATGGCACGTTTGCCGCCCGCTTCCTTAACCCGTTCAGCGACAGCAGCTACCCCTTCCTTCACACCGGAAATCACGATTTGTCCCGGGCAGTTGATGTTGGCAAGTTCAACTGCATGACCACTTTCGGATACGTCCCGGCAAAGCACCCCCAGCGCTTCCCGATCCGCACCCAATACCGCAGCCATCGCACCCTGTCCACCAGGAACAGCCTGTTCCATATATTGACCGCGTGCCCGTACAATGCTTACTGCATCCGCGAACGAAAGAACGCCCGCCGCGACCAGTGCACTGTATTCACCCAGACTGTGTCCGGCCGTATAATCAGGCTGAATTCCTTTTTCTTTAAAAGCCTCAAGCAATGCAATACTTGCTGTCAACAGAGCCGGTTGCGTATTCGATGTCTGTTTCAACTCGGTCTCTGGTCCCTCAAAAACAAGATTACTCAGTGCGAAACCTAGCGTTTCATCGGCTGTGCGAAAAATCTCTGTTGCCGCAGGCACAGACTCATACGCGTCCTTGGCCATGCCCACAGTCTGCGATCCCTGTCCGGGAAATACAAATGCTATTTTACCCATCCCATTCATCTCTCCCAGCTGTCTAGTTTACCAAACGAGTACCGATGCGCCCCACGTCAATCCGCCACCGAAACCAACCATAAGCACGGTATCTCCGGCTTTCATGCGGCCTTCTTCAGCAGCTTCTACCAGAGCAAGCGGAATGGAGGCTGCGGATGTGTTGGCGTATTTATCCACGTTGACTACAACTTTCTCTTCCGGAAGCTCAAGCCGCTGCATTGCAGATTGGATAATCCGGATATTCGCTTGGTGAGGAACAAACAGATCCACGTCCGTACGTTCCAGGCCAGCCTTGCGCAGAACTTCGATTGTCGCTGTACCCATCACCCGTACTGCAAATTTAAACACTTCACGGCCATTCATGTAAATGTAATGTTTTTTGTTCTCAACCGTTTCTACGGATGCAGGCAGACGTGAACCTCCGCCCTCCATTTGAAGCAGGCTTCCGCCCGCACCTTCAGCTCCGAGATCGAATGATTTAAATCCACGGCCTTCCGGCACTTCACCAACGATAACCGCACCCGCGCCATCGCCAAACAGCACACAGGTATTACGGTCGGTATAGTCAGTAATGCGAGACAAGCAATCTGCACCAATAACAAGTGCATTGTTGTACATGCCGCTTTGGATAAAGCTCGTTGCTGTTGCCAGACCATATACAAAGCCTGAGCAGGCAGCAGACAAGTCAAATGCCGCGGCGCCCTTGGCACCAAGCTTATCTTGCAAAATACAAGCAGTAGAAGGGAATGAAGAATCCGGTGTAATGGTTGCCACAATAATCAGATCAAGATCACTGCCAGTCATGCCAGCAGACTCAAGTGCTTTAATAGCTGCCTCGTATGCCAGATCCGAAGTCGCCTGATCCGGTGCAGCGATGTGACGCTCCTTGATTCCTGTACGACTGACAATCCACTCATCATTCGTATCGACCATTTTCTCCAAATCGCTGTTTGTCAAAATTTTCTCAGGTACATATTTACCTGTACCGATAACCCCTACCGGGCGCAAATTATTCATGTCGTCACTCACTTCCCGCTAATTTCCTTAGATATGCTCTCCACCAGCTGGTTCTGTACTGCAATCCGTGCTTGGCGCACAGCATTTTTGATGGCATTGCCATCAGCCGATCCATGACTTTTCACCACAAGTCTGCTCAAACCGAGGAGTGGTGCACCACCATGCTCGGTATAATCCAGTTTCCGTTTCAAACCGCGCAGCTCAGGCATGAGCACAGCAGCAGCCAGTTTGCTTTTGAGCGACGATGAGAATTGTTCCTTAAGCAGAGCGAAAATGGCACCCGCTGTGCCTTCGAGCGATTTCAGCAATATATTTCCGGCAAATCCATCACATACAAGCACATCACACGCACCTGTAAGCACGTCACGAGCCTCTACGTTACCAACAAAACGAATCGGGAGTTGCTCCAGCAAAGGATAGGCATGTTTGGTCAACTCATTCCCCTTACCAGGCTCTGTTCCCACATTGAGCAGGCCCACTCTTGGCGACGCGATCCCCTGCACTTTTTGACGATACAAGCTCCCCATCAAACCATACTGTGCAAGATGTTCGGGTTTGGCATCCATATTCGCACCGAGATCAAGTGCAAGTACACCCACATCATCGATCGTTGGAATCATGGGCGCAAGCGCCGGTCGCTCAATACCTTCCATACGGCCTACTACAAGCAAGCCGGCAGTCATCAGTGCTCCGGTATTGCCCGCTGAGATCATGGCGTCTGCTTCGCCTTCCTTAAGCATACGACCCGCAACCACCATGGAGGCATCCTTCTTGCGACGGACTGCCTTCACCGGTTCATCATCTGAACCGATCACTTCGGAAGCATGCCGAATAGTCAGATTAGTAGGTTTGGCACCTGACTGACTCAGAAGAGGTTCCAGCTTGGCTTCATCGCCGACCAGGACGATCTGTGTATCCGCCCATTCCGTAGCCGCGGCGATCGCACCTTCTACTGTTGCCGCAGGTGCGTTATCGCCTCCCATGGCATCAATGACGATTTTCATCCCAAATGACCTCCTTCTACGCTGTCTTCTCCACCTGAACGGTAGATTACAAAGTTGCCTTGAAACACCATTTCTTCACCCACATAAGTGAATACTTCCACTTTAGCTTTGCCCTTTTGACCCGAGATCGATCGCACATAAGCCTTCGCAATACATTTCTCAGACAAATGGACCGAACGGACAAAACGAATGTCTGCGGAAGCCGTCAAAGCAATCTCGTCATTAATAACGGCAACAGCCAACGAGTTGGCCTGTGCAAAAACATAGTGTCCCCGAGCAATGCCCGTTCTCGAAAATACGTGTTCTTCCTTAATCTCAAACAAGGATATCCCGCTCTTGTCCAGTTGCAAGTCCACAATATCACCGATAATCTCATGCAGGGGCAAGGAGCGTACCTGATCATAGGAACGCTCCGCCATCAGTTTCATTCGCTCCCGAAGCTCGGGAATCCCAAGCTCCAGTCTGTCGAGACGAATCGTCTGAATACTCACCTTCAATTGGCGTGTAAGTTCCTGATCCGTCACAAACGGGTTGTCTTCGATCATTTTGGTTAACTGCTGCTGCCTCTGTCTCTTCGGTACACGTTCGATGCCTGACACCCCCCGCTGTATCGTTTAAGGAACCGCCCACTCTGGTCAGTTCAACATTCTTTCACATTGCTTCTATAGTTGCATCCCTGTTCAGCAGGGTCGTTCTCACACGAATCATGGCTCATGTTTATGTAACGTCAAATCTTAGAACCTGGTACTAAACCATAGTATATCTCATCCCGTGTCAAAAAGAAAGGCTGGCTGAACAAAAACAATCCTGCCTTGCGGAGCCTGGCTTCACAGTCCCGAACACAACCAGTAACGAGTCTTACTAAAATATCAAAAACGTATATTGAACTTTATTCAAGAAGATAGAATACAGGTAGAAGTGGCCATTCCTGCGATGCTATAGTTTAAAAAAAGTAGCACCTCATCGAAATGAAGTGCTACTTGATGTCTAGCTATTATTGAGAGATGATCTCTCTTGCTTTGTACGTTCCGCACACTTTGCACACGTGGTGACTAAGTTTAAGTTCGCCACATTGTTCACATTTCACCATGCCCGGTACAGCCAATTTAAAGTGAGTGCGACGTTTGTCGCGACGCGTCTTGGACGTTCTCCGTTGAGGTACTGCCATTATTCCCACCTCCTTATCAAAATCAACCTTTGCAGGTAGTTAGTATTTTGCATAATTCGATCTATACGCTCACGGGAACAAAATACGGACGAACTAAACCATTTCGATCCATTATTTTGCTAATTGAAAGTCGCTCTTTTGATTTATGCAAAATACCCCGTTGTTACATTGTTCGATTTTCACTCATGCTCATTTAAAAAAATCCTTGAGCCCTGCAAGCCGCGGATCGATAACTTGGTTATCACAACCGCAGTCACCTTCGTTCAGCTCATGGCCACACTTGGGGCATAACCCTTTGCATGTATCGCTGCATAGCGGTATAAACGGAAGATCCAGCAGAAAAGCTTCCTCGGCATAACCTTTCAGATCAACGCTCTCTCCATCCACGTAGAAAGTATCGTCGTCTTCGGGCAATTCCTCTGGCTGTTTCCCCTGCTTGAATTGCTCATGAAAATCAATATGAAAATGTTCATTAATCGGCTTAAGACATCGGGAGCATAACATGTCCACTCCTACTGTCAGCTTGCCATGAACATCCACAACGTCGCCCTCTCTGTGTTCTGCAGATAAATCCGCAGTCAGCGGGGTAACGGCTGTGATATCCTGTCGGTTAGAAACCAGTTCCTTGATATCCCACTGTTCATTGAACTGCAGGGGTCGGTCACTGGTAGCCACTTTGCGAAATGGCATTAACATTTCCCATCACTCCAAACGAAACCAATCTCATAATTAAAGATAAACGCCTTACGACAGTTATACAGGTCAAGCCTGACTCTTGCAACACATCATATTCTTGACTGTATGTATTCTGACGATTCATCGTTAAAAGTATTATGAAATTGACTTAACAAACAAAAATCATTATACCGATTTTTCAAGACGTTTGTCAACACTTTTAACTTTACACCCTTTTTTGAAAATGCCGATCCTAATCCGCATTCGATCTCTGATACATTATAGGCTTACTGTAAGTTAAACTACAAGTCATGCATTTTGCATGCCGTCCCGGTCACACATCGTTAATGTTTAGTGTGATCTATATCACACGAAGCTCCCAAAAACCTGCCTATACTTGCTCTAAACAAAAGCACGCTAAGCCCGTCACTGATTTATTCTTCAGCTATTTCATTCATTATCGGGAGGAAATATTATGTTAAGTCAGCATACCATTAAAGTGATCAAGTCTACTGTACCCGTTCTTGAAGTCCACGGTGAAGCCATAACACGCCATTTCTATGAAACGATGTTCAACGCTCATCCGGAACTACTGAATATTTTCAATCATGCTAACCAGAAGCAAGGACGACAGCAAGCCGCACTTGCCAATATGGTATACATCGCTGCCCTTCATATTGATAATCTGTCCTCGATCCTGCCCGCTGTAAGGCAGGTTGCACATAAACATCGCAGCCTCGGCATTGTCCCTGAGCAATATGCGATTGTAGGCACGTACCTGCTGCAGGCAATCCAAGATGTACTTGGAGACGCGGCGACCGAGGAGATTATAACGGCATGGGGTGAAGCCTACAGTGTGATTGCAGAGGCCTTTATCGGCCTTGAGCAGGATATGTACATCGAGGCCGGAGATCAAAGTGGTGGCTGGGAAGGATTCCGTACCTTCAAGGTTGCCAAGAAAGTGCAGGAGAGTGAAGTCATCACTTCCTTTTACCTCGTTCCGAAGGATGGTCTGCCCATTGCCAGCTATGAGCCAGGAAAATATATCAGTATCCGACTTCAACCAGAAGGGCAGGCGTTTACCCAGATTCGTCAGTATAGCCTTTCCGATGCGCCGGGTAAACCGTATTATCGCATTTCCGTTAAACGTGAACGTGCTGTGATGGAGCGTCCTGACGGAGTCATCTCCACGTATCTCCACGATCATGTCGCAGAAGGCAGTCTGGTGGAGTTATCCGCCCCTGCTGGCGACTTCACGCTGAAAGCGGAAGATAAACGTCCTGTTGTGCTCCTAAGTGGCGGTGTCGGCCTAACGCCCATGATGAGCATGTTAAATACACTGGCAGACTTGAACGACAATCGTTCAATTACGTTTGTACATGTAAGTCCGAATGGCCAATCCCATGCTTTTCGTGATCATGTGAACCTTCTGGCTGAACGTAACCATAACCTTAAAGCGTATTATTGTTATACACAACCCGTTGCTTCTGATCGAGAAAACGAGTATTTCCACAAGGAAGGTTATCTGGATGCGACCTGGCTTCGTCAGGTGATTGATGAACTGGATGCCACTTATTATCTGTGCGGTCCCGTTTCGTTCATGCAGGCAGCGTATGCGGAGCTTGAGGCCATTGGTGTTGCAGCGAACAACATCCATTATGAATTTTTTGGTCCCAAGGCCAGTCTTTCTCCTTTACCTGAGATTGTATGACGTTTCGATATGATACGTCATATGTATAAGTCTTATGTAGCTGAATAGCACCGATTAAATAGAATTATAAGATCCCCACTCTTCACAAAAATTCACAACATAAATTGTCTATGCTTGAAGGCACAGTTTGACATCTGCTGATGTTGGATTGATGCCTTCTTTCGTTGCCTGAAGGAATGAATGATTTGATCTACCACAAGTCATCCCCTATGATGGAATGAATGAAACAGCATTGTTTAAAAAGTGTACGGTTATTGAATGTTTGCTTAAAGATATCAACCCAGCTGGCATGATGAAGTTTGTCTATATCTGCATGCACTACATCCCCCTTCATCTCAATCGAAAGGAGTACATCTAATGATGAAAGCCGTAGGCGTCATTGTTGAATATAATCCCTTGCATAACGGGCATGTCTACCATTTGAGTGAGGCCAGAAGACTCAGCGGAGCAAATGCCGTTGTGGCCGTGATGAGCGGCCCTTTCCTCCAGCGCGGCGAACCCGCCATCGTGGGCAAAAGGGCACGCACTGAGATGGCGCTGCATGCTGGCGCCGATCTGGTTCTTGAACTGCCGGTTGCCTATGCTGTACAACCGGCCGAGTGGTTCGCCTATGGTGCGGTGTCTCTGCTGCACCGCACAGGCGTTGTGGACTCGCTCTGCTTCGGCAGCGAGTCCGGCGACCTGGACAGCCTGCAGCGCATTGCGCGCGTGCTGGCTGTGGAGCCCGCAGGGCTGCGCGAGGATATCGCGCGCCGCCTGCGGGAAGGCGCCAGCTACCCCGCCGCATACGCAGGTGCGGCGGCAGCACTGGCGCCTGGCGGCGTCGATGCGGACGCCGCCGCTGCACTGCTGGGGCAGCCCAACAATTCGCTTGGGCTGCATTACCTGATCGCGCTGCAACGGCTGAGCAGCGCGATCAAGCCCTTTACCGCGGCGCGTACCGGTGCCGCGTATCACGAGGCGACGCCCGGACCGGGGGCGATCGCCAGTGCAACCGCCGTCCGCCGCCTGCTGATGGCGGACGGGCCCGACGCCGCCGCACCATACGTGCCGGCGGCAACCCTTGCCATTCTGCGGCGCGAATGGCAGGAAGGGCGCGCTCCCGTGCACTGGGAGCGCTTTGCACAGCCGCTGCTGCACATCGCGGCCACACGCCGTGCCTCCGAGCTGAAGCAGATCGCCGAGGTCACGGAAGGACTCGAACACAGGCTGAGCCGTACTCTTGCTCAGCTCCCGGAGCCTTCAGTCGAGGCGTTGCTGAACGCACTTAAAACGAAACGCTACACTCGCACAAAGCTACAGCGCATGCTGACCCATTTGCTGCTGAATCATACCAAAGCCGAGTGGTCGCCCGAGAAGCTGGCTGAAGGGCCAGCATATCTTCGGGTACTAGGCTTTAATGCACAAGGACAGAGCCTCTTGAAACAGATGAAAAAGACGGCTACTCTGCCTGTTTTGCTGAAACCATCAACCTTTGTCCATAACCAGTTGGAGCTGGATGTACAAGCTCAAGCAGCATATGCACTCGCCTGCGAACACACCAATACACGCATGATGTACAGCGACTACTATGAACCACCTGTGAGACTCTAACTCTACGCTCAGTCATATCCATAGCTGGTTCAACATAAACGATTTTGAAGTCCTCAACACTATTCAATGGATCAGACTCCGGTGATGATGCGTTATTTAATATCGATTACTCAAACAAAACCCCCTATTGCGCACCGATTCGACATCGATGCAATAGGGGGTTTTCACATTATCCTCATATGCATTCAACCATTCTATTAATCAGAATAATTGTTTTATGATTTGACAGACAAGGTTTTCAGATAAGCCAGCGCATCATCCACCTTGCTGACAGGGATGAGTTTCATTTTGGTGCCAATCTGTTCAGCCTTGGCTTCAGCTTCTTTATAATTGTCCTTCGGCACAAAGAAAAACTCCGCTTCTTTCCTGTCTGCCGCAACAATTTTGTGTACAACGCCACCAATGGCGCCAACCACACCTTCTTTGTTAATGGTGCCTGTGCCAGCAATCCGGTGACCTTTCGTCAAATCTCCAGGGGTCAACTGATTGTAAATTTCCAGGGTAAACATCAATCCGGCAGATGGACCCCCTACCTGAGTATCCGTGAAGGATATCTGTTTGTCCGGATCTTCTGCTTTCACCTTCTGAACCGCTCCGATCATGACACCCAGTGCCGGGCGAACTTCACCTGTTTTGCTATCTTTCACTTCAATCAGTTGAACGTCGCGGCTGATGGTCTCTCCGCCTCGCTCCAGTTGCATTTCAACCGTATCTCCGACCTTTTTGTTCTTTAACTGCTCAGACAGCAGTGTATTGTCCGGAGTTGCCGTTCCGTTTACACCCAAAATAATATCTCCAGGCTTAATATCTCCCTTAGGTTTTGGATCTTCGGACAGCCCAAATACAAAAATATGCTCAGGAACAATGGAGTATTTCACTCCCGCCTGCTCATAAGCTGCCTCCATTGCCGAGGATTGCGAATCACTCATGAACCAGACCTGTTCGGCAGAATATTCCGCTTCGCTTTTGCCGCGCAAACGATCTTCTTTTTTATCCACTTGGGCATTTCGATTAAACAAGGAGGTTCCTAGTAAAAACACATTGGCGTATGTTGCCGACACTGTCGTCATCATAAACACACCACGTTCTTCCTTATCCCCCTCTTTCACGGTAACCATGGGTTTTACCTCATCGGCACTGCCAGGCATATAAATGATATATGGCGTTGGCATATATACCGCAACATAGACGACCAGAGCCACCACGATCACAAAGATCGAAGCTCTGAATCCGCCAGATTTCCGAATCCGATTCATTGCATGAGCCCCCGTTCTTTGCGTATCTTTCAATAATTATAAGTCTAACACTCTCATGCTTTTGCATACAATGGTACAGGCCGGATAGGCCGCTGTTTACAGTAGCCTATCCAGTCAAGGCCGAAGCGTCCACGGACGTCATTCGGCCGTCCACAACTAATCCTGGCCGAGTGTATCCGGCACTATCCATATGAGGTGAAACAATGACAATGCAGAGCGAAGTTACGGGCTCAGGGCCGTTACGAACGGTACTTATGAGTACCGGCGCTTTAATGCTGGTAGTTGCAGTAGTTGTATCTCCGAAAGATGCATTCGATGCCTCTATTCAAGGTTTGGACATTTGGTGGAAAATCATCTTTCCTGCCATGCTTCCATTTCTGATGTTATCCCAAATGCTGACTGCATTCGGCTTCACCCATGCGCTTGGCGTCTTACTTGGGCCATTGATGCAGCGCTGGTTCCGTCTGCCAGGCAAAGCCGGACTGGCTATTGCTGTCGGCATGTGCGGCGGCTTTCCGGCAGGAGCGGATACCGCATCCCGCTTAGTGCAGGATCAACAAATTACCGCCAAACAGGCGGGTATTGTGGCAGCAGCAGCTCATTTCGCCAATCCACTGATGATTATCCTTGTCATTGGTGCAGCTTTTCTCCACCAGCCTGCTGCCGGATATTTCCTTCTGATCGTTCACTGGGTTAGTGGCTGGATCGCAACCATGATCGGAGTACGTCTTCTGCCTACGAAATCAAAAAGTACCCGAATCGCCATTCCATCTGCTGATTTGGAATGTAATAAGGTTGCTTCCGAACCAAAAAAGCTCACATCTGCGAGCCAAGCTGCTTCACTCAAAAAGCGTAGCCTATGGTCACAAATGATGTTTTCAGCCCGCGAAGCCCAGGAACGTGATGGGCGCGGGTTCGGCAAATTGCTTGGTGACACGGTCTCCCAAGCTGTACAAACCTTAATGATGACCGGAGGATATATGATTGTGTTTGCCGTGTTTGTTCGGCTGCTCACCCTCTATATCACCCCCGGTACTTCAGTTGCTTTTTGGCCCTCACTGCTGGAGCTCCATCTGGGAACCTATCACCTGAGTCAGAGCCCACTGACACCCGTTCTGCTTATGTCTTTGCTTGCAGCCGTTCTCGGCTGGGGAGGTCTATGCTCTCATCTGCAAGTCTCCGCCGTGCTGAAAGCTGCTGGACTTGCCACAACGTCCATGTTGTATTTTGCCGGAATCCGCCTGCTTCATGCATTGGTTGCATTTTTAATCAGCTTGCTGCTGTGGCTGCCATTCAGCCGTTACAGTTCCGAGGTCTGGGCCACGTTTCAGACCAATCCAGGCAATGGTTTGACACCATTCCTAACCAAACAGTCCCTGGTAGGCATAAACACCTCCGACATCATCGATGCTGTTTGGAGTGGCTTCCCTGCTACCTGTATTGGTCTTGCTTTGCTGATCACCGTCATGATCAGCCTATCCGGGCTGACCTTCTGGTTTAACCGCCGGTTTTCTCGCTGATTTTCTGACGCAGCGCAGCTTCCACTTCAGGTGAGACCAGATCGGTGACATCTCCGTGGTAGTGAGCAATTTCCTTGACAATGCTGGAGCTCAGATAAGAATATTTCGGATTGGTCATCATAAAAATGGTTTCCGCATCCGGATTCAACTTGCTGTTCGTCGAAGCCAGCTGAAGCTCATATTCGAAATCTGTCACCGAGCGGATACCGCGGACAATGACCTGAGCATCTTTTTGCCGTACATAATTCGCCGTCAGATCACGGAAGCTGTCCACTTCCACATTAGGCAGATGACTCGTGACTTCTGTAATGAGACTCTTGCGTTCTTCCACCGTAAACAATGGATTTTTGCTCATATTATTCAATACAGCCACGATGACGCGATCAAACTGCTTCGACGCTCGGGCAATAATGTCCAGATGGCCCATCGTTACGGGATCAAAACTCCCTGGATATACGGCAATTCGTTCCTGACGATGTATCATTTCACTCATGAGGAGCCTCCTCTTCCGCTGTGCTAGGTTCTCCATCTTCTGTTGTTGCAGCAGGTGCATAATGATAGATGGATACAGCTGTCTCCCCATACAATGCCTTGCGCGTTTGTTCAAACGGGCCGAATTGCTCAGGGTAACTATATTTGGATTCATATTCAAGCACGATGGTCGCTTCCGGTTCAAGCAGATCCAGTTCGTGCATCGTAAGCATTAACTCGTCCCCATTTTTCATACGGTAGGGCGGATCCAGAAATACGAGATCAAATTGTGTGCTTCGCTTGGCGAGCGCCTTCAATGCACGACCAGCATCGTTACGATATATGGCCGCCTGCTCTTCCAGCTTGGTTGCCTTCAGATTGGCACGGATCACTTCAATACTTTTCGATTCCAAGTCAACAAAAACAGCCTTGTCCATGCCGCGGCTCAGCGCCTCAATACCGAGACCTCCACTGCCTGCAAACAGATCCAATGCTGTACCTCCCTCAAAATAAGGGCCAATCATACTAAACAACGCTTCCTTCACCTTGTCGGTGGTCGGCCGCGTTCCTGTGCCAGGAACAGCCTTCAGCGGTCTGCCTTTCGCACTCCCAGATACCACTCTCACTGATGAGTCACCTTTTCTCTCTATGTAAGTTTATTGATAAAGCTATCGTACCACAATCGGGTTCAGTTTGAAAAATAGTGCGTCTGCTTTGTCGCCGAAATATTGTTGACGAATTGTTGACGCATATGTATAAAAAGGAAACTTCCAGGCCATCCTGTAATTATCGACATCACAAGTGTCGTAGACAACCGCGGAGAAGACTTACGTTTCCCCATAAGCTCTTCGTCCGGTTTCTCCTCTCCCATGAAAAAGAAGCTCTCGAAAGAGGGCTTCTTTTTGTTGTTTAAACGCTGATACAGAAAGGTCTTGACTCAAAAAGGAAAGAAGCACCTACTTTTCTCAGTAGACGGCTCTAATCCCGCAATTTTCAATTCTGTGCGCAGGATAATTCATCAGTTTTTTTCAACTTCTGGACAAACTTTCATAGTTATAATCCTTATTGAATATGACATTAAGAATTCTCGTTCACTTTAGAGTTGTATTCGTCCTATTACTCTTTGTCGCCCTCTCCTCCATGAAAATGCTCATCCATTATTCGTAAGCCCTCCATGACTCATTACACTTTTTGTAAGGTGTTGCTAGCTATATTTTTTCTTCATCAAAAATTGATGCACCCAACAATAAGAAAACTCCTATATTTTTACACTATTATATTCTTCTTCCATTTTCATTCCCTCCTTGATTCAAATTTAGCATTTATACCTCGATAATAAGAAAATTTTTCCTTTTTAATAATATACCTTTTTAAAAAGCTGTGATATACTCATCTCACCATCAACTTTCTGTTCTCTGAGGTTGCCCGAGAATGCTCTAGTCACTTAAGAGTCCGCCGTTAGACAGAGTGAGTCAAGATGAAAATTCGATCCGAATTAGTGATCACGCTAGAAAGCCCGAAAAACTACTGACGATATCAGTTGACGCTCCTGCTTAAGTAGCAGGAGTTTTTTATTCGAAATAACTACCGCAGAAATACTAGCTAGAATTTACATACAGGGTACTGAAGGATTTTTTGATTTATTTGCTTACAGCAATCAGTTAAGAAAGGGTAGCGGTGTGGCTCGTTTTAGAGTATCTGGAACACATCATTGACTAGGGCGAACCAACCAGCGAACACGGTGCATGTTCTAAGGTTATGGGTGAGGTGGACTTAGATTTTAAATCTATCTGAGTGAATTGTTCGGACCGGATTGGGTATCAGGAGGTTTTTGTATGATGGAAGGCGTTATTGGCATGCTCGCATGGGTAGGAATAATACTCGGAGTCGCTTTTGTTGCCATAGGATTAGTTGAAGGGTCACGAGAAGGAGAACGTTACAATTGGTCGTCCGTAGTGAATGGAAGCCTGATTGGTGGAATGTTTTTGTTGATTGCTTGTGCGTATTGGTTGTATAGGTAGTCAATGCCAAAAATTATCCATTAAGATCATGGGTAAGAGAAATTTCCGTGGTTAAGAAGGGTGAAAAAATAGAGCAGGAGGGATATCCTCACTGCTCTATTTTTTAGTTGGTCGTATATTCACTTACTTCAAACGTCAAAATCTTATCAAAGATCACGTAATCTGTCCGCTTGCTAAATGGCCCTTTGTTGTTGCTGTATTTGTTTATTGCAAATTTAGATGGGCCAATTCCGGTATCTCGAACATCATACCAATTTAGGAACGCATTCACATCACTCATTGGAAGATCGTATTCTTTCACCATGCCAGTAGTCATCGTCACAACAAGAAAAGCGTGCTTCCCAGCTGGTTGTGAAGGCTGCTCAGGTTCTATAGGTGTTGTAATATCTTGAATTCCAAGATCTACCTCAATGACTGCCCATTCATATAATACGTTTGAATTTGCCATCAGTCTCCAACCTTGAGCAGTTATCGGCTGAGGCAAATTAATAATAGTAGTATCATACATCTTCACATCATATGTACCTACATCTTCCCACTGACCATTAATAAGTTTTTGAACAATTACACTAGAAACTGAAAATCCTGCTGTAGGGTGTTGTTGGACTGTTATTTGACTTACAGTAACCTCCTTATCCAAACCAAAATCATAACCAATATAAGCATTACCTTTGGTACTCTTATTTGGAGCGGATTGCCAAAATGGAGCATTATCATCGCTTGATTTTTTGAAAATCCCATCAAAAGCATATTCAGGTTTAGTATTTGGTGCATTACTGCTAGATATTGCTGTTCCTCCAGAAGGTGCAACTGCAGCAGAAATCGCCGAAGCTTGGAAAACCACAAAAGCTAATAAAAAACTGAAGATAATACATATTTTTTTCATAAATTACTCCTTAATAGTTATTTAATTCAATCTTATACAATTAAAAAATCAATGTCTAAACAAATATAACTATATTTTCAATTAAGTGTTAGACGAGAAATTTTAAATAATCAGTAAATTTAAAACTAAGTTATAAACATAAAAAAAACATAATAAAAAAATTGAAATTGCTCAAATTCATTCATTTTTATGTAATTCCCAAACCTACATTTCTCAAAATCCATTTAACGAGCTCCCTATTATTTTTATTTCTAGTTTACGCAGAGGCTAACTTACATTTTACAACTTAAAAAATACCAAAAACCAACTTTTTCTCCTCTCCAATGAAAAAGAAACTCTCAGAAGAGGGCTTCTTTTTGTGTTCCAACACTATCTAACAGGAGTGAAAAATCCTAGAAACCGCTACTCTTGCCATTCAATCCTACTTAGTTGTTTCCTTTTTTGTTACGAATGGATAAATTCAAACTTAACAGCGGAATCAATAATCCCAATGAAGGTAAGACCATATTCCATGACTGGTATCTGACAGATTGAATAACAATAAAGACAATCGCCATCAGGATTATGATCTGTATAATCTGAAATCTGTCCAGATTACGCTTAAATGCCTTTTTAGAAATGATTCGTATAAGGAAATAGGCAACCAAACTATAAAATACTACCATTCCAATAATGCCAAAGAAAACAATTAAAGCAGCATTGCCCAAAATTCCCTCCTCCTTCAACCAACCTAATTTCCTCAATTTTACCATATGAGCGAAAGAGTGTCATCGGAATGCCCCTGCCTGAACTCTCCACACAGCCCCTCATTTACTTCTCTTCACTAATGACTGTCGCGTTATAGATCACAATCCGTTTGCCATTCAGATCAAAAAGCACTTTATTTCCATACTCCGTATCCTGCAAATCAATCTTACCCTCATACGTATGAATCAATTCTCCCGAATTACTGTATACGTTAACCACACGCTCCAGACCCCCGGAGTTGTTGGACCGCATCGTTTTCAGCGCACGTTCACCTGAAGCCGTGTTGAAATACCAGATGAAGCATCCCACGATGATGCCTAGTATGACGAGTATCGTTACCCATACACCTGTTTTTGCTTTTCTGCTCAAAATAAGCCCCTCCTTTATCCGTGTCCAGTACAGTACGAGACAGGTACGGTAGCGGTTTCATAGTTCATCATCTGATAACAGCAAACAGAGGCCCCCAACTTGCGGGGACCTCTGTCCTTTAGCTACATCTTATACAGCGCTATTACAGCGCACGAATGACAAATTCAAATTGCAGTTCGCCGTCCGAGGCGATGCGGTATTCCGGATGAACCGGTGCGCCCCAGCTATCGTCGCCGCCTACGCCCATTTGTTTGCCGGCTACCGTTACAACCGTGTAATGCACCGGAGGCAGCTCATACGTATGTTGTGCATTCTCCAGCTCAAATGCGGTATATGGAGATACATTCAGCTCGACTGGAGCTGCAGCAGATTCAATTTTGAAGCCGCGTCCTGCATTATCAGTCAATTTCGCCCAGCGCACACCCGTACGGTTGCCCGACTCCTGCGGTACAAGATATGGAGCAACCGTATCCGCTACCTTGCTGCCATGGATGCCCAGTCGAGCACCAAATGCACGGTCCGCATAGTTCTCTTCCGGTCCCAGCGCCAGCCACTCTACGTTTTCATAGTCCGGTGAAGTCTTGAAGGAAAGAGCATGAATCGGAAGATCCGGCAGACCTGCCGTTCCTTTATACGTATTATGCACATGCACACTACCATCTGCACGCACGGTATAAGCCACTTTCACTTGTACATCTGCCGAAATATTAAGTTTGTACGTGAATTCAATCCGATATTGATCCGGGTTTTGTTCCGCTTTCCAGTTCACACATCTAGGCAGCAGACTTGCAGCATACCAAGCCCCAAGCTCGAAGCCCATGGCAGTACCCTTATCATTATCGGTGGTCGCACGCCAGAACAACGGCATCGGAGGCTGTGCAATCGTCTCCTGACCTGACAGCTTCAGCGATACCAATGTTCCAAAAGCCTTGGAGAACAGGACATGGGTTTGGCCTACCCTTACCCCGATATTAACGTCCCCTTCAACGACCTGAATTTCATTTGTCAGGTTCAGATCCAACACCGCAGTTTCCGACTTGTCCTGAGCGAATATAAACTGTCCAAAGGCAACTTCCTCGCCTTTTTCTGCCCACAATGTTGCTGCTTTTAATACAAACGCGGTATTCACTGCATATTCCCCATCAGCAAGAGATTGCACATCAAGTGGAAGTTTCACAATGGTCTCGCTTTGTGCCCCCACGTTTACTTCCAGCGTTCCACGCAGCACTTCGTGACCTTCACGATCCAGACTGTATACCAGTTCGAATTCAGACGTGTCCGCAAACAAATTATCGTTAACGATTTTCACACCTTCTCGATCCGGGAACAGCTTGATGTTTTGGTACAGGAATTTGACTTCCTGCATCTTGGCAGACACTTTACGGTCTGCATGCACAATGCCGTCTCCACAGAACGAATAGTCCGAAGGGCGATCGCCGAAATCTCCGCCATAAGCAAGGAACTCTTTGCCGTAACGATCTTTTTTGTAAATGGCTTGATCGATGTAATCCCAGATGAAACCGCCTTGGTACATCGGATACTTGTCTTCCAGTTCCGTATACTTATGCATACCGCCAATGGAGTTACCCATGGCATGCATGTACTCACAGCTGATATATGGTTTTTCCGGATTCGCGTTTAAGAATTCCTCAATGTCCGCCGGTTTGGCATACATGCGCGATTCCATGTCACTCGTCTCGTTGAAACGACGGTCATGGAAGACCCCTTCATAATGAACGAGACGAGTCGGATCTGTTGTTTTAAAGTACTGAGATACTTTATAGATAACTTCACCACCATGAGACTCGTTACCACAAGACCAGATCAGAATGGACGGATGGTTTTTATCCCGCTCTACCATCGACACCGCGCGATCCATAACGATATCATGCCACTCTGGACAGTCACCAGGAATAACCCATGAAGGCTCAACCGCACCCAGTTTCTGCCATGATCCGTGCGTCTCCAGGTTCATTTCATCAATCACATACAATCCATATTCATCACACAGTTCATACCATAGGCTTTGGTTTGGATAGTGAGATGTACGAACAGCGTTCATATTGTTTTGTTTAATAGTCTGAACATCCCACAGCATGTCTTCCTTGGTTACAGCGCGTCCGCGACGCGGATTGAATTCGTGACGGTTTACCCCTTTGAAAACAATACGTTTACCGTTGATATGCATCACTTTATCGATCATTTCAAATGTACGGAAGCCAACGGCCTGAGGCACAACCTCCAACAGCTCGCCTGCTGCATCATATACTTGAATGTACAAACGATACAGGTAAGGAATCTCTGCACTCCACAGATTTACTTTGCCAATCTCCTCACGAAGACTCACCAGACCATTGGTAACTTCAATACCACCAAATATTTTCACCGTGTTGCCTTCAGCATCCCGCAGTTCAGCCTTCACTTTGGCTCCAGCAGCAGCTTTTCCTTCAAGTTTTAGATCAACATTTAACGTACCATTGATATAAGAATTGTCCAGATCCGTCACAACCCGCACATCGCGAATATGCGCAGCCGGCACAGTATACAGATACACATCTCTGAAAATGCCGGAGAACCGCCAGAAATCCTGATCTTCCAACCAACTGCCTGTGCTGCGTTGATACACTTCCACAGCCAGTTTATTCTCTCCGTCCTGAAGGAATGGTGTCAGATCAAAATCGGATGGCGTGAAGCTGTCTTCCCCGTATCCGACAAATTGTCCGTTAAGCCATACATAGAACGCAGATTCCACACCCTGAAACGAAATATATACCGGACTGTTCTGCCAGCCTGTTGGTAAATGGAATGTGCGAACATAACTGCCTACCGGGTTTTGGTCCTGCGGTAATGCAGGCGGACGCAGATCGTTTAAGCCATCCCAAGGATATTGAGTATTTACGTATTGGATCTGACCGTACCCTTGGAGCTGAATATGCCCCGGCACTTCAATATTATCCCATCCGTCACTGGAGAAGTCCTGTTTATAAAAAGCTTCGGGGCGGCAATCCGGACGGATCGCATAATTAAATTTCCACGTTCCGTTAAGGTCGTAACGCATAGCCATTGCACCGGATGCTTTCGCTTCTTCCATAGTACGGTAATAGCGATGATCCGAGTAAGCGTTAAGGCGGTTTACTTCAAATACGTTCACATCGCCCAGCCAGTTGATATCTGCATGTGTTGCTTTCATTCGGCTCTCTCTCCCTCTTGAAACAAATATATTTATTACTTATTCAGTACAGATTCTTATTTTCCTTTTCCAAAAACCACAAACAATCCTTGACAAACAGAAAGGCAGAGGCACGCCTGCGGCGGCCTCCACTCTCCCTGCAATGCAACCCTTTACATGCAGGTATGAACGTTATTCCATTATTTCACAGAACCAACCATTCCGGCGACAAAATGTTTCTGCATGATGAAGAATACGATTGCTGTCGGCAGCGTGGCAATAACGATCGCTGTCATAATTACGCCATAATCTGGAGCGTATCCCGAACCGAGATTCGAAATCAGCAGCGGAATCGTTTGTTGGTCAGGCGTTTGCAATACAATCAGCGGCCACAGATAGTTGTTCCAGCTGCTCATGAATGTGATAATCGCTGCTGCTGCGTATGTTGTTTTCATCGTTGGCATGTAGATCTTCAGGAAGATCCCCAGCTCGCTCAGTCCATCAATACGTCCAGCTTCCAGCAGATCTTTCGGGAACATTTTGGTGTTCTGACGGAAGAAGAAGATCAGAAACGCTGTCGTAATGGTTGGCAAAATGACGGATGCCATGGTGTTGATCCCGATGACCGGTGTAACACTTGAGATCGTTGCAAACATACGGTACAGTGGCACCATAATCGCTGCGAACGGAATCATCATGGATAACAACAAGATGTTAAACACAACATCACGGGATTTCGTACGATATACCTCAAAGCCATAACCTGCCATCGAACCAATCAGCAGAGCCAGAACCGTTGAGACAACGGAGATAATAGCCGAGTTCCCCAGAGCCTGCACCAGATTGGTCGAGTCAATCAGTTTGTTGAAGTTATCAAGGAAAGCCGAACCTGGCAGCAATCTGCCTTTGGTAACATCGACAGATGCATTTGTAGAGCTGACCAGCATCCAGAAAAATGGAAAAATGGATACAAAGGCGACGATGGATAGGAAGACGTAAGTGAAAATCCGTTTTGCTTTAGCTTTAGCCATTTTTATTATCACCTGCCACTTTAAACTGGATAATGGACAATATTATGATCAAAATTACGATGGAGTAAGAAACGGTTGCCGCATATCCGAAGTCCGGTGAATATTTGAACGAAAGGTTGTAGATATATTGCGAAATGGACATGGTCGCGTTACCCGGACCACCTTTGGTAATGTTCATAATCTCATCAAAGATCTGCAAGGTACCGATGGTCGATGTAATGGATGTGAAGAGGATTATCGGTTTGAGCAAAGGTACGGTAATTTTGAAAAATTGGGTGAATGCATTGGCTCCGTCAATTTTGGCTGCTTCATAGATCGATTGATCTATATTTTGCAGAGATGACAGATAGAAAATCATGTTATATCCGGTCCAACGCCAAGTCACGGCGATTATGATCGTAATTTTAGCCCAGAACGGGTCCGTGATCCATTGAATTGGAGTGCCGATGATGTGCAAGCCCAACAACGCCTGGTTCACCATACCATCCGGTGCAAACAAATATTTGAATACAACCGAGTAAGCTACGAGTGAAGTAACACAAGGCAAGAAAATGGCTGTACGGAAAAAGCTGCGGAAACGCAGTGTGCTGTCATTTAGCAATACGGAAATGAACAAACCGAGAATAATCATTACAGGTACTTGAATGATCAAGTAAATGAACGTATTCGATAATGCTGTACGGAAAGTTGTGTCAACCAACAATCTCTTGTAGTTCGCAAGGCCCGAAAATTCAAGGTTGGCACCTTTGCCAGACTTGAATGATAAGAGCAGCGCTTGAATCATCGGATAGAAGTAGAATGCTACAATTCCGACAACAGCCAGCAAAACAAAAGCCCATCCAGTCAAATTATTTTTCTTTTGGAGACTGTCTCCTGTATTTATGGCTTTCACAGTATGGCTCCTCTCTCTCCATGGAACATGGGTAGAACCTACAGAGCCTCTCGCCTTGTCCGGTTCAGCTTGCGCCAGACAAGGGAGACGGCTCCGATGTTACCTAGGGTTCTATAAGTTACCTTGGGTATCTTAGTTTAATTGTGCTTCAGCTTGTTTTTGTGCATCGGCTAGAACGTCATCAATTGCTTTACCGTTCAGGTACGCTTGCATTTCAACAACCAGAATGTCTTCAATTGCATATGTGTTACTACCGTAGTTTACATTTGGAATTTCTTTGGTCCATGTTGCAAAATCACTATAGATTTTTTGACCGCCGAAGAACTCGTCTGCCTTGTTGTATGCATCACCATCTACAGCCGGTTTGTACGTACCAATAGCACCAATGTTAGTCAACAAGTCTTGATACAGTTGTTTGTCAGAACCAAATGTTTTTGCCAGGAAGTCAGCTGCTTGATCTGCACCAGGAACGTTATTCATAACATACCAGGAGCTACCACCCAGGTTGGATGCGTGTACAGAGTTTGGTTGGCCAGCCATTTTTGGCATTGGAGCTACAGCCCATTTACCGGATTGGGAAGCTTCTTGACGTACAGATGGTGAGAACCAGTTACCTGTAGGAATTGTTGCTACGCTACCGTTATTGGCGTTGGCAACAAATTGACTCCAGTCAGAGTGCAATTTAACAATGTTGGCATCCATCATTTTTTTGTACGTTTCGAAAGCTTCTTTCAATGCAGGGTTGCTGCTGATGTCAGGTGTCTTGCCATCTTCTGCAGTGTACCATTTGCCTGCAGTCTGGATCATCATGCGAATGATTCCAAGATCATTCGGGTCAAGAGACAGCAGCTCTTTACCTGTTTTTGCTTTTACGTCTTTACCGATTTGGATGTAATCATCCCAAGTGATGTCTTGCAAGTCAGCAGCCTTGTAGCCCGCTTGTTCCAGCAAGTCCGTTCTGTAGTACAAACCTGCTACGCCGGAGTCAAATGGAACTCCATATTGTTTGCCCTCATAGGATGTTGGTCCAATTTTGTAATCTGCAAAATCGGAAGCTTTAATCGTGGAAGACAAATCTTTGAATGCATCAGGATATGCACTCAGGAAGCTTTGTGAACGATAGTCCTCAATCAGAACGATGTTAGGAAGACCGCTGCTTGTTCCAGAGTTCAGGCCTGTGTTCAGCTTCTGAATAATAGCATCTTGAGCATTCTCAATGATGTTGATTTTCAGATCGGGATTTTGTTTCTGATATGCTTCTTTTGCTGTTTCAAGTGCAGCAACGTTAAATGCTTTGTCCCAAGCCCAAATTGTGATCTCGTTTGTTTTTTCGTCACCACCGCTAGCCGTTTTGCCTCCACCGCCGGATGAACATGCGGACAACAACAGGACAGTAGCGAGCATCAATACCCACATTTTTTTCAAATCATTCAACTCCCCTTCAACCTCTTTGTGTGTAATTTGTTTACGTTTTCTGAAAGCGGTTGCTTTCGATGTAATCATCTTATCATTCCCAAATCGTCATTCGTTAGTAATAATTTTGTGCCGATTTGTCATCTTATTGCCACAATGAAAACCTTTACAGAAACCGCTTGCATTAATTTTGGATTATGGTAATTTCTTTTGAATTTGTACTTTTTCCATCTAAAATGTTTACCAATGATCCTTTTTGCTTCATCCGATGGATATTATTTTGCATTAAAAAGAGCCCTCCTATTCTGCTACAATGCAGCGTTCGGAAGACTCTTTCGGAGCGGTCAATAAAGATTCGCAGCTCGTTGTGCCATTATTGAGTGATTAAAGGGAGCGTCACCGTCACTCTGGTTCCCTCGCCAGGCGTGCTCATGATCGTAACACCGTATGGCGTACCATAGAGCAGTTGAATTCGGTCGTGAACATTACGTATACCGATTCCACTAAACAGCTGTCGATTGTTCTTCGGATTGGGCAGCGACTCTCCCATGGAGAACCCCTCAATCCCGTCGCCATTGTCCATAATCTCACAGATCAGTGATTCACCTGCTCTGGACACCATCACATGAATCGTTCCTGTATCCTTCTTGATAAAGGCATGGAAGAACGCATTCTCGATAAAGGGCTGAATCACCAGCTTGGGCACATGATAAAGGGTACAATCCGGGGATATATAGAAAGCTGCCTTGATCCGTCCGCCGTACCTGACGTGATTAATGAACACATAATTTTTTAAATTCTCCACTTCCTGCTCCACCGTGACCGTCTCACTTACATCACTAATCGTATTTTGCAGGAGCGAGATCAATGCGTTGATGGTCTCGGCTGCACGATCCTTATTGCCTTGCTGTACCAGCACCTTAACCGAAGCGAGTGTATTGTATAGAAAATGAGGATTAATCTGGCTCTGCAAAGCAGCAAGCTCCGCATTTCGTTGCTCACGTTGAGTCATCACCAGTTGATCCACATAATCATGCAGTTCGTCCAGCATGTAATTGTAAGCATGACTCAGTTGTCGGCTCTCATAGCTGCCACTGACCGGAATATAATTATCCAGATCACTTTTCGTAATATTGGACATCTGTTTCACCAGCCTGCGGAGCGACTTGGTAATCTGATTCGTAATAAGAAACACCAGCACAAGTGCTCCTGCAACGATAGCCGCACAGATCAGGGCAATGGTCTTCATATCCAGCAGTTGTCCCATCGCCTGCTCCTTATCGACCACATTGACGATATAGAAGCGATAAATGGGTAAGTATTCCGACAGAACAACGCTATCTTGCTCCATTACATGTGCGTTAACCCCTTTACTGTTATCATTGCTCATTTGTCTCGCATACGATAGCAGTTGCAATTGCTGAGTCCCGATCCAATCTTCCCGATTGGAGGAAACAATCTCCCCGTTTTCGTTCAGGATGACCACATCATTGCCCCTGCTTGTAAAGCTACTATAGAACTGACGGAACATACGCTCTCTCATCGTGACGTATAACATGCCATACATACTGCCCTCGCTTCGATTGGTCAGCGCTTTGGTCGCGGATATCATCTGTTCTGAACCCGAGCCCTCGTCGAGACGATAATCGTCGAAAATCAATCGGCTGGGCAGCTTGGTCGCCTCCATCGTAATAGGCATCTGTTTCAGCTCGTCTACCGACATGCTCAAGTGAGAACGATCGGTTGAATACGTGCGTCCGTTGATGCCACTTATCGTGATGCCCACCTCATACGATTCGGTGATGGTCTGAATTCGATCCATCGCCTCTCGCATATGATAGTAGGACTTCGCCATTGTAAGTGAATCGCCCTCACCTTCGGACAAAAAGCCGCGGATCGAGCCGCTCTGGCTCACATTGTTGGCTACCGCTGCGATGGCATCATTAAATGACTCAAAATTCGTTTTGATCTGGTTCAGCACTTTGGAATTGGTAATGCTGAACGTCTCGGTAAACAGTCGGGTCGACATGTGGATGGTCGTCCACAGGATAAGTACCGACACGAGAACAATGCTGATCACCATAACCAGAAACAATTTTGGAAAAAGTCCAAGCCTTGAAAAGGCATTCATCCATTTCTTCATTTATTTCTTCCTTCTGACGTTATGCCCAGAATTTTCGCCGGTATCGGCTCGGTGACAGTCCGGTAAATTTTTTGAACACCTTGCAAAAGTAGCTGTGGTCGGAATACCCCACCATGCTGCTAATTTCGGAAATGGTAACATCGTCTGACCGGAGAAGTTCCTCTGCCTTTTCAATCCGAATTTTATTCAAATATTCGTTAAAGCCTTCTTTTTTGTGTGAAGAGAAATAACTGGACAAGTACGATGGATTAAAATGAAAATGCTTGGCTACATCGGCAAGTCCGAGTGGCTGATCAAAATGCTCATGCATATATTCCAGCAGCATTTTCATATTCGGATCACTTCGTCGTCCACCTTCTCCAGTCGTGCACTCCTGTACCTCAGCCATGAACTGATCCAGTACCTTCATCGCTTCTGTCAGACTGGAAGCGCCGTCCACATGTTTGAAATAGGCATACTTGCTCTCTTCCAGCGCAGCGGACTGCACATCCATATCTGCCAAGGTAATGGTCACGTTAAAGATCAGATTGCCCAGAAAGGACTTGATTTCAAACACATCGGCAATATAATCCCGTCCCAGCGTAAGGGCATGCTCCTGCAAATATTCTCTTGCTGCTTCTGTTCGATTTCGCTTAACATGCTGCAAAAACATGTTCACATTGAACTGATACCCGGCAGGGTGAAGAGGCGGAAGTTCGCCATACACCAGGATAGATCGGTCCTCATAATAAAAGCGATACTCCATTAGCTTGATCAGACGTGTTCGATATACGTCCCCCATCTCTTCAAATGAAGAAAAGCTGTCGCTCAGCACCCAGCAAGGTCCGTCCTGCCCGTCCTTATTCTCGCTGGCCAACTCCTTGATCCGCTGTACCATCCATTCATCCTTGGAGGGCTCAACATTAAGGAGCATTACAGGAGACGCGCCTTCCGCTGGAACGATTGCGCATTCTACGTCGGGGAGCAGATTCCGTAATCTGAACTCCAATTGCTCGTTATCCAGCTTGTGCACATGTACTTGTGTATCCTGCGGCTTATATACGAGTAAGCGGAAACATCGGTGAGGAAACGTCTCCCTTATCATATGCATCTCATTTTCCTCATCCAACGTAAAACCGGACAGCATCTTTTCCATCAGTTGTCCGAGCCTCCACCCATCATGTGAAGGCTCAAACTGCAATTCGGGAATTTTGCCAGCCGTACGCTGAAGTACTTGTAATAATTCATTGGTATCCAGTTTCGGTTTCAATATATAGTCTGCTGCTCCATTCTGGAGCGTTGAACGTACATATTCAAATTCACTAAAGCTGCTAAGTACGATAACTTCAATCTGAGGATGGCTGGCTTTTAACGTCCGGACAAATGTTTCCCCATCCATCACAGGCATCACGATGTCCGTAATGACAATATCCGGCTGTAACAACTGTACCTGTTCAAGCCCTTCTTCCCCGTTGGAAGCTTCACCTACAATCTGAAAACCTTCAGCTTCCCAGTTCATATGGTGCTTAATACCTTGTCTTACAAGAAACTCATCGTCAACAATCAGCACCTTACACAACCGGTTCATGACCCTTGACCCCCTTGTCTAATCTTTCTTCTATGTCTGTGCAGGTTATACCATCATATATCGGATAGAATAGCCTACCCGTGTTAGCGGTTACATTAACTTTAAAGTTTTGTACTTCTTTTTATATCTCAAAACGAACGTTTTATCAATGGAAACTCTCTTTAGTGTACACTATATTTCGACAAAATAAGAAGCCCTGGCCAGCCATGAATCATTTTCGGCGAGCCAGGACTTCTTATCGATGTACGTTTAGATTAAGTCAGACTTTCATTTCAAGCTCATGCCTAAGGTTCGATCCCCCATTGAAGACTTCCGGCAATATATCCCGTTACTTTGGTCCAGTCGGCATAGGCTGTTTGACTTGGAGCAAACGAATAATCATCCGTCTGAATGTAGTTGGTCCAGTCGCTTTTGGAGAAACGTGCCTGAATTTCAGTACTTTGCCCCGCAGCCAGTGAACCTGCAGAAGCTTTGAACCCAATCTCCAGCAAGTAATCCGCTCCGGTCACTGGGGTCGACAGCGCACTAAACGTCCCTGTAACATTGTCGTTTCCAGCTGTTGCCCAGTCACAGAAAAAGTTTTGGTTCTGAGCGCCATTAATCGTATAGTAGTAACGAATTTTGACATCGGAAAGATTGATCGCTGTAGTACCTGTATTCGTTAATTTGAGCTTGGGATTAATGGAGTTACCCGTTGCTGAAATCGTTCCATTAAACATCTCAATTCGAATGGCTCCCGCGGGTACAGCCGTCGTGTCTTTGATGGTCAGATTCAGGATTGCATCACTGCCTGCACTGAAATGAAAGGTTAACGCTGCGCTTCCCTTGGGCAAAGAAGCCAGATAGGTTTTACTCAACACAACCTGATTGCCCGATAATGTGTAATCCGTACCTGAAACCAGTGTTGCACTGCCATTACGTATTGCACTAAGGGTGTTTCCGTTCAGTGTCAACGTGACAGGAATATTGGTCTGATTGCTTGTATTCTTGTCAAATTCCGCATTCACTGGTGTGATGGCCGAACTGGTCACCGGAGACTCGCCTCCACCTTCTCCACCGCCATTGTTCCCACCAATACGGTCAGCATATAAAATCCCCCGTCCATTTGTACCCAAATACACTCTTCCATACAGACGTGGATCACCTGTAATGGTGGTCACACGTGCATATTGATGCTGATTATCATTAATCCGTACCCAATTCGCCCCGCCATCATCGGAACGGAAAAATCCACGTGTTCCGTCGATCTTTGCAATCGTGTACAGCGCGACCACGTTCTGCCCAGGTGCCGCTTTACCAAAACCGATGCTGTCCGCTTCCTCCACATTTGCAAGCTTGGTAAAGGCCGCTCCTGAATCGGTGGAATGCCACAGACCATATGGCCCTTCCTCTTCACTGCCGCCTGCAAACCAAAGTACGCCTTCCGTTCCTGGAACTGCGTCCAGATCCGCATTTCCTTCTACCGGAAGTCCGGCAGCCGCAGATGCAGTGAAGGAGGCGCCACCATTGGTGCTCACGTAGACTTTACCGGCAGCAAATCCATAAAATTTGTTCGGGTTCACCCGGTCGGAGATCACTTTTGCCTGCGCGGGTATACCTGAACTCGCTGTCCATGAGTTGCCGCCAGTGGAATAATGCACACCCTTGTCTGACGTGCTCCATACTAGTCGATTACCATTTGCAGAGATCGCTACGGTTCCTCCTCCGGTTGTGCCGGCAGGCTCTGCGTTCGCCTTATACCACGTCGTCCCACCATCGCTGGACAAACCAATGGATTTTGCATTCGGATCAGCCGTGTAGTCTGCTTTCCCTACGCGAACCATGGTATTCGGACTTAACTCTGCAAAATCCAGACTTTCCGTAGAAGAGTAGTTGGGGCTGGTAAACATCGTAGCCGGTGCCTGATCCAGATCGTTATGACGGAATCCCGAGACATCCCCTACCCCACTTAACAAATGAGCCCCGCTTGGCAGGCTGATCAGATCTAGAACCGCGATCTCCTCGACCCCTTTGGCCATCACTGAAATATTGATTTTGTTGCCGTCATCCCAGTCTGTCAGATTTTTCGTGCCGTAGATGGTCGCGCCTGTCCCATACATCATACGGTCAGAATCAAACGGATCAATCTCTAGATCGCCAATCATCCAGCCCAGCTTTGGAGAAACTTCAGGCGGTGCAGGATTCGTCCCAAAGGTCAACCAAGGCGCGGCCGAAATATCCTGTGTGTAGCGCATTTTGCGGTTTGGATATCCATCGAATTCCCAGATGCGGGTCCAAGTAGCACCACTGTCCGTACTGCGGAACAGATTGGCATCAGGCCACCAGGAGTTGAGGGTTGCCACCATCAGTGTACCAGGATGCTGAGCATCTACAGCCAGTCCGCCGTATCCAAAATAATTGTCCGAGCTGCTGCTCGGCACTGGACTAATGTTGGTCCATACACCTGTAGTCGTATTTAATTTCCACAGGTCTCCCTTTTCCCCATCATAAGGGCCTGCACCATCGCTGTAAGAGATATAGAGATTTCCATTCGCATCCAGTTCCCCGTGATGAGGCAAATAACCTGTAGGCTGTCCAGCAACAGCGCTCCACGTTGCGCCTCCATTTGTACTGCGGTATATACTTTGATTTTTGTCGGCTACCCCGACATAGATGGTCTGTGTTGCCTGTCCAGCAGAACCTGTTGATTTGTCAAACGTGATCCAAGAAAGACCCACGATGTCACTGGTATACTCATAAGACGGGTCTTCCACATACGTGCCCGGATTCGGGAAGTTCGTTACTTTGTTCCAGGTTACACCGTAATCCGTACTTTTCCAGAGGCCATTGCCACTACGTGCACCAAAATACAAAATGCTGTTTTTATTTGGATCAACGGTGAGACGTTCCCCCATGGAACGTCCCGGCATGTTACCGCCGACTTTGAACGGAAGAGTGGTTGTCTGCCAAGTATCACCGCGGTCCGTAGAGCGCAGGATGGAGCCGTTGTTTTTGTCCCATGAATTCGTGTACGTGCCGACAGCCATATACACTCGATTCGGATCAACCGGGTCTGTTGCCAGCGCATCAACACCGTTTTTGTTCCAGTCATCCCAGCCGACAAAATCGGTGAGCGGGATCCAGCTCTCGTTGGCAGGATTCCAGCGATAGGCTCCTCCGATATCCGTCCGGGCATAGATCAAATCTTTCTCTGACTCATTGAAAATAATCCCCGGCACAAAACCGCCGCCAGCCCCGGTCACAACATTTTTCCACTGATATGAATCACTCGGTGCCGCATCTGTTGTTCCAGCGAGCACGCCCAGTGAAACTGCTGCAACGGCAACCGTCAAGCTCATCACTCGCAGCTTTTCCAAAAACGTTTTCATAATTACTTAGCCTCCTCTTCAATATGTTCATCGCATCCGGTAAACCCCCCGCTGTGCCATCATGTTAATGAGTGCAGTGTCAGACATTTAATGCGTTGGATCAGGCAACCAGCCCCACCTCCTCTCCATTTTATAAAACGCTTTCATAAATCGATTTCGATTACCATGGATTGTATTAACCTTTCAATAAATAACATTCGATGGCAATTAAAAAACCCCTTCTGCCCAAATTCTATTTTTTGTAATTTTTTTCTGTATTTCGCATTTGAAAACACAAAAAAGGATGCTGTATAAAACAGCACCCTTCTCTGTTGATACATATTTAATAAACAGAAGAACACAATTCCAGTAGCACGGTTCTTTATTTATTAGTATCCGACTGTGCTCCCCCGCCAAACGCGTAGGTTTTCTGTCCTTTCACACCCGGTCTGACTACGAATAGAGATCCAGCATTCGGCGTCTCCGTCAGCCGATCTTCTTGAATACCAATTCGCGCAGTCGTAATATATAAGTCCTCCAACTCCGGACCTCCAAAACAGCAGGATGTCACCTGATCTGCAGGTACCTCAATCTGTTGCAGCAGCTCTGCCGTATGCGGATTCCAGCGAGTGACTCTTCCTCCGCCCCAGTGGGCAACCCACAGCATTCCCTCACTGTCTACCGTCATTCCATCCGGATAGCCAAATTCCTCCGGTATAGTAATTACACTGGTCCGGTTCGTAATTTCTCCAGCAGCCAGATCAAAATCAAAACGGTCAATGGATCGTGTCGGTGTGTCAATGTAATACATCTTCTGTTGATCCGGGCTCCATCCCAAACCATTGGATGTGGATACATCCCTGAACAACGTTCGAACAGGCTGTCCTTCCTCCAGGCAATAAAATGCCCCTGCCTTGCTTTCATTGTTCATGCTCATCGTCCCTGCCCAGAAGCGGCCGAGCGCGTCACATTTTCCATCATTGAAACGGTTGTTGTCCTTGCCTGTCTCCGGATCTTCAATCGGCTGCAACTCTCCCGTGAGCAAGTTATAGGTGTGGAAGCCACTGCGCAAAGCAACGACAACCTCATCATCGTGGTATGGCACAACCGCACCTACATGCTCGCCAACATCATAAGTCCAATCCTCTCCTGAAGCCGGAACGTATACATGGATCTTGTAACTTTCAATATCCACCCATAACAATCGATTGTGTTCAGCATCCCAGCTTGGACCTTCGCCCAGCAGTGCAGGGGTATGTACTGCAATGTTCAAATTGCTCATGCCATCACGTCCTTTTTAAGATTTGACGCCGCCTGACCATTCGAAACCAATGGCATCCAAGAACGCTTTGGAAAGCACCATATGGCCTGTTGCATCGGGATGAACCCGATCGTAAGTCAGCACAGACGTATAGAAATGATCCCAGAATGGAGTAAATGCAGCCTGTGTATCCACGAAAATGGCATCATATTCCGCGGCTACTCTACGAACAGCTTCACCGTATATATCCATCGTAGCCCGCATCGGATCTTCCGGATTGGCTTCCAAATAATAAGGAGACATCAGAACAAGTCCTTTCAATCCAGGACGAACAGAAGCAACCAGATCACGCAGTGTAGATTCATACTCCTCCAGGAAAACTTGCGAGTCTGTGGATAACGGATTGTCAAATTGACGCCATACATCATTAATCCCGATCATGATGGTTAGCCAATCCGGTTTGAGATCAAGCACATCACGGTCCCAGCGCTGCTTCAAATCACGGATTGTATTCCCACTATTACCCACATTTTGAATCCGTAACATCAATTCCGGGTAGATGGAACGCAGCAAGGCATACACTTGCGCCACATAGCCGTGCCCCAGTCCAGAACTACCTTCACCAACAGGATGTTCACGGCCACAATCTGTGATTGAATCTCCGATAAAAAGCAGCTTATCATTCTTTTGCAATTTCATTGTCGTTTTCTCCTTCGCTCTCATAAGCGTTAAAATATGTGAGATCACTCGTATTCATATTTCATATTCAGGAAAGGCAGAGCTCAGCCAGGTGCCGTGTTACCACCCTTGATTCTTAAGCCAGGTCAGGCACAGATCAGACCAAGCCCGAACGGCATGGTCATCCTCTGCCAATCCCAGACCATGTGAACCTTTTTCAAATACATGCAAGTCATAAGGAATGCCGTGTGCACCCAGGGCGAGCGCGTAACGCAAACTGTTTTCTACAGGGACCGCCTGATCATCACTCGTATGCCAGATAAATGCTTCAGGAGCGTCGGCTTTCACCTGCTGCTCCGCACTGAAGGCCTTGATCTGTTCGGCAGACACATCTGACCCAAGCAGATTATCACGAGAACCGGCATGTCCATAGGAGTCCATCGTAATTACCGGATAACAAAGAATAACCCGATCCGGGCGTGAACTCTCCCGTTCAATAGGGTCTTCATGATCTGGTTGACCCTCGTCATACAAGGTTCCCAACGTGGCTGTAAGATGACCACCCGCCGAGAATCCAAGCACGGCAATTTTGAAAGGTTGAATGCCATATTGCTCGGCATGAGCCCGTACATAACGGATCGCACGCTGACCATCTGTCATGGGTGCCGGATGCTGGTGAGGCGCCACACGGTACTTCAGCACAAATGCGCTAATTCCCGCACGGTTCAGCAATTCAGCGATTGGAGCTCCTTCATGATCGGCCAAAAATCCATAGCCCCCACCCGGACATATAATGACAGCGCTCTCGGAACCTGGCTGAATAAATGGAATAAGATGGGGCATTTCATCCTCATAACCCTTGGCCGCATAAGGCGCTGCATGGTCCCACAATGGTATTGTTGTTGTCACTTCTATCATCCTCTCTAAGTTGAACGGATACGTTGATCCGTATAGTCATTTTCCAATCTAAGGAATCGATATCATCATAACGGGAAGCACCCTTGCGCATCAATACCTTCCTGGCATCACTTTTTGTTCAATTTGTAACAGGTTACACGGAATCCTCATGCTTGAACAGTGTTTTATAGCACATTTATAACTCTGAATGATTAATATAACGTTCGATACTGCTCCGGAGTTACGCCCTCAATCCTCCGAAATGTAGCCACAAAATGACTCGCATCCCGAAAACCCACCTTCGCTGCCGTTTCCTTGACGGTTAGTTTACTGTCCCCTGTCATCCATTCTTTCGATTTGCGAATACGGAGGAGAATGAAATAACTGTAGGCGGTCATGCCAAAGGATTGTTTGAAAAGGGTATTCAGATGCCTAGGCGTAATGCCTGGTATGGCAGCCATCTGTTCAAGACCGATTTCGGGATCGGCATAGTGTTCATTCATAAATGAAATTAACGGAGCCAGCCGTTCTACGGCATGGGAGATCGAAGATCGACTGCCCGTCATGCCATGTTTTTTGAGCAAAATCAGAAATCGGTACATGTCCGCTGACGCTTCCAAGCCGGATAAATCCTGGTCACTGCTGATGGAACCCAGCACTTCCCTGCCATAATATTCAAGCTGGCTCTCTGAGTCCCACTGGTGAAGGGCTGCCTCCCCCAAACCAAGCGACTCTGTAATGGCCGGGCACTGGGAGCCTCCAAATGTAATGTAAAGTGTCTCCCATTCTCCTTGCGAGCGTACATACTCGTGCGGCTCATTCGGCGGCAGCAAAATGCCGGATGTCTCCCCCAGCTGCACAGTTGAACCTGCAAATCTGAACTCTCCAGCTCCCTTCACCGTCTGAAGCCAGTGATAACAAGGATATCCGGCAGGTCTGTACACATTCTCCTGATTGCCGTTATATCCTATACTCTCGATGTAGAGTGGAAGCGGCTGATCCCGTGGGGTCATAAAGTAGCGCCGATGATCGGGTGTGATGAGCATAGAGATTCTCTCCTTTGAACAAAGCCAAGGTTACAGTTCCATATTCTTATATGTTTCATTACTTTTCTTATATTTTAAAAGTCATATCCATCATATAGTATAGAATTATTCTTATACAAGAGGTGAACACATTTGATTAGCAGCAAGTTACCCAAAATGTTCTACGGCGGCGACTATAACCCTGAACAATGGGATCATGAGACTCATCTTGAAGATCTGCGCATGTTCCAATTGGCAGGTATTGATATTGCGACCATCAACGTATTTTCATGGGCACTGATTCAGCCTGATGAAGTCACTTATAATTTTGAAGGACTCGACCAGTTAATTAACAGTCTCTATGAAAGCGGCATTTACATTTGCCTCGCGACAAGCACTGCTGCACATCCAGCGTGGATGGCGAAGAAATACCCGGATGTACTGCGTGTGGATGCCGATGGACGCAAACGCAAATTCGGTGGCCGGCATAACTCCTGTCCGAATAGCCCAACCTACCGCAAATACTCCGAAAGGATTGCAGACAAGCTGGCGGCACGTTACAAGGACCACCCTGCTGTGCTTGTATGGCATATCTCCAACGAATATGGCGGCGATTGTTATTGTGATAACTGTGAGAAAGCGTTCCGCGTGCATCTCAAAGAACGCTACCAGACCCTGGAGCAGCTCAACAAAGCATGGAACACCAATTTCTGGGGTCATACATTCTACGATTGGGATGAGATTGTATTGCCAAGTAACCTGAGTGAGCACTGGGGAAACAACAATTCCACGTTCCAGGGCATCTCGCTTGATTACTCCCGCTTCAACTCCGACAGTATGCTTGATTGTTACCGTCTGGAATATGATGCGATCAAAAAACATATCCCGGATTCGGTCGTTACGACCAATCTGATGGGATTTTTCAAACAGCTGGACTATTTCAAATGGGCCAAATATATGGATATCGTCTCCTGGGACAGCTATCCAGGTCTTGCGACCCCGGTGAGTTTCACAGCTATGGCTCATGATCTGATGCGTGGATTGAAGGACGGTCAGCCGTTTATGCTCATGGAGCAGACACCAAGCCAGCAGAACTGGCAGCCTTATAACTCATTGAAACGCCCCGGCGTCATGCGTCTGTGGAGTTACCAATCTGTCGCTCACGGCGCGGATACAATCATGTTCTTCCAGCTCCGCCGTTCTATTGGCGCCTGCGAGAAATATCATGGTGCAGTCATTGAACATGTCGGACATGAACATACCCGTGTATTCCGTGAAGTCGCGGAGCTGGGCAAGGAATTACAGTTGCTGGGCGATAAAACGCTGGATGCTACTGTGGATGCCAAAGTCGCGATTGTGTTTGACTGGGATAACTGGTGGGCAATTGAGAAATCCAGCGGACCTACCGTTGCACTGAACTATGTAGATCAAATTCACAAATACTACGCTGCCTTCTTCCGCCGCAACATTCAGGTGGACATCGTTAGTGTGGATACCGATATCAGTAAATACGACATCGTGCTCGCTCCGGTACTCTATATGGTTAAATCAGGCTTTGCGGCCAAACTGGAGAAGTTTGTAGAAGCAGGCGGCACATTCCTGACAACCTTCTTCAGTGGTATCGTCAATGAGAGTGACATTGTAACAACCGGTGGTTACCCGGGCGAACTTCGCAAACTGCTTGGTATCTGGGTCGAAGAAATTGATGCCCTCCTGCCGGAACAAAAAAACAGTATTATCCTGAAAGAGGCTTATGGTGATCTTCAAGGAGAATATGGTTGCGGCATGTTGTGTGACTTGCTGCACAGTGAAGGTGCAGAAATCATCGCCGAGTATGGAGACGACTTCTACAAAGGCATGCCTGTGGTAACCCGTAACACGTTTGGTCAAGGTGAAGCCTGGTATGTAGCTTCCGATCCGGAAGATCGCTTCCTGGACGGCTTGCTGGGACAACTGGCCGCAGCCAAAAATATTGATTCTCTTCTGGATACTCCGGAAGGTGTTGAAGTGACTGCTCGTACCAAGGATGGACAACAGTACCTGTTTGTCATGAATCACAATGCTACCTCTCAATCCTATGATTTGGGCAAGGCTGAGGCTCATGATTTGCTCACAGCTCGGTCCCTTTCAGGTACGATCGAGATTGAAGGTCGCGGTGTACAACTGCTTGAAATGAAATAATATTCGAAAACCGATGATACAACATGTTACATGGATATCGCATTGATCCAAAATTTGCGGCTTAAAAGCGTGTCAATTGTTAAAATTTGAAGTATTATATGGATGAACTTGTTTCAATCTGCTACTTCCCGTATCCGTTTAGACCGGATACGGGTTTTTGTCATTATTTGTGAGGCTCTCGGTTAGAAGGAAATACCGAGAAGCGAAGCGAATTGGACGAGACACACAATTTAACGACGCCCCGCCGGGAAAAGGAAGCGGCCCCTCTGTAAGCAGGCGCTGCACTATATTGAATAATTAATATAATGCTGCGAAATATTGGTGACAGCCATGATGTCACTTATACACTGTTACAATGGGAGGAACACTCCAGCATTCATTCCGGCGGCGCAACCCTCGAAACGGAGTGGCTGACATGAATAGAACAAATCGGCTTGCCGCCATCGTTATGGCATTGCAGCACGGTCACGAAACGGCACATTCACTTGCAGAAAAGTTTGAAGTTTCCCGCCGTACCATCCTGCGGGATATCCAATCACTCTCAGAGATGAATGTCCCGATCATTGCTATCTCCGGTCCCGGAGGCGGCTTCAGACTTATGGAGGGGTATGTACTGCCCCCACTGCAATTGGACCCGGTTGAAGCAGCTACTCTCATCTTTGCTCTCGAAGGCCTAAGCCATTATGCAGATACCCCTTTTCAAGAGAAACGCTGGACATTAATGGACAAAATCAAAAGCATTATTCCGGATGATGTCAAGGCAAGAATGGATCCCATGCTCAAACAACTGCAGCATGATGTCCCCGAGCGGAACTACATCC
The DNA here is from genome assembly GCF_042796655.1 of Paenibacillus sp. NPDC057886. Lineage (NCBI taxonomy): Bacteria > Bacillati > Bacillota > Bacilli > Caryophanales > Paenibacillaceae > Paenibacillus > Paenibacillus sp. NPDC057886. The sequence goes on along the minus strand of NZ_JBHVMZ010000001.1, from coordinate 374,094 downwards.
TTCATCATCTGGAACCGCTTCTGGCTTGTATCCCGGAACAAGGGTGGCTGCGTATGTTGTACCGCTCTGCTTCCCGTCAACGCTGGCTAACGATCTGCCCTATTCGAATCTATGCTTCGGCAGGTTTCTGGTATTGTGAAGCGTATTCGGAGGAGCATGGTGAACAGCGCCTGTTCAGGGTCGACCGCATTCTGGACGTTACGCCGATTGAGCTGCTCGAATCACAAAAGCTGTCTGAACAGGCTGAACGACAGCGCAGCAAACTGAAATCTCCCGAACGTTCTCCAACGCGTGTTACGGCACGTTTGAGTTACAGCGGAATGATCGAGGCAGAACAGGACAAGCATATTGGAGAACGGATGATCGAGATCGCTCCGGATGTCTGGGAACTGTCCTTTCTCTGCCCTCCCGGTGAGTGGGCCTGGGCCGTACGATTCTTTTATCGACTTGGACGTGAAGCAGAAGTACTTGAACCTGAGAACCTTCGCTGCGAGATTCGCAAACATGCCGAGGAAGTATACCAGATGTATCTTACTTCCAACAATAATCGTTGTAGCACACACTAAAAAGGAGCTTGCCAAATTCATGATGAATGAGAATGAATCCATCGTAACTTACGAAGAAGCTGTTCAGCGAATAGAGGCTGTGGGACTGCTCCCGCTCGCACCTTTATTCCCTGAATATCCTTCACTGTCCTCCATAACGCCTAAAGAAAACTGGCACAAGGATAACGCGCTTGATCCCTGGTTGTGGCGTTCACGTCTGGCTGAGGAAGGGATCGCTGCCTATGGCAAATTTGTCAAAAAGAAAGCCATCCTGGTCTCACGCGAATATTTCCCATGGGTGCACCGTCTGCTCGCGGACTCCAGAGTCATGGAAGAACAATATGACGCGGGATTGCTCTCTCGAGATGCATTCAGACTGTATGAAATAATCGAGAACCATGAGGGGATTGATGGACGGACGTTGCGTTCACAGGCAGGTTTTGGGGCCAAAGAGGACAAAAAGGCTTTTGATCAGGGACTGCTGGACCTTCAAAGCATTAGCGCCATTGTCATCTGTGGCACCAAAGAAAAAGAAGGCCTCGCTGAAGGCAAGGTGGCCTGGAACAGCTCTGCTTATGAGACCTCAGACTGCTGGATGAAACGTCAAGGTATTAAGCCATTTGAGGGCAGCGTTGCAGACGCGAGTGAACTCCTGGTACAACAATTGGAGAAACACGTTTCTACTACCGCACTGACCAAAATCAAAAAAGCCTTTGCGATACATTGATTGAAATAAATACCTGCAAACGAAAAATCCCGGAAGCCGAAGTAGGCCACCGGGATTTACTGTTTATACGTCCATACATGCAGCAGATATAAAGCAACGAACGAATACAATTACAGGATGACTCCATCCTTGAATATCGCAATTTCCCGAAATCCATGCTGCTCGCTGAGCGTATGCGCCCGCCCTGAAGCAATATCGATCAGCTGGCTGAAAAGCTGTACTTTCACGTCTTGCATCGTCTTTCCTTCCAGCAGTTGACCTGCGTTAAAATCGATCCAGTGCTTTTTCCGATTTGCGAGGTCAGATTGGGTTGCAATCTTGACGGTAGGTACCGGGCCTCCAAACGGCGTTCCGCGACCTGTTGTGAAGAGAACAATGTGCGCACCCGCAGCAGACAGTGCCGTAACAGACACGAGATCATTCCCCGGAGCTTCCACAATGTTCAGACCGGTTTGAGTGACACGTTTGCCATAACGAAGTACATCAACTACGGAAGAACGCCCTCCCTTTTGCGTACATCCCAAAGACTTTTCTTCCAACGTGGTAATTCCGCCTGCCTTGTTCCCTGGTGAAGGATTTTCATATATATTCTGACCGTGATTCACAAAGTATTGCTTGAAACCGTTCACCAAGTCTACCAAATCATCAAATACCTGCTCACTGGCCGCCCGATTCATCAGGATGGTCTCTGCACCAAACATCTCGGGAACTTCGGTCAATATGGCCGTGCCTCCAGCGGCAACCAGCATATCCGCAACGGAACCAACGAGCGGGTTCGCCGTAATCCCGGACAGACCGTCCGAACCGCCGCACTTTAATCCAATTTTGAGCTTGCTCAGGGGCAGCGGCTGACGCTGTTCATGTTCGACGAGCTCCACTAGCTCTTCCATCAAACGCAGCCCTTCTTCAAGCTCGTCATCTGTTTCCTGCGCTTTAAGAAAACGGACTTTCCCCTGATATTCCGGTGCGATACATTCGCGGAACTGGTCTACCTGATTATTTTCGCATCCCAACCCAATAACCAGCACGCCGCCGGCATTCGGGTGTTCCACCAGGGAAGCCAGTACTTGCTGCGTATATTTCAGGTCATCACCCAACTGCGAGCATCCGAAAGGGTGCGGGAAATGGTAAACACCATCCACCCTGCTGCCGAACTGTGACTGGCCCATCCGAGCCAATGCTTCACATACTTTATTAATGCAGCCGACCGTATTTACAATCCAGATTTCATTGCGGATACCAGCTTCACCGTTAGGCCGCAGATATCCGTCAAATGAGCGCAGATGTTCCGGAGGCATGTCCGTCTGAACAGGTTGCCCCGGCTGATACTGATATTCAAGTAATCCGTGAAGTCCTGTTTTCAGATTGTGACTGTGAATCCAGCTCCCCTGCTCAATCTGTTCTTTGGCAATCCCGATGGAAAAACCATATTTCATCACATCCTCGCCCGGTGCGAGGGTATGCACAGCAATTTTATGGCCTTTGGGCACATCATCCCTTAGTGTAAAAACAGTACTGTCTGGCAGGGTAATGCTCTCCCCTTTTACATAATCTCGAAGGGCTATAATGACATCATCTTGCGGTTGAATCGCAATCCAGTCATTGACTGTACGTGTTGTATTCATCAACTCTCACCTTCCAGCAAACCAATTTCGTGAACGAGTGCTTCGCGAAGCCCCTCTCGATCATCCAGATTTTCTCCCCAGATCGATACATCAGACAATACAGCAGCTATACTCTGGTCTAATTGCTGCTTCTCCCTCTTCAGAGGATCATAACCATCCCAATGCTTGGCGAGTGCAGCCAAAACATCCACATCATCCCGAAGCAGGACGGACTCACCGTTCAGTCGCTGTCCCATATAACCGTCTGGCGTGCTCACTGGACGATAAAGACACAACAATCCCGCAAATCCCTTCACGAGCCGGGCAGGCCAGGTTCCCTGATTTTGCTCAAAAGCCAAAAGTGTAGGCAGCACACGAACCTTGAATTTCCCTACTGTATTTAATGCAATATCCTGCAGCTTGTGATTAATATACGGATTGAGGAAACGTTCAAACACTTCGGCTGCGTACTGATCCAGATTATGATCCGGCATATCCAGTGCAGGCACAATCTCCTGATGTACCGCTTCTCTGATCCATGAGCCAAACTGCGGGTCTTCCATCGTCTCTCTTACATGTTCCTTGCCTTGCAGAATGCCGAGCGATGACATGAGTGTATGAGCACCATTCAGAATACGAACCTTGCGCAGCTGAAAAGGTTCCAAATCCTTAACCCAATGTACGTTGAGTCCCGCCTGTTTAAGGGGAAGTTTTTTGTCCAGTGCTTCATCTGCCTGAATGGCCCAGAAATGGTACGGCTCTGCCGTATTGACCAGTTGATCCTCGTATCCCCAGCGATTGGTCAGGGAATCGGCTTCTTCCTTGGTCGGTGCACCCGTGACAATCCGGTCAACCAGATTGTTCAGGAACAAGTTATGGTTCTCAATCCATGAAACGAAGCCTTCAGAATAACCAAAATCTGCACTATGCCGCAGTACACAACTGCGCAGTACATCCCCATTGCCTTCGAGCAACTCACAGGGCAGGTGAATCAATCCTCGGGATGGGTCCCCATCAAACCGCAGGTAACGCTGATGCAAAAAGACCGTCAGTTTACCCGGAAACGATTGTACCGGTTCACCCTGTGTGTACTCTGCATACGTATATTTCAATCCCGACTCGGTTGTATTGGAGATGACAAACTCCAGGGAAGGCAACTCCGCAAGCTTCAGAAAATCCTGCCATTCTTCGTACGGATTAATACACTGTGAAAAAATCGAGATCATTTCCGTACGTTCCACCGCTTTTCCCTGTGACAGACCTCGGGTAATCATCGTATACAATCCGTCCTGATCACGAATTTGTTCCAGTTTTGCCTTTCCCCCAGGCCGAGGTTGGGTCACGGCAACACTGCCATGGAATTTGCCTTGTCTGGCACTCTCATGAAGCATCCAGTCTGCAAACCCACGCAAAAAGTTGCCTTCCCCAATCTGTAGTACCTTTACAGGGCGTTCCATCACTTCTTTGCACTTGCGCTGGCTATCACTTCCGAGCAGATTCAGCTTCAGCCTTGGTCTTTTCGTGCTCGCCGACATGAACATTCACCTCATCGTTTTATTTGTCAACATCAGATGCCCGCTGCACGCCACACAGCCGCTTACACTTCCATTGAAAACGCTTTAAATTCATTGTATCATCAATAAAAGGAAATTTAATTGCTTATATTGCGGTAAATGTACTCTTTTATGATCAGGTGTATTCTCTTTTTTTGTAGCCACTGTTTCGAAAGGAGATTAAATGGAACGTTCACCCGTTCGTACAACTATTCAGGCGGAATCGGGGATTCCTTTTCGTCTGGTATATGCAGATACCAAGTCCCCCCAGAACGAGTTGCCGGATCATCTTCATGACTGGCATGAAATTATTTATGTATATCGAGGTCAGGGCACCATTTTCATTGATACCGGTCTTGAAGACATGCAGGAGGGCGATTTGTTCATCATTCCTGGCAGCACGGTACATCGCGCATTGCCGGATGCCGGGAATCCGGTGACTTCGTCGGCCTTGTTCTTCAGTCCAGGATTACTGGCCTCCACAGCGGGAGGCAATGCGTCGGCCATGCTCTCTCTATTTGAACGCTGTCGTAAACGCAGGTTGTACAAGAGGCATCTGGAGCCCAAGGAACAAGCACAGGTTGCTACGCTAATTGACGACATTCATGCTGAATTCCAGTTAGAAAATCACCTGAGTGCCCACGCAGCTCTGCTGCGGTTGCAGCTCTTACTTATTTATCTGGAGCGATTGGAGGCAGTCGGTCCTGCAAGTCCTGCCAGAAGTGTCCCTGGACCAAGCTGGCTCTCTTCTACGCTGACTCATATGGATGAAGAGCTGCGAAGTGGCCTTTCCTTGCCGGAACTGGCACGGCAGGCAGCCGTATCTCCGGCTCACTTCAGCCGTGCGTTCAAAAGGTATACCGGCATGACGTTAACTGACTATGCGTTGGCCCGCCGGGTCATTATGGCGAAAGAACATCTGCTTCGAAGTGATGAGACGATGGCCGTTGTTGCCGATGCCTGCGGCTTTGAGAGCCTGCCCCATTTTTATCGACAATTCAAGAAACTGACAGGCACCACACCTGCTGCCTACCGTAAAACCATGAAGAGTCAGAATCAAACGTGATTGTCACGACATCCTGAAATGTAGAGATTTGTTTATGTGTAACATATTCTTCCATACTATTCGTGTGGTATGTTATAATACTGAATTACAATGTCGGAAACGATGCGTTTCTGCTGCCAGAGGAGCCTTACATCCCATGTTAAACGAATTGAATCGCAGAAATATCGGCATCTTCGCACACGTCGATGCTGGGAAAACAACAACGACAGAACATATGTTATTTCAAAGCGGTGTCGTCCGTAGTCCAGGTCGCGTAGATGACGGAACAACAGCAACAGACTCTCTGGATATTGAAAAGGAACGAGGCATTTCCGTGCAGGCGGCTATGACCTCTTTGATCTGGAAGGATACGATTATTGATCTGATTGATACGCCGGGACATATCGATTTCAGCTCTGAGGTAGAGCGATCCCTGCGTGTTATGGACGGAGCCGTTCTGATTGTATCCGCCGTGGAAGGGGTTCAATCCCAAAGCGAGACCATCTGGCATGCTCTCCGCTCGCTTGGAATTCCTACCCTGATTTATATTAACAAAATGGATCGGGTTGGCGCCTCTGCTGAGACGGTCATGGATCAGATCCGCTCCAGTCTCTCTCCCTTCGTATGCGAAATCCAATCCTTTCGTATGAATGAAGATGTGTTCGAGGGCATTGACTCCCTTTGGAATACGAGCCAAACGCCGTTGACGGGTTCCCCTTCATCTATCCCGGGCCTTTTTGAATTATTGGCCGAACTCGATGAAGATCTGATGGAAGCCTACATTAATGGTGAAACGCTGCCTGCTGACCTGCTAGATGAAGCATTTCGCAAACAGGTGCATCAGGGCGAAGTGTTCCCCATTTGTTATGGCGCCTCTGGCAAAGGGATCGGCGTAACAGAACTGCTGGATGCCATTATTGAATTTCTTCCTGCACCCGCGCAGCCTCAAGAACCTTCAGTATCCGGGGTTGTATTTAAAATTGAACGGGATAAAACGATGGGCCGTACTGCCTATGTTCGCATGTATGGTGGCAGCGTGCACAATCGGGATACGATCTATAACTCCACTCGAGAGCTGGAAGAGAAAGTGACACAGATTCGCCGAATGGATGGTCGGAAATGGGCGGATACGGGTGCTGTTCATGCCGGACAGATTGCTGCACTGTATGGACTAAGCGATACCCATGTTGGTGATATTATTGGCAGCCCCGCAGGTGTGCCTCCTGTACCCCAGTTGGCTGTTCCCTTGTTGACCGTGCAAGTTCATGGTAAAGACACGGCTCGTTATCCTGATCTTGTAGCCGCATTGCAAGAGCTGACGGACGAAGATCCCCTGCTCGATTTGCAATGGTTGCCTGAAGAACGGGAACTGCATCTTAAAGTCATGGGAACCATTCAGCTTGAGATTCTGTCCAGCCTGATGATGAGTCGTTTCGGACTGGATGTTGTATTCGACCCGCCGTCCGTCATCTATAAGGAAACTCCTCGTTCTTCTGGGGAAGGATTCATCGCGTATACGATGCCCAAGCCTTGCTGGGCCATTCTTCGATTCAGCATTGAGCCTTTGCCGCGTGGCAGCGGTCTAATCTACTCATCCACCGTCCGGACGGATCATCTCCTGCTTCGTTATCAGAATGAAGTGGAGCGCCGCATTCCCGAAGCGCTATCTCAGGGGTTGTTGGGGTGGGAAGTTACCGACCTGCGCATCACGCTAATCGAAGGAGAGCACCATGTCTGGCATACCCATCCACTGGATTTTGTGGTAGCCACGCCGCTGGGAATCATGGACGGACTGGCAAGCACCGGTACAACTCTGCTGGAACCCATTCTGAATTTCCGGTTAACAGTCCCGGAGGAGTACGGCGGCAAAGCGCTTAGTGATCTGGTACATATGCGGGCAACCTTTGAAGCGCCGATCATCGGAGGCGGACGATGTATCGTTGAAGGACGTATGCCTCTGGCAAGCTCCATGGATTATCCGGTGAAGCTGCGTTCAGAGACGAGCGGACGCGGGGTGCTAACGACTTCTTTTGCCGGGTATCAGGATTGTCCTTCGGATGTGACACATACGCGCAAACGCAGAGGAGTTAACCCGCTGGACCAATCCAAATATATTTTAAGTGTTCGAAATGCGATTACATCATAATTGGAGTTGACTTTGTCGTGCTGATTAAATTTCTAATTTTGGGCCTGCTGTGGCGGATTGTAGGCAATCCGTTCCTGGCGGTTCTTATTTTCCTCATCATTCTGTATTTCCTGGATCGTCGATATGTTGGGGTAATGCCAAGCTTCATGAAGCCTCTTAAGCGTATGCGTAACATCTCACGGCTCAAGCAGCAGCTTGCCATGAGTCCGAATGAAGTCTCTTCCAAGCTGGATCTGGCACGTCTGTTGATTGAACGCAAACGTTATAGCGAAGCTCATACATTGCTGCTGGAACTGGAACGTCCTTACGAGCAATCAGCCGAATACTGGGAGGCGCTGGGCACAACTGAACTTCATCTGGGACAAACGGAAGAAGGCGAGCGTCATATTTTGCAGGCATTGGATATTAATCCAAGAGTGAAATATGGACGTCCTTATCTGACACTTGCAGGTGCATTCAAGGATACTCACCGGGACAAAGCTCTGGCATACGTTCAGCAATTCCAGGAGATTCATTCCTCATCCAGTGAAGCATATTATCTGCTCGGCTCGGTGTACCGCTCCCTCGGGCGAACTGCTGATGCAAAGCAAGCCTACGAGCAATCATTGAACGTATATCGCTCCCTGCCAAAATATAAGAAGCGCCAGGAGCGTCGCTGGGCTGTACGCAGCTGGTTCCGCAAGCGTGGACTGTAAAGCCGCTCGGATACGTCTACTTCAGCATTGGATTCGACGTCGTGAATCTGAAATATACACATCCAGTCATTCATGATAAACGATTTCACCAAATAAAAAGTGCACTGATTCTTGCCTCAAGGCGGAAATCAGTGCACTTTTGTTATACATCTGCATGTTGCAGAGCTAGATCAGCAGCTCACGCAGTCGTTCTTCATTAGCTTTCATCCAGTCTACCCGTTCTCTCAGCTTCCTGATTTGCTGCACAGCCACTTCAGGCTCATCTGTACCTTCGAACAACCGACTGATAAAATGCATCACCACATCCAGACTTCGAAGCAAAATAAGCCCTGGAATCACGTCCAGCTCCTCTGGTTCCAGGTTCACCTGTTGCCTAAATCCCAGAATCAGCCCCTCTAAAGCCTCCCACATCCATGCCTGCTCCTTGTCCATCGTCAGAAGGTCAGACATGGGAACAGCGAGCTCCATTACCCGCAGATCCCATGTGGCGAATTCAAAATCCAAAATGGCACATATGATATCCTGAGAGTCTGCGAGTACATTGGATGCATTCAAATCCCCGTGTACCAGTTGATGCGGCAAAACCTCCATGCCTCGCAGCGTATCGAATAAGTCTGGCAATACAACCTTCAGCTTCTGCAGGTCATCCGCACATGCCATCAGCGTATCAGTGGGTGAGGTGCATAGTTGTAACAATATCTCCGGCGAACAAAGCGGGTAAGCCTCCTGAATCTGATAGTAAGGCAGGTAAACGGGGGCCAGGGATATGGAAAGGCGCGCCATAACGGAAGATAGCATGCCTGCCGCCCTACCCAGTCCGATTAGTTGATCGGGTGTATTCCAGACCGGATTACGGCCTTCACGATAATGGAACAACGTCACGATTTTGCTCCCGCCCGAGGAACGATCCTGCACAGGAAGAAATGTTGCATCCTTATCATCAGGAAGGCCAACGGGCATAGGCACATGAAGCTCGAACTCTGAACGTGACAATGCATACAGCACCTCGTGTTCAAAAGCAATTTTCGTTTGATCATTATGCGTTTCATACTGCCTCAGCACGTAACATTCTTGGTCTATCTCTACCATGAAGGTAGAGTTGTTCATGCCTCCCCTTCCGCGCTGAGCTTTCCAGTTGGACGTGAAGCCATATGAGGATAAAACGGTGGATATGAGCTGCTGTTCTGAATCGTTTAGGGAACCTGAATCGATGATGTGCACCAAAAATAACTCCTTTATCTCACGTAATACAACCTCTATATGTCCTCATCTTAACGGAAGTATTTCTTTCGGTCTAGTCGGCTAAGAGTTATTAGTCATTCTAAACTTCACTGCCTGCTGATCAGGCAAATGGATAGTATCCTGTACGGCTCAGCTGTTCTGCAATCACGCGATAGCCTTTTGCATTTGGATGCACCCTGTCCCAAAATAACAGTTCACGTTCACGCCCTTCAAACCGGTCATAGACCTGAGCACAGGCATAGTTCCCCGATCCCGCACCATTCAGAAAGGAGTTATATTGCCGCACCCAATATGCAGCTTCCGCCGCTTGCGGATACGGGTTGTACAACCCGATCGTACGGACCATATATACACTGTTTCCTTTCAATTGCCGGATGTGCCTCATAATCTGGGCCATGTTACTACGAGTATCCCCAAGCACCTGTGTCATCTTACTTGCGTTCGGGATCCCACCGCTTGCTTTGAACGTACGAATCAGATCGTTCCCACCAATCGACAACGTAATAATATCCGCTTCACGCAGCGATTGTCGTACTCTTGGATTGCTGGATATCATCTGCAGCATTTCACCTGACGTAAGTCCATTCACTCCCAAATTATCCATCGATACAAATGTACGCACATTCATTTCTGCCATTCTCCGATATAAAGGAACAAAGCCGGTGCCCAGCAGCGCTCCTGTACCTACCGTTAATGAATCTCCTATAGCCACATATCGATATACCATCCCGCCGCCCCTCTCTGCTGTGTTATAGACCAGTCCATATACAATTCCTATATATCGTATGAGAGCAACGGAGACAAGGCGCGGGATGGTGTCCGTAGGCATACACATTTATTTGTCCGTTTCACGAATGGTTTGCACAAAACCATACAGAAAGCCCCGCCGGGAATGCCAGCGGGGCTGTTCATAAATCATAGATTACATGCCTAGGTTACGATCCGAATCAACGGAATCTGCCTGTTCCTTGTTCGGGAATGGCCACCAGTTCGCACGACCAAACATTTTCACCATTACAGGAACGAAGAATGGCAGGAACAACAGGGAATACAAGATCAGTCCGCTGAGCACAACCGTCGCAATCTGCATCATCGAAAGAACCCCTGATGGATACATTGCGGCAAAGGTACCACTCAGAATGACGGCTGCAGACAGGATGACCGTACCCATGTTTTTCATGGCATACAGCATGGCATCCTGGACTCTCATGCCTTTGTTCTCATTGAAACGGTCCATCAGGAAGATGCTGTAATCCACACCAAGTGCAATCAGCATGACAAAGCCGAAGAACGGCGTAACCCAACTGATACCAGAGAACCCGAGTATATTCACAAAGATTGCTTCAGTCAGGGCCATGGATGTGAAATAAGCCAGCAACAACGAGACGATCAGATACAGCGGCATAATAACCGAACGGAGCAGCAGGACCAGAATAATAAACGTTCCTGCAAGCATCAGCATAACTGTGCGTGTGTAGTCGTTGTTAGAGACTTCCTGCAGATCTGCAAACGTACTGGTTACCCCGCCAATTGCAATATCCGCTTTTTCAAGTGCACTTCCCTGTACGGCACGATGTACAGCAGCTTCGATATCCGGAACACGATCAATCGCTTCTGTTCCATATGGATTCTCGGCAAAAATAACGTCAATCGTCATCGTTTTCCGATCTTTGGACAGATACGTATCAAATACCTGTGTGAAGTCCTTACTGTTCAGTGCTTCTTCAGGAACATACCAGCCCGCCAGATCGGAATCAGGAGAGTTTTGCAATTGTGTCAGGTAGTCCTGTGCTGAATCGAGTCCACCTGAAACCTGTTCGATTCCATCTACACTCTGATTAAGACCATCTGTCAATTGAGTCAGTTGACCACTCAGATCCGAGAAGCCTTGCTGAATTTTCTCCTGACCACCCTGAAGCTGACCAAGTCCGTTCTGGATTGAAGGAATTTCACTAATCACTTTACCTTGACCGTCAGCGGCCTGTTTGAGACCGGATTGCAACTGACTGATTCCCGTCACAATTTGACCCAGACCATCGGCAAGTGCCTTCTGTCCGGATGCTGCGGACGCAAAGCCTTCGTTAGCCTGATTGATTCCAGCCGCGGCTTCGCCCAGCTTGGATTGAATTTGACCCAAACCTTGAGCGAGCTGTGCCGTGCCGGTACCTGTCTCACCAAGGGTACCTTTGACCCGCTGATAATCGGCGTCTTGCAGCAAATCAGGATAGCGCTCCTCAAGCGCAGTGAACGATTCATTCAAGCTGGTTAACGCTGTAGATACACCCGTGAGCTTTTGTTGCAGTTCACCCACACCATCACCCAGCGCAGCTACACCTGCTCCTGCCTGACGATAGGCTTGAAGCAGCTGATTGTTCGCCTGTGCAAGTTGATCTGCACTCGTTTTGGCTTTCTGAAGACCTGCTTTTAGATCACCGGCACCCGAGGAACCATCACGAATCCCTTTCTCAATCTGCTGAAGTCCTTCAGATAACTGTGTAATACCCGATTGCAACTGGGAAGTACCCTTTGACAGTTCTCCTGCTCCATCCGCAGCTTCTTTAAGTTGTGGTTCATTTTTGCTCAACTGACTGCTGGCTTCGCTCAGACCATCACGGATTTTATCCAGACCCGTTTTACCTTCGCCCAAACCATCAGACAATGTCCCCACTTGCTGTGTTACTTCAAAATCTTTGATCTCATCACCGGTTGGACGTGTCATACTGCGGACACCAGAGATCCCTGGCACCTTCTCCACTTCCCGGCTGATCTTTTCGGCAAGCGCCATATACTTGGCATTATCCATAGCCTCATCATTCTGAATAACGACCTGACCCGGCAAGGATTCACCCGGACCGAAGCTGTCCGAAATGATATTGAATGCTTTGACCGAATCATATTTCTCACCAATCTCATCGAGACTGTTAAACGACAGCTTGCCGTCGTAAGTCGCCAGTAACGGCACACATACCGCTGCAACGATGAGCAGGGCTGCCCATGGACGTTTTAGGGAGAAACGACCGGCTGCACCATAAATCTTGCTCTCGGCATGCTCCAGTGAACCTTTGGATGGCCAGAACAGCCTTTTGCCCAGCACTGCCATGAAAAATGGAACAATCGTGACTAATGCCAGCATCATCACGGCAATACCGACAGCAACCGCTACCGCGGAACGATACAGCATAAACTGTGCAAAGCCAATGGCAATGAATCCAACCAGCACAGCGAGTGCGGAGAAGAATACCGTTTTGCCTGCTGTGCGGTAGGTAGCAATGATAGCATCCCACGTATTTTCATGATGAGCCAATTCTTCCTTGAACCGGCTAATCAACAGGATGCAATAGTCCGTACCAATCCCGAACATGACCGCCACCATAAAGATCTGCGTAAAGGTCGAAATAGGGAAGTCTAGACCGTCCACAAGGAACGCGACAATCTGCTGTGAAACAATGTAGCTGATCCCCACCGTAAGCAGTGGAACAAATGGAGCGACAAAAGAGCGGAATACAAGGAACAGGATGAGCAAAATAAATACTACGGTAATGTACTCCGATTTTTTGAGTCCTTCTTGGGAACTTTCCACCGTATCCTCATCAATCAAGCCTTTACCGGTTATGTAATGCTCCACATTGACCGATGACAAAGCTTCATTGAGGTCTTCGCGCATTTCCTTGACTTTACGGTCTCCCTGATCAATGGAAAGCGACGTTAAGATCGTCTTGCCATCGGCAGAGATCATTTTGTCTGACAATTCAGGCTGAGAGAAAGGTTCCAGTATGGACAGAATGCCCAGTTTCTCTTTTTCGGCCTCCAGTTTCTTAACGGCCTGTTCTGCCTCTTCTTTACCCTCGGCACCCAAGCCATCCGGATTATAAAATACAAGAGCCAACTGGCTGCCCTGCTGCTCACCCTTTTGTGCTGCGGCTTCTTCCAAAATCGCCGCTGCCTGGGTGGAAGAGTGTCCTTCAGGAACGGAAAACTGTCCCTTTTCCCGAATCAATTCACTCATGTTAGGGGCAGTGAACATTAATACGGCGGCCACAACGAACCATAGCCCCATCAACCACCATCGTGCTTTCAAAATCGTTCTCATTCGTTCTCCTGTCCTCCTTCATGCGTTAGCAGAGCTGCGAGCCTCTCAAAAGATTCAATGAAATTCTGAACCTCTTCCGGTTTGAAATGGACCAAATACGGCTCCAGAAGCTGCTGTATTTCCTGTTCCGTTTCCCTGTATACTTCCCGTCCATTGTCCGTCAGGGTCAAATAGACAACTCTGCGGTCGCGCTCATCCCCGGCCCGATGGACCAGATCCCGATCCACCAGCTTGTTGACCAGCGCAGTGATACTGCTCTTGCCCACACACAGAAGCTCTGCGAGATCAGAGGGTGTACAAAACGGTTTCTCCTCGATCAAACGAAGTGCACAGAACTGATCTGTGGTAATGGTTTGGCCCAGGCGTTCACGTATCTGGGTATCAAACCGTTTGGTTACCAGGAAAGAAGCATCCAAATAGCGGTTAACCAAACTTCTAGCATCCGGTGTGTTCATTCTTCATTCTCCTTCCCCAAAAATATAGTTCACCCATAGAACTATTCTTCAATGAAACTATTCTATAATGAAACTATATTGCAAAGCAATACGTTTTTCCTATTTTTTTAAACAAACGACAAAAAAACAGGACGTCCGACTCAGCTGCTTCGCCAAATCCAACATCCTGTTATGATTATGCTCTCTTTACGTTACTCAGTAGTAGACAGCTACTAGTCTTCGTCTTACTCCTCGTCCTTCTCCAATACACAGCGGAAGCGCTCCACACCCGGAAACAATTCACCAAGGCTGTACACCACAAATCCCGTATTTCGATAAAACTCTACGGCTTCCACATCGGTCTCTGCGATCAGTCTATCCGGGTTATATTGGGCCAGCACTTGTGAAATCATGCCACGACCATAATTTTTAAAACGGTTCTCAGGCAGGACTGCGATGTGATGAATGGTAATCTCACTAGTTCCTGTACTCTCATATCCAATCAGACCGATCAGCTGTCCTTCGTCTTCATAACCGTCCAAATGCAGCTCGTCCTTATCAACATACTGTTGTAACGCACGATTCAGATGATCCGGGTCTGGAAAGACCGAGTAGGACAACAGCTCCTGCACTTCCGGCTCCTGCATGCGTGATTTCAATTGAATTAACACCCTGATTCCTCCTATAACTTGCTTGATTCCGTTATCGTATTGTAGTCGCTAGCCTTTAAAAGTTCAAGTCGTATGCCGTTCAGCTCCGATTGGAGTTCAGACGTGATACCCTCGGGCACCTGGATTCCTGCCAAATGATATGCATCCAGCAGCGCACCTCCGACTGCCGGCACATTGCTGGTAATGTAATGAATCTGTTGTCCTCCCGGTTTATAGGCTGCATCCAGCCCCTTTCGAACGGCCTCCACCATATAAGGTGTACTCAGACAACTTCCTGTAAGCGTCATGGACACTTGCTGATCTTTAAAACACGATGCAAGCATGAGAATACCCACAACAGCCGTATCCGCTGCTGAGTCACATACTCTGACCGCAAGCGGAATATTTTCGGCTGCTGCTTCGGTGACCAAAGGAGCCATTTGACCAAATATCCGATTGATGGCCTGTCTATTTTCAGCAAAACCTGATACGCCCAGTGCAGCAAGCTCGGGAATCGAATTTACATTCCAATAGGCTAATATCCGCTCAATCCAGGGTTGGTCCTGCGGACCATAACGTCCCGCAAGGATGGAATGCACCGCGTCATAAGCCAAAAAACGAGCTGCTGTTGGCGCATAGTGGCCGAACTGGTCATTGCGGAGCCAGGTCCCTTGTTCCGTTTTACCCAGAATCAGAGAGCCTGTCCCTCCAATAGCTACAATCCCCGGCTCACCGCCAAAGGCTGCCGTATGTGCAATATGCGTGTCATTTACTGCGCTGATTCTGCCCAATATACCGGTTTGGGCGAGTAAGGCTTCAGCCCAGACTGTATCCTCTGGCTGATCCAGCCCTGCCATCCCAGCCTGAATGGAAGCAATCTGCTCCACTTCTAACCCGGCTTCGTGAATGACTTCATCGATGCCCTCCAATACATGCTGCTCTGCATTGGCATCATGATAGCGGTTGCAACCACCTTTTTGCACATATGACAAAACCTTTCCGTTCTCATCAGCCAATGCCACACGTGTGTGGCTTCCCCCGCCATCCATCCCAATCACATATGTACTCATTCTTATCCCCCATGTTCTGGTGTAATGAAATCCCCTGTCCCATGATGCTTCTCGTGATGTTCCTATGTAGCTAGCGAGCAATACAACTGCCGGGACCTTACTACTCGATCCCGGCAGAGCTGCTACTGCTTCTGTGCAGCGAAACGAAGCAGTTCACAACGGAACTGTGTTGGTTCATCATATTTTTCCTCTTCGATCGTCTGTGTTACATGTTCCTGGAGAAGAATATTCCAATCCGTATAAGCCTTCTCCAGTAATGCGATAGCCTCCGCTGTGGGCAGATTCAATTCAATCAACGGCTCAATCTCCCGTCCTGTGTTGATTTCCTTTTCCTCTACACTCGTACTCATCGTGATACAATGAATGCCGCCTGTACGGGTTCCCGCTTGCAAACGTTCAATAGCTTCAACTAGGGCTTGTTTATTTGAAACATGTTCAAGGCAAGAGCAAGCAGCAATATAATCAAAATGATCCGGCTCGATAGCGTAATGCTCAACATCCGCTTTCTCTGCTTGCACGATATGATCAACCTGATACGCTTTCGCATATTTGCGAAGTCCATCTACCGCCTCATCCAGCAAATCCACCCCGATAACTTCACTGTTCGTTTGCCCGAGACGCTGTGCAATGGGTATCGTATGTCTGCCTACACCACATCCCAAATCGAGAACTCGCAGTTCCGTCTTATGGGCAAGGAGACGCTCCAGCATATCCATAACCATAGGCATGGGCATCGCCATCCAGGTACCGGACGCGAATAATTCATTATTCTGATAGAAGTTAGAATGGTAACCTGCCTCTGCTTTCCGTGCAGCCTCAAATTGTTCATTTGCCATAAAAGCACCTCCATAGATTAGATATTAATCGTCAATGTCCCCGAACCTGCAAACAGAATAATGGTGAGAATAACCATCACTACAAATGCCCCAGTTACGAGTAATTTACCTGTATCCTGCTTATACGTATTGTCATTAAATAACATCACGCCGCCGATGGTCATGGCTACCGGAGGAAGAAACAGTGTCATCAGAACAAGCGACACAATTGAATATCGATCCAATATAAATTCATCATTTTCAATCATGTACGGTTGTTCAGGCTGAACCGTTTTGGTAGTAACCAGATTGCCGCAAGATTTGCATTTGAACTCATCCTCTGCCATTTTTTCATGACAATATGAACAAACTCTAGGTGTATATGGCATCTCGCACCTCCCCTTAAGGACATCTTCTACTTAATACCCAGGTTGCTTTATTGGAATCAGATGAATGATGATACTGCAGAAGAATTCGATAGGTTCTTTTTCATAAAGGATTCAAGTACATCTTCGTATTGGGGACGATCCACTTGAAACGCTGTTCCATGACCCGCGCGGGGAATTGTCAACAGTTCTTTTTCTGTCGGACAAGCTTCATATAGTCTGTAAACCATTTCCGTCGGAACAAACGTATCTGCCTCACCATAAATAAAAAGAACGGGAACTTGAACTTTGGCGAGTTGATTTAGTGCCGATTCCTCTCCAAAGAAGTAGCCTGCCTTCCATTTAGAAATAAGACTGGTAACGGAATAAACGGAAATGCAGGGAACTTGTATAGCTGCTTGAGCTGAAAGGTCAGCTCCTCTTTCACTGAAGTATAAGCACAATCCGATACGATGGCCTTCACCTGATTAGGGAGAGCTTCACCGCCTGTCATCAATACTGTAGCGCCTCCCATCGAAATTCCATGCAAGATGATCTCCGTCTCCGTACCGACCTTGTCCAGAACCCAATGGACCCACTGAACATAATCTCTACGGTCCAGCCAGCCGAACCCGATGATATTGCCTTCACTTTGACCATGACCCCGATCATCCGGCATCAGCACGTTGTAGCCCCGCTTTTCAGCATAAAAACGCGCAAAACCCGCCATCTCTCTGCCTTTTCCCGAATAACCATGAGCCAGGATAACTGTTGGTTGCTGCGATCCCCTGTGGGAAGGAAGCCATGTTCCATGCAGCTTTAATCCATCATGTGATTTAATATATATATCTTCGATTGGCTGCGTATCAAGCCACGTTAAGTCAGACGCACTGCTTATTATTTCGTTATCCGGTTCGGGCATCAGATTCGGATTGTCAACCAGAAATGATTTTGGAGCACGCCGAATGGCGGTTTTGAAGAAGTAAAGTCCACCTAACCATAGTAAGGCAAGAACGATCAGCACCAGAACGGCAAGGCTGTATAATAACATGAACATTTACCTCTCTTTCAGTCGATCTTCCACGTGAAACATATATGTATAATATCTATCGTTTCGTAATTTCTCCGGACAGAGATGGTTGTTGCCATTTCTGGATCACGTTGTTTAGAGCTTCAAGCGTGAAGGGTTTGCCAATAAAATCATTCATCCCGGCTTCAAAACATTTCTCTTTCTCTCCATCCATCACATTTCCTGTCATCGCAATAATCGGAATAGGATGCCACATCTTTTCCTGTTCTATGGCTCTGATATGGCGTGTCGCCTCCAGTCCGTCCATTACAGGCATCATGTTATCCATCAGGATCATACTATATTTATTGCTGAGAAAAGCCTCGCTAGCCTCTTCCCCATTGGAGACGGTATCCACCTGGGTCATGCCCAGCTTTTTGAGTTGCATCAGCACAACCTGCCGATTGATGACGTTATCATCTGCCAGCAAGATTGATATCGGAAGAGATGTATGATTCTGCTCCTGGTTCTCCTTGCCGTGAACCATCTGATTGGATAACGGTTCAATCATTCTGTGCGATGATTTCATTACGCCATGTTCATTAGACATCACATAATCACTCTCCTAATCGCAAATTATGCCATACTGCTTATACGAAGGCTTCACTCAATCTTTTGCAGCAGCTTAACAGCCTTGATCGTCCCCGTTCATATACAACCTATTTATTCATTATACATGAACGACGAATGGCATACATTCATATAAAAAAACTGACCTGCGTTATTAACGCAAGTCAGTCTTACCCTCTGCAGCGAGTCCAAGCTTTTTTAACAAACGAATTGCATCTGCCTTTTCCGAAGGTTCCAGTCCATCCACCGCATCAATGATCACCTGGTGGTGCTGAGGAAAGATTTGTGTAAACAGATGTCTTCCTTCCTCAGTCAATTCAGCGTATATGACACGCCGATCTTCCTTGGATGCTCGACGAATCAGCAGATTTTTGTTCTGAAGCTTGTCCACAACATACGTGATATTACCGCTGGACATTAACACTTTCTCACCGATCTTTTGCAACGCCTGCGGCCCCTTATGGTATAACAAATCAAGCACGCCAAATTCTGTCGTATTCAGTCCATGACTCTGGATATCCCGGTTGGATCTGGATGTAACGGAATTGTATGCGCGAGCGAGAACCACAAATAATTGCAAAGATAGTTCCCGATTGTCCTCGTTGTTCGGCATTTCTATAATCCTCCATCAGTTGTTTACATTTCGACCTGCGCCTGAAGATCGTATCTGCTCCCACTCTTCGCGCAGCATTCCCATACGAATTGAATCATAATGCTTACCATCCACAATGCGGCATTTGCGCATGCGTCCTTCCACCTGCAGTCCCGCCTTCGAAGCTGAACGCATCATTCGTTCATTGCCTGACCACGTCGTCAATCCAACCCGTGCCACGGGCAATTGCTCGAATAAGTGACTGGACCACATCTGAAGTACTCGCGTGCCGATCCCGCGCCCCCATTGGGCTGATTGATATAGCACTATTCCCATTTCCAGCCACATGGATGGCCGATGTTCCCAATAATAGCTGATTGTACCGACGATTCGGCCATTCAACTCAATAATTCGAATGGAGTCCGGATCAGCATTGCTCTGAGTTGCTTCAAGTCTTCTTAACATGCTCCGTTCGAAGTCTTCGTAGCTCTCATGTTCAAGGGCATAATATGGCGCATCCCATTGTTTCCATTCCGGTACGTCTTCACTGTAGATCAATTCATAGAGTTCAGTCAGATCCTCTTTCTTCACACATCGAAGAACAATTTCACCATCCATTAACGGGTTTCCCCTCATCTATGCAACGACCTCGCTTTCCGTTCATGAACGATGACGCTCATCGATACTGCCATCATCCTTCGCAAGAATGACGGTGTCCGCCATTTTGATAAACAGTCCATTATCGACAACACCTGGGAGCATATTTAACTGAACGTTAAGATCCGCAGCATGTTCTATGGCTTCCATGCGGCAATCCGCAATGAGGTTTCCATTATCCGTAAGATAACGTTGATCCCCATCCATGCGCCATTCGGGATGACATCCGAGTTTCTCCAGCGCCTGGAAGGTCCACTCTGACGCAAATGGAACCACTTCAACTGGCAACGGGAATTTCCCCAGTTTTTGAACTGCTTTGCTGCCATCGGCAACAATAATCAGTTTGTCGCTGTTTGCAGCTACAATTTTCTCACGCAAAAGCGCACCGCCGCCACCTTTGATCAGGTTAAACTCGGGGTCAACTTCATCTGCACCGTCAATGGTCAGATCCAGACGTCCAATTTGATCAAATGGAACGATCGGAATTCCCCACTCTTTGGCGAGCTTGTCCGATGCTTCCGAGGTAGCTACAGCCTGAATGTTTAACCCTTCGCGTACCCGCTCACCAATTCGACAAATAGCGTAATATGCTGTTGAGCCTGTACCCAATCCAACCTTCATTCCATCTTGAACATATTCTGCCGCGCGCTCAGCTGCTATCTGTTTAAGATTCATCTATAAACCCCCGCCTGCTCATGATTTGAGAAATGCATACTGTAATTATTATAGATAAAACCGCTTCCGATGTATATCTGTGCATGACGTATTCAACTGGGAAACTTGGCCTGTTTCTCTGCTTCACATGCATCCTTGATGCTGCTTATGTAAATTATTGGTTAGATTCTCCTCCCTGATATCTTATTGGTGTGGCAGAAGAAAGTCCGTTTTCTGTCATTTTCATTATTTTTTCAATGTTTGAGGATGTTTTTTGACCCACCATGTTATAGAATACAGAATGAAACTAAAAAATGGGAATTATTTTAAATAAACAGTTCTAAATACCTATATATTACTTCATATGTCCATAAATACGTAAAATATTAAAAAAGTTTTAATAAAACTATTCAATTTAACGACATTTCATACGACATATTAAGTATAGATGTGTTTTAATAATTAGACACCTATGGGTATCTAGGTAAAAATATCTCTACATAGCGACTACACACCCAAGACCATGGTCGCAGATTACGCCTTTGGAGGGGATCGCAACATGATTTAAATTGTTACACGAAAGCACCAATAGATGTTTCTAATTAAAAGAAGATCAGGAGTGGACTTAAGTGAAATCATTAAGTTGGAAAAGCATGTCATTTTTTTCTAAAAATCTATTACTCTCATTTACAAACATTATTATCATCGGTGTGGCACTCATTGCCAGTAGCTACTACTTTCAAAAAACAATTCTCGTAGATCAACTACATGGACAAGTAGAACAAATCACCAAAAAGTGGGCAGAGGATATCGATTCTACTGAAGTACAAGCGGCTATTGAAGAAGGTAGCTACGATGGAAAAGTACAAACGAAATTGCGTGCTTATTTTGATGAAATGCAACAATATTATCCGAATATTGCACAAGCCTACATCTTTGGTGTCGAACTTGGCGGAGACAACAAGCGGTTAACTTCCCTTGTCGCCATGCCGACCAATCTGAAGGAGGCTTTTCAAAGCGAGAATGTAAATATCGGCGACATGTATGAACAGCCTGTCGTTGTAGCGAATGCGCTGAAAGAAATGGTGAATACTGATCGCCCGACGTTCACCACATTTTATTCCGATGATTTCGGAACCTGGACAACCATTGCTTATCCTATCAAGGATAGTAACGGCAAGATTTACTCTTACTTTGCAGTCGATGCAGACGCATCCGCAGTACCTGCCGGACTGAACAAATTGCTCAAGAACGGAATTATCATCCTGGTAGCGTTCCTGCTGTTGTTCCTAATTATCCAATATCTTGTTGTGAAAAACACGCTTTCCCCTATTCGTCACCTGATCAAAGGGATTGATGACGTAAGCCGGGGTAATTTGAATGTCAAAATTCCGACAGGCAAAGACGATCTGGGCATTGTGAACGAAAAGTTCAATACTATGGTTCGCAAGATCAACGATACCATCGTCAAAGTGCAAATCACTTCACAAGAAGTTAACGAGTCTGCCAAGGAACTGTATGAAGTCTCCGAGAGAAACAGCGAGAATGCTGATTCTATTAATAGTAATGTTACTCAGATTACATCCAACATTCGTGCACAGGAACAGGCAACCCGCGATAGTGCCCGTGCGATGTCCGAGATGGCTATCGTCATTCAGACTATTGCCAGCAGTTCAGCGAGCGTAGCTGACGAGGCCTATGAGATGGAACGCAGATCCCAACAAGGAAACAGTGTGGTTCGTCAGGTGTCCGAACAGATGAATCTGATTACGGAATCTGTTAAAAACACCGCTTCGGCCATTCAGGTTCTGGAGAGTCGCTCTCAGGAAATCGGCGATATTCTGAATATCATCTCTGGCATTTCCAGCCAAACGAACTTGCTTGCGCTGAACGCATCCATTGAAGCAGCACGTGTTGGTGAAGAAGGCCGAGGATTCGCGGTTGTAGCAGGTGAAGTTCGTAAGCTTGCTGAGCAGTCCGAACAATCCACGAGCCAGGTTGCTGTATTGATCCAGGAGATCCAAGCTGAAATTAGACAAGCCGTTCGTGCGATGGAACAAGGAACGTCTGAGGTAGATACCGGACTCAGTGTAGCTGATCAAACCGGTCAATTGTTCGAAGAAATTCTGGAAGCTGCCAAGAAAGTATCGAATCAGATTCAGGAAGTCTCCAGTGCTACAGAAGAAATCTCTGCAGGTACAGAGGAAATGACCGCAACTGCTGATGATTTGTCTGCCAGTGTGAGTAAGACAGCTGACAACAGTGAACGGATTTCTTCATCCGTTGATGAACAAAAAGCATCACTGATTACACTTGTTGATTCCTCTACCCGTTTGAACAGCATGTCCGAGGAATTGCAAGAACTGATTTCGCATTTTAATGTAAGTAAACAATAATTCAACCCACAACTTGAACGGTTTGAACCAAGGAGGAACAACTGAAGTGGTCGAAAATCAATCATCATCTCCCCAAACAGTGGAATCTGGCCTGCCGGTTCTTCAGATTCCACTGGATTATGGGCGCCGTCAACAATCATTCACTTATGAGTCTGCTCATATTTCACTGGAATCGTCCCTGGGTCGGGAACTGAAACAAAAATTCGGCTCAGAGGGCGTGTATCCAGCATTATTGTCTGCCTATGCAGCCTTGTTGTTCCGTTTGTCAGCTGAACAGGAACTTGCTATCGGCACATTGGCTCCCGATCAGGCAGTTTCCCATGTGTTATTGCAGATTCAAGGTAAGTTAACCTTTAACGAGCTGATCCATCAGATTTCAGATCAACTCCAGCTTCATTACACGCTCCAAACGGGAGGCAATCCGGAAACGCTGTTCATGTTTAACAGTGTACAGCTGCCTAAAGCTCCTCAATTGCTAAATTGGAATATTCGTGATGATCAGGGCATGCTCACGCTGGATTTGTTCTATGACAGCTCACTTCTTAATGAATCTACGGTCACAAGATATGCAGAGTATTATCAGACTCTTCTTCTGGCCATGTTGCGTGACCAAGACAAAGCCATCGGTACAGTGGACATTTTATCCGCTTCAGATCGGTTGCTATACCGAGAAATGAATGATACCTCCGTGCTCGAACCGGTGCATCAGACAATTCATGGCTGGTTCGAAGCAACAGCAGCCGAATATCCGGAATCGCCAGCAATTACCTCATCAACTGGTCGGTACACCTATAGAGAATTGAACGAACGTGCCAATCAGGTTGCCCGTGTGCTGTTATCGAACGGATTGCAAAAAGGAGAATTCGTCAGCATCTTTATGGAGCGGAGTCTGGAAACGATTATTTCTTTGCTCGGTATTCTCAAAGCTGGCGGAGTATACGTTCCTGTCGATCCCGAGCATCCGCAAGAACGCAACAGCTATATTGTCGAAGATACAGCTTCATCATTTGTCCTGACAAAAGAGTCCTCTTTACCTGAAGCTTCACGGTTATTCTCAGGAATTACTACCGTTCGCCAAATCCTGGCCGTGGATGGACGCCTCGCCGGATTTGCAGCAAGCAACCCCAATCTGGATATTCAGCCAGACGACCTGGCGTATATCATCTATACCTCGGGATCTACCGGCAAACCCAAAGGTGCACTTATTGCCCATCGGGGTGTTGCCAATCTCGGTAGTGTCGTGCAACGGGATTGCGATATTCAACCAGGTGACGTATTAACCCAGTTTGCTACATACAGCTTCGATGCATCAGTGTGGGATACGATTGGCGCCTTGTTCTACGGAGCAGAACTGTACCTTTTGTCGGCGGAAGAACGTGTATCCGTTGAAGAATTTGCGAGTGCAATTGACCGTACAGGTACAACGATTATTACGATACTGCCAACCATCTTTTTCAACCAGCTTGCTTCCTTCCTATCTAATGAAGGCTTCCACAAGCTGGCCAAAGTCAAAATCATTACCGTGGCTGGGGAAGCACTCTATGGTGAGCAAGTACGTGCCTTCCAGCGCAAATTTGGCAACCAGATTGATATCGTCAATGTATACGGGCCTACGGAATGTACAGTAGCGACAGCGACCCATCGAATTAGTGAGCAAGTTCCGGAAAGTGTCGTTAACATTCCAATCGGCAGACCGATTCATAACTATAAAGTGTATATCGTCAATGAAGAACAGCAGCTCTGCCCGGTAGGTGTGCCTGGCGAGGTATATATTGCAACACCAGCACTTGCCAAAGGTTATCTGAACCAGCCGGAGCGTACAGCGCAGGCGTTCATTGATAATCCATTTGCCATCGATGAGAAAATCTATAAGTCTGGCGATATAGCCAAATTGCTCGATAACGGACTGCTGGAATATGTTGGACGCAGCGACTCGCAGTTAAAAATCCGGGGTCACCGGATTGAGATTGGGGAGATCGAGGATCATTTCGCTCGTCTTGATCAGGTTCAGGATGTTGCCGTGATTCCCAAGAAGGAATCGGATGGTCAAAACATGCTCGTAGGATACTTTACATCCAAAAATGGCAGTACACTTTCCGTTACAGACATTAAAGCTGAGCTAACGGTTAAGCTTCCTTCCTATTTTGTACCCAAATGGATTTGTCAGCTCGATGAAATGCCGATTGCACCGACAGGCAAAATCAATCGCAAAGCGATGGTATCTCTTCCTCACATAGAGCGTCATGAAAACCGACCTGATCGGGTACTGCCGGAGACGGAAACCGAAGCGATTATCCTGGAAGCCTGGAAAGAAATTCTTCAGCATGATGACTTTGGTGTGGAGGACAGCTTCTTCGCCATTGGTGGCGATTCCCTTCGGGTCATCCATGTGCTGGTCATTCTGAAGCCGCATTACCCGCAGCTAAAAATTTCCGACTTTTTTGCCGAGAAGACCATTCGTGCCTTGGCACAACGCGTGGAGTCGTTGGCTCAAGCTAAAGAAGAAATTGCCCATTCCTCAGTGAATGACGGCGTAATCACCCAATTGTCAGAACATCCAATAGAGCTGAGATCCCAGATTGGATATCCGAATATTCTGAATCCCGAGCATGTGCTCCTGACCGGGGCTACCGGATATCTCGGATCCCATGTGCTGCAACAGTTGATTCTAACTTCGAATACACGCATCTATGCTCTTGTTCGCCGCCCGGCAGACGGAAGCTCTGCGATGGAGCGACTGAGCAGCGTCATGAAAGGTTACTTTGGATCGGAACTTCTAACTCTCCTCGCATCCCGCGTTGAGATTATCGAAGGCGATCTGGAGCAACCGAATCTTGGTCTTTCAGTCGAGCAGATAACTTACGTGCAAGAACGAATCGACCGTGTGATACACTGCGCCGCGGATGTACGACATTTCGGGGATGCAGCACAATTCGCCAAAACCAATGTGGATGGAACCACCGCATTGCTTAAACTCGTTCGCAGCAAACCAGGTGCCTCCTTCCATCATGTATCCACGATGGGGATCCCAGAAGATCTTGCACTCAGTGGACAGTGGGAGTCTTCATTGCAGTATGATCGCTTCCCAGCGGACCTGCACGTGGACAACCTGTATTCGGACAGCAAGCTTGAAGCCGAGAAAGTGCTTATGATTGCTGCTGAAGAAGGTGTACCTGTGAGCATCTATCGTGCAGGTAACCTGACCTGTCATTCCGAGACGGGACTTTTCCAGTCTAATATCGATAGCAATGCCTTTTATCGTATGATTAAAGCAATGTTATTGCTGGGCAAAGCACCGGCAGCCGACTGGATGGTTGATTTTACACCTATTGATTATGCAAGTCAGGCAATTGTTCATCTGGCATTACGCCAAGACACAGCAGGACGTGTATTCCATATCTGTAATCCGGAGCCTATCAGCTACGATGATCTGATTCGTTCTGTGAATCGGGCCGGTTATGAAGTGGAGACTCTGCCTTTTGCAGAGTATACCAACTGGTTGTTCGATGGCAGTGTCAGCAAGGACCCTGAGGCGCTTCAACTGGCTATCGCTCAGCTTGAAGGAGACGGTGCCAAGGATTCTGCATACGCGTATGCCTCTCCTGTAACAACTGCCTATGTGGAACCAGCTGGCATTACATGCGCCAAAACGGATGACCGCTTCATCTCAAAAATGCTCGAGCACGCCATCGAGATTGGTTATTTCCCTAAAGCCATCCGACCGCAGTTTGGAACTTCTCCAACGATGGAGTAACTCCAATAAAGTGAATGCATTTATTGCATCCATTCATGAATACAAAGAAGCCACCTAAACGTCAGTGATGACGGATAAGGTGGCTTCTTTTCTTCATGAATGCTTCTCAAATCAAGCGGATCAAGGCAATGACAGCCAAATGTGCAGGATAAAAATAACGCCAAATCCAACGCGGACCTTTCAGACGGAACCCTGCGTTATAATACTGGGCCATTGCAATTCCTGCCGTAGCAATAACGCTGTACATCTGAATAGAGCTACTGTGCAGATAAATATACAGCACATTTAAGAGCAGATGAGCCATTACCAGTACGGGTCCCTGGAAGTAACGGAATAGCAATACAAGCAGTAAACCATACATGCCGTAATCCATATGGGTCATCTCCATGACCAAGCCTGCCCCGAGGACAATCGGAATTCCCAGCATACGGACCGGAAGTTTATCGAGCACGAGCAATACAAGCAGGGCAGACCACAATGTCCATACCACATTCAGCGAAAAATGATTAAAAGCCGCCATAAACGGTAATTGAGAAATCACTGCGATCCAGAACAACCGCCATATGTATTTTTGTACGTTGCGAGTATGTTTATAACCGATATAAACGGCAAAAGCATAGATTGGAAAAGCAATTCGACCAATGATTCGCAGTTCCCCCACCTGTGGATAAAAGACGGCTCCTATATGATCGATCAACATCGTGATCATGGCTATCCATTGCATCATAATGTGCTAATCCCTCCTGATTATCCTGAACTTCAGGGTTCTTCAAGTCTTTCTTATATATGAAGTTCATAATACATGAACTTGGTGTCCAGCGTATAGCCTTCCGACTCATATAATGCCTGCGCCTTCTTGTTGCTTATCGCCGTAGAGAGCACTATTCGCACAGCTCCACTCTCATCTCCCCATAGTCGTGCAGCTTGCAGCAGCTTACGCGCAATTCCTCGCTGGCGATGATCCGCATGTACGTACAGATCATTAAGTACCCAGATTGGCCTCATGGACACTGAACTAAAGCTGGGATACAGCTGTACAAATCCACCAAACTCACCCGATAAAGGTTTATCCGTGAAGCTGCAATCCTCTCTCTTGTCTGCATCCATTTCTAATTCTGCAATCAAAATAAACGATTCATTGCGTTCCATACGTTCTCTTATATATTCATTCGCACCGTTCAAATCTGCAAGCTGATCGTAAAACATCCTATATTCATTGAACAACTGTGCCACCCCATTAACATCCCCAAGCTCAGCATGTCTGATCCGATACGCCATCTTCCCTCAACCCCTTATATAAAACGTCTAACAGCTTCATTCCATTCTCTTATTTTAAGGCAGAATTGACGTTCTCCCCATTCATCTTCTGCATCAAAGTTTGTAATATATTCCGGTAATCCAAACTTAAAAGTATATTTCATTGGAAGCGTCGCACACTATAGTCAGATACAGGCTCAGCATTATAGCAGAGGGAGGCGAAACTGAAATGAAAAAAGACAATATCTATGAACAGGTTAGAGCTAATCTGTTGGGTGTTGCCGACATAATCTATCAGCCTTTTCAGATCGGACCTTTCCATTGTGAACTCATCTATATTCAGTCCATTGTGGATACCCCTACCATGCGGGAAGCCATCGTTAAACCACTGCTTGAGGAAGCCTCACGAAATGAAATAGATCATCAATTCATTACTCGTGTCGTGACCGGATCATTTTTCACACTTAACAGCCATCACTCGAATTCAGCAGAAGCAATAGTTGATGATATCGTATCGGGGAATGCAGCCTTATATATTGAGGGTATTTCAGGTATGATCCATTTTGCCCTCCAAAATTATCAAAGACGCTCTGTGCAGGAATCAACCAACGAAGTTGTGGTTGTTGGTCCTCAGGAAGCTTTTATTGAGGATATTCATGTAAACATGTCACTGCTTCGGCACAAAATCAAACACCCTGATTTGAAGATGATCAAATTCACCATCGGAAAATATACCAAAACCGAGGTATTCGTTGTCTATATTCAAGGGTTATGCAAACCAGAGATTCTGGAAAATGTATTGACAAGCCTGGGTAAGATTGATATGGATAGCAGTCTGGGCGTGAGTTATTTGTCTGAATTTCTCGAGGACCATCCGCTTTCTCCCTTCCCACAGTATCAATATACTGAAAGGCCTGATACGGTTGCCGCAGCACTGGTTGAAGGGCGGATTGGGGTCATGCAGGATGGAACACCGTTCTCCCTGCTCATTCCTGTTACTTTTTTCTCTTTGATGCAGTCTTCAGAAGATTACTATCAACGATTTCACTCTGCGTCCTTTATCAGAGTTATCCGGCTGCTGTTTGCCTTTATAGCCTTTTTTCTCCCATCCTTTTATGTCGCTGTCACTACATTTCACCCGGAGATCATTCCGACCAACCTGCTGATTACGATCGCTTCTGCTAGAGAAAACATTCCCTTCCCCGCCCTGATTGAAGCGCTCATTATGGAAGTGACCTTTGAAGGTTTGCGCGAAGCGGGGATTCGTATTCCGAAGCCGCTCGGGCAAACGGTGTCCATTATCGGTGGGATTGTTATTGGTCAGGCGGCCGTACAGGCTGGAATTGTCTCAGCACCATTGGTCATCGTTGTATCCATCACAGGTATTGCCGCCTTTATCATCCCGCACTTCGAGCTCGGACTGGCCTTCCGGCTGCTTCGTTTTCCAGTGCTATTTATGGGTGGAACGCTGGGTCTGTTCGGCATTGTGATCTCGATCTACCTAATCTATTGGTATATGGTCAGTCTTCGCTCATTCGGCGTTCCATACATGCAGCCCTTTGCTCCTCTCGTACTGCGTGATATCAAGGATACTATCGTTCGTGTGCCCTGGTTCCTCATGAAGAAGCGACCAGCAGCTTACGAAGATGCTAATAAGAAAAGGCAAAAGACATGAAAATGTTGATGATTACAACCAAACTGAGTGTCGTGTTGATATGCATTATACTGTGCAGTGGCTGCTGGTCCAAAGTGGAGATAAATGAACGTACGTTTATAACGACCATGTATGTGGATAAAGGAGAAAAGCCGGGTGAAATCGATATTTCACTAAGTATGCCACTGCCGAACCGTCTCTCTCCAGAAGGAACGGGAGGACCCGGAAAAAATCCATATGCTCTCGTTTCGGCTACCGCATCCACCATCGCTGATGCCATGGAGAAAATCCAAACAGATCTCACACGAAAGATTTCCTGGGGGCACACACGGGTAGTGGTATTCGGTGAAGCATACGCCAGAGAGGGAATTCAAGATGCGATGGAATGGATCTCACGTGAACCTTTGTTCCATCTTAGCAGTTACGTCATGGTTGCGAAAGGCAGAGCCAGAGACGTGGCTGATCTGACTCCGGTTTTCGAAGAAACACCCAGTGATGTGTTAAGAGAATTTGCAACCGAAGAAAACATGTTAAAGACGCAAATACTCAGTGTACTTATGGCTGACAAAATGAATCAGGGCTTTGCCACCCCCTTGCTGGAATCGAAAGGAACCCCGATGGCAAGTGAGGAAAATAAACGGAAGCAATGGACCAGTCAGATCGGTGGTGCTCTTTTCAAACAGATGAAGATGGTTGATTCGATCTTACCCGATGAAACAAGAGCCATAGCCTGGGCCAATCGCAAATTGGATACTTTGGCCGTCTCTGTGGAAACCGATGATGAGAAAGCGAGTATGACGGTCTATAATATGAGCTCCAAAATCAAGGTCAAACTTGTAAATGGACAACCTTTTTTTGACATCACTTTAAGGGGTGAGGCAGAACTGAATTCCGTAATTCCGATTCTCAAAGTAAAGGATATTGTCGGCGTGAAACAGATCGAGCAAAAGGCCAATGAAAAAGTCAGTGCCTATCTAACAAACGCAATAAGGACCGGCCAACGAAAAAAAGCCGATATTCTGATGCTCGGTTATCGCCTGGAATGGGCATATCCTCGCATCTGGGAACAGTTGCGTCCCGTTTGGAATGATTATGTCAAAAACGAATTGCAATATAAAGTGCATGCCCAAATCAACATCCAGTTCGTAGGTTCGGAATCCAGCTACTGATAGGAACAGAGGAAAGCGTCAGGCCACTTTAGGAGGTAAACCAATGATTGCTGTTTTATTGTTTGCCGTACTGTACATACTGGAGTGGCCCATGATCAAGTCCAGCAAAAAGGGAATGAAACGGGCCTATTTCGTTCTGCTGGGGATATTTCTTCTGTGGAATTCGTTGGCTGTCTCTGTACCGGGCTGGCCTAATCCCAATGATGTCATCAGGCTGGTCTTTGGCTGGGCAGACCGCTTGTTTGGCTAAGAAAGGAGTACGCCATGATCAAATTGTCTGCCGGACAAGCGTACCGTTTTATGTTTGTCTACCTGTATTCCGAACCCATCGCTTTCCTTCTGCAGCGCTTGTTCAAAATGAGCGGTTATCAAGGGTGGATATCCATCCTTGGCGGGTTTGCAATCAGTCTGCTCCTTCTCTTTTTCACATACAGATTGGGAACCGTTCACCCGGATCGACCCTGGATTGATTTTGGTGAAGAAATTGTGGGCAAGGTCGTTCACAAGCTGTTTCTCGGTCTTATTGTGTTACTATGCCTGTATTTGATATCCGTTGACGTAGAGAATTTCATCGTTTTTCTGCAATCCATGTATTTACCCGAGACACCCATATGGCTGACAGCAACCGTAACCATTTTATGTATCAGCCTTTCAGCGCGCTCAGGTTTGGTTACCATTGTCTATTTATCAGAAGGGATATTTCTTGTGCAAATCTTCACGTCTACTTTTCTCATGCCTGCTGTAATGGGTGGGGGGAATCCTGATGTACTTCTTGCCATGGTAACTCATCATGATTTGAAAGAAATCTTCACAGGCTCGATTTCAACCATGCCCTGGTTTTCCGAATGGATGATGTTCCTGTTCCTCGCCCCTGCTATTGCTTTCAGACGTCCGCTTCTCCGAAGTATGTTATTTGCAGGCTCTACGCTTGTATTATTCATTATCGTGTTCTGGATGTTTACTTTAATGAATTTTGGACCTTACGAAGCCAGCAGTCTTCGCTACCCTTTGCTGGAGATGATACGTTTTGCCCGTTACGGCGATTTTCTGGATAACCTGGACCCTTTCCTGATTGCCATTTGGTCTACGACCATGTTTACTCGCAGTTCGTTTCTGTTATACGTCGCCTCCGTTTGTCTTGCCAAACTTACCGGAATACGCCAGGATAAAACGGTAGTCTACCTACTGGCGGGAACTGCGGCTTCCTATGTGCTTCAGTATGCAAAAGATGCGGCTTCCTATGAATTAGCCATTCGTTCTTACGCGATTGCTACATATGCTGTGCTTATCGAGTGTATGCCTATATTATATGTTGTTGTTTACTGGCTGCGTTTCGGGAAAAGTAAAAAGGCGAGCGAGGCTTCTGCCGCCTCGTCGCCTTGACTTTGGATTCAGTTCAGTTCAACTTTTTTTGCTTGTGGGTAAGGATCTGTATCTGGAAAAATGACCCCTTTTTTCAAAATCAAATTGGCATACTGCGCACGTTCACCAGTTGCAACGATGACATAGGCGCGAGAAGCCCTCTCATAAAAAGCAAAACGCTCTTCATGATCAAAGGCATCCGTGATGCCCTCATGGTCAAGGATCAGCCTACGGTAGTCTTCCCAGATGATGGGCACTACCTGATCCCCCTTGACAACCTGCATAACGGCTGCCGGCCGTTCAGCGTACGTATCGAGTGGATACAAACTTAATATGGCATCCAGTAACTCCACGGTACCCAGCGCATCACAGCGAATCAGCCGCTGGGCATGACTGGCTGCAGGAAAGTTACCATCAGCCAGTACCAGTTCATCTCCATGACCCATTTCAGACATTATTTTCAGCAGTTCCGGAGGTATTATTGCGGGAATGTTCTTCAGCATACTCAGCTCTCCTCAGTAAGCTCCAGAATCAGCTGGAGCAGATTCGTCTTCGTAACCTCACCCATTATATTTATGTAGCCCAACTTCCGCGATACAGCGGCAATTCTATTTTATCAGTATTTACCAACGTTTGCATATTTCAATGTTCGCATAGAGCATTATTCCATTTTCATTTCATATTCAAAGGATCTTATCATGGCGCTGATATTGTAAATCATTTTGACAAAATTAATTGTTTAGCATATAGTTGTTATAACAAGTATATGAATGGAGACTATTTTGCTTAAAGAAAGAGAGGATGTTATGGGGAGCGACTATTCACTCGATCAATCCATTGGATTCATGCTGGGCATGACACACCGCAAGGCGTCGGCTTTACTAGCCATACGATTCAAACCCTATGATATTACGACAGAGCAATTTTCCGTTCTGTTCAATATCGGTAGAGGCGAAGGCGTGAATCAGAAGGAAGTTGCCACTCGCGTTTATAAAGACCAGCCCACAACTGCCCGCATTATTGATCTGTTGGAAAAGAAAGGCTGGGTCGATCGTCGGACCAGCGAACAGGATCGTAGAGCCTACTTGCTCTATTTGACCGAAGAAGGAAAAAAATTGCTTGACCAGCTTGTTCCGCTCGAAAGAGAAATGAATAAAAATCTGATTGAAGGTATTCCCGAAGATCAGATGGAGGCATTTAGACATACTCTTTCCCTCATGAACAGCAACTTGTAACGAATTTTACACCAGGGGGAATGAACAAAAAATGAAATCACAATCAGCGCAAGTTAAACTATGGACCACCGATTTTATCCTGCTCATGTTATGTAACTTTCTACTCTTTCTGCAACTTCACATGATCGTATCCCCACTGCCTTCCTATGTGCAGGACCGTTTTCACGCCAATGCCTTTGAAGTCAGCCTATTCACTTGTCTTTTTGCCCTTAGCGCCATTGCTGCCCGGCTCTATTCAGCCAAAGCATTGGAGAAGGGTCTTCGTAATGCCATGATCTATATTGGCCTGACGGTTGCCATACTCGCTACACTTGGATATTACTTTGCAGCCGGGATTGCTGTCCTGTTATTGCTGCGCATGGTGTTCGGTGTCGGATTTGGCATGAGTAGCACGGCTTTCCCGACTATGGCATCGGATATTGTACCTGTGAAACGGATGGGTGAAGGTATGGGCTATTTCGGCCTGTCCACAAGTCTGGCCATGTCCATGGGTCCCATTATTGGGGTTACCCTGCTCCATGGTGCCGGGTTCGTGACACTCATGTTATGTACGGCAGGTGTTATTGCGGTCATCTATCCACTCAGCTATTCACTGACACGCAAGAAAGCTCGCAAGGTCAATGATGAGGCGGTACTTACTCCACCAGTTGGAACAGCTGCGATATCAGGCACCAAGGTCAAGACACCTTTCAACCGCAAACTGATTCTGCCAAGTGTACTGAATTGTTTGCTGTCCATCACGTATGGTGGACTGGTCGGATTCATCGTTTTGTACGGAAAGGAAGCCAACCTGGCTAACCCTGCACTGTTCTTTTTGTTTAATGCTCTCGCTGTACTGTTGGTCAGACCATTTGCAGGACGAATATATGACAGTAAGGGTCCAAAAGCGTTACTGATTCCCGGAGCGATATTCATCGCTGCTGGACTGATCACGCTCTCCTACGCTACGTCGATGTCCATCTTGTTTGTTGCTGCATTTTTATACGGAATTGGATATGGTTCCATACAGTCCTCCATGCAGACCTGGATGATTCAGATCGTCTCCCCTTCACAGCGCGGTATGGCTAACGGCATGTTTCTGAATACGCTGGATCTGGGGATTGCTCTGGGAGCGCTTCTGCTCGGCGCTATTGCTTCGATAACCAGTTATACCGATATGTACCGTTATTCCATTGTGTTCATGATCTTATTTCTCCTGATATACCTGATTCAAGGGAAACGAAATGGAGGTTTTGCGGTGCCTGTTCATCCGCTATTGACTCATACACATATCGCTGCGCAGGATTCCGATCGGCATGTGCATACCGAAACTGCATCTGAAAATGACACAACTCCTCAGCGTAAAGATAATTGATGCAAATAAGCTATTGTACTTCGATTCATTAAAATGCGTTTACTCTGTGAGGGAAAAATACGCCCCTCTGAGTAAACGCGTTTTTTTATATTCTTAAATCAGAATGGACTTTTCTTCCGTCGCCCTGGCAGATAACCACTGGGCTGTTTTACTTCATCATACTCACGTTCACGATGATTTTGACCACTACCTGATGTGGGCTGGTTCCCCTTGTCTGGCTTAACTGCCAATAACGTGAGCAATCCTCCCACCGCTCCGGACGCGGCGAGAATACCAAATAAAAGGAAATGGTGGGAAGAGATCAACAATGACACGACAGGAGGGCCGAGAGACACGCCGATAAAACGCATGCTGCTGAATAACGCCGTGATGGTGCCCCGTTGTTCCTTGTCCACCCCTTCAGTAACCATAGCATCCAGACATGGCAGTGTAGCGCCTATTCCTGCTCCGCCAAGGGTGAACAAACCGACGACTACATAAATGTTGTCAAAAAGTCCGATTACACCAAGAGATACAGTTAAAACAGCAAGTCCGATAAACCCAAGCCATTTCATCCGTGTCTTGTTCTTTCCTATCCATTTTCCAGCAAAAAAAGACGCCAGACATAAGGCAGCCAGTGGTATGGCAAGCACAAGTCCTTTAAGTACCCCTTTTAATTTGAACTCTGATTCCAATGTCTCCGACAGATAAAAGAGCACGCCAAAGAGAACAAACATGCAAATACCGCCGATCGCAAAAATCGCATATAGCCAGCGGCCCTTTTCTTTTAGCACACTGCGGATAGAAGCCACAAATTCGGGAAAGCTCTTTGGTTCTTCCTTCCTCTTTGGTGTTTTCACCAAGAAAATAACCAGAACCAATGAAAGCACACAGAGTACCGGAATAGCCATAAAAGGCATATACCAAATCCACACAGCCAGAGCTGCACCCAATATCGGACTTAGTACCTTGCCAAAGGTGTTCGAGGTTTCAATAATGCCAAGGCTTTTACTCACCTCGTTTTCATCATCGAACATGTCACCAACCAATGGAATGACAATCGGGAAAGCCCCCGCTGCTCCAACCCCTTGCAAAAGTCTGCCACCGAGAATGGTCCAGTATGCCGCATTTCCATTCAGCATCCAGGCTGCTCCTCCTGCTACCGCGCCTCCTGCGGCTGCAATGATGAGACTGGGAATAATAACAGCTTTCCTGCCGAAACGATCCGACAGATATCCTGCAAGTGGAATGAGCAGGATTGCGACGACGGCATAAACCGTAATTAACATGCTGACCTTGAATGAGGACACTTTCAATTCACGCTCAATCTGCGGTAGGATGGGAATCAGCATGGAGTTGCCCAGTGTCATAATGACCGGGATGGAAGCGAGTGCGACGAGGTCCCACTTTTTATCTTTCATACCTCAACCACCTTTACAGAATCAGAAAACAACAACGTTATTGTGGGTTGTTCTGCAGTTGAATATACGGCTTATGTAAAAAAGGTCACTTGGGATGACAGCGCAAAAAGGCTATCGCACTAAATTCAGTGTCAGGACAGCCTTTTCACTATCATTATGAAGATCAACAAATCAACATTTATTTCAATACAAATTGCTGAAGGGCTGCACCGCCCTTGAAAACGATGCAGAGCTGTTCGATCTCACGCTCTGCCTTCAGGGAACAGCGAGCTGTGCTCCACTGAAGATTCTTCCCGTTGACTGTCCCAGCGGAACCGGGAACGACACAAGTGCCGAGCAGTGGGCCTTCCGGACCTTCCGCCCGAATCTCCAATTCGCCACCTACTCCGAAGGCTGCCACCCGACCCTCAAACTCACTAGCTTGCCGGAAAGCATTGTCATGGAATGAAATCCAGGAAGAACGACCTTCACGATACAGCGGTTCGTCTGGATCAATGGCACGGACAGCTGAACGACCTTCCAAACACTCATCCAACAGAACGCCTGCATATGCATCATAATTTTCCGCAAACGTAGGGAGATTCAGCGTGCGTGCAGGAATAGTTTCACCCTCGATATGGATTTCTGCGGTCTGACGAATATCTGCTGAGGAACGTCCAGCCATGATCGACCAGGCGGCGGTTTCAAGACAATATTTGTCTCGAGTGACATCCCAAAAGGTCAGTTTCTGAACAGGAATTTCGAAAGAAAGAGTTTCCACGGCGCCTGAAGCAAGATGAATCCGCCGGAAGCCGATCAACTGACATTGTGGGCGCTTCACCCGTGAAGTTTGGGCGTGCCCATACAGTTGCACCACTTCATCGCTGTCACGTTCCCCTTTGTTCTCAACCTGTACTTCAATCTTCAGCACATCGTCTCCAGAAGATCCCTGCACCCGCTCCACTCGAATCGATCTATACTCAAATTCCGAATAGGTCAACCCATGACCAAAGGGATACAGGACTTGGCCTTCATGATACATATAGGTTGTACCGTTATGAATAATGTCATAATCCATGATATCAGGAAGCTGCGATTCATCCTCATACCATGTCATGTTCAATCTGCCAGCAGGAGCATAATTTCCGAGCAGAACATCCGCAACCGCATTCCCCAGTTCCTGGCCTGCATGTGTGAGGTATACGATTGCCGGAGCCACGTCTTTTAACTCTTGCAGTGCAAATGGATAACTGCCAACAATGACAACGACCGTATTAGGATTCACTTGGCAGACTTCTCTTACCAGTCGGGCCTGCTCAGGCGGAAGCTGCAGACTTGGGCGATCAATTTCCTCTTTACCGTTAATATAGGGACTATTACCGACAACAACGACAGAAACGTCACTATTCTGAGCAGCTTTTTTCGCCTGTTCTATTCCGTTAGCAACAATGTCCAGCTTGAACACAGCAGGTTGCTGCTTCCCTTCTACGGCGTCCGGATTACCAGGTGAACTCAGGTTTTCGTCTGTTTGTTCCGGCGCTGGGGACAGCACCAGTTGCCCCTGATGTTCATCCAACCTTAGTGGCAGTCCGTTCCACGTTCGCAGCGTACTGTTTCCATCCGGTTGTGAATCAATCTGTACCACTTCCTTGACGAACCAGCCACCAATCTCCGGCGCATTCGCCTGATAGATGCCCTGTTCGGTTAACGAAACATAGCGATTATTCTTCACACTTCGCAGCGTATGACTTCCCCAGCCCCAATCCTGATGAACAAATTCTGCGGCTTCCGCACTGCCTTCCGGCACGGCTATAAGCTTTCCTTCCGCACCAAGCGTGATTACCTTGCCATCGGCTGTCTTCAGACTGATGCGATCATTGCCATCTGCAAAAGATACTTCCGCACCGCCAAGCTGCTTACGCAGTCCTTCCAAAGCGGTAACACGATAAGGCAGTGTGCCACTGTACCAATCGGTATAGACCACATCCGCAAGGGGACCAATAACACTAACCTTCTTCAATCTTTCCGATTGGAGAGGGAGCAGTCCGTCATTTTTGAGTAAAACGATAGACTCGGCTGCTGCTCTATAACTTAATTTGGCATGTTCAGGCGCACACAATACAGATTCCGATATCGAAGCATACGGGTTAAGTCCCGTCTGATCCAGTTGTCCAAGCCGCATCCGCACGCCAAAAATATTACGAATGGCCCGGTCAAGATCCTCGACCTCCAGCAAGTTTCGCTCAAGCGCCTCTTCCAAGGCAGATACGACTAAGTCGACCTCATCCGTCAGACAGTCCACGCCTGCCTTTAATGCCCCTGCCGCCGATTCCGCATGCGTGGCATGATAACCGTGATAATTGACCGTCTGGGACAAGTCCCCCCCGTCACACACGATAAATCCAGGCATGGCCCACTCACCCTTGACTACATCATTCACATAGGGACTTTCAATGGCTGGTGTGCCGTTGATCGAATTGTAGGCTGTCATCATGGACAAGGCCCCACCTTCTACGAAAGGTGTCTCGAATGCTTTTAAATAATATTCACGCAAGTTACGCGGATCGATGCTGGATGAACAATTCAACCGATCCTTCTCATTATTGTTGGCAAAAAAGTGCTTCAACGTCGCTACCATTTTCAGATAGAACGAGTGGTTACCCTGCATACCCTTCACAAGAGCTGCCGACATTTCACCTGTCAGTACGGGGTCCTCACCATAGCCTTCTTCCGTTCTCCCCCAACGCGGATCCCGTTCCAGATCGACAGTTGGCGCCCATAAGGTCAAGCCGTGACGCTCCGGTGCACGGTGGTGGTATGCTCTGGCTTCATCTCCGATGACGGAACCAATTTCACGCATGAGCTTC
This sequence comes from Paenibacillus sp. NPDC057886, assembly GCF_042796655.1. Lineage (NCBI taxonomy): Bacteria > Bacillati > Bacillota > Bacilli > Caryophanales > Paenibacillaceae > Paenibacillus > Paenibacillus sp. NPDC057886. Next base: position 335,144 of record NZ_JBHVMZ010000001.1, on the reverse strand, counting down.
GTATTCCAGGTGCTCGACAGACCGAGCGGCTGCGGGAAAACGGTAGCCTCACCTATCCAGGCAACCCCGTGAGCCGCCTCTCCTCCCACATTGTATCCAGGTATCCCCAATCGGGGTACTGCGGCTTCACGAGTAGGAATTAATCGAATCTTCTCCTCCGTTGTCAGACGCGCAATCAAGTCATTTAATCGTTCTTCCAATGGCAATGTTGCGTCCCACATCGGATATTGAATATATTCTTTCATACTAAACCCTCCTACTTATTCGTTAAGTTTAAGTCCTTTCCATTCTTTCAATAGTTCCAGCGTACGCTCGCGATACTTCTGCCCTGCTTCCGGCTGATCAACCTGATGTTCATGCACATATGCATTAAAATAAGAGGACAGTATGCGATAGGCAAGAAGGCGTGCCTGTCCCTCATCGGACATATCCTGTGGGCAGCCATAGCCTTCATGAAAACCAGTTGATGATTCTGACGATAAAATGGCCTCAAACGCCCTGTCCGCAAACATGGAACGATCCCCATCAATGATGGCGGCAATGTTTAGCTCCCCGTTTTCCTCATGGACAAGCACGTTAGCTTCCCACAGATCGTTATGAACAAGAACCGGAACAGTTACCTGATCAAATAAATCCTTATTTGTTATGAACATATCTGCGATTTCTTCCCCAACACCTGGCATATACCCGGCTTGTGCCGCTTTGAGTGCCGTCTCCTCTGCAAAAGAGTGCAGCACCTCGGACCAATGATCCGAGCCTTTAATCGTCCCATCGCCCTGCGGCCAGCCAAAAGATTCACCCTTAATCTGATGCATGACAGCCGTATATGCGCCGAGCTGATGATATAACCGTTCTTTATCTGCTTCCGAAATCGATGAATGATCCAGCTGTTTACTGGGGATAAACTCCATAAACATGTAGGTTCTCGGAATGATCAATCCGCTGTCATCACAGGCAATAATATTTGGAGCAGGAATGCCTGCTTTACGGTAATATTCATAAACAACAGGTTCAGCAGACATCATCGTACGCTCAAATGAAAATAACGGATCGCCAGCAGAGCCCAGCGGCATCTCTGCCCGCTCTGGAGCCAAACGTAATATCACATCCGCATACGTTGCATGTTCAAGCTGAATTCGATACGTTGTATTAAAAAGTCCACCCTGCAACAGTGCAAAACTCTTCACAATGGTAGCGGTTCCAAAATTATTCTCTACCAACTGATGCAGTCTCTCTGCTGTAATGGTTTGGTGTAAACCTGAATTCGTTGTACTCATTTAATATAATCCCCTATCTTTATCTGTCGCTAGCAATTAAATGATACTACCATTTCCTTGTTAGAACCATACTTCCATGGCACGACAGTAGACAAACAGACGGCACCTTGCGGCACCGTCCTTCTGTTTATCCAATAAACATTACAGTTGAATTGTAAGCGAGCTAACACCTGCTGCTGCCGTAACGACAACACCATTTGCACCAGACGCTTGGGAACCGCCCTCTACGCCGGATACACTTTCGATGCCACGCAGCACGATATTCCATGGTTTGCCTGCACCTTCAGCACGAACTTCCAGAACAGAGCCGTTACGAGATACGTTAACAACCAGCTCCTGCTCAGCACTTTGGTTTACAACCACCGCTTGAGCGGAGTTGCCGTCAGCCAGTTCGAACAAGTGAAGGGACACATTATCCGCAAAGTCATAATCCGGTTTGCTATCTACAGCACCAACAGCAATCAGGCTGTTTGGCTTAACCATCATTGGCAGTGTTTTGAAGTCATGGTTTTCGCTAATCCAGCGTCCACCTTCAACTTTGACACATGTCAGATAGTTGGTCCATGTACCTTCAGGCAGGTAATAACGAACATCACCCTCCTTGTTGAAGATTGGAGCCACCAGGATCGAATCACCAAACATGTATTGTGTATCCAGGCTGTATGTTGTTGGATCGTCAGGGAAATCCAGCAGCATAGCGCGCATCATCGGAATACCTTTTACAGTCGACTCCACCGCAGAATTGTAGAGATACGGCATCAAGCTGATTTTGAGTTTGGTAAAGTCACGAACAACGTCCACGGATTCCTCGTCGAACAGCCAAGGCACACGATACGAAGTGCTTCCGTGTAGGCGGCTGTGAGAAGATAAAAGTCCGAATTGTACCCAGCGTTTGTATACGTCAGGGGTTGCTGTGCTTTCAAAGCCACTGATATCATGGCTCCAGAATCCGAAACCGGAAAGACCAAGCGAGAGACCGCCCCGAAGTGATTCAGCCATGGATTCATAAGTAGAAGAGCAGTCTCCACCCCAGTGAACCGGGAACTGTTGACCACCTGCTGTTGCAGAGCGTGCAAACAGGGCCGCTTCGTTTTTGCCAATCTTTTCTTCGAGCAATTCAAATACAGCTTTGTTATAGAGCTGTGTATAATAGTTGTGCATTTTAACCGGATCAGAGCCATCGAAGTATACGACATCTGTCGGAATTCTTTCACCGAAGTCTGTTTTGAATGAATCAACACCTTGATCAAGCAGAACTTCCAGCTTACTCTTATACCAATTAACAGCATCCGGATTCGTGAAATCAACCAGAGCCATACCTGCTTGCCACATATCCCATTGCCATACGCTGCCATCCGCTGTTTTTACCAGATAACCTTTCTCCATACCTTCATCGAACAAGTAGGATTTTTCTGCAATGTATGGATTGATCCACGCACAGATTTTGAGTCCTTTCTCTTTCAGACGTGCAAGCATGCCTTCCGGATCTGGGAACATCGCTTCATCCCATACGAAATCAGACCATTGGTATTCCTTCATCCAGAAGCAGTCAAAATGGAATACAGACAGCGGAAGATCACGTTCAGCCATGCCATCTACAAAATGGTTAACCGTTGCTTCATCATAATCCGTTGTGAATGAAGTTGTCAGCCACAGACCAAACGTCCATGCTGGTGGAAGCGCTGGTTTACCTGTTAATTTGGTATAATTATCAAGTACATCCTTTGGATTGTCACCGCCGATAATGAAGTATTCCAACGTCTCGCCTTCTACGCTGAACTGCACTTTAGATACATTCTCAGATGCAATCTCATACGATACGCGTTCAGGATGGTTTACAAATACGCCATATCCTTTATTGGACAAGTAGAAAGGAATGTTCTTATATGACTGCTCACTGCTTGTACCGCCGTCCTCATTCCAAGTGTCAACCACTTGGCCATTCTTAACAAATGGCGTGAAGCGCTCACCAAGTCCGTAAACGTATTCACCAATGCCGAGATCCAGCTGTTCGCGGAAGTACGCTTCCTTGCTCGGACCTGTAATATAACCAGCCGCTCTTTGACCGCTACCTGTAATGCGTTTTCCTTCATACAAGAAGCTGACATCCCAACCGTTTGTTTTGTCAATTTGAACTTCCAGATTGCCGCTTTTCAAAACAGCACCTTGTTCAGTTTTTGAGATATCAACGTTCGCATCTTGAGTATTAAGCTCAAATACAGGTCCTTTTTTTACTCCGCCTTTATGGTGATTCAAAGTTACACGAATAACGTTAGGCATAGGTGAGCTGTACGTCGCTTTAAGCAATGTACCATTCAAAGTGTCGCCTTTGGTGCGAATATATTTAGTTGCCGCATATACGGTCAAAGAATCCTCTTTTTGCACAATATCACGAATGTCAGTCGGGTTTTGAATGTGGTACCCTTCACGAGTCATCCAGAATCCATCAGTAAATTTCATGTTTTCTTTCCCCCTTCGGTTATACTATAATAATATTGACATTAATAACGAATTTCTTCTCATATTTTGACCAAATATATCACGATTTTGATATTTCTTATCCGTTTCTTTATAAACACCACCAATCTATGGGAACGTTTACATTAATAATGATGCAAAAGGAGATTCTCATATGGAACGTGAACGATTACGGGAAGACCGAATTCACGGCAATGCCATGTATCCAGTCAGTGTGTACCCGGATATTCAACAATTGAATGGCGACAGCATTCTCGATTGCCACTGGCATGATGAAATGGAATTCACCATGGTCACTCAGGGCAGCGCTGTTTTTCAAATTGATATGAATACGGTAGAGGTTCAGGCGGGAGAAGCCATCTTTATTAATCGGGGGGAAATTCACGCTGGCTATCTGAAGGGCGATGTTCCCTGCGTGTTTTCATCCATTGTATTTAACCCGGAGCTGTTAGGCAGTCGGACGTTTGATGCTGTACAAGAGAAATTTGTTGGCCCGCTTGTACACAAAACGGTGATCCCCCCTTACCATATCCAAACCGATGAAGCGTGGGGGCAAGAAATCATTTTTCATTTAAAACGAATTTTCGCCGATCATGCCGCCGGGACACCAACCTGCGAGATGACAACCAAAGCTTACCTCTATCTAATATTTGCACAAATGTTTGAACATATGAAACCTGCTGCACTCAAAGGCACCGTCCCATCAGGCAGTCATGATAAAGTGGAGCGTCTGAAATCAGTGTTAAGTTATATCCACAAGCGTTACCCTGAACCCCTCAAGTTAAAAGAACTGGCAGATGAAGCCAATATGAGCGAAGGACACTTTTGCCGCTTTTTCAAACAGATGGTGCAGAAAAGTCCGGTCGACTATATCAACTATTATCGCATCCAGCAGGCCTGTTATCAGCTTGAGAATACCGATCACAAAATTGTGGATATTGCCATGGATGTCGGGTTCGAGCATTTGAGCTACTTCATTACCACATTCAAAAAACACAAAAATATTACCCCGTCCCAATATCGCAAAATGTTTTATGAGAAAGTAGCGATGGAACCTGCACTGGTCTAAGCTTAAACTCCTTTCAGGATCGGCATTCGGCACTCTGAACTGACGATACTTCACTGTTCTCCACTTTTATATGAGTTAACAGATGCAAAGAAGGTGCTTCAGCCCGTTCGGCCGTAAGCACCTTCTATATTATTCTGATGAATGGAATTTCATTTTACTTTTTCAATGTCTCCCATGAGCTGTACTCATGCACCGAGAATCCGTTGAAGGACGAATGCACACTTGCCATTTTCTCTACCAACTTGAGCTGTGCTTCCATATATGCTGTACCCTCTTCATAAAAGGTAATAAAATCGCCTTCCTTGCTTTGCTTGGTCTCCACGGCGATCGATACCATTTTACCCAAAAGTGACGCTTCCTCAAGCTCATCCTTCGCTACATTATAGATGGCCGCAGCCGTATCCCGATAAGCCATAATGGTGATCGAGTCAAACTTGCGGATCATCCAGCTGCTTACATTCATCGTGGAACCCGGAATTTTATAACCATCCAGCCAGAAAGGCAGGTCAGCGGCTACAGGCATCTTCATTCGTGCGGCCCGATCGACGATGTATTGAACGTTCCCCTGCCACTGCGTAATCACACTGGCCTGATTGGTTTTCCACTCTGGATGTACATGAGGTTCAATGTCCAGATGAATGCCGGCAAATTTCTCATTGGGCTCAACTTGATTTTGATACGCTTCAACCCAGTCCAGAAAGTCTGCAATTTGATCCCGGCTCTCCGTCAGTCCCCAGGCAGGTCTTCCATCCATAACGTCCACGGCAATATTTTTCTCTCTGGCTTGACGAATGAAAGATGTATAGTACGGAAGCTTTACATCCCGATTCATTTGTAGGTAGATCGTATTGATTTTGTTCGTTGTGGCAAACTTCAGCACTAGCTGAGGGTTATTTTGAATCTGTGTGGTATCCCATACCCAGGTTGCTCTTACCGATCCCTGAACCGTTCCATGGATGGTTTCATAACTGTCGACTGAGCCAAGTGCAGTGGCCTTGCAAACATACGCATTCCCCGTAAACAGCATGAAACAACTCATTAACAAAATGAATTGGTATCTCTTTTTGCTTTTCATATTTGTACACTCCCTTTGATGTTATGCAGCTCTATCGTGCAAATCTCGATGAAATTCTGTCGTTTTATATTCATTCATTGGTACAATTTCGATGTACGACTATTTACATTGCTTTTATATGCAACATCATCTCTTAGACTTACGACGAAAGAATCATATAACATTATTTCGGGTATTCACACTTCTGTATTTATAGTTCTAAAGTCTCATTTATGAAAAACTTTTTAATTTAAGCTTCATTTCATCTCCACATGGGTCATTTTTTGCATATGTACAACAGACGACTCAAGACCTAGTAAGCGTTTTCCTGTAAAAATAAAAAAGGCCGCCCAAAGGCGACCTTCAATTTCCTACCCGTTTCAAGGATGAAAGGATACGACGTTATTCGTTAATTACCGGCTGGAGCAGCCGGTGTATTCTCCACCATCTCATCAAACAGGGATACCAGCTCAATGCCTTCTGCCGAAATGCGTACCAAGCCCTTATCAGACAAGCGCAATTCCGGAATAACAACAAGTGCCAACAGAGACAGCGTCATAAATGCGTTATTTAACGTACAGCCAGCAGACTGTAACGCTTCACTAACAGCTGCAGATTGAGCTGCTACCACTTCAAAAGATTCCGTGGACATCAAGCCTGCAATGCGCAGCGGGAATTCGGTCACACCAGAGGCAGTCACAACGGCTACGCCACCCTGCATGCCAATGACCCGGTTGCCCGCCTCAGCCATCAACGTGTCATCATTACCGATAATGAGCAGATTGTGACTGTCATGGGCTACGGTCATCGCAATGGCCGCAGGGCCTGTGAAGCCAATGCCCCCAACAAGGGCAACGGCGCGATTGCCCGTTTGTTTGTGACGCTCGATCACCGCAATTTTGCAGATTTCACCTGAAGTTGAAACGACGACATTGCCATGTTCCACCGTGACATTAACATGCTTCTCTTTGGTATCCACATGATTCTCCGTCACATGAATCACTTTTGCTCCAATTGTACCTTCGGTAATCGGCGCAGATAGCTCCATATCCTTCGGCTGAATGTCGGCTTCCAGCTTCACGGTGTTCAGCGCCTCTTCCGGATACGTGAAGCTGTCCCAGACCGCAGTCATTTTGCCGTTCTCTGCCACGACATGCCCTGCGGCAATCGTCATGCCTACACGAACATCAGCCAAGCGCCCATCCAGCAAAATAATGTCAGCGATATTCCCCGGAATAACCGCACCAATGTCGCGTGCTACACCGAAACGTTCAGCCGTATTGATCGTCGCCATCTGGAAAGCGGTAACCGGCTTCACCCCTTGAGAAATAGCCAAACGAACAACAAAGTCCATATGACCTTCTTTGAGCAGCGATTCCGAACTCCGGTCATCGGTAACCAGCATCATGCGGCGTGTATCCAGGCCAAGCTCTGTGCAGGCTTTGATCGTTTCCGCAACGTCATGCCATGCAGAGCCCTGACGCATTTTGGCGTACATGCCAAGCCGCAGGCGTTCCACCACATCTTCCTTCGTAACACATTCATGATCCCCCGTAACACCGCTTGCTGCGTAGGCTGGCAGACGCCAGTCATCCGCCGCCCAGGTGAAGTGACCGTCAGCCACCTTGCCGGCTCGGAGTGTCGCCTGAATCTCACCAATCATCGTCTCATCCCCGTACACGACCCCAGGGAAGTTCATCACTTCACCGAGACCAATCATATCCGGACCCCAGGAAAGGGCTTCCGCCACTTCTTCCGGTCCAATATAAGCGCCTGTTGTCTCCAGTCCAGGATGTGTGGAAGGAACACAGGAAGCTACCTGCATATAAGCAGCCATTGGCGTCGTCCGAGCTTCATCCAGCATCAATCGCAGACCTTTGAGTCCAAGCACATTGGAGATTTCATGCGGGTCAAAGAATCCTCCCGTTGTACCGGAAGGCAGAACGGCTCTCGCAAACTCCGTTACTTTCATTTGTGTACTTTCAATGTGACAGTGCCCATCCAGCAATCCGGGAGCAATGTATTTGCCTTCAGCCTCAATGATGCGTGTATGCTCTCCGATCGTGTGGCTTACATCTTTGCCAACATATGCAATCCGGGCTCCCTGTACCGCTACAGACATGCCCGGCAAAATTTCACCCGAAACCACATTAACCAGCGTTCCGCCCCGAATGACCAACGTAGCAGGCAAGTCTCCCCGTGCTGTTGCCACCAGATCCGGTACGCAATCCGCCATTAATGGGCGTTCAAAAGATGGTGTGTTCATGTTGCTGCCTCCTTCATTAAATAAACGATCCAAAAAAAATAGATTGTTACGATTATATGAGTCTCGCCGTCATGTGTAAAGAAAATTCACACCTATTGTGCATGAACACAAAGGATAGATCATTTTTTATCCATGAAACCTAATCCATCCAATCTGATGTCAGAAGAGATATTCATTAAGAGATATCTATTACCAATGATCTCCTCCCTACTTCTCACACCAAAGCCAACCTTATGGAGCTTCTTATTCCCCACATCGTATTACGCAATACACAGAAAGACTCCCGTCCTTTCGAACGGAAGCCTCCTTCATGAACATGAAAGACGAAGTTAGTCGGCTTGAGCCGCAGACACCTTGCCCATATCATACAATTCTTCGGACTGGGACGTAATGAACGGGCTTGGTTTACCCATGCAATAGACATGCAGTAAATGCATGGCACGGGTACAGGCCGTATAGAACAGCTTACGTTCATGTTCCTGCGCATATTGCGATGCAGATCCGTCATAGATCAGAACCGCATCAAACTCCACACCTTTGGCCAGATACGCCGGGATGACATGCACACCGCGTTCAAAGGCCAGCGTTGTTTTCTTGATCAGCTTCGGTGCCGCAGCCAGTACTTTGCTTAATGCTTCGTGTACGTCCTTGCTCTCTTCCGCCGTTTTGCAGATGACCGCAACCGATTCATACCCTTCCTGAATCAGATGTTTGAGATCAGCTGTAATGACATCCAGATGCTCCTGTTCATTGGAGGAAACAATCACTTTCGGCTTCTCCCCGCCCCGGTTAAATGGAACAATCTCTTCTCCACCTGGAACCATGCCGCGTGTAAACTCCACGATTTCCTGTGTTGAACGATAACTTCTCGTCAGCTCAATTACTTCTGTATTTTCCGGTCCATAGAGGTTAGTCAGCGGCCCCGTACCACTCAATACCGAAGAGTGTGCATAGATGGCTTGATTAAAATCTCCAAGTGCGGTGATTTTCGATCTCGGGAACAATCTTTTCATAAAGGCCAGCTGGAAAGCAGAGTAATCCTGTGCCTCGTCAATGATCACATGGCGGATATTGGAGTTAATATGGAAACCGAGCAGCAACTCACGCAGATACAAATAAGGTGTGATATCCTCATACGCCAGCTCCTGTACTTTCAGTCTGCGCAGTGTCATCTCGCCAATCTCTTCCCAGTGTGAAGGCAGTGCTTCTTCTCCCAACAGGCGAACCATCTGGGCACGTTCGTTGAATAAGTTCGCGTACAGCTGACGAACATCGACAAAACGCAACGATTTAATCCATTTGCGCAAAGGCTTAAGCCGATCACTGACCACCATCCGGGCAAGGATCTCTCGCTCCTGCTGGAAATCATCGAACGTGTCCGACTTCCCTTTTTGCTTACGCTTCAGACGTTGATAGGCCCGCTGCAGATCCTCCGGCTCCATCAGATCCAACTGTTGATCTACCCAAGGTGCTTCCAATTCGCCCTTACCAAAGGCTGATAACTCTTTCAGCATCCAGTCCCGCAGTATTTCCAATCGATTCACCAGTTTGACGGATGGCTCGAAGCTATAGAATTTCTCTGCCATGGCCTCTGCTGTAACCACAGCCTTTCCCTGGAAACGAACCGGCTTGAACTTCATACCTTCAGACATCATGCTGTCCTTATAGCGCGTTATCACCTTCAGGAAAGATTCGGATGACTTGAATCGAATGCCGGACATACGCGCTTTGTACTGAGGATCTTCTGTTCCGGTTAGTACGTATTCAAGCTGAATGAATGGGTCTTCCAGCTGATATTCACGGCCAAGACGGCGTTCCAGATACTCCTGGAAGGTCGTTTGCAGCATATTTTCCTCCCCAAGCTCAGGCAGCACGGTGGAAACATAACTGTTGAACATCGGGTTTGGCGAGAAAAGGACCATCTGATCCGCTTGCAGATGCTCGCGGTATTTATAGAGAAGATACGCGACACGCTGAAGTGCAGCGGATGTTTTACCACTGCCCGCAGCTCCCTGCACGATCAGCATGCGAGTCCGGTCATTACGGATAATCCGGTTCTGCTCCTTCTGAATCGTCGCCACAATGCTTTTCATCTGAGCATCTGAGGTTCGACTGAGAACGGCCTGTAACAGTTCATCCCCAATCGTAACCCCGGTGTCGAACATAAAGCGGATACGTCCATCCCGAATGACAAACTGCCGCTTCATCTCAATATTCCCACTTATCTCACCGCTCGGTGTATGATACGTAACCGGACCTGGCGCACCATCGTAATACAGGTTCGATATAGGTGCACGCCAGTCATAGACAAGGAAGGATTCCTCCTGCTCATCCAGCAATGATGCGATCCCCAGATAGATTCGTTCTGCATTTGGATAGCCACTTTCCTTAAAATCAATGCGTCCGAAATACGGTGAATGATGCAGCCGTTTCATTTTGTCCAGCGCTGCTGCCGTATTCAGATGACTGCGCTCCCGATCCGATAGAACCTGTGATTGCTGTCTCATACTGGTGGAGGTCTCACCCACGTCATCCGCTTCGCTGAAGTTCATGGTGACTTCGTCCCAAAAGTCTTTTCTCATCCCCACAACTTCGTCCCTGAAGGAACCTACCTCTTTTTCTAGGATGTCGATTTTCCGATCAATCTGTTCCGTTACAATGTTGACCCGCTGTTGCTCCTCGCTCCATTGCTGGTCTGTACTCATATGTTAATACGCCCCTCTTTCCCCGGATTGTGTCCTCAAAAGCCCATTTGACAAGCCCGAAAAGGCTATGGTATAATTAATTAGAAAGTAAACATTTTTATTTTATGTTAATTAGTTCTAATTTTCTGAAAACCATTTTTTATTGTACCAGTGACAACGTCCCGATGCAAGCGGAGGCGTTTTTTGTTGTTTTCATTCTATTATTACCCTCCAATGGGATGAATATAGAACTATGCACATTCTATTGTCGTAATTCTTCAATAGTCTCTCTCCAGCGTGTAATGGCCCCGGATTCGTCTTTTAATTGAAATGTTATCCCTGAAGTAATCTCTGCATAGGGTGCATGATCTACACGAACGTTTAAAACCTGAGCCTCGAAACGATCTCTCGGATGCACAGCTTCCATGAGTTGTGGCAGTGAAGTCACATCCAGACGAATAGATAACAAGCTGTGCTCATGAACAGCAATCAAGGTAGCCTTGCCTGTTCGACTCATATTCATACTTGTCTGTGTTCCCGGCCACAAAGCCAGTCTCAGCAGGTTGGGCGCGATAGCAATGACTTCCCCCATACTGATCATCGCCTGATGTGGCCAACCATCTTCGGAAACAGTCAGCAATTGCATCGCTTCGTGCTGCTTCTGCTCCAAATCCTGTCCATTGAACCACTGCATCCATTCAGGGCCAAGCTCTTTTAAATTCATACGTATCTACCTCGGTTCGATTGAGTTGGTTGCGCAAATTATGCGCTATGTATGCAAAACAACCCGGACATGCTGTCCGGGCTGGTTGTGGTTCCATTGTATATGATGAAACCACATCACCGCAAACCGTATTACCATGTTTACGGCCATTTAAGCCAATTCAGAATTTTATCCTGTGACTCCTTATCTTCACTTGCACTATGCACATGTTCGGCAAGCCGGTTTAATCGTTCCAGCTGATAGCCATAATCATAGATCGCAGCAGCTACAATGGACAGTCTCAGCATCCCTTCCTGATCGATATCAAACTGGGAAATGGCCTGCTCCATGAAACGATCATTATCCAAAATAAACTGTGCCGCCTCTTCTCCATTTGGTTTCAGCTTATCCTCGAATTTGAGCAGCGCATGTTCATGGAATTTGATAACAAGCTCCAGATGTGTATCAAAGAACTGATCCATTTCCGGTGTTCGCTGTGCCTGGAAATAATGGCGTTCTACCGAATCCAGCACATCAAATCCTTTTTGCAGGCTCAGCAGCATCTGTTTGTATACGACCATCTGCCGGGTCTCGCTGAATTTGGAACGTTTCATCTTCTTCTGTTCTTCTTCAAACAAATTATACTTATCTGACAAAGATTTAATGGAACCGCCCAGATTGTTTTTCTCATCCCGGAACACCACTTCCTTGATCTCATCCGAGATAGATGTACGCAGCAGCAGCGACATGCCACTGAACACACTCTGAATCTGCTTCACGAACTGAACCTTTGGCTTGGGTGGAAATACCGTAATATTAATAAGAAAAGCAGATACAATGCCGACAAGTGTCAACAGGAAACGGTTCAATGCAAAATGCCAGTCACCCGACGCTTCCATAATCGATACAACGGTTACCAGCGTCAGGCCAACCGTTTCGCCCATATTCAATTTAAGACAAATCATAATAACCAGCACAATAATTAACCCGACGGCGATGGGCTCATTGGACAGCACCATGCCTCCCAGCAGGGCCACAATTGCCCCAAGTGTGGTGGTCTGCAGCTGATCCAGGAAATACTTCCAGGACCGATAAATGGATGGCTGCATCGCAAAGATGGCCGCGATCGCGGCGGGAACGGGAGATTGCGGGTTCAGGAACATGCTGCTAAGGTACAGGGCCAGCGTGACCGCAATCCCTGTCTTAAGTACACGTGCACCAAATGACATGGTGACCCCTCCTCTTTTTCGAAACTGATTTCATTCGTTGGATGATCATTATCATTATTACCCCATATTTCTTTTTTTGCCCGAATCAATTCAGGAGAACGATTTATTGTATCATGGAAGCCTTTGGGTTACCATGCCCTGTATCCTGTTGCTGAGTTAAATTCGCTATTACTTCTATGTATACACAACAATACCCCACACTCCACTCTCGGAAGTAGGGGGTATTGTATGTTTAACTTATACGGAGAAAGTTATGAAAACCTTCCATCCCATTCACGCTTGAACTGCTCCACAAACTGCACCATAAAGTCATGACGCTGCTCTGCCAGTTCCTTGCCATAGGATGTGTTCATTAGATCTTTCAGCTTGAACAGCTTTTCGTAAAAGTGATTGATCGTTGTACTGCGTCCATTCCGGTATTCCTCCCGCGTCATCTGCTCTCGTGGCGGAAGGGCGGGATCATACATCTCACGACCTCTTGCCCCAGCAAAAGCAAACGTACGCGCAATACCAATGGCGCCCAGCGCATCCAGGCGATCCGCATCCTGCACCACCTGGGCTTCCAGGGATGAGACGGCAGGACGCTGTCCTCCTGCATAGGAAATGGAATTAATGATGTTTACCACGGCTTTACGTGTACCCGCTTCAAGCGGCTGGGTATCCAGCCACGCATTCAGCTTAGCCATCCCGGCTTCAAGACTTTCGTTCAGCTTCTCATCCGGCACATCATGAAGCAATGCAGCGAGTTCACATATAAAGGGATCGGCACCCATACGGTGTGCAAGCTCGACCGCAAGTGCGGTCACACGCTCGATATGCGGCCAGTCATGACCATCCGTATGTGCGGCCGCATCTCCCTGTACAAAAGCACGAGCCGCGCGAAGAATGGTCTCTCCGGTTAACGTTCCATCAACATGATCCTCATGCCCCGATTGTAGCGTGCTTTGGTTCAGATGTTGAGGGGAATTCTCTTGCATCTTACACGTCCCCGCCTTCGCGAGTTTGTTCACGCGGTATACGTCTTGCCACACCGGTCTTGACCGCTGCTTCAATCACACGATTGCGCATCGATTTGACGATTTTATCGTTAAACACACTCGGAATAATATAATAACGGGTGCGCTCTTCATCCGAAATGGCTGAAGCAATCGCCTGAGCTGCTGCGAGCTTCATCTCCTCATTAATCTCACTGGCACGGCAATCCAGAACGGCTCTGAACATACCCGGGAAACACAATACATTATTGATCTGATTCGGATAATCCGATCGGCCTGTCGCCATGACAGCCACGATGTCTTCCACCACAGACGGCATAATCTCCGGTACCGGATTCGCCATGGCGAAGACAATCGGGTCAGCGGCCATGGTTTGCACATCTTCCCGGGTTAACAGATTACCGCGTGACAGACCGATGAAGACATCTGCCCCGCGAATCACATCACGAAGTGAACCTGTCTCCAGTTCAGGGTTGGTACGAGCCGCATAGTCGCTCCATACTTCATTTTCATAGGTATTCGTCCTTACCAATGCACCTTCACGATCGACCCCGACAACCCGACTCGCACCCGCGGACAGCAAAATATTACTGCATGCCACACCTGCTGCACCGATACCACAGACGACAATTTTTACATCTGTGATGGATTTGCCGACCAGCTTGAGCGCATTGATCAGACCTGCATACAACACAACTGCTGTACCATGCTGATCATCATGAAATACCGGAATGTCCAGTTCCTCATTCAGGCGACGCTCAATTTCAAAGCAACGCGGTGAAGAAATATCCTCCAGATTGATCCCGCCAAATGCTGGTGAGATCGCTTTCACAGTTCGAATGATTTCCTCGGTATCCTGTGTATCCAGGCAGATCGGGAAAGCGTCTACTCCTGCAAACTGTTTGAACAACATCGCTTTACCTTCCATGACTGGCATCGCGGCACGTGGTCCAATGTTGCCGAGTCCAAGCACGGCACTACCATCCGATACTACGGCAACCGTATTCCGCTTGATTGTCAGCGAAAATGCCTTTCCAGGCTCTTCTGAAATGGCCGAACATACCCGGGCTACATCCGGTGTATATACGCGTGACAGATCTTCCCGGTTATGAATCGGGGTTTTCGGTGTAACCTCAATCTTGCCGCCCAAGTGCAGCAGGAACGTCCGGTCCGATACGTTTATGATGGATGCCCCTTTAAGCTGGCGCACCCCTTCTATAATTTTGCTGTTATCTTGTGCATCCGTTACAGCGACAGTTAAGTCGCGCACACTTACATCCTGATTGGTCGAAATTACGTCGATGGCGATAATGTCTCCGCCAGCTTCCGAGATGGCCGAGGCCACTTCGCCAAACTTGATATCTTTTGTTGTCATTTCCAGCCGAATAATAAAGCTGTTACCGTCTAGATTCCTTTGATTCATTCCAATTCCTCCCAGACTGAAAGTCATGAGTTGCAATGTTACCTGTTTGTCTTCGCTGCGCGGACACGTTTATCCTTTATCTTGCCCAGAAAAAGTACTCAGCGTGATCTTAATACGACAAAAAGGACCACCCTCTCCGTCTGATTGAGACGTTAAGGGTGACCCTTCTGCATACTATTTCAGCTTGTTCAGCCAAATGAGTAACAAATCTATTATTTACGCTCAGCCGCTCTGCGCAGTACCCGGATGTCATATGGCTGCAAATCCAGGCTACCCTCCACAGCATCACCACTCAGCAGATCAAGATAGGACTGGTTGTCCAGTTGTACTTGCTTCGGCTCCGGTGTGTAGTTCTGCACAAATACATAATCCGCCGTGCCATCTGTACGGATGTGTGCCGTAACTCCAGCAGGAAGCTGAGTTTCAAGAGCACGCTCAATACCCAGATCAGCAATTAGACTGCCATAGAAATCATCGTAAAATGGAGCTTTGAAACGTGTAGCCATATAATAGGCTTTACCTGAACCAAGACGATTAACGGTCAAAGCAGGCCGTCCGGCATAGAAGTCTGAGCGATACGTCGCCAGCGCTTCTGCACCTTCCAGATGAATCAGGTCGCATAATTCGAAAGCATCATACTCGGCCTTCAGTTGAAGCTCGTTGTCCTTCACAGGCACAACCCCATTCAGATCACGGTCATGCAAGCCGTCGATCTCTTCTGACCAGATCCCCAGCGTCTTGCGAAGCGGTCCAGGGAATCCTCCGAGGAAGCACAGATCATTCTCATTTACGATACCTGACCAATACGTTGCTACAAATGTACCGCCATTTTCCACGAATCGCTCAATGCGTTCGCCCACTCCTTCACGTACCAAATAGAGCATAGGTGCGATGAGCAGTTTGTACTTGGATAGATCAGCATCCATGTCGATGACGTCCACAGGCACACCTTTTTTCCAAAAGGCATCATAATGCCATTCCACCGTCTGCTCGTACTTCACTCCGATGTTACGCGGCCCTTGGGAATCCTTTACTGCCCAGCGGTTTTCCCAGTCGAAGATGATGGCAACCTCGGCTGGAACGGACGTTCCAACCACCGCCTGCATTCCTTCCAGTGCCGTTCCCACGTCAGTTACATCCTGGAACACACGGGTATGTTCATGTCCAACATGATCTACAACCGCTCCATGAAGCTTTTCACTGGAACCCCGACTCTTTCTCCACTGGAAGTATTGTACACTGTCCGAGCCGTGAGCCACCGCTTGTAGAGACGCCAGCAAATGCATGCCCGGACGTTTCAATTTGCTGGTCTCTTGCCAGTTAGTTGAGCTTGGTGTGCTCTCCATCAATAGAAACGGTTGTCCCCCCTTGATGGAACGAACGATATCATGCATCATCGCGACTCTGGATGCCAGCGTATCCTCTTCGTCCGCATCATGCCATGTCGGATAACTGTCCCATGACAGGAAATCCAGAATGTCAGCGAACTTCCAGTAGTTCAATCCTTCATAAAATTCCATCAGGTTGGTCGTTACTGGCAGATCGGGATTTTTGGCCTTCAGCGGTTTCGTTTCGTGCACGATAAAATCAGCGGTCTGATCGGTGACAAACCTGCGCCAGTCCAAATTCATCGCATGGACCTGTGTCTCTCCGTGCGGGGCAGGAGACTCCACTTGGCTCCAATCCGTCACGGTATGGCTCCAGAAAGTCGTCCACCAGGAATGATTCAACTCGTCCAGTGTGCCATATTTGTTTTTCACCCAGCCGCGAAAAGCGTCCTGACAATAATCACAGTGGCAATCCCCGCCGAATTCATTGGAAATGTGCCAGCCAATTACTGCGGGATGATCTGAGTAACGTTCTGCAAGTTTTGTATTAATTGCAGTAACCTTCTCTCGGTATACCGGAGATGTATAACAATGGTTGTGACGGAAGCCATGCAGGTTGCGAACCCGATTGGCCCCAACACGCAACACTTCGGGATACTTGGCCGACA
This sequence comes from Paenibacillus sp. NPDC057886, assembly GCF_042796655.1. NCBI lineage: Bacteria > Bacillati > Bacillota > Bacilli > Caryophanales > Paenibacillaceae > Paenibacillus > Paenibacillus sp. NPDC057886. Next base: position 317,970 of record NZ_JBHVMZ010000001.1, on the reverse strand, counting down.
TCCAGGCAGGTCTTGCACCGCTTGGGGTAGCCAGGAATGCATAGATTCCATTGGCAGCAAAACGATCCAGTACTTGGTCGAGCCATTCAAACGTGTACACACCCTCTTCCGGTTCAAGGGATACCCATGAGAAGATACCAATGGACATCACATTACATTTGGCAAGCTTCATCAGGCGGATATCTTCTTCGAGTACTTCAGGATAGCGGAGCCATTGCTCCGGGTTATAGTCTGCACCGTGTAACATATGGGGTGCTTTGGAACTTACCGGTGGATATTTGTATGTCATGCTGACAACTCCTTCATTCATTTCATTTTAATTATCTATTTGATCAATGCAGCACTCGGCTGCTCATCCAATGCAGTGTCAATTTCCTCTCCAGCCTTCAGCGCTGAAAACGATTGCAACTTCTGACCCTTGAAGTCAAACATCGTCAGGTTGCCCCAGTTATTCGGATGTCCAACAGACCACTCTTCCTTGCTAGGAATCCAGGCAGGCTCCCAGTAATAGAATCCCGCTCCGAGACCGCCGGGAACCTCACGAATAATCTGCAGCAGATCCTTCAGATAACGTGTCTGTCCTTCCACACTTGCCGGATACCCGGGCAGCAACAGTTCTTCCTGATTCAGAATCCACTCGTGGCCTTCAGGCTGCTCCAATGTCCAAGGATAAGCGGTTTCAACCACATTGATGGGTTTGCCGTAGCGTTTAGCCAGGTCATGCAGATTATCCCGCAGTGCATCCAGTGTTCCATGCCACCAAGGGTAATATGAGAGCCCAATGATATCGAACTCTACACCAAGGGCTTCAAATCGATCATAGAACTTGCGACTCTCCGCATTATCACCACCTCGGTCTATATGAATCATAATTTTGATTTCTGAATCAACCGATTTAACAGCAGCGATGCCATACTTCACAAGTCCAGCAAAACGCTCCCACTGTTCGTCGGTATCATGCTCTTCCCCACCGACACGTCCTTCATCCCATAACATACCAGGTGTAATCTCATTCCCCACTTGGACCATGTCCGGCAATGCATCATGCTCCTTGAGTGTTCTCAGTACATCTGCCGTATAGGTACATACCTCACGTTGCAGTTCCTCATAGGACAGCTTCTCCCACGCCTTTGGCTTCCATTGATTGGCTGGATCAGCCCAGCGATCCGAATAATGAAAATCCAGCAAAAATTGCAAGCCTTGTTCCTTGATCCGTTTGGCTACCGCTACCGTCCGCTCCAGATTACAGAATCCGCCTACAGGATCATTCCAGATTCGCAATCGGATTGCATTGGCATCCCCCAGCTTGAGAAGGGTCAGCAAGTCCGCCTGCTGCCCATGCTCGTCACGATAGCTCCCACCATTCTGCTCAATTTCATCCATAAATGACACATCCATTCCGAGAATGAATGACTCTTCCTTTAAATGGCTCACTTCATCAACCTCCGTTTAATTTAGATGCAGGCTCAGCCTTTAACCGAACCCAAGGTCATACCTTTGACAAAGAAGCGCTGCAGGAATGGATACACAATGAGGATTGGCGCACTTCCAATAAAAATTTGTGCCGCTCTTACTGTGGTTTGAGAAATGGTTTCCATCTCTTTCGGGTTCATGGCCATCGTACTCATATCACGTTTGATAATTACGGTCTGCATGAAAGTAGCCAGCGGATAATCCTTGGCATTGTTCATGTAGAGCAATCCGTCAAACCATGAGTTCCAGTGAAACACCATGCTGAACAGTGCAATTGTTGCGATCGATGGCATGGAAATCGGCAGGAAGATACTGAACAACGTTCTGAAGTGATTGGCTCCATCCATCAGCGCCGCTTCCTCAAGCTCTTTCGGAATACCCCGGAAGAAGTTTAGCATCAGAATCACGAGGAAGGTATTAACAGCTCCCGGAAGCACCAACACCCAAAAGGAATCCATCAGGCCGATCTTCTGGATGACCATATAGAAGGGAACGAGTCCCCCATTGAAGATCATACTAAAAACAAAAATCCATGAATAGACGGTTCTTCCTTTAAATTCATTATTTTCTTTCGACAACGGGTACGCCGCCAAAAAGGTAATCAGCAACGTAATTCCCGTACCAATGACTGTCCGCAGCAAGGAAATCCAGAGAGAGTTTAGGAAAATCGGATTATTCATCGTTTTTTTGTATGCTTCAAGTGAGAACCCTACCGGCCAGAGGCTGACGAGGTTGGCATCTGCGGCAGCCTTGTTACTGAAGGATACAGCCAGAACATGAATCATCGGTACAATACACATAATGGCAACCAAAATGAGAAAACAAATATTGATGACGTTGAACACGCGATAAGGCGTTGATTTATGATACATCGTGGTCCCTTCTTTCTCAGTTCATTCGATTAGAATATGCGGTATCCGGCGTATTTTTTGGCTAAGCTGTATGATACAAGGATCAAGACCATGCTGATGACCGATTTAAATAATCCAATTGCGGTCGCGAAGCCCATCTCTCCGTTTTCCAGCGCCGAGCGATAAACGAATGTATCAATAATGTCGCCCGTTTGATATACGAGTGGGTTGTACAGATTGAAAATCTGATCGAACCCGGCGTTAAGCACGTTACCCAGTGCCAGTGTTCCAACCACCATCAGCATCGGTACAAGAGACGGGATGGTAATATGCAGCGTCTGCTTCCAGCGACCCGCTCCGTCAATCTCTGCTGCTTCATACAGCGCCGGGTTAATGCCGGCAAGAGCAGCCAAAAAGACAATCATGTTATAGCCGAATTCCTTCCACACATCCGTCAGAATGATCGTCGGTCGGAACCAGCTGTTATCTCCAAGGAAGAAATATGGCCCAAGTCCAAATGTCCCCAGTACCCGGTTCACCAGTCCTCCGGTGGATAACAGATCAATCAGAATTCCGCCCAGGATAACCCAAGACAAGAAGTGAGGCAGATACACCAAGGTTTGGATCGTTCGCTGGATTGCCATCTTGCGAACCTCATTCAACAAAATAGCGAACACAAACGGGACAAACAAGTTAAAGATGAGTTTGAGCACAGCAATGATCAGTGTATTCCAAATGACTTGCAGGCTGTCCTCGCGTTCAAACAAATATCTAAAATTATCAAGCCCGACCCACTCCGAGCCGCTGATGCCGAGCCATGGTTTGTAGTTCTGAAATGCCATAACGATTCCGCCCATAGGCACATAACTGAATATGATCAGAAAGATGATGGCTGGCAGCAGCATTACGTGAAATGGCCAAGTTCGTTTTAAAGTTCTCATGATTGCTCCCCCTGTAATTCTTCCTACTCAAGTACTCCCTGAGTGGCTTATACTGCGATTATATCAACCGTTTGCATAGGTCAAACAGCACATAAAAGCAATATAAATGGCACAAAAGCAACCAGTTTGGACTCACTGTCTTTTCAATCATTCATCCACCGTTGACCTACGCCTTCCCGAAGCAAATCAGGCTCTCATAACGACAAAAAAAGCGTGCAGACTTGGTTGGTCTGCACGCTCCTGTATCCTTATTTTTTCACACTGTCATACCATTCGTTGACCTCTTGTGTGATTTGGTCACCGCCACCCGATTTCCACGTTTGTACAAATGTATCGAACGCATCTACCGGATTTTTGCCATAAATAATTTCGTTGAATGCTTGATTCTCAATTTTGTTCAGGTAGTCGAGCTTGGATTTCATCGTCGCTGTTGTAGGACCTGTAAACATGTTTTTGTAGGAGATTTCTTCCTGACTGAGCAATACTTTCGCTGCGGCAGGGGTCTCTTTACCGTAGTTGACAGCAACATCCTTCTCAAGCTTCGTCTCAGGCTCCTTGCCATCTGCCAGATTCAGCAGGGCTTTCATCTGAGCATCCGGAATACGGGCACCGTCACGAACGAGCAAATAACGTACAACGTTCACATATCCGCCTTCAATTTGGTCTATCGGCATTTGTTTGCCATTGGCATCCAATTGATAGTCATACTTTGCAAACAGACCATTATCATACGGGCTACCCGGTGCCGGGTCTGCATAATTGTCGAACAGGTAGTTCTCATACGTGAAGAACGCTTCAGGGTGCTCCATGTCTTTCTTGATCAGAATGACGCCGTTAACAAACTGTGTACCGTGGCGCATGGCTTTGCCTTCTGGACCGGTCGGGATTTCAATCGGTTTCCAAACGGCACTTGGCACATTCTTTACTGTATCCAGAAGCGGCCATCCGCTCATCCAGTATGGACCTGGGATAATACCAGCTGTACCTGCCACTGCTGGCTCGGCTGTTTTGTTTTCATCCCATAATGCTGCTTCCTGCGGGATATATCCTTTTTTGAGCCATTCGCTCAATTTGGTCAGACCTTGCTTCATGCCAGGATTGATGGAACCATACTCCAGCTTGCCATCTTCAGCTACATTCCATTGGAATGGCAGTGTTCCGTATGCACCGAAAATCCAGGATGGATCACCCATCCAAGTGTTCATGGATGTTTTGAAACCGATGCTCAGTGGAGTAACCTTGTCAGGAGCTAATCCATCCGGATTTTGATTTTTGAAGGCTTCCATTACCGTTTCCAGTTCGTCAATGGTTTTTGGTGCTTTCAGATTCAGCTTGTCTAGCCAATCCTGGCGAATCCACAGCAGGTAATCATTGTTGTAGGCGTAGTCCAGTACGGGAATACCCATTCTTTTGCCGTCACGGCTATACTGGTTCCATACATTAGGATCCTGCTCCATCGCTTTTTTCCATGTGTCGGAAGCATATTTGTCGAACAGCGGACCCGCTTCCTGATACATGCCGGAATCAATCAGATCCTGTGCAAGCAGGTTGTCCCCTACCGTTACCACATCAGGCATCTCCTGTCCTGATGACATAGCAAGACGAAGTTTTGTCGCGAATGCGTTGTTCGTATCCGTCACAGACCACAAGGATTTGATGTCGATGCCGAATTGCTCTTTGGCCCACTTGGTAGCCACATTATTTTCCATCGATTCACCATTTTTGAATTTTAGCTCAGGATCAATTCCCCATGCCGTTGTAATGGTTACTGCAGGATCATATTTTTCTTTGTATTCGTTTTCAACAGCTGACGTGCTCGAACCCGCGTTCTCACCGCCATTGTTACCTCCTCCACATGCAGAAAGGATGACAGCGAGACAGGTTGTCGTAGCGAGGAGCGGTAGCCATCTCTTTTTTGTAGATTTCGCTCTCATTTGTTGTTCCCCCTTAATCATTTTGGTTACCCTTTCATTATAGGCCTGCCGGGTCTTTCAGCCTATGTCACGAAAACAAGATTTCTGCACCTTTGGCAACCTATATATTGGAATGGTGTTGAAATTATGCCTGATCCCGATATTCATTCGGTGTCATCCCATAATGCTTTTTGAACATTTTGCTGAAATATTGCGGATTTTGGTACCCCAGCTCACTGGTGATCTCGTATATCTTTTTGTTCGTGTTTTTGAGCAAATACAATGCGCGCTCCATCCGCATACGAATCATATAATCGCCCAGCCCCTCACCTGTCTCGGCTTTGTAGATCTTGGACAAATAAACGGGATGCAAATACACCTTGTCTGCGATCATCTTCACGGACAGATCCTGTCCTGCGTCTCTCGTTACCATCTCCTGAACCTGCTTGATGACGTGTCTGCGACTCTGTACCCCTTCGTGATCCGATAGCTCCTCCTGCAACTTGGCAAGCATTTCAGTCGCCCAGCGGCGAAGCTTATCAGGTGATTGAATCAGCTGATGCGCGAGCAGCAGGTCAAATCCCGCATGATCAATCTCATGTACGAGATGCCCCTGCTTGTGCGCGATATACATAAAAGCATTCGTTACAGACAAATACATCTCATATACATGCTCTCTGGAGAGACAAACGCGGTCCGCTGCATCAAAAACGGCATTCAGTTTGCGTGCCGCTGCCTCCCACTGTTTGGTTTCAAGCAATTGAGGCAGTACGGGTGGCTTATAGAGCTCTTCAAGCGCTTGTGCCGCATCGTTCTCCGGCCGTTTGGACAGCTCTTTATCCATGTAAATGATCGTATTTTCCTCTGGACCCGATAGTACGAGTGATCCTAAACCTTTACGATAAGCAGTCGTCAGATCTCCAAATTGAAACGGTGCTGTGACCACCATGGACAGATCACCTTGCAGATATCGAATGACATGCTCGCGGAAAGTCCCAACTGGCTGCTTCAGTTCTTCCACATTCGTCTGAACAGGCTCCGTCCAGCCCTGACTCTGTATAATCATGACCAGACACTCATGGGGACCTCTTCCAAACCACACGTTGAAATGGGGATCAAATACCTCTTCGGCGATATTGCCAACCGCAAACTCCATCAAATCCAGTGATTGTTGATCCATTGACAAGAACCGACCTGTGAGGCGAATTAGCATCATGACTGCCGGTTGATCCGGCTGAAGCACAATCTCATACTTCTCAAGCTGTTCCCCCAGTGCCCGAGCTGTAATCTCGCGTCCCAGCAACAGATCGTGCATCAGATTTTCCCGCAAAATTTTATAATCTGACTTCCGGCTGTATAACAACCGATGGTATTTATCAAATTCATCCCAATCATCCCGAAGGGACGTGATGGCAGCAGAGACCGAAGCCATGAATTCCTCATCGTTCACCGGCTTGAGAATATAATCGGCAGCTTGCAGCTGAATTGCTTTTTTGGCATATTGAAAATCACTGTGCCCTGTCAGCAGGATGCAGCGGATATGCGACCATCGACTGCTTACCTCCTCTATCAGTTCCAGCCCGGACATGCCCGGCATTCGAATATCGGTCACCACAAGGTCCACTGCATTCTCTTCCAAGATCTGCAGCGCTTCCTTGCCAGAAGCTGCACGCAAAACCGTCGTAACCCCGAGCTCTCCCCAGGGAATGGTCAATTCCAGACTTTCAGTTACATACGTTTCATCATCCACCAGTAAGATATCAATCAAGACAGTCACTCCCTATCTGTTTCGTTATGCAATGTATTGCATGGTTCTCATGCTGTAGCAACGGCTCTATTTCTATCCTTCTATTCAAGAAGATGTTTCTCGTCAGCAGGCCAGGACAAGGTAACACGCAGCCCACCAAGCGATGATTCCGTAATGCTAATTCCCGCCTGCTCCCCATACCTGAGCTGAAGACGCTGGTTGACGTTCCACAACCCACAGCCCATCTCTTGATCCATACTCCCTGTGAGTTTGTGGAGCAGCATCTGCCGGGCCAATTCATCCATACCTTGCCCGTCGTCATCTACAGTAAGAATCATCATGCCATCTCTTTTTTCTCCCGACACCCGTATTTCCCCAGCTTCGGCATCGGCTTCAATTCCATGTATAACCGCATTCTCCACCAGTGGTTGTACGATAAGTGGAGGTACCTCTTGCCTCAGAATGTCCTCCGATAAGTCAATTTTGAAACGTATTCGGTCCATACGCATCTGCTGAATCTCCAGATAACAGGTGACGAATTCAATTTCCTCTGTGAGCGGCACCACATCACGCTCCTGCCTTGTCGTATACCGATAGTATCGGGACAGATTATGCGACATGGCAACGACAGCATCGACACGCTTCAGCTTTGCCATGCTCGTAATGAATGAGAAACAATTATAGAAAAAGTGTGGATTAATCTGCGATTGCAGCTGTTTCAGCCGGGCTTCACGTACATGAATCTGTTCCAGATACACGTGTTCGAACAACTGCTGAATCTGCGCTACCATGGAGTTGAATCGTTCGGACAAAAAGCTGAATTCATTGCGTCCTTTGGGTGTAATTCGGACTGAATAATCCTCCTGCTTCAATCGTTGGAATCCACGAATCAACTGTTTGACAGGGACTTGGACCTGTACATATAACAGATAGGCCACAGCAAAGCTCATCAATAGCAGACAGATCATCGCTGAATAAAACAGTATATTCGATTGATGAATCGGCTTCAAAATTGCCGATAGTGGCATGTAATCCACCAGATACCAGCCTGTCGTACTGGACTTTACCGTATTCACCATATAAGGCTCGCCGTCTATGACTACCGTCCGGTTATCCACATCCTTTAGCTTATCGATTGCCAGCTTGTCCATCAGCTGACCTGTCAATTCACGATCCGAAGTTCGATTATAGATAACCCCCGTCTCTTCCCGGTAATAGAAGGGATCATGGCGACCATCGTCCTTGAATTTGTCCAGCATATCTCGAATGTTGTCACTGTCGAATTCTAGCTTAATCACGGTTTGCGCATTGGCTGCGGGATCACTAATGCCGTATGGTGATACGGTGATCCAGCTGAAGATGAATCGTTCATCATCTCCCTCCTTAATCTTTCGGACATTCCATCCGGATGATATGGTGCCCCGCAGCGTCTCCTGATTGTAGAAGCCGGCATCTCTTTCGGAGATGACCCTGCCCAGCGTCGGCGAATAGAGGTATAATTTCGTTGTCCAATTGGATGAACTTTCCTGGATACTCAGTTTGTTCTGAATACGTTTAACCAGATTGATCGTATCCAGGTCGAAATATTTGCTGTCGGCGTAAATCCGCCGGAAGCTCGCAATATCAGGATCATGAATGAGCAGATTGGGCCATGAAGATAACAGCTCGATGTGCGTATTGACTTGATTTTGAAAAAATTCCAGCTGGTTGCTATTGGAACGATTGAGTTCATCCCTCAGAACTGCCGTCGTTTTATGGTTGGAATACCAGTACAGCAGTACGACTGGAACCAGCATAATCAGAATTAAAATGACCATTTTGGAAAATAGATTCGTCCGGTATGACATCTGCTTACCTCACCTTGCCTTCATTAGTCAGTGAATCTAATTTTAACGATGAAAGCGTTAAACATAAACTGTTTTTTCTGGGCGAATCCGCTCCACAGCTCATCTGTTATTCCTGACTTAATCTCTTTAAAGAGACTCTATATATATCGTAAGCGTTACCATATACATGCATAAAGGTGACAAAACCAACTTTTCTGCACTAATTACAACTTCCACGCAAAAAAGAGCCGACAACCGCCAGCTCCTTTCTAAACACTATATATTGATTAATTTCTTCTAATTCTCAACGCTCTTCTTATGTATTCATTCTATCTTGCTAACCCAAAATCATTATGGAATATCGTAGTCAAACACGGTGTTCTCTCCATCTACGGCGACATCCATTACAATATCGGTTAGCTTTCCTTTGACTCGCAGCGGGGAGCCAGCCAAACCGGAAAACGCCAGTTGACCCTTAAATGTTCCATGCGGCTCAATCTCTATATGCACAGGCTTCAGCTGGACAGATTGCAGCGATTCATAAAGCGGATCATCTTGGTGTTCGTAACTGCGGGCCAAGTCAGGCAAAAGCACAGCTGCTACAGGCTCTCGGGTGTAATTTTTGAGTGTCAGGTCACAGTTTACTCGTGTAATGCCATTTTCCAGAACATCAAAGGTACAGGAGCTATCATTTTGGACATAGGAAACACCATGGATACCGGAAGCCCCCCATTTGGCTACATACATCAATTTATCCGTCATGTAGGAATAACTGAGAACAATAGCGAGAACGATCAGCCAGAGCCGTTTGGCCAGGACCGGATATAATGGCATGATTTCTTTGCGTGTAAGATAGTAACTGCACACTAATATTCCCATCCCAAAAAATAACGTGATATGCACACCACTTACATAGGACGTGGTGTAAGGCGATATGCCTATAGCAGATAACAATGTATCTCCCACAGAGAAACCAAGGTGATGCTTAAACGTAAAAATGATGCCAAACAGCAATAACATCGCAGAGAACACAAGTCTGGTTCTCGACACACGAACACCCCCTAATCAGCCACCTGATTATATCATATTTTTCCTTATTATGGTTTACGATCCAAATAAAAAAAGACGCTCCGGTTTTGAACCGAAAACGTCTTTGGTTTTGCAACTCAACTCTACTCTACTTTTTCGACAGGAATGCGTCGAGCTGTTCTTGTTTGGCTGCAATGATTTTATCAATACCTGCGGCTTTCAGCTTCTCCAGATATTTCGGGATCATCTCGTTCGGATCTACTGCACCCGAGGTCATACCCGGTTTGAACTGTTTGTTCACGTTGTTGACCGCAGCAATTTCGTTTTTGACGGATTGGCTATTGAACGTAAAGCCCAGTGCAGGAGACTTAACGCCTTTGGCATTAAATTCCTTGAACTTTTCCCATTTCTGCGGATCTTCATTATCCCAGAGATAGTTCAGGAACTGGTTACCCAGCTGCCATTGTGCGCCCGGATTGTATGTGCGACTGTTCGCATCTACCCCTTCCGGGAGGGTAATAATGTTGTCCTGTCCTTCTTTTTTCACATAATGTGTGCCTTCAATTCCGAAGTTGAGCAGGTTGTTGATTTCTTTGTCGGAATGCAGCAGGTTAATAACTTGCATCGCCTTCTCCGGCTGCTCAGAGGAACGGGAGATCGCCAGCATCGCACCGGAAGCATCCCCGGTAGTAATCGTAGGCTGTGTCATCTCAATCTGGGTCAGTGGATATCCAACGTACCCTTCTTCTTCCTTATCCTTGCCCGGCTTCATGCCATCGGTCCACAGGAAAGCCTTGCCTGCCTTCGCCTGATCTTTCGGGAATACATTGGAAGTTGCTGCATCACTGTTAATGTATCCAGCCTGATACCACTTGCGTGCAAGCTCAGCCGCTTCCTTAAATTCAGGGGTCTCCACTTCGTTCAGTACCTTCGTTGTACCCGCTGTTTTGGAGATGACACCTGGAACGGATGCATCACCGAGATAATCCCAGTCCAGATTTTCCAGCAGCCCGTTACCATTCGTATTGGACATATAGAACGGGGTAACGCCCGGCTCGTTTTCCTTGATCGTTTTGAGCAGCGGCTCCAGGTCAGCCCACGTTTTCACTGCGGTCAGATCGAGCTTGTATTTGTCAGCCAGATCTTTGCGTACCAGTACACCACGCGTCGCTGCCAATTCCTTGTTGGTAGGAACGCCGTAATTCACGCCATCCACCTGGGAGCCTTCCAGAAAGGCTGGATCGAGATTTTTCTTGATATCCTGCCCATACTTGTCAAGCAGATCATTGAGCGGCAAGAATGCACCTTTTGCCACATTGACGGTATAATTTTGCCATGCCGCCGTGAAAATGATGTCTGATTTTTCGCCGGAAGAGATCATAAGATTCAGCTTGTTATCCCACTGACCCCAGTCGATCGCATTAATCTTGAGTGTTGCCCCGATCTTTGGCTCCATCTTTTTGTTGATCTCGGCTTCGACCAGAGCCACATCTTTCTGTGGTGTCCCCGGATAATACAACGTCACTTCATAGGGCTTGCCCCCACTCTCCGCTGCACCGCCACCCTGTGCTTCCGGTGTTGTTCCGCCTTTGTCTGATGAGCAACCTGCCAGCACCAGGCTCAGCGCCATACCTGCTGCCGCGATACGCGGCCATACCTTAAACGTTCTAACCAAGTGAACCCCTCCCGTCATATGTTGGACCCTGCAACCGATTGCCCCAATTCGCAATGTTCCCCAATCTGCAAAAGTCCGTTCGCTTGCCGGCCCTCCGGCGTGTCTGCACTGGCTGCTTTTTGTATATGCCCTCTCAGGTCCATCTTCAATTATCCGTTGCCCTCTCCGCTAACCGGCCGGAGCTACCCCTTCACTGCGCCTACTGTAAGGCCTTTGATGAAATACCGCTGGAAGAATGGATATGCCAGTACGATTGGACCAATACCGACAACAGCCATCGCCATTTGCAGTGTTTTATTCGGCAGATTCAGCAATCCGCCCTGTGACGAAATCTGTGAAGAGACATTGGAGTTGGATGTTAAATATTGAATATCGAGCAGCGTCCGGTACATAAGGTACTGAAGGCTGATCGTCCGGTTATCAGATATAAAAATCATGCTGAGATACCAGTCGTTCCAGTAATTCAATGTGCTGAACAGTGCAACGGTCGCCATCACCGGAAGGGAGAGCGGAAGTACGATACGTGTAAACGTTCTCAATTCACCCGCTCCATCAATCCGTGCCGACTCAAGAATCGATACGGGAATGGAATTGGCGAAGAACGTACGCATGACAAGTACGAAGAACGGTGACAGCAGCAGCGGCATAATCAGTGCCAGAATCGAGTTTTTCAAATCCAGTACGTTCACATAGACGAGATACCAAGGGACCAGACCGCCATTGAACAGCATGGTGAAAAAGATGAAAAAGGCGAACCACCCACGATACGGCAAATCCCTCCGGGAGAGCGGGTACGCGTACAATGCCGTCAGTGCTACACTCGTTATTGTACCTATCACGGTTACGATAATTGAAATGCCATAGGAATGGATGATCTGATCCATATCTTTGAACAGAAACTCATAGGCAGTCAGGCTAAACTTCTCCGGAATCAGCTTATACCCGTTCGCAATGACCGTCGTCTCGTCCGAGAATGAGATCGCGAAGACAAGCAGGATCGGCACGATGCAGGCAATGGCATAGAATATAAACATAGCGTGTATGATAGACGCGGAACGCCGCGACACGGCTAATGGATCACGTGATTTCACAGCTGGCTTGCCTCCTCTCAAAATAATGCATTATCTTTGTCCATTCTCCTTACGATGGTATTGGATACGAGAACAAGCACAAATCCGACCACAGCCTGATAGAGCCCGGCTGCCGAGGACATCCCGATATCGCCCCCAATAAGGAAGGTTCGGTACACATACGTATCCAGAACGTTCGTGACCGGGAATAATGCGCCCGATTCCAGCGGAACCTGGTAGAACAGACTGAAATCCGCATAGAAAATACGACCGATCTGCAGCAATGTCATAATCACAATCAGCGGCACGAGAAACGGAACGGTAATAAAACGAATTTGATGCCATTTACTCGCACCATCCAGCACGGCCGCTTCATAATATTCCTCATCGATACCTACCACTGCTGCCAGATAAATGACGGCATAATAACCAATATTCTTCCATGTATTCACCAGCGGCAAAATGTACGGCCAATACTTGGGCTCTGAATACCAGTCAATTGGTTGTCCGCCAAAGAGCTGAAGAATCGTCGAGTTCATGAAGCCCGAATCCTTGCCGAGAAACGCGAGCACCAGATAGCTGACTACAATCATCGACAGAAAATACGGAAGCAGCATGAGTGACTGATACAATTTGGACATCGCCTTGTTCTTCACTTCATTCAACAAAATCGCAAGCCCTACACCTACAAATAAATTCAGCGCAATAAATACGGTGTTATATGCGAGCGTATTACGTGTGATCTCCCAAGCATCGCTGGTGGAGAACAAATACTTGAAATTATCCCAGCCGCTCCACGGGCTGCCCCAAATACCGTCGGCATAGTTTACATTTTTGAATGCAATCAGAACGCCGAACATCGGCATATAGTTGTTCACCAGAAGAAACAGAATGCCTGGCAAAAACATGAGATACAAAACCTTGAATTTACCTAGATTGTACAGGACAGACTTTCGTTTTCGAACCGGTATATCCGGTAGGTTCCTTCCATCCGATAGACGTGCTGCCTTACCCGCCTGGGGTTGTGTCTTCATAACTTGTTCTCCCTCACTCCTCTTGAATTTCATCCTCAGGATGAAACACCGCTGTGTCTCCTGTGGTTCAAGTATACGGCGGGGCGTTCAGCTCCACTATCTGCTGTGGTGACCTGTTCACTTATCAAATTATGACTTTAGGGCACAAAAAAACAAAAGACGCAGCATGCTGCGTCAAATCTGTACCGTTCGGGACTGTTTGCGAAACTCCTGTGGGGTAATGCCCGTGCACTTTTTGAACATTTTCGTAAAATGAGAGTAATTGTAGTACCCGACCTTGCCTGCGATATCCGTCACCTTCACGGTAGACTGGGACAATAAGGTCTTCGCTTTGGCTACTCTGCGCTGGAGAATGAATTCGGAAAGCGACATGCCCTTTTCTTTACGAAACAGGCGGGATAGATAGGCCGGATTAAATCCGGCAAAGGATGCAAGTTCTTCCCGCATCAGCTCTTCACCAATATGATTTTCAATGTAAATGCATAACTGGTCCACAATCGTCATTGGACTGTGATCGTCCGGATACAATACCGGGATGGCACGACTGATCAGGTCTGATGTCCACTGCTTCAGTTGGGGCAGCGAACGTGTCACAACGTTTTCTTCCGGCTCCCGTTCTCCGGGATACAGGCTGCGTACGGATACATTTTTCTGATGAAGCAACGGGTAGATTACATGCAGCATCGCATGATAGTACAAGTGCAGCATTTCGGGTGACAAACGCTCCTGTGAAGCCAGTAATTCAAAGATTTCATCCACCCGCTCGCGCAGGTCGTCAAACTTTCCCGTCTCGAACAGGATGGACAGCTCGGAAAACCACGGTATTGGCAAAAAGCGATCCTCCGTATCCCGGCCCACCTCGTCATAGATAAAGACCCCTTCAAGCTCGTTGATATTGCGACGCTCCATGTCCATCAGCTCATTCAGCATCCCCTGTAAATCTGTAACAGCAACCGGGACTCCGACGTAACAGGACAATCGGCAATAAAAATAGGTACCACACTCCTTGATATAGCTCTGACATCTTTGTGCCACTTCACTCGCCGTTGGTACGATACCATCTTGTTCGTATGCAAGCACAATATTCAGTCCACTGTGATCTTGAAACACTTCGCCGGGTTTGTCACCGAGCAGCATCTCCTTGGCCGCATTGCGAAGCGCATATTCCAGCACCTCCTCATCCCGCAGGTCGAATTCCCGAACCCATTCCTCAACCGATATGACAATCGGCAGAACACGAGCTTGCGGATCAATCTCGGCTCCATAGACCTCCGCCAGTTCCTGCAACTTTTGCGGGGTTAGGGTGAGACGCTGTGAGACGGCATCTTTCCAGAAACGCTCTGTCAGGAGAGGTTTGTGGGTTTGCCAACGTTTGTACACGGTCTCATATACTTCATTGGTGCGTGAATGCTGTTCTCCATCCTTGATTTTGTCAATTGCCTGCGTCACCACTTTGAGCAACTGATCCGCTGGAGCAGGCTTCAGCACATAGTCGAAGCTGTTCAGCTTGATCGCCGTCTGGGCATAATCGAACAGGGCATGCCCCGTCAGAAAGATTGTCAGTATGCCAGGATCATGTTTCAATACCCAGCTCTGCAGGTCGAGTCCCGTTTCACCCGGCATTTCAATATCACAGATCATAATATCAATGGGTTGGGCTTTTAACAGCATTCTTGCCTCTTCTGCATCGCCAGCACTGAATACCTGGTCAATTCCAGCCAGGCTCCAATCTACCCCTTCCACCATTGCTTGCAAGGCATACACTTCATCATCCACGATCAATAGGTTCCGCATAGGCTCCCCCTTCTTCCTCTTCCGTCTGGGCAGGGACATGAATCATGACTGCTGCTCCTCCGTCTGACTGATTCATGAATTGCAATCCGGCACTTTCGCCATACTTCACGATCAGTCGATAAGCCACATTCCAGATGCCAATGTGCTGTCCACCCGGATCTTCGGCGTATTGCCCCAGTTGCAGACGTTCCAGTATGTCTTGTTCAAATCCAACACCGTTATCCGTAATGGAAAGGTGGAGGACGGAATAATCCTCAGTACCCCTGTCTGAATGAGACTCAGATAACGTTTTCGATTTCCAAGCTCTTATTCGAATTACAAATGGTTCTGAACGCCGCTGAAAACCATGAATAATGGCATTTTCCACAAAAGGCTGAATCGTCAAGGGCGGTACCACATAATGCTCGAGATCAGTCGCAATATCCAATATGAAATCCAGCTTGTTCGGAAATCTCAGCTTTTGGATTTCCAGGTAGTGACGGATATGTTCCAATTCTTCATCCAATCGGATGACACGCTTGCCAGCACGCAGGCTGAACCGGAAATAATCAGCCAGATGGCCAGCCATCTGCTGCACCAGCTCATGCTTTTGCAGTGAAGCCAAACTATGAATAATATTTAATGAATTCAGATAAAAGTGAGGATTGATCTGCATCTGTAATTGCTTGAACTCGGCTTCCCGCGTTCGCAGCTGCTCTTCATACACATCAATCTTCAGATGCCGGATTTCACTTGTCATTTGATTGAAGCTGTGCGTGAAAAACTCCAGTTCGGACGATGACGGTGTCTCCAGTCTCACATCAAGTTCCCCCAGGCTGACCCTTCTCATCCCGCGAATCAACACATTCATCGGGCGGAACAGGAGCTGCCTAAGAAAGATCAGCGCAGTGATCAGGATGACAGCTGCCCCAATCGGAAGCAGGCGAATGATCTGCTGAAAAAATGGCAGGTTTCGCATCATGTCCTCCTCGGGTAACAGCACAATATAATTCATCTCAGACATGGCTGAGGCAATGCCAAGCATCAGGTACTGACGCGCACTGCCTGTGGAGGTCACTTCAGAGATCACCTGGTAGGGATTATTCAATCCGATGATATGGGCTGCGGCCAGTTTGATTTGTGCCGAGTTCAGGGCTGAATCGGACAGCGCCCCGCCATCTGCCCCCACGATGACCGCACCTCCCCGATCACCGGATTCCGTGAATTGTTCGGGGTGATTCATTGCATTCATGTCAACGAGTGCCCCCGCATAGAACTGAGAATTAATGCGAACTGTTTTGACAAGAGCATTCCATGTTCCACCATGAACAATGCTCCATTCCGGCTTCTGAATATCTCCCTCGAGTTGCTGCATCTGGACAGGCATACTCTCCTGCACTACCGACTTTTTGACATCATAATTGCCTGAGGTCGCCAATAACAGATCATCATTCACCGCATCGTATAGAAAAAAAGAGTCAATCAGATTATAAAAACCGATATCCGTCATGAATTTGTTCATAATACGCTGTTTCGCAATAATATAATCGCCACTACCGTATTCGAGGAAAAACAAAGAGATAATATCCGGGTCTCTCTCTCCCAGACTGTATAAATAACGATTGGTCTCCTGCAGCACACGCTCATTCTGTTCTACACTCTTGGCAAGATGATTCATATTGGTGAGAGATACTTGATCACGTACCACCTTCATGGCGTACACGTTATTGTAATAGAGCAGCAAGAACAAGGGCAGCATGATCAATGTCAGACCCACAATAAACTTAAAGCGCAGTGAACGGATAAAATTCATGAATTCCCGCCCTTTTGTTCCACATGGAATTAATTTCTTCACAGCTTATTGTTGTAACCGCTATCAGTAATAACCACATCTCTTCCTTTTCGGTTAATTCCCTCATGCATCACTTCCAACTTTTTCCGTATTACAGCATGTTAATTGTAATTATGGTCGCCTGCCTCTGTCTATGTGTTACCGTGACCTCTCTTTGTCAATTCTGGTGACTTCTCCTTGGCTTTCAGTTAAGTCCAATGCCGTATGTTCTACATAAGTTCTCCATTCTGTAAAAAAAATCCTGCTCACTTGATGGATGAAACCTCACCTTAAAAATAAAAGCTGTGCCATGTCCCCTTACTCCACGAACGCCCGGTGGTGACATGCATACGATATAGAACTCCTTGGAGTCAATACCAGGGGGGAGGGAGGCATGTACGATGAATATTCAACTCGTCCCATTGCATTATGTATACCTTGCATTTATCATCCTGATTGTTGCCGTTATGGTCCGGCGCAGAGATACAACTATCATTTGTATCACAGGTATCATGACCATTGGACTTCTGGCGACAGAAACATTAAGTGGATCGGTTGCCGGCATCTTCAGCAGTTTTATCTATGCCACCAAGGAACTGCTCAGCACCATTTTTATCATTTCAATTATTGTTGCGATGAGCCGAGTGCTTATTCGGACGGGAATTAATGAGGTTATGGTGTCACCACTCACCCGTTTTATCCATTCTCCACAGGTCGCGTATTGGGGAATTGGACTGATCATGATGGTCGTATCCCTGTTTTTCTGGCCCTCACCCGCCGTTGCCCTGATCGGAGCTGTGCTTCTTCCTGTAGCGGTACGAGTGGGTCTTCCTCCTATTGGCGCCGCCATTGCCATGAACCTGTTCGGCCATGGAATCGCATTGTCAGGAGATTATATTATCCAAGGGGCTCCCAAACTTACAGCCGATGCAGCTGGAATTCCCGTAACCTCTGTGATGACCGCAAGCATCCCGTTGGTCATTGTTATGGGAGCAGTGTCTACATTTACAGCATTCTGGATGCTGCGCAAAGAGATGAAGTCTGGTTCCGCTGTTCATCTGCACTTTCCTGTGCCTGGTCAAGCAACGATCACTCCTCCTGCCCTTGCTACTGATTCTGCACCCCTGCCCGGGGAAGCGGAGGTTCAACGTCAATCTATGCCTCGACGTCTGCAAGAGGCGTTCGCTCTAATCATCCCGCTCTTATTCGCAGTGGATGTCATCCTGATGTTTGTGTTAAAACTTCAAGGTGGGGATGCCACAGCATTAATTGGTGGAACAGCCGTGCTCATTCTGATTGCCGTATCACTTGCCGCACATCGTCATACAGGTCCGGAAGAAACAACAAACTATTTAATTGAAGGATTTCAGTTCGGATTCAAGGTGTTTGGGCCTGTCATACCAATTGCCGCTTTCTTTTATCTTGGGGATGCTGCGATCACAGAGCTGTTCAACAACCCGCTGCCTGCTGGATCACACGGTATTGTGAATGATTTAGGGGTTGCTCTTGCAGGGTTGGTGCCATTGAATAATACGGTAGGCGCTATAACGATGACGGTGACCGGAGCGGTCACGGGAATGGATGGTTCAGGGTTCTCAGGGATATCCCTGGTCGGCTCCATTGCGTCCATGTTTGCAGGCTCGGCAGATTCCGCACCTGTATTGACGGCACTGGGTCAGGTCGCCGCCATATGGGTAGGCGGTGGGACCTTAATTCCATGGGCCTTAATTCCAGCCGCTGCTATTTGCGGAGTCAGTCCATTTGAACTGGCACGCCGCAATCTGAAGCCGGTACTGCTGGGATTAATAGTGACTACAATTGTGGCTATCTTTTTAATCTGATTGCGGGAACATTTATTCGAACCGAAAAGATGTACGCAAGCGGGCCCATTGCCAAAGCTCATCCTTGCTCATTGCGGCCAGATGAAGCAATTCCTCATAGGGGTCTCCCTGAAGTCCTAATACAGTAGCGAATGCAGGCTCCGTCTTCAAGCCTTCCAGCTTCAGTTTGCGAATCTCCCGATGTCCTGCTGCACCCCAGAGTTGCAACAATTCCCACTCTACCAACATGTGAATATAAGCATTCTGTCTGCGTACAGATACGGACTGAGCGAAAATCTCTATAGGCCAGTTTCCAATATCCACACAACAGGTCACATAAGGACGCTGGCCTGTACGGCCATCCCCCCGGTTGCATCGAAAACCCTGCATGCCGCCCAGCTGTCGGTGCACTAAGGTTTCGAACGCTCCCAGATCCGCTGCCTCACATAATAGATCAAGATCACTGCCGGGAATATCAATATCAATGGGCACTGTTCCGGCCGGATAAGGCTGGTAAGCAGCCAATATGCTTAACAATCCACTAGATTGCAACACCTTATACGCATCCTGCTGTCGCTCGTTCCCCGAGGCCAGATGTGCCATTACATCCGTAGTTGTAATCATGTCACAACCTTGGGCATCGACTCATTCCGACGCTCCTGTAACGACTTGTTTGACACGCCCTACCTGTCCGCTGGTCAAACGTACTTTGATCCCATGCGGGTGTGTAGGCGATTTGGTCAACAAATCCTTCACGATACCACGTGTCAGTTTGCCTGTCGGCTGATCTTGCTTGAGCACGATATCCACTTCAAGACCCGGTTTGATATTTACTCGTTGTTGTCCGTTCATGGGTTTCCCTCTCCTCTTCAACGTATTCCATGTCATGTAGCCATAATTCACACAAAGCTTCATCTATTGTAGACGTTTTGGAATGAAAACGAAAGCCATACCCAGTGTTCAAAAACATAACTGAATGGTTACTTTCGTTTTGAAGAGGAATCAGAAGATTTGCTTTTCATCATTTTCAGAGCTGATCGATAGACTTCATCTGCACTTTTTTCAGGTTCATTTGTATCCGTCAGCACTGCTTCCTCTTCCACTTCAGCCGGCTTACGGAAATGAAGCAGTGCTTGACGGTAAGCTTGATCGCTATCTGTCGTCTGCGTCTCTCTTTTCTGAGGTAAAGGGACCACTTCCGAAGTGGAATCCATCTGGTGAATCTCCGTTTGCTTGTGCTCTTCATGTTCTAAAACCTCTGTATGCTCTGTCTGCTCGTAACTTCTGTCTTCCTTCCGGGTTTGATCTTCTTCATGCAGCAGGACAGGCCCCTCATTTACCTCTGCTATTTTGGAAGCTCGTGCTTCTGCAGCCTTGCGGGACGATCTGGAGTTATAAATCATCAGAAACACAACCCCAATAACAACAATTACCGCCAAAATGATCAACATATGAGCATCCTCCTTATCATCCGCCTGTAAGCAGCCTTAATCAATATATTGGTGCCCTATTCTGCTAATATTATTTCACCTTGTTTCGTATAGACCGACAAAGTAGCGGGAATGCTCCAAACAGGATTGTCAGCAGAAGACTTTCAGCATCGATTAAAGAGAAGATTTACAGATAACCGAATTGAGGAGGAATGATCAGCATGAATTCACGTGCCATTTTGATCAATATCATCGTTATTCTGGTGATTTTGGGAGCCGGGGCGGCCGGGATCTACTATTACAACCAATCCACCAGCTACGTTAAAACCGATAATGCGCTTGTTACCGGACAGCCTATCTCCGTGGCTTCCGCAGTAGGTGGTGAGCTTCGATCCTGGAAAGGTAAGGTAGGTACAACATTTAATGCAGGTGATACCGTCGCCACTGTCACCGCTGCGGGAAAATCAACCTCCGTGACGATGCCTGTTAATGGCACCATTGTACAACAGACCGCTGTCGAAAATTCGCTAGTATCTGCCGGTACGCCCCTCGCACGGGCCTATGATTTCAATAACCTGTACGTGACGGCCAATGTGGACGAGACCGCGATTGATAAAATTAAAGAGGGTCAGATCGTCGATGTATATGTCGATGCTTTTCCAGACACCACATTGACTGGCAAAGTAGACCAGATCGGACTTGCCACTGCATCTTCCTTTTCACTGCTGCCGTCGTCCAATACAAATGCGAATTACACCAAAGTAACACAAGTCATCCCGATCATCATTACAATCGAAGGATATAAAGGACTGGGTGTGGTTCCCGGCATGAGCGCTACCGTGCGCGTTCATATCTAAGGCTGCTGATGGATAATCAAGTGTCACTTGGGAAAACCATCGCTGTCCTGCTGCTCGGCGCCTTTATCGCCATTCTGAACCAGACTTTGCTCAATGTAGCCATCCCCCATCTGATGAATGACTTTAACGTCTCAGCAACGACCGTGCAGTGGCTGTCCACAGCCTATTTGCTGGTGAACGGGGTACTCATTCCGATTACTGCCTACTTGATTGAGTCGTTCGGTACCCGTAAATTGTTCGTGACTGCGATGCTATTGTTTACGTTAGGTTCGTTGATTTGTGCCATCAGTCCTGGATTTACGGTCATGCTCATCGGTCGTATCGTACAAGCCAGTGGGGCTGGTATTATTATGCCTTTGGTTATGAACGTGTTTCTGACCGTTTTCCCTCCAGAGAAGCGGGGAACCGCCATGGGCACGATGGGCATTGCCATGATGTTTGCTCCGGCCATTGGCCCGACGTTATCGGGATGGATCGTGGAACATTATACATGGCGGATTCTGTTCTACATGGTCATCCCGCTTGCCTTGCTTGATATTTTGTTTGCCTTCATTTGGCTGAGAAATGTGTCCAAGCTTACTTCACCGAAATTTGATGGTTTTGGCGCATTATTCTCCACCATCGGTTTCGGCTTTCTATTATATGGATTCAGCTCTGCCGGGGATAAAGGCTGGACCAGTGCAACCGTGCTGTTGACGCTGATTATCGGAGTACTCTTCATTGTCTTCTTTGTTCTTAGAGAAACGGCCATGAAGAACCCTCTGCTGGAATTTCGTGTATTCAAATACGACATCTTCACCATCTCTACGCTGGTCAGTGCAACGATTAACATGGCACTCTTTGGTGGAATGTTGCTGTTACCGATCTATCTGCAAAATATAAGGGGATTCTCTCCCCTGCAATCCGGCTTGTTGCTGCTGCCTGGTGCATTGCTAATGGGCGTCATGTCTCCTATCTCAGGTGCCCTGTTTGACCGGATCGGCTCTCGCCCCCTCGCCATTGTCGGTTTGATCATTACCGCCATCTCCACCTTTGAGTTTAGCAAGTTGACGGGGGAGACGCCCTATGGTCATATCATGATGCTATATACGTTCCGCAGCTTCGGTATGTCCATGCTTATGATGTCCGTGCAGACAGAGGGGTTAAACCAATTGCCGCCTCATCTCACCAGTCATGGTACGGCCATGTCCAATACGGTCAGGCAGGTCGCAGGCTCGATCGGGACCGCCCTGCTCATTACCGTGATGGCGACACGCGCAGGCATTCATTTGGCAGATTACAGCAACACCGTGACCACAACCAATGTAGCACTGACAGAACAAGTGGGTATGCTTGGTACGCAAATGGCTACTGCAGCAGGAATGCCTCCTGAACAAGGTTCCAGTCTTGCGTTACAGCAGCTCTATGGTATCGCTGTTCAGACGTCAACCATTGAAGGTATTAATGATGCTTTCATTGTAGCGACCTGGATTTCGATCATTGGTCTGTTTCTGTCGTTATTCCTGCGGCGGGCTCGCTCCCGTCCTCGTAAAGTCAAGCCTGAACGCTAAAATTGCACTGGACAACCCAATACCCTATATACAACCCTGTATGACAGTTATGATTCGCAAGCTTCACTTAGATAAAATGAAACAATAAAAAACCGCAGGTCTCTTCAATCCAGAGACCTGCGGTTTTTGTCTTCCATTATGGATGCTGGGGTAAGGATGCATTGTCATCCTTGGCAGCCTCTCTCGCCTTAACGGCAAGCAGTTCCGATACGGTTACAAAACGGTAGCCTTGCTCCTGCAACTTGGGCAGAATCGTTTTTAGCGCAGCAACCGTCTGGGACTTGCCTTCCACCTTGTCATGAAACAGAACGATATCCCCGTTACGTGCGTTCTTCAGCACTTTGTTCACAATGGCTGATACGCCTGGTGAAGCCCAATCACGTGTGTCCTGATGCCAGGACCATAGCACAATTGTATAGCCTTGCTGCTTGGCGACCTGAATGACCATGTCATTGTAATAGCCTCCAGGGGGTCTGAACAACGTGGGACGCTGCGCCCCTGCTTCAACAATGGATTTCTCCGCAATGTTCATTTCATGGCTGTACTTATCCGCCCTTGTTGACCTGACCGCGTACGTATGTGCATACGTATGATTGGCGATTTCATGTCCTTCCCGCTGCTCCTGCTTAATCAGGTCAGGAAATTTTTCCGCCCATTTGCCAAGCACAAAAAAAGTGCCTTTGGCCTGATATTGCTCGAGCAAAGCCAGAATCTGCGGGGTCTGGACCGGATCTGGTCCATCATCAAAGGTCAATGCGATGAGTTTGTCATGCGTGGGAACCTCCCACACAATCTCTCCCCGTTCCTCATAATACTGTCGATTCTTCTGCACAGGTTTCGCGTAGGCAGAGCTGCTGCCAAGCAAAATAACCAGCATACACAATCCGATGCATCGGGCTGCCTTCAGGTTCATGTTTATGTCCTCTCTTTATCTTCAAACGTAAACTCTCTGTTAGCATTTCCCGATTCACCAGAACTATTTAACGAAATATTTGATCAATGACTGCAATTTCCTCAGCTGAGAGCTCAACATTAAGTGTTTTCAGATTGTTGATGACCTGCTCTGGTTTCTTGGCACCAGGAATGAGCGCATCGATGGACGGCTGAGTCAAATACCAGGCCAGAACGAGATGTGCGACCTCAGTATCCTTGGACTGTGCAATGCTGCGTAGTTGTTCCACCTTGTCCAGATTCTGAATAAAGGCTTCCCCAGTGAATAACGGGTTCTTCGCCCGTCCATCCTGGAAGGTTGTATCACGATTATATTTGCCGCCCAGCAGACCTGCTGCCAGAGGGAAGTAAGGTACAAAAGAAATGTCATGCTCTGCCGTAAAGGGCAGTAATTCCTTCTCCGCTTCTCTTTTGAACAAATTATATTCAGACTGCAGTACATCCACATCTCCATCCCGATTCGCCTCACGCAACTGATCTATGGAGAAGTTGGAAACTCCGATGGCACGAATTTTACCTTCGTCCTTCAAACGTTTCAGCGCACCTACAGCCTCATCCTTCGGTGTACGTTCATCCGGGAAATGAATATAAAACAAGTCGATGTAATCTGTCTGCAGACGTTTCAAAGCCTCATCTACAGAGGTTTTGAGAAAATCAGGCGAGTTATCAAAGACTACCTTGCCATCCACGAATTTATGTGCAGCTTTCGTTGCAATGATGGTATCTTGGCGCTGACCCGTTTCTTTCAGCACTTCACCAATTAACCGTTCTGAATGCTCAGGTCCATAGATGAAAGCAGTATCCAAAAAGTTAATGCCCTGTTTCAAAGCCGTACGAACGACATCCTTGCCTGTCTCATCATTCAGCATATTCGGATAGATGTTATGTCCTCCTACTGCATTTGCCCCCAATCCAATCGGGTTAACAATCAGATCGGTTTTGCCCAAGCGAGTACGTTGTTCTGCCATGTCTCATCCATCTCCTTTTCTGAGCGTATGTAACTCACATATATTATATCAAAGGGTTAAGCATATTTAAAATATCGGGTTTATCGGATTAGGTATTTTTCAGTGCTGTGGCTTCCACGTCATTGATGAATCGACGGAGTTTTGCAGCCACATCGCGGTTAATTTCGCCATTTTCATATAGCTGTTGTATGGTATTACGTTGCTCCTGCATCGCCACCATTTGCAATTCCAGCTTTTCCTGATCAAATGGATCTTCAGTTTTACCCTGGTTCCAGGTGCGTAATTTGGCAATGACCCGTTCATATCTGGAGATAACCGACAGAGCCACAATCCGGTTGCTATCGTTCATGTTAGCGCGAATTGCTTTGATTGCTGCTTCAGAGGTACGCATCTTCACTTGACGGAACAGGTCCGCATTCTCAATCATAAATGGCTGATCCGGCTTCTGTGATCGATTCGTAAACACATGTCCAAATACTCGTCCAATTTCACTGAGTGAGAACATCATCTGGGTATTCGTGCGGTTCGCAAGCATCATTTCCTTACGATCCAACCAGCTGTTACATCTAAAGGCGGCTTCGGAAGCAATTACATTCTCATCCATCATATTTTCAATTTCTTTGCGTTCCGCCCGTGTAGCGATGAGATTAATTGCTGTTTCCTGCTTCAAAATGTCCTTGCGCTTACCGGCAGTAAGCTCGCCAGCCGCCTGCCTGATATATTTCGACAGATCGGAAACAACCGCAAGTGCAGCCGCTTTGTTCTCATCATTCATTTCCGACTTAACTGCACGAATGGCAGCATTCAGCATAATGCCCTGTGCTTTTCGTTCCGTCGTTTGCGGTGTGCCCTCTTCCGCTTTTTCTTCGTTCTTCGCCAGAATAGGAAGGAACACACTTGCAGCAATCAGAGTGAACAGAATCACACCTGCCGCCAAGAATATAATCAGATCCCTTTCAGGAAAAGGAGACCCGTCTTGAAGAACATAAGGAATGGAGAATGCCCCCGCCAGTGTTACAGCCCCTCTCACACCCGAAAGAGTAATAATCGTAATTTCTTTCAGCCGGGGCTTACCGCTCGACAACGCCTCACCGGAATTTTCATTGCCTTTCCAGAACAGATAGATCCAAACAAAACGAAGCACCAACAACAGCACTGAAATGAGGCCCACATAGCCAAGTACTTGGAGGTTATCAAACGAGACATTCTCGAAGATAGTACTCAGCACATCCGGGATCTGTACCCCCAGAATGACAAAGACCAACCCGTTCAAAATGAATAAAATGACAGACCAGGTACTGGCAGATACCACCTGCATCTTCAATTGTACAGACTCGGTCCGGTCACGCTCAATAGCATGAATAATCCCGCCGGCGACGACCGCAAGAATGCCCGAAACACCGACCTCTTCACTGACCAGATAAATGACGAAGGGCGTTAAAATTTGCAATAACATATGAATGGTGACATCTTCCATACCCAGACGCCGAATCCAGACACCCAGTCGGATCAACAAGAACGATAACAAGGCACCAATCAGCAACCCGCCAATCGCGATAAGTATAAAGCTAAATGACGCCTGAGCCAGGGAAAATACACCCGTAACCGTGGCGGCAATCGCAAATTTGAATGCAACCAGACCGGATGCATCATTCATTAATGCTTCTCCCTCAAGAAGCCTATGTATACTCTTGGGCAAATGTACACGTCCTGCCATGGCGCCTACAGCCACAGCATCTGTCGGGGACAGTATTGCCGCGAGTGCAAAAGCCGCAGGAAGCGGAATGGTTGGAATGAGCCAATGAATAGCGTATCCAGCCACAACAACCGTGACAAATACAAGGCCCAGAGCTAACAAAAGGATGGGCGCTCTTAAATTCCACAGCTCGTGTCTTGGCGTTCGCTTCCCGTCATTGTACAGCAACGGAGCGATAAAGAGCACGAAAAATAATTCCGGATTCAGTGGCAGATGCACACCCGCAGGTAATAGGGCAATGGCTACACCAAGAACAATCTGAATCAGCGGAACGGGGATAAAGGGTACAAACCGGTTCAAAATATTCGATAAACCGATCAGTACCAGTAAAACAAGCACGGCGATAAACAGTTCCATGATGACAATCCCTTTCCGAATAATGAAGTGGTGAAACCATTTTGAGTAGCCTTATTTTAACATAAACCAGAGTTGATTATAAAAATGTTGTCATATTCAATGCCCATCGAAAGCGAATGGATAGCAGTCGGATTGAAGATTTCTGATTGGTTCTGTTTATAAGATGTTACAATATGCTCAGGACAATACCCGTTTGGAAAGGAACTTGGTGTCTATGGCATTTGGAATTAAACGACAGGAGCTGGGAGAATGGAAAGAACGTGTTTCTCGTGGCGACCTTGCCTATCTCACTCATTTCTGGATCGACAACCGTTTTCCGGGCATTACCAGTGTGACCAAAGTGGGCTGTGCAGATCTGAACCGTCTTGAGGACTGGTGTAGAACCCATGGACTCGACCCACGTTATATACATCGGCGTCAGCCTTTTCCCCATTTTGACCTGCTCGGTAAAAAACAAAAGGAAATTCTGATCCAGGAAGGTCTGACAGAACACATTCAACGCTTTCATCTCTGATTGAAAAAATTAAAACGCCAGCCTTCAAGAATCAAGTCCCAAAGCGGGCTCAAATTCTTGAAGACTGGCGTTTTACACACCATATATTTAGCGATGCGTTTGCTCCAATGTTTTCATTTTTTCCAGCAGTTTCAGCTCAATCTTCTTCAGCATGCCAAACATCTGCAGTTGTTCCTCTTCCGTAAGCGCCTGCAAAAGTTCCCACGTCATCCGGCCGCGATTATTAATCAACGTTCTTGC
Organism: Paenibacillus sp. NPDC057886; assembly: GCF_042796655.1. Taxonomy (NCBI): domain Bacteria; kingdom Bacillati; phylum Bacillota; class Bacilli; order Caryophanales; family Paenibacillaceae; genus Paenibacillus; species Paenibacillus sp. NPDC057886. The sequence goes on along the minus strand of NZ_JBHVMZ010000001.1, from coordinate 290,364 downwards.
AAGCTGCTGCCCCTCTTCCGTTAAGGACAACCATACAATTCTTCGGTCCTCTTCACTGCGCACCCGCTGGATCAGACCTTCGCTCTCCAGTTGATTCAGCACAATTGTGGTTGCTCCTGAAGATAGACTAAGTTGTCTGGCCACATCCACAGCCATACAGCGTTCTTCACGTAAAATCATGCCCAATATATGACTTTTCGTCGGATTCAATTTGCAGTTTGTTTCATTTCTTTGCTGCTGATCCAATACTTTATTTTTATATCTGAAGAAGGCCTCCAACAATTGATCCACATTTGCCAATTGAGAGTTTCGCTCCGTATCCGGGCTCATAAACGTTCCTCCTACCTTTGATCATAACCTACCTTATATTGTAACATATTTGTACTATTTTGTTTGTGAAAAATGCGCTTGTTTCCCAAAACCCTTTACTTGTCTGTAAAGTTCATGCTTATTTTGCGGTTTCATGTGACAAGCTACCTTATAGCATGAACAGATAACCACACAAGGAGGAATCAAGCAATGAACATTTATATTGTTTTCGATAGTGAAGGCGGGCATACACGTGCGCTTGCCGAATCGATTGCTGCTGGCGCAGCCAGCGTGCATGGTGCGACCGTTCATTTGCATTCCACAGAAGAAGCCGACATCTACAAGCTGGTGGAAATGGACGCCATTATCTGGGGATGCCCCGGACATTTTGGCTCCATCAGTTCGAGTTTGAAAAAGTGGATCGACAAGCTGGGCTACCTCTGGGCAGAGGGCAAACTTGTGGACAAAGTCGGTGCAGTGTTCTGTACCATCGCGACCGAGCATGGTGGATTAGAGTCAACGTTGATTCATCTGCTGACACCTATGCTCCATCAGGGCATGATTATTACCGGACTACCTGGCAACTTTGCAGATAATGCATTATATGGATCTTATTATGGTGTTGGGGTGACTTGTCCGGTGGACAGTGATGATCTGCTCAGCGAACAGGGTATGGCATTGGGTAAAGCTCTGGGAGAACGCGTGGCTCGCATAACCAACAGACTGATCACATAGAAATCAGAGTGTTCCCCGTAAAAGAAGAAATTGCTGTTCTTATCAAGCCTGCGCTCATAAGTGAGAAGCAGTACTGCAGGCTTGAACTCTCCTTCCTATGGAGAAATAGAATGATTCTATTGCATTATTGGATTGAATTTGTTTATAATAACCTATATCTCTAAAGTTACTTTTAGTTACTTAATGATTTTTATAAATCTGTTGTTATAAAGTAATACGATATTCATCCATTATATAGCAAGGGAATTTTACACATGAATCAAAATACGTATTTAAAAACTGACGTTTGTATTGTGGGAGCTGGTCCTGGTGGGGCTCTACTCTCATTCCTGCTGAAACGGCAGGGAATATCCTCCATCCTGATCGAACGCCAGCCGCACCTGCTTAAGTCGTTTCGTGGTGAAGTGCTTAATGCAGATGGTGAGGCTGTACTGAAAAAGCATGGGTTATACCCTTCTGTCACCCAACGTGGCGTGCTGCCGCTAGAGCAAATTCAATATTGGGAGAATGGTCAGATCATTCACACCATTTTCCCTGGAGAGCAAGAATCCCATGTGGGCATTCATGTGCCGCAGGATCATCTGCTGGAAGTCATCGTGTCACAATCACAGAACCAGGAAAACGAACAACTCCTTTATAATACAGTTATGACTGGATTGTTACGGAATAAGGCTGACCAAACGATTGGCATCAACATTCGGCAAGAAGGGCGGCCTGCTTCCATTGAAGCAGCGGTTATTGTTGGTGCGGATGGCAGATATTCAGCTGTACGCAGACACGCTGGTCTGACTCCGGATACCCGCAAACATGGATACGACCTGTTATGGGCTCGAATTCCTGCTCCGGCAGGCTGGGAACCTGCTGTTCGGATGGCCAGTATGGATGGTCAGCAGTTGGCGTTATTCTCACAATTCGGAGGTTATGTGCAGATTGGATGGAACATCCCGCAAGGGTCCTTCTCCAAGCTGCGTGAACAGCCTTTTGCTCCTTTTGTACAGAAACTCGTGGCGGCCTTCCCCTGTCTCGCGGATTCGGTAGCTCAACATATCCAGACCTGGAGTGATTTTGTTTTGTTATCCGTAGAGAGCAGTTTCGCCGAATCGTGGGCACAGGACAACGTGGTCTTGCTTGGTGATGCTGCTCATACGATGACTCCGACGGGCGCTTTTGGATTGAATGCAGCATTGGAAGATGCGGACACGCTCGCTGAGCTGATCGTTGAAATGGCAGCCGATCAATTCACTTCCACAGAACGGCTGCAAGAGCTGCAAGCCAGACGTGGAGAAAAAGTGAAGCAGCAGTTGGCTAGGCAACTGGAAATGGAGTCTTCGTTCCAGCAGCGGTACGAATCTTTTCAATAATGGGGCGTGTTATTCACGCACCGCGTTAATCAACAAACAGCCGATTACTCCCTGTTGGGGAATCATCGGCTGTTTTGTTTTTTGTGGAAAAACAATTAGGAATCAGGCTTCCCTACCATTCATGGCGCTTACCCTTAGCTTAGTCATAGGCAGAGACAGCTTATCGGGATGACGCAATCTCACCGTACGGCTCTCACCAGGGAGCAGATCGAAATAGTTATCACTGAAACGAACGCGTCCAAGGGGCAGTTCGAGCTTCACCAACCGTGCAATTGCACCAATGGCCGTAACCGATACGGATTGCTCCTCTTCGTTCACATGCACACTGAGCTGCGCTTGAGGCAGGTTAACATCCTTCGGATCACGTAAGAAATATCGATTCAGTGGCGCAGTGAAACCTTCGGCGACCAATTCAACCAACACTTCTTCTGCCAAGCTGCCTCCCAATACTTCCGCTTCGCTCAGCTCTGCAATGCGAGTAGAGCATTGCGAACCTGTCTCCACATGATGCGAGCTGGAATATATCTTTTCCCCATTCAGTCCATAGACATTAAGTCGAAGCTGTCCCATCAGAGTCTCCCGTGTATCATTCACGACCCATAACGTAAGAGGCTCACCCGGTTCATGTTCCAGAGACAGCAGTATCGGATGAAAGAATATTTTTCCATAATAAAAGGAGGCCTTCGGCAGTAGCTCGTAGTCAATCATGGACCAACTTGTGCCTGGCCAGCTATCATTCAGCTGCCACACAAGCGCTCCACTATTGCGATGATTAATTCGCCGGAAATGTTCAATGCCGTACCGTAGTCCTTCCGCCTGTGTCAGCATCGAGTAATTCATGTATTCCTCAATATTTTGCGGAATGCCCGTATATCCTTCCATCAGAAGAATGCCTTTCTGATGATTGGTATCCTTATTCCGATAAGCCATTTCGGGACTGCCCCAGTAAAATTGCCCTGCAGGCATGTTTTTCTCCAACGTGTAGCGGTTGGCCGAGGCATGCATGCCGAATTCACTGCTGAACAGGGCATTATCTTTTTTATAGTTTTTGAAAGTCACGCCCTCAATACTGTAGTCCAGCAGTGGCGGCTCGCCGTGTTTTCGGGGATAGACGGAACCATGCCATACCTGCCAGTTATGACGATCCCCCACATCCGGATCGTTGGCATCATTGCCGTGACTGTCCCCATACGGTGAGGAAGGCCAGTATGGACGAGACGAATCCAGACGCTCCAGCACTTCCGGGATCAGCTCATGGTAGATCAGCTCTCCATAAAAGGGACTGGTAATATCTCCACTGGCAGACTTCATGTCATAAAGCCAGTCAATTTCGTTATTGCCACACCAGAGCGCAAGCGAAGCACGATTGCGCAGGCGCAGGACATTATTTTCAACCTCATCCCGTACATTGTTCATGAAGTCCCGATTGAAGTCCGGAAATAAGGCGTTGGCAAAAGCAAAATCCTGCCACACCAGTACGCCTTGCCGATCACATTCATCATAGAAGACGTCCTTCTCATATATACCGCCTGCCCAGACACGCAGCATGTTCATATGCCCTTCCACGGTCAGCTCGATCAGCTCACGATACCGAGAGGCAGGGATGGCACCAATCAGATGGTCGGCCGGAATCCAGTTGGCTCCCTTCGCGTACACCCGCACTCCGTTCAGGATAAAAGTAAACGCATCCTCACCCTGCTCATTATGAAGCGCCAGTTCAATGGTTCGTACACCGTAAGGCTCGTTGTATTGATCCACTTCCACTCCATCCGCAAATAGAGTAACTTCCAGCCTGTACAAGTAAGGCTCACCCAAATCATGCGTCCACCATAATTGCGGTGAATCCAATTTCAGTGTTGTATCTGCGAGACCATTTTCCACAACGACTTCAGCAGAGCTTGCCACTTCCTGACCACTCGCATCCAGTAAACGTATATCACATGACAAAGCCACAGCTTTTTCACGTTTGTGTCTGCTGCGGAAAGACAAAACAGACTTCACATCAGCAGTGACATGGACAACCGCTTGCTGTTTGCTGGCTGATTTGGTACGTGCAAATACGTTCTCCAGCTTTGCGATCGTTCGTCTTTCCAGCCGTACCCCGCCCCAAATTCCTACGGTGACCATCCGTGGACCCCAGTCCCAACCGAAATTCATCGCAGCTTTGCGCAACCATGGCCGTTCCTTCGTATACGAAGACCAGTCAAACGTTTCCTTGTCTCTGTAATGCAGATAAAGGGGGTCGAACTTGACCGCTATGGCGTTCCAGCCATTACGAACCAGTGTCGTCACATCAAACGTGTGGGACATGAGCATATTAGCCGTTTTCCCCACTTCATGTCCGTTCACGTATACGGTGGCGAACGTATCCAACCCGTCGAAGACCAATTCGAAATACTCCTCCGCTTCCCCATCTTTCACCAGATTGAAGTTGGTGCGATACCACCATTCCTTCTGCTCGATCCAGCGACTCTTGGCATCGTTATGCCCATAGTAGGGCGGATCAATGATGCTGCGTTCAGCGAGAGCAGTGTGCACATCCCCTGGCACCTCCGCTCCAATCCAGAATCGATCATCCAGCGCTGCTGCTGCAACATCCATGGCCCGCTTTTCCCCGACCTCGAAATGCTGAATCTTCCACTGTCCTGACAAATCCTGACTTAAATTATTCATCTTCACACTTGCCTCGCTCCCCAGTTTGCTTGGTATTAAATATCGAAAACGTTTGCAATAAAATATGACTTCGTTCGTTGTTTTGTCTGCTAACCTTTAATGTTCAGAAGTCTTGTACGACACTGACTCCTCACGATACTCGCTCGGAGTCATGCCCGTATGTTTTTTGAACAGCCTGCTAAAATACTTAACGTCCTCATATCCGCTGATGGCGGCCACTTCACTTACTTTCGCGGGAGAAACCGCCAGCATGTCCATCGCGCGCCGAATTCGCATACCTGTTACAAAATCACCAAAAGTGACGCCTGTTTCCTTCTTAAACAGTTCACTGAGATGGCCCGGATGCAGATGGACCTGACCTGCGACATGTTGCAGGCTAATATCCTGTACCAATCCGGATTCCATATAAGCAATAGCCTTCTGTACATGCGTAGTCCGCCCTTGTCCCATCTGGCTGTGATAGGTATGCATCACCCCATATAAATGATGAAACAGCAGATCCCGAAGTTCACCAGCATCGGCATCCGAGTCTGGCCTCCATGGTTCGAACCGTTCCAGATCGTCTCTTCCAATGGTCCGCATGGTACGAACCAACCAACGCTGTCCGGCATTCACCGCAGCATGCAGACAGGCATCAAAAGACTCTGGCGTTACTTCGGGGTCCATCAGGAGTTCATGCACCAGTTCTCGCGTCCATTTGGTCAGCATAATCGAGTCGTTATCCATTAACAATGTCCCCAGGGTGGTTTCTTCCTCATGTTGAAGGACGGTTTTACCTCCTATGCGGTGCAAAATGTCTTCATATTGCCATATTCTATCCTCAAGTAATCCATGGTAACGGTATGCGATCGATGCCGTTCGGTAGCTCTCATGCAGAAGTTGAACCTCCGTGTAGGGTCGACCTGCTGCTGCACGCAATGTACATTTCAACAGTTGCTCCATCCGGGTTAACGCAATGCCCAAAGTAAATTGGAAATCCTGCTCATCTGGCGGCGGCTGTACAACACAGATAATCCGGTCCTTTTGAATGTGTGCAATTGCGCCTGGTAGGACATCCTCCAGCATATTTTGCACGGCAAAGTTCAGCAAAGTAGCCGAAGAACGATTCCACCCCGCAGCTTTTAAGATCAGAATCTGTCTCTGCATATGCTCCATGTCGGAGGGGAATTCCAATTTCCCAGTTATTCCCGATTGGAGAAATACAGGACAAGGGTTAGATTCTACGTCTCCCTCAATGATCCACTCAGCGAACAAGCGCTGTTTGTTCTCTCGCAGCAGCTGCCCTTCTCTCGATTTCTCAGCCCATCGTTCGGTAATCCGTTGTTTGGCCTGAAGCACCGTCTTGATAATTTCTTCCGGCTTACTCGTCTTAAGCAGATAATCTGTGACACCTTGACGAATGGCTTGCTGAGCGTAAGAGAAGTCATCATATCCCGATAAAATAATGACCTCGAGTTCCGGCAGCATATGCAGTCCTTCCTTTGCCAGTTCAAGCCCCGTCCTTCCCGTCATCCGAATATCAGTCATCAGAATATGCGGCCTCTCCTCAGCCATGCGTGTTAACGCCTCTTCTGCCGAGGCTGCTGGCGAAAGCAGCTCAATCCCCAGTTCATGCCAACCGATTACACTGGCGAGCCCTGTGCGGATAATCACTTCATCATCAACAATCAGTAATCTCATGGCGATTCCTCCAAGATTGGAATGGAAAATGAAATTCGGGTTCCACCTCCGACCCGGCTGTCCACTTCGAGCTGCGCCTCAGCTCCATAATGAAGCAGTAGTCTCTCGTTCACATTGCGGAGCCCGTAACCCCCTTGCTTCATAGGCTCTTTTTCCGTCCAATGGTAGTTTGAATAATGTTGCTCTTCCTCATCCGATGACACAAGGCTGCTTCTGACATGCTCCAGTCTGTCCCGCTCCATGCCAGCCCCGTCATCCAGAACCAGCACATTCATTCGTTCCTGTTCTTGTCGAATCATGATCGTAATTGTGCCCATACCTGCTTTCGGCTGAATTCCATGAATCATGGCATTTTCGACGAGTGGTTGGAGCAGCAATTTCAGCATCATTCGCTGTTCAAGTGCCGGATCAACAATATAATGTACGGCGAACTTGTCGGGAAAACGGATGGACTGCACACGAACATAATGGCGAATGTGGGTAATCTCCTGCCCTACAGGACAATAATCCCGACCCTGATTCAAGCTGATGCGCAAAAAATCACTCAATCCCTCGACCATCTCTGCGATCCGCTTTTCCTCAGACATCAAGGCAATCCAGTGAATGGACGACAGGGTGTTATACAGAAAATGAGGATTGATCTGCGCCTGAAGTGCTCTGAGATCAGCTTCCTTCTTGCGGGCTTCCCCACGGATAACCTCTTCTTTCAATCTCTCAATATGTGCACCGAGCAAATTATAACTTTCTCCCAGCTTGCCGATTTCATCATCACTTTCCGATCGGAATAGGGGCAGCGGTCGATCGGGGTCCATTCGGGACAGATGTCTGGTAAGAACTCGCAGCGGCCTTGTGACTCGTCGCACCGTAAACCAGACAAGTCCTGCACTGATCGCAGCAGACAGGCTCACTGCAACAGCAGTGAGGATGAGAATATAACCGTTTTCGGACTGATACTGATCATAGGGAACCGTTCCGGTCAGCGTCCAGCCGGTCAGCTGTTCCGGATAATACAGCAATGTACGTTTCTCATCGCCGCTGCCATATGTGGCTGTCCCGCTTCCTTCTTGTTGAATCAGCGTCTGTGCCTCAGGCTCAATCTTCTCCAATGACTGTCCAAGACGGGATTTGTCCATGGAAGACAAAATCTCTCCATTGGAGCCGATCAGTTCCAGTCGACCTTCACCCATACCCAGTCCCAGCGCCGCCCATCCTTTCGAGATGGCCTTCTCATCCAGACTGATCGCCAGCCATCCGATGGGCCGATAATCGTGAATGCTGCGAATGGGTCGAACCAATGTAATTACATTTTGGATACCGGCATAATTCTGAACCGGATATACACCAGTCCATGCTTTAACCGCATCACCACGCGGAGCAGGAGGGTACGATACATTGGATGATTCATACCATGTAGCCGTGGAGAGAGCCGCATCAAAACGGTCCGGATAGATGGCAATGTTGGCAATATATTTTTTGGAAGCGGCCAGATTGGTCATCCTGCCCAGAATATCCACACGCTCCTGCACATCGTCCTCATTGCTACTTAAATACTGCTGAATGTCCCTTTCTCCAATCAGAAAAATCGATAGCGTCTCGACATCCTGCAGCATATAACGCAAATTCGCTTCCACCTGCTTCAGTGTGTCCATGCCCGAAAGCTTTGTTTTTTGTTCTGTGATGCGGGAAGAGATGAGAAAGGCGAACAGCCCCAGTGCCAGTAGCGGCACAATCATGGAAGCTGTAACCACAACGGACAGCTTCCGTTGCAGTGAAGATGTTAGCCAGCGTCCCACACCTTTTCCTCCTCTGGATGCGCTTTCGTTTAACCTTTGACTGCTCCGGCCGTCATGCCTTTCATGACTTGTTCCTGAAATACCAGGTATAGAATGATGGTCGGGATTACGGATAAGGTCATGGCAGCAAGAGTCAGGCCGTAATCGGTCTGATATCCGTCGGCAAAATTGGCGATCGCGAGCGGTAACGTTTTCAAACCTGTTTTGTTAATAAACACGAGTGCGAACGAAAAGTCATTCCACGCGTGCAAAAAACTCAGAATAGTGACCGTTGACAAGGCAGGCACCGACATGGGAAGCATGATCCGGGTGAACAGCCCCCATAGACCTGTTCCATCAATAAAAGCGGCCTCTTCAATGTCACGTGGAATGCTGATCAAATAAGCTGTCAGCACAAATATCGCGGTTGGCAACGCAAATGCGGTATACGGCAATATCAGTGCCCAATACGTATTCAGCAGGGACATCTGTTTCATCAAAATAAATAACGGAACCAATGTGCTGTGAATGGGAATCAGCATTCCTACAACGAAGAAGGTCATGATTAGCCCTTTCCAGCGAAACTGGAAACGTGCGAGTATAAATGAGGCCAGCGCGGCAATAAACAGCGTTATGATAAGCGAACCTACGGATACAATCAGGGAATTGCCAAAAGCGGTTCCCAGCTTGGAGCTTTCCCAGGCATTGCTGAAATTCTCCACGTTCCATTTTTCCGGCAGCCCGAAGGGCCTGCTATAGAAATCTTCATTCGTTTTGAATGCACTGATCACAAGCCAGTAAAACGGATATAATGTTAAAATACCATAGACCATCAACAGCGTCCAAACAATTCCACTACGGAATCGGCGAACCGGATGAGCTGAAGTATTCCCTGGTGTTGGCATCGATAACGGTGTAATACTCATTACAGTCCCCCCTCTCTCCTAATTCTCTTTTCTCTTACGGCTTGTCGCCCACTGGCTTGTTCCGATAAGCAGCAGGGAGATTAGCACGATGGTGGTCGAGATAGCACTCCCGAAGCCATAGCGATACGTTGTGAAGGTTGAATTATACATATACGTTGCCAGCAGCTCTGTCGCATGTGCCGGGCCACCTTTGGTCATAATGTACACCAGATCGAATGATTTCAGGCTGCCCGAGATACATAGGATGATCGCCACCTGAACCGTTCCCCAGATCATGGGCAAAGAAATGGAAACCAGCTTGCGGATTCCGGAAGCACCATCAATCTTGGCAGCGTCATGAATTTCTCCCGGAATATTTTGCAGCGCCGAGATAAAAATAATCAGGTACAAACCGACAAAACTCCAGAGCAGTGGTGGCACCAGGGAGAAAATCGCAATTTTGTCATCCGAAAGCCACTGAAGTTTCCAGCTTTCCAGACCCAATGCATCCAGCAGGAAGTTCAGAATCCCGATCTGCGGGTGATAGATATATTGCCAGATCATACCGATAACTACTGTGGATAATACCATCGGCAGAAATACGGCTGAACGCAGAAAACGCTGTAACGGATTGCTTTTGTGCAAAATGACCGCCAGCATCAACGCTAACGGAATTTGCCCAAATACCGAGGCCAGAACAAAAATGACGTTGTTTTTCAGTGCCCGCCAAAATACAGAATCATTCCATATTTCCACATAGTTATCCAGTCCGATATATTTTGATTCCCCGATTCCCGACCAGTTGAAGAATCCATAGTACGCTGACCATACAACCGGCACAAATACAAACAAAGCGTAAATCAGAACTGCCGGGGCGAGCCCCAGCATAATAAAACGTCGACTGCGCAATGCGTTCATTTTGCTCACTTCCTTTCATCAAACCTTTGGTAATTACAACTCTTGATATCAATGTAAAACCCCTCCCCTGCCGGGAAGGGGTCTGAATCTTACCGCAAAGCATCTTACAGCTCATCCAGATCTGGATCGGAATGACCTATGACCTTAATTTCCGACTGCATTGGCTTGGGATGCCTGAATTTTACTCGCGATGTCTGCGGCTTTGCCACCCATCAATAGCTCCTGCAATCCATTATTGATAACCTCAACGGTTGCAGAACCTAGCTTGGAATCATACACCGGAGTAATCTTTACCTCCTGCATTAAATCATAGAGTTCCACAAACAATGGATGGGCTTTAGATTTATCCAGATCAATCTTGTAGCTGACCAACGTGCTGCTATCCAGGGTTGCCTTCTGACCGTCAGGACCTGCCAAAGCGTAGAACAGCTCCATGGCCGCATCCTTCTGGGCACCGCTTAACTTTTTGCTTACACCCAAGCCTGTCCCTACAACGCCAGATGTCGTTCTGGCCTCACCTTGGCCTCCATCTACTGCTGGTAGAATTGTAATGTGTGTATTGTTCAAAATGTCTTCCGGTGCGTTGTTGACGAGGTTGGCCAATGCCCATCCACCGTTCATCACCATCGCTGCTTTTCCCTGGAAGTACAGCTGCATCATCTGTGTTTCGTCAATACTGTTGAAGCCATCCTGAAATGCTTTGCTGTTACCGAGTTCCTGCATTTTGTCCAGCGCCTGGATGAATTGTGGGTCTGTAAAGCTGGCCCCATCCTGGGCTGCTGCTTTTAAGAACCAGTCTGTGCCGGTTACCCGGTCAGCCAGTGTACTGAAGATCGTCGATTGGGCCACCCAATTGGCTTTGTTCCCCAGTGCGATCGGTATGATTTTGTTCTCATTAAATGTAGTAAAAGCCTGCTTCAGCTCAGCCCATGTTTCAGGTACTTTCACGTTGTACTGCTTAAACAGTGCTTCATTGTAATAAATAAAGGAAGTGGGGGCGAGATTCATCGGTACCGAGTAGATATCCCCATCGACCGTATATCCATCCAGGGCGTTCGGAATAAAGTTGTCTTTCCATTCCGGCTTCCCGTCCAGCTCGGCATTGATCGGCTGCAACAGATCCCCCTTCACAAACTCCTTGGTCATCGCATCCGGCCACATGACGAACAGATCCGGCATTTCATTGGCCGCTGCCACCGTCCGGAGCCTTGTTTTGAGGCCATCTGTCGGCAGACCTTCATCCACCACTTCAATATCCGGATGCGATCCACGGAAGTCTTCAATGATTTTGCGCATCGCCACCGCTTTGGCGTCTTGTCCCGTCCAGTTGTGCCAGATGGTGACGGTTACTTTATCCTTGTTGTCGCTGCCTTCTGAGCTTTCCCCGCCGCCGCAACCAGCCAGAACGATGGAAAACAACGCCATTGCCAACATTCCCGAAAGCCATTTTTTCAACATCTCTATACTCCCCCTTGGCGATTTGAATACACTCATTGTAAATGGTAACGCTATCATTCTGTAAGGTGACGATGCACGGATGCAGGGGTGAAAAATATCGGATACCCAGTTGATGCTGCAATCTTTGCTTACATACAGAAAGAGCCCTCATCATGAGAGCTCTTTCTATATTCGGATTCGTGAACCATTCATGAACTATACATAAATGAATAGATAAGTTCTGATTTATTTCATACTGTCTTTCACAAGTGCTGCAAAAGCCTCCGAACCTTCCTTCGTGAGATGTACGCCATCTTTTTCGAAATATTCGTCATGCCCTTCACTTGCAGTGTGCCAGTCAATAAGAGATACATTGCTATAATCGGAAGCCGCTTCGTTCAGTGCTTTATTCACCGTTCGTTCCCATGGGCGAGGAACTCGCACGGTAACCAGATATACATGTTCTTCATCTTTCAAATAATCCAGCACGGAATTCAGACTTTTGGAATTGAATGAACCGTTCGTCCCAAGTTCCAGCACGACCTGACTGCCCAATTGGTTATTTCTCTTCAGGCCATCCAGTACATCGGCAGCTTCCCACATCTGACGACCAATATGACCGTCCACGTGCACGCCTGAAATGGTTTGTTCAAGATAAGGCTTCGCGTCCAAAATCACTGAATCTCCAATGACCGTATAATGAATTTTGCCGTCTTTGGCTGGAGGGGCTGTTTCCACTTCCTCTTTGGAGGAATCTGACGTATTGACCGGTTCCTCCCGTTGTCCGTTACCGTTGTCTTCTGGATTTCCCGGATTGTCGGTGCTGCCTTTGGGTTTACCAACAGCGTGGTTCGAGTCGCCAGGGGTTGATCCTTTCTCCTCACCTGAGGTTGGTTCCTCAGATTGGGGAGCATTACCTGGCTTCGTCGTTTGCTGTTCTCCTTTACCTGGTGGATCTTCAGCATTCTCCGCAGGTTTATCGTTTTTCTGTGGTGCAGGTTGGTTGTCCGCCCCGGCAGTGCTCACTGTTGCGGGGAGGACGTCCTGTCCTTTTTCCTCCGTTACGGAGTGTTCTCCATTCAACGTAGCCGACATCGATACCGAATGGGAATCGGAATTCGCTGCGGACGTAATTATCATCTGTGATACCGTAAATGACATCAATAGAATGCTCATCAGCAATCCAGCGCGCTTCCACCATACGTTGCGAATTCCTGTTGCATTGCGCCCTCTTCCCCATAACCGGGACCAGGAATCACGAAATCCGTTGTGACGAATGGGATTTTCAATATATTTAAGTGACAAGGAGGCCAGTGCAACCGTTGCAGCAACCTGCAAAATCATTCGCACAGGATGTGCTCCACCCGTGTCTACCGTTGGACTCGTCAGAATGATGACCGGATAGTGCCACAAATATAATCCGTAGGATCGTTCCCCGATCCAGCGCAATGGCTTAGCGCCAATGAGCCGTGCCAGAAAGGATGCTGGATGAGCCAATACAGCTACGAGCAATGTCGTTGCTATGGCCTGAAGTACCATTCCTCCTTGATACAATGACGGGTCGTACTCGCTGCTATTCAGCATCATGTAGATTAACCAAGCCAGTGCAGCTAAGCCTAACACGTCCAGGACAAGGCGATTGATGCGAGCAAGGGATGACGATAACTTGCGACTCGGCCATACCACGGCCAGTGCTGCACCAGCCAGTAAGGCAAATGCTCTTGTGTCTGTTCCATAATAAACACGGCTCGGGTCCAGAACCGGATTATACATGATGGCCATTGCACCAGCAGACAATTCAGCTGCCACGACAATAAAGACGACCAGCCATCCCTTTCTTTTGAACAAGACGATTGCCGCGACCAATAGAAGGGGCCATACAATGTAAAATTGTTCTTCCACAGCCAGCGACCAGAAATGTCCAAAGGGTGATGGAGGGCCGAAACTTTCGAAATAGGAAACGTTATGAAAGATATACCACCAATTGCTTATGTATAATAATCCCGAGACAATGTCACCACGCAACGCAGCGAGTCGAGAAGGATCTGTACAGAGCAGCCAAATCATTACCACTGCTGTCATCGTGATCATGCCAGGTAACAAACGCCTTACTCTTCGCACCCAGAAATCACCGAGGGATATCCGGCCATGCTCCTGCCATTGTGTCAAAAGAATGTCTGTAATCAAATACCCTGAGAGAACAAAGAAAATCCCTACACCGAGCAAACCGCCCGGAATAAAACCTAAATTCAGATGATACCCTATGACTGCAAGCACTGCGATGGCTCGCAAACCATCCAGTCCGTTCATATGCCGCTTGCTGTTCAACGATTGTGACATGCATGCCCCTCCTTGTTGCAGTAAGTAGACATCATCCATGTCCGGGGCGTTTGAGAACTCCTTGTGGTTCTGGTTGTCATTAACATACGTATTGCACCTTCCATCATTCATTTACAACATAAAGAAGACGTATTGCTTAACCTTGATGTTTTATGTTTACGAATTTCTTTATATCTTTGTTGTTATCTCCCGTTTAGCATTATACGCTCGAAAGATTATTCACAAATTACAGCAATAGTTACAATTCAGTGAAACGATGTAACCTTTCCTGCCAAGCATATATAGCTGTAAAATCATACTCTAATTTTATTGTTAAATACAGCATTTTTCATGGAATGGCTAATATTACCTTGCCCTTTATTTCATATATGAGCAGATCCCTCTGGGGGCCTGAAATGTACACTTGAGCAAATAGGAAAAGGCTGCCGACTTGCTCGCAGCCAATAACCATTATAAACCTATCCCTTGCCGGAATGAAAGTTTTACTCATAATTGCATCTTGGTGCCTAGGACCCTAGAGGTAAAACGGATGAATCTTCTCTTCCGCACTCCCGTTGAGAATCCGATAAGAAGATCGTCCTATGTACATTGGTATTTGCAATTTATCCAGATTAACCATTCCATTGTCCAGAAAGTATTCCGGGTCTTGATACCGCTGTAACACTTCACCTGCAATCCATTCATGATCTCCATACGTTGTGATATCCATAACCTTGCACTCATAAACAAAATAAGCTTCGGTCAGAATTGGTACGTTTACTTTGATTCCTTCTTCGTATGTAATCCCGAACTTCGAGAATTTATCTGTGTCTCTTCCACTGAAGGTTCCCGCCGCCTGAATCCACTCCGAATGGTGACCCGGAAGGAAGTGTACCCCGAATACTCCACTCTGCTCAATCAATTCATAAGAGTACGTTTCCTTACGTAATGATATCCCATAAATTCCGGGAGACGATCCAATATAGGTATGCCAGCCTGAGGCCATGACATTCTGCACTCCATTGTGACGGGATGTCACCACCGCTACCATTCCGGGATACGAATAAAACATAGGTTCATCTATCGGTTTCCGCATCTGATCACCTCTTCGTTTTCAATCGGCCCCTAAGCTGTAACAGGCCGTTTTCTCATCCATTATTATACAATATAAGTAAAGGATGAAAAAGGTACAACGCCCCGGCACTTAAATCGCCTCATTCAGAAACTGTCCGATCTGGAAATCCTGTGCAAAAAAAGAAAAGGGTTTATTGTGCTGGATTGGGGGAGAGTGGATGAACTTCCAAATGGATTGCGTTATGACTAGCATTCATAGTAATCTTGATTAAACACAACTGAGAAATGGGGAATAGCAGTGATTGAAAAAGCAACGTTTGCCGGGGGATGTTTCTGGTGTATGGTAAGTCCATTTGAAGAGCAGCCCGGCATTCACGGGATTATATCCGGATACATGGGTGGAACCGTAGAAAACCCTACATATGAACAAGTATTGACCGGGGAAACGGGGCATTTGGAAGTTGTGCAAATCTCGTTTGATCCAGCCATTTTCCCATATGAGAAATTGCTTGAGCTGTACTGGCCGCAGATTGATCCAACAGATGCGACGGGTCAGGGGAATGATCGCAAGAGCCAATATCGGGCTGCCATCCTGTATCACAATGAAGAGCAACGCCAATTGGCCCTGAAATCACGAGAGGAACTGGGCAAAACGGGCCGATTCGATAAACCAGTCGTTACTGCCATTGAGGAAGCCTCCGTATTTTATCCGGCAGAAGAATATCATCAAAATTTCCATCGCAAAGATCCGAAATATTATAAAGAATCCCGGATTTATTCCGGACGCGACGAAATTATCAAGAAATATTGGAGTTAATCTCTTTAAATAATAAAGCGGCCACATGGGCCGCTTTTTTGTTGCATCCATTTTACAGTACACCGACTAAGGCCTTCATCTCCCTAATGCTATCAATAACCTGATCCGCCTGAGCTAATTCATCGGCCTGAGCAAAGTCAAAATTACATCCGATGGAGATTAAATCATTTTCCTTCGCAGCCTTAATGTCAGACAATCGATCCCCGATAACCATCCCTTTAGTGATTTTATATTTCTCCACGATGGAGCGTACGAGATCAGACTTATTTTGTGATGAAATCTGCTGTATGCTGAATGTTTCGGTTACCCACTCATCCAAATGATAATAATTTACGATGGCATTCAAGTATTCGATTTGTCCATTACTCGCTATGTATATCGGTATGCTCTTCTCTTTGCAGTATTGAAAGAACTCTTCTACGTACGGATACAGTGCACCACGGCCAGCCTCGATATTCGCAATCAACTTCTCATGAAACCATTCATTTGCTTGTTGTCTGATCTGGTCCGAGTAGCCGGGCAATAAAGTCTCCCAAACGACGGGCAAAGGAACTCCCATAATTTCACGGTACTTTTCTATTGGCGTATTCTGCTCCCATAATCCCTTTAATCTCAGATGATTAAACGTGTCATGCAGAGAAGTTTCCAATATTCGATCTGTCTGAAATAGCGTCCCATCCATATCAAAAATCAATGAAGGCATGAACAGATTCCCCCTCCTTTATATTCAGAATATATATTGAGATAAAATGGTCACTCTACATAGGTAAAGTTACTATTCATCAACATACGTGAATACCTATCATTTGACAACCCTTCCAGATTTGCCGACTGAAATACCCCCTTATTCCAAGGTTGGTTATGAACTGCCTCTCATTCGTCCATACTATTACCTACGAATAAACCGTCATCACGAATGGCAGGGGAGGAAGCAGCATGAACCGGAAAAACCCGCATCAAATCAATCAACCTGCAGCAGAACTACCCGTTCCGCTTGAATTCGATCGCAGCTGGCTGACCCAACTGGAGTCCAGACTCGATAAAGGTGGCCCTTGGGGCGATTACAGACTCTTTCAACTTGGCATTCAAGCGGAAGAGACGAATCTGATTCCCAACTTTGATGAAATCCAGTGTCTCAAGCATTTACAGGGACTCACCCCTCTTCCACACCAGATGGATACTGCGCGCAGAGTACTGTTTGAAATGTCAGGCCGTGCCATTCTCGCCGACGAAGTTGGACTTGGCAAAACGATTGAAGCTGGCCTGATTTTGAAAGAATATATGGTCCGTGGACTCGTATCCAAAGTCCTGATTCTCGTGCCTGCGTCCCTTGTATTGCAATGGGTTCGGGAGCTGAATTCCAAATTTGGCATCCCTGCCGTTGCACAGAAAAAGGCGTATTCCTGGCAAAACGAAATCGTAGTTGCCTCGATGGATACAGCAAAGCGTGACCCGCATAAAGATATGCTGCTGAATACGGATTACGACATGATTATTATCGACGAGGCTCATAAGCTTAAAAATAAAAAAACGACCAACTATCAATTCATGCTGAAATTGCGGAAAAAGTACTGCCTGCTGCTTACCGCTACACCGGTGCAGAATGACATGAGCGAGCTGTTCAACCTCATTAACCTGCTCAAGCCGGGACAGCTTGGCCGTCAGGGTGATTTTGCAGCCAACTTTGTCGTCGACAAACGCATTCCAAAAAATCAGGAGCAGCTCAAGGATGAGTTGTCCAAAGTCATGATCCGTAACCGTCGGGGTGAAGGGCCTGTTCAATTCACCAAACGGAACGTGTCCAATGTGAATTTGCAGCTTTCGCCTGAAGAACAAGCCCTTTACGATGGGGTGACTTCCTTTGTGAAGGATCAGTACCAGGAAGCGGGCGGCAACCTGAGCAGCATGCTTTCCCTTGTGACGTTGCAGCGAGAAGTATGCAGCAGCCGGGATGCCGTGTTTGTGACGTTGGTCAATCTGTCGAAGAAGCTTCCACTGGATTCTCCGCTGCGGGATAAGATTTGGGAACTCGTTGCCCATATTAAAGCGATTAAGGAGAATACCAAAGCGGAAAAAACGATGGAACTCGTTCGTGACATGAACGAGAAGGTTATTATTTTCACCGAATACCGTGCCACGCAGGAGTACTTGCTCAATTATTTTCGCAACAACGGCCTGACGGCTGTTCCCTACCGGGGCGGCATGAACCGGGGTAAAAAAGACTGGATGATGGACCTCTTCCGCGGCCGCGTGCAGGCAATGATTGCAACCGAAGCGGGCGGTGAGGGCATCAACCTGCAATTTTGCCATCACATGATTAACTTCGACCTGCCCTGGAATCCCATGCGTGTCGAGCAGCGGATCGGTCGCGTTCACCGTTTGGGACAGCAGAATGATGTGAACATCTTCAACCTTTCGACGACAGGCACAATCGAGGAGCATATTCTAAATCTGCTTCATGAGAAGATCAATATGTTCGAGATGGTCATTGGTGGATTAGACGTCATTCTGGAGCGGCTGGAGAAGAAGGAATCGATCGAAAAAAGTTTGTACAAAATCATGCTTGAATCGCAAAACGAAGAGGATATCCGCCGTAAAATGGACTCGCTTGGACAATCGCTGAACTCCATTCAGCGCGAAGTCGCAGATGAGGCACCAGCCGTATCCGGGCTTGACCTTCGTAAAGGAGGCCTCTGATCATGACCATGTCACCCCATGAAGTGCAGGCGTATGTGCTCACTTACCTGGAAACGCTTGATTGTCAGATTATGGAGCGTTCCCCTGCTCATGTTACGGTAAAGCTCTCACCTGAAGCCGACAAAGCGTTAACCAACCGTCCGTATTATTGGGGATTTGTGGAGCGAACCGGAGCACCTGCGGAGACGATGTCCTTTACATTTGTCTTTGATCCGGATGCCCATCAGCAGGCGTTGGAAGCTGAAGAAGCAAAAGCTGCACAGTTAGCTCCTCCAGCCCCACCAGGTGCCGGTCCCGGTAGTCCCGAGGCTTCCAAAGAGACTATTCTAGGTCGGTACTTCGGTATTGTCCCTTCTCTGCCTCAGCTGGGACCCGGACGGATTTTGAAAGAAGATGTTGTATATGGCAGCCGCAGGTTGCAACAGATCTTCAATGCAGCGCGTGAAGGCGGCGCATTCGTGAACCTGTTTGAACAGGCTGCAAAACGGCAATTGCGCGCTACCGCACCAGCAGTATATGAGCCATGGCTTGGTGTGTGTTTTAAAGTGGAATTCGCCTGTGATTTAAAAAAGGAGGAACTTCATTTTTTCGGCATCTCCCTCAGAACAGGGGAAATTGTCGAGAAGTTCGGCTCGAAACTGAACAGGCGTGACCTCAGCCCAAGGCTGGCCGAAAATATGCACGTACAGACAGCCAAAATATCGCTAGCCGATGCGGGAGCAGCTCTGGAATCACATCTGACAAATCGCTTGCTGGAACTCGACTATAGCTGGGCAGAGAAAGCCAAAGAACGGCTTGATCTGGAACTTGCTGTTGTGGATACGTACTATGAAGCAGTTCTTAGAGAAGACACCCCTGAGGTCGAAGTAGATACGATCTCAGCCTCCAGCACAGACGGTAGTTCAACTGATCAGGCTCAGACGGAGACGGGGCCTTCTGTCCACATTCAGACTGCTCGCTCCGGCCCTTCCCGTATCCAACAAAATGCACATTTACAGCCCATCGAACCAATTGGCGTGACGACCGGATCAGATGTCGAACTCGCGGCTGAAGCTGCTGTTCAGGCAGAATCAGAAACAGACCCGGAACAGGATAAAGCCCGCCAAGCAGTCATGGACCGGGAAGCCATGAAGCTGCAATACGAAACACGTCGTACCGAGATGATCTGGCAATATGAGCCCAAAGTGAAAGTAACCGCGATTAGCAGCGGCATGTTTCATCTAAGATAGACGACGAAGACACTACTTTTCCCGCAAATGACGGCAAAAGTAGTGTTTATTTATGAGTGGCAGCCCGACAGGTTGCAGCAACCTTTGCACAACCTGTCCTCTAAAATGGAACTAGAAACGATCACGCAGCAAAAATTGAGTACGCTTTGTCAGGATATGTACCCCAGAAAAGTAGGTGTTAGCATGAAACGACCCTTCCACAAGGGATGGAATGTGATTCGCCGAATAACCGGCATGGTAATGTGCCTTCTATGTGTAATCACCCTGCTCCCCTTACTGCAAGCTGAAGGTGCTGGAATTCAAAATGCATCTAGATCGATGCAACCCTCTACATTCGCCAAAAGTACAGCGGAACTTCATTCCGACACACTGGCTCCTGATGCAGTCCAACAATTTGCTCGCGAGCAAGCCATCATCCTAGGTACTGAACATGAAGGGAACCATTGGGATCATGCTCAATTGGATTTTTATCCCCTCGGTCCAGGCACACGCAGCTGGTTGGTATACGCTAATGTTGTAGGGTCACCCGTTGGTTATATGATTATTTCAGCTAACGATCAAGGACAATTTCAACTTAGCGAGTATGGTCAGGGAGAACAACGACCATACAACATTTCCTTGTTGAATCAAGCCCTGGATCGACAGCAACTGGACTTGAAGAAGATGATTAATGACGGTGGAGGGCTTCAATTACGTTATGCGCCTCCCCTACTCGCTTATTGGAAAGTGGAAAGGCCTAATGATGATGCAATCTATATTGACGCAACCAACGGCGATACCTTGCCAACGAGTGTTCTGAATGCACTGGATAGGGACTCACAGCAGGATACGAAACGAATGAAGTCTATAAGATCAATATCTGTACAAGCTGTCGTTAAGACGCCAGATGTTTCACCAAAAGTCCCCATGTTGTCTGTTGACTCCATGGATCTGCAACCTCTGTTTGATCCCGCGGACAATCTGTTATGGATCACATCAAAAGCACTTTCGATCAGCGGCGTGAAGACATTGAATCAGCAATGGAAAGAACATAAAAAGATCGTTTTCTCTGCGGATCAACAAAATGTCATGTATGGTGGGCCTTTGCCTGTTAGTGGTTATCAGATCTGGCGTGACGACCGTGGAACAGTTCAAAATCAGTATATAGCTATTGGCGGTAATACTTCGGTAAGACGATTTGTACCTCTTCAGACCTTACTGCGGGACGGGAATTTCTATGCTGTAAAACCATGACCGATCGCACAATAAATAAGACGCCTTCCTCTGGTTCTTCATAGGAATGCGTCTTTTTCTTTGGGAGAAGCTGCTACCTAGGTTAGTTCTTGATTTACCCTTTACCCGAAGAGCTTCGTTTCTGCATTTCCCCCTGCGAATTCATCGCTTTTTCCTTTTTCCCAACCCACAGGGACACGGCAAAAGGAATCATTCCAAACCACTTCATTGTCCACGGCTCTTTGGTTTTGGTGCGTCCTTTACGTTCATCCTTCGGTGTGTCGATATAATGAACGACTCGCTCTGTAATGTATTTTACCAGCTCATCACTTTTGGCCATAACCTCTGCCTCCTTAGCTCCGGCAAAGCCGGGGCTTATGTTATCTCTATTGTGTGCAGAAGGGATCATCAATAAACATTTTTTTTGCTGCAAAGAGTATGAAAAACAAAAGAATGCACAGTCTAATGCCAAAGGTATCCATCCACTCACTTTATGGCATAAGATGCCTATTTCAAAAAAGGAGCGTGTATTCTCATGTATAAGCTGCTGGCCGCATCGATGGCATTGCTAATCGGCATCAGTTCCATCCCCCTGACCTCCCATGCCAGCGCGGCGACATTCGCCCTAACCGATCTGCCTACATTGCATTTACAACAGTCACCCATAAGCCCATCCATGCTGCCGGTTACCGATGGAGATGCCTATCACTCCACTCTTCATGCGTTTGCAGCACCTGTGATCCTTTTGGACGTTGGTCACGGCGGCATTGACGGTGGAACAACAGACCATGGCGTACTGGAAAAAGACATCAACCTAGCCATTAGCCAAAAGGTGTATCTCCTGCTTCGCAGCAAGGGTTATGCAGTCATCATCAACCGACTCGGCGACTATGCGCTGAGTGACGAGAATCGCTGGTTAAACAGTCGCTCACGCCATCGCAGGGATTTGGCTCAACGCAAAAGCCTTAGCGAAGAGGTCAGCACGGACATCGTTGTCAGTATCCATGCCAATTGGAGTCCCAGATCGTCTGCACGAGGACCGGTTGTTTTACATCAGAACGAGGGACGCAGCTACTTACTCGCGAGTTCCATACAGAATCAACTTAATCAATTGTACGAGACGGAGCGCGATGTGGTATGGGGCAAGCCCTTTTACCTGTTAAATCATGTGAAGCAACCCGCTGTAATTGTTGAAACCGGATTTCTGAGCAATGCACGCGATCGTGCAATGATCAGCGACCCGGGCGAACAGAAACGGATTGCACAGTCCATTGCTAATGGTATTATTTATTATCTGTCGGCAGTTTAGGCTCGGCTTGCCAATGCCATACATCTCGGACCAGATCGCTAATTCCGACGAACTCGATCTGACCTTTGAGCCGTGATACGGATTCATGGACGACAGCAGAGGTATTTAATCCGGTATGGCCCACATGACCGATCACTACACATACATCTTTGTCTAGAGCACGTTTGGCCGCCAAATCCATTTGCTTGCGTATATGTTGTTTGGAATTATGGTCATCCAGAAATATGTCGTTACCGACGGGTGGCATGTTTTTGGTGATGGCCATTTCCCCCACCACGGAGCGAAAATTGGTACGACTATCCACAAAAAACAGCCCACGCTCTCGACATACATCCAAAACAATGGACATGATTCGTTTATCAGATGTAATTTTTGAACCCATATGGTTGTTCATGCCGACGGCATAAGGAACTTCATCAATCGCTTTCTCGACTCGCTCACGGACTTCCTCATCCGTCAGATTGGATGTGATCGCACCAGGGCCGAGCCATTCTGGTCTTCCCTTTTTGGGCTCCATTGGCATGTGAACAATTACATCCATCCCTTTTTCATGTGCCGCAATCGCATCTTTCTTCGTTGTTGGCAAGAACGGCATTACGGCCAACGTAAGTTTAACAGGAGTCGCCAAAATTTCAGCAGTACCTTTCATGTCATTCCCCGCATCATCAATGATGATCGCCATTCGTTTAAGCCGTGATTTATCTGCCGGAGCTTGTGGTAACTGACCTGAAGTTGAACCAGGTACTTGTATTGCGGTTTGCTCCGTTAAAATTTGCTCTGGCGTCTGTCCTGAACGAACCAGTGGTTCCGCACTGCTGACAGAAAGGCCCACACCATAAACCATGAATATCGTACCTGTAAGTACCACTGACATTTTAAATTTCCAGGTGCAGGACCACCCTTTTCGTCCGGCCTTATTCATCCATCGTTCCCTCCTTTGTTCTGTCCCATCATTATTTGAACAATGAAGGGGGAATATGTAGACAAAAAAAGCCTGTTCATTCCAATGGAGCACTTGAGGCTGCTGGGCTGGACTGTCGTAAGCGATATTGGCGCGGAGCCTGACCTGTCAGTTGATGAAAGAGGCGGGAGAAGTAATGAACCGAACTAAAGTGATATTTTACAGCAATTTGAGTGATACTTAATGTCGTGTGAAGCAAATCGTGCTTCGCCCTTCCAATACGAAAGTGATTCATATACTGGATGGGAGAGTATCCGGTAGATTTCCTGAACAACTCGAAAAAATGTCCACGACTCATATTGAGGCTTTTGTAATAGATATCCAGCGGCTTGGGTGCTCCGTGAAGTAAGTCCTGCTCCATCATTTTAAGCATATGGGCTATCCGGGGATCGGGGATTACAAAATCCTTTCCCATGCAGCAGTTCAGAAAATAGTCGATAAAGTTCTGGAAATTACGCTGAATCGTCAAGCTGCGCATAAAAGTCTGCTCATTGGTATATAACCCGATTTTATAAAAATCCTGGAACAGATCCTGCCAGATTCGTAGCAACTCCACCTTTGAAATCTCCCTAAGTTCATACGGAAAGGCTGGGCCCACAAAGGCTTGTTGTAACACCTGCGGCGGATAACAGATCGGACAGGCCGTATCAAACACAGCTTTTCGCTCCACATAATGCCAATCAAAATAGCAACATAGGTGTACCATAGGGTTCTCCGAATCAGCCAGCCATTCATGCAATTGACCTGCTGGAATATAGACCAGCGAACCGGGACCGAGCCTGCTGCTCTGACCATTTGTACTTAATATCCCATACCCTTCGCTGATCAAGTAAATAGAGCTGGTATAGCAAATTCGTGGAGAACTCGACTGTCCTTTTACAAAAGGGTATCGGGTCGCCAGATATACATAGGGATGCAAGGAAGCAAAATTCATTGGAAGTTTCCTTTCCGACTCCGTTTCTCACGATGTTAACCTTTCATCTCCATGACCGAAAGGTACAATTCGGCACTAGAGGTACATCTCAGCAGAGCATCAATTGATCAGACTATCGTGCAAATCATGGACGTCTTGCTAAATACAGCAAACCGCTGTTCAGATACAGTAATAACTGTACACGCATGACTTCATGAGGAGGACGACTTGTGCAGAAGAATGATAAGCAAACGAAGAGAAGACACGAGAAAAATAAGAACAGAGGCTATGAACGTGCCAAGCAGCATCCCATAGCCTTCACTGGTCCTGCGCCGGATTTTTTTGAAGGCGCACTGTTGGGCAACGGAGGATTGGGCATTGTTGTAACAACCCGCCCGGATGCCGTAATGCTCCATTTTGGACACAACAATGTCTGGGATATTCGTCTCGCAGAAGAACACAAAGACGAGCTTATGACTTTCCAAGAGGTATATGACAGATTTGCTGCTCTGCCAGCTGATTTGGTTCAATTAACGGATCATCCGTGGTACAAACAGTATTGTGAGCTGGCCGGCCAAAATTACAGTAAAGCTTATCCCAAGCCCATGCCCTGCGGATCGCTGCTGCTGCGATATGATCGGCGAAAGGCCGAAGTCATCGGCCATTCCATTGATATTGCCAATGGCCTTTGCACGATTGATTTCCTGATGAATGGCAAACCTGCTATATTTGAACTCTTTATAGAAGGAGAACATGACCGGGTCTGGATGAAAGTAAGCGATGCTGCAACAGGTACCCTAGTTCCCTTATTCGAGGAGATCAGGCTGATACCTGATCCCGAAACACCGCCTGAATTTCCTCAAGCAGCAGTCGTAACTAGCGAAATTACGCGTAGACAGTCATTTACACAAATTTTGCCGCACGTGGAGTATCCGGCTGCGCCCTATATAACTCAAGAAAAAGATAGAGCTTTCCGTCTCGCTGTCAGAGCGTCTGGGTTAACTACATTGAAAGAACATCCTTTGCACGGTCAGACGCCCGCAGCCAACCACTCTTCTCCGGGAACAGAAGGACACGGATTTTTGGCCTGCGCAGAGCTGTGGGAAGGCCTTTATAGCGAACTTGATGATGAGGCCCACCCGCCAGATCTATCTTACTTTAATCAAGCTAAGGAAGAGTCAAATGCAATGTGGCGTGATTATTGGAGCCGCTCCTCCGTCGCACTGGAAGATGAATTTCTGGAGCGTATCTGGTACCACAATCTGTACTTTTTTAATTGTGCCGTGAGAGCGGGCGTTACCTGTCCAGGCCTATTCGCCAACTGGAGCTACCGTACCATCGGTGCAGACTGGCATGGGGATTACCACATGAATTACAACACGCAGCAACCATTCTGGCTCGCATTCTCCAGCAACCATCTGGACAAACATCTTCCCTACGTGGATATGGTTGATCATTTACTTCCCGTCAGCCGAGCGTGGGCACAGGATTATTACGGACTGAGCGGAGCTTACTTCCCCCACTCAGCCTACCCTGTTGAAATGTCTATGATGCCCTATCCTGTCCCGCACTGGGGATGGGAAATCTGTGAGACGCCTTGGACGGTGCAAAGTCTCTGGTGGCACTATCTATATTCCATGGACGAGACGTTCCTGCGTGATCGTGCATTTCAACCTATGAAAGAAGCCGTGCTGTTTATGGTCGATTACATGAAACGTCCAGAAGCACAGGGTGAACGATGGGGAGATGACCATTATCACATTTTTCCGACGGTGGTGCCGGAGCTATATGAGATTGCACCCGGCTTTGGCAAGAACAAAGACTGCCTGATTGACCTGACACTGACGCGATTTCTGTTCAATGCGTTCACTCAGGCTTGCGGTGTTCTTGAAAGGACAGAATCAGAACAGGAGCTGCTGGAAAATGTAAAAGAGATTTTGAACCATTTCCCTTCTTATCCCACAGCCAAATCCGGCAAGGGTCCAGTCTTTGTGTCGGTCGAGGGCGAGGATCCTGACGTGGTGTATAACGTCCCGATTCCAATTACGACCGTATTTCCAGGTGAAGATCACGGGCTTCATTCACCAGAGGAAGAATACCAGACCGCAGTAAACTCCTACCTTAATCACCGCAACGAAGGTGGGAATGAACTGGTATTCTATCATCTTGCTGGAGCTCGGCTTGGCGTGTTGGATCTGGAACGCTTCAAGCGTCAAATCCAGTATTGTCTGCTGCCAAACGGTACTTGCACGGATCGGGTCCTGATGAGCGGTGGTCGCTATGCTGACACGGAGAACTTCGATTTCATGTCCCGCATGGGCATCTGGTTCGAGAATTTCTCTCTTCCTGCCGTTGTTAATGAATGCCTTTTTCAAAGTTATAATGGGAACCTGCGTTTCTTCCCCAACTGGCCGAACGGACAGAAGGCAGAGTTCCATACCCTCCGTGCCGTGGGTGGCTTCCTTGTCAGTGCGGCTTTCGTGGATGGGGAGACTCATTGGATCGAGATCGAGAGCGAAGCTGGTAGTTACCTGACCTTCTATATCCCTTGGACTGAAGGAGCATTGTGCACCCTCCCTTCCGGTGAACAATGTATGTTATCTGGTCAGATTGGCACGATCTCGACAGTAGCAGGAGATATCATCTCCATTGTTAAAGCAACGGTTTAGCTCATCTTGTATAATGCGATCATAAATAAGAAGCGTCCCGGACACCCCGGGACGCTTTTCATTACCAAAATTACTCTTCAATTATTTGGAAGACCACAGTTCCATACGCTGAGCATATTTCTCGTTAATAATATCTTCCACTTTCTCATCGCCGGCCTTTTTCATATCCTCCAGCATCTTGTCGAATACAGAATTGGCTTCAGCTTCACTTGGAGCAATAATCGCTCTCGTAATGCTCTGATCCATAATATCCTTCACCTTCTGGGCTGTCAGTGCTTGAGGTGTTCCCCCATCCGGATTCAGGTTATCATACTGTGCTGTATCCCATACGGAATCACCAAGACTCTTGATGGCCAGTTCATCCACTTCACTGCGCTGGAATTTAACCGCCATGTCGTACGGCTGTCCATTTGGATCCAGACCATTTTTGACAAACCATAACCATTTACGTACGCCACTTTTCTTCACCGTGTCATCCCAGTTATCCTTGAAGCTTTGCAGGAATGCAGGGTCCGGTTGTCGCTTGCCATCCACCATGGTGTACTGCTCGCCTTCCTTACCCCACAGCAGCAAATGCTGTCCTTCATCACTCGCCAGATAATTAAACAGCTTTATGGTTTCTTCCGGGTGCTTGTTGTTTTTGGTAATAGCAATCGCATCCCATCCAAGCGAGCTTCTTGGGCCAAATGTGGTTTGAGCCGGATCTACACCTGGAGCAACAACCTTGTATGCAAACAACTGATTCTTTTCCCCGCCATCTTTCTTTAGGGCGCCATTGCCGTTACCCGGGTCCCAATATGCACCCGGTGTAGCGAATACCGCGCCAGTCGTCAGCTTTTGAATCCATGTTTGCGTTTTGCTGATGGCAAATTCCTTCTCAATCAGACCTTCTCTATATAAGCGATTCATATATAACAGCATCTCGCGATATTTGGGGTCCTTGACATCATATTGCAGACGTCCGTTGTTGTCATAATACGTTTTTAAGCCCCACATGCCTTTGAATGTTCCGAGATTCGCGCCCATGTTCTCACCGTTCATCGTCATGGGGATGGATTCTTTACCATCAATTGTATTGTATTTTTCTTTAAAATTTTTCAGAAGAGTTTCAAACTCGTCCGTTGTGAGGGGCTGTGAACCATCTGCTTTGTCTGGAAGAAACTCTTCCAGCAGGTTTTGTCTCATCAGCATACCGAAGACCGGATCACTGTCGAGTCCATACCAGTTTGCCAGATAGTAGTTCTTGCCGTCTGTATAACGCGTTTTGGTCAAGGTTTCGCCATACATTTCTTTCAGATCAGAACCATACTTTTCAATTAACTCATCCAGTGGAATGAATGCGCCGCTTGAAATGTACTTATCGAGGGAAGCATCTCCCCGGCTCATGACCACCACATCCGGATAGTCACCACTGGCGAGCATCAGGCTCAGTTTCTCCGTTGGATTGCCTGTTGGCTGTTGGATGGAAATCTCTATGCCTGTTTTTTTGGTAATTTCCTGGGCAACCGCATCGGTAAAAGGTTCTCCTTTGGTATTGCCATCAAACCAGGTCAGCGTAATCGGCCCTTCTTCCGCATCTTTACCTGCTGTATTGTTCTCCCCATCATTGGAAGAGCAGCCCGCCAGCAAACCAACGACTAATGCAGCCGTAATCCCCATGGTCATCCATTTTTTTGTCTTTGTCATTGACACCCTAATTCCTCCCAATGAATAAATTCCTGTAGTGCTAGATTGAGCATTTCCAAAACAATCTTTGCCCACCCCCTTTCAGGGAGAGGCCACCGGACAAGCCTTCCCTGCAACCGGATTAACGAATAGATTAACTCTTCACCGCTCCCAAAGTCATGCCTTTAACAAAGTATTTTTGCAGGAACGGGTACACCATAACGATTGGTAAGGTGGCTACCATGGTAGCAGCCATTCGAATGGTATCGCTGGAAACCGCATTTCGTTTGGCCGAGTTGGCCAGCATTTGCGTTTGTGAAATCATGCCACCGGTCTGAAATTGATTCAATATTTTGACGAGCACGGCTTGAAGAGTCTTCAGGTCCGAGCTGTAGGTAAACGCATAGGAATCAAACCAGGCATTCCAATGCCCAATGGCTTGAAAAAGGCCCACGGTTGCAAGTACAGGTGTTGTCAGCGGCATCACAATCCGGAAGAATATCGTCAGATCGTTAGCCCCATCTACCCTCGCAGATTCTTCAATCTCATGGGGAAGCTGCTCCATAAAGGTACGGACAATAATCATATAGAACACATTCATCAAACTTGGCAAAATGAACACCGAAAATGTATCGATCATGTTCAGTGCCTTAAGCACCATGTAGAACGGAATGAGTCCGCCACTGAAATACATGGTAAAGATAAAGTACAGGTTCCAGCCTTTGCGACCAATCAAATTCCGCCGACTTAGCGGATACGCAAGCATCGTAATGACGAGAACCGATAGCGGTGCGCCAATCAGCGTTCGTTTGACGGTTACCCACAGCCCGTTTAGAATCTCGCTATCTTTTAAAATCTGCTGATAACTGTCCAAGGTCAAGTCCCTGGGCCACAGGTAAACGCCTCCCCGTACCGTATCCTCCGCGCTGTTCAATGAAAGAACGAGTATATTCCAAAACGGAAGAAATGTAACCAGTAATACGAGAATAAGAATGAAATACACAATGATTTTGAAAATACGATCCCCGAATCTGTTCAGAATCATCACAAGCGCTCCCCTCTGTCTTTTATAGTTAGAACAACGCCTGGTCGTTCACTTTTCTGGAAATCCGGTTCACGATGAGGACAAGAATAAAGGCAACAACGGATTTGAACATCCCCACGGCAGCCCCGTAAGAGAACATACTGTTCTGTAGTCCGTATTTGTAGGCATAAATATCAATAACTTCGGAGTATTCAAGCACGGTATTATTTTGCAACAGGTATTGCTGTTCAAATCCTGCATTCAAAATGCCTCCGACCGCGAGAATAGCCAATATGACAATTGTAGGGCGCATGGATGGCAGCGTAATATGCCACATTTGCTTAAATCGGCTGGCTCCGTCCACCCTGGCCGCTTCGTAGAGCTCCGGATTAATGGAAGCGATTGCGGCGAGATACATAATGGCGCTGAAACCCATCTCTTTCCACATGTTCGACAGTGCGATAATCCACCAGAATAGAGGCCCGTTCTGCAAAAATGCGACTGGTTCCTTGACAATGCCCAGCAGTACCAGAATATTGTTAAGCATTCCATCCGAAGCCAACAGCGTAATCACAATATTGGCTGCAATAACCCATGAGATAAAATGCGGCAGATAAGAAACCGTCTGTACAAAACGCTTGAAAAATCCCTGTCTCGCTTCATTCAACACAAGCGCGAGAATGATCGGAGCAGGAAATCCGAAGAACAGCGTCAGCAAGCTTGTCGCAAGCGTATTACGCATAACCCGATAGAAATCCCCTGTAGTAAAGAAATACTCAAACCACTGGAAACCTACAAATTCGGCATGGAAGAACTGGTAAAAAAACGATCCCCCACCCGGCTGATAATTCGTAAACGCCATATATAGTCCAAACATCGGACCATAGGAAAATAGCAATGTCGCAATGAAGGCAGGAAGCATAAGCACGAATAACCATTTTTGCTCTTTTAGTCTGCTTATCAGATTATTGCTCCTGACTGTTTTGATAGCGCTTACCTTATGCATTAAATACCCTCCCTTTTTCTATACAGCAGCATGGCCAGCCATATCTTGATTCAACTTCTCTCCTATTTATCATAAATTTGACGCAGATCGCTTGCCATAGTCGAATTCTCCGAAAGATACCGCTTTTTAAAGATGTTTTTGTGCAAAGAGAGGATTGGATTTCCATATTCACTCTGCTATGATGAACTGTGCAACGAATAATCAGTCAAGAGAGGGCTTCCGAATGCGCCAATTCTATCGAAAATACATATACATGCCTTTTGTTAACCTGAGCTTTCGTTCCAAACTATTTATGGTATTTGTACTAGTCACCATCATTCCGATGATGTTATTGGTTTATTTTTCTTATGAACTTACCAAAACGAAACTTACCGAGCAGATCTATATCAACATGACGAACTCAACAGCTCAGATCACTAAAAATCTGGAGAATAAACTGGATAGCTACGAACATATTTCCGCCTCTATTTATTTGGATAACCGCCTTGCCAATTACCTTACGAACGAATATCAGGATGATCCATCCTATTTGGACGTCTATAATTATATTGGCAATCGAATCGACACCGTGATGGCTGCCTACCCTGATTTTGATAGCGCATTCATTTATTCGGACAATCCATCTCTGCCCAAAGATAATTATTATATCCGGCCGATTACACCCGAAGTTCAGAACACAGAACTGTTCCACAAGTTGAAACAATCCTATGGGAACCTTATTCATCTCTCATCGCCGCAGACCGAGAATGGTCCCGCCATGTTTACGCTCGCCCGGCTGCTGAACAACAATAGTAATCAGTACCCCTACGGGATGCTGGTCTTTCAAATTTCAGAGTCTGTCATCTACTCGCTCATGGAAAAAGAAGCAGGCGGCAAAGATATCTTTATCATAAATGACAAGGGCATTATTCTGTCTTCAGCGGACAAGCAGTTAATCAACACAAGCCTGCCCGAATTGCTTCATCAGAATTTTGACGAGACGCCTTCAGGCAGATTTGATACAACGTACCAAGGGGTTAAGGCGCTAGCCGTCTACAACACGCTCAAAAACGGCTGGAAAACGGTGTCCATCTTCCCTTATGACAGTATTATCAAGGATGCCAAATCTCTCTCTCAGCTCATTATCAAAATTTCACTGGGCTTCATCGGCGTGGCGCTATTGCTCATTTATATTACGGCCTCGCTGTTCAGTAAACGCATCAGAACGTTAATTCGGATGATTCGACGCATTGAACGGGGAGATTTCAACCCTACCCATGAGGAACAAATGGGCAGTGATGAGATAGGACAGCTTCACTTTGCATTCGAACAGATGACAACCCGGTTGAAAAGTCTGGTTACAGAGGTCTACCAGAAGGAGTTACAGAGCAAGGAAGCCGAGCTTGACTTGCTTCAAGCCCAGATCAATCCTCACTTTCTGTATAATACACTTGGCTCGATCTCCTCTCTGGCTGTAAAGCATCAGGATCCCCAGATTCAGGATATGGTCCTTCATCTGGCCAAGTTTTATCGGATATCCCTGAATAAAGGAAAGAGCATCCTGACTATCAATGAGGAATTGAAACTGACGCAGAGCTATAATGCCATTCAGCTTATTCGATTTAAGGGCAAGCTGAACATCATCTACACAATAGATCAATCGATTCTGCCCTACTCGACCGTAAAGCTTGCGTTACAGCCTTTTGTGGAGAATGCAGTGATTCATGCCATTTGGAATCAGGATCGGCCCCTGAATATCCATATCAAGGGCGTCATCGAGAATAATAGTATCATCTTATCTGTTATAGACGACGGAATGGGCATGCGGCGTGAAACGCTTCAGTCTTTGTTTGAAGAGAAAGAAGGACGAGGCTATGGCATTTCAAATGTGGATCGGCGAATTAAGCTGAAATTTGGTGAATACTACGGTGTTAAAGTGTATAGCAAACTAAGCATGGGGACCACGGTCCAGATCCGTCTGCCACAAAAAGAGATCCAATAAAAAAGGAGTGCGATGCAGCCACTATTGGCTTGCAAAGCACTCCTTTTAAACAATTCTACAGAACATTATACCTGCTCACGGATACGATACACCAGGCTGTCGAAATCGCCGCGTAGAGGCAACTCCACCCCGATGTTCATCAGCGCACGCCCACTGACCGATAATCCCAGCTCTTCAATGAGATAGGTCTTGTCAGCCTGAAGACCTGCCAAACGGAGTCTTGGCAACGGTTCACCCAGCTTCTGCGAGTGAAGAAAAGCGAACAGCACATGGTCACTTCCGGCAGCATCGCTGTACTGGACAGCGGTAACCCCCTTATGGCGAAGCGCAGTCAGACGGAACTGTCTGCCGAACTGGACCAGGTGGCGAATGGCTTTGTACTGACCGATGAATTCCCCAGACTGCTCAATCCATTCATCACTCCACTCGTTCAGGTTGGAGCCAATACCAAGCGTGCCCATCATTGCACTGTGGAAACGATACTTCAGAGAGACGTTTCGGCCGTTCATTCCTGTAGGCGACTCGGTTACCCAACAGGTCATCATACGTGGTGCATATGTATACGAGAAGCCTTCCTGAATGCTCAGACGGTCGAACGCATCCGTATTGTCACTCGGCCAGGACTGGTCGGCATAACGGAAGATGCCCAGATCAATCCGCGAGCCACCTCCTGCGCAAGTCTCAAACTCCACATCCGGGAACTTGGCTCGTAGCTGTGACCAGATATCATAGAGACTCTGGACATGCCTTACCCATACTTCTTTCTGGCGGTTAATAGGGTGACCCTTCATGCCAGGCTCCGTGATGGTCCGGTTCATGTCCCATTTAATGAACTTAATCTCATGGTTGCCAAGCAGTTCGGTCATAAAATCAATAATGTATTGCTTAACCTCCGGCTTGGAAATGTTCAGCAGCAGCTGATTGCGTAGTTCCGTACGTCCCCGGGTCTCAAAATGATATACCCAGTCTGGATGTGCTCTATAGAGATCACTATCCGGGTTGACCGACTCCGGTTCCACCCATATGCCGAATTCCATCCCAAGTCCGTGAACCCGGTCAATCAGCTCAACAAGTCCGTTCGGGAACTTCTCCTTGTTCACGTTCCAGTCGCCCAATCCCGCACGGTCGGAATGCCGCTGACCGAACCAGCCGTCATCCACCACGAATAGCTCCACACCCATCTTGGCTGCCCGCTCGGCAAGCGCCATTTGGTCCTGTGCGTTAACATCGAAGTAAGTAGCTTCCCAGGAGTTGTAAAGCACTTTCCCGATTTCACTGCGCGGAAGTATGTAATTATATTGATATTGATGCAAGCGGTGGCTCATGCCGCCAAAACCCTCAGGGCTGAATCCGCCGACAAAGACAGGCGTCTCGAACATTTCGCCCGCACCCAGCAACCATTCATTGTCAAAATCATTGATGCCGCCTGTTACCCGCACATGAGTGAATGGGGTCTTCTCCGCAACAATCTTCCAGTTGCCGCTCCAGGCCAGAGCACCAAACCATACCCCGCCGCCGCTTTCTGTCGAAAGACCATCATCAATGGCAAACCATGGGTTGGCATGACCGTCAGTGAAACCTCTCCGCGATTCAAGTACCTTTTTTCCCTCTGTCAAAATGGTATTGCGCAGTTGGAATTCACCCGACCATTTCCCTGTAACATGCGTCAGGCGGTAATCCTGGAGATATGGCAAAGTCCAGGCTGCGGATTGCATGCTTTCCAGCACGATATCCTCCTGTCCTGTATTTACGATATTGGCGTAACGCTCCACCAGGTCGAATTCCTGGATGACCCGATATACCAACTGCGTTTCAAGTGCATAGACTTGATCCTTCAACGTGATAATCAGCGTCTGTCTGCCATCCTGTTCAATGATCTCGTGACGGTCATATCTTACCTGAAGATCGCGGACACCATCAGGCATGCGCAGTTTCAGAGATGGCTCTGTATAAGATGCTCCTCCCCAGAAGCTATACTCCTCTACCTCTCCTTCCACTTCCGCGTCAAAAGAGCTATGGGATTGTAGATGGAGCAACGGAGCGCTGTCCTCGATGTCCACGGGGTCACCCCAATACAGATGCTGAAGGTGTTCTCTCTCATTAATTCCGAAAATGTAGGACGAATTTTGCGTCTGTATTGCAAATATACGTAGTTGTTCATTATATTGAATCGTCAAGTTTATCATCCTTTCGAGTTTCTGTTAACCTCGTGCTGTGTGTTGTGAACATACCTATTATTGTAGGAAGCAGGAGTTAAATTAGCCATATCGCATTCTTACAATCCATAGGGGAAATCATCTGTCATTTCAAGTTATGAAAATAAGGCTGCGATGCAATTCGCAGCCTTAAAACTTACTTCAAAATCAGGTTATAGATGACCTGAGCGGCTTCTGCACGGGAAGCAATCCCTTTAGGTACAAACTGTCCCTGTCTTGGGCCTTGAACCAGTCCCAATCGGGCTGCATCCTTTACCGAAGCAGTTGCCCATGAAGAAACCTGATCTATATCAGTAAACAAGATATCTGTAGAACCGACAGGCACTTTCCCAACATTCAGTTCATATGCCTTCATCAGCATCACCGTTATTTCCTCCCGGGTAATCTGTGCGTCCGGCTGGAAACTGGCTGCACTTCGGCCGTTTACAATACCGGCTTGGGTCGCAATCGAGATGGGTTCCGCGTACCAGGCATCTGTCGCTACATCTGTAAATTGTACTTCCCCTGCTACGGTCAGTCCTAGGGAATGAACGAGCATGGCGGTGAATTCAGCGCGGGTGACTGCACGTCCTGGCTCAAATTGATCTTCATTTGTACCATTGACAAACAGCTTAGCCGCTAACTCCTTGATTACAGAGCTGGCCCAGTGATTCGCCGGAACATCGGCAAACGCTCGATTCAGTTCCAGAACGGCATACTTGCTGAAGTGGCTCACTTTAGTCGTTAATACGCCATTCACGTAATCCGATTTGAGAAATTCCAATTTCCCATTTTCGTTAATATAATATATTCCTCCCTGTGAAGGGTCGAAGCCTTCAGCCGCTGCCAGACTCAGAGTAACCGGATGATCAAACGCAGAGAGTGTTTCGGTTGTACCTGATTTAGTTGTTGCCGAAAGGCTGAATTCATAGATTTCTCCCTTAAGGGAAACTGTTGCCCGGGATGATGATTCTACTGCAGCCATGACCTCTTTGGACTTGCTGCCAAGCGGAATCATTTTCAGGGAAATAGTGCTATCTTCCTGTTGCCCCGCTGGTAGCTTGCTCAACAGCTGCTGGAACAAACTCGCAGGTATTTGCAGAGTTAGCTTACCTGATTTCACTTCCAGTGTATGGTTGCCAAGCTGGCGTATGACAGCAGATGACAGTTGAACTTCCTGAGTACCCGCTTTGATGTCCACAACGGCTTTCCCTGCCCCACTGTTCACTTTCAGCATATCGGCTGTGATGACCAGTGTTACCGTATCGTTCTCTTGAGCCGTGGTGTTACCGGAGTTCCCGCTAGTATTATTGTTACTGCCATTGTTGCCAGGGTTCCCAGGGTTGCTTGGATTACCTGGGTTGCTTGGATTACCTGGGTTGCCTGGATTTTCAGGGGTGGCTGGTTTTTCGATCAATTTAACCAACTTCGATTCAGCCGGTCCAAGCGAGATGGACCATGAACCCGTGGCAGACGAAGATTCACCTGTCCACAAGTCTTTTAACGTGTACGATTTGGATTCATTCAATCCGGCACGACCCAAATTAATCGTTTTGTTCGCTGAACTATTGGCGCTGTAATTAAATACGGCAAGGTAATAATCATTGCCATCTTTCAGAACAAACGAATCTGCGGCGTTTGCATTCGTATTCCCTTCAAGCGGCTTGAATACTTTGCCTTTCAGCGCCACCTGAAGAACATCCGTGTTATTGTACAATGCTGTCATGTATTCCTGTGCCTTGGGATCGTTCACATCATCAGAATCCATCATCACCGTGCCGGCAATCACACCGGAATTCACCCGGCTACGGGCTTCATCCAGGCTTGAAGCACTGCTTAATGCCAAATGATCTGGATCTGTATAGGAATAGATGGTTCCGTTTTGCCAGAAGCCGTATGTCAATGAATTGAGCATGTACTCCGTTTCATTGATTTTGCCATAGGTGTCACAGGAGATGCGTCTGCTATGCGCGTATTGACTTGGAAAGATCGGTGCGATAGACGCACTAATAAACATTTTTCCATCCAATCGCTCTTCGACATAACGCATTCCTTCATTGTAAGCCTGGATGCCTGTCGTCACGTTAGTGTCATAGTGTTGGCCTTCCAGTGAACCATGGGTCAAGAAATCCAGTTTGATGAATGTGAATCCAAGTGCTTTAAACTTATCCAGAAAATAATTCATGCGCAATTGACTCCCCGGATGTGTCACATCCAGTGCATATGCCCCATCCAGCGTAGGCAGAGGTTTCCCCTCCGCATCCTTGAGCACAATATCACCATACGTATATTGCCCGTTCGTACCATCTACCGTTTGGCTCATATCGTTGCCCCAATACACAAATGGTCCCCAATAGATGCCTGCACGCTGACCATTGTCCTTAATTACAGATACGGCTTGGGCAAGCTCTGCATCACTCAGATTATCCCAGTAGGAATCCATATTAATGAATACGTTGCCGTTATTATTGAACTTCTTCAGACTGTTCTTGAAATAATTGGACACATCCACTACGTTCTGATACGACAGCCCGCTATCATAAGCTCCCCAGCTATTCCAGCCCACTGGAACACCTTGCGGCAGCTCCGGATTTAATGCCAGGGGAGGTGTAATAATCGCATTGGCTTTACCGTATTCTTCAAGCCCTGTGCGGTAATCACTGAAACCACCTACCATAATCAGTGGTGAGGACAGTTCAGTACCGGTCAGGCTTCCATGTGGCTGGGTATCGCGAGTAACGTCACTCGCTGCACCACCATACACAGCAAATTCATTCAGACGATTAGCTGAGCCTTTCCAGTCAATCCCCGTCTTCCAGGTGTCATGGGTTACTGAACCAATCACCAGACCGTTACGAGTCGAGTTATTAAATACCGTCGTCATCTCGTAGCTGGTATCCGCCCGGTTCATCGTTTGAGATTTGTAGCGAATCCAGGCGTCATTGTCAAAAGGTACTGTCAGTACACGATTATCCGAGCTGACGCCAATATCCACACCACCCGTATTTTTAACAGTAATTGGTGACATATAATTGCTCTGGATCTCCGTATCACTGAAGGCATCCAGACGATTGAGGAAATACGATTTATCTTCATAAAACCGGTAGACCTGCTTCAGGGTTGGTTTGCCAGTCGAAGTATGAACAAAATTCAACTCAATGCCTTTGCCGAATCCATCCTGAATCTCCACTGGTGTTCCACCGCTCGCATGACTCTCATAACCTTTGGTTTCCACAAGGCTGTCACCAAGTTTAATGCTGCTGAAAACACCCCGCATCTTCTGCCCTTCTGCCCAGCTGTAGCCCGCTAATCCGGTCTGGGTATTATAAGACACTTCGTATTGTCCGTTCGATACCAGAAGGCCATGGGTGTAATCAGTCACCGTGATATCCCCGTATCGTTGCGAGTCACCCGGTGTTCCCAGATCGTCATCTCCTTCCCCTGGATTTTCGGGTTCTGTCTCTATCGCAGGCTCTACGATAATCCGGTCCAGATCGGGAGAATAACCATTGTTGTCTGAAAAAGT
This sequence comes from Paenibacillus sp. NPDC057886, assembly GCF_042796655.1. Taxonomy (NCBI): domain Bacteria; kingdom Bacillati; phylum Bacillota; class Bacilli; order Caryophanales; family Paenibacillaceae; genus Paenibacillus; species Paenibacillus sp. NPDC057886. Next base: position 251,977 of record NZ_JBHVMZ010000001.1, on the reverse strand, counting down.
AATCGTATTCTCGCCTTCAGTTAGTGGGAGTGTAAGATCATACGTACCCACCGTATCCCAATCCGGTGTTTTGGGCAGGTCGTGGAACTGCTCTTCCCCACTATTTGCATGGACATAGAAACTCCGCGGATCACCGGAAAAATAAGCTACCGTAACGCGGTAATTACCTGTCATCGGGGCTATAATTTTATTGAACGTCAAGGAGCTCCCGCCATTCAGATAGCCAACCTTTTTGCCGCCGGAAGCATGGGGACTGTCTGTTACGCGCGCTTCACCAGTCAGCGTATTGCCCGAATCTTCGGCTTCATAGCTAAGCGTATACGGAATTACTTCAATTCGGTCAAAATCGGGGGAGTACCAATCATGATCCGAGAACGTGATGGTATTAACGCCCTTACGGAGGGAAGCCTCCGCATCATACGTGCCTACCGTATTCCAGCTTGCCGTTTTGGGCAGATCAATCATCTCATCCGTTCCATTGTTCACCTGCATATAGACAGGCCGCTGGTCACCGGAAATATAAGATATTCGGATCAAATATGTACCATCTGCCGGTACGGTGACATTCGTAAATTGCAGTGAACTGTTTTTGTTCAGGTCGGTTACTTTCTTCCCACCCGAACTAATGCTGCTGTCTACCACCTTGGCATTGCCTTTCAAAATATTGTCGGCTGCTTCTGCCTCAATGATTGCACCATGCAAATTTTTCTTCCAGTCGTCTCCGCCCCCTTCTCCCGGGTGGCCACTGTCCAAACCGCGGATCACAATCTTGTCGATGTCGGGAGAATACCAGTTGTTGTCATCAATCAGGATTGTGTTGGCACCAGCGTTCAACGGAAGGGTCACATCATACATTCCCACCGTATCCCAGTCGACTGTCTTGGGCGGTTCTTCAAATTGCTTCTCCCCGCCGTTCGCACTAATATTGAATGGCCGCGAATCACCTGAAATGTAGTAAACGGAAATCTTATAATTTCCTGTCTCACTTACAGTAACATTGTTAAATTGCAAGGAACTGCCTTGGTACATGCCTCCGACCTTTTTGCCGCCTGAAGCCGTCGGGCTATCAGAGATTTTCGCGTTGCCAAGCAAAATATTCCCCTCGGCCTCAGCTTCATAGGTATTCATATCATCGGCGTGAGCTGTTCGGACGAACTGGCCCCCGCCAACTATCAAGCAAATAATGATAAAGAACACAAATCCTTTTTTCATAATCCGTCCCAACATAACATGCCTCCATTTTCTTTTGATTGAGTTAGGTCTCCATATGCCTATCCTGCAGTGGTTCACAGCCATTATCTGTAATCGCTTTCATAAAGAGCTGTTAAATCCCATCTCTCCTCCTTCCTTTTCTATATGCCTAATTGTAAAAAGGAGGAGGGGGATGTTCCATACCACAATGTTACTATTCATACAGGAAAGCCTCTTTCATTTGCCATATCATGGGTTAGTAAGAGGGAGCCTATCCAAATCATGTTCAAGGAAAACTGGAGGATCATTATCGTTACCAGAGGGCCAGTATGGTCATATACTTTTCCTGTACTCATTGGGTGTTACGCCCTGCGTCTTCAGGAATAGAGAAATAAAATAGGACGTGCTCTCATAGCCCACGTTCTGCGCGATATCGTGAATCTTGAGCGAGCCATCTGCCAGCAGTTCCCTGGCTTTGTCCAGTCTGATGCGTGTCAGATAATCGTGGATTGTCATTCCTGTTTTGTCCTTAAAAATGGATCTCAAATAGTTCGGTGACAAATAGACCTGATCAGACAGGCTGTTAATGGTTATCGGTTGATTATAATTTTGGTCGATGAGGGTGCGGACCTTGTGAATCAGTTTTGCATTTTTGTCCATAAACCGCTCACCCAGCATGCTCACGGCATCTTCCGCAGTACCGAGAATCAGATCCTCGATCTCATGCAGAGTCAGCGCATTATAAATGGAATGATACAGCTCAGCCCGCTTCGGAACAGGTTTATGAAGCTGCTCCAGCAGCTCATTAACGAGATCTATAGACCAGTCACAGATGATTTTCTTCTTGACTCGCAGCGTTGCCAATCCCGCAATATACCCATGCAGCTTCTGTGCAGCCCATTCAAAATCCAGTCGATTAATGGCCTCAAACCATTCCTTTTGTTCAAAAGGGGGCATATGCTCCGTATAAAACTGATTCGAAAGCATCGCCGCATGAATGATCGTGCCTGTACCTTCATAGAAACGCTCGTTCAAAACGATACGCGTCTGTTCATACAGACAGTGAATATGGGATAACTCGGTCTCTTGTCCGCCTACAGCTGCCGTCACCGTAAAATCCAGGGCACTACGGATAGCCTCAGCCAAGTCTTCCCACGCATAATGTCCTGGCTGCTGGGCCGCTTCCATAAATACACCGGTCTCCCCTTCCTTGTAATCCACAAAGGTCACTTTCAGGTTTTTCGCCTTGAAGAAATGGTCGAGAAATGATACCAGTCGACCTGTGCAATCCTCCAGACTTTGTTGTTCCTCTTCAGCCTCCTTCGGATCGATACTGAACAAAGCCATTGCATATCGGGTGGTTTCCGGCTGGCGAGTTAGACGGCTGAAACCAAACGCGAGATCGATAGCACGATCTGCATCTTTTTCGTAAGATAACTCCTTCAGGATATTGGCTTTGGCTGCCTCCATGGAACGGTTTTTCATTGCAACTTCGTCACAACGTTGTTTAACTTTACCGATAACGCTTTCAATTTCGTTTAAATCCAACGGTTTTAGCATGTATCCCACGGCCCCTACGTTAATAGCCGATTTTACATATTGAAATTCATCGTGTCCGGTCAGAAACATCACCTGGATCGAGTCGTAGCTCTCATGTATCTTTCTCGCCAGATCAATCCCGTTCATTATCGGCATCTGAACATCGGTAAGAACGATATCAGGCTGGGTGGCCTCAATTTTCTCCAAGGCCTCCTTGCCGTTACTCGCAGTTCCCATAATGTAGATGCCCATCTCTTCCCAGCGGATATAATCCCGCATCATCTCAAGTCCCAGTTCTTCATCGTCTACCAAAAAAATACTGTACATCAATGTCCCCTCCCTTTGTCTCTTTCTGTCTCTATTATATGTTTTCCCCCCCGTGGGACCATGGTCCATATAAATGAAAGTTATTTTCAAGTATAGATCGTTATTTTACCAACTCCAGCTCGCTATTGAAATAGTAACTTTCGCCTGCTTCGGCATGAAGGATCGTTCTTTGGTTGCCCCAACAAATGGTGAACGTTCCCGGCGAGAAAGTGTGAATGTTCGTAGAGGTCAGCTTTCCATTCTCCCAGACGATATCGACCTCGGCATTCCCTTTTGCTCTCAGCCCGGTTATTGAGCCTGTACTCCATGCCTTTGGCAACGCTGGGAGCAGGTGAATCTCGCCCGCATAACTTTGCAGCAGCATCTCCGCTACGACAGCTGTACCACCGAAATTTCCATCAACGACAAAGATATTGCTCTCTGCTCCGGCAATGCCAGATTTGGAATAGGTGAACAGATTATCGAAGCATAGGCCGCCGATCAGGTGTGAGAGATGTTTATAAGCCGTCTCCCCATCATGCAATCTCGCAAAACCCAGTCCAAACAAGGCAGCTGTAAATTCAACATCCTCCAGCTCTTCCTGGAGCATACGATTCTCCAGCGTTACTCGTGCTGCCGCACTGAGTTCCGGTGTACGGTCAGGTGTAATCTGACTGTCCGGATACAGCGCATACATATGAGACAAATGCCGATGCTCCGGTTGCACCTCCTCAACATCCTCCAGCCACTCCTGTAACTGCCCTTTCTTGCCGATCTGTAATGGTGGAAGCTTGCTGATTGCTTCTTCCAGCTTGCGTCCGAGTTCCTCGTCTTTGTTCAAAAGTTCAACTGAATTAAGACAAAATTCAAAGAGCCTGCGTACCAGCATCTGGTCCATTGTCGTTCCCATGGACAGCTGCTGTGCCCCATCTGTCGAATTACCAGGATAGAAATGATTCTCCGGCGAATTGGAAGGACCTGTCACCAGCCAACCGTTCCGAGGATGCTCACACATGTAGTCCAGATAAAAAGCCGCGGATTCTTTAAGTACAGGATAGGCCACTTTCTCAAGGAAAACCTGATCCTGACTGTATTCATAGTGCTCAATCAGGTGTGTAGCCAACCATAATCCGCCTGTAACGTTTAGCCCCCACGACGTCTCCCATCCAGGCAACGTAAAGCCCCATACATTGGAGAAGACATGAGCGACCCATCCACCGCATCCATATAGATTACGAGCCGTTTCCCTGCCAGCCTGTGCCAGATCCTCAACATACCGAAATAACGGAAGATGGCTCTCCCCCAGATTCGTAATCTCTGTGGGGTAATAATTCATCTGGGTATTGATGTCAAGGTGATAATCACAGCTCCATCCCATTCGGCATGCTTCACCGTCATTCCAGATTCCCTGGAGATGGAGTGGCAGCGGAGAGTTCTCACGAGAGCCCGCAATGGTCAGATACCGTCCATATTGAAAAAACAATGCGAACAGCTGCGAATCTTCATCCCCGTCACCCTGTTCCAACAAACGAATGCGTTGATCTGTAGCCAGACCGGATTTCCCCTTGGCCCCCAACTGAATATCAACCTTGTCATATTGCTCGCCGTAATCGCGGATATGATCCTCCCTCAGCAAGGCATAGCCCTTGTTTAAAGCCTTCAACAGCGTATACTCGTTCTCAGTTTCCCAATCCTGATCTGTACGGCGATAATCCGTGCTTACACTAAAATAAATCCATGCCTCATCCGCTCCAGTCACGTTCAATCGACCATCTCTACTTGCGATGGTCCCCCCGGATATAACCAACTTGACCAAACCCTTGGCCCATACGCCGCAAGTCCCATCACTATGTACATTTTCCGTTGCCTGCCCTTGGAATTCAAGCGTGTTGTTATCTAAGGCTACAACCTTGAATGATTCCGTGCCTGCCTGCAAGCCAAGTGTAAAGGATACGCCACCCGGAGCATCGCTCCAAATTCGGGAGGCCACTATATCATCGGCGTGAGAAGCGAAAACTTCACGAAGAATCGTGATGTCGTCATCCTTCCAGAACGCCCCGGCCAGCGCATGAGTCAGATCCAGCTCACGTTGGAAGCTTCCAGCTTCATCAGAACCCGAATTCTTCTTCCCAAAATCAATAACAACATCACATAATCCAAGATTGGTGCCGAAATTATGCTTCTTTGGCTGTAAATGCTGCTTGGCAAGACGATCTCCTCCATCATAATCGCCAGCGAAGAAATAACCGCGCATCTCTTGCAGTGCAGCCTTGCCTCCTCCAGAAGGGGGCTCCGGGTCAATCCGCCCCGACCAATAGGTGACCTCGCTCATACTCCACACCTCACGATGCGAAGACGCCATAACAACCGCACCTATTCTTCCATTGCCCAGCGGCAGGCCTTGAGACCAATCCGCAGCAGGGGTTGAATACCACAAAGTAAAATCGTTCATATCATGTCCTCCAGTCCAAAATGATTAACTTTACAAATAGACTCATGACCAAAAAGGACAAACGCGCGATCTGTGAGATACAAAAGCGCGCGTTTGACTTTGTTTTTATATCCTAAAACCGATCACAGCTCTGGATTGTCATTTCGCCCAGGTCAGTTTCCCTTCACGGTCAATCTGAAGATTTTGGATTCCGCCGGTTCCAGTGAGACCGTAAGCTCTCCAGACGTTTCCCCTTGTGAGCCTTCCCACAGATCTTGCAAGCGGTATACGGCATTGACGTTTAGTCCGGCCCGCTCCAGAGAGATCGACTTCACCGCAGCTTGTTCAGCATCAAAGTTGAAGACGGCGAGATAGAAACTCTTCTCTTCCGGCGATTCAAGAACAAACACATCAGAAGACAGCTTCCCAAGATCGCCTTCAACTGGACGGAAGGTTTTGCCCATACGAGCAACGTTCAATATATCCGTGTTACCAAGCCATTCTCTTGCTCGTTCGGCAGCTTCCTCTTTACGGAAGTCATCCCCGAGCAGAAGCACCGTACCGGCAATGACTGAAGCGGTCAGGCGGCTGCGTCCTTCATGCCAGCCGGTAGCTTCCTGGTTGAAGCTCTTGTACAACACGGAATGGTCAGGATCATTGTAGCGATAGAGCGTATTGCTCATCCACCAGCCGTGTGTCAACGAGTTCAGCAGATATTCCGTATCCGCAAGTGTACCGAAGACATCACAGGAAATACGGCGGCTGTGGGCAAAAGCATATGGAAATAATGGAGCGATGGACAAGTTAATGAAAAACGGCCGACCGATTACTTCTGGCGAGAGCTTATGCTGCAAATAAGACATGCCATAGTGATAAGCCGCGATCCCTGTTGTAATATCCGGATTGTGGTGCTGCCCTTCCAGGGAGCCATGCGCCAAGAAATCCAGTTTGATATATTCGAAACCTTCCGAGATGAATTTGTCCGTGAACCAGTCAATTCTTTGCAGGTTGCCAGGATGTGTTGGGTCAATGGCCAGACCACCGTCTACATCCGGCAGAATCTCTCCCTCACTGTCACGCAGCAGGATGTCTCCATAAGTATATTTACCGTTCGTTCCTTCGACCGCCTGACCGAACTGACCAGGCCCTCCCCAGAAGGCAAATGGGGTCCAGTACGTTCCCGACCTATGTCCGTTTTGCCGTACCCGGTCTAGTGCATTCTTCATTTCTTCCGGTGTAAAATTGTCCCAGAAAGCATCAAAGTTGATGTATAACGTATCCTCATTCTCGAATCCAAGCGGCTGTACTTCATTTTTCAGAAAATCGCTGGTCGCTGTATACAGATCATAGTCCAGATCACTCATAGCCGCAGACCAGCTGTTCCATCCGATCGGGACACCGCCCTCCCAAGGCAATTGAGCCTCAATCCAGGTATTGGCCTGACCGTAGGCTTCAAGACCCTCACGGTAGTCTTCATAGAACCCGATGAATACCAGGGGCGATTCCACTCTCTTTCCCTTCACATAACCATGAGGCTGGGAATCGCGAGTCAGTTCACTCACAGCACCGCCGTACAGATCAAGTCCCTCGATATGTCCGCTTTTTTCGCTTTGCATACGAATCCCTGTTTTCCATACCTTATGCGAAAGGGAACCCATCACAATTCCCCGGCGGCTGTCGGGCGCAAACAAGGCTGTCGCCTCGTAACTCTCCACATCAAGCGGCGGCTTAACCACCGTATATCTGACCCATTTATCGTTGTCAAACGGTACACGCAGAATGCTCGGTTCATCCTGGCTGGATTCTCCGCCGAGTGATATGGTTTTGGATTGGATGACAGCCATGCGATTCGCCTTAAGCTCTTCATCACCGACTATAGCGGTCTGTACCAATACAAACGATGAGGATTCATACATATAGAAATGCTGCTCCAGTTGCGGCAACAACGAGGCTTTATGCAGAACGACCAAGCGTATGCCTTTTCCAAAACCTTCTCGAACAATATCTTCCTGCGCCTTCAGCTCATGGTTCTGGTAATGATCCGTGCTGTATTCCCGACCCTGCCAGCGAAAAGCACTACGAATACCCTTCACATGGGAAGAATGGTTGCCAATGCAGGACACTTCACCATTTTCAAGGTTGATCTCCAGGCTCACGTGCCCGTTTGTAATGCTTACAAGATTAACATTCTGTTGCTGCACTTGTACGGCTGTATCGCTAGTTAGCATCATATGCCTCCTTATTGTTGCATGCTGTGCCCTGAGCGGAGCCGGTTATGTCTCTCCTGCCCAAGTCTGCCCTCATTATAAAGACCGAATAAAGCATTTTCCATGCAACGATCTTCCGATCCATAACGCGATTTAACTCAACTTAACCCTGTAGGTACGTCCTGCAGATGTAGGGAAGCTTATGATATTTAAATCGGTATCCTCTGTCTCAACCCCGTTGCCGTCAAGCGTTACCACAACCGGTCCTTCACCTCTAAGCACGCAGTCCCGGCCCAGGTGTGAAGTGATGTGCGCTTCTGCAAGTTGTCCTTTCTCCCACCGGATGCTGACCTCGAAGCCACCTCGGGCACGCAGGCCGGAAACATTGCCCTGCTGCCAAGCATCCGGCAGTGCAGGAAGCAGTTCCATATAAGGACGGTGAGATTGCAGCAGCATTTCGGCAATCCCGGCAGAAGCGGCGAAGTTGCCGTCGATCTGAAACGGAGGATGTGCGCCCAGAAGATTTGGATATACACCGCCATGGTTGTATTGCTCCGACGCTCCATCTCTGACCAGACGTAGCATGTTGGAGAGCAAACGCAAAGAACGGTTTCCTTCCCTGAAACGACTCCAAAGCGCAACGCGCCACCCCAGGCTCCAGCCCGTGCTTTCGTCTCCCCGCCGCTCAAGTGAGGTTCTGGCGGCGACAAACAGCTCCGGTGTCTCTTCGTCCGAAAGCTGTCGACCCGGATACACGCCTACCAGATGCGAGGTATGCCGGTGGTAAATGTCCTCATCCTCATAATCCTTCGACCACTCCTGCAATTGGCCATATTTGCCGACTTGCAGCGGCAGCAGACGTTCGCGGATGCTCATCAGTTCTTTTCTGAAATCCAGGTCCGCTCCAAGGATCTCCGACGCTTCAATACAGTTGGTGAACAACTCCCAGATCAATGAGATATCCATGGTTGAACCCGTACTGACGGCTGCTACACCATCCGCTGTCTGGAATTTATGCTCCGGGGAAGTCGAAGGTGAAGTCACAAGGCTACCGTTACCATCGTCAATGAGCCAGTCCAGTGCGAACAGGGCAGCTTCCTTCATTATTGGATAAGCGGAATTCCGCAAATACTCCTCGTCTCCGCTGAAGGCATAGTGCTCCCACAAATGCTGGGTCAGCCATATGCCTCCCATCGGCCAGAAGGCCCAGCTTGGATCACCGTCTCCATAATTGCCCACCGGAGCCGTCTGTCCCCAGATATCCGTGTTATGATGCGTGGTCCAGCCGCGGGTGCCATAGTTGACCTGTGCGGTCTCAGCGCCCTTCTTCGCCAAATTGCGGATCAAGTCCAGCAAGGGCTCATGGCATTCAGCCAGATTGCATATTTCAGCCGGCCAATAGTTCATTTCGGTGTTAATATTCAGCGTATAATTGCTGCTCCAGGGAGGACGAGTTACTGTATTCCATATACCCTGAAGATTCGCAGCCTGCGTTCCCGGACGGGAACTTGCGATCAACAAGTAGCGCCCATAATGAAAGAGTAGCTCCACAAGCCCCGGATCTTCCGCCCCATAGGTCGTAATCCGCTGTTCAGTGGACATCTGCTCCGAAGCAGGTGAATTCCCAAGCTGAAGCTTCACCCGCTCGAACAACAGACGGTAATCCGCAATATGTGAGTCAAGCAGGCTGTCATATGGCTTGCCTACCGCCTCATTCAGAAATGAACTTGCAGTGAAGGAAGCATCCTTTCCCTCGACTCCCGAAATGGCATCCATACCATTAAAACTTGTAGCCGCACTGAAATAAAAGGTTACCGTTGTCGCACCCAACACATGAATTCCTCTGTCATCCACCGTTACCTGTCCATCCTCTGTCTTCACCGCTAGCTGTCCTTCAAAGACCATACCCTTGTTATTTCCAGGGTCACCATATCGGATCGGATCGTCGCTTGCAAAGTAGCTGGGATCTACATGCTCCGGGGCTGTTCCTTCCAGAACAAAGCAGTCTTCCCTAACACTAGCCGTATGCCGAAGCGGGCTATCCAGACACGCATGTACATTCAGCGCACCTTCCACACTTGCAGCCAGCCGCAGTACAAGAACCTGATCAGGATGCGACGCAAACATTTCACGGGTATAGATAACATGGCCAATCTGATATTCAAGGCTGTGTACTGCATTTTCTATATCCAGCGTCCGCTTGTAGGAATGGTAGATGTCCCCGTGTTCAAAACGCAGGAGCAAATCCCCTAAAGGCAGATACGACTGGGTGTAAGGGCCCATCATCTCTTTGGTCAGCGTCTCTGCTTCCCTATAACGTTCCTCCTGTAACAGTTTGCGGACCTTTGGCAGAACGTCCTTTGCGCCAGGATTGTTGCCATCCTTCGGATAACCGGACCACAGTGTGTCCTCATTCAAGCTGATTTTCTCCTGCTCCACCCCACCAAAGATCATGCCCCCCAGACGGCCATTACCGATGGGAAGGCCTTCGGTCCATACATGTGCAGGTTTGTCATATTGAAGTTTCATGTGCACTCTCCTCAATGATTTCTCATTTGCTAGTCAGTTTCTTCTGGAACATTAGTGAACGTATTATCGATAATTCCAACCTTGCTGCAGGCGCTTACATAGACTGCTTCTTCAAAGCAGGATAACTTTCCTGTCTCTGTGGTGGACAATATTTTATTCCACTTGAAAACCAACCCACGGGTGGACTTGGCACTTAGAATCGGGACATCACTACAAGTTTCGAAACAGTTGTTCAGGATAACGACCTGCCGGTGGACGGGTGCGCTCTCATCCACCTCCACATTCTCCGGGGATATGAATATCACGGGATGCTCACTGCCGCCACATTCAATAAAATGGTTATCGGAGATCGTCACATCCTCTACCCTTCCGGACTCATACCAGGACTCGGCATCCACCGCAATCAAAATAGCATTTATGGACATACGTTCAAACGTATTCCCGGTAATCAGCACTTTCCGACGAGTCGTTACGAGTATGCCTCGTGTTGGCACTCGGGCAAAATGACTATTTGTAATTTCCACTTCTGGTGTCCAGGTTACGTTCTCAATGACATCATGTCTGCCAATACCATCCGGTACCGGATGAGCAAGAGTCAGCAAGAGCTCACGAGCACTTAAACGATCAACCGCAAGCACATTGTTGGAGGCGTAGGTCGTCAACGAACCGGAACGGACAAATTCAACCTCATCACCAGGATAAAACGCCGGAAGCCCATACGTTTGGGGATGCATGAATCGAACCTTCACGCAATCCACTGCCGGCTGATCTACAATTCGTAAATAGGTACCGTGGACATTGACAGGATCATCATGCGAACCGGAAAAATAGCTGTCCCTTACGGCAACTTTGCCTCTGCAGCTGGATATGTGCAGAAAATCCGCAAAACCGGCAACCGTACGTTCCGTTTCGGTGCGGGGAGCCAGGTTCATCCGCGAGAACGTCAGATTTGTGCTGAACTGTCCGACGACACCGAGTCCGTGCAGGAAATGCAGACTCACGTCTCTCCACGTTATATCCGAGCATTCGGTAATAAAAGCTCCAACTTGATCACGAATGCCATCGCGGTTTTGTAACACATGACCAGGGACCACATCAGGTTGAAAATCAAAATGCAAACGGATGGTCATGGGCTCAAGTTCTTCCACAGATTGGGCCAACTCCAACCAATTGTCGATTCGCCAGGTTGTATTCCGCAAAGGATCATAGATTTGCATGGGACCTTTCGCAAAACTCCAGCCTTCACCGAGCCAGGTTAGCTTGTTGTCCCGAATCTGATAACGGGAATGGGGGTGAATCCGGGCATCGAAATAATGCTTTCCGCTTGAGATAATCGTCATCTCGGTCACCGTTGGCTGGTGATAATCTGTACGCAGGTTACGAATCTCTACATTCATGCATTTGTCCAGCAGAAACATGGTCTGTTTACCATGAAAAATAAACAGGGAGCCGTTGCCTTCCAGTGTTACATCGTTCATCCCTTGCAGCAGAATGGCAATGGTCTTAGTCACGTCCGGAATCTCTTCTTCGCTCGCGGTATTGGAGATATAGTAAGGCACCCTGCTGGCCTTCTCCGGGTAGAAATGATACCTGCCTCTCGCACAGTCCAGTACCACTGGACCGGGAATTTGGGATGCCGCCTGAATTGCACGTGCCATAGCTGGCTGAGTGTCTAGCTCAGAGTCTGGCTGAGCTCCATAATCCGTCAAACTTATCGTCGTGAAATTTCGGGTTTTTTCTTGTTCTTTCAAAGGAATGATGATCCCCCCCTTCTTTGTATGTAACCCATCCATCGCTTATCCTCTGTCATCACATTGACTTCATCATCAAACTTCTCTTCTGCCTTGAATACACGGAAAATCAGGTGCCGGGTACATCATAGGCACCTGATTCCGATATCCCTGTTCATTACTTGCTTGTGTCATATGCTTTTTGCAAAATTTCCAGATAACGATCGAGCTTCAGGTTCTGTAAACCTTTCACATAAGCATCCCAGTCCTTATTCAAGTCCTTGTTGCCTGTAATGAATTGCAATTCATTTTGCTCAATGTAATTTCTGATATTGGTTTGCAGCAAGCTGGCTTCGTCAATTTCGTTTGGATCAATCCAGACGGACCAGATCGGGAACAGCTCTTTGGGCTCATGCCCTTCGTACAACAGCGATGCGTCATATAATCTGCGCTCATAACCATTGGATGCATAAATATCTGTGCCCTGAACGAAAGTATCACGATATTCTTTTGGCATATAGAAGTGAGCCATGCCGCTCCAGCCCGCATTACGTGGTGCCTCACCTTCAGCCATAGGGATTTGTTTTACTACAGGTTTAACGTCTTTACCCAGTGCCACATCACCTTCCACCGGGTCAGTCCAGTCAATCCCCTTCATACCGCTCGCACCGTTCGTTTGGCCTTCTGGTGTGAACATGTAGTCAACCATTTTGATCAGGGCAATCTGCGCTTCTTCACTTGCCTTGTTTGTGATTACAAATTTCGCTCCTGGAGATACACCGCCCGCATCATGCGTCGCATAGGACACACCCTGTGGCCCAGAAATCGGTGGCAGCGGGTTATAGTGTGCCGAGCGAGTATTGCCTTCATCGATGTTTACGAAGATCGCGGGATGCATAGCTGCACCAACACCCAGAATTTCAGCATCAGCATTTTCACCGATTTTCTTGAACGCTTCTGCGTTTTGTGTGAAGGCACCAGGATCAATCAGACCTGCATCAAAGAGGGACTTGATGTAAGTCAATCCTTCTTTCCATTCTGGTGTAATTGCCGCAGATTGAACTTTTCCATTTTCCATTTGCAGGTAGTTTCTGTCATCATCATAAACAAATGCGTTCATTAGGAACGGAATAATCCGTACGCCGAACTCCTCTATGGAACCACTCAGCGGTACTTCATCTGCTTTGCCGTTTCCGTTCGGATCCTGCGTTTTGAATGCTTGCAGCACGTTTTTGAATTCTTCGGTAGTCTTTGGCATTTCCAGATTCAGCTTTTTCAGCCATTCGGTATTCATCCACATCTTGCTCGGGTAGGAACAGTGGAAACATTCCGTATACGCAACAAGTCCATAGATATTGCCATCAGGCGCTGTATTAAGCGTTTTCAAATTAGGATTCTTCTCCATAGCCGCTTTGATGTTGGGAGCGTATTGATCAATGAGGTCGTTCAAAGGAACGAGCACACCCTGCTTGCCATACTTCAGCAGATCTGCCTGAGAGAATTGGTCTATATAGTGGGTAAGCAGATAGGCATCAGGATAGTCGCCGCTTGCCAGCGAGATTTGCCGCTTTTCCTTGGCCCCATCCGAAGGATTGATCTCCCAATTGAATTTGATATTGAATTTGTCTTCCACAAATGCAGTGAATTTATTAGTCGGAATATCAATGCTAGAGTCCTGAACCGCAAACACGCTGATATTCACCTTGCCGCCCTCTTTTGAGCTCCCCGGTTGTGCAGTAGATGAGCTGCCATTGGAACACCCGCTCATGACAACTGTGAATACCACTACCAGCATCAATAACGTTACCATACTTTTCTTCAAATCTGATCACTCCCTTTTTGTAGTTTACCAGTTGAGACGATGGTACCTTGCGTATGAACTGTCTATATTTTCTTTCTCCATACACCGAATCTAAGGATCAACCCTTAACAGAACCGACCAGCATCCCCTGTACAAAATGACGTTGTACAAATGGATAGATGACAAGTACTGGCAAAGTGGCGACCACAATTAACGAATATTTTAACAGTTCGGTAAGCTGCTGTCTTTCCACCATTTTCGCCACGTCCATGGCACCCGAACCGTTGTTTTGAATGATGATACTTCGCAAAATGAGTTGCAGCGGGAACAGGTCTGCCGATTTGAGATAGATCAGGGCATCAAAGTACGCATTCCACTGCCCCACAGCATACATGAGAACCAGCACGGCGATGATCGGCTTCGATAACGGGAGTACAACACTCCAGATGAACCGCATATCACTACAGCCGTCAATCTCACTGGCTTCCAGAAGCTCCCCGGGAATCGAAGATTGAAAGAACGAGCGAGCAATAATAACCTGCCATACCCAGATGGCATTCGGGATCAGTAACGCCCAGCGAGTATCAATCAGATGAAGCTGCTTCACCACCATATAGGTCGGAATCAGCCCACCACTGAAAATCATGGTGAAGGTGATAATCATCATCAGGGTGTTCCTGCCGAAAAAGGTTTTGCGTGACAACGGATAGGCAATCATGATGGTTAACGCTACACTGATCAGCGTACCGGCGGCCGTATAGAAAATGGAGTTACCGTAGCCGATGAGAATCTCAGGTGTATTAAATAATGCCTTGTAACCGTTGAAGGAAATATCTACGGGCCATAGCCATACCCGGCCGGAAGTTACTGCTGCCGGGCTGCTGATTGAGCTGCTGACGATAAATATCAGGGGGTAAATGACCACCAGCGCCACGAGACTGAGCAAAATGTAGATTGTAATCAGAAACGTTTTGTCCACGGCGGACTCTTTAATCTTGGTTTGAACGGTTGCAGCCATAGGTGAACTCCTTTCCTACCAAATGCTATTCTTAGTAACTCTCTTCGCCAAACCATTCACCGTAACCAGTAAGACCAGATTGATCAGTGAGTTGAACAGCCCTACGGCGGTTGCAAAGCTATAGTTGGCATTCAACAGGCCGACTCGGTAGACATAAGTTGCAATGATTTCAGAATTAGCCAAATTGAGCGGATTTTGTAGCAGGTAGACTTTCTCAAAGCCAATCGCCATGACATTTCCGACATTCAGGATCAAAATAATGACAATGGTTGGCACCAGCCCTGGCAGATCCACGTGACGGATTTTTTGAAAACGCGAGGCCCCATCGACTTTGGCTGCTTCGTACAATGTGGGATCGATTCCGGCAAGGGCTGCCAAATAAATAACCGCACTGTAGCCCGCAGTCTGCCAAATGTCGGACCAGACATAGATCGAGCGGAACATGCCCGGCTCACCCAGAAAATTCACGGAATCCAGCCCAAAGAAGTTCATGGAGATGTTTACAAATCCGAGCCGCGGTGCCAGGAACAGCATAATCATGGACACCATCACGACTGTTGAGATGAAATAGGGTGCAAAGGATACAAGTTGGACGAATTTCTTGAACTTGGCTCCTCGTACCTCGTTAATCATGAGTGCGAGCACAATCGGAATTGGAAATCCGGCCAACACTAAATAACCACTAAGTAAAATGGTGTTCTTCACCAGGGTCCAGAATAATGGGTTCTCAAAAAACAGACGAAAGTTTTGAAAACCAACCCAATCACTTCCCCATATTCCCTTGATGACGTTATAGTCCTTAAAGGCAAGAACCGCATTGATCATCGGATAATACTTGAAGATGAGAAAAAATAGCAAGGGCGGAATCACCAGTAGATGTAACTGCCAGTGCTTCATCATTCTTTTGCGGGCATTGGTCAGAAAACCAGGTGCCTTCGGCTGTGTTGATGTCTTGTGATTCAATACGATTTCCTTCTCCAGAACAATCCCCCCTTACAAGCTGCCTGCGGTGCGTGAATTATGATAGCGCTTTCTTGAATCTGATCATAGTCGATTTGAATGTCCCATAAACAGGTACACCTGCGCCGTTAAACGTACAGTTATCCTGTTTTTCGGGGCACAAATCCGCAGTACGACAGCCATTTTTCCATTACGGGGGCGTATTCGCAAAAAAAGACCGCATTGTCCGGAACACGGACAACACAGCCTAAGGGTCTTCCATTCATTTAATCGTCAACCGATTGTCTATACACACTGGGCGAAATGCCATTCAATCGTTTGAAGGCCCTCCTGAAGGAGTGAGAACTATTGTAACCTACCCGTGACGCAATCTCGTCCACTGTATAATTGCTCTCTTTTAACAAAATCACAGCCTGATCCATTCGGACTTTGATCAGGTGGTCGGAGAAATTAACACCCGTAAACTCTTTGAATAATTGAGAAATGTACTTCTCGGGCCGCTCCACATGCTCTGCCACCCGATACAAAGTCAGCTCTGTATCTGAATACATTTTCGCAGTATATTCCTTGATCTGTTTGATGATTTGAATATGGGCATCCTTCTTCTTGTTCGCAATAACGGAGCACAGCTCTTCCATGATTTCATAAAACTCAGCCTTTATCGTTTCGAGTGGCTCCGAGGAACCAATATCAATGACTCGTCGTTTCACATTCTCGATGGAGGCATATTCCGTAAACGCCTTTTGATCCAGCAGCTTTAGAAAAGTCCCCTTCATTTCTCCGACAAGTTGATGCTTCATTTCCATGGACAACTCCCGCTGCTCCATGTTCTGCACAATGATTGCATCGACGATCCGTTTGGCCTCTTCAAGTTCCCCTGCACGAATCGTGCCAATTACTCGCTGCTCCGAATCCAGCGGGTAATAATACGTTGTATTTTCGGTTTGGGCTTCGTTGTTCCACATCATGCCTTTTTTGTTCATGTAGACTGCATACTCCAGCGCCTGATTGGCCTGATCAAAGGAAAGACTGACCTCTGTCAACGATGTGAAGAGATTTCCGAATCCTGACTGGATGGTGATCCTGTATTCATTGAACACATACTGCGCTAGATTCTCCATGATATGCGTGATATCTTCCTTTTCACGATCCATTTCGGAGTCGGTTTCCTTGGAAAAGAACAGGATGACTACTTTATCCGAGCCCATATCCGTCATCAGGACATCTACGCCTAGATCAGCCAAGGCCTGCTTCAACAGTAGTCGGGAGGCATTCAGTTCATTCAGGATCTCAACGCTGTCCATACTGGCATAACCCTTAATCTGGACAATTCCTGCATATCCCGTGCCTTGATACAAATTAATATCTGCCTGTTCGGCCGCGGAAAGAATCTCATCCCGCGATTTGAATTCGCCGGAGATCAACCGCTTCAGGAAGGCATCCCTAACCAGTGGGAGCTGGCGATTCAATTCGGATTCGAGCAGCTTGTTCTTGGTGAGCATATCAGCGATATTTCCACTCAAAAAATCAAATTCATTTTTGGGAGCCGAATCATCCTTCCCAAACTGCTCTTTCATTACACTTAACAGTCGATTGATTGGTACGCTGTTGCGATAGGCCAGCACGAGTCCAACAATCAGTCCGATGAGCAGTGTGCCGCCAGTAATCAGCAGCGTCATCCCTTTGATCCTGTTTGCATTCTCCATCAGGACATGACGGGGAATGCCCGCCTGATATACCCATCCGTTCTTATCGGATCTTGTAGTGATCACGAGATCATCCCCATAGAACTGGCTGACTCTACCTGGATCAAAATGAGAGTCAGAAGCCATTTTCATCATGTCGGGCTCAGCGCTCCCTTGAAGTGCAATGGTATTGCCCTCCGCATCACTGATATGAACCCAGCCACCGTATCGATCATTCAGGCTGGACAACAGACTGAGAATCATTTTCTCGTCAATGATTACAACGGCGACAGCCGGTGAAGAATCATTGAAGCTGTCTAGAGGCAATGACTGCATATATGTGATTACCGAGGTCTGCTTTCCCCTACTGACATAGGAACTGAGGGGTTTAATCTCACTCCGGTGGGTCTTCCCCAACACGTCCTTCATCCATTCTTCCAACGAAAGATCGTTATAACGAAAATCAGTGTAATAGTGATTCGGTCTGTAAGAAGAGCCCGGGGTCAAAATTAGATTGTAATTCGCAAGATAAATATAATAATTTTGCAGAAAATCATTGGTCTGTCCAAAGGTCAACACATTCTCCATCGTTCTCCATATCCCATATACGTTGGTTTCGTTGTCCCTTTCATTCATCAGAACGTTCAATTCCTGATTGACCGCAAGCTGTCGGGTGAAACCCTCCACTTCCGCCATGCGGCCCTCCAATATTTCCTGGCTTTTCTGAAGTTGGGTAACACTATTCTCAATGGAAATGGACTGTGTTACGGAGATGGACGTCAGATAAGACATATAACCGCCAATGCTGGGTATCACCAAAATGATCACGTAGGAAATTAAAAATTTACGAAAAACATTGGAATATTTAATGGGTAACCCTCCTCCCCCTCCTTGAGGTATTGGTAGCGTTATCAAAGATAATAATATTTTCCGGCTTAGTCAATTGTTTTATCTCATTCCTCAATCGTTTTTCATTCGGGAATGAATAAAAGGCAACGATAAAAAGAAGATTATCATTGCTTTTTTTAACATTTCCGAAGCACTCTAATTTGAGATGATGTGTGACTCAATAGCCCGCTTTTCTGTACGACAAGCCTGCCTTCCCATAACTCCTTTTCATTCAGAAAAAAAGGGGCCAAGATGGCCCCCAATCCTAGTTCACCTCATTTCTTCTTTGGTTCCTCCCCCTCTGTCCGGGGTTTTACAACCTGATTGGTAGATGCTGCTTCAATATCCCCAAAGGCCCAGTGTGTGGAAGAAACATCCTTCCACTGCGGTTGTGAAACGTTCGTAAGCGGTGCTCTGCCCAAAGCTCTGTTGATAGCTACAACGGCTTCCGCTCTTGTCAGTAAGGCATTCGGTCGAAAAGTTCCATCACTATAACCTTTCAGGATGCCTGCGCTTTGCGCTTTCAAAATGGCTTCCTTGGCCCAGTGGCTGCCGATATCAGAGAATCCATTGCCTGGAGTTCCAGAGTCCGGACCGAGAAGGGCCACAAGACTGGCCATCTCCGCACGAGTCAATGGCTGATTTGGCTTAAACGTGCCATCCTTGTACCCATTCATCAGCCCCATCTTGCTTACCTTGGCAATGGCGTCGGCTCCCCAATATTCAGATTTAACGTCACCGAATGCAACAGCAGATCCCGTGGCTTCTTTCTCAGATACCATGGCGATTATGGTTGCCATCTCTGCACGGGTGAGCTTGTTATCCGGCTTGAACAAACCGCCCGGATATCCTTGAATATACGCCTTATACGGAATATCCTGACCACCCTCCGTTTCTGTTGTCCCGTCAGTAGTTCCAGATTCAGGAGTTGGCGCAGGCACAGAAGGGTCTGAAGGCTGGACGACTGGAGCCGATGGTCCGCCTGGATTGGATGGTCCACCTGGATTCGACGGATTCGTTGGTTCACCGTTTCCGTTTCCAGTAGGGACAGTAAATTTCAGTTGATCGGCCAGCATAAGCTCACCGGATTTTTTCACAACTTTGAGTGTATGCTGGCCTTTCGCCAGTCCTGAGATGCTGTAAATCTCCTGCATCATTTGCCGACTCGGACTGTATGCGTTCACGGTTTGCTTCAGTTGTCCGTCGACATAAATATCCACTTCTCCCTGCTCC
The DNA here is from genome assembly GCF_042796655.1 of Paenibacillus sp. NPDC057886. NCBI lineage: Bacteria > Bacillati > Bacillota > Bacilli > Caryophanales > Paenibacillaceae > Paenibacillus > Paenibacillus sp. NPDC057886. The sequence goes on along the minus strand of NZ_JBHVMZ010000001.1, from coordinate 232,459 downwards.
GGTCCAGTAGGTGTAATCAAGCTTATTCCGGTGCCCTTGAAGGTGTATTCGAAGAAATCTCCATCCGTCGTTGTAGAATGTACGTCATTGAGATAATCACCGCCGAAGGAAAAACTGAGATTCAACGTTCCCTCAGGCTGGGCAGCAAGATACGTTTTGCTCAGTGTAACGCGGTCGCCATTAAGCGTATAATCAGTCCCTCGTATCAGTTCATTGGAGCCGTTGCTAATTCCCTTAAAGCTTCCCGCCTGGATCAGCAGCGTGACATCAATGTCAGCCTGAGCAGAAGCTAATTTGTCAAAGCTCGCATTCACCGGATTAATCATATTCGGAAGCTCAACCTTGAGCATATCAAGCAGCATGAATCTGCCCGATTTCTTGACGGCCTTCAGCGTGTGCTGCCCATCCGGCAGGCCTGATATGCTGTACAGATTCTGCTGTGCCAATCGTCCGTTGCGATACGCACTGACCGTTTCCTTGAATTGACCGTCCACATAGATATCCATATCTCCCTGTGACTGGTCTACCTCCGTGAACAGCTGGATCCCCGTTCCTCTGAAGGTATATTCAAAAGAATCACCATTCGTCTCGGTATACTGTACATCATCCTTATAGTCGCCCATGCCTCTCCCGGTACTGCGGGACCATGAGCCATTGTATTTAATTGCCGGATCGTCGTTATTGATCATGACATAACGAATGCCCGTTGTATCACTGACTCGAACCGCAAGAGTTTGCGGATCACCAGCGCTGAAAGTGACAATGAAGTCTGTTGTTCCTACAGGCAGTTGGGTGAGATATTCTTTCTTGATGTTCAGTTGGTCATCGACCACCGTGTAGTCGTCTTCACTGAGCATTACTCCGTCATTTTCAATGCCAGTTAATGTATTTCCGTTCAATGTGAGCGTGACTGCAATGTCCTTCTGTTGTTCTGTTGCCTTGTCAAAGTCAGCAGAAGCCGGACTAATGGTGCTGCTCTGTCCTCCTGTAGGAATTTCCCTTGTTACTCTAAGCGCATCCAGCAGCATATACTGGCCCGATTGTTTGACGACTTTCAAGGTATGCGAACCGTTATTCAACCCAGCAGCACTATACAGTACCTGTTGGGCTTCTCGTTCATCATCGGTATAAGCGCTAACCGTTTCAGGCGTTCCATTGTCGAGTGTGACTATCATGTCTCCCTGCTCTTGATCCTTCTCCGTCAGCAGGTCAATGCCTGTTCCGGTAAAGGTATATTCAAAAGAATCGCCGTCGTTCTCAGTAAAATGTACATCTCCCTTGTAATCCCCGAAATTTCTCCCGGAACTCGAACTCCATGAACCCGTGTATTGAATATTGCTGTCATCATCATTAATGTAAACCACATCGGTAACGGCAGCAGCATCCACGGAAGCAGCATTTGCTGCATTTTCTACATTCGCGGTTGGGTCATCCCCAGCTTCCAAGTCAGCTCCTTGCTGCGTATTTATATTCGCTGGACCAGTGCTCGAGGAGTCCGTAATGGCGATGCTCAGATCCTGTCTGCCATCGATTTGCTCCTTGCCTCCGTTCCGCTTCCAATCGCCACTATAGCGCATGCCCGTATCATCATCATTAACGGCCGATGTGCCGCTCAGTGCGGTTACCTTAAGCATTCGGGAAGCATGGGGTTCCAACACACCGCCACTAAATTCCGTATTAAAGGTGCCCAATTCGAAATGGTTCCAGAGATCACGGACCGAAGCCGGACCTTCGAGGCCAATATCACTCCATTTCACTTTGACCTCGGCACTCCGATTGCCCAAATTGAACAGAGCTACGCTGTACGTACCATCTCCGTTATTGGCATACCAAACCTGCTGTTTGGTGTCCATGGAAACCGGATGAGCTGGACGGCCGGCCTGATTGACCGCGATAACTTCGTCATTCGTAAGCAGCTCCAGTCCATAGCTGTCCAGCCTGGTCAGATCATTACCTGTATATAGCGGTGCTGAAGAGATCGCCCAGAACGTGGTAGCGGTCTTCCGCTCGTCCCTGGTCAGACCATCCATTGAGCCATTCCCGACATTCAAGGAATCAAAATCGTTCCAGCCCCCTGGACCTGCATCACGCCACCAGATGGCCGCTATGGGGAATAAACGTGAAATACTCGACCACTCCGTTAAGCCCTTACTGCTGTCATAGGCTTCAACATCCCAATCGATCCTCCAGCCGTTTGCATACTTTTTCCAGAAATCCACGTAATTGTGATCAAGCGCCCAGGAAAGCTCAAACCAGATGTTGTTCCTGTCCAGGGCTTTGGACCATGCCTCCACATCACCGCGTGCATCCCGGCTCAGGTTATTGATTCCTGATCCCGGAGTCACACTGTCGAATTTGACAAAGTTGATACCCCACTCGCCAAGAAGATCGGCGATGGAGTCAATGTACTTCTGTGCGCACGGGTTCGTAAAATCGATTTTGTAAGTGTACGAGTTCCAGGCATCCATAATAACGAGCGGCTTTACCGCAATATCCTGCATACGACATGCCCCGCCCGTCCCATAAACCTCAAGATTTTTATCATAGGCGGTGATTGATAATCCCGGAATCAGATAGATTCCAATCTTCTGTCCGTTATTATGGACATAATCAATGACCTCCTGAAATCCATTTGGATAAAGAACAGTACTCGGAATAGGACGGCCGTATTCATCTTCGTCACCGTTCCAGCCAGCATCAATATTAATGTATTCATATCCATGGGCTTGCAGCTTCTCGCGCATGGCATCCGATTGCTTCTTAATACTCTCTGCCGATGTCCAGTTACCCGCCCCGTCATATACCTGCATGCTGTAACTGCTCCAGCCCATATACGGCTTTTGGGCCAGACTCTTATCTGCTGCTTGTGCCACATTGCCTGTCGTTCCCATAATTCCGAACTGCACTACTGCAATCATGAACACCATAAAATACATTGCCATCCTTTTTCCGATTCGTTTCAAATTATCCCTACCCCCTCTGAATTTGGTCATTCAAATTCCTGTTGATAGCGCTTCCATACGAGAAAAGAATAGTGGATGCACGATTCCCAGGATAGGTACAATTCCGTATTTTACGTACAATTAACCTGAAATAAAGGGGCAAACCGCCGCAAAACAAACATATTTCCAGTAATGGATAAATAAACAAAGATAAACCTCTTCTCTGCTCAAGTTGAAGGAATGGGTTGTGAAGAATCAGGATGAGCGAATATCAAAATCCGAAAACAAATAAAAAAGGTTCCTAGCGTGGCAGTAATGCCATTCTAGGAACCTTTTTATTGTTACATATGATGCGGTCGAGAGGACTCGAACCTCCACGGGGGTTAGCCCACACGGACCTGAACCGTGCGCGTCTGCCAATTCCGCCACGACCGCATATGTTGTATCTCCGAGAAATTATAACGCGGCGACAAAAATTAATATATCATGTTCAGGTAATTAGTGTCAACAAAAAATATATAATTTCGTATTCAATGTCTAATGCTGTATTCATCCAACATTCCATTCACAGCAGAAAACCAAGGCCAACACAGTTAAAAAGCGTGTATTAGCCATGGTTTTGTTTCGAGTTTAAGCATAACTCAAGTTATTGTATATGGGTCTGATCGAATCTGAATCTGAAGAAGAAGCTTTTAAAAAATTATATCTTGGACGGCCAGTTGCCGTACCAAGCATACCCGCCTCTTCTTTCCTTATCGATATCGCTGAGTTTGTATTTCACAACCCCATCACGTCCTACGAAGATCGGTTTATCTGTTCCAATTTCGTAAAAACGTGCCCAAATTGGCGCTGCACCTGAATCAGCTATGAGTTTGCTATCCCCGTCTTCTCTGACATACTTGTATCCTGTAATTTTAACTTTGTTGAACCAGGCCTCTGCTCCTTGAATTGAAGCGGTAATTTTCGAATTCGCCGGTCTTGTTTTCAAAAACTTCACAATCGTACTGCTCTCTCCTGCACTTAGAGAAGGCATTTCATAAATCCTTGCTCCAGCAGGTTTAAGGGAGCTGGAATCATGCTGCTGTCCCCATGCAGTCAGTTTACCGTTCGCTACAACCTGTGTATTGAGAATAACCTCTACACCTTTGGCAACTGATTTTTTACTGCGATCTGCAAGAGAACTGTCGATGAATGAGAAATCTCCTTTACGTGCACCTACTTCATCCAGCATGTACATGACATTAATCATGGCATCGTCGTTGAAGGTAATGTGTTTGTGATAGCCCGAGCTCTGGTATACTTGTGGCCACCCTCCATTGGAGTACTGCATATTCAGCAAAAAGTTGATTCCTTTGACGGCAGCAGCAGAGTAGCGTGGATCATTCGTCTTTTTAAATTCCTTGGCTAATCTTCTAATTTCTGAGTATGTAGCTTTGTTATCAATCGTAGATTTGGCCCACTCACCACTTGTTTCTTTGTAATCCTTCTTCCATCCCCCGTCAGGACGTTGATTCTTCAAAATATCTGCGATACTTGCTGTCGTTCCAGAGGCGTCTGCAGCAGATACCTTAGCAACAGGCTGAAATACCATCCCGACAACAGAGAAAACCATTGTACATGCCATAACCAAAGACGCAAACCTTCTTGTTGCCTTCAACATCGTTTAGAACACTCCCCAATTCATTTTCTGCAAACTGTTTTCCTTGTTTCCCTACCCTCCTTATATTTGCTTTTAAACTCAAACTATTTCTTTTCATCCAATAAGTGGATTGTATAAGCAGAATTCTATGCAAAATAATTAATTTTGTCAATATTTGCAACAATATGTAACAAATTCTTTTGCTTAACCTAAAGCTATCGTCTCATCACATGTGAGAAAACCAATAAATTGTCCAATTTTTCTCCATTTGAAACAGTAGTTACTTTTTTGTCATCTATCAGAACCCAACATTCGAGTTATTTCTACATAAAAAGCGATAATTCCGTTAACATTGAGATGATAAGAAGTGTTCAAGATGGGTTTGACATTTTCGCATTTATGCAATATAGTTTCAAAAGGTTACAAAAACTTAATTATTCATTTGCCGAGTTTCATGTTTGAAAACGGGGGAACCATTTTGGGTGAATTATTCTTATACATAGGAAATATAGGGAACCTTCTACCGAACCCTTAGCTAACTCCGTAGGCATCGAAGGGAGAACAAAAATTTTGAAAAAGCTTATCATCTCCATTTTTGGAGCAGCAGTTCTATTTACATCCGGTGCAGCAAGCACAGAGGCAAGCAGTATTAACACCGTCGTTAACAACATGACAGGCATACCTTACAAATGGGGTGGTACTACACTCGCCGGGTTTGATTGCTCTGGATTTATGAGATATATTTTCAACAAATATAGCATTGAATTACCACGCACTTCCCAGCAACAAGCGAAGTCCGGAACTCCGGTATCCAAAGCTAATCTGCGTACGGGTGACCTGGTATTCTTTAATACGATGGGCAATGGTATTTCACATACAGGTGTATATATCGGGGGCGGACAATTCGCTCATGCTTCAAGCAGCAAGGGTGTAAGCATCACCCAATTATCCAATCCTTACTTCAACGATCGTTACGTAACAGCACGCCGGGTAACAGGACAGTTTATGTATAACAAAATGTTGGGCAAAATATAATTTGAACACGAAAAGGCTTCGGTTATAACCGGAGCCTTTTCTTTGTCTACATTGATTTTCTATAGATGCATAAGCATGAAGTCGTCATCAGGCTGCAATAACATTTTTAATGTAAAGCCTTCTGCACTCTCATTGCACCCTGAGACATCGCATGACCTCCACCCACCGCTCCAGCCACAGCAACCGTCTCCATAATCTCCTGATCGGTCGCTCCTTTGGCACGAGCCTCTTCCACATGGTAGAACGTACATACCTCATTGTTTGCAAACAGTCCAATGCCCAGCGCAATCAGCTGTTTGGTCTTCGCATCCATCGCTCCGGCCTGAAAACATTCTCCAGTGAACTCATGATAAGACTTCACCACAGCTGGCAGCACATCGCTTAATTCACCCATCTGATCTTTATAGGCATGTACCTTATCATTCATCAGTGTCATGGTTACCGCACATCCTCTCGGCTGATATGTTACAAGCTCTCACTGTACCTATTTTTTCTCCCGAGAGGTGCAATTATGCCAATACATCCATGGTAAATGAACCTAAAAACGCATGTACTATTCTTCGAGCGTGCTCTTACGTGGTTCGCTGAACAGCTGATACCGATAATTCCGGTCAAGCTTGACCACACGACGATTCTGGCGGCGAATGAGTACCTGCTCCCCATCCCAGGCTACGACAATGCCCGTCACATCATTGGACTGAATTTCGTCCCGTACCACCCTTACCTTTTCACCCGATAAACGCAGTGCATCCAATTCTGCATCACTGATCATATTCATGGCGCCTACTTTCTCCAAAAAATTATTTACAAAAAGAGACCTAAATGATAAGTCATTTAGGTCTCACGTGACTGTATTGGACTGTCATGTCATTCGAAAGTATGTCCCGACTGAAAGTTACCGCTGCGCGTGCTCTTTGCTGTCGTTCTTCTCAAACCAAAAATCAAGCACTTTGGCGGACATCACACGTTCTTCAAGGTACTCCACTTGATGCGGTGTAAATTGTTCTTTCCAAGAGAAGGACAACTCTTCGCACAAGCCTACAATCGTCAGCAATTCTGACCAGGCAACGTAGCGTTTGTACCAGAAAAATTGAGGATGTTCAATCATATAGGGATAAAGGTCATCGAATTCCGTATGTTTACAATCCAGGGCACGCTCAAAATGTACTTTCGATTCCGCCAGCTTATCAATAAAAAATTGTTCTGTTGCCGGTTGGTTACCCATGGTGTTGCCTCCTCTCCCTAACATAACCCCATTATAAATGAAATCAGCGGTCATGCAAAGGCATTGTTATAAAATTAGGCACTTTTTCCTTTAAAAAGTCACAATTCGTTATCGTCAAATTGCACGGTGCCATCGTTCAGTGAACGAATGCGCACCAATGCTTCAACCGGGATTCCCTGCTCACGAATGGTACGCGCTCCGGCCTGAAAACATTTTTCGACCACGACACCGAATCCAACCAGTTCCGCACCCGAACGTTCGATAATTTTGATGACACCACGAGCGGCATCGCCATTCGCAATGATATCGTCAATAAACAAAATACGGTCATTCTCATGAATATATTCACGGGATACCATTATATCCGTCACGATCCCTTTGGTAAAAGATGGAACCCTTTCACAGTAAGCGTCGGGATCAGCCAAAAGTGTTTTTTTGCGACGGGCAAATACCAGTGGGACACCCAGTTCATGTGCGGCAGCAAAGGCGACCGGAATCCCGGAAGACTCCACTGTGATGACCCGAGTTACACCACTTTCACGGAAACGAGCGGCAAATTCACGTCCCATTTCCATCGTCAATGCAGGATCAATCTGGTGATTCAGCAAACCATCCAGCTTCAGCACCTGATCTGACATGACTACACCTTCTTGTAAAATTCGTTGTTTCAATACTTCCATAATTTGACCTCCCAAGCCTATCCTATGACGTAAAAGTATCATAGATCCGGCTATCAGTTCAAGCGAAATTGCCTTTGCTCTTGTCCAGAGCATATAAATGACCCTATGTCATACTTCAATTGTCATGACTTTGGTGGGTCAAGCATACCTTGTACCATGGCACCCGCATGTCCAAACTATTCAGGGGCCTGAGAGGGGAAACGCATGAAACAGGCATTTCGGGTGCTGCAGATCGCATTTACATACATTGGAACGGTAGTAGGAGCCGGCTTTGCAACAGGACAGGAGATATTGCAGTTTTTTACCCAGTATGGCAAATGGGCCACCATTACCATCGGCTTATCGACCATGCTCTTTGTCTGGTTAGGTACAAAAATGATGCTGATTGCCCATGATACCGGCTCGCGCTCTTATGAAGATCTTAACAAGCATCTATTCGGTCATAAAGCAGGAAACTGGATTACCTGGGTTACCCTTGTGATTCTCATCGGAGTAAACAGTGTTATGCTGGCTGGAGCAGGGTCGGTCTTTGTAGAGCATCTGGGGCTTCACTATCAGACCGGTCTGATTGTTACGCTTATCGGTACATATCTGCTGCTTGGACGAGGTATTCAGGCCATTCTGCAAATGAACAGTATCGTGGTGCCCATGATGCTCCTGCTCTCTCTGCTTATGATTACCAGCACCATACATCATCCCGGCGCAAACCGATTTATTACATTAACCACCGACAGTAATCCAATCAAGGTCTGGTTATCTCCACTATTGTATACTTCATTCAACCTGGCACTTGCCCAAGCTGTACTCGTTCCGGTGGGGAATCAGATTCGCAGCCGAAAGGTACTGAAATGGGGCGGTGTTCTGGGCGGGATTGGTGTAGGATTTATGCTTATGGCAGCCCATTTCGCCATGTCGGCCCAGATGCCTGGCATCACACAATTTGAAATTCCAATGGGCAGCATTGCCTTTCAACTTGGATGGGTAGTCCAGTCTATCTATGTATCCCTGATTTTCATGGAAATCTTCAGTACGTTTGTAGCCGATATTTATGGAATGACCCTCCAACTTAGACAGCATGTCCAAGTACATCCCAAACTAATCATACTGACCATCATGCTGCTATGTTATTCCCTCAGCCAGTTTGGATTTAGTTCCCTGCTCTCTATCCTTTACCCCATTTTCGGCAGTTTGGCACTGATCTGGGGTGCAAAATTAGTATTGGATCGATGGGGAAGCTTTCGCGGACGTAACAAACACCTATAACAACGTATCTTTTAGTTGCGAAACATCATATCCCTAAACATAAAAAAGCCGCTGTTCACACAGCGGCTTCCTTCTTTTCCCTTCCAGAAGTTAGAACTGGCTCGGAAATTGCAAATACATTTTTTTCAGTTCATTGACCGATCTGCCCAAAGAGTAATGGGTTTTGGCCTTCTCACATGCCGAACGGGCGAGCTCATAACGGTACGCCGGGTCAACCATCACCTTCTCCAGCGCTTCTGCCAGTGCAGACGGATCTTCTGAAGGCACCAGCAAGCCGTTACTGCCGTTCTCGATCTGCTCTGGTATGCCGCCAACGTCTGTACCTACAAGGGCAAGACAGCTAAGCGCTGCTTCCGCGAAAACAGATCCGAACGCCTCCGCCCGCGAAGGAAGTACAAAGATATCAAAAAATGGCATGAATTCCTCAGGGTGCAGCGTGTAACCATAAAAAATAGTCTCATTATAAATGCCCAGCCGCTGCGCTAATTCTTCCAAGTCTGGACGGATCGGTCCGTCCCCAATAATATGAAGCACATAATCATGTCCCCGCGCTTTCAGTTCGGCACAGGCTTTGAACAGAATGTCCAGCCCTTTCGCCGGAACCAGACGGCATACGGTGACCAGCTGTGGTATCGCATTCTCATGGGGAATTGGCTTAAACCTTTTCTCATCAAAACCATTCGGAATGACACCGATGACATCGGGATGTTGCACATAAGGCGCCAGATAACGACGGAAAGAATCCGATACCGTTAACAACCGCTCTGCCTGATGCTCCAGTTCACCATAGATGGCCAGCAGAAATTGATGCTCCGGTCCGTTCGGCTCAATGCGTCCATTCAGAATCAGCTCTCGCTCATAACTGGAGTGGACCGTTTGAATGAGAGGAACATCCGGGAAAACATTCTTCATTGCAAGCCCCGCAATAGGGTGATGGGCATGAATCAGATCGTAAGGCTTCTGAATACGCAGCTTGGTCCACCACAAATAATCCCGGTACGTTTGCATATATTTTTGCACGATAGGACTATCCTGATACTGAGTCCAATCGAACGTCTCGAACTGGATATCTTCTCTGCCCTTGTTGCGAATTCGCTTAGGCAGCGAGAACAGATCCATCTCCCACCTCGGGGTTGTAAACCTCTCTTGCATATACGGAATCATAGAGGATACACCTCCGGGCTGCTCCGGAGGAAAGAAAAGCGCCTGCAGCAATCTCACCGTTAGTTTCCCCCTTTCTAGCATAAGTCTTTTCATTGCATCTTCAATCATGATATATCAGAACATATGTTCAGTAAAGCAACAAAATGAGATTTCTTATCACTCGGTCATTTACCGCTGAATAATAGAATTCATTTCAATATCAATTGTACCATGTTGGTTCTGACGCTGACGACATTACGAATATTGTTAGGTACTGGGGGCAACTCCACCGTAAATAATCGCTCTCCTGCTGCCTTTATTCTCCTATACGTTCATCATTTTCATCTTGTTTGAGCATAAGCCCTCACACCGGAGTCGTATATACAACATATTCAGAAGATGCTCGGCTAAGAAGCAGATGCATGAATGGAAAGTTAAGCCTCTTTTGCCGACATGCAAATGAAAGCCGGTGAGCAATGGTAGCTCCCGGCTTTTTGAATGTACTTCATGTGTTGAACATAACGTTATACAGACAGGTACGTGACCGCCTTCTCGTACGTACTGAAGCCGTCTGTCTCTCCCACAAAGGTATAGTCGTTACGCGCATAGAATGCGTTCAATGTGGCATTGTCCACTCCGCAATCCAATCGGACGATATGTTTATCCTCAAACTGTATCCCGCTGCTGGACCAATGCAAAATCGCCCGCCCTAGTCCACTCTGGGCATACTTTCTGCGAATGGCTAATCGGTGCAGATAAAGTGCGCCATCCCCCGCATGTGCTTTGCTTCCCCACAAATGCACATCCCATGCACTTGGCTGGGTCATCAAAATAACCATGCCAGCTACGTCAGTGCCCTTCTTAAATACAAATACGTCGCCACGCTGAATGGCCTCCGCCGTATTATGAGAATCCTCACCTTTTAACAAAGCATTCCATTGAGAAGACCCCTGGCTCCGCAGCCATTCGGCCGTTTCCATAAGCAGAGACATCACATCTTCCGTGTCTTCCGGCTGAGCCTGCAACGCCTTAAATTCATCATTAATGTAGTCTGTTGTGATACTGAATGAGTGCTTCATGATTCTCCTCCACTTCCAGGTCTCTCTTAAACTAATGGTACTATACCGGGAAATAGCTTTTTCGTCAAAAAAGAAAACAAAAAAAGGCAAGAGGCTACGCCTCTCACCCTTCTATCTTCGCTTCATCAATAATTTGATTTCGGTATAACATCGTGAGATGTAGTGTATCAAATTCAAACTCTTTGTCCAGCTCCCGCATCAGAACTTCAACCAGATTCTTTCGCTGAGCACTTGTGCCAGGAACCTGATAATCCATATAACCTGACAAATCCGCTTGTGAGGTATCAATCGTTGCTGTACCTACAGGCAACCCTCCACGTTCTTGTAGAAACAGTTCATATACCCGAAACTCCCGATCTTTGCGTACCAACATGACATAACAGGCTTCTTCAGCAGCTTCAATCTCTTCGAGATCTTCTTCGGACTCTATCTCATCCTCATCCGCAAAATCCCGGTGCACCCATTCCGCCGATTCCAGCTCCTGCCCTTGATGCCACATGCGAATCGTAATCGTATCGATAATTTCTTCATCCAACTCTCGTACCAGCAGCTCGGCAGCCGCATCCTGATAACTCTCTGCCGGTTCATCATACCAATGGATCTCACCCTGTACATCAGCACCATATTGTTTCAGAGAGGCTTCAGCCAGTTCCTGCCCATTGGCGTCATTAAATACATAGGTGGATATGCTGCGTCCGGCACTTACCAGCTCCATCTCCAGCAGATGTTCCGGGTCTTCATATGTAAATGACTCGGCTTGTGAGCCGGGAATGACATGTACTTCATTTACACCAGCCCGATCATTCTGTCCATCGTGATGATACGTATCTTCAGACTGCGACGACTGAATTAACGCATCCGTTTGAGACTCTGACTTCTGTAACACAGAGTACAGTGTACCGCAGCTCACAAGCACTTCATATTCAGCAGCACTTACCGCATCCGCGAGAGAACGAATATATTCGTGCACCTGCTCCACAATATATTGTTCTGTCTCGTCAGGTAGCGAATCCTGCTCAATTTGAAGGCTGCCGGATACCCGATCCCCTTCTCTGAACACAAGCAGCAGCGAACCCACATATTGACCCTCAACCATAATATCCTGCACTTCGCCACCTGATGTACGAAGATCAGGAATCAGCTCTATTTTCAGTTCCATGTACCTGTCCCCCTCAGTTTCCTAACGTTATTCTGTTAGGTTACCCTTGAGAGCGACAGTTTATAAGATACAGCGTCTATTTAGATTTAAGAGTGCACTGTTAGACGGACAACACATATTTTTGGATAGCGTGGGCCACACCCTGATCGTTGTTCGAAAGTGTCACCTCATCCGCAGCAGCCTTGACTTCCTCCGGGGAATTGTCCATCGCAATCCCTTTGCCTGCAAAGGTCAACATTGTGATGTCATTGTAGTAGTTACCTACCGCCATGATCTCGGAAGGCAGGATGCCTTTTGCTTCGGCCAGTCTTTTTAGAGCTGCACCTTTGGAGGCTTCGGGGTGCATCAGATCAATGAAAAAATCACCGCTACGCGTCATATAATATGGAAGATTCCAGGTCGACCACTCCTGTTGCACCGCATTCATCTGCTCGATTGGTCCAAACGCAGTGAATTTCGCAAGCGGCTCTGTCATATCAGCCCATTGTGGCAGCTTTAAAGGCTCTGCCATGAAGTTTTGATACATCTCGCGTACCTGCAACTCCAAACCTTCTGGCTGATCCACATAGAGTCCAAACGCCGTGTTGATATCAAAATGTACACCTTGCGTACGGCAGTAGGATATGAAAGGCTCCAGTCCCTGTCCATCCATGGCAAAATGGTGCACTACTTCACGAGTCTGGACCTGTGCTGTTACCGCCCCATTATGTGTAATGACATATCCGTCAAGTCCCATCTGCTCCATAAACGGGATCGTGTTCGCAGGACCTCTGCCTGAACACAGGACAATCTCAGCTCCCTGACGGGAAGCACGAATTAAGGTCTCTTGCGTCATTTCGGTGAGTTCATGATGATCATTAAGTAACGTTCCATCGACATCCAGTGCGATTAATTTAATTGTCATTGTCTTCATTCCTTATCTGTAAAAGAGTCGCACCCACCCAAAACCTCCCTTCCGAGGGAGGGCCCCAGAGGGCTCTGCCCTCTGGACTCCCGTCTCGTTTACCGGCGGCGGTTTGGATCTTGCTATGTGACGGGTGGCGTGGGAGCGCTTGGTTGCCGGGTCTTCTGCTTGACAGCGGCGGTCCCGCCCAAGCTCAAGCGGGACCATTACGGGCAGGGCTTCGCCCCCCTGCCCAGGCTCCCTGCTCCGCTCTGCGAAGGACGGGAGCTGTTGCGCCTTTGGCGCGGAGGGCAGTGCTTCGCCTCCTGCCCGGCTCCCTTCTCTGCCCCGAGCGAAGGGCGGGAGCTGTTACTTCCGCAGACGATCTAACTCATCTGCGGTTAATTCGCGATAACTGCCCATTTCCAGATTGGCATCCAGCTCCAGGTCACCCATGGCAACACGTTTCAGATAAACCACACGTTTGCCTACAGCCTGGAACATTCTTTTCACCTGGTGGAATTTTCCTTCATGAATGATCAATGAAACGGAAGAGAATACGCCTTCTTCCGTTTCCTCACGGTGAAGCACAGTCAGTTCCGCAGGCAACGTCTCATATCCGTCATCCAGTTGAATGCCTGATTTGAATCGTTCGATATCTTCTTCATCAACGTTTCCCAGCACACGAGCTTCATACGTCTTGGGCACATGTTTACGCGGGGATAACAGATCATGGGCAAGTGGCCCATCATTAGTAAGAATGAGCAGACCCTCGGTATCTTTGTCGAGCCGTCCCACAGGGAACGGATCGAAGACACGCTCCTCTTTACGTAGCAGATCAATCACCGTTTTATCCCGATTATCTTCGGTTGCCGACACCACCCCAGGTGGTTTGTGCAGCATCAGGTAGATCATTTCCCGATACACGATCCGCTCTCCGTCAGCTTCAATTACGTTTACGTCTGGATTAACCTGCACACCGCTGTCTTTTACCGGTTTCCCGTCCACACGGATTCTGCCCTGTTTTACCATCTTTTTGAGCTCACTTCGAGACCCCACGCCCATATGACTCAATATTTTATCCAGTCGCATCGTTTGTTTGCCTTTTCCACTCATACCGATGTCCACCTCCAGCCTGCCGGATATTCATTTTTCAGTACACCATCCAGCCATTTCCCCCAGCCAGCCGCAAAACCGTCCACACACACCAACACGAAACCTTTGGCCGCCGTATCTGCTTGACGTTCAACTCGTGCCTCTTCGATGTTCAACGTCTCTCCTTTGAGATACCTGACTGCTTCACCATCTGCCGAAGATAAATTAACGGATCTCTGGGCTTCAGCTGCATTCAGAGCACATGCAAGTGGATGAGAGGGCACAAATCGCCCATTCTTCACGGTACCCATAAACCATCCCGGTCGTATAACCTTGAGCCCTTCCAGACGGGCAGCACCCACAGAAGATTGATATACCCGATCGCCGTAATATACCGTTTCTCCAGCAAGCTCAATTTCCAAATTTTCTTGTAAAAATTTCGCATACACCGTTCCTGGATCGACACTCGCCTGATCGGCTCCTCGTCCCTGACTCCGTTCGTTTTTGCGACCACCACGTTCGTTTCCTTTGCCCTGTTTTCCCTGAGCCTTGCCGCCACGGGTATGCCTGTCATTGTGTTCTCTGGATTCGGTTCTCATTAGACGTTCCCGTTTCCGCTCTTCTTTACTGATTGGTGCAGATGCACGGATAGATTGCTCTATCGAGTCAGTTGGTTCCGAGAAGTCTGCGCCCACTGCCTGTCCAGTCTGTAATCCGCTACCCTGTTCTTGACTTCCGTCTTCTTCTACAAGAGATTCCGCACGATGCTGCAATACAGCAACATAATGTCCCTCCCCCTCCAACAGGTGAGGCCACAACCTTGCAGTGCCACGCGTTTGGTTCAGCACAGATTCCGTCTCTTCTGCTTTTTCGGGCAACATCTGACGCACCCATTCCGGTCGTCCTGGAGCAAATCCTGCACTTTCCGGAATGTCATTCACCACAAAATCAGGATTGATGTTCAGAAATTCCGCTATCATCGCTTCATTTTCCTCTGGCGCAAACGTACATGTGGAATATACGATGGTTCCCCCTGGAGCAAGCAGCTTGGCCGCAGTCTCCAGAATATCGCGCTGCATCAACACACATTTTTCCACCGAATGATTTTCCCAGGATTTCACCATGTCCTCATCTTTGCGGAACATGCCCTCACCAGAGCAAGGCGCGTCGATTAAAACTTTGTCAAAATAATGAGGAAATGCATTCGCAATCCGTTCTGGTGATTCATTCAATACAACAGCATTGCGTACCCCATACAATTCCACGTTTTTGGCCAGCGCTTTCGTACGTTCCGCATGGATGTCGTTCGTAACGAGTACACCCTTGCCCTGCAGCTTGGCTGCGATCTGGGTTGTTTTCCCGCCAGGAGCAGCACATAGATCCAGCACCCGTTCCCCAGGCTTCACATTCAATAATTCAACTGGGGCCATGGCGCTTGGTTCCTGAATATAATACAAGCCCGCATGATAATAAGGATGTAACCCCGGCTTAACCCCGTGAGGCACATAAAAACCCGTTCCGCACCACGGAATGGGTCGCATATCAAATGGAGCAATTTCCTTGAATTGTTCCAGCGATATTTTCAACGTATTCACTCTCAGCCCCGCATGTGGCGACTGCTCATAAGATTTCATAAATTGTTCAAATTCATCGCCTAACAAGCTTTTCATTCGCTCAGCAAATATCGAAGGCAGCTGTACAGCCATAATCCCACTCATCCTGTCTTGTTAAAATTGCATATAGTTCTATGTTATCATATCCAGGCATACCTTTCCTATTGCTTCATACATATTCCACTACAGCGTGTAATGTAGTATAATGGCAAGTAGATTGATTGATGTGCAAAAATTCGGGTGTTTATGCATATTATCCCATCCTGTCTTTTTGCCAAAACTATATTTCGATATGATCGATGGGGGATGTCTTAATGAAATCCAAGAAGAAAAAGAAAAGCGCTGCAATCCTTATTTTCCTGGGTGTTTTCATCGTAATGATTGCAGTGCTCGTTCTGGTGAATCAGCAATCCAAGAAACAGATGGATAGCGTACAGAATGCCTATGGCATCGCCGCCTCCAAGCTTAATCCCGCAACTCGCGAACTGCTGAACGATCCGAACTACCAACAAATTATTTTGCCTGACGATCTGAAAGCCAGAATTGATAACAAAGACAGCTTCTTTGTCTATTTCTTTGCCTCCGACTGCTCACACTGCCGTGCGACAACACCTCAGTTGATGCCACTGGTCGATGAGGAAGGCATTCAACTGCCTCAGTTCAATCTGCGCGAATTCGATTCCGGTTGGACCGATTATAACATTGAGTACACACCAACTCTGGTCTATTATCAGGATGGTGTGGAGAAAGACCGCATGGTTGGCGGGCTGCAGGAAAATGGCAGTGACAATGGTTATACGCTGGATGACTACAAGCAATTTTTCGAGAAATATAAGGGCAGTGCCACTCCATCGGCAAGCTAATCGTACAACCCTTCGTGGTTGCGTTGGAACCGCATGGATTATATTGTCCTTTGCATGGACAAACCCTGGAATCATTCCAAACTTTAATGATATGTCCTTTAATATCAAATACCCCGGCCAATTCCTCTAGAGGAACTGTCGGGGTGTTTTTTATAGTCATATGTCTAACAATATGTTAATGAATGAAGTGAATGATGATGACTTTCCATTACAAGCTTACTCGCTCTGCAAGTTTTGTTCCTGCTGCAATGCTTTCATCTTCTCTTCATAGATTCGTCCACGTGTAGGACTTCGGCGTTGAGGATTATTAGGCTTCAGTTCAAGAGCTCGTTCTCGAACCTCCTGGACCAGTACCTCATCCTGAATCTGAATATGCAAGTCTCTGTAAGGAAAATGCTGCGGCTCAGGACCCGAAAGTCCATGAACCAGCTCCTGTACTTCCTGCACCAACGATCCAAGGGCAATGCCTCGCAAAGTTACCGGATATGACTGTAACAGATCTACCGAACTCTGTAACATCATGCGTCCTCCGCGAAGGTTATTATTCCTGAAATGATACAGCCCTACTGCAATCTGCAGCAATCCTTTGTACAGAGAATCCCGATCCCGTTCAAGCCACAGTTCTTCCAATACCTCATGGCATTCAAAGTAATCCTGATCGCGGTTGAAATAGATCAGATAGTCCACATACAGCGGCTCATAGCTGCTCATCCGGGTTTTCGCCCTTTCTAGCCGCATTCAGAAGTGCTTTCACATCATCCAGAAGGTCTTTCAACCCTTCCATATCATGACGCTCCCAGCAGTCATTGAAGCGCTTTTGTGCCTCTATCGCTTCGTTCACGAGGTGGTAGAAATACAATTGATGTATGATATTCAGCGTTCTTGATACAATATTGGAATCATCTTCAAAGGCCTTCTGTGCCTCCAGAATTTGCAGACGGATCGCCGACATTTCATTATCGAGTACAAAAGCGGCTTCCGCCGTCTTTTTCAATCTTGCGCGCATATCATCCGGCAGACTCTCCCGAAACTTGTAACTCAGGGAGTGCTCGATCGTGGCCCAGAAGTTCATCGCGAGCGTCCGAATCTGAATCTCGGCCAGCACATTCTTCTGCCCAAGAGCCGTCTGAACAGGATACTCAATAATCATATGGAAACTGCGGTAGCCACTCTCTTTGAAATTGGTGATATAATCTTTCTCGATTAATACCGTCAAATCCTTACGCCCACGTATATACTCGGCTACCCGCCGAATATCATCCACAAACTGGCACATAATGCGGATACCTGCAATATCCTCAATGCCTGTTTCCACCTGATCAAGCGGCACATTCAGGCGTCTGGATTTCTCCAGAATGCTGGATATTTTTTTGACACGACCGGTAACGAATTCGATCGGGGCGTATTCTTCCCTTTTCTTAAGCTCCGCCCGCATCGTTTTAAACTTAACTTTCAATTCCTCTACCGCTTGTTCATAAGGAAGTAAAAATGTACCCCAGTCTCTACCGTCCATGCTTATGCCTCCTGTCTCTATAGCTTCCCCTGTTCTTATCCATTATACATGATGTTAAGCGGGGGGAAGAGTCCCGTACGACATTCCCTCTTCCACGCTTCTAATTTTCAATCCGGGGAACTCCGAAACATTGCTTAACGATGCTCTGCACCAACAGCTTCCGAAATATGATTGTAACCGTCTTTGCGCAGCAATTCACGCAGTCCGGCATGAATGCGCCGGTTTACTTCAGGTCCTTCATAGATCAATGCCGTATATATTTCCACCAGGCTGGCACCTGCTTTAATCTTTTCGTAAGCATCTTCGCTTGTGAAAATGCCCCCCGATCCGATGATTGGCAGTTTGCCTTCTGTCTGGCGATAGATTTGGCGAATGATTTCCGTGGAACGGTCACGCAGCGGCTTGCCACTTAGTCCACCTGTCTCTTTGGCATGCTGATGGGACAGACCTTCTCGGCTGATCGTTGTATTCGTTGCGATGATTCCGGCAACTCCACTATCTGCAATGGTACTCACCATATATTCAAGCTCCTGGTCATTCACATCAGGTGCAATTTTGACCAGCACCGATTTAACAGAACCGCCCGCTCTCTTGCGCTGTGTCTCCATCTCTTTCATGACAGCGGCAAGCAATTCCTTCAGTTCATTCCCATGTTGCAGATTACGCAAATCCGGTGTATTTGGTGAACTGATATTCACCACAAACAGGTCCGCATAATCGTATAGCGCCCGAATGCATTTTGCATAATCCAAATGCGCTTCTTCATTCGGTGTTGCCTTATTTTTACCTATATTTACGGCCACTGGAATACGGCGCTCCGTGAGGCGTGCCAATTCACCCGCCATGGCTTCGGCTCCGAGGTTATTGAATCCCATCCGGTTCACCAATGCCTCATCGGGAGGCAGGCGGAATAACCGCGGCTGGTCGTTGCCTGGCTGTGCAAGCGGTGTGACTGTGCCCACTTCCATAAAGCCAAACCCGATGGAAGAAAAGCCCGTTACAGCCTGTCCGTTTTTGTCCAAACCAGCCGCAAGTCCTACAGGTGTAGGAAAATGGCATCCAAACATGTCCACAGCCAGATCCGATGTTTCACGCACGCCATACATGACACGTAAACCTGAAGGAACCGGGCGAATACTCCCCATTCCGCTGAGGCCGCCGATAATTAGATGATGGGCCTGCTCAGGGTCCATTTTGAACAACAAGGGTTTAGCAAGACTTCTGTATAACAAATCACTCACTCCGTTCTGGTCCGGTACGCTGAAAAAACTGCTTTCCGTCTTTTTCATATGTAAAAAAACACTCTATACACAAGTCTATCCGTTTCTTCTTCAAAAGGAAAGTAGTTTGAGCATAGACAGAAGGAATCGTATTATGCAAAATGCTCATAAGAAAACCACCCGCCTACTGGAAATGGCGAGTTGAATTCTTTACAATGGGAGCATGGCTACATATCTATATAGCCTTATTCCATGAAGGAGGAACAGCCCATGGCTCCCAAACGCAAACCACCTACTTTGCAGCAAAAGAAAGATGAGGTCAACCGGAAAGCCATTATCTGGACAGCAGCCAGCGTCGGTGGACTGATCATTATCATTGGTGCGCTTATTATTATCGCCAACCTGTAAATGCTTCAACCGACTGTTTCTGCATCTACATACCAATCCAGCATGGATTTTACGTTTTCTTCGGTCTGAATCACTTGATTTTTCTTTTAATTCAACCAATGATACGTCTTATTCGGATTATTTTGCTTGGGAACAAGTGTGTACCGGTAGCGATCTTTCGCTTCTGGAACCATAGCTGTCTCTGGCAGCAAATCTTTTCCGATGCGTACCGGAGTTCCCTGAGGAGCAAGAGCAAATAGCTCTTCCACATCTTCAGTACTCATTCTCACACATCCAAGGGATTCATCCAGTCCGATACTGTTTGGCTCGTTGGTCCCATGGATGGCATAATTCGTGTCCGATAGCTGCATGCCCCTACTCCCAAATTCGCCGTTGGAGCGACCATTTGGATTTACAACCTTGACTGAAATGACAAACGAACCCTCTGGAGTGCGATCTCCCCCAAGCCCCACCTCATAATTCCGAATAATGGTGTTGCCACTAATCAGTGCAAGCTTATGTCTTCTCTTGTCCACGATAATCTCAAGCCGATCCTGCAAAAAAGGCTTTCCGCCTAACGTATCCACAAATGCAGCGTTTTTGCCTTGTTGCGTATCTGAACTTTCACCTGTTCCCTCAGCTGTGTTTTTTCCTTTTCCCATTTGCCCTTGTTGATGCATGGCTAGCAGTGCCGGAAACATCCGGGTCATGCCAGGTGCAGTCTCTCCCAAAATATTATTGGGAAATGGCCGGGCCAGTTGCGCCACACTTTTCGGCCAGCTCCCGTTTTGTTTCTTATATGTAATCATTGCACTCGACAGAGCTGCGGCGGATTCCTGTTTGGCTGTCCAGGCCTGTGCCAGTCGCTTAATCTCCGGTGATACTTCCGGTGGTTTACAGTTACACTGTTTGGCATCATAACTCTGTGCCGTTAATTTGCCACTGCTGTTCGTCTGAACAATGTATTTCACCGCCATATTTCGCTTCCATAATGACCAGTTACCCGCTACCTGCATTCCAAGCACAGCCGATGTCTGCACTTTCGCACCAGAGCCCGACCATGCAGCTGCAAGTGCAGCCTCACCCTGGTCACCTCCACCGAAAGCTCCAGCTGTAAACACGTTGGAATTCGCAACAAGAGCCAGGTCTTCCATCGGGTTATTCTCTGATTCGTTATCCGTGGAATTGTCCGTCGATTCCAACGCTGAAGCCAAAGCCTCGGCTGCATCACGATTGAAACCGGGAGCATCTGCAGGCGGTAATCCTGCCAGGACAAGCAACATCAGCAGGGTGAGCCACATCTTGCGAACACGATGTTTTTTCTCCTTTTGCTCAGCCATCTCGACGAGCTTCTCCTGATAATCCACCCATATATCTGCCGGTGCCTTGCTTCGCTCGAAAGCCTCGTAGACTTCACCCGCCTGTTGAAAACAATAGTTCGCCTTGGCCTCCTGCCCTTCACCCAAATATTCCTTACCGAGTAAATACCAGGCCATTTTATTATCTGGATGTTTCTTTACATATGTTCGTAGGTGAGTATTTTGCATCCGATCCTCCATCATTTCGCCTTTTTCCGTTTCTTTATATATCGGCAAATGATGACAAGAAATCCATAGGACTTGAGTACCCGGATCTTAGCCTCAACATTCTACAAAAAAAGCACACTCCACTGTCCAAAGACAGAAGAACGTGCTTTTGTATGTTCATATGAAAGGAATTAACCTTCTTTATTGAAAGGTTCATCCGCTACTTTAATGGAGTCCGTAGGGCAGCCGTCGCAAGCATCCTGCATGTCGTCGAACAAGTCATCTGGAATTGCTTTGATCCCTTGGTTGGCATCCCCATCGAAGATTACTTCTGCCAAACCTTCATCATCATAGTCATAAATGTCTGGCGCCGTTGCTCCGCATGCTCCGCACGCAATACATGTATCTTTTTCTACCCAAGTAAATTTACTCATTACCAATCTCTCCTCCTATTATTCAAAAACGTACAGTATTTTTATCTAGAAACATATTAATACAAAGTAAGAGTTATTACAAATCATTTTAACAGCCTCAAGACTCCATTATGCCCTATCTAATCGAGACTTTGCAAATTATCTTTTTGCAGCGATGTTCCCCGTTCTTTATGATTGCGCAGTAATACGGAAGGATCATCCCCCAACATTCCAGCTGTAACGACAGCATTCTCGCCAAATTTGTCACGTAACTGATCCATAATACGAATTAGGTTTTCCTTCTTTGGCTTCTGCTCATATTCAAACAGATCAAGCTGTATTGCAGACTCCTCACGTGGAATCAGTGTTTGAAGGGTCACACCCAACATACGAACTGGCTTCCCGCCGCCCCAATGTTTCGCAAATAAAGCACAGGCCTCCCGGTATATGATTGATGCATCTTCAGTAGGCACTTCCATCATCCGTGATCTCGTAATGGTCTTCATATCTGGTGTACGAATCGTAATCTGAATGCCTTGACTGAGCATTTCGTGCTTGCGCAACCGTCTGGCAACCTGGTCACTTATATTCAGCAATACCCGATGAACATCATCCATTTCAGATATATCCGCAGGTAGCGTTGTCGTGTGTCCGATCGATTTGTTCGCTTCACGTTCAGCCTGAACTGCCGAATGATTAATGCCGTTTGCTGAATTTTTTAACCATGAGCCGTTAATTCCAAACACATCGGTTAACATCCGCTCGTCTGATTTGGCCAGCTGCCCTATGGTTTCAATGCCCAGCTTCTTCAGCTTTTCCGCAGTTTTTTTGCCGATCCCAAACATCTCGTTACAAGGTCTATGCCATAAAATCTGAGGTACATCCCTCATCCGCAAAATCGAAATGCCATTAGGCTTTTTCAAATCAGAGGCCATCTTGGCAAGCAGCTTATTGGGTGCAATTCCGATCGAACAAGGCATCCCCAGCTCATCCCGGATTCTGGTCTGAATACTTTCCGCAATTTCCAGCGGTGTACCAAACTGTCTGGACCCCGTAATATCGAGGTAACACTCATCGATTGAGGTTGCTTCAAGCAGCGGTGTATAACTGTAAGCTATTTTCATGAATTCTTTCGAATACTTTCGATATAAATGAAAATCCGGACGTATCACAATTAAGTCAGGACACTTTTTCAATGCTTGATGAACGACCATGCCTGTGGAAATGCCCCTTCGGCGAGCCGTGTACGAACAAGTTACAATGACACCTTTGCGCACTTCACTGCTGCCAGCAACGGCCGTCGCTTTTCCTCTATATAATTCCGGTTCCTCGGCTTCATGTACAGAGCAATAAAAAGCATTCATATCGACATGCAAAATCACTCGTCCGGCGGCAGGATAATATCGATCTACATTTATGTTGTTATGCGTCTGGTCTGAAGACATGATCCACCACCGCCCTTTCGTATACACAATTCCGTTACAAGCACTCTCTACTCTATTATATCAAAATCCCTTATGTAAAAATCATTTATGTCGCCTTATTTTCGGAGAGCCTTTACGATCGATCGAATGATACCCCACACGGCAACGACGATAATAGCGATTATAATGAGTGAAATAATTATATTCTCCCAAACAAAGCTCATTCTTTTCCCTCCATTTATAAAGACAAAATTTGAAGCCATGTTCGATCCAGGAATACTTGTATTTAGATGAAGCATAACATATTACAATACTACGTTTACAGCTCACTTTACTCTACAATCCATCATTTGTTACACCAAATGGTGAATTCGATGTAGCATTTGGCGATAATGGTGCTATAATAATTAATTATACAAATTCACGATTTTAGGACAAATCTACACTTTGAATTTAATACAGTGTAGCGGTACAGAATCGAAGGATTCGTCACCAACCATGTTTTTTAAACACACCATTTAACTTTCTAAAAAAAGCGCTTCATCTTAAAGGAGGATCTTCATGTCAAAGGCCATCTCCATCTTCGATACGACTTTACGTGACGGCACACAAGGGGAGGGAGTCAGCTTATCGGCAGATGACAAGCTCAAAATTGCCAAGAAGCTTGATGACCTGGGTGCTCATTATATTGAAGGCGGAATTCCAGGCAGCAACACCAAGGACATTGAGTTTTTCAAAAGAGTCAAGGAACTGAACCTGAACGCGAAGGTTGTCGCTTTTGGCAGTACACGTCGTAAAGGCAGCATCGCCAGTGAAGACGCCAACTTGAAGCGCATGATCGAATCCGGTGCTCAGGCAGCGACTCTGGTAGGCAAGTCGTGGGATTTCCACGTACACACCGCTTTGCAAACCACTTTGGAAGAAAACCTGTCCATGATCTACGACTCCATTGCCTATCTGAAACAAAACGGTATGGAAGTCATTTTTGATGCAGAGCATTTCTTCGATGGATTTAAGCACAATCCTGAATATGCACAGGCCGTATTGACCAAAGCCCATGAAGCTGGAGCGGACTGGCTTGTGATGTGTGACACCAACGGCGGAACGATGCCACATGAGGTGTACGAGATCGTATCCACACTCGCTGGACGCCTTCCCCAAGCCCATCTGGGCATTCATACACATAATGACTGTGAACTTGCTGTAGCTAACACCTTAAGCGCAGTACAAGCTGGTGCCAGACAAGTTCAAGGTACGATGAACGGTTATGGAGAGAGATGTGGCAACGCCAATCTGGCTTCCATTATTCCTAACCTGCAACTGAAGCTTGGATATGAGTGCGTTTCTGAGGATTCGATGAGACAGCTCACCAATGTTGCCCGTTATGTCAGCGAGATTGCCAACGTAAATATGCCAATTAACCAACCTTATGTCGGAAATGCTGCTTTCGCTCACAAAGGCGGTATTCACGTCTCTGCCATATTGCGTGATTCTCGGACCTACGAACACATCGTCCCTGAGTTGGTTGGTAACAAACAGCGTGTGCTCGTCTCCGAACTGGCAGGACAAAGTAACATTGTGTCCAAAGCACAGGAACTGGGTCTTGAATTCGATCCAAGCAGTGCCAACTCACGTCAGATTATTGAGAAAATCAAAGATCTGGAACACCAGGGCTATCAGTTCGAAGGCGCCGATGCCTCCCTTGAATTGTTGATCCGTGAAGCCAACGGTGACATGAAAGAATTGTTTACCTTTGAATCGTTCAAGATGCTTGTTGAAAAAGTGGCTGGCAAGTCTGTTGTTTCGGAAGCCTTTGTTAAACTTAACGTAGGCGGAACAAGTGCGTATACCGCAGCTGAAGGCAATGGTCCGGTCAATGCACTGGATAACGCGCTTCGGAAAGCGCTTGTGCAGTACTTCCCTTCCCTTGCCAACATGCATCTGTCCGACTATAAAGTACGTGTTCTGGATGAGAAAGATGCAACTGCCGCGAAGGTTCGTGTATTAATTGAATCTAAAAACACAGAAAACACGTGGAATACGGTCGGTGTATCCGAGAACGTGATTGAAGCGAGCTGGGAAGCCCTCGTACACAGTTTCCGTTATGCCCTTCTTCAGGAAAAATTGCAGGACGAGCCTGGTGTAGTCAACATTCCAGCTCATGGTCTAAGCAACCATTAATGCATATTTCCCGGAAAATAAAAGAAGCGCCTGTCTCCAAAAAACATTGGAAGACAGGCGCTTTTGCTTCTCGCTTGGCTAGCTTCTGCTTGACTAATCCTCAATTAACTCCTTGATTTTTCGCTCCAGCTCTTTCTCAGGCAAAATCCCCAAGATAATTTCCTGAACGACACCTCGGGAATCAATCAGTACATTCGTCGGAAAAGCTAAACCGTTATATTTGGCATATGCTGTTCCGTCTTCATCAAGCAGAATAGGGAACGTCAGTTTGTATTCATCCACAAAAGCTTTGGCATCCCTGATTTTATCGTACGTAGTTACATTCACACCGTACAGATCCAGTTTATCCTTGTATTTTGCTGCCAATGTATTGAGCGCAGGAGCTTCCTGCTTACACGGTTCACACCAGGATGCCCAGAAACTGACGAAGATGGCTTTTTCCTTGGCTCCACCTACAGAGTAGGTTTTCCCATCCATAGCTTTCAAAGAGAACGCTGGTGCCAGTAAACCCGCTTTCGGTCCAGTCTCTGTCGGCATTGGCTCCTCTTGCTTAAACACGGCTGCGATTCCATTGCCTGCATTTTGAGCCAAAGCAATGCCCACAAGCAAAACAACACCCAGCAGTATGTATATATTTCGTTTCATGACCAGCCACCCTTTTGTATAATCAAACATATCGAGATTCACACTTTTCTAACATGTGAGATATTTCAGGCTCTCTCTCATATTGTACCCTTTTCCTTTAAAATTTTACAATCCGGGTCACACAAAATAAAATAAAAAAGGACTCCTGCTGAAGCAGGAGCCAAAGAGAGAGGGGTGAATACAAATGGCAGCACCTCATGGGCAGCAAAACACCTTCTACATCCCTTCCTCCGTAGAGCAGGAGATGTCTAAGTACATGTTCGCTTCGCTGCCACAAGAAGCCTGCGGGGTTGTGCTGGGTGAAGCCGCAGCGGGCGGCATACGAATCAGTCGGTTTCAGCCCATTCGTAACGTAGCGCCTGACCCGCTGCACCATTTCTCATTGGAAGATGCAGAATGGATCCGGTGTGTGTTCAATGAGCCACAACTTATCGGGCTCTTTCACTCCCACCCTCGAACCACTCCTATACCTTCCAATGAGGATCTGCATAACCTACCGATTTTCGCCGGACTACTTCAAGTCTATTTTATAGGCTCGCCTGATCTTACAGCTGATACACAATCAAAGATGCTTCTAAATGGTTATCAAATTCATTCAAATGTTGATTCAAGCATTGGAATGAGCCATGTCCAACCATACAGCTTACAGCCCGCCCAGTTATGCGTGACTTAACCGGGTGTACAGATCACCCAATGTTTCTACATTTTTGCGAGACATATCCTCCAGATAACAGGACCATAACTGTGCAGTCATTTTCGCGTCCTCCAAAGCGTGGTGGCGTCCATAGATCGGAATGGCTTTGGATTCCAGCAATTCATCCAGACCATAGCCTGGTCTGTTCGGTTCAAGCCAACGTGCCAGCATCATCGTATCGATGAGCCGGTGCGTTAGCCTTACTTTGGATGTCCGCCACAAGGCCGCATTCAAAAAAGCCCGATCATGCGCGCTTGCATGGGCAACCAGTACATTTCCGCCAACAAAAGACATGAAGTCATGCAAGCCTTCCAGGAGCGACGGAGCATCCATCGTCATTTCCTGTGTAATTCCCGTCAGTTCGGTAATGTGTTCCGGAACGGAGACTTTGGACTGAACCAACGTATAGAACTGCTCATTCTCCAGCATCACACCGCCATTAATACGAACGGCCCCAAAGGAAAGGATCTCATCCCCATGCTGGGGAGAGAAGCCCGTCGTTTCCAGATCGAATACGACAGCATTCAATTCGTTCAAGGGCGTGTGCAGCACCTCGGGTCTGCGCTGTTCTCTCATCATCGAACGGATGAACGCCATATGTTGCGCCGTAGGGGCTCCCATTATGGAAGCGATGGCGGAAGGAACCCCTCCATGGCGCAGCGAATTCCAAAATCCAGTATTGCCCCTTGCCGGCTCTCTCATGGACGTCTCCTTTCTACAAAACGAAGTTGTCTTTGCAGCGCACGATGTACTCGCCGCACCAACCCTAACGTATTCCGGAGTTCATAAAGCATTTGTTTTTCCTTCAACTGTTTCTCATTCAGGAAACCACCGCTATGCTGTAACCCTTGTTTCATCACAACGGGTGTACTGCGTCGCAGTTTCAAAGCCGTCATAAATGCACGCTGAGCTGCATCCAGCAAAGTAAGCGGAACTGCTTCGAGCGAAACCAACCTCTGAATCCGCTTGAGCGTGGATGTTTCTTTAATGCCATGCTGCAAAGCCAGAAAACGCGCACTGTTCACCAGCGGAATATACAAGCCGTATTTCACATCAAATCCGCCTGCATGTTCACCGAATCGTTCGGTTACTACCCTTCCGAGGATGTTCAGTGTCGCCTTGTGTTTGACGGTATTGCGCAGAACAGCATCGGAAAGCCCAGGAACCGATCTGAACCCTTCATAAAATGCAGAAATCCATTCCTCCGCGAGCTCTGGCTCGCCTGCAACAAAACGCATGTCTGAAGCGATAATCAGATTGCGAACCGGCTCCCATGACAGGTCCGATCCCCATGCTTTCAGCTGTTCCTTCCATGATTCCAGCGTTTTTCTCCATAAAGGCTCCGAACACATCACTTTGCCTTCACATTTAGCGTAACCAAGTGCCTCCAGCATATCGGTCATTCGAAGTCCAAGTTCAGCAAAATATGTTTCTTTACCCTCATGCGCGGCATCGCTGATAATCATGCCATTATCCTGATCACTCCATAACGTCGCTTCTTGCCTGCCGGAACTGCCAAAAACGATAAAGGCATAGGGGACGGGAGGTTGGCCTAGGCCTTCCTCTACCATCCCCTGGATGCATAACTCTACTGCTCGCCGAGCAACCCGGTCATGCAGTTCATTTACCGTCTGGTACCATTCAATCGGCGACAAGGAAGCGGACAACAGTTCCTGGAGCTCATTCTGCAATATCACTCGTGCCTGGCGCAGTTCTTGAGAAGATGCCGCACCATCTATTCCCTGATAGGACCAGGATTGATTTATATACGGGATGGGTTCCATCATGTCCAGCCTCCTTGAAGCATGATTCAGCAATCATTCCTCTTAGGAGCTGAACGTACCGCCATTGGATTTAGTTTCTACATTTTTCATTTGTTCAGGGTACCCGTAAGTCCCATGCTCGCTTAAATCCAGACCCATCGTTTCTTCTTCTTCCGTAACACGGATTCCCATGACAGCTTTCATACCACCGAGAATAATGAAGGACATAATCAGTACAAAGGCAAATGCGCCTGCCAGACCGAGAAGCTGAACACCCAGTTGGTGGAAGCCGCCACCGTAGAACAGACCCGCTTGACCTACGCCTGCATTCTCAGCAAGTTCCGGTGTTGCGAACAAACCTGTGGAGATTGCTCCCCACATACCGGCAATACCGTGTACAGAGAAAGCATAGATTGGATCGTCAATTCCTTTACGCTCAAAGAATTGAGCAGTGAAGAATGTGATAATACCTGCCAGAGCACCAATAACCAGAGCGGCCCATGGTTCTACAAAAGCACAAGCACCTGTAATGGCAACGAGTGCCGCAAGCACACCGTTCAGCATGCTAGGAATATCGGATTTACCCAATACAGCCCATGAAATCAACAGTGCTGCAACACCACCAGCAGCCGCAGCTACGTTTGTAGTCAAGGCTACATAACCGAAGAATCCATCACCCATGGCAGATAATGTACTACCCGGGTTGAAACCGAACCAACCAATCCAAAGGATAATTACACCGAGTACGGAGTAAACTTGGTTATGACCTGGAATGATGTTAGGTTTACCATCTTTGTTATATTTGCCGATACGCGGCTTCAACAGGATCGTAGCTACCAGTGCGGCAGTTGCACCCGTCAAGTGGACAACCGTCGAACCTGCAAAGTCTTGCATGCCAAGCTCAGCCAACCAGCCGCCGCCCCATACCCAGTGAGCAACAACCGGATACATGATAATGGTATACAGCGTACCGAAAACGATATATACACTCATCTTTGCACGTTCTGCCATACCACCGCAGGCAATAGCCAGGGATACCGCTGCAAAGGCAAGATGGAATACAAATTTAATTGTTAGCGGAACATCAGAGAAGGCCAATGATTCGAATGAAGCAGCCATTCCGTCCCCACTCAGGAAAAATCCAGTTGTTCCGAAGAAACTGTTACCATTACCGAAACCAAGACCGAAGCCAAGAGCCCAGAAGGCAATAACCGAAATCCCCAATGTCAGGATTGTTTTACCCGCAATGTGTCCTGCGTTTTTCATTCGAGTGGAACCCGCTTCAAGTAGAGCAAATCCCCCTTGCATCAGGAAAACCAGCACAACAGCCAGAAACGTAAAGGCTGAGTTCAGACCGCTTTGAAGCTCGATGTTAGTCGGCCCCTCCGCAGCTGCAAATGCGCTGACCGGGAAAGCCAATAAAGTAAGCATTATTAACACCGAAACTAACCATTTCTTTCTCATATACCCCACTCCCTCTTATGTTAAGTTTCTTCACATATTGTGAAACTCTTAATGCCATTATAAGCAGAAGACAGGAAAGTTGACAAGAGTATTTTCAGCAAAATCGAAAAATATTTCTGGGAATAAAGTCATACGTCTTTTTCTTGCACTTAAGTACATAATCATGTCCCATGAGTACATAGATATAGAAACGAAGCCTGACTGCTACCAAAGCGTAACGTTTGACTGTATGGTTAAAGATCATGTATCATAACTATTAGTAAGAAAAAAATTGGGCGGGTTATGCAAAGCCGCAACTGGAATCTACAATTCCCTACATTTGAACTTGCAAGCGAGGTGAATATCATTGGGGATATGAAATTGTTTCGGATTGGCGAACTTGCCAAAACTGCAGGCGTAAGCGAACGGACGATTGATTATTACACAAAGCTCGGTCTCATCGCTCCTGAAGAGCGCACAGAAAAAAACTATCGTCTTTATAGTAATGAAACTTTAACCAGGCTTGAACGTATTGTACACATGAAACAAGAGAAATATAGTCTCGACGAGATTAAGCAATCTCTTGAAAAGTGGAGTCTGGTGAGCAAGGAAGAACAGGTTGCCAGCAAACTGACAACATTGGAGCTCCATGTGCAACAGCTTGAGCGAGAGGTGAATGAGCTTAAACCGCTGCTTGGCGAGATGAAACCTGTACAAGCACGCAAGATGATGGCCGGACTGCTCACCAAAAGTGCCGGTACGATGGAAGCCTTGAAAATCTTGCTTGAGAACACCATGATGTAGCTTATTATTTAGAAAGCGGAGGAATGAATATGAGTTTTAATAACGGTATGTTCGTTTTGATCATTATCGCCTTTTTGCTCTCCTTATGGGCGCAATTTCGCGTTAAGAGTACATTCAATCGTTGGTCTGATGTCAAAAACCTGAATGGAATGACCGGTTACGATGCAGCCCGCCACATGCTTGATTCCAATGGCCTACACGACGTTCCTATTGAACCTGTGCGTGGAGCACTCTCTGATCACTACGATCCGATTAATCGAGTCGTGAGGTTGTCTGAGCCTGTATATTATGAAAATTCAATCTCGGCTGTTTCCGTTGCGTGTCACGAAGTTGGCCATGCGATCCAGCACAAGGAAAGTTATCCGATGTTGGCACTACGTCACCGGATATTCCCGATCGTCAACTTTGCATCCGGACTTGCACCTTTCTTGCTCATCGCTGGATTCATCTTTAATGCAATGAACCTAGTCGGTATTGGTATTATTTTCTTCTCCGTAACTGTTGCGTTCCAACTCATTACGTTGCCGGTCGAGTTCAATGCAAGTAACCGTGCAAGAGAGATCATGGTATCAGAAGGTTATATCCGGAATGAAGAAGAACGAGGCGTTGCCAAAGTACTGAATGCCGCAGCATTAACTTACGTCGCTGCAGCGTTAATCTCATTACTGGAATTAATTCGTTACATCGGAATTTTTAATAGCCGTGACTAATTGAATACACAAAAAAACAATACCCCACCGTTAATCGGATGGGGTATTGTTTTGCTGTAAACCGAAATAATTAAGCAAAAATGAACGAAATGACTGCGCAACAAGTGGAAGCTTGTCATCTGCACGGTGGATCAACCCGATCGTACGCGTCACTTTTGGATGAGAAATGGCCACATGCGCCGGTTGCAGCGGATTCGTCTGGAAAAGCGCCATTTCTGGCAGTAAACTCACACCCATACCAGCGGCAACCAGCCCGCGAATGGTATCCGTCTCTTCACCCTCAAAAGCAATCTTAGGCGTAAACCCAGCTTCAAGACATGCGTGCCAGACAATCGGACGCAGAGAATACCCTTTACTGAATAACACAAACTTATCATCTTTAAGTTGTTCTAACGCAATGCTCTCTTCCCCGGCCAATGGATGATTGGGCGGAAGGATTGCATGCAGTTCTTCCGTAAGCACAATGTCACCATCGACCTGGTCGTGTTTTTCCGGAAATGGAGATATGAATGCCAAGTCCACTTCAGCCGATAACACATCACGAATGAGCGTCGGGAACATGCCTTGCTTGAATCTGAATTTGACGTTAGGATAACGCTGACGGAACGCTGCTACAACCGAAGGAATCAAGTGAATACCGAGACTGTGAGGAAAACCAATACGAATTTCACCATGCTCCGGGTCGAGAAATTCATGAACCTCCCCGACCGCTTTGTCCAGATCTTTCAATATGCCTTCAACCCGTTTGCAAAAGAGCTGCCCGACTGCAGTCAACTGCAGATTTCGCCCTTTTTGCATAAAGAGGTCTACTCCCAGTTCTTCCTCCAGCTGATGAATCTGACGACTCACCGCAGACTGCGCTACGTGCAATTCCTCCGCCGCCTGCGTAACATGCTCCTTCTGTGCCACTTTCAAAAAGTAATGCAACTGTCTTAATTCCACTGCCCCTGATCTCTCCAATCTGCTATACCCTACTTATCCTTGATTGCATTCCGTCTTCAGATCAATCCGACTACTGCTTAAAGCTACGTGGTTTCCACAAGCGGATGAGAAGTCCATAAATGAAGAATCCACCTAACAACCCACCCAAATGCGCCATCCAGTTAATGCCTGTCATGGCAAAGGAGAAAATAATTCCGAATACAAGCAGTGTATACAACGTTTTACGTGAGGTTTCGTCCATCATTGTCCGCTGGAACAAGGCTACATACAGAAACGCACCATAGATTGCATAGATCGCACCTGAAGCACCTACCGAGATTGTCGTTGCTCCAACCGAGTTATACCACGCAACAGCCAGAATGTTGCCCAGGATGCCTCCACCCAAGTACAGCACACCATACCTTACCGACCCAAGCAGCCGTTCCATTGGTGGTGCAAATACGATGAGAGCGAAGCTGTTAAACAACAGATGGCTAAAACCAGCATGCAGGAACATGGACGTAATATAACGCCACCAATCTGCTGCAAATAACTCATGGTTAACAAGTGCTCCAAACTTAAGCAGCGTCATACTGTTTGTGGAACCACCATTCAAACTCAACACAATAAACATAACAACATTGGCAATTAAAAGAATCGACGTCAAAGGAAAAAATTTTAAATAACTTTTCCAGTTCTCATACCTTATAAATATCATAAGTTTCTGCTTTCACTCCACCCTGTTCAGATCGGCCTGCAAGTCTGACCCATTCTAATGATCCTTCGTCCGAATTGGACAATGCCTTTCATAAAAGATTATAATGGATTTTGGCACGGATCACCAACTTATAAGGAGGAACATTATTATGGCACAAGAACGTACAGGCGCAGCCACCTTTAAAGGTAACCCTATTACATTGATCGGACCCGAGTTGAAAGTGGGCGATCAAGCACCCGATTTTACACTAAGTAAAAACCTGGTTGAAGATGCATCCCTGAAAGACTTCGCAGGTAAAATCAAATTAATCAGCGTTGTTCCTTCACTGGATACTGGCGTATGCGATGCCCAAACCCGCCGCTTCAATGTTGAAGCAGGAGATCTCGGAGACAATGTTGTCGTATTGACAGTAAGCGTTGACCTTCCATTTGCACAAGCACGCTGGTGCGGCGCAGCCGGAGTTGACCGCGTCGTAACACTGTCTGATTACAAAACCCGTTCATTCGGTGAAGACTACGGTGTTCTGATCAAAGAATTCCAATTGGACATGCGCTCCATCTTCGTGGTGGATGCTGAAGACCGAATTACATATGTGGAATATCTGCCTGAAATGACAGACTCCCCTAACTTTGAGCAAGCGGTTTCCGCCGTAAAAGCCTTGCTGTAAAAGGTAGTTCACGTTCAGAACAAAAGCGAGGAAGGTTAACCTTCTCTCGCTTTTTGTTATTCACCCATCTATTTCAATCATTTGACTTATACTTACTCAGCTTCTTATCCAATACGGAGAACAAGTTCATGATCGTGCGATAATTAGAACCCAGGTCTCCAAGTGAACCACGTGAAGCCGAATACATATCGACCGCACTGCGTACAGGACTTACCGATATAATGGAAACCGTAATATCCATCGTCCGTCCAAAGGTAGTCCGCTTCTCCAGTATGACCTCTCCCACAGAAGGCACTTCATGCAACACTTTATAACCTGGAATTTTTTTGAGTGTCGAAGAAACCTCTTCCCAGGCTCTGTCTTTGGATAAGTTATAATACCGTGTTTTTAATTTGGGATCCTTGGCTCGATCGCTGGTTCCCTCCATGCTGCGGATGATACCGACGAGCGTTCTCTTTAAGGTCAAGACCCTTCCTCCTTTGAATGTAACCGTTCCATTTATGTATACTAGTGTAACATTGTTCATGTAGTAACAAAAGGGCAAGCGACACTTTTAACAAAATACAGCCAATTCAACAAAATAAGCTCAAATAAAAAGCACCCTGAAATTCCTGGATTAGAGGAAGAGTCAGGGTGCTGTACATGATAAAATAGGAACCCGCCTATGCCGTCCGGCTACATTGTCTTATGAACCTGCTTAGCAGGTGGGTGGCCACAAAAATGTATTTTTGAAGTCCCCATGTCATATAGACAGGGCGTTTCAGCAACATTCTGTATTGATCTCCCGAAGACATCATCATTGGTTCAAAACAACGAATAACCGAAACGTACATCGCAGGATGTACAATTATTATATCCCTAACTGTGTAAAAAGTAAATGGTGACAGCTCATGTTTTATTTTTGGAGATTATCGTGTTTTTCGTCAGATGGCTTAAGCTTAGATGGTTCAGCCGTCTCTATCGTATCAACTGACTCCCCTGCCTGTTCAGCGGCTTGTGCAGCTTCCTCTTCTTCTTTCTTCAGCTGCATCTTCTCCATCTGCTCTTGCATCTTATTAAACGTTGCATAGAAGTTGAAGAAAGCAAACCAGGCCACAATGCTAATAATGAAGAAGATGAACAAGACCGGATAACGGAAACCGATATAGAACAACAATCCACTTCCCAGCAACGTGGAAAATACACGGAATGGTCTAATCAGCGTCAACAGAACCGCATTTTTGATAATCAATCCGATGGACATGTGGTAATGTACAACCATCGAGAAGAAGTTAAAGAGAGAAACAAACAGCAGCAGCAACAGTACAAGCATAATAATTCCTACCAGCTGCATATTCTTGAATTGTGTCATGTATACTGTGTAATCCAGATACATGATGGCAAACAGCAAGGTATAGAAGATGCCTCCGATTAAACTCTGTTTGTAGTTCTCTTTATAACCTACAAAGAAAGTACGGAAGATCGGCACGTCCGTATCACCCATATTCCATTTACGTACAACCGTAAACAGCGCCGATGTCGCCGGGAATAGTGTAAGCGGTGCCACAATGGCTATAGCCCAGTTCATTTGTAGTGATTCGTTGGCCAGGTTCTGCTGCATCACGAGCAGTTTCATAATCAAGAAAAACAAGAACGGAGACGAACAAATAGCCCACAACAGATTGGTTGCGGCCAGTCTCGTAATCCACTCTGTAAGTCGGTAGATCCCACCCATAGCTCCTTTAAATTCCAAACAATTCTCCTCCTCCGCAGCCTTGCGTCTTACCTGAATTCTAATAATATTAATATACCTTATTATAGATAGGAAAAGCCAGCCCTTCCCGAAAAGAGATCGACGGCACACGGGTTTGCATAATCCGCCCATAAAAAAATGGAGCAGTCGCCCTGCTCCATTTTCCAGTTCAAGCTTGTATATTATTCGAAAGAAGAATCTTTGGCAGGACGACGTCCTTCGTTGTTGCTCGGACGCGGTTTGCGGTCACGGTTGTAACCACCTTCTCTGCTTCCACTTCCACTTCCACTGCCACTGCTGTTACGATCGCGGTTGTATCCACCACGTCCGCCGCCACTGCTGTTGCGATCACGGTTGTAACCACCGCCACCACCACTGCTGCGGTTGCCGCTGTAACCAGATGGTTTGCGTCCGCCAGAGCGAACATCCGGTTTACGACGCTTCGCACGGATCGGATCTTCCGGAGTCAGATCAACCTGAGCATCTTTTTTGTCACCTGTCAGGAGCTTGAGAGCAGCCGACAGCAGTTGAACAGAATCATATTGCTCAAGCATTTGAATCGCGATACCTTTGTATTCGTTCAGTTCGCCAGATTGTACGATTTCGAGCAAACGCTCAGCTGTCAAACGTTGTTTGCCTTCTACAGCCTCAGCCATTGTTGGCAGTGGCTTGCGTGGAATACGGTGACGTGTTACACGCTCGATAAAGTGCAGGTGGTCGATCTCACGCGGAGTAACGAAAGACCATGCAGCACCTTCTTTACCCGCACGACCTGTACGGCCGATACGGTGAACATAGCTTTCCGGATCTTGCGGAAGGTCAAAGTTCACAACGTGAGTTACGCCGGATACGTCGAGACCACGTGCAGCTACGTCTGTTGCAACGAGTACATCAATGCTGCCGTCACGGAACTTACGCATTACTGTATCACGTTGGTTTTGCGACAAGTCACCATGGAGACCGTCAGCAGAATATCCACGTTTTTGCAGAGCTTCAGCCAATTCGTCCACACGACGTTTAGTACGTCCGAATACGATCGCCAGTTCAGGAGATTCCATATCCAGCAAACGGCTAAGTGCTTCAAATTTTTGACGCTCAGGCACTTCAATGTAAGCTTGATCAATCAAAGGTGCGCTTACTTGTTTAGGGATTACAGATACGTGCTCAGGGTTGTTCAAGAATTGTTGAGCCAATTTTTGAATGTTAGGAGGCATTGTTGCTGAGAACAGCATCGTTTGACGCTCGTCCGGAACTTGTTTCAGGATGGATTGAATATCCTCCATGAAACCCATGTCGAGCATTTCATCTGCTTCATCCAATACAACAGTTTGTACATCATCAAGTTTGATTGTTTTGCGGTTGATATGGTCCAGGAGACGTCCTGGTGTACCAATGATGATCTGTGGTTTTCTTTTCAGTGCACGGATTTGACGAACGATATCTTGTCCTCCGTAAATTGGCAGGGAGCGCAAACCTTTAAAGCGGGTGAGTTTTTCGATTTCTTCGGCAACCTGGATCGCGAGTTCACGTGTAGGTGCCATAATGAGGGCGCGGATTTTTTCATCACTTTTGGAGATTTTGCTGATCAATGGAATACCAAATGCAGCGGTTTTACCAGTACCCGTTTGAGCTTGACCGATCAAGTCTCTGCCTTCAAGAGCAAGAGGGATTGATTTGGATTGAATCGGAGTTGCCTCTTCAAAACCAAGTTCGGTGATCGCTTGCAGCACCAGTGGTTCAAGATTGAAATCTGTGAAATTTAAATTTGTCAAAATTATTCATACTCCTTCTATATGGTGGACATGGTGGACAATCCACTTTGTTGTCTGTATTCTTAAGTAGCGTTAATATTTATAGGTTATCCCATCAAGTCGAATTATTTTCACAAACGAACATAATTCGTGAATGGGTCCCCAACATAAGACTAAAACTACATACATGTGTTTGAAACATTTCAAATTTTATCGTTCCATTTGGAAAAAGTTTCCTACTCAAGAATATCCACAAATCATTATATCACAAAACAATTCAAGATTACCAGCAATCTGGTTTTAAATATAAATGAGGTGATTAAATTGCCCAAAATGATTTGGCACTTTTTAGTGATCGTATTGGGTGCTGCAGCTATTGCCTGCGGCTTCAACTGGTTTTTGGTTCCCCATCAGCTTCTTAGCGGCGGGGTATCCGGTATTTCCATGCTTCTCGGCTATTTTACGAATTTGAATCTTAGTATAATGTATTTTGTTCTAAACATTCCTCTGCTCATTGCAGGTTGGTTTATTCTTGGACGACGTTTCATTACATTAAGTATTGTTTCGGTAGCAGCCACTTCATGGTTCATCGGGCTTCTGCCTGTTTTTGCTGTGGCAACAGATCCCCTTCTTAGCTGTGTATTTGGCGGCGTGTTAGTGGGACTGGGTACCGGCGTTTCTTTCCGCGTCGGCGGCTCGACGGGCGGGCTGGACATTGTTGGTTCCATTTTCACCCGTAATCGTGATTTCCCGATTGGTACGGTAATGGCTGGCATGAACGGAGCCATTATTATGCTCGCAGGCTATCTGAATGATAACTGGAACATCGCACTTGCCTCCATGGTATCAATCTATATCACAGGCAAAGTGCTGGATCTGATTCACATCAGCCATGTCAAAGTCACATTGTACATTATTACCAATGAAACCGAAGCGATGTTGAAAAAATTGCTTATTCGCCCTCGCGGGGTCACCAAAATTAAGACCCAGGGAGCATATACAGACATCGAAAAGGACATGTTAATGACAGTGACTACTCGCTACGAACTCGTTGAAATCAAACAAATTATCAAGGAAACCGATCCGAACGCCTTTGTGAATATTGTGGAAACGGTTGGAGTTATGGGCTCTTTCCGCCGAAGTTGAGGCAGATGTACGGTTAACAATTCAAAACATTGTGGTATAATAACGGTGTACGGCTCCTAAATATGTTGTATAGCAGGATGTGCCCTTCAATTTCACAGAACCATGTGCTTTTCCGATTCGCGCCGAATGACTTACCATTTTGGAATTCGAGTAGGAAAGGGTGATTATTGTGGATATGGAAACGGTAAAACTGTTTGAAATCGTCAACAGATGGTGCCCGGAAATGCTCCCTTTCTTAAAACCGAATGAGCTCGACTCACTGATTGTTCTCCGGGATGGGCTGGGCATCCTGGAACAGGGAGACGCAATGGAAATCATTCAGTACAGTATTTGTGAGCATCAAAATGAGATCTACATTCAATAATTTTTTTAGATTGATCACGCCGCTTCTTGTGGGGGTTACCCTCAACAGGAAGCGGTTTTCATTTTTTCCATGTGTTTCATCACTTGAATAATATGGTTAAAAGCCCAGAGGCTTTATTGTATAATTCAAACATGGAATGCACATAGGGGAGTGGAAATGAATGAACATGTTTTGGGCTTTACTGGCTATGGCGTGGGGAACCTTCAGTGGTACACCAGCTACAGCGGATCAAGGGAATCAACCCTTTCAATCATTAACGAACAGTTTCAACACCGCCATCATTCAATCTCAAAAAGATCAGGTCGTTATTGATGCGGATAACCCGCCTGCCAAAATTGACCCACAACCCGATGCACCCGTTGTCAAAGGCATCTATGTGACGGCTTACAGCGCCGGTGGTGCACGGATGACATCATTACTCGATCTGATGGATAACACAGAGCTCAATTCTATGGTCATTGATATCAAGGACGATCTCGGATACATAACTTACCCTACGGAGAACAAGACATTACAGGAAATGGGCAAATCCCAGCCTTTTATCCGTGATATTGATGCCTTGATGAAACGCCTGCAAAAACATGACGTTTACCCGATCGCACGAGTGGTAGTGTTCAAGGATACGATTCTCGCCAAGAAAAATCCGGAGCTCTCTTTCCGCAACAAGGACGGTTCTGTATGGGCCAATGGTAAAGGCGACAGCTTCGTGAATCCCTACAGCAAGGAAGTATGGGATTACAATATAGAGATTGCCAAGGAAGCTGCTAAATTGGGATTTAAGGAAATTCAGTTCGACTATGTTCGTTTCCCGGAAGGTTTTGAAACGCGTGCAGACGCATTGAAATACACCAAGTCCGACAAGTCACGGGTCGACATTGTAGCCGAATTCGTGCAGTACGCACGCAAGGAGCTGGCACCGCTGGGTGTCCGAGTCTCGGTTGATATATTCGGGTACGCGGCCTCAGTACCAGCAGCCGAGGGTATTGGACAGGATTTTGTGAAAATATCTGAAAACGTGGATGTCATCTCGCCGATGGTTTACCCGAGTCACTACTCCACCGGCTGGTACGGTGTGAAGGACCCTGACAAAGATCCATATACGACCATCAAAGGCTCCATGAAAGACACTCATAAGAAACTTGATCCAACCAAGGAGCTTAAACCCGTAATCCGCCCATGGATTCAGGACTTTACAGCAAGCTGGCTAGGCAGTGGACATTACATTAAATACGGCAAAAAACAGGTAGAGGACCAAATTCGTGCGATGAAAGACATGGATGTGGATGAGTACCTGCTCTGGAATGCCTCCAATCGGTATACGCCAGACGTAAATTATAAATAATGCACTCTTATTTTGGTTCATTTTAATTTAAAACCTCGTTCCGTCTTATCTGGAGCGAGGTTTTTTACTACGCTCTCAACCTTACCTTCCGCACAATCACATTCCCCCTCCCTATTCAAATCGGGCAAAATCCACTACAATAAATAGCTGTCCGTACATGACAGTTTAGTGATAACTCTTAAGAATAGTGAGGCACTGCCAGTGAACATGACCACCACCAGCTTTTCTCAAAAAGTAAAGCAATTCCTGATTATATTTTTACCCATCTTCACCACACAAATCGCCCTCTCTGCCATGTCGTTTTTCGATACCAATATGTCAGGCAAGTTCTCACCGGCTGATCTCGCGGGTGTCGCCATTGGCACAAGTCTGTGGTTGCCGGTGCAGACAGGGCTAAGTGGTATTCTGATCGGCATTACACCTGTCGTCTCCCACCTGCTCGGTTCGAAGCGTAATGACAAGATTGGTCATAGCGTCATTCAAGCTTTATATCTCGGTGTGGCGGTCGGAATCGTCGTTCTTGCAGCAGGCACATTGCTGCTCAGTCCGATTCTAAACGGAATGCCTTTGGAGCCGCGGGTTGCCCAAGTCGCCTTCTATTTCCTGTGTGCTTTGGCCTTTGGGGTTATCCCCCTTTTCGGCTACACTGTGCTACGGAGTTTTATGGATGCACTGGGCCAGACACGGATCACCATGATGATTACGCTGGTATCGCTGCCTGTAAACATCTTCCTGAACTATTTGCTTATCTTTGGACGCTGGGGCTTTCCCCAACTGGGAGGTGTCGGAGCAGGTGTGGCTACAGCAAGTACATATTGGCTCATTTTTCTCCTCAGCCTCTTTTTCGTACACCGGATTGAGCCCTTTGCCCAATATGGGATTTTTCGAAAAATGCCCAAAATTTCATTGAACAAATGGAAAGAACTGCTCAAGATCGGCGTTCCCATCGGTTTTGCTACTTTTTTTGAAACCTCCATTTTTGCAGCAGTCACCTTATTAATGAGCCGGTTCGACACCATTACGATTGCTGCCCACCAGGCGGCCCTGAATTTCGCTTCTACGCTGTATATGCTGCCTGTGAGTATATGTATGGCCCTTACGATTCTTGTGGGCTACGAGGCCGGCGCAGGGCGTGTGAGAGACGCAAAGCAATACAGTCTCCTGGGTATCGGAGGTGCCATTGGGCTCTCTCTGTTAACAGCTGTGGTATTGCTTGTATTCGGGGAACAAATTGCGGGCGTGTACTCGAATGATCGCGAGGTTATTGCTTTGATACAGCATTTCCTGATTTACGCCATCTTCTTTCAAATCTCTGATGCCATTGCTACTCCAACGCAGGGAGCACTTCGGGGCTACAAGGACGTGAATCCTGCATTGATCATAACGTTTGTCGCGTATTGGATCATCGGTCTACCTGTCGGGTACATCACGGCTACGTATACTTCACTCGGTGCCTTTGGTTACTGGATTGGACTGATTGCCGGCCTTGCCGTTGGAGCAACGGCGCTTCTCTGGAGATTGTTTCTTGTGCAGAAGCAAGCCTCGGTACGCATGGCTGAAAATAAATAATGGAAATATAACAAAGAGCACAGCCCGTGATAAAACGGGACTGTGCTCCTTTGATTTGAACTTTTGGTGATGACTTGATTATTGGGACAAACGCTGTGCAAGCTGGTAAGTCTCCATATCGAAGTCTTTTTTGGTATTAACAACTTTATCAATATCGGTCAGGGTCAGTTCACCCTTGATAATACCGCAACCTTTGTCTGTCTCTCCTGCGATCAGACTGCGTACGGCGAAATCTCCCAAACGACTGGCAAGGTTACGGTCAAACGGAGTTGGCGTACCTCCACGCTGAATGTGACCCAAGACAGTTACACGTGGCTCATATGTTGGGCAGCGTTCCATCAGTTCTTTCGCTACATCCTCACCTTTACCCACACCTTCAGCAACGATGATGATACTGTGGCGTTTGCCATGTGCAAAGTTGGCTTTCATGCGATCTGCCACTTCGTCCATGTCAAACGGAACTTCCGGTACAAGAATTGTTTCTGCACCCGAAGCGAGTCCTGCATGTAAAGCGATATCGCCACAGTGACGACCCATGACTTCAACGATGGAAGAACGTTCGTGTGAAGACATGGTATCGCGCAATTTGTTGACTGCATCTACTACTACGCTTACTGCTGTATCGAATCCGATCGTGTGATCGGTGAAAGAAACGTCATTATCAATCGTTCCCGGAAGACCCATCGTGTTGATGCCCAACTTGCTCAGTTTGTTGGCGCCGTTATATGAACCGTCCCCACCAATAACAACCAGACCGTCAATGCCGCGTGCACGCAGAATGTCTGCACCTTTTTGCTGACCTTCAGCGGTATAGAATTCCTTGCAGCGTGCCGATTGCAGAACCGTTCCCCCACGCTGGATGATATCCCCTACACTCCGCAAGTCCATTGGGAAAATATCGTTATTCAAAAGACCCTGGTATCCACGTTGAACCCCGTACACTTCGAGACCGTGAAACAGTCCGCTGCGAACAACCGCACGAACAGCCGCGTTCATCCCTTGTGAATCACCACCGCTCGTTAAAACTGCGATTTTCTTTACTGCTGTCATGATGTTTCTTCCTCCTCTAGTTTCACTTCAGGCTCCCACCAAATTACGCCTGACTTACATATGCTTACGAATCCAGCGGCTAAAGA
Organism: Paenibacillus sp. NPDC057886; assembly: GCF_042796655.1. Lineage (NCBI taxonomy): Bacteria > Bacillati > Bacillota > Bacilli > Caryophanales > Paenibacillaceae > Paenibacillus > Paenibacillus sp. NPDC057886. Next base: position 189,771 of record NZ_JBHVMZ010000001.1, on the reverse strand, counting down.
TAAAGAAAAATACTCTTGTCATCGGACTATTCTTCATCAAACGCTTGGAAACGACGCGAACTTCCTGCTGTTCGCTGACTTTGGGATCAGACAGGTAAATGGCAAGCAGTCCTTCGATAATCATCCGGTGGAACGAACTTCCCGGAATCTTCTGCACATCACTGCGGGCCATCTCCACAATAAAAGCAATTCGGTCCAGCATTGTCTCCACATTCTCATAATAATTGCAGAAGTTGAGATCTCCCCCGATACGATCTTCATCCTGATCGATTAAATAATCGAGCATAATGTGCAATGCGCATACATGAGGAAAATAGGCAGTGTGGATCGAAGCCGCCTGCTCTTCTGTCAGCTGATCATCACTCGCAGCCAGAAACAGCATGAATACGCCCAGCGTAGAGCCGGTAGCGGCGGCAAATTCGTTCCAACGGAACTGAGGTGTGCGGTGGCGATGTTCCGACCACCATTCCAGCAATGCCGTTTCTCTCAGTTCCGGCTTGATGTGCTTATATACCTGCAGGTCCGTGTATAGGCCTGCCAGATCCTGAATTTGAGGCTTGGCGGATGCATAGCCTGGCAGCTGACGGGTCAACTCCTGACATGAGGTCACTAGATTCCTTAGGTACCCGCCATCATCCTGCTCCTCGCGGAGCGCGTAATAATTGACAGGGGTTGCTTCGGGATCTACCGCATCAAGCATAGATTGATGGAGAAGCCGAAAGTCATTCGGGTCCATCGATGTACTGCGATCACACAGATTGTCCAAATAATCACTAATAGTCTGATATGAAACGATCAGTGGAATCAGAATGTGCCTGTTCGGCAAATCAGGTAAAGCATAAACGGTCCCGCCTTCACAGTGGAACTGCTTGTCCCTGAGACTGGCCAGTGCCTGATTGCGCAATTCCTCATTCGGAATTTTCTCGGCTTGGGCACGCCATCCATCCAATTCCTTCCGCGTTTCCGGAATGGTGTATTTGTACACCCCTCTCATCAATGCCAACGGTCCACGCGGATATTGATGACGATTTCGATTTGATTGGCTCAAAATAAATGTGCCTCCACTTGGTTGAATACGTATTAGAGCGATTTTTAACCAATCCTATTATAATATGATCCCCTTAATTGTACAAATGATCTCCCGCATATTCCGCACAAAAAATCGCATCCGCTTCCGAGGCTTTGTGATATACTAGGCATATTTCATCCATCAAAGGAGTCGTTGACATGACGTCAAGTGAACCACTTTCGTGGAGACGGTTATTTGCATTTTTTGTGCCGCTTGGCATATCCGCCTCTCTCGTTACCATTTCTCACGTAATTATTAACAGTACACTCGCACGTTCCGCTCATCCCGAGACGGTCATTGCCAGCTATGCAATCGCTGGCAGCCTGCTGACCCTCACCGAGCGCCCTTCAACCCTGCTGCGTCAAACCTGTTCGGCGCTGGTTCGGGATCGCCTTTCCTTTCAGGCCCTCACGTTTGTGACCAAAATATTTCTCGCTTGTGTGCTTCTGATCGGATTTCTCATCGTATATTCTCCCATTGGTACAGGTGTATTCAAATATCTGTTTGGCGTAAGCCCGGATCTGTTATCGAAAGTGATCGACGTCTACGAGATTCTCATGTATGTCAGCATCTTTTCGGTCATCCGCAACATCTATCAGGGCATCATTATTACGAATAACCGTACGAAATGGCTGACGATCGGCATGTTATTCCGCCTTGCCGGCATGTATGGCCTGTCCTTGTATTTCATATATACAGACAGCATTGACAGTGGACGTGTAGGCGCTATCATTTTTGCCGCGGGCATGATGATTGAGGCTTTGGTCAGTTTTCTCGAAGGTAACAGCATCAAGCGCAAGATGCCAGCCAAGCTGGAGGATCATCCTGTTGAAAACAAGGCAGACGTCTTTCGCTTTTACAAGCCGCTGTTATTATCCAGTTTCGTGGCCCTGTTTATCGGACCCGTTATTAATATCGTACTTGGCAAAACGACAGGGATTGCTCTGGCCATCTCTTCCTTTGCCGTTGCGAGTAGCCTGATGCAGCTGATGCTGAGTTTTTTTACATACATCCACCAAATCGTGCTGAATTTCTACCATGTTGATGCCAAACTTGTGAAGAAGTTCGCACTGGTCACCGGATTTGTTCCTTTTGCCATGACCGTATCGATTGCCTACACCCCACTTGGACCGTGGGTACTGGAGAATGTAATGAGCGTTCAGGGCAATCTGCTACAGCAAAGCTTGTGGACACTGCGTGCGTTTGTACTGTTTCCGCTGATTTCACCTTTTCTCGACTTCAGCAATGGTTTGATTCTGCTGCGCGGACAGACCAAAACGATGTTTCGCTCCCAGACGGCCAATGCCATATGTACGGTGATCGTCCTGCTCATTCTGGTCAGCATATTTCCTGCTTGGAACGGCATGATCGGCGCAGTGGCTCAATCTCTAGGCTTGCTTGCCGAGCTTGTCATCGTCTGGCTGGTCATCCGGCGTACGCAGAAGGAACCTACCATGTCTGTACCCTCATCCGGGAAATCATCTTCCCTCAAGGGATAATCAATTTGAACTGTAATCAAGAATGGAGCCTTTCATCATGAAATCAAGTCATACCGCCCGGCCAGATCAAAACTGGCTGCGGGCACTCATGTTCACCATCTTCGGTTCCACTGTACTGGTGGTATCGTATTTCCAGCTTTATTTCAGTCATCTGGGATTCAGCCGGGCCGAAATCGGTTACCTGTACGGAATTGGCCCTCTCGTCTCCGTATTCTCCAACATGTTCTGGAGTATGGCCAGTGACCGCTACAACACCGTACGCAAAGTGATGATCATCTTGCTTGCCGGGCAACTGATCACCGGTGTCATGCTTGCCAACGCCACAACCTTTGGTCAGGTATTTGTACTAGTGACACTGTTTTACTTTTTCTACTATCCGGTTTATCCACTTTCCGATACGATGGCGATTACAACCGCGAGCAAGTATGGGCGAAATTTCACTTCTATTCGTGTTTTTGGCTCGATCGGCTATGCGTTCTTTGCGTTAAGCATCGGATACTTTCTCGGATCTTTCGGACCGGGATGGACGATGTGGGTATGTATCGCGCTGGCCGCGACTACACTCCTGATCGGTTTTCGATTAAAAGATCAGCCTTCGGGCAGCAGCACTAAAATGGATCTTTCGGGGCTATGGTCCGTCTTGAAACGAAGGGATGTCCTCACCTTTTTTGGCTGCGTTTTTCTGCTCGCTCTGGGTCACCGAATGAATGAGGCCTTTCTTACCATTACGCTAAAAGATCTAGGTGCCAGTGAAGGGCTGATCGGCTGGTCCCTGTTGATCTCTTCCGTAAGCGAGATCCCGGTGTTTCTGCTGTTAAGCAGATACGGCAATCGCTACAAAGAACTTCCCTTGCTCACGATCGCTGCGCTGATGTATACGATTCGCTTATTTCTGATGTCCATCTCGGATACACCCGCAGCGGTTGTTGCCATTCAGACGATGCACAGCGTAACCTTTGGCGTCTTCTACGTGACTGCAGTCCGTTATATCACCCGCCTAGTTCCGGATGGCTATCGCGCCACTGGTATGGCCCTGTTTACCATTGTGTGGTCCAGCGCTTCCGGTCTGCTCAGCGGAACCCTCGGAGGATTGCTGCTGGAGCATACCAACAGAAACACCTTCTATCTCACTGCGATGGCGTTTTCCCTGGCCGCACTTGTTGGATTTTGCATGAAGCTTTGGTCAAGCATGACTAGCCGCGCATAAGCATCCAAAAAGGAGTTCCCTTATGGAACTCAACATATCAAAAAAAGCACAGCCTCCCATGGGGGGGACTGTGCTTGGGTTCGTATATTCAGCTAGAAGCCAATCATTTATAAGAAATCCGTGTGACCGGAAATATTCTTACAATTTGTTTACGTTAGCTGCTTGAGGACCACGGTTTCCATCAGTGATTTCGAATTCTACCGCTTGACCTTCTTCCAATGTTTTAAAGCCGTCGCCTTGGATTGCGGAGAAATGTACGAATACGTCCTCGCCGCCTTCAACTGAAATAAAGCCATAGCCTTTTTCTGCGTTAAACCATTTAACTGTACCTTTCAAATGAACAACCTCCTAAAAATATCGCCATCTATGGCGAATACCCTCATTATACTGTATGGCCTTCTACATTGCAATTTATCTTTTCCATAAAAGTCGAAAAAATTTGCTTTGAATCCAAGGGTACGGTATCATTTTACCAAAACCGTTAGTTTGGAGACTACCTATGATAAAAAAACATGAAATATACAAAACAGACAAGTGGAATATGATGACCGTAGAAGTTCAAGGCAAGTATCTGGTGCTTCGTGAAATCTCGGAAGAATGGGGCGAAGAATGCCATACATTCCTCAGCCGTCCTGCGTTGATGCACTGGGCTGAACGCCGCTTCCCGAAAGAAGATTTCGAGAACCGCGAGGACGAATGGCGTCAATTGATGGCTGCCTTCAAAGGGGTCTAGCCCATGCAGCTTGACTCAAGCAATGTCGTCATCTTTATTATTCTTGCTTTTTCCCTAGGAATCGTGCTGATTCTGGGACGCAATTCCATCCCGGATCGTCTAAGACGGGGCATGGCACTGATAGCCACCCTGCTGATTTGTTTCGCATTTTTCCTGATCGTTTACTTTTTGGTCAATATGGGAGCCTAGCTTCTTCAAATATTTCAATGCCCCTCAGGTCATACTATACGGGATTATTCGTATAGTGAGGAGGAAGGCCGTTGAAATACCGCAAATCGCTGTTCATTTTGCTGGTACTTAGTCTGATTCCTTCGTCTCTCTCCGCACAAGCGAGTGGGACGAAGGCAGCTTCGTCTATATATTCATCACTTCATCAAAGGAGGATTCCCATGAGTCAACTATTGAAACGTTCCGAGGTACCTACTGAACAAACCTGGAAACTGGAAGATCTATTCGCCGATCAGAAAGCTTGGGATCAGGAATATGAAGAAGTATCGTCTTTGACTAAGAAAGCCTCCGAATTCCAGGGCAAACTGAACAAACCTGAGACACTCAAAAGCTGTTTTGAACTCGAAGATGAGATCAGTCTCAAAACCGAACGCCTCTTTGTATATGCACGGATGCATCAAGATGAAGACACAGCTAACCCTACATATCAAAACCTGTCCCAAAAAGCACAAAAGTTAAGCGTGCAGGTTGGTGAAGCACTATCTTATGTCACACCCGAAATCTTGTCCCTTCTGGATGATCAGCTGGATGCCCTCATCTCCAACGAGAAACTCTCTGCCTATAAGTTCACATTGGAAGAGATGAAACGCGAAAAGGCTCATGTACTGAGCCAAGCCGAGGAAGCATTGCTTGCACAGGTGGGCAACCTGTCCCAGGCACCACAGACCATCTTTAGCATGTTGAACAACGCCGATCTCAAGTTCCCGAAAATCAAGGATGAGCATGGAAACGAAGTGGAACTGACTCACGGCAGCTATATTCAGTTCTTGGAAAATCCGAATCGGGAAGTTCGCGAACGTGCCTTCAAAGCGGTGTATGAAACCTATGCCAAGCAAAAGAACACCATTGCTGCAGCTTTGAACGCCAACGTTACCAAAAACATGTTTTATGCCGATGTTCGGAAGTATCCTTCCGTCATGGAAATGTCACTTTACGGCGACAACATTCCGAAGGATGTCTATACCAATCTTGTGGATACGATTCATGAGAGCCTTCCGCTGTTACACCGTTACATGGACCTGCGCAAAAAATTGCTCGGCGTAGATAAGTTGCATATGTATGACCTTTTCGCCCCACTGGTGGATGAATACAAAATGGACATTACCTACGAGGAAGCAAAACAAACGGTTAAAGATGGCTTGAAGCCGCTTGGCAAGGATTATGTAACTGCATTGCAGGCCGGCTATGATGATCACTGGATTGATGTATACGAAAATGAGAATAAACGTTCAGGCGCATACAGCTGGGGAGCCTACGGCACCCACCCTTACGTCTTGTTAAATCACAAAGACAATCTGAACAGCATGTTTACGCTGGCTCATGAAATGGGTCACGCTCTGCATTCCCACTATTCGGACACTACGCTTCCGTACCGTGATGCACAATACACCATTTTCCTGGCTGAGGTTGCATCCACAACGAATGAAGCCTTGCTGATGGATTATCTGCTCAATAAATCGACGGATCCAAAGGAAAAACTGTACTTGCTGACGTATTATGCAGATCAGTTCCGTACGACCGTATTCCGTCAAACCATGTTTGCAGAATTCGAAAAAATTATTCACGAGCGTGCTGAACAAGGTGAAGCTCTCACACCTCAGCTGCTTTCCGAGATTTATTATGACCTTAATGTCAAATACCATGGAAACAGCATGGTTGTGGACAAAGATATTGAAATGGAATGGGCGCGTATTCCCCACTTCTATAACAGCTTCTATGTGTACAAATATGCGACCGGCTTCTCAGCAGCGACCAGTTTCTCCAAGCAAATTCTGGAAGAGGGCCAACCTGCCGTAGACCGTTATCTTGGATTCCTCAAGAGCGGTGGCAGTGACTATTCCATCAACATCCTGAAAAAAGCAGGAGTGGATATGTCAACGCCAGAGCCGATTCGCGAAGCTATGAGTGTGTTCAAGGAACTGATTGAGCAAATGGAACAACTAACGAAATAAGGTTGCTTTCTCGTCCATGTGACCTGTGTCCCTTGCCCATTCGGGCAAGGGATTTTATAATCAAGCAAGATGCAAGCTCCATGAATCAGGGTAATTGCATACATAGTCCTGAATTGTTCAACAAGGAGGCACCACCATGAAAATGCAATGGGCACTCATCGCAGGTCTCGTTTTTGCATTACTTACCGGAATTTTTGCGGTCATTAATGTGGATTCCGTACAAGTCAACCTGCTATTTAACACGGTTCAAATCCCGCTGATTCTGCTCATTCTTGGCTGCACCCTAATCGGTGGAATCATTGTAGGGTCTTATGGCATCTTCCGCCAATATCGACTGCAACGTGAGAACAAGCAATTGAAGTTGCGTGTATCCGAGTTGGAAAGCTCTGCAGCAAGCAGCTCTTCCTCTTCTCTGGATTCGTTTAAATCGATGGATACATTCGGAACGATCGATTCGGACAACGCTTCTGTGGAGTCCGATTCCATTCAGAGTCAACGAAAAGGAAATCCTTCGGATACGCTGTAACACATCAGAGGCAGCCTGCTGGCTATCAAGAATGGAATTGTACATTCTGCCAGACAGGCTGTATTCTGTTTTTAGAACAACTTTCTGCACATTCATTAACGAGGAGGAAATTTCCATATGAGTTTTACCATTGATGAATCCTATGTCCTGTCTTTTTTGAAAAAATTACTCGATACTCCCAGCCCTAGTGGCTATACCCACGATATTATTGAGATGATCCGCAAGGAAGCCGAATCACTACATGTTGCTTTTGAGTTGAACAACAAAGGCGGAGCTGTGCTCACATTGCCTGGGCAGGATTCTTCCAGAACAATCGGACTGAGCGCACATGTGGATACACTGGGAGCCATGGTGCGTTCCATCACTTCCTACGGCACACTGAAGCTCACCTCTGTCGGCGGATTTACCATGAACAGTATCGAGAACGAGTATTGCACCATCCACACACGCGATGGAAAGACCTATACAGGCACGATCCTCTCCCTGCACCCTTCTGTACACGTCTATCCGGATGCACGTACGTTTGAGCGAAGCGAGAGCCATATGGAAGTGCGTATCGATGAAGTGGTCTCTTCCAAAGAAGATGTTCTGGCATTGGGTATCTCTGTCGGGGACTTTATTTCCTTCGATGCCCGTGCGGCCATTACACCCAGCGGATATATCAAATCGCGTCACCTTGATGATAAAGCCAGCGTAGCTGCCTTGTTCGGTATCCTGGAATCTGCACATCGCGAAAACTGGAAACCACTACATAACGTTTCGCTGCTTATCTCGAACTATGAAGAAGTTGGACACGGCGCATCTTATATCCCAGCAGAAATCAGCGAATTAATTGCTGTAGACATGGGCGCAATGGGTGACGACCTTAGCTGCAAGGAGACGGATGTATCCATCTGTGCCAAGGATTCGTCAGGACCATATGACTACGATATGACCACTCGACTGATCGAACTGGCCAAACAAGCAAACCTTGATTATGTCGTTGATATTTACCCACAATACGGCTCCGATGGCAGCGCGGCATTACGTGGAGGAAATAACATTCGCGCTGCATTGATTGGTCCAGGCGTTCACGCTTCCCACTCCATGGAACGTACGCATAAAGACGCTGTCCTGAATACAGCGAGACTGCTCGCAGCATATATTACGACCAAGTAAATTTTGAACATGGCATGCACAACTAGAATGGCAATACAGTATTTGAATAAATGATCAGAGTCGTGATCTCGATCTTGTCGGGCATGCACGCCGACTTGGATACCTATGATTCACCTGTATCATGTAAAAAAAGGACACTTCTGCTGCACCGTTTAGGGGCACGCTGAAAGTGTCCTTCTTCTTTGAAATGTCTTAATCCGCTCGCTCAATATGTTCGCAATACCGACGTTCCAGAAGCTCCAACTTCACCTTGTGCTCCCGGATCTCATTCTTCAGTACACGCAACGTGCTTCGCACTGCACTCAGCCCATCCTTCACCTGGGTTTCAGCTTTGCGAATTTTGTCTTGAACCATCCAGTCCACAAAGAGATTGTCGAAGAAATAGTCTGCGAATGAAAGCAGGCCTCCAAGGTGTAATTCCGTGTTTACAGCCATCTTCACATCCTCCAGTTCCTTCTGAAATCGGCGAAGACGTCTTCCGGCATCCATAATGGCAACCTGAGCATCATCCATTCTGCTGCGCTTAATATGAGTCGAGATCATACCTCCACCCATCATGTCGTATACTCCCCAATTTCCCGCAGAGGACAAAGCCTTTTCAGCACGTTCAAGTGCAAGGAGCAGATACTGCCCCTCTCGATCCGCTTCATTCAGCTCCTGAAGCTCTCCCGACAGATGTTCCCGATCCTCAGCCATTTGCTGTAATTCTGCATCTTTCTCCAGCAAATCGTTTTCCTTCTTGCCCCATAACACCTTGTAATCACTCTGCCAGAATTGATATTGCCGCTGTCCGTCCAGTTCCTGCTGAACTTGCGATCGTTGCTCCTGGATATCCGTTAACATCTGGCAAGCCGTATCGTACTCTGCCTTACTTTCCATCAACTCCAGTTCTTCTTTTTCCAGTCGATCCTCTTTTTTGCCGATTAAATGATAAAAGAATGCTGATAACGTCATGCTGTTGAGTCGATCTACATCGTTTTGTTCCTTCTGTAGGTGCTCCAGACGTTGCTGTACTTTCCTTTTCCATTCTGCTTCCTCCTGATTCAGCTTCTCCAGCCGATCATTCCATTTCTCGTACATTCTTCCCTTTTCCTTGATCACTGCCAATTGTTCATTCAGTTCTCTATACATGAATATGAAATTCTCCCCCTTCTATGGAATTCTTTATTTAATAAACGGTTTGAATATGGTTAACGTTTCATATAAATTCATTTACATCCATGCAAAAAAATCGCCCTCCCCCAAAAGGCGACTGCAAGTCGCTTTTTGAAGAGAGGACGATTCATTGAAATATATTTTAAGACTTGCTGTTTTCAATCTGTTCCGCAAGCTCATTCAGAACGGTCCACCGTTCCATCAGTTCGTCCAGATGACGCTCCGCCTCAGCCTGCTCTGTCATTAACTCCTGCAGACGGGCTGAATCGCTGAACGATTCTTCCATCTCTTTATTAATGCGGGCGAGATTGGCTTCAGCTTTCTCGATATTCTCATCAATCTGGTCATATTCACGCTGTTCCTTGAAGCTGAACTTCAGCTTAGGTTTAGCCGCCGAGGCAGCAGGTTTACTTTCCTCGTTTGCCGGTTTCACTTTAGCAGCTGTCCCCGTCGCACTTTCCTGAGAAGATGCAGATGCAGGGGCATTTTTCAGCATCCATTCTGCATATTCACTGTAGTCCCCAACATGCACACGCACAGCACCGCCACCCTCAAAAGACAGTACTTTATCCACCGTCCGATCCAGGAAGTACCTGTCATGGGATACGACAAATACAACACCCGGGAAATCATCCAGGTAATCTTCGAGTACAGCGAGTGTCTGAATGTCCAAGTCGTTCGTCGGCTCATCCAGCAGCAGAACATTCGGTGCAGCCATCAGCACCCGCAGAAGATAAAGACGACGCTTTTCTCCGCCAGACAGACGGGAGATTGGCGTCCACTGTGACGCAGGGGTGAAGAGGAAACGTTCCAGCATCTGAGCTGCGGTAATGAGAGATCCATCAGCCGTTTTTATATTCTCGGCCACTTCCTTGATGTACTCAATAACCCGCAGAGATTCATTCATCTCCTGATGCTCCTGAGTGAAGTAGCCCAGATTAACCGTAGGGCCCACAACAACCTCCCCGGCATCGGGTTCCAGCTTGCCGGAAATCATTTGCAGCAAGGTTGACTTACCGCTGCCATTCGGGCCTACTATACCTACCCGGTCACCAGGTACCGCAATGTAACTGAGATCGTCAATCAATTTATGGCCATCTGCCGATTTGGACAGATGCTCAATCTCCAGTATTTTTTTACCCAAACGAGTCGAACCCACGGATACCTCTAGTGAGCCTGAACGATTGGGTCCCTGTTGATCCTTCAACTGTTCGAAACGATCAATTCTCGCTTTTTGTTTCGTGCTCCGTGCTTTTGCACCGCGACGAATCCAGGCGAGCTCCGTACGCAGCAGATTTTGCCGCTTTTGTTCGGATGCGGATTCACGCTCTTCACGCTCAGCCTTCAGTTCCAGGAAGCGGGTATAGTTGGCTTCATACCGGAATAAACGTCCATGATCCAGCTCCAGCATCACATTTGCTACACGATCCAGGAAGTACCGATCATGCGTGATCATGAGCAATGCGCCACGCCGTTTTTGCAGATACTGTTCCAGCCAAACTACGGAATCATTATCAATATGGTTCGTAGGCTCATCCAGAATGAGCAATTCGCAGGGATGAATCAGCGCAGAGGCAAGCGCTACCCGTTTGCGCTGTCCACCAGACAATGTGCCCATCAGCGCATCGAATTGACGAATGCCCAGTTTGGACAGAATACTTTTCGCTTCACTTTCCAACTGCCAAACCTGGAGCTGCTCCATTTGCTGGTTCAAGCGCAACAAACGCTCTTGCAGTGCCGGATCAGAAGGATTAAGCTCCAGTAGCTCCATCGTTTCCGTATACTCACGTACCGTTTTCATCTCCGGGCTGTCGCCCTCAAATACTTGTTGCAAGACCGTATTATCCGGGTTAAACTGCGGATTCTGTGCCAGGAACTGTATACGCACGTCATTCCCTATCGAGATCTGCCCTTCGTCCGCTGGCTCCATGCCTGCAATGACACGCAAAAATGTGGACTTCCCGGTCCCATTGACACCAACGACACCAATCTTGTCCTGATCGCCCATGCCGAATGAGGCGTCTTTAAACAATATTTTCTCACCATAGCTTTTCGCAACTTGCTCTACCGTCATTATGTTCATTGCTCGTAACCTACTTCTCTGTAAAATAAATTCAATATGAAGCTGCACTTAAGATGCAATTACGCCCACTCACACTATACTTGCAAAAAGGAACGACATCCGTCCAGAAACAGAGCTGCTGCAAAGGCAATTCGTTTGTTCAGATGTTCCTCGTTAAACTCCGGATTCAGCATAATGTCCATCTTTAGCCGATCGAGAATCCCGATATAAGCTTCTGCGAGCAGCACAGGCTCAGGTACGCCAGCATTCTCTAACACCTCACGCACCATGCTCATATATTCATTCATAAATGCCTTCATGAATTTCATCAGGTCCGGATCATTATTGGGTGCCATAAAAAACAGCTTGGTATGATTGCGACGCTCATAATAATACGTAAGGTGAGTCTTGGCGATCGCACCAAGCTTATCCCCCGTACTCTGATGTGAGTTCAACGCATGATCCAGGCGACTGATAAAACTGTCGCAATCCCGCTTGGATACGGCGATAAATAATTGTTCCTTATTTTTAAAATATAAATAAATGGTGCCTTTCGCGATGCCTGCTTCGTCCGCAATATCGGACATTTTCGTCTCATAGAATCCTTTTGAACCGAAAATACCGTAAGCTGCATCCAAAATAGCCTCCGATTTGTCTCCTTGCACAGTGCTCAAACGCACTCCCTCCCTACGACGCCAAAATGATACCCAAACCGATCGCCAAACATCCGCCGATCAACGAACTGAGCACGTTCACCAGATCATTACTCATCCAAGACCAGCCACGAGATCGAACGGTTTTGTGTCCACAATGTTCACTTACCTCGACCTCACGGCCGCATACAGTACAACGATACATATACTGAACCGTCGCGCCCAGATAAGAATCGGCAAAAGCTCCTGCCAATCCGCCTACAAGGCCGACACACATCCAGCTGAGCAGACTCAAGCCTCCGATCCCGGCAATCCAGGAAAAGAAAAAAGCACCCACGCCGATTAAAGCTCCACCTATGGCAGCAGCCAGTGTCCCAAGTAATGAAACACCTCCAGAGGTACCTGGAGTCAGCACCTTCCACGTCACGACAGAGCGTGGCGGCTTACGACTGAGACTTCCCCACTCGGTTGCCCATGTATCTGAAGTAACGGTAGCCATGACACCGATAAAAGCATACATCCAGGCTGGGTGTGGGAGGACCCAATTCCCCAGAACAAGAAACATGCCGATTCCACCGTTAGCCATAACCTGTCCAGCATCACGATTGCCCGTCTTGGCATACGATTTCTCAAGCTCCTGCTTGCGATCCTTGCGAAATTTGGAGAACAGCGTTGAGGTAATGAAAAACAACAGCAGTGTTCCAAACCAGAACAGGTTGCCCGCTCCGTAATATATCGTACCCATGATCACAGCCGCGAGGCAGCCGGACAGGGTTAGCGACTTCTTCGCGTAGGCAGCACCCGCCACAATAAAAGCGCATACGGCGCCAATAATCCAGTCCATAAGTTCTCCTGCATGTGGCAGCATCTATGGCCCACATGACGTTTTATATTTTTGAAATTCAATTATACCACGGTTTGATCCCAATGCCGAAACTCCCTAGCCCCGCATACAAAAAACCTGATTCGGTAACTTTGAAAGCTACCAAATCAGGTCTATGATATTGCGATAAAACTGAGATGAGTGATCCCACTTCCGTTTGACCATGGATTCGAGGATTGCATCACCTCAAGTTACAGTTCAGCCCCGCTTCGTCCCACCAATTACACCATAACGGTAGAGCACGCTGCGACCAAACCAATTGAACAACCGATCGGTGAGAAAGCCCATAAAGCCCAGCGAAATCAGGCCGACAAAGATCCAATCTGTCCGAAAGAACAAACGGGAATTCCAGATCAGATAACCCACACCTTCATTCGCAGCAATCATCTCTGCGCCGATAATAGCCATATAGGAAGTGCCCATTGCCAGTCGTACCCCCGTGAAGATATACGGAGTCGTCGCCGGAACAACGACATGCAGCAAAATCTGCCATTCGTCTGCTCCCATACTGCGGGCTGACCGGATCTTGTCTTCTTCAATGGAGAGTACACCTGTCAGCGTATTTAACACAACGATGAAGAACGTTGCATACATAATCAGTGCAATCTTCGATTGCTCCCCGATCCCGAACCAGACCAGGAATAGGGTAATGAACGCGATCGGCGGGATAAAGCGGATAAAATTAAGGAAAGGTTCGGCAAACAGCCTGATCATATGAACCTTGCCGATAATAAGCCCTATCGGGATCGCCACCACGCTTCCAAGGACCCAACCTGCAAGCACTCGTGTAAAACTAATTCCGATATACTGCATCAGGGTACCGTCAGCAAGCAGTTCACGAGCACCAAGAATTGTATCCCACGGACCAGGAATTACGTCAGGTCCATAGAGCAGGGCTCCAAGCTGCCAAATCAGAATAACCGTCACCCACAATAGAGGGATAGACACCCACTTTTTCTCCAACCATCTCATTTCGCTATCACCTCAATTATTCTTCAAAATGGCTTTGAATCTGGTCATATAGGGTGTTGAACTCCGATGAGGCAATGTTCCTCGGATAAGACAGAGCATTGTCGTAAATATCCGTTATCTTGGAAGAAGGTCCTACTGACATAATTCCTATCCGCTGACCCAGCAAGAGCGCCTCCTGAATATCATGGGTGACAAAAATAACGGTCTTGTGCGTTTCCTGCCAAATATTCACCAGCTCTTTCTGCATCGTACGCCGAGTCATTGCATCCAACGCTCCAAAGGGTTCATCCATTAACAGGATGGCCGAATCGTTGGCTAGCACCCGGGCCAATTGCACCCGCTGCTTCATGCCGCCTGACAGTTCCTTCGGAAATTTGGCTTCATGACTACCCAGTCCAACTAGCTCGATGTATCGGTCTGATATCGTACGCCGCTGAGACTTTGGTACCTTGGACATGCGAAGTCCAAACTCCACATTCTCCCTTACAGTAAGCCACGGGAAGAGAGAAGAATCCGCCTGCTGGAATACCATGGCCCGATCCTTGCCTGGCCTATCAATCTCCTTATTATCCACCTTGAGCTGTCCGCCCGACTTGGAGATAAAGCCTGCAATCATATTTAGAAGTGTGGACTTGCCACATCCGCTGGGACCAAGCAGGACAAAAAATTCTCCTCCCTTGATGACCAGATCGACGTCCTTGATAATATAGTGTACATCCCCATGGGTGGGGGCATTGTATGTTTTGCGAAGCTGCTCGATACGAATCGTATGCTGATCTGCAGGTAAGGACATGAGAACACCTCCAACGCAATTTGCAAATTATTTGCTATAAGTCACTTTATCTGGCAGTACCTGCTTCAGGAGCTCCAGGTTCAGTTTGTTATCGAGATCAAAATCGTGTTCGATAATCCCGTTATCCACCATATATTGCTTCTGCCCTGCCAGACTGTCATAAGCTGCCTGGGTAAATCCAACTTCCCATGGATTGATTGGCAGATCCTTCAAAGTGGCCTCCTTAGGCTGCTTGGTTTCCTTATACATCAGGTCTGCAACCTCTTCAGGATGTGCCTGGGCATACACAGAGGCTTCATTCAGTGCCGCGAGAAAACCACTCACCGTTTCAGGGTTCGTCTGGATGAACTCATTGCTTGCTACGAGTCCCATTCCTAGACGTACAGGGGTTTGGGACATATCCGTGAGCTGATGCACGCCTTCAAGCGCATCGAACTTATCAGTCAAGGCGGAACCAATGACCCAGGTTGCATCTAGATCGCCCTGCTTTAGTGCAATGTAGGCTTCATCAAATGCTCCCTGACCTACTTGGGTTACATCATTTAGATCCAATCCCTGGTCCTTCAAATATTCATCCCACAAATAAGGAATAAATGTACCGCGGATGAAACTTACTTTTTTGCCTTTCAGATCGGCCCCACTCTGAATGTCGTTCTTGGCATACAACTTCCACGCAGCTGCTGCTTCATTCGTAGCCTGACCTGCGGAAGCAATGACCGAATAATCCCCTTTTGCCAAAGCGTTCAATACAGGAAAGTCAGCTCCGTACGCAATATCCACCTGCTTGATAAATAGTGCATTTACACCTTCCGCCGGCGAACCAAACGTAATGCTCTCTGCATCAATGCCGTGGCTCCCAAAGAAACCTTTTGCAATGGCTACCCTGAACGTTGGGTTTGTACTTGTATCTGCGATCCGGACTTTCACTTTTTTGGCGTCTGTGCCGGAGGCACCCTTTGCTTCGGACACCGCTTCGTTTGCAGAACATCCCGATAAAATCAATAACATGGATAAGAGCATCAATAATGCACCAGTTAAGGTGGATGGTTTTCTCACAATATGCACCCCATTCGTTCTAATCATTGTCCGTGACTCTTCGCCGCCTTACTTGCCTTCATCTGACGTTGCCACACAGGCTGCACCTTCAACAAACGGCAGTGTTACCTCAACACTGACAACGGATGAAGAACCTTTGGGTGCTGCTCCCGGCACTCTGTAGGCGGAAACATCGATGGCTTCAATGGCAACCTCCTGCGGCTTCTCCAGCTGTGGTACCCAGTGATAAGGCACGCGATACGAACGATAGACCATATTGGTGTTCCGTCCATCCTTATAAGGGGATATATATTCCCAAACCAGCTCATACTCGGAAGTAACTTCGAACAGTCTGCCATTGGAGCCTTCGGTAATCAGTGTATTGCCATTAGGCAGGCGCTGAGCGGAGCTGATATACGGACTATAAAATTTATAGGAATCTGTCGGAACGGAAAATCCCGCTTCTGCGGATGTATATTGCCAAACGATCTCCAGGGTCACCGGATTGATCTCCAGCACGCGTGAATGATCGCGAACGGCATGTTTCAAGCCGTATGGAGAAGCCGGATTGGGCAGGCCATAACCGGCCCAGCCGCCATTGTCGAATACCAGCAGATTCCCCTCTCCAGGCAAACCTTTAGGAATGATATGTGCATGATGCTGTCCAATAATGGTGCCGATATGCTTTACTTCAGGCAAGGAATAATCCGGCCCTAGTCTCCATACGATCTTTCCACTCTGTCTGTCGGTAATTGCGATAATATTTGCTTCTCTGGCATCCCAGATAATATTGTCGGGATGGAACCGCTCGTCTCCATTTTCATAGAAATGGTTTGGACCAACATAAGAAGCTGAATTAATATGCAGCCAATCACCCACCCCACCACCGAGATGTCCAAATGAGCGTGTGTTCGGGTCACGGAACAGAACATTACGGGCGGCCTCATCGAATCCAAGTTCCTCAAAGTGCTCGTTCGGCAGCCATTCCCATAATACATTTCCCTCCCAATCGACTTCTATAATTGCATCATCAAGTAAAGGCTTATCCGAAATGGACGGATTGTTCACATTTTTATGAGCAAGAATCAATGTCTTCCCACTCTGTGTTTTTGGTGCGAGCCCAGGGGCGTAATAGCCGACCGGATTGCCCTCACGCTGGAAATCATGGTGCTGACGAGCGTACCACAGCGGTTCATATCCCGGATCTTCGATGTGTTCGTAGCTGTTGTATTTCCATACAATATTGCCTTCCCAATCCACCTGGACCAAATCGACGTTGTCCTGGATACCAAACTTCGGATCTCTTCGGCCCGTGCTGCCCAATACAAAGCCGCCGGGGAAGACTTTGGCCGGAAAGCCCAGCAATCCTTTCCACAGGTGAACCTCCTTACCATTCATGTCAATCAGTACAACCCCTTCCTCGCCTGCCTGATAGACGGTATAACCGCCCCAAGCCTTTTCAGGGTTGTATACGGTTGCCCCAGTTGGATATATTGTTGAATGTCCCATTAATCATCTCTCCCTTGAATGGTTTGGTTTTACATCGGATCAAACGTTAATAACTGAGATAATTGCTCTTTCCGATATTCTCCCTCTGCTTCTGTTCAGGGTCACTTTCGGTAGACGGATCGTGTTCCTGACTCACGTTGTTCTCTGCCAATTCCAGCAGCGTATCCGAGAACCCCTCCAGATTCGCTATCACCCGCTCATAAAATTGGCTTTGCTGCTCCAGTTCCTCCGTTGTAAAGCCCTCAAACAGAAGCGTGATACATCGGGCACCGATATTGCTGTTCCGAGCAAACATCTCCCGTCCACTTGCAGTAATGTCCAGCAAGACCGTCCGACGGTCATCTTCCTTGCGCCTGCGGATCGTAAGCCCCTTTTTCTCTAACTTGTCTGTTAAAGCTGTAATGGCACCTGAAGTGAAGTCCAGTTGTTCAGCCAAATCTCCCAACCGCTGTTCCCCTTCACGAATGATTTTGTGCAGGATGAGCATGCCTGGTAGACTGACCCCCTCTACCGATATGCGATCTCGTTCTTTCACGAATCGTCTGACCATTTTACGAAACAACCAATCTGTCTTTTCCAACGTTTCCCAGTCCTTATTGCTCATTTCATCCTCCCTGTCTAACTGAAACGGCAGCAAATACGAAAAAAGGCTCCCGCGGACATTCCATAGTGGAGTAGTCCCGGGAGCCTTTGGTGGTCCAATCAGCTCGTTTCAGTTCAATTTATTTCACTGTTCATTTAATTAGTGTTAAAATAATTGAGTTCATCATATAACCCACTAACCCAACCTGTCAAGTGTGAATTTAAATTTGTTTTTGGTAGCTCGATGTCTCTCATATTTAGATTACTTATCCGGTTTTAAGTTTCACTTCAGCTTTCCCGGTTACACTATCCTCAGAGCGTTACATCAAACCAGCTACGATTCAGTTCGTACTTAACCATAGAAATGAGGATGACACATATGAATATGAAGCGCGTAATCATTGTCGGAACAATGATTGTTACCATGTCCTTCGCCGGAACAGCCTGGGGCAGATCAGCGATATCCCCTATCCCTTTGACGAAATGGTCCATCGTTAACATAGATACCAAAGACGAGAGCGGAGATGAGTTGCTAAGTGCTCTCAATCAACAGTCAGAAGACGATTTGGTTCAGGATCTGTACGCGGGTAAATCGCTGAGAATGATTGCAGAGGAAAACGGTGGTGACTTCAACGAGGTTGTCGCATTGCAAGTAAGGCAGCTCAAGGAACAGTTAGATCAACGACTCGCAAGTGGAAGTATTAGCCCGGAGCAACACGCATCGCAAATCAGAGAACTGGAAGAGCTGGTCACGGAGAGTGCCAATACCACCTACAACTTGGCGTAAATCAAAAGTTTCCCATGGGCTATAGCAAAGAAAGATGGCATGCCAAAAAGGAGCGTCAAAACGCCCCTTCCTCAATTTTATATTTACTCTAAGTAAGCAGATTTATGATGTATAGTGCTTATTGAACTGCTGCTGCAATCGTGCATTTGCCCAAGGATTCGCCGTCCCAGGCCAGTTCAAGTACATCTCCTGTTGCCGTGGGTCCAACCCCTTCTGGTGTGCCTGTAAAGATGACATCTCCAGGCCCCAGGCCGTAATGATGACCTACATAATCCACAATGTCCTGGAGGCTGAAGATCATGTTACGAATATTGCCCCGTTGGACCTCGGCACCGTTCTTGGTGAGTGTAAAGTCTTTCTCAAGAAGAGCCTGAGCCCCGGGGAATGCCTGGAATGCAGTAACCGGAGCGGAGTTCTTGAAGCCTTTGGCTGCAGTCCACGGATGGCCCTTTTTCTTAATGACTGTCTGTACGTCACGTAATGTAAAATCAATGCCAAACGCATACGCGTCAACCAATTCATCCACCGCCATACCCGGCTCATATCCCCGACCGATTTGAACGACCAGTTCTGCCTCATAATGAACTTCGCCCTTTGTCGCAGGCAGTTGCAGCGTTTCGCCATTCAAGGCCACAACCGCATGGGAAGGCTTCATAAAGATCATCGGTTCATCCGGAACCGCGTTACCCAATTCTTCTGCATGAAGTTTATAATTTCGTCCAACACAGTATACATTGCGAATGTTAGTCAGCATGGATTTACGACCACCTTTATCGGATTCATTAGCGTATATGGAGCATGTTCATCTTTTTATTATATAAGTACATATCATATTTTCGCTATTCAAAAATTGGAGTTTACGGCCTGAAAAATCGGCTGCTTGTTTCCTGAAAAGCCTGTTCCCATACATCAGGCCGGTTCGTACATAACATCAGCTCCGGATCAATCGCTGCAAGCCGCTTCATAATGATTTTGTCATCCACTGTCCAGGCCATCACCTGAATGCCTTCATTACGCATCTCGTGCATCAGCGATTTGTCCACATTGGTGTACCCGATCGAAAGAAAAGTGCAATTCATCTGCCGCAGCACTGCTGCCAGATCCCCTGGACGTGCATCAATAATTAACCCCGTTTTGAACTCCGGGGCCAGTTTCTTCACTTCAACCAGAGCTGCAGGTTCAAACGAAGTGATGGCCACATCATGCTGCATATGTCTCTTCCTCACCTCATGAATAACTGCTGCCGGCAGACCGGGATACATGTTGCCTTGCGTTTTCAGTTCGATATTCAATCTCACTTTGCCACAGGTGCGGTCCAACACTTCACTAAGCGCAGGAACGCGCTCTCCTTTATAGGCTTTTCCTTTCCATGATCCCGCATCCAGTTGCTGTATATCTGCCCAGTCTGTCTCTCGTACGAAACCTTCACCGTCCGTGGTACGGTTTAGCGTAAAGTCATGAATAACGACCGGCACACCGTCACGTGATAACTGTACATCCAGCTCCATCCACTGAACTTCCGGCTGTTCCATGGCAAGCAGAAATGCAGCCATCGTATTTTCTGGTGCAATGGACGAAAATCCACGGTGCGCTACACAAAGGTTGTTCATTCCATCCCCTCCTAAATAAATAAACATGCATCTTAACTTGTAGATGCGAATCCGTTTGCATCAAAACGAATACCTGGCGAGAGCTGTGTCATCTGCTCCAGCAGAAGTTTGTTGGCTTGATCCAGCATAGGAATGGCCTGACCCAACCCTGCTTCATAAGGGATAACCTTCATGCTGCATTTGGCATCCTTACTACAACTCGCCTGAAAAACCGCTGTTTTCCACGTTTCCTCTGTCGTTGATTTTGAGAAAATAAAGTTGCCTGTACTATATGCAATCCATTTGCCTTTGTAGTACTCTACCCCTTGCAAGACATGGGGATGCCCACCTATGACCAGATCGGCTCCGGCATCTACAAATTCATGAGCCAGTCGGGTCTGATCATTATTCGGTGTGCTGACCCGTTCTTCTCCCCAGTGTGCAACAACAATGACCAGATCAGCCTTTTGACGGGCTTCCTGAATCGCCTTTACTGCCCCTGTAGAATCGTAAGCTTCGGCAACACCGGCCCGATTACCTTCCGCTTTCCAGCTTGTTTCAGGCACAACCCGACTGAATCCAAGCAGTGCAATCTTCATGCCTTTGCGTTCCAGATATGCAGGTGCATAAGCCTCATCCCTGTTCATACCCGCCCCTGTGTGCGCTATACCATATTGCTCAAGGTAAGTTAACGTATCGACCAAGCCTTCTACACCTTGATCCAGAATATGATTGTTGGCCAGATTCACGGCATCAAATCCTGCTGAAGCCATCGCTTCGAGCGCCTTTGGCGAAGATTTGTATACATAGGTTTTGTCTGCTGCACCAGTTCCACCAAGGGTTACGGGGGTTTCAAGGTTTCCAATGGTCAGATCATCTTCCTTGAACAAGTTGCCGAGCTTTGCAAAGGGATAGTCATAACCGTTCTTATCCAACAATTCAGCCACTTTGCCGGAAAACTGAATATCCCCAACAAAGTTAATGGTTACATCCTTCGCCGAATGAGATGGCTGTGTCGTCTCAGCTCCTGTACCTTCACTCCCCTTGGAGCCGGAAGAAGCAGAAGTATCCGTCGTTTTTTTCGTTCCTGTATCTGTCTTTCCATTTGCCTTGGAGTCTGTAGCATCAGGCTTTTTCTCACCAGACTTACCGCCGGAATTTTCAGTTACCTGTTTATCAGAATCCTCCGATTCTTCATCCGGAGTATTACCTTCCTCCGAATCCGTGTCAGGTGAACTCACCTGATCACCGCCCTGAGGGCCCTCTTCATTCACAGGTTCCTGATTCACAGCCGTTTCTGTCACCGCCGGGTCTATTTGCTGCTCCTGCATGCCTACTGCGTAATAGATGCCGACGAGTCCAATTGCCGCAATCAATACCAGATTAATGATCCAAATCCGGCGTTTGCGGGCACGTTTCACTTTTTTCTTTTGTACACTTCGTTTTGATCTTGGGGGATACATAGGCAGCTCCTCTTCTTCACAGCAATCCTTATCATATTATATCAGGCATATTCTGGATTTCCATCATTCCTTGGAACTGCAAGTATTTAAAGAGTTCACTTCTCTCACCTTTTCGCTATATGGTGCAAAAAAAAGGCCGTCTCCCCTGTAGAAAAAATCTACGTTCGAGACAGCCATGTACTTAATTATTTTGCAGCAAGGAGCTGCGTAGCTTGAACTGACATTTCCTTCGCCTGTCTGATGCAGTCAGGCAAACCTACTCCTTCATAACCGGCACCTGCAATATATACCCCCGGCAATTTGCTGCCAAGTTCCTCCCGGAGTGCTGCAATCTGCTGCAGATGACCTACCGGATACTGTGGCATGGATTTGCGAAGCCGAGTAATTTCCGAGAAGATCGGAACGGCCTCAACGCCCATCGTTTCACGCAAGTCTTTGAGTACCAGATCCGTCAGTGCATCATCCGGAAGTTCCACATTCTGTTCGTCTCCGGAACGGCCAACATAACAACGAAGCAGCACTTTGTCATCCGGGCTGGTGTGCAGCCACTTGGTTGATGTCCAAGTACATGCAGTAATATTGCGACCTTCCTTACGCGGAACGAGGAAACCAGACCCATCAAATACATGTTCGATATCCTTTTTCTCAAAAGCTAGCACCACATTCGCGACAGACACATAGTTAATCGCATCCAGAGCCGTTGTATCCACGTGGGGTTGCAGCAGTTCGGATGCAACATATGTAGGCACGGTAATAACTACATCATCTGCTTCAAGACGCTCTCCGTTATCCAGTTGAATGCTATATCTGGCCGCATCTCCATTCTGAACCTCCAGGGACTGCACGGAAGTATTCAGACGTTGATCCACGTCCTGCAATTCATGTACAAGCGCATGAACCAGGCTCTGCAGGCCCTGACGGAAGTTCAGAAAAGCACTTCTCTTCGTTCCCGTATGGGTTTCTGCCGGTTTACGGCCAGTCATCATTCCCCGGATCAAACTACCGAAATCCCGCTCCACTTCGCCGAATTGCGGGAAGGTTGCCTGAAGACTCAATCGCCGCATATCCCCTGCATAGATGCCCGCAAGCAACGGCTCAGTGAGGTTTTCCAGCACTTCCGCTCCAAGACGGCGTTCAATCATATAGCCGAGCGATTCATCCTCCGTTGTACGACGGGGAGGGATGACAAAATCCATTAATGCCCGCAGCTTGCCTGCCGGAGATACAAGACCACTTCTCAGAAACGGTCTCAACTCCGTCGGAATGCCGAGAACGAGTCCTGCCGGCATGGGATGCAACTTGCCACGCTGCATGATGTACGTTTTTTTGGATTCCGGATTTTGACTGACCAGTTCATGGTCTATTTCCAGCTCTTTAGCCAAGTCAATCATCGCCGTTTTGCGGGCTAGGAAAGAATCCGGCCCCTTCTCAATAACAAACCCATCCCGGTGCAGCGTCTCAATCATGCCACCCATGGAAGAACTCTTCTCAACCAAGGTAATTACAGGTTCAACCCCTGCTTCCCGGTAATGCTTCCGGATATAAAATGCCGCGCTTAGGCCGGTCAGACCTCCGCCGACAACAACGACACGACGTTTATGGTCTTCCATTACTCATCCGTTCCTTGCTGCCACTGGCTAATAATGACGTCACTTAACGTTTCCATGTAAAGCGGGTCACTATTGAGAGATTCGATACGCATGAGGCGCATGTCGATCTCTTTGGCAATCGCTTTGGCCTCAATATCAAGATCATAGAGCACTTCCAGATGATCCGATACGAATCCAATTGGTGCTACAAGCACATCCTCAACCTGTTCCCGAGCAAGATCCTGGAGCGTGTCCAGAATATCAGGGCCCAGCCACGGCTCCGCCGTCCGCCCCGCACTTTGCCACGTGAACTGCCAGTTGGTAATTCCTAAACGGGAAGCAATGACTTCCGAAGTCTCCAGCAGTTGCTGCGGATATGGATCACCGATATCTACAATTCGCGCAGGCAGACTGTGCGCACTGAATAGCACTCGTACATCCCCACGTTTGGCTCCCGCTTCCTCGAAAGCATCCAATTTGGCACTTACACGTGTGGAGAGAGCCTGAATCAATTTCGGATGCAGATGATAACTCTCAATGAAGGACATCTGGATACCCAGTTCTTCCGCTTTCTCACGAGCACGCTTGATGTAGCTCCCTACACTCATCGTGGAGAAATGTGGTGCCAGTACGATGCCTATAGCAGTCTGGATTCCATCCTTCGCCATCTGTTCCACGCCATCCTCAATGAACGGATACGCATGCTTCAACCCTTGATAACAACGGAATTCAACCTCTTTGGAACGGTCATCCTTGTTTAACGTCTCCTGAAGGGCCTTAACCTGATTATCCGTGTTTTCTCGAAGAGGGAATACGCCCCCAACGATTGCTTCATAACGGTCGGTCAATTCCTTCAGTTGTTCCGGTTCAGGCGGACGTCCTCTCCGGATATGTGTGTAGTACGCTTCAATACTTTCCATATTCTCAGGTGTGCCATACGACATCACCAGTACACCTACTGTATTAGTCATTAGTAACCATCACCCCAGTCTTCAATGCTTCAGCAGAATATTCATGAATATACGCCGTGAGTTCTCTCAATTTATCCAAAGATGCTTCGGGAAATAGCCCGTGCCCCAGATTGAAAATATACCCCGGCTCCTTGATGCCTTCGTCAATAATCAATTTGGCATGCTGCTTGATCAGATCCATCGGTGCAGTCAGCACATAAGGGTCCAGGTTTCCTTGCACAGCAAATTTTCCGCCCAGTCGTTTACGTCCCTCGGAGATCGATACTCTCCAATCCAGCCCAATCACATCAGCTTGCAGATCATGCAGGGTTGGCAGCAATTCACCAGAAGCGACACCCGGGAAATAAATTTTCGGTACATTCAAATCCGATAATTCGGTAAAGATACGAGTAATCGTCGGCAACACATACGTTCTAAAGTCGTTTGGCGATAGCGCGCCAACCCAGCTGTCGAACAGTTGGAATGCCTTGCCGCCGTTCGCAATGTGTGCACGGACATATGTAATCACCATATCGCCCAGTTTTTGCATTAATTTATGCCACACTTCAGGTTCACTGTACATCATCGTTTTGGTCCGTATGTACCCTTTGGAAGGTCGGCCTTCAATCAAATAGCTGGCAATGGTAAATGGAGCACCGGCAAACGTAATCAGAGGTACATCCAGTTCCTTGTCCAAAATTCGAATCGTCTCCAGAATATGAGACAGATCTCCTTCAACATCAATAGGACGCAAACGATCCACATCTGCCGCCGTGCGGATTGGATTGTCTATAACAGGTCCAATATTTTTAACAATATCAAAATCTATACCGAGGGAAGCAACCGGATTCATAATATCGGAATACAAAATAGCCGCATCCACACCAAGTTTACGTACCGGCATGAGTGTAACTTCAGCTGCTAGCTCAGGTTGACGGCAAATTTCGAGCAAAGAATACTTTTCCTTAATCTTGCGATATTCGGGATCATAACGCCCAGCCTGACGCATGTACCACACGGGAACACGGTCCACCTGCTGTTTGAAGCTGGCCTGAATCAGACGATCATTATAGCTCATGTAAGAAGCCTCCAATAGTTTTTGGACTCATAAATAACATTATGCCCTTTTTAAAGAGCGGTAACAACCATGTGTCGTTCTGTTCCGATGACAATACTATGACATTCCTTACACCCCCTCATCCATATGCAAATTATGTTATAATGAAAGAATCGTGTTTTTTTGAAACGTTGCAGAAACGATCAGAAAGGAAGTGAAAGCACTTTGAAAACGTGGAAAGTAAACCTCATTGTGCTTTGGTTTGGACAATTTCTGGTCAACTCGGGAATGACCATGATTACCCCGTTTTTGTCCCTTTATCTCGCCAAGGATCTTGGCGTGGTTGGTGAGCATGAGATTGGCATATGGGCGGGATTTATATTTGCTGCCAACTTCCTCACCTCATTTTTGTTCCAGCCCTTGTGGGGCAAATTGTCTGACAAGTACGGCCGAAAAATTATGTTGCTGCGTTCCGGATTCGGGATGGCAATTGTTATCGCCCTGATGGGTTTTGCACAGAACCCGTGGCAGCTCCTTTTATTACGATTGCTCAACGGTACCATCTCCGGCTTCAACCCGGCAGCAGTTGCATTGATTTCGGGTACAACGCCGAAGGATCGCATGGGTTTTGCCATGGGCATCAGCCAGTCCGGCCAGGTGGCCGGTACGATTCTGGGTCCGCTGATCGGTGGTTTACTCGCTGATGCAGTGGGCTTCCGCCCTATCTTCTATATTACTGGCGGACTGATCTTCACGGCTTCGATGCTCGCCATGTTCCTGGTCAGAGAGAAGTTTGACCGCAAGGAAGCGGCCAAACTGCCGGAACAATCCGTATTATCCGGTCTGAAGGAACTCAACAAGTCACCCCAGTTGCCTGCTTTGTTCGCTGTGACATTCCTGTTGCAATTTGCCATGATCAGCCCGATGTCACTCTTGCCGTTGTATGTACAGAAATTACATGGTTCGGATGTGAACGTCGCCTTCTGGGCAGGGCTTGTCGGCGCAGTCACGGGACTATCCAACATGGCCATGTCCCCAATTCTCGGGAAGCTCAGTGACAGTGTAGGTTCACACAAGGTACTTACGTTCTCTCTTATAGGAACAGGGCTCATGCTTATACCTCAAGCTTTCGTGCAGACGGTATGGCAGCTCATCATCGTCCGTTTCATGATGGGTGTGTTCATGGGCGGCCTGCTTCCGAGTGTCAACGCGCTCATTCGCTCCTATACACCAGATAGTATGATTAGCCGGGCGTTCAGCTTCAATACGAGCACACTTGCGTTGGGTAACATGCTTGGAGCCGTAATCGGCGGCTTTATGGCTGGGTTCATCGGCATCGAAGGGCTGTTCATCGTCTCCGGTGGGCTGCTGCTGCTCAACATGGTGTGGGTGAGACTCAAGCTGTACAAAAAGCCCCCTCTGCTCAGAGAATCCTGACGCTTCGATTCAAATGATTTTTGTGTTCTTATGAAAAAGCCGCTTTCAGCGCCTATTAGGCATGAAAGCGGCTTTTGTCATTCATTTGTTTAAACTTCAACATTGATTCAGTAAGTCATTGAGTCAGATGGCTTGTGAATTGAACTTGTGAATTGAATCGGGTATTCTTTAACGCCAAATACAAAGGCACTTTGAATCGGCTGCAAAACCGTATCTGGCACAAGCTGAATATCTTTCATTTGCCGAAGCATCGTCTGAAGTACAACCCTCGCTTCAAGCCGTGCAAGCGGCGCACCGAGACAGAAGTGAATTCCAAATCCAAAACCCATATGTCTGTTCGGCTTGCGGTCAGGCACGAATTTTTCCGCCTGATCGAATTGAGCCCTGTCCCGGTTGGCCGATCCTACCCAGGATATCACCTGTTCCCCCGCCTGAATCGTTTGTCCGTTCAATTCTACGTTTTCTTTGGCAATACGCCCAATAGCCACAATTGGCGGATAATAACGCAACGTTTCCTCTACTGTAGTTGAAATAAGTTCAGGGTGTTCTCGCAGCTGCCGCTGAAGCTCAGGCTGCTCTGACAGAATACGAACGGCATTGGTAATCAGATTGGTCGTGGTTTCATTACCGGCAGCAAGTAACAAGATGCAAAATCCGACCACTTCCTCTTCCGTTAACTTCTCCCCTTCAATCTCCGCAGCAAGCAGCAAAGAGACCAGATCATCCTTTGGCCGTTGACGTCTTTCTTCCATAATGACCGTGAAGTAGCTCGCCAGCTCCTGCTGGTTCCGTTTCTTTTCTTCCATCAATTCCTGGAAAGCTTCATCACTGTCATCCCGCGCACCCTTCACGAGTGCATCAGACCAGTCTTTGAACTTCTGGCGATCTGAGGCAGGGACTCCAATCAATTCGGCGATCACGATAACCGGAAGTGGAGTCGCAAGATCATCGATAAGACGCATACGACCTTCTGAAAAATGCGGAGTCAATAATCCATCAGCGATTTCCTGAATACGCGGAGCTAACGCTTCGATCGCTTTAGGTGTGAACGCCTGATTAACCAGATCCCGCAATTGTTTGTGCTTCGGCGGATCTGTAGTAAGCATACTGGCGTTTGCGCGATCACGTTCAGAAGAGAACAGTTTAGGGTTTTTCAACACATATTGAACATCTTCATAACGGAAAACATCCCAGCATTCTCGATGGTTGTCATAGCGGACTGGAGTGTTGTCACGAAGTTCAGCGTACACCTGGAAGGGAAGTAACTGCTGCTCCACCGCCTCCAGCTCCCGGATCGGAATGTAATTGGCATACTTTCTGGGTGCTCGGTTCATCGTTTCTCCTCCAATCATTTATATATATTTATTTACATATTGAAATCACCATATATTATAGACTCAACGCTATGAGCATACAAATATTTGGCAATAATTGAGCCTCTTTTCCTAGAACGTATTACAAAAATCGTCAAGACTTGCTAACTTACACCCCCGATATTCGTTTTGGATAAGATCACTTCTGCTATAGACAATCCTGCAACACTTCTTCCAAAAATCTTTCTATACCCTATCAGGACAAAAGACTCATATGTTATAAAACATTACATTATAATTCATTTCGTATGATTACATATTTCTTTTCCTCTTTTTTTCCACCCTCATATTTATCCATAAAACCTTATAAATACACGTTATACTCTATATATCTATAAATGTAACCGATTACTCTACCTATATCTATAATTGTCATATTATTTAACATGAAATACAATCGTTTTAATTCATATACATATCATCCTCAACAAACATCACACGAAACTAACCTGAAGGAGAGTGCTATTCATGAAAAAAACTTCAAATCTTCGTCCTTGGGCTGTATGGAGCACAGCCGCTTTGGCAGCTCTGACCATCTCCCTGTCCCCAATCGGAACCTATGCAGCTCAGGCAGCTACGGTAGAAGTGAGCGGTACAACCAGTGCAGTTCAGACCGCATCATCCACTCCGGCTCGTAATACAACCATCCCTGCCGTATCGGATTCGTTCAAACAATCCGCTCTGCCTAATGTTCTGGTCATTGGAACGGGTGGTACGATTGCAGGTCAATCCGAGGATGCAACCAGCTTCCAGAACTATAAAGCGGGTACACTCCCGATTGGAGAAATGGTTGATGCCTTACCGGACAAACAGAAGATTGCAGATGTTAGCACACTCCAATTCGGAAATTCAGGTTCAGGCTCCTATACCATGGCTGATCTCTATGACTTGTCCCAGACGGTAGACAAGGCTCTGGCTCAATATGACAGCGTTGTGGTTACCACCGGAACAGATACCATGGAGGAAATAGCCTACTTCCTCGATATGACCGTACAAAGTGATAAACCCGTCGTCATTACAGGGTCCATGCGCCCTTGGACGGTTATCGGTTCAGATGCACAAGCCAATCTGTACAATGCCATCAAGCTCGCAGGCAGCGGGCGCACCACTTCATTTGGGACCGTGCTGATGCTGAACGATACCATTCAACTGGCACGTGGGGTGACCAAAACGAATGATTATCGAACAGACACGTTCGAAACCCCAATGCTTGGTGCAGTAGGTTATATTGATGAAGAAAACATTCGAATTTACCGTGCCCCTGCACGTGCCTTAAAGCCTGAAGGTACATTGAAACCGGCATTTGACCTAAGCAAAATCACGAAGGCAGATCTCGCCAAGGTGGAAATTGCGATTTCCTATCAGGAAGCTGGCGGCGAGGCTATTGAAGGATTTGTGAAGGGCGGCGCCAAGGGAATCGTAACGTCCGGTACTGGAGCAGGCGGTATCTCCAAAGCAATGGGACAAGCACGTACCAAAGCGGTGGAGGATGGCGTAATCTTCGTAACGACCACTCGGACAGGCTCAGGCAGTGTATATGGCGGAGGAAAGGGCGTTATCGCCGGTGACAACCTCAGTCCTCAGCAAGCACGCATTTTGTTGATGCTCGGGCTGTCCTTCAGCGATGATTTTGACACGATCAAAAAATGGTTCGAGACTTACGGAACACCGGAAGTTTAGTAAAGCTCTCATAACTTCACTCCAATAAACAGAAAGAGACGATAACACCCTGAGATTCAGGAGTGTTATCGTCTCTTTCTGTTTGAATTGACTGAGCATGTCACCCGTTTTAACGGATCTGCATCTTTTTCTTACTTCACCCAGGCCAGAGCCAGACCATCATAATCCGGCAGCATCGTCGTTACGAGGCGCGGGTCACTTGCAATCTGCTCGTTGAAGCGCCGAACCGCGAGGACAGCCGGACCCTGCTTGTCCGGATTCAGCGTACGGCCGCGCAGGAAACAGTTATCTCCCACAATGACCGCCCCGGGCCGCGCGAGCTTAATGGCGTAATCGAGATAAACAGGATAATTCTCCTTGTCTGCATCAATGAAGAAGAAATCGAAGGTACGTCTTTCCTCCGCCAGCCGCTCCAGGCTGTCGGCTGCGGGACCAATTCGATATTCGACCATATCCCCAAAGCCTCCTTCCTCCAGATGACCATGAGCCATCGCTGCGTATTCCTCTTTCAGTTCCAGCGAAGTCAGGGTTCCCCCTTCACTTAAACCGCGAGCGAGACAAATACCGCTGTATCCACCCAACACGCCGATTTCGAGTACAGCTTCCGCTTTCGATGTCTTCGCGAGAAAAGTGAGCAAACGGCCATAGGCCGCTGCAACCGAAACTTCCGGCATGCCGTTCGATCGGATGGCTTCTTTTACCTTTAACAAGAGATCATCCTCTTGAAATAATTGATTTACATATTCGTCAGGGGTCAGATTCACCGCTAAAATCCTCCTTGGACACTTGGACTGCTTTCCATATGGATGCCAATGTTCTATAATAAATGTTTGTTGTCAAACACAGGCGGTTAACTGCTGCATCGGCTCGAAAGATGAATGCATAAGCTCACCGCATTTCTCATTGTAAGTTTTTTCACGGAAAGCGGCAAGGCCGCACCGTCACTATACAGCTGAGAGAAGGACATTCCTTCTCCGGCTTGAAATGGAGTTGAAATGAATCACATGGCTCAATTGCAATTGATTGCGACCTCGGCGATGGGACTCGAGGCTGTTGTCGCCCGGGAACTGAAGCAACTGGGGTATGAGGATGTTACGATCGACAATGGCCGGGTTTTCTTCACTGGAGATTATATTGATATTTGCCGGTGTAATCTGTGGCTGAGAAGTTCCGATCGGGTATTGGTCAAAATGGGTGAATTCCCGGCGACAACTTTTGATGAATTGTTTGAAGGGACCAAAGCATTACCTTGGGAGGAATGGATTCCAGCCGATGGCGAATTTCCGGTTGAAGGTCGCTCCCACAAATCCCAGCTAAGCAGCGTGCCTGCATCACAGGGTATCGTGAAAAAAGCGATCGTAGAGAAACTGAAGCTGACTCACCACACCGAGTGGTTCCCGGAAGACGGGGCTCGTTATGTCATTGAAGTTATTCTGCTGAACGATCGGGCTCTGCTTACGTTGGATACAACTGGACCCGGTCTGCACAAACGCGGTTATCGTAAATTGGTAACCGA
Organism: Paenibacillus sp. NPDC057886; assembly: GCF_042796655.1. Classification (NCBI taxonomy): domain Bacteria; kingdom Bacillati; phylum Bacillota; class Bacilli; order Caryophanales; family Paenibacillaceae; genus Paenibacillus; species Paenibacillus sp. NPDC057886. The sequence continues at coordinate 158,314 of NZ_JBHVMZ010000001.1, read as the reverse complement.
AGCTCCGCTCAAAGAAACGCTTGCTGCAGCGCTTATTCAGCTCAGTCGCTGGAATGTATCCCGTCCCTTCTATGATCCATGTTGTGGATCAGGTACCATGCTGATTGAAGCCGCCATGATCGGCTGGAACATTGCACCAGGACTGCGTCGTACCTTTAACTCCGAGAACTGGGATGCCATCCCTGAAGAGCTATGGGAGAAAGCCCGCGAAGAAGCATTTGATGCGGTTCGCGACGATATTCCATTGCAAATTTCGGGCAGCGACATCGATCCGGAAGCTATCGAGGTAGCACAGGCAGCAATCAAGAGTGCCGGCTTCGCCAAAGACATTGAAGTCAGCGTCCTGCCTGCTCATCGAGCAAGACCACAGGGCGAATATGGTGTCATTATTACCAACCCTCCATATGGTGAACGTTTGAGCGAAGAGAAAGAAGTACAAAAGCTGCTGCGTTCTTTAGGACGCAGTTACCTCGATTTACCGACATGGTCCTTTTTTGCCATCACGTCGACCAAATCGTTCGAGGAAGACTTTGGCCACAAGGCAGACAAGCGTCGCAAGTTGTTCAATGGACGCATTGAAACCCAATATTATCAGTATTTGGGCCCACTGCCTCCACGCAATAAAACACCACAACAATAATATTATCGGAAAGATAGAGCGCTCCCGCCTTCCACGGCTGGGGCGCTTTTTTTGCATGTATTCCGGGAGAGCTAGGATTGATCTTGGTGATATTGCTTCCGCATGAAGTTTTTCCCCCTCGGGCGTAGTTGAAAAGCCATGACACCACGCTATAATGGATAAAGTCCTATTTTACATTCCGTTAACAAAACCATTCATCAGGGAGGAGACATATATGTTTGTCACTAAGCCAACACGCAGCCTTACGCCGCGTGGGCTTCTGAATCATCCACTTACGTTATATCTTATTTTTCTTGTACTCATGCTGCTCAAATTAATGTGGCTCCACCACAATCTGCACGCTTACAACATTACGATGGGGCTTCTGGACAAAGTAATTGCCATCGGTTCGCTACTGCTTCTGTCCTTCTGGACCTGGTGGCTGCCTCGTCGGGGCATGATTATATCACTCGTTATACTCAATCTGCTGCTCACTGCACTAATCTATGCCGATATGGTTTATTATCGCTACTTTCAGGATTTCCTAACGATTCCTGTGTTGATGCAAGCCAGACAGGTCGACGCTTTGGGTGACAGTATTGCTACGCTCATCTATGCCAGTGATCTGTGGTTCATCGTCGATTGGCTTGCAATTATCCCATATGCAGCGATCCTGCTGTTCAGCAAACGTAACCGTCGCGGACGTTACAGCGCATATTCGAACGGGTCGAACTCTTACTCATCAAACTCCCGCAAAACTACCATGCGTCGTCGACTCACCGCAGGCAGCATTACTCTGGTGTTGGGTCTGGGGCTCGCGGTAGGTCCGATTTATTATTATAGTAAAACCTGGGCAAAAGGGTTGTTTGATAACAACTGGTGGAACGTATCCATGTACAATGTTACCGGACTTCTTGCTTTTCATGGCTATGATCTGTACAACTATGCCAAAGACCAGATAGGCTCCGGACCAGAGGTCGATCCTGCCGATTTGGAGCAGGCGGAAGCCTATTTTGCGAGCAGACAACAGGCTGAGCCACTGAAGGATGCGATGTTTGGGAAGTACAAAGATAGCAATGTAATCATTGTCCAAGGTGAAGCCTTCATGAATTTCATGATTGGACAGAGCATTGGCGGTCAGGAAATTACGCCTCATTTTAACGAGCTGATGAAGGAAAGCCAGTACTACAGTCACTTTTATCACCAGACAGGTCAGGGGCGAACATCGGATGCCGACTTTGGGGCCAATATTTCATTGCATCCACTATCGGTTGGATCCGCGTTTGTCCGTTACGCAGACCACAGTTATGATTCTCTGCCTTCTATCTTGAAGGATCATGGATACAGTACGAATGTATTTCATGCCTATGAGAGCGGATTTTGGAATCGCTATACGATGTATCAGAATATGAAGTATGACAAGTTTTACAGTAAAAATGATTTTGAACAGGATGACCCGCTAGGCTGGTCCTTGTCCGATGAATCCTTTTTCCGTCAATCCGTTGAGAAAATGAGCAGTGAGGTTACAGAGCCGTTCTATTCATTCCTCATTACACTCAGCAGTCATCATCCATACGCGTTACCCCAGGATAAACAGCAGCTGGATGTCGGGGAATTCAAAGGAACGATGTTTGGCAACTATCTGCAATCCGTTCATTACGTGGATTCTGCGCTTGGCAACATGGTGGAAGACCTGAAAAATCGGGGATTGTGGGACAAAACGATCTTCATGTTCTATGGGGATCACGATAATTCCATTAAGGAGCAGCCACAATACGAGAAATTTCTCGGACGTTCGCTGAACGATCTGGATATGGAGCAAATTATGAACGAAGTGCCTTTGCTGGTGCATCTGCCCGACGGAGCCGCAGCGGGAACGATTGAGGAACCTGCCGGGCAACTCGATATTACACCTTCAGTACTGCATCTGCTGGGGATATCAGATCAATCCTACTACCACATCGGCAACGATGTGTACGACGGTTCCTCCCGCATGGTGGTATTGCGCAGTGGTGCATTCACAGATAGCTCCCTGTTCTATATCCCTTCGGATGATTACCTGTATGACAGCGGCTCCTGTTACGATCTGTCTACAGGCACCAAAACGGATATTAATGCTTGCCGATCTGGTCATGATGAAGCAACAAAGCGACTGCATGTGTCAGATACGGTCAATACGTTTGACCTGATCTCGCGTTTTCGCGAGGAGCAAGCGTCTGATTCCGCATCCTAATAGATACGAACGGTACGCTGAAGGAGCTGTATACTTCATTTTTCAAAGTTAACCCGACACTACAATGAAATGGAGCTAGTGCATTACCATGACGTCACATCCAGATCAATTCAATATCGAACAAAAGCTGTTCGAAGAAGCTGCAAACTTTGTCAAACATCGTTACCCTCAAGGGTGGGGCGGTGCGGCTGCTGTTTATACCGAAGCGGGTTCACTGTTAATCAGCGTAGCTCCAGAAGTGATTAATGACGCCACGCACTTATGTATGGAAACAGGCTCCTATTTGGAAGCCCATAAATTAAACGAGCGGGTCACCCACTCGATCTGTGTGGCACGCGACGATGAGCACTCGGAATTCAAGGTCCTCACCCCTTGCGGTGTGTGCCAGGAACGACTGTTTTTCTGGGGAGAAGACGTTAAGGCCGCCGTATACAATCCTGACGGAGCTTTAATTTACAAAAGGTTGGACGAAATTCAGCCTTACCATTGGACCAAGGCATACCGGGATAAGTAAGAAGATAAACTACAAGTGTTGAGGCTGCAATTCGTTGCATGCTTCAGCACTTCTTTTTTTCGAGGCTGGCAATAATCACAACCTTGCGAATGATGGAAAGTCGCTATATAATTGTAACTGTATTGGTTTCATTTATAGATGATGGAGGTTTTAATCGATGAATATTGAAATATGGTCCGACTTTATGTGTCCTTTCTGTTATATTGGCAAACGTCGTCTGGAGAATGTATTGGCACAATTCCCACACCGCGATGAAGTGAAATTACAGTTCAAAAGCTTTGAACTTGATCCAAATGCTGAATTGAACAGTGGAAAAACCAACGCGGAATATCTGGCTGCCAAATACAATATGAGTGTGGAGCAGGCACGTGGCATGAACGCACAGATGAACGCCAATGCTCGTACAGCTGGACTGGAATACAACATTGATGAGATGATCCCTACCAACTCCTTCTCCGCTCACCGTCTGACCCATTGGGCAGAAACACAAGGGAAAATGCTTGAGCTGAGCGAACGACTATTTCAAGCGATCTTCATTGAAGGCAAACATGTCGGCAATACCGATGTACTGATCGAGTTGGCTGAAGAAGTGGGTCTGGATCGCAATGCCGCAGCAGAAGTGTTGTCCAGTAATCAATTCGCAGACCAAGTGCGTGCCGACCAGGCCGAAGGTGAACAGTTAGGCATCCGGGGTGTACCGTTCTTCGTATTTGATCGCAAGTTCGCTGTATCTGGCGCTCAACCGGATGAGGTGTTCCTTGATGCGATTCAGAAAGCATGGGACGAGCGTTCCCCTTTCACAATGGTAGAGTCCAACACCACTGACGCAGATGGCAGTGGAGTATGCACAGAAGACGGCTGCGAGGTTCCGCAACCTGATTCATCCAAATAACACAAAAGCAGCAGGTTCAGGGGATACCCCTGGTCCTGCTGCTTTTTTTCACTCTACAACTCAAGCTCATTATAAAGGTTTAGTGTTCGATGAACAGTTGCAGTGGAGGGGACGGAATCGATTCTGAAGAAGCGAAGCGTTCGCCTGGAAGCTTTCTGTAAGAAAGCTGCTTCGGAAGCATAAGCTGTCTCCTAATTTTCACCTTTTGAATATTGAATCAAAAAATTTGGAGACAACAGCGATCGAAAGAACGATCCGTCACCGGAACAACTACAAGCAGATCATTAAACACTTATTTTGGAATTGAGCTACACCCTCAATCCCAAAACAGCTGATCCGGATGTGGTCCCGTCCGTTTATCCGAATCCAGCGCATCAATCAGTTTCAACTCATCTGGAGTCAATTCAAAATCAAAAATGTCCGCATTCTCGCGAATCCGCTCCGGGGTAACCGATTTCGGAATCGTCACGATCTGGTTCTGGATATCCCAGCGCAGAATAACCTGTGCCGGTGTTTTTCCGTATTTCTGGGCCAGACTTTTCAAGGCCGATTCCTTGTTCAGTTTGCCTCTCATAATGGGGCTCCATGCCTCCAGTTGAATACCCTGCTCCCCACAGAAATCCTGCAGCTCCTGTTGAATCAGACCTGGATGCAGTTCCACCTGATTCACCGCAGGTACCGTCCCACCTTCATCTATGATATCGCGCAAATGGTGTACTTCAAAATTACTTACACCAATGGCACGTACGCTTCCTTCGCTATATAGACGTTCGAATGCTCTCCACGTCTCCTTATACTGGTCTCTGCCAGGCCAGTGAATTAAGTATAGATCAATGACATTCAATCCAAGCGCCTTCTGACTGGCCTCAAATGCTCTCAAGGTCGAATCAAACCCTTGATCTTCATTCCATAGCTTGGTTGTCACAAACAGCTCATTCCGGGCAATACCACTGCTCGCAATGGCTTGTCCAACTTCCTCTTCATTTCCATAAACGGACGCCGTATCAACGCTCCGATATCCGACTTCCAATGCGGTCTCCACCGCTTGCTGTACTTCCTTGCCCTTTACTCGATAGGTCCCAAATCCCAGCCATGGCATCGTCACGCCGTTGTTCAGAATCGTACAATCTGTAATATGTTTTGTCATTCTGTACCTCCTGTGTGAAATTTGCCTGCTCTTGGTCTATTAACCTTCTCACCAAATTTTAAGCGGCACGTTACATACAGTTTTGACTGAGATCCATTTCTCGGGGCCATCCAAAGAGACATGAATAACCCGCAAAGCACTGCTGCTCTGCGGGTTCTGTTGTGACAGGAACGCCTATAAATCCCCTTGCCCATTCAGACTCTGGATCGAGTTCAATCTTCTCTTCTCCTCAATGAACATCTCTTCTGCCAGCTCAACGCCCTGACCTCCAAGCGAACGTTCGGCTTGACGCATGGCCTGCTCGGTATGCGCCAAACGGCGTTCTGCTTGTTCAATGGTCTGTTCTGTTGGATGTGACATTGCCTGTGAAACGGCAAAATGAAGTTTGTTCACTGCATTCTGCGCCTGGGATACGGTCGTATCGGCTTGCAAACTGGAATCATAACGCTTCGGCATGAGTATTCCTCCTTGGGATCATGTTCCTGTTACCCCTTTAGGATGGTTGACATCAGCCTTCCTTATTCTTGTTTTGCTGAAAAATGACGGATTGCTTCGCTTTTCCCCATAACCTTTTTCGGTCTGACTGCGTTAATTAATTAAGTAACTTTTCACAAGGAGGTTTGGTTTTGAAGAACTTTTGGATTGTTCTCATTCTGGTACCTTTATTCCTACTTGCCAGTGGCTGTGCACCTTCCACGTATGAAATAACGGGATATACAGACTCCTCCATTAATGACGAGATTCCGGTTCCCGTGAATGCAAAACAGCTGAGCGTAACGGCATATTCAGACAATCCAAACATAAAAACAGGCATTAAATATGAATTGAAACATATCGGGGGAGAACAGGGATTATATGTACCATCCGATTATTTCGAGAAGTTATCCGAAGCTGGATGGGTTGAGGTGGAAGAAGAGCGAATGGGACATGTTCATTATTTGAAAAAAAGCGATACGATTATCGCCATTGAGATTCAAGAGGATACCTTTGAGATTTTTGAAATGAAGCAGGACTTCACTTTTTAATCTTGTAGCATTTCCGATTACAAACTAAAAAAGAGAGGCCTAGGCCTCTCTTCTCCCTTCGTGAACAATTTTGCCCACTGCAAATGCAGTACAATTACTTCACGAATTTCGCTACTTTTGCAAGCACTTCTTCTTCTGACGGAGCACTGATGTACCGACCGTTGATAAAGACAAAAGCACGCTTCGCACAAGGACCGCAATACGATTTGCAACCAATTTTGATCTCCGTATCCGGAGCCATTTTCTCCAACTTGGCTACAATCGATTTTAGTCTGATATGATTACATTTTTCGCATACGCGGATATCGTTAGCCATGAGTTCCCCTTCTTCGCTCCCTTAGTGGTCGCCGTGGTTGCCTTTGGATGGGTTCGTAATAACGAATCCTTCTTCAGGGAAGTAAAGGTAATCAATTTTAACGCCATCCAGCAAAGGTTGATTATTCTCAAGAATAACGTCGATCTCTTTATCGGTAGATACGACCGTATCATTTTCTTTTGGCGTATCGATATCAAGTCCGTAGTGGGCATGATCTCCATGCGCATGCGTGATCACAACGCGCAGCAATTTACCTTCGTTCTCAGGCTTGTCCAGTTCAAGTTTCAATACTTTCGCGGCATTACGTGTAATTTTGCAGTTCATTCCATTCATCTCCTATATTGTAATTGCTGGTTCCAACAATTTTTCAGTATTTCTAAACTCCAGCATCTATTGTAAAGAAAATTACTGCGCTTCGCAATAACATTGATGCAAAATCGATGTTAAAACCACCCATTTTGTGTCGGATTAAGACGACACACCCGCTGTAAGTACCGGATATTTGCGCTCAGCACGACTTACAAACCAGTTCATAAGCAACAACGTAACCCCGATATCATCTATAGGCATAAACGGCATCACGTCAGGAAGTACCCAGTAGAGCAGCGCTGGGATGATGAACAGCAGCTTCTCACCCAAAGGGATCTGCGGAGCCCGCAACAGACGCGGCAGCCGTTTGAATACTTGTGTCCATCGTTTGAATGACAGCAGTCTTCTCCACTTCATATGAACCCCTCCGTATGATTATTGCACTGAAATAAACAGCAATCGTTATAGTCACACCCATCATTAACCGTTCCAGAGCAATCCGGAACGAAAGATGCAACATGCAGATTAAAAAACGAACGCCGGTAACAGCGCCCGTTCCTGTTATACGACTGGACAACCCGTAAGTTTCATGTCTTCCCATCCAGATTATGTTAAGTCAGTTTTCTTGAATTTCCCGTCTCCTTGTCAGTGCTCTCGATCTGATAACAATTCAGCCAACAGCATGCCAACCTCTACGCAGATGTCTTCGAACTGATCCATGGGGAGCGGATTGACCCCGAGTCCCACTTCTACCGTGAAGCCAGGCTTCCGAAACTTCTGAATGAACCAGTCTTTGTATCCTGCATCGCTTCCACCCAGCTTAACTGCCTTGTACCCTGAAGCTCTTGCCAGTCTGCGTGACAGCGGGGCACTCTCCTTTGGCTCCAAATCGCGGTAGTTCCAATAAATTTCCTGTCCCTGGCTGTGAAGCGAGACGACTGCATCGAAAGTATGCTGCTCGGTCCACTGTGCAAGTGCCCACGCCTCCGGTTCCGATAAAGGAGCGGTTCCTGCATAATCTCTGGGCCCTGGAGTCGTTATCCCTCTTCTAGCTGCCTCTTCCTCCCAATAAGCCGGAAATTGATCGTTAAGGTCCACCCCCCTGATATTGGACTTCCAATGCGTAAAATGGGAGCGTCCGGCATTCCATTCCAGCAATTTTTCTGCATGGGGATGATCATTGACCACGCCCTCTTGCACCAATTCAACTCCATCCGGGTTGACCATGGGCACAGCCCACAGCGTGGTTTCCTGCATCCAGCGTTCCGTCTGGAATTGATGCCACGGCGTATACGTGCTGTAGGCCTTCGCATATTCTTCAATGAACCGCATCAGAACCGCCGTTGTCAGCCACTCATTTGCATGAACAGATGCGTTGACATGAATATGTCTGGGTCCTTGACCCAAACGCAGATAAGGCAAAGCCTTGCCCATGACACTACTGCCAATTGAGCCAATCTCGATAAATGGATAATTCTTTGCCAGCAAACCGATATCACGGTTCATTTCGCGGTAACCATACTCTCCCTGCAACTTTACGATAGTTTTTCCATTTGAATCCGGAATATGAATACATCGCCCGCACCAGTCCGGAATGTTCGCTATTTCTGGATTGGCCTCGCGCAATTCTTCTTCATTCAGTCCAAAACGTAATGCAATCACGGCCACTTTCTCCCCAGGCTGCACTGCATACCTGCGCCCTGCTCCCGGCGTAATGCGCAGCATCTGTCCTGTCAGCAAATAGGGCTGGGACGCTGTTTCCGGGTTGAGAGCGGCCAGTAACTCCTTGGTCATATGGTTCGCTGCCGCAATACGCGACAAGGTATCTCCCTGATGAACAATAATCCATTGCAGCTCCATGTCGATCTCCTTTCCCTTAGGAAATTGTGTAATCTCCCGTCCTTTTCTCGCCTGTGTCCTTACTGTATGTAATATGTATGCGGATCTGGTTGTCCGTCATGTGACATGAATCGCGTAAATCCCTCCAACATAAGAAAAACGTGATGATCATCCGAAGCTCTTCTACTTTCTGATATAAACAAAAAAATCCCGGAACACTAAGGGTTCCGGGATTCTTATAAACATAGAAATCAAAAAAAGTTATGGTAATTGGGTAACCTGCCACACAACTGGCGTTTTGGAGATCTGCTCTCCCAACCATTGGCGGGTAATATTCTGGAACATACGTGGGTCCCCTGTGCAAAAAAACTGATGTACGGGCGTCTCATCCCCACTGGCCAGCTTTCGTTTATCATACAAGATCGTACTGATTTCCCTCGCTGTTTCATCTGCCGAACTGATCAGCTTCACTTCCTGCCCCATAACCTCCTGAATGGTATCCATGAGAAAAGGATAGTGCGTACAACCCAGAATAAGACAATCAATCGGCTGTTGTTTAATCTGGCCTAAAGATTGCTCCACCGTACTTGTCGTTTGCTCGGAACGGAATTCGCCTTGCTCCACCAGTGGCACAAGTGCCGGACAAGCCTGACTGACCACATCAATATAGGGAGACAACTGTTTGAGTGCAGATGTATACGCACCACTTCCAATGGTCCCCACGGTGCCAATGACACCGATGCGTCCTGTGCGTGTGGCTGTGATGGCTGCTCGTGCACCTGGATGAATGACACCAATGACAGGCACTTTCACCTTGGCTCGAATATAGTCGAGCGCTGCTGCCGTAGCCGTATTACAGGCGATAACGATAACCTTCGGATCGAACTGGATCAAGAAATCAACGATTTGTTCCGTGAATTGTTTAACTTGTTCGGACGAACGGGGTCCGTACGGTGTCCGGGCAGTATCTCCAAAATATATGATCTTTTCCCGTGGGAGCTGACGCATCACTTCCTTGGCGACGGTCAATCCCCCTACACCGGAGTCTAATATAGCGATTGCTTGCTGCACGAACACACCGCTTCCTTCTTCATTGAATTGGTTCTACTAACAAATTGGTTCCCAGAGCTTTCTTCCTACCGTATGAATTTTCAGGCAAAAAGGTACCTACATCTTACCCGATTTCATCGCAGGGTTCAAACAAAATGCCGTATCGTACCACTCCTGCACCACCACGCACAACAAAGCAGGCCCCCCTCCAGATGGAGGAAAGCCTGCTCACGTTCAAGCTTAGCTTTAAATGTTTTCTTTGGAATCATCGGCAGGAAGCTTCGCGATGACTTCAATGCCTGACTCATTCGCTGCCTCTGCATCGATGGAAGAATCGGAATCAGTAATGACTGCGGATACGCGCACTTCTTTACCTTCAGCGCAATTGCGCCAGGATTGAATATCCTGGATAACGACATCTGCCGTCTCTTTTACTTTGGATACGATCTGTGCGCTTTGTTCGCCTACCTTGCTAGCCAGTTCCTGACCCTTCTCACTCACCTGACGTGCACCTTCCGAAATATCTTGACGAAGTTCGCGTCCGGATTTTGGCGCCAGCAGCAAAGCTGTCACTGAACCTACAACTGAGCCGATTAATGCTCCCCACAACAAACTTTTGTTAGAATCCTTCACGTCGCATCTCTCCCTTTACCTTAAATGAAGTACCGAATAACCAAGCAACGGACTGTTGCTCGTCAATCCGGGCGAATGCCTACTCTGTTGATGCAGTATAAGCAGCAAGGGCTTGACCTGACACTCGGATACCAAAAAAATTCTGGATACCGTCTTTCGCACCTTCTGACTTTATATTGATATGCCTCAGGTCTGCCGCGCCGGCTCAAGCGGAGCAGCGGCATGTTCATCCCCCGGGTCCAGATCAATTACATAACGTCCTGGTGCGATCAATGCCGCCTGATGCTCACAACGCCAGCGTCGTCCGCCGGAAGATCCCAGCGTCTGTCCGTCCTGTAGAACATCTCCCTGATCAAATATGTAATAGGCGGCACCGAGTAATGTCTGGGCTACCGTATCCGGATCGAGTCCAATGAAATGACACTGTACATCAGGCACACCAAGTGCCGACAATCCTACCGTGTCCATAACCAGCTGACGCTGTTCCTCCGTGCCTCCAGCCTGATACATGCGCACATTCATCGCAGCGTAGAGATGCTCCTCACGCTCCTGTGACAGCACATAGGCTTCCGGCTCAACCAATTTGTCACTGCCGTACCAGTATAACGCCTCACAAGGCATCACTTCCATAACAGCCTGAATCGTCTTTTGGAACAATTCGAGTCGCTGTTTGCGCGGCATGGCAGCAGTGAACATATCGTGAATCCGGATGGAATATTGGATCGTTTCCATAGCTTGTCCTGCTTCTGGCCAATGCCAGGCTTGCTGCAAAGCCCCTCCAAAGCGGGCGCGATCTACAATTTCAGTAATGGGGAGCATGCAAGTCTGTGCCGGAATGTTACCTTCCTGAAAAGAAACCTTATGGTCCAGATGGTAGAAAACCAGCATCTCAGGATTATGCTCCGCATTGCCCTGCTTTACATCAAGCCGGACTTGTCCGGTATGACGACTCAGTGCATCTTGCAAACGTCCCTGATCTACAACGGGACGTTCCTGAAATAACAACTCAATCATATATACCGGATGAAATCCGGAAGGTATGTCATTCGTTTCATTATTTCCTTCTTGATCTTCTTTCCATTCGTTCGTCATGCTGCTTCCCCTCATTCCTTGCTCTTCCCCTCGGCCTGTGCAGTCTGGAAAGGTCCGAGTTCTTTTTCCACATAAGTATTGACCTGAAGGGAAAAATGTTCAAGCACGCCCGGCAAGTCACTGCTCAGCGGATGCAGTTCAGACCGCTCCCAGCTGTAATAGTCCTGAACGAGCGGCTTGCGCAACGATACGAGGAGACTAAGCACCTCATAGGTTGCATGATCAAAAACGTTCTCTTCGTGGTTAATCTGAATAATATCGTCATAGCTGCTCGCATCACGCATGATGAAGCCGTCAATGAGATAACTTCCCACATCCGTAACGATTTCAATCGCCAGATGAAGACAACGCTCCTGTACCAGACCCAGCATTAGACTGCCATCCCAAGCTTGTGACGCGCGGCGAAGGCCTTCGGCCACCTCCGGTACGGCAGCAAGCCGGCGGGCAATCTGTTCCCTGTTTACGTAATACAATGTGTTCACTTCCCGTTCAGTGAATTATCGGTTCCTTTTTCCTCTTCGCTTCAGCCAAAATAACATCACAGGACAAGCGATCAGAAACACGACAAAAATATATAAAAATTCCATAACGTCTCTTAAATCGCTCATGCAGAGTCCCCTTTATCCAAAGTAGAATGAATAACAGATTAGATTTCGTAGTCCACTGCAATCGACTGCTCTCTGACCTCGTTCATATACTTGATGACTTCCTGATGCAGCGGATGCACCTGATATGCCTGAAGATCTTCCAGTGATGCAAATTCTGCCGTAAGTGAGATGTCAAAAGATCTGTCCGAACGAAGCACGTCAATACCCACTTCAAGCGAGACCAGAACATCAATTTTCCCTTGCAGATTGCGAAGAACATTCGCAGCCGCTTCAATACTTTCAGGAGAACGATCTTTCATTTTAAACAGAACAATATGTTTAATCATCAGACAAGCACCTCATTTGAGTATAATAATTGGTATGAATGAATTTTCTTGTATCCAAAATATATCATAACGTCCTCTATTACGAAAGGATACTTGGAAACGTTCTCTTAAAAGACAATCTAATCGGGGCTGCTTTCATTCGCCTTTGATTTCTCCTGAGACATATTATCCGTCTGCTCACTTTGGTTTGTCGGTTTTTCCGGAATAACTTCTGCTGCTTTTTCTTTTGTTTCCTTATCCTCCACGTTCGGCTGTGGTTGAGGCCATTCCCGTTCAGACAACCCCTCCTGTTTTTTCAGCACCGCTATAGCCTGTCTGAGCTTGTCAGGCAATGGAAGCCCAATGCGGGCATAATTTTCGGTAATGGATATCAGCTCATTCATCAGATAAAAGTAGATGGCTCCCCCTTTAATGATGTCAGTTCCCATGAGCAGATCAATTCGGTGGGCAAGCAGAATAACCGTCAGCATGAGACCTTTGCGCGCCAGCCCCCAGAATCCAACATTACTATTCAATCCTTTACCCGTTCTGACTGCCGCAGCGAGACCCGTAATATAATCCACAGCCATTGCAACCGCCAGCAAGCTGAGCAGCTGATCCCATCCACCAAAAGCAAACGTCATGAACGCCCCAGAAATGGCAGCAAAGGTACTTACGGATGGACTCACGTTTCTCACCTCTCCCTCTCACTTGATCTCCATACAAGATATGTAAGAGTAAGAGATTTTGACAGTCCACATGCCTTGCTGAACAAGCGGATTTCTAATTTCAGATTTGTGCACATTGGAAATTGGTTCCTTTAACGAAAATCGAATATTTATGGGTAAATCAGGGAAATAAACCGCACCATATCAACAAAAAACAGATAAAAGTACTATAGTCCCACCAATAGGTATTTAGACTCATTTTATTTTTATTCATTATCTATTTGATCCCTTAAATTTAGTGAAACATTGTAATCTAGGAATATACTAGGATGTGAAATGCGTCTGTTCTAGTTCATAATTCCTCCTTTGGAGCGGATTCACGCATCCGTTCATTTGAAACAGTTGCACCCGGCACTTGAAAGTACCCCCATACTTATTGTAGTATTTGGTTAAAAAAATCGGAGGAAATATGCCTAATCAACCAGAACAACATTCCATCCAGGCGTGGTCTCTGATCAACCGTAAATATTTGGGAAAAGGCGTCCGTGTTAAACGATTCCGAAAACCGACACGCTGTCAAATCCGCAACCGTGTTCTTCTTGCCGTGCTGATGGCCAATGATATCAAGTTGTCCCAGCTCGCCGAAGATCTATCCATCTCTTCACGCAGTGTCAGCGCGTGGGTGTATGAAGGACGGATACCCGGCAGTACCAATTTGGACAAGGCATGCCAGTTGCTCGGCTACCCGCGCCACATTCTTTTTAATGAAGAAGTGGTACGCAAAAGCCCTGTCATTTGTCAGCCCGAGCCTTCCCGCTTCATGAAGCGTACGGTGACCCGTTCTCCGGTTAGCAACCGTATTCTGACAGGCTTGTGTATGGTCCATGATTTGTCGGTGACAGATGTCAGCCACTGGATCGGGGTTCACCCCGGCACTTTCCGCAAATGGCTGCATCAGGGAACGCTGCCTTCTGCTGCGTTTCAGGAACAAGCGGAACAATTTTTCCGCATCCCGAAAACTATTTTGTTCGCAGATGTCATCTTGAAAGATCGCCACAATAACTAAATTAGCGAACAACCAAAAGGCTCTGTCTTCTCCCATTGGGAAAGACAGAGCCTTTTTAAAATACCACTTTCATCGTACAGGTTATATTAGGTTACCATTTCTCCAGTCGGGTGTACTCAGCATCGTCTCTAAGGGGCGATAAGCAGCCCTCTTGCCCTCCAACCAGCTTTGGACGCATCATTCCTTCATCCCTAGTAACTCCTTAACCTGTGCCGATACAGCTCGCTCTCTGAACGAGGCGAAAATCCCTTTGTCGAAATACGCGGAGAGTTATGCCAATATATACCTCAAAAATGCTAACTAGCCATTCCATTAAATTCTTAATCATTTAAAGAAATAGAACTTCATCGTTAGCTTCATTTTCATCATATATTTGTACGAACAATTTAACCCATTACTTTTTTTATGAAGTATAAAAAGCTCTGTCCCCCAAAGGAGCAGGCTTTAATTCACACTCTAATTCACCTTGTATAACGTTTGTTCCGCTCCATCCTAACCCCTTGTATGCCCGTGTTTTTCAAAAATTCATGTAGATATGTTGATATCGAATCAAGTGTAATATCCTCTATTGTAAACAATGACACTATCTTGTCTCATACATTACATTCCTCACTGTTAATTTGTACGTACAATTAAATGCACGAGATAACACTTGTCCATATTATTTCTTTTATCCTTATTTCGAACCCACGTTAAGAATCTCGTTGATATATTTCAGTCCTGTATAACGATCCCGAAGCAAATGAGCTGTGGCAAAAGCATGCTCTACCATCTCCTTGGATACACCCAGTTGTTCAGTTGTTGTAGGGCCCCCAACTTGCTCTAGCCAAGCAGTAAGCTGAGATGCATCCGGCAGATTATTGTATACATGGAAAACCGGCTCTTCGGATTTTTGTGCAAGATCTTTGTATTTTACGGTAAGCAGTGCACAGGCCACTCCCACCTTGGCACCATGCAAAACAGGCTTGTGCCCTGCCTCCATCAGATCCATCTCCCATCGATGGGACAGATGATGTTCTCCACCGGATGCAGGACGGGAATGATCAATGATCAGCATGGAAATGCCGGAAGCAATCAGCGCATCCATCAATACAGTCACACCATCGGCCCGTCCTTCAGCGATACCTTGTACATGCTCCACACAGGTCGCTAGTGCTTCTTCCGTCATGCAATAAGCTACGGGGCAGAACGGTTCCCCGCCCAGATCCCTGGAAACCACCCAGTCTGCCAGTGATGTATATTTACCAAGCATATCTCCGAATCCGGCGGCATTCATCTCTTGGGGCGCTTGCTCCAAAATATCGATATCCGCGAAAATAGCTTCAGGCGGCACCGCCTGGAAAGTTTGTTTGACGCCGCTTACAATAAGAGGTGCACCTGCCGAGGTAAATCCATCAACCGAAGCTGCTGTAGGTACTGACAGAAAGGGCTTGTTCATTTTGGAGCAAACAAATCGCACCAGGTCATGAATAGTCCCTGAACCAGCAGCAATGATTGCCTGACTTTCCTGTTTCACACCGAGCAGTACTTGCACAATCCCGCCCTCATCGGCGATCACGTCGCCTGCTTTGTTCTCTGGCATGCATATCTCATCCACATGAACGCCAGCTTCTCGGATGTTCTTTACCACCTCGTGTCCTGCTGCCGGACCTGTAAATCGATCATATACCACTGTTACATATTTGTACTCTTGCTCTGACAAATAGCCAGATAACCGCTCGACAGCTCCATGCTCCAAATAGACCTGCATTTGCACCAACCGATGATCATGCCCACAAGTACAAGTCTGCGCTTCTTCATTCCATGCTGCAATTCGCTCGTTCATATTCATTCGCCCTTAACCTCCCTTAAGAAATATCATGCATAATTACATGGTTAAAACCACAAAATGAAAAAAGGAAATAAAATGTGAGTATTTTCCTGATCACACTTTACTTCCTGTTTTAAAAATTTGCAAATCCTAAACTCACACCCCCAAGCAGGTGAACCTATGAAATTAACTAAAGAAATAGGGATTTCTCTCGGATTTCTCGCAGGAACAACGTTTGGCAGCGGCATTGCTTTTCTGTTTCGTTTTCAGGCGTATGAGGTCATGGCCAGTGTTGCGCTCTTTGGTATTGCCGGAGCAATTGCGGGTCTATGTGTGCAACAATTCATATTCAATAAATAAAAAACAAAAAAGCTCGCAAATTGCCTTTAGAGCAATTCGCGAGCTTTTTTCTCCGATGCGGTCGAGAGGACTCGAACCTCCACGGGGGTTAGCCCACACGGACCTGAACCGTGCGCGTCTGCCAATTCCGCCACGACCGCATAATATGTATCTTCTCATCATGGATGAAAAGCATTCCGGTTAAGCAATTGCTTGTTTTACCGTAATTAAGAGTATACATGCTCTGAAATAAGTTTGCAATACCTTTTTTCCAAGTTGTAATGGATAGGACATATGTCCTTTTTTAACCTCATCAAACTCCCTATCGTAGACATTAAGCAGATCAAGTGTCCTGATGGACACGCTATACCTTGCATAGAAAAGGGGAGTTTGCATGACGATCAAGAACACAACACATGAACGTATTGAAGAAGGAAAACGCAGCATTCACTGGACGGAAATGCATATGCCCCTGCTCGGCGAATTGAAATCCCAGTTTGCCAAAGAGCTGCCTTTTGCTGGATTAACCATTGGTATATGTATTCATGTGGAGCCCAAAACTGCTGTGTTATGCCGAACTCTCCAAGCAGGTGGAGCCAAAGTTGTATTGACTGGCAGCCCGGGCACAACCAAAGACGCCGTCGCAGCAGCTCTGCAAGAAGAAGGCATCACGGTATATGGTCAACGTGCGGACAGGCGTAATGAGCACCTGCAAAATATCCAAAGTGTACTTCGTCATCACCCCCATCTCCTCATGGATAACGGAGCTGATCTGGCGCGCACCCTCATTCAACAGTATGATACCAGCACTCTAATTGGCGGTACGGAGGAGACAACGACCGGGGCCAATCTGCTGCGTGAAGAGACGGGTGAGAACATTCCTTTCCCGATCATTGTCATTAATGACAGTCCACTCAAACGAATCATGGAAAATGAACACGGTGTTGGTCAGACCATTATTGAAGGTTTTATGCGTACTACAAACCTGATTCTGCCCACACGTCGTTTCGTCATCGTAGGTTATGGAACATGTGGACGAGGCATCGCCAGGTATTTGCGGAATCTGGGCAGCCAGGTTGTTGTCGTTGAAACCGATCCGATTGCGGGTCTGGAAGCCGCGCTGGATGGATTCAGAGTGGCACGACTGGAGCATACATTTGCATTTGCCCAAGTGTACATTACTGTCACTGGCCGTCCTAACGCCATTCTGAAGGAACATTTTACCCAGATGAATGATGGAACGATCCTCGCCAATGCCGGACATTTTTCTTGGGAGATGGAATTGGAAAGTCTCCGTCAGGATGCGAAGCATACCGAACAACTGACAGCGGATATCGAACAATTTACATTAGCCAACGGACGTCGACTCATGTTACTTACTCAAGGCGAGATGCTGAACCTGGCTGGTGGCAGCGGCAACCCTGCCGAAACGATGGATTTGGGCTTGTCCCTGCAAGCCGCCTCCCTGCTATATCTTGTACAGCAACGCCAACACCTCATCCTCGGACCACAGCCGGTTCCTCATAACGTTAACAACACCATTGCCGGACAGATGCTTAAGCATTTAAGCTACAAGATCTAATCATCGTGAATGGTAATATGCATTTAAAGGAGAGGTTCACATGAAAAAAGCCAAACTTTGTTTTATCGGTGCAGGATTCCATGCATCCACAAATATATATCCTTCGGCTGTTGAAGCAGGAGCAGAAATTCAGGCCATCGCCACCCGCAGTATTGAACGGTCCGCGGCGGCTCTGCTTCGTTTTGGGAGCAGTGGGAAAGCGTATGACAATACTCAGCTGATGTTGCAAAATGAAGACTGTGATGGCGTCATTGTTGTGGCGCAACCAGAGGATCAGACAGTCCTTGCCCTTGAATGCATCCGGGCTGGCAAAAATGTATACGTCGATAAACCCCTCGGATGGAATACTGCCGAAGCTGCTGCTGTGGCTGAAGCTGCCCAAAAGGCCGGTGTGGTTGTCATGGTTGGATTCATGAAACGATATGCTCCGGTCTATATAAAACTCAAGGAACTGATTGATGGTGGATCATTGGGTAGAGCACGTTCTTTCCAAATGAAATTCGCTGTAGACAGCACACCCTTCTGCAAGGATGAAGAACAATTCATGAAGCTCGCTGCCATTCATATGGTTGATCTGATGCGTTTCCTGTTCGGGGAAGCCGTACAGGTCACAGGCACAACGGTTAAGGACGGAGAACATATTAACCAGAGCATTTCCCTGAAATTTGATCATGGTGTGGTGGGCAGTGCCTACTTTGCTGGCATGAGTGCATGGTCACGCGAGAGCGAAAGTGTACTAGTCACCTTTGACGACGGATTTGCGTTAGCAGATGAGATTAATACACTTACGGTTCATCAATCTCGTACAGGGGATAACCTTCCCTGGAAGTCCCTTGAGGAGCAGGATACTGTTTTTACCCCTTCCGGCTCTCCCATGTCAGGAGCCTATCGTGACCTTTACTTACGAGGGTTTGTAGGTGAGATGGCTCATTTCATGGAATGCTGCCAGAACAAGGCTGTTCCACATTCCAGTGGCAAGGATAATATTGAAACCATGGCGCTATGTGATACCATTCTGGCGTCGCTGATCTGACGTTTATACGATATAAGGCCAATCAATTTATACAACCTGAGAAGAGGAAATAAATATATGTTAGACGCTGGATTACTTATCATTCGACTTGTTATTGGTTTTATTATGATGGGTCATGCATGCAAGAAACTGTTTGGCTGGTTTGGTGGAGAAGGCATATCAGGAACAGCTGAATTTTTTGGGGCGATTGGTCTGAAGCCTGCGAGAGTTATGGCTGTCTGTGGAGGCCTTCTTGAATTGATCGGCGGATTCCTGTTTGGGGCAGGTCTCTGGACTGGTGTTGCTGTCATTTTGCTCATTATTCCTATGGTTGTTGCCATAGTGAAAGTCCATGCAGGTAAAGGACTTTGGAATCTGAACGGAGGGTTCGAGTACAATCTGGTTATGCTCGGATCACTAATCGGTGTTGCACTTGCGGGTGCAGGAGCGTACTCCCTGGACACTTTACTATAATCAAGCTTTTCAATCCTGAGAACCTCGATGTTTCGCGATACGAAACCGGGGTTCTTTGTTGATTTAACATCATGCCGATGCATGGGGTTTATAATCCAATGGAGAAGTGATATGCTCATAGATGAGTGATATGTACATTTATGTGCTGTAGTACTGAAATGGATACTATAAATAACCACCACGAACTGGAGGTGCAACTATAATGAGAAAGAACCCGAACGATGCGTGTCCCTCACCTTATGGCTGTTCCGTTGAAGTCACGCTTAGTGTCATCGGAGGCAAATGGAAAGGTGCGATTCTATATCACCTGTTCTCCGGTTCGTTAAGATTCAACGAGATCAGAAAATTATTTCCTGATATTACCCAACGGATGTTAACTCTCCAGTTAAGAGAGCTGGAAAGCAGCGGAATTGTTCACAGGGAAATATATCCTCAAGTTCCGCCCAAAGTAGAATATTCGCTTACACCATTTGGAGAAACGCTCCGGCCGATTATTTACAGCATGCGAGACTGGGGAGAACAGTATACGAATGAAGTCCTGGCCAGATCACAAGAGGTGTAAACAAAAGACAAAAGAAGCTGTCCCTTTCTCAGATGGGATCAGCTTCTTTTGTTTCCGATATGGGAGATGTGTGAACCTTATTTTATGACCGTTTGAATGGTAATGGTACGATTACGTCCCTCTTCCTTGGCTTGATATAACGCATTGTCCGCCAAATGGAACAACTCTGTCGCCGTTGTGGAATGCAACGGATACTCGGCAATGCCTACCGAAATGGTCACGGAACGATCAATAGGCAATATACTTTGTTCCACGGATACGCGGATATGCTCGGCAATTTGATACGCTGTTTTGGAATCCGTATGTCGCAGTAACACCACAAACTCCTCCCCGCCAAACCGAGAGCTTACATCCTGCGTCCGAACCGACAGTTTAATGATATCCGCGATATGCTTCAGAACCTGATCTCCCGCATGATGCCCATACGTATCGTTTATGGTTTTGAAACGATCAATATCCAGAACCACAATGGAGAAAGGAACTTCTTCTTCAATCCAGTGCTGAATGACTTCTTCAAATGTTCTGCGATTGGTCATTCCGGTTAATACATCCGTTCTGGCATCATAAGTTAGCTGATCCTTCTGCTTTCTAAAATTCGCCAATGCGCTCAGCACAGTGCGTGTTAACAAGTCCGCTTCCCTGTTCCAATGTGGCTTCATTACAGGCAGATCTACTTTGCCCTGATCCACCTGGTTAACCAAATCTGCAAGATAAACAAACGGACTGGCCAGTTTGCGTGCTACACGAATAACGATAAGCGTCAGAATGATAAACGGAATTGAAGTGTACAGGAGCAACATGCGAATATGTTGATTCAGCTGATCGTATACCATCTGGGTTGGAGATACGACAACAACGCCCCAATCTGTTGTCGGGACCTTATAATAACCTGCGAGTGAATCCACACCCGCCAGATTCTTGTATTGTTCTTTCCCTGTCTGGTGGTTAAGCAATTTCTGCACAATCTGGTTTTTGCTGAGATTTTCACCGATTCTTTCCGTATCCGGGTGAAATAACAATGTCCCTTTGGCATCAACAATAAAAAAATAAGAGCCATTACTGGTCTTCAGCTGACTGCCAAATGACAGGTTCAAGATGTTGTTTTCCTGTAGATAAATGCTCCCACTAATCGAACCTTTGAAATCACCTGATGGACTGAAGATTGGTTCACTCACAAATACGATTCTTCGTTCCGAATAAGGCGCACGGTACGCTTCGGATATATAGGAATCCCTCGATTTGAACGCTTTTTTGGCTGCATCAGAAGTTATAGGTTGTCCGAGGCTTTTTTCCAAATAAGGAGATGAACCCCGAATGATTCCCGATGCATCTACCAGAGAAACCGAATTGAAATAATTGCTGCTGTTTCGAATCAAATCCAGTGTGGAATCCAGTTTATTGGCGTCTGCATAGTCTATTTCCGGAAAATAATTAGCTGAATACTTCAAACTGGCCTGCATGGATTGAAACAACGAGTCCAGTGTTTGGCTCATCTGCACGGCACTTGAATAATTAAGTGAGAGTGTGTTATCAATTAGCGATTGCTTCTGGGATGTATAAGATGAAATAAACATAATGGTCAATGTCATCAAAACGGCAATGGTGACCAATCCACTCAACAGAGCGGTAAGGCTGATTTTTTTGATCTCCCTTACTTTTCTTCTTAATCTGGATGTTTTATTCTCTGCGATCATTATTGCTTCCCCCGGTTTTTCATGAAAAGGCATATTCCTTCTATCTTATACGAAAGTTGTTAAGAAGAAATAAATAGTTTGTGAAGTTCGAATAATTACATAGGAAGATTGACGATTTAATGACAATTGATTACATGCAATGGTACTTTTTTTGAAATCGTCTGAAACTGTATTTGAGATTAAGATTCATTTGAATCCACAATAACATATCCCTCGCCAGGCTGCTGTTCTACAAACCCAGCCATATGACGCGTTTGAAATGAAATGGGTCCGTCACAACCAACCAAAATACGATTTTGAACTTCATCGATGGTTTCAGCTGGCAATGCAAATGAGCGCGTATAAGCGAAGTGTTCCTGTAACGTGGTATGAATCGCATTCACCTGTCTGTCATTGCCCGCACGACCAAATACATTCAGCAACACCATACCACCAGAATGCAATTTATCTTTTAGCATCGTGAAAAATGAGCTTGAAGTAAACTGTGCAGGAGTTCCAGTAGCCGTAAAAGCATCTACAATAATATAATGGTATGAGCCTGAAGCTTCCTGGTCCAATCGTTCACGACCGTCACCAACCAGCACATGATCTCCACTATATCCAAAGAAAGTTCTGCTGAGCTCAACGACTTCCGCATCGAGTTCGGCGACTTTTACTCGACGGTTAGACAGGTAGGTTGATAAGGTTCCAATGCCGTGGCCCACCACAAAAACCGATTCATAACCGGGATTATTTCGTTCCATTAAGTGAACCATCGCTCTTGGATACTCCAGCACCATTCGGGAGGGATCGTCCAGATCCATTGCCCCCTGTACTGCTGCATTGGAGAACTCCAGCACACGAAACCGGCCCTTTTCCCCATAAAGCTTGGATGTGTCATATATCGTCAACTCATGCTGTTCACTCTTATTTCGGTATAAAACTCGCACTGAACGTTCTCCCTTCATCCTTTTACGCAATGATTATAAGTATGTTCCTATATATTATACGTGAAGATAGTATCGTACCTCAAAACAGCAAAAAAAGACTCCGCTGAAACGGAGACGGTTTTACATGACCATTTAGGATTGAATCGCCTCATGCAGAGCCTGGACATACTCCATGCCCAGATTGGAAAGCGAAGCATTTTTGTGGCTGATCCAGCCAACATTAATGGTCTCTTCACACTCCAGCGGGACGGGGATGATCTCATTCCCATTCAGGTCGGCACTAAGCACACCTGTCGAGATGGTGTATCCGTTCAAACCGATTAACAGATTAAACAACGTGGCTCGGTCGTTAACCTGTATGCTTTTGGGATGAGAAAGTGTGCTTAGGATTTCCTCTGAAAAATGGAAGGAGTTATATTCCCCCTGGTCAAAGGACAGGTATGGATAATCCTGAAGCTGTTCAATTGCAACCGACTCCTGCTTCGCCAGCGGATTTTGCACACTGATAAAGATATGCGGCTTGGCAACAAACAGACTATTGAACACCAGTCCCGCATCCTTAAGCAGTTTGTTAATAACTTTGGAATTAAATTCATTCAGATACAGAATGCCAATCTCGCTGCGCAGGCTTTTTACATCCTGGATAATCTCATATGTTTTCGTCTCCCGCAGAGCCAGTTCATATTCATCCTGTCCATACTGCTGCACCAGTTTCACGAATGCATTCACTGCAAAAGCATAGTGCTGTGTGGAAACGGAGAAATGTTGCGGAGAGGGCTTCGCATTCAAATAACGATTCTCCAGCAATTCCGCCTGCTCCACCACCTGGCGCGCATAACTTAGAAATTCCACGCCTTCTTTGGACAAAGTTATCCCTTTATTCGTACGTTCAAAAATGGTAATCCGCAGTTCCTGCTCCAGATCCCGAATGGCATTCGACAGGCTGGGCTGGGAAATAAACAGCCGCTTGGCGGCTTCATTCATCGAGCCACGCGTGGCGACTTCAATCACATATTTGAGCTGTTGCAGCGTCAATGCATTATTCCCCTCTCTCTGGTGCACTACTTGATCATTACTATACCATATTGCAACCTAGGCGAGCTCTCTTTCAGGGTGCAAAAAGACGCCCCCAACCCGTATATGGTTGTGGACATCTTTGTAGTCTTACAGCGAGGTTTAAGCCATGCTTGATGTGGGTCTCACCACAATTTCATTCACATCCACCTCAGCCGGCTGGTTGATCGCATACAGAATGCTCTGAGCAATAGCCGTGGCCGGAATGGATATGCGCCGATAATCTTTCATAAGCTCGCGCGCTTCATCATCAGAGATCGATTCGGCAAGTTCGGATTCAGTCACACCTGGCGATACAAGGGTCACGCGGATATCCCCGCCTACTTCCTGTCGCAGACCCTCCGAGATCGCACGGACCGCGTATTTGGTTGCACAATATACCGCGGCTGTTGGTGTCACGGCATAAGCTCCGATGGAGGCGATATTAATAAACTGGCCGGAACCCTGTTCTTTCATAACCGGCAGCCCAACGGCAATGCCGTGCAGAACACCGCGAATGTTAACATCAATCATACGGTTCCACTCGTCCACTTTTAGTGCTTCAAGGGGCGAGAGCGGCATGACTCCGGCATTATTAACAATCACATCTAACCGTCCATAACGACTGAGCGCCAGCTCTACGATCGTTTGCACCTCTTCCAGCTGTGTAACATCAAGTGTATGATACTCCACCGAACCACCTTCCGAGCGAATGGACGACGCCAGCGCCTCCAGACGATCCTCTCGTCTTGCACCAATGACAACATGAGCACCCTGCTCTGCCAACACACGCGCCGTTGCCTCCCCAATTCCGCTGCTTGCACCAGTGATTACAACAACTTTCCCTTTTACATTGGACATATTGATTACTCTCCCTTTTAATGTTTTATTGTGCATTTTCTCTGTACAAAACCATGCCCGCATGGTAAAGCACGCCGTCCTTAAAGTCTCCATCTGCGGTAAATCCAGTATCATCCACATATTCAATATGGTCTCCATCGACTACATATCGTCCTTGATATGCACTTTGCCTATTTCCCCGCGCTTCATCATAGCGACCGTCAGGGAGAAGCTCATGCCTGATGTACCCGTCCTGCGTCACCCACATCCCAACATAAGGGTGTTCCACTTCTTGTCTGCCTCCTGATCTATTGCCTACCATATTTCCACGACACTCCTTTCTGTTGCCAACAGATTCAATTGCTTACCTTCATTATGTAATGGATCAGTCTCTGTACGATAGAAGAATCCCACAGTATTCTTGCCTATTCGTCCAGCACATTCTAAAATAGTTAAACGAGTACGAGGAAAGGAGGGCCTGCAATCCATGCTTTCAAAAATGAAACCAGATACAGCAATTATTCAGCAGCAGCAGGAATTGGCTCGCTTAATCGGCCGTTTCACCCACGAAGACGGGGTTCATCTAACATCAATTCCTTCGCTTGCTTTGATCCGCGCTTCCCAGGTTTCAGAGCCCATTCATGCCGTGCACGAACCCGCCCTGTGCATTGTGGCCCAAGGGTCCAAACTGGTTATTCTCGGACAGGAGAGCTACACCTATGACTCTTCACAGTATTTGGTTGCTTCCATAAACTTGCCTATTTCAGGGCAAGTTGTACAGGCTACGATAGAACATCCTTATCTCTGTCTGCGACTTGATTTTGATTCAGGTCAGATTTTTGATCTCATACAGGATTCTCCCTCTACACAGACCAAACCCAACAATTCAACACGTCGTGGGTTGTTTGTAAGTTCAACCAAACTTCCGCTTCTGGAATCCGTAATCCGATTGGTTCGACTGCTGGATACACCTGAAGACATTCCCGTACTTGCACCGCTTATGATCCGCGAGGTTCTATATCGTCTGATTCAGGATGAACATGGACACTCCATCAGGCAGTTTGCAGTTCAGAACAGTCATGCACAGCACATCGCTCAAGTCATTGAAGTGATCCAATCAGAATACGCCCATCCACTGCGAATCGAACAATTGGCTTCCATGATTAACATGAGTACGTCCTCATTGCATTATCATTTCAAAGCCATTACCGCCATGAGCCCACTGCAATATCAAAAACAGATTCGATTGCAGGAGGCCCGGCGAATGCTGCTTGCAGGTTCAACTGATGCAGCCGATGCTGCATTCCAGGTTGGGTACGAGAGTCCTTCCCAATTCAGTCGGGAGTACGCCCGCATGTATGGCCTCCCTCCCAAAAGTGATATCAAGCGCCTTCGCCATACACTCCATATCGACTGCTAAATATAAGCAAAAAAACCACGTCATAATGACGTGGTTTTTTGGTTCCGCTGAGCTTGCAGCTCTCAAGAGAAGATGTTCTTTTTTTCAAATACAGACATTTGATTCTCCCCGGTAATCGGGCACTCATCCGGAAACATGCTTCGCTTCTCCATCTTCTCATCAATAAAATCGACGATCTGCTGCAAGGATGCAATCTGCGCTTCAATCTTCTTTCGATGATTTAACAGCATTTCACGTTCATCCGGGAAATCTTCCAGGTCCGAATCCATCGACATCTGTAAATAAGGCTTCATTTCCTCCAGAGACATGCCTGTTTTTTTCAGACAAGTAATAAGCTTCATCGTCTGGATATCCTCCGGACGGTATACCCGATGGCGATTGGCCTTGCGTTCTGCCCGGGGAAGAAGCCCAATCTTCTCATAATAACGAATGGTATCTTCCGATAGTCCGGCTTGTTCTGACGTCTCTTTAATAGAGAACACTACAGGATCGTTCATTATCGTTGACCTCTCCGCCTTCATTGATCTCTATCTTACAACTTGGAGTCAGCTCCAAGTCAAGGTTGTTATGAGTTCAAACATGCCACTTCCTGAAAATTAAAATTTCAGCCAACAGTACGCTTGACTTGGAGTCGACTCCAAATTATAGAATGAGCGCATTAGACAGATTGACGCTGTCACCCATTTACTCAGGAGGTATTGATATGAATTCAAACCATACACTTCGTACAGCTCTAATTACAGGTTCAACTTCGGGAATTGGCCTTGAACTGACCCGCACTTTGTTAGTCGAAGGCTGGCAAGTTATCGGCCTTAATCGTTCCGCTTTTCCGAAGGAAGACAGTGATATTCAGGACGGATTGCGCTCCGGCCAGCTCCGTTGGGTTCAAGCTAATCTTACCCAGTACGACAGTCTTAAAAAAGCACTGAATCAGATCAAATCCGAAACGGATACCATCGATGTGTTGTTCAATAATGCCGGGGGCAGTGGTTACGACCTTCGTTTGTCGGAGCAGGGGCATGAAATGCACTTCGAATTACAGACCGTGGTGCCGTATATCATTTACATGGAACTACAGGATCTTCTTCACAAAGGAAACTTGAAAACCGTTATTAATACATCCACCAGTGCGTTTAATATGGTCAAACAGTTTAACCTGGACATCCTGGAACATCCAGCCGAGTTCAAAAAGCTGTTCGGTCCTTATGCGACTTCGAAGCTCGCACTATCTTTATGGACACACGAAGCTGCTTCTACCCCTGCGGCTAAAGGAATTCGGTTATTCAGCGTGGACCCCGGAGGCAACAATACACTCAGAGGTAATAAAACATCCGGGCTTCCCTTTTATATCAAGCCAATTATGAAGCTGTTCTTCCCACATCCAAGTCACGGAGCTTCACTACTCTATAACGCTGCCATTGCGCAAACCAGACTTACATCCGGTACGTTCCTGATGAAAAACAAACCCACCAATCTTCGTTTTACGGAGCAAGGCTCAGCAATTCTGAACAGAGTACATGAAATTTATGAGCATGAATTTTTGCAGCTTGACTCCAAGACCAACCCAGTAAGCCAAAAAAGTATCTAAGCTTTCTTCTGTACTCATCCAAAAAGACGTGACCGAGCATATCGGTCACGTCTTTTTGTTGTTCCTTTGAATTCATTTTACTCCGAGCATTTATAGTATCCATCCTTCCTATTGTATTCGGGCGACCGGAGGTACTTCATATTCCCCTTCCAGCATGGATGATTTCGGAGCAAACATTCTCAGCACCAGATTGAATTCACCTGGTGGTGCGGCAAGCCAGTTGGATTCTTTCCCTTCAGGAACGGATTGCTGAATATATATGTCCAGTGAACCGTCAGCGTTGTAAACGAGTCCTTTTGTCAAATCCCCAATTGAATATCTGCCAATCGCATTATCAACCAGATAAAAATCCGAGCCGTACAGGGTAAGAGACCAAAATCCAGTCACCTGCGGAAGATCATTTTTGTTAAAATGCAACACATAACGTTGCGTGCCATGCAGCTTTTCCCCATTTTGATCTACAAATGCACGTGCATACAGCTCTTCCTCCGAGACATTGGCGCCCAAACCGGAATATGCTACGACAGCTCGCAGCAGAAATTGGGTACCATAGGTTCCAATATCATTACCGATATACCATCCATTGGTGGTCGGAATCGCTTTGACTGAATTCGCAATAATATGTTGCGCATCTTTGGCGGCACGTAACAGTCCGGCTTTCGTGGCAGCATTCAAATCCGTTGGTTCAAATCCCTTAGCAGGATCAATGCCGATTAGCTTGAACTGATCCAGGAGAACTGCATCGCAGGTCGGCGGAGGGTTTCGCCGGATCTGTTCCGTCATGATTTTATAAAAAGTAAACGGGTCGTTCTTCATGGAAGACATCAGATTTGAAGACAAACCGTCTGCTATGCCGTTGGCAGATGTACCGGTTGGCTTCGACAGGGTGAATTGTTTCTCAAAGGCAACTGCGCGGGACAGATCCTCTTCACCGTTCGCTTCCACACGACCGAGCAGCCAAACGTTTGGCGTTGGGGCATGGATGGATGCTTTGATTACATTACTGCTTCCACCCGGTCCAACGATGGTGAATTGTCCGGCCTTGTTTCCGGTTGTACGATTGGACACATTCCTGAACGTATTGGTATACGCATCAAGCATTTGGACGGTGTAATAACGGTCATCCGTATTGGCCGGAACGTTCAGGATCACCGGACCTTTGGAGAGATCCAGCCAGGCACTAAAATAAAGCGTATTGCTATTAGGAGTTACAATATCGTGATATTGCGGAGTAGCCAGCATGCTGGAGTAATAAAACTGATTGAGCGGGGCCCTTGTTTTCAGAGCCATCTGTCTCGTTTGTTCCATAACTACCAGCGGATAGCCGTATATGTAAGCCTGGACCCCAAGCGAATAAGCCAACTGTTCCTGAGAAGAAGCTGCATTGTCTTTGCTTATGTAATCCGGACTGGCCAGAACCTCCAGTGGCCTCGCAGCGATCGAAGAAGCTACAAGCCCCACGATGAAACAGATGTATAGCAATAACCTGAAACGTTTACGCATTCCGCTCACCACCTATCGTGAATTTCACGTTATTTTCCACTTCGCCAGCGCAGATTATTCCCGTCCCTCATAATAGCCAGGCTCTGGTTCATAATCTTCACTATACCAACATCTGTCATGGGATGAAGTGATGAACTGGAGGAATCTGCATATGAAAAATGAAAACAACAATGGCAAGCCGTTAATTATACCTCAGCCGATACGAAAAGACGGTGCCGGAGGACCCGATCTGGGACCTCGGGATGTGATGAGAGATCTACAAAATCCGGATATGCTGGTGCCTCCGGTAACCGACAACGGTTTATTACCCAACCTGAGAATGTCTTTTTCCGATACACATATGCAGTTGAACCATGGCGGTTGGTCCCGCGAAATTACGGTACGGGATCTGCCCATCGCCACGACACTGGCTGGTGTCAATATGAGTCTTACCCCTGGAGGCATAAGGGAGTTGCACTGGCATCAGCAATCGGAATGGGCGTATATGATCTGGGGCACAGCACGAATTACATCCGTGGATCAGCAAGGTCGTAATTTTATTGCAGATGTAGGACCCGGAGATCTGTGGTTTTTCCCAAAAGGTCTGCCCCATTCCATTCAGGGCCTGGCTGATGGGTGTGAGTTTTTGCTTGTATTTGATGACGGGTCCTTCTCCGATCTGAATACATTATCTATCTCTGATTGGTTCGCGCATACGCCACCAGAAGTGTTATCCGTCAATTTTGGTGTACCCGAATCCGCATTCCAATCCATGCCAACGGAACAAGTTTATATTTTTCAGGATCAGGTCCCTGGTTCCCTCGAAAGTCAGGAAGTGCAGTCCCCCTATGGTACGGTGCCTCTCTCCTTCAAGCATCGGCTGTTAGCCCAGAAACCGATCATTACACCAGGAGGAAGTGTGCGCATTGTGGACTCCACCAACTTTCCAATCTCCACAACAGTAGCCGCAGCACTCGTGGAAATTAAACCTGGAGGCATGCGCGAGCTTCACTGGCATCCCAATGCGGATGAATGGCAATACTATTTGACTGGGCAAGGAAGAATGACGGTTTTTGGAGGGAATGGCATTGCACGCACATTCGACTATCGGGCTGGAGATGTTGGATACGTGCCTGTTGCCATGGGGCATTATATTCAGAATACGGGCACCGACACGTTGTGGTTTTTGGAGATGTTTAGAAGTGATCGCTTTGAGGATATTTCCCTAAATCAATGGATGGCATTAACCCCGGAAGAGCTTGTACGTGACAACCTGAACGCTTCCCCTGAACTGCTTGATGCACTTCGTAAAGAAAAGTGGCCTGTTGTTTAATTGGAATAGAAGAAATATACCTGGGAGGAATATAAAGATGAAAGCCGTTACTTTTCAAGGAACCAAGGATATTCAAGTAAAAGAGGTCGAAGATCCGAGATTCCAGCAAAGGATGACATCATCGTGCGTATTACTTCTACAGCCATACGTGGATCAGATCTTCATATATATCAGGGAGCACTGCCAGCCCAGAAGGATTATGTCATCGGCCATGAGCCCATGGGCATTGTTGAGGAAGTGGGACCTGAAGTGACGCGAGTAAAAAAAGGGGATCATGTGGTGTTGCCTTTTAACATCTCCTGCGGCGAATGCTTTTATTGCGATCACGACATGGAAAGCCAGTGCGACAACTCAAACCGCAACCCGGAGATTGATACCGGTGGTTATTGGGCTTCACGGAACGGTACGGTAATTATCCAGGCACAAAAATTTGCCTGGATGAAAGGTGCCAAGTGGGTCATTGCTGTAGATCGCCTCCCATATCGAGTGGACAAAGCCAAACGAATGAATAATTCCGAAGTATTTAATTTCGAAAAATACGATGATATGGGTGAACATATCCGCGAAATAACCCGAGGCGGAGCGGATGTTGTTATCGACTACGTAGGCATGGATGGCAAAAAATCCACTTTGGAGGAAATCGGACAGAAGCTGAAAATTCATGGCGGTACATTGAGTGCGATTGAAATCAACATGTTCCCCCTGGGCAATCTGTTCGAACGAAACATTAACCTGAGAATGGGACAAGCCCCTGTCATTCACTATATGCCGGAACTTTTCCGCAAAATCAAGGCTGGCGAATTCGACCCTACCGAGATCATCTCCCACCGCATTGCGCTCGAGAATGCGAAGGAAGCTTACCGGATTTTCTACGAACACGAAGACGAATGCACCAAAGTTATACTAAAACCTTGAATATGTGTGACAATCAAAAAAGCAGATGTCCCTTCCACGGGTCCTCTGCCTTTTTTGATTTTGATTTTGCTCACTTTAACTATTGCTCCTTCAAGGGATCAATCTGATAGCGCGAATAATCCTTATTTCGCTTTTACCGCCTGAATATATACACTTTCTCCTTTGAAGCTTACAAGTCTGCCAGGTTGCGTCACTTCAAAATTGAAATACTT
This sequence comes from Paenibacillus sp. NPDC057886, assembly GCF_042796655.1. NCBI lineage: Bacteria > Bacillati > Bacillota > Bacilli > Caryophanales > Paenibacillaceae > Paenibacillus > Paenibacillus sp. NPDC057886. The sequence goes on along the minus strand of NZ_JBHVMZ010000001.1, from coordinate 126,753 downwards.
TTTAATCACAGATGGCGCAATCAGCATACTTGCTTCAAGCTCTCTGCTCTCCGGCTCCGGGAGTCCAGCCCTGTTGCACCAGTCTTCAAATTTAAAGTGTTTCTCAAAGGAAACCATCGTTTCCATTCGAAATCCAGCAAGCTCCAACATCCGAATCCATTCCGTCTTACGCCAGGCCCGAACATGACTTGCATCACGCCACTTCTCAATTTCATTGTAAAATTGGTCGTTCTCATCACGTTCAGGTGCCACATTATCAATTAATAACAGTCTGCCACCAGGTTTCATTACTCGAAGCGCCTCTGATATAAAGAAAGATACGTTTGGAAAATGGTGTGCAGCAATCCGACAGGTCACAAGGTCAAAGAAATCATTCGGGAAAGGGATGTGTTCAGCATCACCTGCTACAAAATCCACGTTCTGGTGCCCATTCCCCCGGATAAAGCGCTCAGCCACTTGTAACATCTCATCCGTTAAATCCAGTGCAATAACCTGCTCCACAAGCGGAGCTAATGCATTGGCAACATGTCCTCCTCCAGTGGCAATATCCAGCACCTTCATATCGAGGCTCGCTTGAGATGAAGCCATAAGCAATGCCAGATCATCCCCTTTGGCATGACCGGCACTAGTCACATATTTCTCCGCATTTTTAGCAAATTGTTTGCGTACCTGTCCTTTAATCTGATCATTAGACATGCTGTTTCCTCCTTTTTGTTTCATCAGTTGAAACTAGGTTTCATTTAAATGATATTGTTTATTTTATCACAGAATAACCTGCAGCGAAATAAAAAGGCATCTCCTCAGTGAATTTCACTCAGAAGATGCCTTTTTACAACGCTATGAAATAGAGCTTGTTTATATCTTTTTGGACTTATTTAACAACAGTCGGCGATTTCTTCCACAGTCCGAGGATCAGACCGGAGATTACTGCACCGATTGCTACAGCAAGCAGGAAGAGTAATGCGTGATTCGCCAGTGCAGCAACGAAGATTCCGCCATGCGGAGCAGGTACGTTAATACTCCATAGTTGAGTTAGTCCACCTGCAACAGCAGAACCGAGAATACAGGACGTCAGGACACGCAGCGGGTCAGCCGCAGCAAATGGAATAGCACCTTCTGTAATGAAGGAAAATCCAAGCACGTAATTCGTCAAACCCGATTTGCGTTCTTGCTCCGTAAATTTGGATTTGAAGAACGTTGTAGCCAGTGCGATCGCCAGCGGCGGTACCATACCGCCTGCCATAACAGCTGCCATCCAGGCACCATCCGTATTGCCGCTGGATGTAAATACACCGATAGCAAATGTATAGGCTGCTTTGTTAAACGGTCCACCCATATCAATGGACATCATGCCACCAAGCAGCAAGCCCAGCAATACAGCATTACCGGTACCCAGATTGCCGAGTGCATCTACAAGCCATGTGTTAAGGGAACCAAAGATTGGATCGAAGACATAGAAACTTATTGCACCAACGATAAGCAATCCGAATACAGGATACAGCAGGATCGGTTTCAATCCGTCAATTGCTTTAGGCAATCCTTTAAACAGTTTGCGCAAACCGATTACGACATAACCTGCCAGGAAACCGGCAGCCAGACCACCAAGGAAACCGGCGTTTGAATTCACGGCCATCAATCCACCGACCATACCGGGCATCAGGGCTGGACGATCACCAATACTCATTGCAATAAATCCGGCTAGGACAGGAATCAGGAAGTGGAACGCACCGGTCCCGCCACCAATGGTTTGCAGCAGTTGCACAATAGGATTTTCCGGACTCGCAATTTGTTCAAACAAGAAGGATATGGCGAGCAAAATCCCGCCACCCACGACAAATGGAAGCATATGCGAGATCCCGTTCATCAAATCTTTATAAATCTTGCTGCCCACGCTCACTTTTCCTTGGCTCTCTCCTTCACCCTTGCCACCGTTGCCGCCTTGGCTTCGGTAGATCGGAGCGTCCCCGTTAACTGCCTTACGAATCAGTTCTTCGGATTTGCGAATGCCATCGCTCACTGGTCTTTGCAATACCGGTTTGCCATCAAAGCGGGCCATTTCCACATTTTTATCCGCTGCTATGATAACCCCTTTGGCACGAGCGATTTCATCAGTTGTCAGTACGTTCTGTGCTCCTTCGGAACCATTGGTCTCCACTCGGATATTAACGCCCATTTCCTGTGCTTTCTTTTTGAGAGCGTCTTCAGCCATGAACGTGTGAGCAATACCTGTTGGGCAAGCGGTTACTGCAACGACAAAATCTTCAGATGCCGCATCGCCAACAATAAGGCCTGATGTATTCTGCTTCTGTCCATTCGCACTTTCCGAGCCAGATACAGCGTTTGTTCCATTTGCAGCATTTGCTGCTTTCTCCGCTTCGACTTTTTCTTTGGCAGCTTTTTTCTCCGCTTCCTCCGCCTGTTTGGCATTGAATAATGCGGTTACTTCTTCAGGAGTGTCGGTGCTCATCAACTGCGAGATGAAATCGCTATCAATCAACAGCCTGGAAAGAGCCGCAAGCGTACGAAGATGTGTATTGGCCGCCCCTTCTGGAGCTGCAATCATGAAGAATATATGAGCCGGTTCATCATCAAGCGCTTCAAAATCAAGTCCTTTTCGACTCTTGGCAAATACAACTGTAGGTTCATTCACAGCTGTTGTCTTGGCATGAGGCATGGCAATACCGCCACCGATTCCCGTGCTGGATTCAGCTTCGCGTTTATAAATCATTTCCTTAAACAGAACCGGGTCATTAATACGTCCACTCCGGTTTACACTTGCAATGAGTTCATCAATAGCCTCTTCTTTCGTTGTGGCTTGCAGGTCCATGATCATCGTTTCCTGGATCATCAGGTCTGTTATTCTCATTTTGATACACTCCCTTAAATTCAGTCGGCCTGCGTGATGCAGACCGAACCATAATTATACTTCTTACGCTGTTATCCGCGATTTACTGAATCCCTTCTTCTAAAAAGGGGCTTGCATGCCATTCATTTTGTACGGACTATATTTTGGTTATGGTGACTTGAGTACGCAGCTCTTCGATGAGTTTCCGAGTAGCCAGGTCATCCGAGAAGGCCGTTGCACTACCTGAAGCTACACCTGTTCGGAATGCTTCAAGCAGGTCTTCGTTTAATCCAAATGTCCCTACGAATCCACCGATCATGGAGTCTCCAGCACCAACCGAGTTCTTCACAACACCTTTTGGCACGCTCGCGTGGTAGACATCTGTTTTGGTAATTAACAGTGCACCTTCTCCTGCCATGGAGATTAACACATGTTTGGCCCCTGCTTCCAAAAGCTTGCGACCATATGTCACCAGTTCTTCTTGAGTGTCAATGGTTACTCCGAAAAGTTCAGCCAGCTCGTGATGGTTCGGCTTCACCAACAGCGGTTCATGCACCAAAGCATCCATTAAAGCAGGTCCTGTCGTATCGATTACAAATTCAGCACTCGTTTGTTTGCACACGTTGATCAGACGATCGTAGAAATCAGCTCCCAGCGAAGGTGGTACACTTCCCGAAAGAATAACGATATCTCCTTTTTGCAATGCGGATAACTTGTTAAGCAACCCCGCTGCTTCCTCTGGTCGAATGGCTGGTCCCAGTCCGTTAATCTCTGTCTCTTCTCCATGCTTCAGCTTGATGTTAATCCGGGTATCATCTGCGATGGTAACGAAGTCCGTCAGGATCTCATCTTCCTGCAATTTGTCATTAATGAAACGGCCCGTGAACCCTCCCAGAAATCCAAGTGCGGTGTTTTCGGCTCCCAATTGATTAAGCACTCGCGATACGTTAATGCCTTTTCCTCCCGGAAGTTTCAAATCCCGATTCATGCGATTCAAATCACCAAGCTTCAGATCATCCACTTCCACGATGTAATCAATGGAAGGATTAAGTGTTACGGTATATATCATGGCTATCCCTCAATTATTTTAGTTTTCTGGGCGATTACAGAACGCCAGTGTTCCGGCATATGTTCTGTGATCAAGTCTGCCTCCTCAAGGTCAAACAGTTTGGCAAAAGTAATTTCCCCAATTTTGCTGGAATCAGCCAGCACGTAAGATTTTCCGGACAATTGATGTGCACGCCTTTTTATCAAGGCTTCCTCCGGATCAGGAGTTGTATACCCCATTTCGGCGTCCACCCCGTTGGTTCCGATAAAACATTTATCAAAACGGAAGTTGTCCATATTCTGTAATGCGATACTGCCAATCACGGCTTTGGTGTGAATTTTCATCATTCCGCCTAGCAGATAGCTGCGTATTCGTTTACTTACCAGCGCTTCTACATGAGAAAGTCCGTTCGTCACTACCGTAACGTCCTTGGCTTCAATATAGGGAATCATGGCTAATGTCGTCGTCCCCGCATCCAGATAGATACATTCACCATTGTTGATCTCCTGCGCAGCTAAACGAGCAATTGCCGTTTTCTGTTGAATGTTTTTGAACGTTTTCTCTTCCATACCAGGTTCCGGCGTCTTTTCATTCACAAGAGCAGCACCACCATGTATCCGTTTCAGCATCTGACGGCTCTCCAGATCAATCAAATCGCGCCGTATCGTTGATTCAGAAGCACCCAGCACATCGACGAGCTCTTGCAGTTTCACAATGCCTCTTTCGTGTAAGCGCTCTATAATTGCAGCATATCGTTCTTCAGTTAGCATTTTCATTCCTCCAACTGCTTTTATAGTAACATAAAACCCGCAAAAAACAATCACTTTCATTCAAATTAATTTAAAAACATTCAAAAACCATCAATATTCGACATTTTCTGAACATCAAACCTCGCATTCAACCCTGAATATCGTTCAAAATCGTTCATCACTTATTTCTTTTTCAGATTGTCCATATCCTCTTTCGTCTTCCATGCATTTGATAATATCGAACGAATGATTTCGTTTCTATTTCCACATGGGTGGTGGCCTTATGGCGAATAATCGAAACAAACGCCGAAAGCCCTGTATTCCTCATACAGGCAAAACGAATTCTTCACTACGCTTCGGGTGGATTTCCTCCAATTGGAGCGGTTATGCAAGAGCGGGTGACAAAGCTGAATTCAGACGTATCTCGGCTGAATGGAACGTGCCCTTTGTTTTACCTTCGTCAAAGTCCTCATACTCCTCAGCCTGGATCGGGATTGATGGATACGAAAACTCCAATCTCATTCAGACTGGAACAGGCCATGATTGGGTTAACGGCCAAGCTAGTTATTATGCCTGGTGGGAAATTCTGCCGGACGTTGAAACGGTCATCCCTTTTCCTGTGTCTCCAGGAGATCAGATCAGAGCTGCCATTTACAGAATCAATCGTACCCGCTGGTGTATCACGCTTCATAATCTGACCCAAAGTTGGACTTTCCGCACCGTTCAGCAATATACAGGTCATCAATCATCCGCGGAGTGGATTGTAGAAGCTCCATCCGTAGGAAACTCCATCTCCCGGATGGCAAAAATCACGCCTGTCACCTTCAAGTGTTGTCGTCTGAACGGTTGCTCCCCCGGCTTCGTCGTCAAAGAGAAAGGCATCATGATTCAGCAAAAACAGGTTGTTTCCATTCCAGGAGCATCGGGACCACGAGGAGACTCTTTCGTCGTGAAACGAAACGGCTGAAACTTCTTCTTTGACAGATTCGATAATGAAAAAAACTGCAATGTGCCGTATTCGGCGTACCATTGCAGAATGGATATTCGGTCATTATAAGATTGACACGAGTTTCTTTTTTTTCATTTATAGGAATGGCTCAGCCCTGTCTGGTTTGGGTTTTACCCAATTTCCTTCTTCATTAATAAATGCACCTTTGAAACGCCCCATCTCCAATTTCTCTATTAGCTTCATCTCATCCAATACCAGAATTTCGGACAACTGCTGCAAACTATAATAATCACTTGGATCGTAATCCAGCAGGATCGGAACAGCCATGTCGTACAGTTCTTTAATTAGATTCTCCAATGAATGACGTCCAAGGTTGTCCATGGTTTGGAAAAACTTCAGATCATGGGACACCAGATTGCGGAAAGATTTATCTTTCAAGTTCATCCACAGCGTATTACACGCCTGAACACTCATATAGTTCTGCTCTACATCATAATATTGGATCTCATCAATCTTCATATACTTTTCCTGAAAAGCCACAATTTTGATCAAGGGTTCGTTTCGTTTGCGTGACGCTTTCTTCAAATGGGTTCTGAACCCCTCATAATCCATGATTTTCACAATAATCTATCGCCTGCCTTAACGCTGTATAATTCGATATTTTACAGCATTATATAAGCACCCGTAAATGTAACTTTAGGAAAAGCAAAACCGTACAGCATCTTATCCTGCTGTACGGTCATTTTGAATACTCAGATTCCAACTTCACTTTTCACCCAACTCGCGGTAAATTCCTGTTCGTTATACTTAAAAAATTGTTCCAAGATCTGTTCCCGGTCATCCAGGAAAAGCTGGTCGGCTACAGCCGAAACCAACTTCGGCACAGCATTCCTTGTTCCCGATATTGCCGAGGCGGAGAGGCCGCAACTTGCTAGTGCAGAGTAGTTAAAGACAAACAACCCATGCAGCTTATCCTGCCCCTCCTCATCTCTACTGGTCATTGCAAACCCCGGACTAAGGTAGGGATGTGCGTCAAGCAGTGCATTCCTTTGTTCCGTCGGGGCTTGAAAGCGGTCTGCCCAGCGTGCAATGTGTGCCTCCACCATTCTGAGCTCGGGACGCAGTGACGGATCACTCACCATACCCGTACTTATGACTAGAAAATCAAAGGAGTGCAGGCCCTGTGGCGTAGTTACCACCGCCTTTCCATCCTTCATCTGTATATCCAGCCAAGGCGCATGAAGATGTAATTGGAAGCCTGGCCATGCAGCGGCCCGGTTGAAGGTATCGTTCGTCGGTGGCTGATTGTATTTGAAAAAATGGGCAATGGTCGCATACTTATCCTCGTCTGACAAAACATGAAACCTTTCGATCATACCGGATTGTTCCATCTGACGAATCGGGTTAACGCTCGGCAATTGTTCCCGCCGCACAAATACGTGAGCCTCAGCCACGCCTGTGGCTAGTGCAAAGTTCGCATTATCAAAGGCAGAAGCCCCGCCGCCAAGTATGGCAATCCTTTTCCCTTGTAACCGTTCAAAATTAATCATCTCCGACGTATGAGCGAACAGATGTCTAGGTACTTTCTCAGCGATCAGGGGCGGTACATGCCACTCCCCGCCACCCTGGATGCCCGTAGCCAAGACAACCTTTCGTGCCAGCAATATATTACCTGGAGCCCCTGCACCTGTGATGTGCAATCGGTGTATGCCTCCATCTGCAGGTTCAATCAGTCTCAGTTTCACTTCATTTATGACCGGCAGACTAAGCACTTGTCTGTACCAGCGCAGATAGTTCATCCATTCGGTGCGCGGAATTTTATCAACCTCATCCCATCCGGAAGGACCTGCTTGCGCCTCCCACCATGCCCGAAACGTCAGCGAAGGGATACCGAGATCAATGGAGGTCAGATGTTTCGGTGTACGCAACGTGACCATACGCGCGTAAGTCTCCCAAGGTCCCTCCAACCCTGCGGCATTATCGTCAATGACCAGAATGTTAGATATCCGCTCACGCAGGAATCCAAAAGCAGCACCCAAGCCGCTCTGCCCACCACCTACAATAACGACATCATAGATATGGCCTTCGTCATGTTCTCGCGGGCGAATCCAATCCGCACCTCCATATGCGAGATAAGCCAGATCATCTTGTACTCGTTGGTTTAATGTTTCAAGGCTCATCATTCCTCAACCCTTTCAACGTCCACTCGTATACTTCTACGAACCGCTCGTTTAATGTTATGTTGGTGTGATAATTTGTTTTGTTAATGGATATTCTGCAAGTTCAAAGCAGCCTAATTCCTTTACCATATGGATAAGGACGACAACTTCGTCTCAATCCCTTACATCATTTTCATTAGGATTAGCGTTATTATATGAGTTAGGATCATTTTTTTGAAGATTACGGCAGCTTTCTTGTCACCAAACCTAAAAATATCTAACATGCTTGTTAACCATAACGAAACCAATTTATAACGACTTTGTCCTTTATGTAAAAAAGACAGATCAGGTTGAATAGTAACAGTCGATCCAACCCGGATCTGTTTTCGTGTTGTCTTTATGAAGAATTAATACCTCATGTCAATTCGTGTACTGACCATACAATACCGTTCGTTGTTCCAATTCCCAGGTTCAGAGTAATGGTCGTAGTGGGGGATGTTCTTTGCACCAGAAACGCTGGATTGACCCCAGCACCCAATGAGATGGTGATCGCGGCAGTTGTAGAAAAATTGATTGTTGCCAAAATCGAGTAGGTCCCAGTATTGGGCACCGTGTAATTGCCTGTAGTTGCATTAAAATTTGCATTTCCATAGTAAGGGCTTGCTGTGCTCCAGTTGATTAACTAAGTGCTGGTTGCTGTTGATAGGTTAGGCAAAAATGCAGAAAACCCTTGTGCAGCTAGATTGGGCCCTGATGCACCTGTAGCACCTGTGGCTCCCGTGGATCCAGTTACTCCGGTAGTTATCTGCTTTTTTTAATTTGCGTCTGGCTGTACTTATTGAGGAAATTTTGCGCTCCTTTTTGAATATATAGCTCACAAGAAAATCCCCCCCTCCTTGTACACCGTATCTATTCTCCGCTTTTACAGTACTACACTCTATGTCTAGGAAAGGTTTTGTGCACCGCCCATTAATAAAGTCATATCAGCATTCAGCATTTTGGTATAGGCCGTAAGCATCTCAAGGAGTCCTAACGAACTTCAATTATTGATTGATCAATTACAAATTTACAAATCTACATAACACATTTATTTCTTTTGCAGCTCACCTATCGTCCGTGCAATCCCTTCTTCAAAAGAAGTCATCTTCACCGGCCCAATGCTAGCCTCGTATTTCTTTTTACTCAACACCAGCGGTTCTTCTGTCAAATATAACATTTCAACAACTTCTTTCATTACCGGTACGGCTAACCCAAGCAGCGAAAGTCCTGTTTTGCCAAGTGCTATCACCGGTTTCGCTGTACCTGCCGCCTGTTGTGCAATATGTACGATTTCTTTCCCCGATATTATGCCAGCACCAGGAATATTCCAGTTTTGCCGATAGGCATCATCTCTGAGCGCCAACTCCACAACCATGACCGCTGCATCTGGCAAATAGATATATTCTCGTGGCATTTTCATAGTTCCGATAAAAAAAGCCATTTTCCCTTCCGCTATTGATTCAAGCGTGGACCCCAGGTATGAAGCCTGATTGGCAGTAGGGCCATAATAATCAGGCAAGCGAACAATCATCACTTGCGCTTTGCGCCATTTACTGCTAAATAACATCTGCTCAAATGCAAGCCGAGTCTTTCCTTTTCGAGTATGCGGCTGCTTTGGATGTTCTTCAGTCACTTCTTTCATTTGTCTTCTGCCATACGGATAAATCCCGTCTATGACGACCACCTTCAGGCCCAATTGTTCTGCCGCCTCCATAACGGATTCACCCAGAGGGATCAGCCTGCTCTCCATTTCGTTATAAGGTACATTCGCACAGTGAAACATTACATCGGCATCTAGTGAAGCAGCTGCAATATCATCGGGTCGGAACGCATCTCCGACAGCGATCTGTAGGTAATCAGGAGATCCCAGTTTTACCGCAAGTTGCTCCAGTTTTTGACGTGAGCGGCCAAAAATGATTGTAGAAATGCCACGTTTAATCAATTCCTCTGTAATCGCTGCACCCGTTCCACCTGTTGCCCCAACCACGATTGCTCTTTTCATTTCATCTCAACCTCTTTCTCTCCATTAGTTATTGATCAATTACTTACTTAAGCACAATAAAACGCATATTTAGTGATTGATCAATAATTAAAATACAAAAAGGGACACTTCCCTTTCTATCTATCCTTAAGCTCTGGCATATCCAGTGCGGTCGATACATTACATAACATGCCGATTGCCAGAAATATTAACGTTCTTTGCTTGGGATTGGCAATGCCTGCCGCTGTAAAAGCTTCCAATACCATGTCTCGCACCTCAGTAAATCCTTTTTGCATTGCTTGACGGATGACTTCTTCCTGAATCGTCTGCGCTTGCATTTGCAGCAAAATTTCGTTCTTGTGAGATTTAAGAATCTCTTCATAAGCTTCAGTCAACTCGTTCTCCAACTGATCTGGAGTAGCTGTCTCCACCACCGCTCGGAATGAATCAATCACTCGTGTCCAGGATACCTCCAGTGCTGTTAACAGCAAAGCTTCTTTGGTTTTAAAAAAACGAAAGATATACGGTTGCGAAATTTTGGCCCTTTCTGCCACCTGAGCTGTGGTCGCCCGGAAATAGCCGATTTCAGCAAACACCTCAATCGCTGCGGATATGATATCACTACGTCGATTAACCGACACCGTTGCATCTTTAGCCATGATAATCACCCTCCATTCATTAGTAATTAATTGATCAATAGCTTGAAGTATATAGGAAAGTCTCATGCATTGCAAAGAGACCTCACACCTCTTATTTCTTGAGTTTGCTGGGATTATCCCCGTACGTTTGCCTGAATCGGCTGATGAAATAACTGCAATTGGCATACCCCACCTGATGTGCAGCTTCCGTTACACTCGCATGCCCACTTTCCAGTAACTCGCGTGCCTTTTCCATCCGTTTGTGGATGACATACGCATGGATCGAGTGGCCGTATAGCTGTTTGAATGCTCGCTTCAGCTTATATTCATTCATCATAGCCGGACGAACTAGTTCCGGAATCGTAGGGGAGTCTGCATAACTGAAGTCCAGGATTCGTTTCACCTCTTCCAGACCCACACGATCTGAATCACTAAACCTCACTTCATGTGTGCCAGGCTGTGGTCGATCGGTCAACTCACCAGCAAGAACGGCAATAAGTTCCGTTAGCTTCGCTTCCAGGTAGTACGCACGAATCTCATTCGTGTAGTTGCATTCCATCATTTCCCACAGCCTGCTGTCCTTGTTCGTATAGATTCGATACAGCAAAAGAACCTCCGTCCAAAATTTGAAAATGGTTTTCCTTGAACGTATGTAACCTCCCCGTATTCTGATTACGCCACTGCTGTTGACCGGACAAGTTAAAAGCGAGAACCAACCCCGTATGCTCATTTCGCTCATCCACAACCGTATCCCTGGAAGGGGTTAAATCACAGAATGACCACATCGCCTGCGATCCCAGCTGCATGGTCTGATATACGCCTGTTCCAGCCTGTTCCGGTAGATAATACGTAGACATGCACATCCTCCTTACACCCAACAGCAACTTCCCCCCTCAGTCACAACAAACCCGCAAGCGGTGGTTCAAGCCGCTGCAGGTTGTTGAGCATATCGATGTTCATGAGGGTCAGTTGGATGAGTTCCGTAATATCATGATGCACCGAAATGGACCGGCCATGAATCTCATTTTGAGTGAACGAACATGGTGCCACAGTTTTTATGCCCTGGAGACCGAAGAGGTCTGGGTCCACCACCCGAATTATCCGGGGTGGAATCAGTTGCACTTCATTGCCCTGTATCCCGAAGCCCCATTCTTGTACAAGAGAGATTTTGAACACGGTCTGAGTCAGGCCTCCGGCATCCAATTCGATGACAATATGAATTAACTTAAGCAGATTCGCACAATGAGGTACAAAACCGTCAGTTCACTGCTTTAGAACATTGCAAATAGTCCATTGCATCCTATTTCTTGGCTTCGATCATGATGTTCACAATCGTGTCCAACTGCAATTCCAATGAGAACGGGTCTTCCATTACGAACTCATCCCCTTTGTCTCCAAAGGAACCGTATGGGTAGACCTGTCCTTTTTGTACTGCGGGCAGGAGTTTCCATACCTCACTGTTCAACACTTCATTGGCTCCCTCATCCCATGAACCGTACACGAAGATATGATCGCCCATGTACTCAGGCAACACTTCAAGCGAAATATTCACAAATCCTTCTTCCATATTGAGCGCCTGCTCAGTCGGAGGCAGCTTCAGCATCTCATAGATGGTTGGACTCCCATAGTTCCCCCCTTCAGCAGCCAGTACATACAGAGATTTGTTTGCCACTTGAACAATAGACACGGTCTCTCCTTCTTTTACCACACCAGCAATCTGTTTCTTGGCTTCTTCAACTTTCTGTTCATAGGTGGCAATCCATTCCTCAGCTTCTTTCTCTTTTCCAAAAACCTCACTAATCCGACGCAGCTTTGACAACGGCCCCGAGGTAGATTCCCCTTCCCAATACGGTAAAAATACCGTTGTCGCAATTTTCTCGTAATCCTCGATATTTTTATCAATAGAACCAATAATCAGATCCGGCTCAAGCGCGACCAATTTCTCAAGATTCATCGGAAATTCTCCACCCAGGTCTTCGATCCCGGATATGACATCAGCGGATATCCCTGACTTCTCGATCCATGCCTCGTTCAGCATGAAGGTTCTCACCCCAACCGGGATAATCCCCAACTTCAATAGATAGCCCATATACTGATCTGATGCAACCCGCTGCGGATTGGCTGGAATAACAACGTCACCTCTTAGTGTGGATACCGTACGAGTCTCTGTCTGTACAGAGGATTTTCCTTCTTCGGTTGTATTGTTACTCGTCTGCAATGTCGCGGGTTTCGTCTCTGACTGCGAACCACTTGTGGGTTGTGAAGGACTCGAACAAGCCCCCAACAATAGTGATAGACACAGCATCATGGTTAGTGCTGTCATTTTGAATTTTCCTTGCATAAATAATTCCCCTCCATCAACCTTGTGATATTGATAATCAATATCATTATATAGTTGAGAATATAGAGGTTGAAGGGCATTTTCGTGCGTGAAACCGGGCAAATCTTGATTGGGGTTTACACCGGAGACATATTCTTGTTCTTTCATGCCTCGGTTTTGGTTTTTTTTGTACCGAATAGGTGAACATCCCTTTATTTTTTTGAAGCTGCGACTGAGTGAATGCGCATCTGGATAGCCTACCTGTTCCGCAATTTGTTGCAACGTAGCACCCGTGTATATCAGGAGATGTGCAGCTCTCTCGACTCGTCTCTGTGCAAGATATTGAATGGGACTGATGTTCATCTTTTGTTTGAACAATCTGGATATATGTCCTGCACTACATTCCAATTCCTTTGCCATAGTGTCTAGCGCAATGGGCTCATGCAAATGATTACTCATATACTCGATTGCCCTAGTAACCACATCCGGCTTATATGGCTGAATGGATTGACCGTACAGATCGGATAATAAAGCATACACCCACTGATGGAATAAAGTTTTTGCGTGTAACTTGGCCAGTTTCGAGGACTTCTCCCACTCTCCCTCCAGTGTCCTGATATATTGATACATAACCAATGGGTTGGTCGGAATAAGCGAATATTGATCTTGGAACGGACGTTCATTTTCCATCAAATGCTGAATTTCCATTCGACAGGGAAGCGCCAGAATGGCTTTGTACAGAATCATATAATAAACCAGACCCGAATCCGTTTTGATGTTCAAGTTAGCCAACTTTCCCCCATGAACAATATGGAACCCATCCACGATATACCTTTGTTGATCCATACTTACTACAGCAGAACCATCAATCATATATAGATAGGCACTAGCAGGAAGCTGATAGTTCTTAATCCCTTCACCAGGAGCTAAAGAGTTTTTGCGAACATCCAGTATTTTGATAAAAACATGATTCCATAACAAGATGTGATCATTCAAATTCATGATATTTGCATTCATCCTCCAATCTAAGCACAGTTTAAAAGCTCTTTTGTTTAAACATCTCTGTGACCACAATTTCGTCCATATGTACATTACCTTTCATTATAGTTGATAATTATTCTCAATCACAATATAAATCGATATAAAGTTACTTGAATGGATAACCTACACCTACGGAACTAAGGAGACTATCGCTTTGGAATAGATGGATTTATCTTCTCATGACTACCCTGTTGCAAAATCAAAACACCCATGATATATTAATTGAGCCATCAATGATTGATGCATCAAATATTGATACGTCAAAGATTAACTTAGCAGATTTCACTGACTAAGCAATGGCACTGTATAATGGCAACTTTATGTATTTTGTTCACATAAGCCGTTGTTCATGGTCGAGATTCACCCGGGAGGTCTAGTCATGACACGTGTTTTTTCCAAAGAGGAGCAGATCATCAATCTGCTTAACGGGCTGGGCAACAAAATCAGCCCCAAGTTCGAACGCTGTACGGGTATCAGCTCATCACGTTTTGAGATTTTGCATGAGCTGGATCAGGTGGACGAGATTAATCAGTCCATGTTGCAAAAAATCATTAATATCGACAGTGCGGCGATCACTCGCCATCTGAAACAGCTTGAAGCCGATTCGATGGTCACCAGACGTAAAAATCCGGAAGACAACCGCGTTACCTTTGTTCGCCTTACAGATGAAGGACGGAAGCAAATCGAAGGTTACAAAATCGAGAAAACCCATTTTATCAATCAGATTCTACAGGATTTTAGTGAAGAAGAAGTTCATCTGCTTGCTGATTTCCTGGAACGTATGCAAAACAATTTCTAAACCCATATATAGAGGAGAGAACCATACATGAGTACATTCCAAAGCACTTTTCAAAAGACAAATGATTTTAACGAAATTACTTACGGCCGCCGGTCTGTAAAACTATATGATCCTGAAGTCAAAATCAGCCGTGAGGAAATGACAGAGATTTTGGCTGAAGCTTCACGCGCACCTTCTTCGGTTAATATGCAACCATGGCGTTTTCTGGTCGTAGATACGGCTGAAGGCAAAGAAAAGCTTGCTCCTCTCGCGAAATTCAATCAAAATCAGGTACTGACTTCCGCCGCTGTTATTGGTGTGTTTATTGACATGAACAATGCGGAACACATGGACGAAATCTTCAGCAAAGCGGTTGAGCATGGTTACATGCCACAAGAAGTCAAAGATATGCAAATGAAAGCTGTTAAACCATACTACGATAACATGCCCGCTTCCGCTCTTCGGGATGTCAATCTGATTGACGCAGGTTTGGCTTCCATGCAGTTGATGCTCGCTGCACGTGCTCATGGTTATGATACTAACCCGATCGGTGGATATGAGAAAGATCAAATTGCTGAAACTTTCGGCATGGATAAAGATCGTTACCAACCAGTCATGCTAATCTCGATCGGTAAATCGGCCAAAGAAGGTCATCCTTCCTACCGTCTGCCTGTTGAGAAAATTACGACCTGGGCATAATATCAGGCAATGTTTTACATGTTCCAGCACCTTTATGTTCAGAAACAATAACAACATTCTAACTACACTAATGGAGGTTGAATATTATGATTATCATTCACGCTCACTTGCAAGTTAAACCAGATCAGGAACAAGCTTTTTTGGAAGCAACAAAAGTACTGATCTCTGCAACACGCAATGAAGAAGGCAACATCAGCTATGATCTCGCCAAAAGTACTGAACGCGAACATCATTACACGATGATTGAGCTGTGGAAGGACGAAGCCGCTACAGCTTCTCATAATGCAAGCGCCCATTTCCAGGCTTTCGTTCAACAAGCAGCTGCATTCATGGCCGCTCCAATGAACGTTGAAGTATTCGCTGGAGAAGCGGTTAAACGCTAAAATACGAGCCTCACATTAATTAGTTAAGCAGACCGACGAAATCGTCGGCTTGTGAAAAAGAAACTGCTCCTCGTCATGGTGACGGGTGAGCGTTTTTTTTGATCTTGCATGAAAAACTTCAGGATAATCATTCGAGTTTGTGTATTTTATTTGGTGTATAAATGTTTCATCAGCTCACGGTTTTTCTGCGTAAACAAGTCATTGTGCGAGGAAACCATCCCATGTGTAGTGGCTCCGGGTGCCACGTACAGCTTGGCTTTGTTTACGGCATTGGCAGCGTCCTGGAACGCTCCTGCGATCAAATGAAGCTTTCCTTCATGATGCAAAATATCTCCCGCAGCGAAAATACCCGATACGGAGGTCTCGCTGACAGGTGTGCCTGCAATCCAATGATCCTTCATATCAATCTTAATATGACTGTTCACCAGTAATTCCTTGTCCCGCTCATAGCCGTAGTTAATGATGACCTCATCCACGGCGAGTTCCAGTGAAGCCCGGGCTGTAATTCGTATATCGTTTCATTCACTGACATGCTGGCTTCTCCCCGTACCACAAAAAGAAATCCATGATTTAATGTTCTGAAATCACGCAATATACTTTTGGGTTGCAAAACCAATCGATTAATTCCATCTATTTTAAACGAATTTTCTGCAAATATTGAAGCTAATTGATCCACATCTGACATGGTAATTCCACCTATCTTTTAGCATCAGTTTAAAATGTCCTTATTTTATCTTATCACACAAATCAAGTCATACTGGGAAGCTTGAGTTTCACCTTCTACCCGTAAAAAGTACAAACAAAGGCTATCCATTGTCTTAACGACAAAAGATAGCCTGATTAGCTAAGTGTTTAATTAGTCTAAAGCTTTTTAGATTATTTCTTCAATAATAAATAGACAAAATAAGGTACACCGATTAGGGAGACCATAATTCCTGCCGCAATTCCATCAGGGTCAACCAGGTTGCGCCCAACGGTATCGGCAATTAATAGAAGCCAACCTCCAAGAAGAACGGCAACAGGAATAAATAACGAGTTACGTGGACCGACCAGCGCTTTGGCAATGTGTGGAGCCATCAAACCGATAAATGCGATTCCTCCCGTAACCGATACAGCAGAAGCGGCGGCTGCAACGGCAATCACCATGAGTACCAAGCGTTCCCGCTCCAGCTTCAATCCCACTCCGATTGCTGTTTCTTCGTTCAGCCCCATCAGATCAAGCCGTCTGGTTCTGAACAATGTAAGCGGGATTAATACAATCAGCCAAGGCAGCAAAGCCCATATGAATGGCCAGTCTGCCCCCCATATGTTTCCGGATATCCATTTGGCAATAAAGTCGACCTTGGAACGCTCCGCGGAAGAGATGATGACAATCATGATGCCTGACAGCGCCATCGAGAATCCAACCCCGACCAGCACCATTTTTATGGGATCAAGTCCCTTGGTCCGGCTATAGGAGAACAGATAGATGAGCGCCGCAGTCAGTAATGCACCGATAAAAGCAGCTAACGGCAACATATAAACGAACGTGCCCGCTTCAATCGGGAAATACAGGAAGAAGATCGCAACGGCAACACCTGCTCCGGAATTGATTCCGATGATGCCTGGATCGGCCAAGTCATTACGCGTTATACTCTGCAAAATGGAACCTGACAGCGCAAGCGCCATACCAGCTAGTAATGTAATAAAAATTCGAGGTAATCGGACCGAAAACAGAACAAAGTCTTCTTTAAATGTACCTTGACCAAATAACACCGGAATTACCCTTTTGAAAGACAACGAGGAATAACCCCAGCTCATACCTACCACAGCCGTGATGAGGATCAGCAGCAAACACACGAGCAGAATCAGTCGTTGCTTGCGAATTCGCGCAGACATTGTCATGAGAACGCTTTGCCCCCTCTACGCACAACGAACAGGAAGAAAGGTAAACCAAGCATGGAAGCAATGGCGACCACAGGTGTTTCATAAGGTGCATTTATCGTTCGGCCCAATGTTTCGGCAAGAAGCATAAATGATGCTCCGGCAAAAATGGATACGGGTATAATATACCGATAGTCCGTGCCCACCAATTTACGGACAATATGCGGGATCATTAAGCCGACAAAGGCCATGTTTCCGATCAATGCAACCGACGCTCCGGTAAGCACGATGACGAGCAGGAACAGAACGGTTTTGATGAGTACAAGCTTTTGCCCCAATCCAGTCGCCACCTCATCGCTCAGACTAAGAATATTGATCTGATTGGAAAGGAACGGAACAATGACTAGACCAACCAGTATGACAGGCGCAATGGCTTGAATCTGGCCCCATGTCGTTCCGATGAGTCCTCCCGAAGTCCACATGGATACATCCTTGGAAATTTTGAAATAGATACTGATGCCATCCGAGATGGCATACATAAAAGCGGATACCGCTGCCCCGGCCAGCACTACCCGGATAGGAGACAAGCTCCCCCTTCGCATCGAGCCAAGCACAATAACCAATGTGGCTCCAAGTGCAGCACCAACAAAACAAGCAACCATAATCCCGAAATATCCGAGTGATGGCATAAAAACAAAAGCCAGTGCAAGCGCCATATTGGCACCTGAAGTCAGACCTAACAGTCCAGGATCAGCCAGCGGATTGCGAGTAATGCCCTGCATGATGCCTCCGGAGACGGCGAGAGCCGCTCCGATCAGCATGGCAGCGAGTTCCCTTGGAAGTCTGATCTCTCGCAGAATAAGAATATTATCGTTCTTGGTCGCAGAGGTCAGGGTCAGCCACAAATTGCGGAATGTCGTTTCTTCTGCGCCAAACATCATGGCGATGATGAAACACACGATAAGTACGAGTACACTACCCAGCAGCTTAGTCACAAACCGAAAAGGAAGTCGTTTATTTTTCATCACATTCAATGTTTACTTGCCAAGAAAATGTTGGATAAAGAATTCCAGCTGGTATTCCATGCTCAACGGATCATTGAAGTAGAATGCCTTGGCATCCGTTTCAAATACTCGATTATTTTTCACCGCATCAATATTTTTGTATGTTTCGGTATTTTGGAACGAATTGTCCTCGTCGGCATTTTTACTAAATATTACATAGTCTCCCATGTAGTCTTTCAGTACTTCGTTGGATACAGCAAAGAATCCGTCTTTCTTGGTAGCTTCCTTGACTTTATCTGGCATGCCTAAACCGAATTGATCATACAGTATTTCCGTTCCACGTCCGAATTTCTCGCCATACACATAAAGTTGTTTATTGAACGTTTCAATAACGGATACAGTCGCATTGGCGCCAATTTTGGCTTTGATCTCTTCCCCAACTTTTTTGCTTCGAGCGTCAAAATCGTCAACCCAAGCCTGTGCTTCTTTTTCTTTGTTCACAAGCTTTCCGATCTCCAGTTGTTGCTTGAGGAAGTCCACCTTACCATATGTATAGGTGACTGTTGGCGCAATTTGCTTCAGTTTATCTACGTTCTTGATATCAGACAGGCCGATAATCAGATCTGGGTTCAATTCAATAATTTTCTCCAGACTTTCGTCGGTAACCGCCTCTGTATTCGCCAGTTTATCTTTGAAATTCGGGTTCTCCTTGGACATTTCATCCACACCAACCAGTGGCACATCCAGTGCCATCACGTTTCCTGTCAGGAACCGGGTCAGCACAACCACACGTTGCGGGTGGGAAGGAACTTCCACAGGTCCTGTCTCCGATTGATAAGTGAATGTGCCCGAATCTGACTCGGATGAAGAACCTGCTGAATCCGTGTTCGAAGAAGTGGATTCGTTGGATGCAGTTGCATTCTCCGTTGTATCTTTGGCTGAATTGCTTCCACAAGCGCTAAGCAATAAGACCAGAACTAATATAAATGGAACCAAAAGCTTTCTCATTAGATGACTCTCTCCCCTTTTTCTTTGAATATGAAAATCATTCTCATTACAATAGCTAATTATAGGCATGCAGGATGAACCTAACCATGCCTTTTTGTTTGAGAAAACGTTTGGATTATTGAATGCCAGCCCATAAGGATACAGCCCGTCGGAGCTGCAAACGAATGGAAACCGGATTGTAGGGTATCCACTCTTCCTGCTCCAGATGATAGATCCGATTTTGCTTCACTGCCTCGAGCCCTTTCCAGTATTCCGAGTTAAATATACCTTCTGAATGAGCCTTTGACCCTTTTCCATCTGGAAAAACAATGACGAGCATACGAGTGCCCTCGTAATCCTGAAGTTCCGACAGTTGGATAGATACCGAGTGAAATTGATCGCCAAACCTCTGTATTTCCTGGGCAATCTTGGCCGGAGGACGTAATCCGAGCGATTGATACATCACATAACCGACATTTCTGATTCCATATATTCGTAAGGTATCCGGTTTTATAACGAGAATGGTCAGCGTCTCATTCACAATCTGGCTCGTTTGAATGGCTTCCCGTGCCTGCTGTTCTTCCTTTTCAAAGTCTGCCAGCCATTGTTCTGCCTGCTCCACCCTTTGAATCGCCTGTGCGATGAACCGCAGATGTTCTTTCCACCCAAGCTCCATCCACGCAATTTCGACAATAGGGGCGATAGATCGCAGACGTTCGGAGCTTAATCCGTTCATGTGTAGATGCTGATTTGCTGCAATGATGAGCTCAATATTGGCATCCAGTAATGCGGATTTTATTTGTTCAGGTGAACTGTCGGAATGGATAAAACGTATCGTTTGGGGTGGGCTCACTCCCTCTGTGCTTACATATTCGCTGCTTTCCGAGATAACGACTGCTGGCTCCAATCCAAGTAACATCAGATGGCTCGCATAAGGAGCACACCACACAGCCACTTGTTGAAAAGGCCTGCGGCGCGTGTAACCTGAAGGACTCTCTCCTGTCTGCTGCTTGAAGCGGCGGCTAAGATAGAATTCATCTTTGTATCCAACCTTCAGCGCAATCTCACGAAGTGAAGCGGACCCGCTAATTAATAACTCTTTGGCCCGGTGAACACGCAAGCGTGAAAGATACTCATTCGGTGCGAATCCAGTAAGCTGCTTAAAAAGAGTGGAGTAGTGAGAGCGACTGACCCCCGCAATTTCGGAGAGTCCTTCAGTTGTTATTTTCTCACTAAAATGGTTCTCCATAAATGTGATGCTGCGTTCCATGGACGGCTGCTCACTCGCAATATATCTTGCTTCCATTCGCTGCAACAGACTCATCAGAACTTGATGAAACAGAATCTGGTTACGCATATGCCTGACTTCATTGCCAGGTAAACGATACATATACAGCTCCTCAAGCTGTGCTGCAATCGTTGGTTCATAGAACTCAATAAGGGTTCCTGCTGCAAGCACACTGGACCGTCCCATGGCTTCCAATGGCAGTGATCGCTTCTGTTCTTGTGTGCTGATGGAGAGAGTGTATATATGAAGTGGATGCATCAGATTCCCCTGTATAACAACATCACTCTTCGCCGGAATAAGGATTACCATACCATCGGTGAGTTCGTATATGTAATCGTTGAGATGAAGTGAGCCCTTACCACTTGAAACGGCCAACAGAACGGTTAGGTTCTCATAGATTGTATGTATCGGCATCGTTGACGTGCTATATAATGATTGAATGCTGTCTGCTGTATATATTGGAAAATAGGACTCTGCCCATTCCGAGTTGTTCATTTTCGTATCCTCCGTGACGTTTACCGGGTGGGTAATAACTCAAATTTCAGCTCACTCTACGCGGTTAAATAAGCTATACCTATTTTAGCATTACTGATTCATCCGGAATACATTCTTCCCAAAGTAACTATTTGAGAATGGATAAAAAAACGACCGTTCCCCGGTACAAGATTGGGAAACGGTCGCAGCTTCAATGTTTTCGTTCAGTCCTGTGGTCTGCATGACAGGATATGACCATCAAAAGTGTTCACTTGATACAAGGGATGACCTATTCAACTTTCATTACATGATACGCCTTTAATCACGATTCGGATCAATTTTGATGAGCTTGCGCGGTTCCTGTTCTTTTTCACCATACCAGACCAACACATCTGCAAACAAATCCATAATGCGTATAAAGCTTTCCTTGTCAGCCTCTGATATCTTGCCAGCATACCGAAAGATATCATCAAAGCACAGCTCACGAACAAATTCAGTATATTTGGCGTACACCTCGCGTCCATTAGCAGAGGGTTTGACATAAATGTCTTTGCGATTACCACTTAAATGGTATTTTTCGAGCAATCCTTTTTCCGTCAGAATCTTCACATTTTTGGAAAACGTGCTGCGGCTCACGCCAAGACGTCCTGCCATTTCCGACATCTTTTCTTCCTTGTCCTCCGCTTCCAGAATATACTCCAGCGTCTGAATCTGCGAAGCAGAGAACATCATATCGGTACCATAGCTTCGCTGAAGCTTATAGGTGTTCGAGTATGCATTACCGTACTTGATGATCTTCTCAATAAGTTCCCGATGGTCCCCCATCCAGTCTAATTTCATGAATAATCCCTTTCACCTTCAAATTCTCTCTCTCTTCCAATGTACTGAATTTAGATATGTTTTTCAATCCATGTGATGGCTTCCTCAATGACTTCATCGCGATTAGGTTCATTAAATATCTCATGCATGAGATGTGCATATATTTTCAGCGTTTTATCGGTTGAGGCAATATCTCCGTAAAAGTCACGCGAATCCTGTTCGCTCACCAGCCCGTCGTTTACTCCATGCAGAACAAGTACAGGATCGACAAACTGCTTCGCATGTGCTTTTAACCAGGTCACTCCATACCCCAAGCTATTGAACAAATCCACGGAAATCTGTTTTTCTACAAGCGGATCATTAACGTAAGCGGATACCACCTCCGGATCACTGCATACGCCGCTGCCAAGCTCATTCGGGAAATACGTACCCAGGGGAAGATCAAGTGGAAGTTCTCCGGCAACCTTCGTATGGTAACGAGTTAGCGCTCCAGATAGAACGATCCCTTTTACTTTGCCTGGATATTTCGTTCCAAATGAAGAGGATGCGAAGCCACCCATGCTATGCCCAATGACAAAAAGCGGAATGTCGCCGCTCTCTTGCAAGGCCGCTTCAACAACCGCATTCACATCATCAATGATCTGATGAAAATCACTGTAGAACGTACGCTGCCCTTCTGATCTTGCATGACCACGATGGTCAAAACGATATACGTCAAAACCACGTTTGTTCAGTTTATCCGTCAAATAATCATAGCGTCCAGCATGCTCACACAAGCCATGAACAATGACTACGGCCGCCTTGGCATCGCTTACAATATTCTTGCTGAAATAAAGCTTGGTTCCGTCAAAAGATTTAATTGTTGTCTCGATATGGCTCATCATTCATTCCATCCCTTCATTGTGCTCAAGCATCAACCCGCATAACCGTCTTGAGCCATTTTGTTGATATACATTATCCATAAAGTAACCATAAGAGTTTATCGTTAATAATTTCTTTTACGAATAATATTGTTTCTTACAGAAACAATATAACATCCGTTTTACGCGCTGTCCAGATTAATCTGAGTGAATCGAGAATAAAAACAGGACTGACCCATAGTCATGAATATGACGGGGACAGCCCTTGGTTCGCGTTATTCTAATGTGTTTTGGTGTTCTAATGAACCTGACACATTTGGGTGCGGCAGGTTTGTTAGCATCTTACAGCGAAATGATTGGCCCGTTCGAGACAGCCTCTCAAGGGGCTTAACTCCTTGCTGGATGACACCACCTTCAACAGGTGAATCACTACATTAATGTTCCTTTTAGATAAACTATTGAACAAAGCCGTTACGGCCTGTTAAGGCTTTTTAACAATGGAGCCTAGGGCGATCGAACCCCTGACCTCATCGCTGGTAGCGATGCGCTCTCCCAGCTGCGCTAAGGCCCGGGATATAAAAACTCGCCTGAACAGTATTATATCTGCTCAAGCGGGTTTTCCATTCTTATCTATCGATTGAACCCAGCGTCAGTAGCATCCTGATGAACACAACCGCCGCTTGCGCACGCGTCGTCTCCCCCTTCGGATCGAACGTATTTGCGCTCGTGCCTGTCATGATATGAAGCTTGACCATCAGACGAACGTCCTCAAGATAGGCTATATCCGTGTTTCCGATATCCTTGAAGTCATTAAGGCTCACCGGCTCTTTGGATATCGGCAACTGTTCAAGTCTGCCCACTGCCGCCAGCACACTAGCCATTTCCTCTCGTGTAAGCGGCTGATTAGGGGTAAAGCTGTTTCCTTTCACAAAGGCGAGCAGTCCGAGCTCCTTCGCTGTGGATACCTCGCCGGAATACCACGTACCTGGTTTGACATCGTTATAAGGCGCCATGTCCTTATCAGAGGTGCCGCGTCCAAGCGCCCGGACTAACAAAGCGGTAAACTCTGCTCTGGTTACCGCTTTGTTAGGATCATACAGTCCACCGCCTACGCCTTCGACTAGACCTTTCGCAGCAGCAAGATCGACATCAGATTTGCTCCAATGCTGCTGTACATCGGCAAAGCTTACCGTGTTTTGTGCCACAACGTAGACACTATTTGAATAGGAGTTGATCTTCACAACCCATACGCCGTCAATCTGTTTTTTCTCAGCTGCCACGAACTCCAATTTCTTTGTCGTTACGTTATAGCGGAATGCCCCCCATTGAGCAGGCATGCCGGTCACGCTCTTGGGCATCGGAATCACTCTTGTAAGCGCCTTGCTGAACTTATCTGCCGTTCCGATTGCTTGTCCCGTCTTGGTGTTGATGATATCGATATGAAAATCTACAATTGCACCCATTGCTTGGCCATTCGGCAGGCTGTTTGCAAATACTGCTTGGAAGTCCTTATCGCCAGACTTGTCGGTTAACGTGATTTTAAAGCTAATGTCATCGTTATTCACGTTATTCTTAGCTAACAAGTCCTTCAGCCCCGGAATGAGCGATGCCAGATTGACCGGCACTTGATAGCTGCCGTAAGGAGTCTTAATCTCGATGAAGAAAGTAGCGTTCTTGCCCTCAATGCTCGTTAAAATGCTTGCTGGTATGCTGACATAGGCAACGCCGTCTTTTGGTGTAACTTCAAGAGTGACTGACGGCTTACTGCTGTCGATTTTAGCCCAGTCAATCATAATGCCGTTTTGGTCAATATCCAAATGGGTTGAAGTAACAGGAGTAGTTCCACCACTACTGCTACTGCCACTGCTACTGCTACTGCTACTGCTACTATTAACAACCTGCGTTACAGTAAAGGTAACCGGCGTCATGCCCCCGGCCGACACTGTTACCGTAGCCTTATACGTCCCTGCGGCCAGTCCGTCATTCGCTTTTACCGTAAAGGTCGTCGACGACGTCCCACTATTGAGCGTTGTCACCGTTGGCTGCGTAATCGTAAAGCTACCGGCGTTCGTTCCGCCGAGCGCTGTCGCCAAGCTCGCCAAGTCGCCGGTTCCCGTTCGTGTCAAGGTGACCGTTTTCGTTTCCTGCGTCCCCGATGCATACCCTGCGGTCAGCGCATTCAGCACCTTATCCGACAACGGGCTGATCACGTACGTAACAACAAACCTCGTAAATTGATTCGCCGCCGATATCGCTGATGTACCGCCCGGCGTCGTTACCGTTACGTCTACCGTTCCTGCACTACCCGCCGGGGCGATGGCCGTGATTTGTGTCGCCGAGTTCACTGTATAGGACGTCGCCGCCGTTGCACCGAACTTCACCGCCGTTGCATCGGTCAGATTCGTACCGGTCAAGGTGACGGTCGTGCCTCCGGTCGTCGGACCCGATGCCGGCGACACGCTTGCGATCGTTGGCGCGGCATGGTATGTATATTGGTCCGCTGCCGATGTCGCCGATGTACCGCCCGGCGTCGTTACCGTTACGTCTACCGTTCCTGCACTACCCGCCGGGGCGATGGCCGTGATTTGTGTCGCCGAGTTCACTGTGTAGGACGTCGCCGCCGTTGCACCGAACTTCACCGCCGTTGCATCGGTCAGATTCGTACCGGTCAACGTGACAGTCGTGCCTCCGGATGTGGGACCCGATACCGGCGACACGCTTGTGATCGTCGGCGCGGCCACGAAGTACGTGTAGCCGCCCGTCAACGTTGCGCTGCCCCCCGGTGTCGTCACCGCGATAATTATGGCTCCCGCCGTGCCGGGTGGAGCAGTCGCCGTGATTTGCGTTGCCGAAATCACTGTTACGGACGTCGCCGCCCTTCCGCCGAACGTCACCCCAGTCACCCCGGTCAGATTCGTACCGGTCAAGGTGACGGTCGTGCCTCCGGTCGTCGGACCCGATGTTGGCGACACGCTTGCGATCGTTGGCGCGGCATGGTATGTATATTGGTCCGCTGCCGATGTCGCCGATGTACCGCCCGGCGTCGTTACCGTTACGTCTACCGTTCCTGCACTACCCGCCGGGGCGATGGCCGTGATTTGTGTCGCCGAGTTCACCGTATAGGACGTCGCCGCCGTTGCACCGAACTTCACCGCCGTTGCATCGGTCAGATTCGTACCGGTCAACGTGACGGTCGTGCCTCCGAACGTCGTTCCCGATTTTGGCGACACGCTTGTGATCGTTGGCGCGGCTATATACGTATACTGATCCGCCGCCGATGTCGTTGATGTGCCACTTCGTCTCTTTACTGTTACGTCTACGGTTCCTGCACTACCCGCCGGAGCAGTTGCCGTGATTGACGTTTCCGAATTTATGGTAAAGGACGTGGCCGCCGTTGCACCAAACATCACCGCGGTTGCCCCAGAGAACTTCGTACCGGTCAACGTGACGGTTGTGCCTCCGGTCGTCGGACCCGATGTCGGCGATACGCTTAATATCGTTGGGGGGATTGCATCTACTAGCACGTCCGCCGTACTGCCCACGCTATTAAGCGTTAATACTGCAGCGTTGCCTGCTTCATCCTTAATTGATCCGCCATTCAGTGACAAGGCTCCTATGGTAATCCCGTTACTATCAGATAGTCCAGTTTGGACGGTATATCTAAATTGCAACGCGCTTGTCCCCGAACCGCCTGCATAGGTCGCATATACAGTCGTTGCTCCTACGACTATCGAGATTGTTGGAATGCCCGTTACGACCACGATCTCGTCCATGTTCACTGTAAAACTCAAGTCCTCTCCTACACCATAAGTGCCATTGCTAGGAATATATACACTTGTAACGGAAGGCATAACTGTGTCGACATAGTAATTGTTAGATACGGTGGTTCCACTCCCCACATTGCCTGCGGCAATTACACCTGAATGATTGAGCGAAATATGGAAGGGGCCGCTGCGATTGCTTAGAGGCGGCGTGAGAGTTGCGGTATAGGTGATATTGTCAGAAGTTGTTAATTCACTAAGAATGCCGCTACCTGTTGTCAAATCAGCAAGGTCAAACCCAGTCACCGCTTCTGAAAAGGTAATCGTTACCAATGACGTTTCTCCGGAAGTCAGAAGTTCGTCAGCTACAACAATGGTGGCTGTTGGAGTGGCGGCAAACGCCTTGTCAAATAAGTACAATGGCAGCAAACTTAAAATGATTACACCCATAAATAACTTTCTTATTATTCTTGTTTTATACATATCCTGTTACCCACTCTCTAAGTTAGGATTCACCGCGATATTCCAACCCGAATAGAACGTTCCGAACAAATTTTACACAAAAAAAGCTCAACTCCGTCGAACTTATATAAGATGAACTGAAGATTCTAATATTCAAGTTAGAAGCCGATCAATGACTCTGGTTGACGATAAATTAATTTATTTCATGAAACAGTGACATTTTTTCGAATTTGATAGAATTTGCTGAAAAAAAACATGGTTAACGACGTACTGCTTAAGCCGTTTCCATAGTCCCTCAACAGAGTTCAGTTGCGGACTATATTTCGGCAGAAAAACGAGCTTTAATCGTTCCTGCTTTTGGAGAAAAGGTAGTGTAACTGCTTTGAGTGATGGATATGAGCGTTATCGATCACCATGACCAGTTCATCTGTCGGGTACTCTTACAGCACACGTTCGAGGAACCTTTTAAACGCAGCGGTGTCACACTCTTCAACCTCCTGATGTGTAACACGTCCCATTTCGTAGTTAACAACAGCAAGCAACTTAGCCCCTTCATGGCGGCTGTATGTTGGGATCTTTCGTTGTTGCCCCTTGAGAAACCAGTTGTATTGCAGCGCAGACATGCACGAATCATCGACTCGTTTTTAAATAGTAAGTGATCTGTTTTTCTTTGCATGACCTGCTCTTTCAGTGCTGGGAGCGTGATCTCACGAAATGCTCTTTGCTCAGCCGGGTTTGGGTGGGCAAGTATTTATGTATCTTTGGTGTAGATAAGTCCAAGCAGTGTAAGTAACTTAGATAAACCTTTTTCTGTTAACGACTGGCCAAACTGTCGCTTGATCCAAGCGGTCAAGATAGCTAGCGTCCAGGTATGCCGAGTTTCGAAACCCACATCGACTGGTTTCTTGCTGACAATCGTCTCGGCGATTATAGTTCTTGAATTTTGTTGTTATTGTCTATACCCTCCTTCGGTTGACTTTCTTTTTCTTTATCAGTATTGGCGAGGTACAGCACTTTGTAGAAACTATGAGTTCAAATTATGTAGCAAGAAAATGCTCGTCCAGTTATTTGCTATTATATAACATTATGAGTTCTCGTTCAGTAAATTATCGAACGTTCTTGCGAAACGCACTTTCTTCGTTCTATCAGCGTATGTTCATACAAAAACAAAAAACGCAGTTCCAAGGAACTGCGCGCATTTACTATTTTGGTGGAGCCTAGGGGGATCGAACCCCTGACCTCATCGCTGCCAGCGATGCGCTCTCCCAGCTGAGCTAAGGCCCCAAATTATGAATCTAACATGTTGTCCAAACTCTGCAATGTTCCGCAGGCGACTCCTATATCATATAAAATACAGCTTTTGCTGTCAATATTTTTTTTACAAACCAAAATAATTGGAGAAGAACAACCTTTTACCTGGAACACATGACCGTAACCCCAGAATGCTCTTCTCCTTTCCTGCTTCATTACTCCTCGATGTCTTCTTTGGACAAAAGAGATTTTAATTCTTTCATGAACATATTGATGTCTTTGAATTGACGATAAACCGAAGCAAAGCGTACATAGGCTACTTCATCAACGGGAAACAGCTGCTCCATCAGCAGCTCGCCAATCTGGCGACTCTCGACTTCAGCATCAGCTGTATTCCGCAGGGCCTTTTCTGTCTCGGATACCATCATCTCCAGCGTCTCTACAGAAACCGGACGCTTCTCACAAGCACGAATCAGGCCACGGAGAATCTTGTCCCGGCTAAATTCCTCGCGACTACCATCTTTTTTGATGACGATTAGCGGCGTTTCTTCCACCATTTCAAAAGTTGTAAATCGACGGCTACATTGCTCACACTCACGACGACGGCGAATCGATTTCGATTCATTGGCCGGCCTTGAATCAAGCACCTTTGTGCCCAGATAGGCGCAGTAAGGACATTTCAAATCAGATCACTTCCCATGTTTTACTTTTTACCATAAATTGCCTAATTCATTTAGTTATGAAAATCGTATTGAGGGCACATAATACTTTTACCAACCGCGAGGAGGTGAACAGCAATGGCCCAAAGCAATGGCAACTCCAACAACCTGGTGGTAACTAAAGCTTCCGCAGCTCTCGAACAACTGAAATATGAAGTTGCTCAAGAACTCGGAATCAGCATCCCACAAGACGGATACCAAGGTAACATGACTTCTTACGAGAACGGTTCGATCGGTGGATACATCACGAAGCGTCTGGTAACAATTGCAGAACAGCAATTGGCAGGTCAATACCAATAATATCTGCATCGTAATACGGTACACAGAGGAGCATGGAGCGGCCGGTGAATAACCGGTCTGCTCGGTGCTTCTACTTATTTTAGACCATGAATCCAGAGTGTCTTATTTTAGAACGTATTATAGATCTTTACATATTGATTATAATAATAAATAACGCGTTGTACATAGTGCCGGGTTTCACCAAACGGAATATCTTTGACAGTTTCGAAAGAACCGTCCCATACGCCATCTCTTAGCCATGAGTTCACTTTGCCAGGACCTGCATTGTAAGCAGCAATCATAGCCGCTTCATTCCCATCAAATTGATCTGACAGATTACGTAGATACCAGGTACCCAACTGGATATTCCTTTCAGGCTCGTGCTTCAATTCTTCCAGTGAGGTGCCCGGTATTTTGGCTTGCTCCATAATCCAGTTCGCGGTGTCGGGCATCAGCTGCATTAACCCGATGGCACCTCTCTTGGATTCCTTGCTTGTCTTAAAATTGGTCTCCACCTTGATGATGGAAGCTATGAGAAACGGATCGACCTCATAACTCTGAGACTGGGCACGAATCTCTTCCTTATAATGAATCGGATAGAACCATGACATCCAATTGGTATTCAGGAACAGCACCAATACAAAAGACACAAACATCAACAACAATACCCGTTTCTTACGCAGCAATCTCATAATAGTCCCTTACGATGCAAAAATAAAATGATTTGCTGCTCCGTCTCTGACCACAAGCCGCTGTTATCAATAACCACGTCAGCACGCTGCTTCTTCTCTTCAATGTCCATCTGCACGTCTATACGGGCATCTGCCTGTTCCGCCGTCATTCCATCCCGGCTCATCAGTCGTTCCCGCTGTACAGACCTCGGGACGTATACCACCATCACTTCTTCGAAGCCATCCTCCAGCCCTGACTCGTACAACAACGGAATATCGGATATGACCAGCTTGTCCGGATGTTTATGTTCATATTCAGCAGCGCGCTCGCGCATCTCCTTGCGGATCGCAGGATGTGTAATAGCCTCCAGTGCCTTGCGCTCCTCTGGATTCTGAAACACAATACTGCCCAGCTTTTTCCGATCCAGTGTTCCGTCCTCATTCAATATGGCTTGTCCGAACCGCTGAACAGCCGCAGCCAAAACGGGATGCCCGGGCAGCATTACTTCCCGGGCAATAACATCTGCATCAATGAGCAACGCTCCCTTACTGGCGAGAAAGGTGGACACACTGCTTTTGCCTGTCGCGATCCCGCCGGTTAAGCCAATATTCATTGTTTCACCTCACAACAACTTCATTATTCCCATAAACATTAATAAAAGCGCAGGTAGCACAGATAATCTTCGCATCCAACGCAGAGCAGCAAAGCGTAATCCAACCTTCATGCCCAGTGACAGAAATGCCCCACTAAACAACGCAATAACTAATGCTGTCCACAAAGTCGGGAATCCCAATAATGCTGCCCCCAATCCTGCACCGAAAGCATCCAGAGAAAGAGCTATACCAAGCCACATCGCTTCTTGGACGGAAATACTTCCCGAGTTATCCATATCCGCCTTCGAAGGGCTACGCAGGATTTGTATAACCACACCCAGCTTCCGCAGCTCAAGTGTAAAGACCATTCGTTCCAAAGATCCTCCAGAAGCAGATGGCTCAAGCTCCAGCGCGAGCACCTGATTCCTGCCTTTCGACTGAGCTTCTTGTGAGGCTTGCGTACCACTGCGGATTGTTCCTGCTCCTGTTTCCTCACCCACTCCATTGTCCGTTTCCAGCTGCTCCTTGCCCCGTTTTCGAATGAGTTGCAGCAACGACCATGCGCCAATACCGATCAGAATAACCGCTCCGACAATCGAAGCCGCGTCCGGAGATACGACATGAGACAGAAGCACACCTACTTGCATGGATAATGCAATAACCATACCCGAACAGATGGAAATGACGACAATGGATAACAGCGGAATTTTAGTCCTCCGCAGCCCATATGTAATCCCGACTCCAAAACCATCTAAACTAAGCGCCAAAGCAAGCGCCAGTAATGAAATAAAATGATGCAGCACCCCGGATTCCTCCCCTGTGCGGAACTCGTTCCAACTGACGGTTGCCAGTATGGGTATACGCCCGCTTATTTCTGCCATATCAGTATATGGAGGGAGGAATCCAAGGGTGCTACAATTTGACGATTTCGTTCATGCTGCCAAACCCATCACCGATTTAGAGCAGCGGTTGACACTTCGGACAGTAATGCGTGCCCCTACCGCCTACTACGCTTTTCTCGATTAATGTGCCACAAGTTGCACAGGGTTCAGACTTGCGTCCATATATTTTTAACTGATGCTGGAACATTCCCATCTCGCCCTGTCCATTGACATAGGACTTAATGGAGGATCCGCCTGCATCCACCGCATTCTGCAGCGTAGCCACGATCGCTTCATGCAGCACGGTTAACTGGGCTTCTGTCAATGTCTTGGCAATGGTCTCCGGATGAATACCTGCGCGGAACAAAGCCTCGTCCACATAAATATTCCCGATGCCGACCACATATGCCTGATTTAACAACACGGCTTTGATTTTGGTCGTCCGTTTGCCAACAGCCTCACGGAATGCAGCTACGGTAAACGCAGGATCAAGCGGCTCCAGCCCCAGTTTTAACAAAGGCTTGGATACCAGTTCCTCTCCTGTATTGAAGAGATGCATTGTACCGAATTGACGGACATCCTTGTAACGTAATTCTGTACCATCGGTAAAGTGAAAGATGACATGGGTATGCTTCTCCACTTCCTCATGCTGTTGGTACACCCCGTACCGTCCTTCCATCCGCAGATGGGAGACAAGCACCAGCCCGTCCAGTAAAATACGCAAAAACTTGCCTCTGCGCTCCACACCGATTACGGTATGTCCCGCAAGTTCCATTGCAAATGCATCTATGTCGTCCGGCCGCTGAATAATCCGCGGCAAGCTAACGGTAACTGAGTCAATGGTCTTGCCAACAATAAGTTGATTCAATGTTCTTCTGACTGTTTCGACTTCCGGTAATTCCGGCATGATGTTCTCACCTCCCCTATATTATAACGGAAGATGGCGCTCAGCGGGACCCCTTCTTGTGTCGAAAACAGTTGAAAAATATTTTGTCAAATAACGGAAAACCCGCTTGGGATCTATTATTTAGCCTCGTACCAGTTTTCTCCGTAGCTGACTTCCGCTTTCAGCGGCACTGACAGCTCCAATGCTTTCTCCATCACCAAAGGAACCAGCTCTTTCATCAGTTCCAGCTCATCCGCAGGCACTTCGAATACAAGTTCATCGTGTACCTGTAGCAGCATGCGGCTCTTCAGCTTGCGTTCACGCAGTGCTTCATCCATCTGTACCATGGCAAGCTTGATGATATCTGCCGCAGTTCCCTGAATCGGTGTATTCATCGCTGTCCGTTCAGCAAAGGAACGCAAATTAAAGTTGCTTGCATTGATTTCTGGCAGATAACGACGGCGTTCCAGCAACGTTTTGACATAACCATCCTGACGGGCTTCCTTCACAATATCATCCATATATCGGCGCACACCCTGGAATACTTCAAAATATTGATCGATAAACTGCGCTGCTTCTTTACGCGTAATATTCAGGTTCTGAGACAAACCATAATCGCTGATCCCATATACGATACCGAAGTTAACCGCCTTAGCAGAACGACGCATGTCTCCATCCACCTCTTCTGGCTTCACACCAAACACATCGGAGGCCGTCTTCGTATGGATATCCATGTCCTGAACAAAAGCTTCCTTCAGCCGCTCATCATCTGAAATATGTGCGAGTACCCGCAGTTCAATCTGCGAATAGTCTGCTGCCAAAATGGACCATCCCGGTTCGGAAGTAACAAATACCTTCCTGATTTTACGACCTTCCTCCATCCGAATCGGAATGTTCTGCAAGTTCGGAAACTGGCTGCTCAGACGTCCGGTAGCCGCGATCGTCTGCCGGTAATACGTATGCACCTTGCCATCCTTATCTGAGATCTCTTTGAGCAGTCCTTCTACATATGTGGACTGCAACTTGGCAAGTTGACGATATTGCAGAATGTGCTTAACCACATCATTATATGGAGCCAGCTTCTCCAATACTTCGGCATCCGTAGAGTATCCTGTCTTTGTTTTCTTCACCACAGGCAGACCGAGTTTATCAAATAAAATCTCACCCAGTTGTTTCGGTGAATTCAGATTGAATTCCGTACCGGAAAGCTTGTAGATTTCCGCCATCAACCTGCTGATATTTTCTTCGAACTCACTGCCCAAAGCCTGCAAATCTGCCGTATTAGCCTTAATCCCCTGTTTCTCCATATCAGCAAGAATACGTGACAACGGCATCTCCAGTTCATGGAATAGCGCGTTCATCTCATTGCTCTCCAGCGCCTGCTCCTGAAGTGGAATAATGGCTGCTACCGCCGCCGCTTTCCGACACAGAAAGTCTCCGAGTATATCTGCCTCAGGCACCCTGTATTTTGCACCTTTTCCCATAACCGTATCATCCTCCACCAGGGAAGGAAGACCATACTTCGTGGTCAGGCCGCTGATCGTCTGATTTGATTCGGTTGGATCAAGCAAATAGGCAGCCAGCTGCACATCAAAGGATGCTCCTGCAAACTCAATGCCATGCGCATGCAGTGCCAGATCAACACGGTGCAGATCATAACCGCGCTTGGGTTGTTCTGCATTGCCCAGCCATTCTCGTACTGGTGCCGCCGCTTCCGACTGAAGCAGTTCGGGAGACAGGAATGTATAGGTTCCAGCCGAACCTACGGCAAGTCCAATTAGTTTCGCTTGATGAGGGTTATCACCATGTGTCTCCACATGCAGCACATCAATGGATTCGAGTGAACCGAACAGTTCACTAATCGTTTCTACTGTTGCAACGGAGGACTCTACCGCAGCAGCTGGAACGGCTTCCTGTTCAGAAACTACACTTCCACGGAAAGACAGACGCTCAAGCAAAGACTTGAATTCGAGCTTGGCCAAAGCCGGGCCTGCCAGTGCCTCTTTTAACCCGGCGAACTGCATATCTTCCCAAGTTTGTTCCAATGGAACTTCACGGTGGATCGTGGCAAGCTGCTTGCTCATACGGGCATCTTCGGCGTGAGCCTCAATTTTTTCTTTCATTTTGCCCTTTAGCTCACCTGTGCCGTTAAGAACTTCCTCAACCGAACCGAACTGGTGCAGCAGCTTCAAAGCCGTTTTCTCTCCAACGCCAGGAATGCCCGGAATATTGTCGGACGTATCGCCCATCAGACCTTTGAGGTCAATAATTTGAAGCGGAGTCAGACCGTAACGCTCCTTGATCTGAGCAGGATCGTACAACTCAATCTCGGTTACCCCTTTGCGCGTAAGCCCGATATGCACATGTTCAGAGGCAAGCTGCAACATATCCTTGTCACCCGACACAACGAGAACCTGTCTTCCGGCTTCATCCGCACGTTTCGTTAATGTTCCGATAATGTCATCCGCTTCGAACCCTGCAAGCTCAAACTGGGCAATGCCTAAGCCCTGAAGCAGCTCTTTCAGCAGCGGAAATTGCTCTGACAACTCCGGTGGTGTTTTCTCCCGGCCACCCTTATATTCCTGATAACCTTCATGTCGGAACGTGACTTTGCCTGCATCAAATGCCACCATCACATGTGTCGGTTTATGTTCTTCCAGCAAGCGCAGTAGCATCGTAGTGAAACCGTACACCGCATTGGTGTGCAAGCCTTTTGAGTTAGTTAGCGGCGGCATTGCAAAAAACGCCCTGTAAATAATGCTATTTCCATCTATAAGAATAAACTTGTCCATTCCAGCACCTCGCGTATCGTATGGTCAATCCTTCAATTACATCTACTCTCATGATACCATACACATCTGTTACAACAAAAAAATTAGTCATCTGTACAGATCATAATCTGCCTGCGAAAAAAGGAACTTCCTCCGCGAACGGCCTGTTCACAGGCCACCCGAGAGAAAGTCCCTCAATTTCGTTACAAATAATACCCCAATTCACTGCTGCAGTTACCTATTGATTCAAATCAGGGCGTTTTCCTGTTACCAGATACACCGTGCTCTCACCAATATTTGTTGCGTGGTCACCAATCCGTTCGATGTAACGTCCTACCATCATCAAGAGCATCGCTTGGGAAGCCTTGTTTGGATGGTCTGTCATAAACGAGTAGAGGTCACTGATCATATGACTGTACAATTGGTCAACCTGATCATCGGTCTGCGCCATTTTGTAGGCCAGATCCGTATTTTCTTTCAGGAAGGATTCAATGGATTCCTCAATCATGGCTTTCACAATTTCAGCCATTCTCGGGATATCGACAAGCGGTTTAATGAGCTGCTGCCCATCCATACGAAGGGTCACTTTTGCCACATCCAGCGCAAGGTCACCCATACGCTCCAGGTCACTTGAGATTTTGAAGGCAACGATAATGCGTCGCAAATCCTTCGCTACCGGCTGTTGTGTAATAATGAGCTTGGAACCCAGTTCCATAATCTTGTCTTCCAAGGCATTCAGATTCGCATCATTCTTGATGATGACCTGAGCTTTCTCGGCATCCATCGTCTGTAAACTCTCAATAGCACCATCCAACGCTGTGCCTACATGCTCACCCATTTGCTGAAGCAGTGTGCGCAGTTCCTCAAGCTCCTGATCAAATTCTTTTCTGCGAATCATAGATTCCATGTCCTCCTTATCCATCATCTCCGGACACGCCGGGATCGTTCGAACTCAGCTTGCTTATCCGAACCGTCCGGATATATAATCCTCGGTTCTGGAATCCTGCGGGGTGGAGAACAATGTTTCTGTATCCGCCGCCTCCACCACTTCCCCGTTCAGGAAAAATACAGTACGACCCGATACCCGTGCAGCTTGGTGCATGTTGTGGGTTACCATCACAATCGTATATTTGTGGTGCAATTCCTTGACCAGTTCCTCAATTTTGAGCGTTGAGATCGGATCAAGTGCAGACGTTGCTTCATCCATCAACAGTACGTCAGGCTGCACGGCCAGGGCACGTGCAATACAGAGGCGCTGCTGTTGTCCACCAGAGAGACTGAGTGCCGATTTTTTGAGCACATCCTTTACTTCATCCCACAGTGCAGCATGAACAAGACTCTGCTCAACCAAACGATCCAGTTCGGCTTTTTGCGTCACCCCGTGAAGTCGTGGTCCGTAGGCCACGTTATCGTAGATGGATTTTGGAAAAGGGTTAGGCTGCTGAAATACCATTCCGACCCGCTTGCGCAGCGTCTCTACTTCAATCTCATTGCTATAAATGTCGGAACCGTCCAACATAACTTGTCCTTCCACACGTACGCCTGGAATCATGTCATTCATCCGATTCAATGTACGAAGCAAGGTCGATTTACCGCAACCCGACGGACCAATAAACGCGGTAACCGTCTTCTCCGGCAGGTCCATCGATATATTTTTAAGCGCGTGATGCGTATCATAGTATAGATTAAGTCCTTCAATGTGAATGAGGTCCTTCATGGATGTTCACTTCTCCTTCGCGGCAGGGACAACCAGATTCCCTTTACGTAGACCGATGCCAATGATTGAACCTGGCTCTCGGTCATCTATAATATCCTACCCTCTCATTGTAAAAACAGTATCACTTTCATGTTAACGGAATGTAAAAAGAGACATCTTTCACACCCACGACCCTCCTATCCGATCATTGTGTATGAATGATGCCCATCCTACCTTCATTTAGTCATCCGCCTGGACCATATCTTCCAGTCTCTCCCGAATGTGCTCTGCCAATTCTCCAGCCGTTTTGCCTTCTACGGCAATATCCTCTGCAATATGGGACATGCCCGCTACAGCCGTGTTTAGCTGTTTGAATGCAGCCCCTCCTTCGTTTACATGAGCGGAGCTGTTGTCAATCTCTGCCGCGCTTGCTCTCACCAGTTCTACAGTCTGTCTGGTCAACCCTCCGATATCATCCAGCAAAGAGGACATATTTCCCGCAACCTCACGGGTCTGCTTGGCTAGTGCGCGAATCTCACCAGCGACAACCTGGAAACCCCGTCCATACTCCCCCGCATGTGCCGCTTCAATGGAAGCATTCATGGCGAGTAGCCCGCTTTGGTCAGCCAATGAACGAATGGAGCGTGCCATCCCGGAACCCATGTCGATAGAGCTCAGCATGTCATCAGCGTGCTTCTGCTGAACCTCCATATGCTGATATACATGGTTATAGGAAGCATCAACCTGACTGAGACTGCTCGCTCCCCGTTCGGACAACTGCATGATTTGAGACGCTTCTACCCCCGCCTTTCGAGCTGCTTGAACCAGTTTGATGACGGAGTCGTTGATTCTCGTTATTTCCTGTCTGCTCTGTGTAATAATATGTACACGTTCTTCCGAAGCGACATGCTGCAACTTACGGGAAAGGGACATGACATCCCTCATCGTAAGCACACCCAGCAATCGATCTTCTTCAGTAACGATCAAACAATCGTAGAAATATTGCTCGCTGCGAGCCAGAGCGATGTCAATAATCGCGGTCGCTTCTGCATGCACATCGACAATGACAGGAGAGGAGTCCGCTGCATGGACAACCGGCTTCCGATAGAAGAGATCTGCCGCAAAGCGCCCATTCAACATTCGGTATAATGTCTCTCTCATCAACAAACCTAATGGGTGCATGTGATCATCGCATAATACAATACAAGGGTACTCCTGATCCTGATTGAGCAGGCTTGCCGCTTCCCCACAGGTCGTATGAACGCCAACTACAGGTATTTGACGGCAATAGTCCCGTAATGAGATTACATTCTCTTTGGTGACCCCAACTTCATCATCATCTTTCTGTTCTCCAATGGAAGTTATGACTTGTTCCTGTTGCGTATATCTCATTTCTTTGGGCTGGTCGGGCTTCACTTCGAGTAACATGGGCATAAATGCGCAATCTCCTTTACGTATGAGCTCCGTCCTGAGGTGGAATATGTAGGTACAAAGTATCACTCAGACAGCTTCATCCTACTCCCTATACGTAAAGGAAAATAATTATTTGTGTTTACGGAATGTAAAATAAAACTCCCCGATCATTGTTAACTTGAATGATGGGGAGTTTTTCTTTTTACAACCAATTTATAACCTACACCTCGAATCGAATCAATGTGAACCGATTCCGGGTCCAGCTCGAGCTTTTTCCGCAATGAACTGACGTGAACGTCCACCGTGCGCTGTCCTCCGATATAATCGAAGCCCCAGACCGCATTCATCAGATCATCCCGTGTAAGCACAACACCCGGCTTCTTGGCCAGATAAAGCAGCACCTCGAACTCCTTGGGACGAAGACTGATGGATTGTCCACCCAGTGTCACTTCATACTTCAAAGGATAAATCTCAAGCTCTCCCAGAATAATACGAGAACCATCCTTATCCTCTGGCTGCGGCAAATCTTCACCGTTTGAATAACGTCTTAACACCGCATCTACGCGAGCAAGCAATTCGGATACACCAAATGGCTTGGTAATATAATCATCGGCACCTGATTTTAAGCCTTGCACAACTTCGGCTTCACCGTTTTTGGCTGTGAGAATAATGACCGGCGTACTAACACCCTGAATGCGTAACTTGTTCAGAATATCCAGACCATTCATTCCAG
Source organism: Paenibacillus sp. NPDC057886 (assembly GCF_042796655.1). Classification (NCBI taxonomy): domain Bacteria; kingdom Bacillati; phylum Bacillota; class Bacilli; order Caryophanales; family Paenibacillaceae; genus Paenibacillus; species Paenibacillus sp. NPDC057886. The sequence goes on along the minus strand of NZ_JBHVMZ010000001.1, from coordinate 87,712 downwards.
GGAGCATCAGATCCAGCAGAATCAGATCAAACTCCTGGGACAATGCCCGATCATAACCTGAAGATCCATGATCCTCAGCAATAACATCATAGCCCTCTTGTGTCAGGTTGTACGTAAGCAATCTTGATAATGTTGGTTCATCTTCAATAACGAGCAAACGCTGCGCCATGATACCCCTTCTCTCCTATAGGTTGTCTGTTGCCACAACACTTTCTTTATCATAGCACCTAATTGTTAACTCTGTGTAAAACAGCACATTCCTTTTACATTTCACTTCCATCGCACTAGATTTCTTCATCCTGAATTAATGGAAGGATAACACGAAACGTAGTCCCCATGCCAAGTTCGCTCTCTACAGACAGTTTGCCATGGTGCAATTCAACCAGATGTTTCACAATTGAAAGTCCAAGTCCTGTCCCTCCCGAATTACGGGATCTGCCCTTGTCTACCCGATAGAAGCGTTCAAAAATCCGCGGCAAATCTTTCTTCGGAATACCAATTCCTGTGTCGGATACCGCAAAAACAACTTCTTCTTCATCCTCATTATGTTCAACCGACACTTGTAATTTTACCCGACCACCCTCGGGGGTATAATTAATGCCGTTGGATAACAGATTAATAAAGATCTGCTTCATTTTATCCTCATCCGCTTCAATATACAATTCTTCGGGAACATTCATCTCCAGCCGAATCTCTTTCTTCTCCGCCACCTTGGACAGGGTCCCCAGAACCATCTCGAAGAACGAATGCACATGCACAGGTGAACATTGCAGTGGAGCCCGTTTGGACTCAATTTTGGACAATTCCAGAATATCTCCGATCAATCGGTTCAGTCTGTCGCCTTCATCATATATGATTTGCAAGAATGAACGCTCCGTCTCTTTATCCTGTACGCCACCGCTAAGAAGCGTTTCGGCAAAACCTTTGACTGCAGCTACCGGCGTCTTAAGTTCATGAGATACATTCGCTACGAACTCACTGCGCATTGATTCCAGCCTGCGGATTGCCGTTACATCCTGCAGGAGGAAGAGCATCCCCCGATAAGCGCCATCATCTTCGGACATCGGTACTCCATCAATGCGAATCAATTTTTCCACCGGATTGAACACACTCACTTCTTCATGCATCGGTTCTCGCAATGCAACACTCTCTTCAATCGTGCGCGTCAGCTCATAATGCCGCTTCAATTCAATATATGGTTTGCCAGTAACCCGCTCCGCCTGAATGCCAAGCATACGCTCCGCTTCCCGGTTGACCAGGGCAATGGATTGACCTGTATCAATCATGATAATGCCGCCTGTCATGTTGGCAAGCACGCTTTGCAGCAGCGCTTCATTATCTCTAATGGTCTTTAGCTGCATCTGAAGGCTGTCTGCCATTCCATTAATAGCAAGTCCCAGTTGCCCGATCTCATCATTACGGGTGACATCCACTCTCGCATCATAATCCAGTTTGGTGATTCGGTGAGCCACCTTCGTTATATGCTCAATGGGTGATGTCAGTCCCCGCGCAACCCGGTAACTTACCAGAGCCACAATCAGGAACAGAAGGCCCAAGGTGAAGAACATCAAAATCCAGCCCTGCTGGAGACCCTGATCTACAGCTTCAAGACTCATGGATAGCCGAATGTAACCGTCAAATTTCCCACTGGGTAACTCGATCATGTCGCTTTGGTCCGAATTCACAGGAAGTGCCACATACAGCATGTCCTGCCCCAATGTTGCACTATAACGGATCGACTGACCATAGTTCTGCCTAACCGCTTCTTTAATCTCCTGACGGTTCAAGTGGTTGTCCATTGACTTGGGATCGCTCTCCGAGTCGCCAATGACCGTTCCGTCTTTATTGATAAAGGTTACCCGTGAATCCGTCAGTCGATCCAGTTCGATAGCACGTTCTGAATAATATTTCTGTGTCTCTACATTTGTCGGGTCAGATGCATCATGAAACGGGAACGTTGCTTTCAGCAAGTTGATCTCACGCACCATTGTTTGCTCCAGTGCATTAATGTGAGTAGTCTTAAAAACTCTACCCATCGTATAACCCGCCACAATGACGGAAATGCCGATCAGCACCATCATGATAATGGCAAGGCGAATTCGGAACGGTCTCATCTATCTCTTCCTTTGTTATAAAATTAATAATTACATATCCATTTCTATTCGATCATCACGAGTGGTAGGCTGTGAAATGACAAGAAACTCTACGTCTGCTTCGCCCCGATTCTGCATCTGATGTGGCATCCCCGGTGCAAACTCTATCCATTCATTGGGGTTCGAGCATGAACTCTTCCCCGTTATATAGTGTGCCACATTTTGTTTTGCTAATCTTCATGTGACCGCCTCCGAAGCTTACTTGTTCGGTCTATATCATATCACAGATAACATGGAGACCCTGCCATTTTTGATAAGCAGCAGATCGGCGGCTGTTAGAACGATCCACAAGCAAGCCTACTGATAAAATATCATGGTTGTATCAACGCCGATCCCGACTTTTGTAAACAGGATCAAAATCATATCCATTCCGCTATATGCTCATTAAAAAAAGGCGTACCGACCAGTCATGCTGGTAACGATACGCCTTCATTTGAAACACGTCGTCAATGGATTACCCGTTCACCACTTCGCCGCCATTGATGTGCATCACCTGACCGCTCACGTAGGAAGAATCATCCGAAGCGAGATATACATAAGCTGGAGCCAGTTCATTCGGTTGCCCTGGACGTTTCATCGGCTGAGTAGCGCCAAATTCGCTGACCTTTTTCTCGTCAAATGTGGATGGAATGAGCGGGGTCCAAATCGGCCCTGGAGCGACGGCATTCACACGAATTCCCTTCTCAACAACGTTCATCGACAAGGAGCGTGTAAATGAAGTGATTGCTCCTTTGGTAGATGAATAATCAATCAACGTCGGATTTCCGCGATATGCGGTAATGGAGGTTGTATTAATGATTGTACTGCCTTTCTTGAGATGTGGCAGAGCAGCCTGTGTAATATAAAACATGCCAAAAATATTTGTGCGGAACGTACGCTCCAACTGTTCTGGAGTAATATCCTCCAACTGCTGCTGGGGATGCTGCTCCGCTGCATTATTCACGAGAATATCCAGCTTGCCCAGTTGATTAACTGTTTGTTGCACGGATTTCTTGGCAAAGGCATTGTCACCAATGTCACCGGCAATCAATATGCATTTGCGTCCTTCCTGTTCGACCTGACGCTTGGTCTCTTCTGCATCCTCATGCTCACTCAGGTATACAATCGCTATATCCGCGCCTTCCTTCGCATATGTGACGGCAACAGCACGTCCAATTCCACTGTCTCCACCCGTGATCAAAGCAACCTTATGTAACAACTTTCCGGCTGCTTTATATTCAGGTTTCTCAAACTCTGGTTTGGGGTGCATCTCCGATTCGATACCCGGGCGCTGATCCTGATGTTGGGCAGGCATCGTCTTTTTGTTTTGTGTGTCGGTTGACATCTGGCATTTCTCCTTTCAAAATGGAATGTCTGATCCAGTCTCATTCTGTAGGATGGCATTAACAGTGCAGATTATTCCCTTTTCCAACATTCATGTTCCAAAGTCCTTGTCTGTTGTCTCGATACTTACTTACTTACTTACTTACTTACCACTCCCTTTTGGGGGTCAAACAGAAAAATTCCCAATACTAAAATGGTTGTTTCTTTATCGTTTCTCGCAGACATGCTGTCAACTGAGGCAAAGCCGCATTGAATTCGACCTATTTTGCCAACATTCGAAATTTTTCCGAAATTGAACTGTTTCACCGCCCAAATTGTATTCCTATGACTTATGGGCTGATGTACAATGTACAGTAGACAGATAAGCTTTAAAACTACATTAATCCATTTTGAATGAAGTTGTCATACTGCCCAACTAAGCAAATATTCTGATCTAATATGGAGACCTAACCCATGGAATCGCACATTAATTCTTATATAACACTTGTAGCAACTTCAGCTGTGCTGAATGTTTTTCTGTGTTTATATACTTATGTTAGAAGAGCAGAAATCCCCAGTTCGAAAATATTCATTCTCTATACAGCAGCTCTGTCTGTTTACACCTTCGGATACGCGATTGAACTCGCCAGCAATACACTGGAACAGATGAAATTCTGGACGGTCGTCGAATACATCGGCATACCTTTCTCCGCCTCTCTTGGACTGATGCTCATGATGCAATACACTGGTAAAAAGTTATCCAAAAAAGCTTCTGCGGCGCTGTTTGTAATCCCTTCCATTACCTTGTTCATGGTGGCAACAAATGATTTTCATCATCTTTTCTATAAAAGAGTATGGCTAAGAGAAGACAGTTCCGTCCCTCTGATGGATATTGCCATAGGGCAATGGTACGTCGTTCACGGTGCATTCACCTTTTCCTGTCTGTTATGTGCCTGCCTTATTCTCATCAGACAATGGAGACATACCAAAAAGATGTATCGTCGTCAGTTACTCACACTAATCACTTCACAGATTATTCCCATGGTAGCGTCCTTTGTGTATTTGCTTGGTCTGACCCCAGGTGGTATGGACCCTGTTCCGGTTCTCATGTGTATCACATCCGCAATGTACATATGGGCTATTCTCTCGTCCCGTCTGCTAACCATCGTACCTATTGCCAAGGATAGTATCTTTGAGAGTATGCGTGAAGGCGTTATTGTACTGGATAGTTCCAACCGTCTCGTCGACTACAACAAATCTCTGCGTGATATGCTTCCAGAGCTTGATTTGAGCATGGTGGGTCAATATCTGAACGATATATGGCTGTCGCTTGCCGGCGAGACCTTTCCGGTGGAATATGGCCGAGAAGGTCTGCAAACTGATCTGTACTGGCAATTGAATGGGGAGACCGTCTGTTATCAGGTCAGAACCTCCTATGTCTATAACAAAGAAGGACAAGCCGTCGGTACTCTGATAATGCTGATTGATATTACAGAGCAACGTTTCCTTCAGGAACAACTGAAGCAACTGGCTTACTTCGATGGTCTCACCAAAATATATAACCGTACGCAGTTCCTGCTCAGAGGTCGAGAGATACTGGGCGAAGCCCAGCTTAATCTGCAGCCTGCGGCCTTTATATTATTTGACATTGATTATTTCAAACGAATTAACGACACTTATGGACATGACGTTGGTGATCAGGCCATCATTCATGTAGTCTCTGTATGTAATCGTTATCTGAACCCGGAGATGTTGTTTGCACGTTATGGAGGAGAGGAGTTTGTTATCGCAGTTCCAAATGCATCCCTCCAAGATGGTGAACAGCTCGCTGAGAAGTTACGCGTGGCTTTGTTAAATGACCCGCTGGAGGTACAGGGTACTCGTATTCCACTGACTTCAAGCTTCGGAGTAGCACAATATAATGGAGGGTCCGATTCTCTGGAATCCTTGCTGCGCGATGCCGATACGGCACTATATGAGTCCAAGCGTAACGGTCGTAACACCGTATTTTCCCACGCTGTGAGCCTGGGTTAACTAAAATGTAGAGTATAACTACGTGCCCCAAATTATGTCGTTAATTCAAAACTATACCCCTTGCTGATGGTCAGACATTAATCAAGACCAGGTGAACAAAAATAGACAGCCTCTGGGCTGTCTATTTCAATACGGTTCAAGACCTTACTTTCTCATTCAGCTTGTCCCAGCGTTTGAAGTGCAAACGCTTTAAGTTCAGCTCGTAAATAAAACTCGTTCGCAGCTGTTGTTAGATAACCTGGTTATTCACCATCAGATACACCATAATGAGCAGGAATACAGCAAGCAATGTGCTGAACGTACGAATCTTGCTTTGCTCTGCACTGACGTCACGATTGCTTTTCACAGCCTCTGCTGCCAGCCGTAGCGGTTTACCCATAATGCCACCGATTGCCGCAATAGCCAGCAACAGAACGACTACCACGCCCATCCACAGATAGGAATACTCACCCTTGGTCATCAAATAACCACCCGTAAGAAGCTGAATCACAAGTCCGTACTGCGCGATACGGTTCAATGAACGGAGCGATGCAAATGCTCCTTCTTGGGCGGCAACACTCAAGGTACGGATTTTGCCAACCACGAATGGCAAGATCAGATAGAAGCCCATCGCCAGTGCTCCAATAATATGGAGCAGATACATAATCATTGTCAAAATGTCCATCCTCCTCAGAAATTTCAGTCAGTGTGCTATACATCACATCTCATTATACTGGGGAACTTATCCAAAGAAAAGAAAACCTCCGGATGATCCGAAGGTTTTCTGTCTGTTCCTGTCAAAAAGTTTTCAAACTTACAGGTTTACTACTGAAATGACGTTACGAACCGAATCCGCAGATTTGTCCAGTCCCGCTTTTTCTTCAGCAGTCAGTTCCAGTTCAAATATTTTTTCGATTCCGCTACCACCCAGAATGGTTGGCACACCAAGGAACAAGTCATTGTAGCCATATTCCCCTTCAAGGTAAGCAATAACCGGAATAATTCGTTTTTTGTCTTTCAAAATGGCTTCGGTCATTTGCACCAATGAAGCTGCCGGTGCATAATAAGCGCTGCCGTTTCCGAGCAGGTTAACGATCTCACCGCCGCCAACACGTGTGCGTTGTACGATGGCTTCAATGCGCTCTGCCGGGATGAGGGTATCGATTGGAATACCACCAACGCTGGAATAACGAACGAGTGGTACCATATCGTCTCCGTGACCGCCAAGAACGAATCCACGGACATCTTCAACCGATACATTCAGCTCTTGCGCAATGAATGTGCAATAACGCGCAGTATCCAGGACACCGGACTGACCGATTACGCGGTTTTTAGGGAAACCCAGCGTCTGATAAGCTGCATATGTCATTGCATCTACCGGGTTGCTTAGAATAATGACGATGGAATCAGGGCAATATTTTTTCACATTTTCACAAACGGACTTTACGATTCCTGCATTCGTATTGACCAGATCGTCACGACTCATACCCGGTTTACGGGCAATACCTGCCGTAATAATAACAATCTCCGAACCTGCAGCATCCTCGTAGTTGGAAGTACCGACGATATTGCTGTCGAATCCCTGAACAGGACTAGCTTCCATCATGTCGAGCGCTTTACCTTTAGTCGGGTTTTCCAATTGTGGAATATCAACTAGAATAACATCCCCGAGTTCTTTTTGGGCAAGCATCAAAGCCGTTGTAGCTCCGGTAAACCCGGCGCCGACTACTGTGATTTTTTTGCGCTGAATAGTCACGATTCACATCTCCCCTTACAGGTTTTTAATGATTTGATCAGCAAATTCAGAACATTTCACTTCAGTAGCGCCGTCCATCAGACGTGCAAAGTCATAAGTAACTGTTTTGTTGTTGATGGATGTTTCCATACCTTTGTAGATCAGGTTAGCCGCTTCTTGCCATCCCAGATGCTCAAGCAACATAACGCCGGACAGAATAACGGAACCAGGGTTCACGACATCTTTGTCTGCATATTTAGGTGCAGTACCGTGAGTAGCTTCGAAGATAGCATGTCCTGTTAAATAGTTGATGTTAGCTCCTGGAGCGATACCAATTCCGCCAACTTGTGCAGCCAGTGCATCGGACAGATAGTCACCGTTCAGGTTCAACGTTGCGATTACATCGAACTCGCCTGGACGAGTCAGTACTTGTTGCAGAGCGATATCGGCAATAGCATCTTTCACGATGATTTTGCCAGCATCTTCAGCTGCTTTTTGAGCTGCATTTGCTGCATCCGTACCATCTTTTTCTTTGATAATATCGTATTGTGCCCAAGTGAACACTTTGTCAGCGAACTCTTCTTCAGCAACTTCATAACCCCAGTTTTTGAAGGCACCTTCAGTAAATTTCATGATATTGCCTTTGTGTACCAAGGTAACGCTCTTACGGTTGTGATCGATGGCATATTGCACTGCTGCACGTACCAAACGTTTGGAACCTTCAGAGGAAACTGGCTTGATACCGATACCGGAAGTTTCAGGGAACCGGATTTTGTTGGCACCCATCTCCTGTTGCAAGAATTGGATTACTTTCTTCACTTCTTCGGAACCTTCTGCGTATTCAATACCCGCATAGATATCTTCCGTATTCTCACGGAAAATGACCATGTCTACCAGCTCAGGACGTTTAACCGGAGAAGGTACACCATCGAAGTAGCGAACAGGACGCAAACAAGTGTACAGATCCAGTTCTTGACGAAGCGCTACGTTCAGGGAACGAATTCCGCCGCCGATTGGTGTAGTCAGTGGTCCTTTGATCGCTACGATATACTCGCGAATGGCTTCAAGCGTATCGTTTGGCAGCCACTCCCCGTATGTATTGAAGGCTTTCTCGCCAGCAAATACTTCATACCATGCGATTTTTTTGTTGCCGTCATATGCTTTTTCAACAGCTGCATCCAATACACGTTTGGAAGCTTTCCAGATGTCACGGCCTGTACCGTCACCTTCAATAAATGGAATGATCGGGTTATTAGGTACTTGCAGTGTACCGTTATCAATTTGAATTTTTTCGCCTTCAGTTGGGTGAGCAAATTTTTCTAATTTCATTCGTATAATTCCTCCTTGGGTTTCGTAGATACAGTATGATAACACACCGCTTGTCTTATTGGAGGAAGGGTTATAAACATGCTGCTAGTTTTAGCCAGCAGGTTACACCCTTCACCCCGTCCTTTTTTATTATACTGGTTTTGATGCCATTAGCGAAGTTCGATTGAAACGTACTTCTGATCTGTTGGGCCTGTGTACTCGGCACGTGGACGAATAATACGGTTGTCCGCCAGCTGTTCCAGAATATGAGCAGTCCAACCTGATACCCGGCTAATTGCAAAGATCGGTGTAAACAGTACCTCTTCAATACCCAATTGGGTATACACGGAAGCGGAATAGAAATCTACATTTGGTTTCAGACCTTTTTGTCCTGTTACCAGTTCTTCGATCTTCACTGACATATCATACAGTCGTGTATCGTTGTTCATTTCGCCCAGTTCCTTGGACATCTTTTGCAGATGTTTCGCACGTGGATCTCCATTTTTGTATACACGGTGTCCAAAGCCCATGATCTTCTCACGGTTGTTCAATTTTTCTTGAATAGCCGCCTCCAGACGATCAGGTGTACCAATCTCATTCAGCATTTTCATAACGGCTTCGTTCGCACCGCCATGCAATGGTCCTTTCAATGCGCCAATCGCAGAAGTTACTCCCGAATAGATGTCGGAAAGCGTAGCTACTGTTACACGTGCTGCAAATGTAGAAGCGTTCAACTCGTGATCCGCATGCAGGACAAGCGCCTGATCAAGGGCTTTAACAGCGGTATCGGTTGGTTGTTCTCCAGTCATCATATATAAAAAGTTTTCTGCGATGGAAGCGCCTTCTTTTGGAGCCACAGGTTCTTTGCCCTGACGAATACGGGCTATGGCTGCCACAATGGTTGGCAACTGCGCTTGCAGCTTAACCGCTTTGTTCTCATTCGCTTTCGCTGTCATCTCATCAGCCTGCTCATCGTACAGAGCCAGTGCCGATACCGCGGAACGCAGTGCTGCCATGGTACTCATGTTTTTCGGATACAATTGGATTTGTGCAATCAACTCGCTCGGAATCGGCGCGTAATCGCTCAGGCTTTTGCGAAGGGATTTCAGTTCATCGGTAGTCGGCAATTTACCAAACCACAGCAAATAGGCAACTTCTTCAAAGCTTGCATGTTCAGCCAAATCGTCAATATCGTAACCACGGTATGTAAGCACACCGTCTACAATGGAGCTGATCGAAGAGGTTGTTGCAACGATGCCTTCCAGACCTTTGGTAGCTGTCATATTACATCTCTCCTTTAATAAACGAAATCAAGAACCCATCCAGAGTGTCATCTACGTGCTTAAACGCACTCGTCCTTCTTTTGTAACCATTTACATTTTAAAATTAATAAATACCTCAATATCCGGTTTTCATATCTGTCAATCGGTATTTCCTTCTCTCATCATACTGGATTTTGTCGTTTATGTGAACATGATGCGAGGTCATCCGCACATCAAACTTCTTTATCGGTCTGATAAAGCATTTTTGAAAACCTTTACAAAAACAAGGTTGACATTTTATTCTTTTTATATAAATCCATGCTATAAATCAAGTTTCTATTGCTATATTTTGTGAATATAAGGCATACTCTAGGCAAAAGAAAAGATATAAATCGACGACATCCTGGCGTTTCAAATCACTGTATTTGCTCTATATTAACTAGATAGCTTTCCAGCGTTTCCTTTATGGATAGCTTGAAATGGAATAAGGAGAGTTGATGCTTGGATAGAATCATAATGAAACGCCTACTGCGCGGCTTATGGGTGATTATCGCGACCATACTCATTGCTGTTGCCATATACCTGCTGTTCCCACTGTTATATCCTTTTGCCATTGCCTGGGTTATCGCCTATGCGATGAATCCTCTGGTAAAGTTGCTTCAATACAAGGCCCGATTTCCTCGCTGGTTGGCTGTAACCTTATCACTAATCATTTATTTCGGGGCCATTGTTGTCGTATTGTCCGCTGCGGTAACCCGTATGGTAAAGGAAGTGATTTCACTAACGACGAGCTTCGACCTTCATGTCGATGAGATTAAGGCTACGTTCGTCCGCTGGACCCAAAATGACACGATTCAGAGTTTAATTGGACAGATCAATGAATTTTACAAGGAAAATCCCAACTATCAGGAGACCATTAACAGTAATATCAGCAAAACAACCGAAACGGTAGGTACAGCAGTAACGGATCTGGTCACCGGATTTTTCAACATGATCCTGAACCTGCTCACTTCTCTACCCAATATGGGAGCCGTATTAATCGTGGTTCTGCTCTCCGCTTTTTTTATCAGCAAAAGCTGGAACAGACACAGCATTACTGTATCAGGTTGGGTACCTTCATCCATTCGCAAACCGATTACCGACATATGGAATGATCTCAAAAAAGCACTGTTCGGTTATGCACGAGCCCAGTTGATCATGATCTCCATCACCGCATTATTTGTCATGATCGGATTGCTTGTGCTCCAGGTTAAGTCTGCCTTCACGATCGCTTTGCTTATCGGTCTGGTGGATCTGCTTCCTTATCTCGGCGTTGGTCTGGTGATGGTTCCCTGGGCAGCATACCTGCTTATGAATGGAGACCTGTACCTGGGGATCGGCATCAGTATTGTATATCTCATAGTGCTGATTGCCCGCCAAATCATTGAACCCAAAGTGCTTGCCAGCAGTGTCGGCCTGGACCCTCTCGCCACATTGGTTGGCATGTTTGTCGGATTAAAACTGTTTGGTGTACTCGGTTTGATCATCGGCCCTGTAAGCCTCGTTATCCTTGATGCATTCAATCGAGCGAACGTATTCCGTGATCTCCGAACATATATTATTAACGGACGTGTCCGATGAAATCATGATTTCTGTTTTCTATCATGCGCATATAATCAAGATTAAAAAAGGCACCGCTCATCAGACTGAATCTGGTGGTAGGTGCCTTTCTTTAACTGAGGCTGGTATATCCTATTGTTTTGGACCACGATAAAACTTAATACTTCCGTTTCTCATTTTCTTCTCCAGCCAGCCCAGGAAGAATAGACGGTACACTGAACGGGTTACTGGAAACAACAGTGTAAATCCGATCAGATCTGTGATAAATCCTGGAATCAGCAGTAGGAAACCACCGACAAAAATAAAAAGTCCATCAACCATTTTCCTTCCGGGCACTTTACCGCGCTCCATCTCGGATTTGGCATCGATAAGTACTTTTCGTCCTTCAAACTGCAACATTGCTATACCGATCAAGGACGTGAGAATCATGAGAAGCAATGTCTTTCCGGCTCCAATCCAGTCACTCATAAGAATGAAACCAAACAGTTCAATCACCGGAATGATTAATAGCAGGGCCCACATCCATCTTCGCATTACGTATTACCCCTTTCCTGAAAGCCACACTTTCTCAAGCGCGCTGTAGAGCTCAGAAGCTGCCTTATCCAGCCTGACCGGCTTCCAGTCCCCATTGACCCATACATGCTGGGTAGAGCCTGTAACCAACCGTTCACCAGGAAGGGACTCCTCAGATGACCATACTCGTTGCCCGATGCTTATCTGCTCATTCAGGTCTGAAGTCATGCGCCTTATGTCATACTCGTAGTTCAGTCGCAGACCACTAAATGCAGCAATACGGGTGAAAATGACGATGTCATCATCATACCGGGCAGGTTTATGATATTTCACATCCAGTCCGGTTACCGGAAGCAGTAACCCCTGTTCCTCCATTTTACGATATGTATACCCCATTTGGCGAATCATCTCGGTTCGACCGATTTCAAACCAATTCAAATAGTTGGCGTGATAGACCACACCCATCTGATCACTCTCTTGATAACGCACGCGAAGGCGTGCCGTGTACCAACTGCCATTGCTTTGTTGTTGCACGTTACTGGCCTCCTTCGATATACACATTCTTACGTATCCAGCGGCGCTAAAGTGTCATAAAGATGGAAAAAAAGCAACGGGACGCAAACGCCCCATTGCTTCTTTCCTGTTGCTTTCGTCCAAACTCGATTATGCGTTGTTTGGAATTTGGCTTACTTTGATCAGGTTAGTGGAACCGGAACGACCCAAAGGTACACCTGCTGTAATAACAACAAGGTCTCCTTCTTTTACAAGTCCGGATTTCACGCCGCCTTCAATTGCATTTTCAAACAAAGCGTCAGTGGAATCAACAAGTCTTCCTTTGACTGGTGTTACACCCCAAGCCAGTGCAAGACGACGGGAAGTTCTGTCTTCCGTTGTCACCGCGATGATTGGAGATTCTGGACGATATTTAGAAATCATGCGTGCTGTATGACCCGATTCAGTCGAAGTAATGATCGCTTTAGCGTTCAGATCTTGAGCTGACAGGGCAACAGATTGGCTGATTGCTTCAGTAACTGTTGTTTGTTGAGCAACACGTTGTTTCAGATACAGCTCTTGATAAGGCAGAGCGGATTCTGCTTTTTCGGCAATACGGGACATGGTCAGAACGGATTCAACTGGGTATTTACCCGCAGCAGTCTCACCAGACAACATGATTGCATCTGTACCGTCGAAGATCGCATTGGCCACGTCACTTGCTTCCGCACGTGTTGGACGCGGGTTGCGTTGCATGGAATCCAGCATTTGTGTAGCTGTGATAACCGGTTTGCCTGCAACGTTACATTTCTCGATCATGCGTTTTTGTACCAATGGTACTTCTTCCGCAGGAATCTCAACACCCAGGTCTCCACGAGCAACCATCAGGCCGTCGGACACTTCCAGGATTTCATCCAGGTTGTCCACACCTTGTTGGTTCTCAATTTTGGAGATGATTTGGATATGTCCAGCATTGTGTTTTTCAAGCAATTCACGAATCTCAAGGACGTCGCTTGCTTTACGAACAAAAGAAGCCGCGATGAAATCGACACCTTGTTCGATACCAAATACGATATCGTTAGCATCTTTTTCAGTAATACCCGGCAGAGAAATGGCAACGCCCGGAACGTTAACACCTTTTTTGCTTTTGATCGTACCACCGTTAACGATACGGCATTTGATCTCGGTGCCTTGCACTTCCACCACAGTCAGTCCGATCAGACCGTCGTCGATCAGAATTGTAGATCCCGGTTCAACATCACTCGGAAGATCTGCATACGTAATGGAAAGACGTTCTTTGGTTCCCAGAATTTCTTCTGTTGTCAAAGTGATGTACTCGTCTTGAACCAGTTCGACTGGCTCCACTTCGAGTTTACCTGTCCGAATTTCCGGTCCTTTGGTGTCCAGCAAGATCGCTACTGTCTTGTTCAGCTCTTCGCATGCTTGGCGAATTGCTGTGATCCGTCCGCCGTGCTCATCGAAATCACCGTGGGAGAAGTTCAAACGGGCCACATTCATACCGGCCATAATCAATTTTTTGGTATTCTCCAATGATTCACTGGATGGACCAATCGTACATACAATCTTTGTTTTGCGCATTTTGGGTTTCCTCCGATTTTAAAGGTCTATCTTTTTATCTCTTTTTCTTTTTCCAACTATTAAATTTACTATACTTTTGCTCATTTGTATAGAAAATTCGTCACATCATTCAGCATTTCCCGACAAATTACCTGCTGTATCGACTTCAACAGGTACTTGAGGGGCTTCAATCTGCACCTCTGGTTCAAACGTGACTGATCCAATTTTACGGAATTTCTCATACCGATCCTGCTTCAATTGGTCACCACTCCAGCCTTTCATGTCGTCCAGATGACGAACCAAAGCCTCGCTGATTGCAGCCGCAGATTCTTCATAATCCCGATGAGCACCACCGCGTGGCTCAGGAATTATTTCTTCAATGACCTCCATCTCCAGAAGGTCTTTGGCCGTTATTTTCATCGCTTCGGCCGCCTGATCTGCCTTGGATGCATCTTTCCAAAGAATGGACGCAGCACCGTTCGGAGAGATCGCAGAGTAAATCGCATGCTCCAGCATCAACACACGATTACCCACAGCCATAGCTAGGGCCCCGCCGCTTCCGCCTTCGCCGATGACCACTATAATAACAGGCACCGAGAGCTTCGCCATTTCCAGCAGGTTACGGGCAATAGCTTCCGATTGACCTCTCTCTTCAGCAGTATTACCCGGATATGCCCCTTTAGTATCAACGAATGTAATAATTGGACGACCAAATTTGTTCGCTTGCTTCATCAGACGCAGTCCTTTTCGGAATCCTTCCGGATGTGCGCTCCCAAAAAAACGGGCGATATTGTCCTTCGTATCTTTTCCTCGCTGTTGACCAATGACTGTTACTGTTTTTCCGTTCAGCTTCGCCAGGCCGCCAACAACCGCCAGATCGTCTCCGAACATGCGATCACCGTGCAACTCAATGAAATCGGTAAATATCAACTGGATCAGATCCAGTGCAGTCGGACGCTGCTGATGCCGCGCCAGATGCATTTTCTGGGCAGCCGTTATGCCGGAATAAATCTCTTCTTCGAGTCTATGATAACGTTCTTCCAGGCGGGCAATTTCGTCGGTGAAGTCGATGCCTTTTTCCTGTCCAAACTGTACGAGCTCTTCAATCTTTTTGCGCATCTCAACCAGAGGCGCTTCATATGGCAACTCACCCGCCATTTAGACCCCTCCTTTTTCACTATGCATGTCTAGAAGCTTGCCAAGGGTGGCTCGAAGTTCTTTGCGATGGACCACCATGTCCAGCTGGCCGTGCTGCAAATTAAATTCTGCCGTCTGGAAATCATCAGGCAGTTTCTGGCGGATCGTTTGCTCAATAACAATTCTACCAGCGAAGCCAAATACAGCTCCCGGCTCGGCAATAATGATATCACCAAGGCTCGCAAAACTAGCCGAAACTCCACCTGTCGTCGGATCGGTAATGACCGAAATATACAACCCGCCCTGTTCATCCAAGCGGGACAAAGCCGCGCTTGTTTTCGCCATTTGCATAAGGCTAAGAATACTCTCTTGCATCCGGGCACCCCCAGATGTTGAGAAAATGATCAAAGGCAAGCGTTTCTCTGTTGCATGCTCAATGGCACGGGTAATTTTCTCCCCTACAACTGAACCCATACTGCCGGTGAAGAAGTCGAAGCTCATCACAGCAACAACCACAGGCAACCCTTCTATGGTTCCCTCACCCGTAATAACAGCTTCCTTCAGTCCTGACTTCAGGCGCTGCTGTTCCAGTTTGTTGCTATATCCAGGGAAGTCAAGCGGATCAACCGATACCATATCAGCGTCATGCTCCACAAACCCTTGCTCATCTAGAACCATAACAATACGTTCCATTGCGTTCAAACGCATATGGTATCCGCAAGCCGGACATACTTTCAGGTTTTTTTCCAATTCCTTGCTATATTGAATCGTGCCGCATTTGCTGCACTTGTTCATAAGCCCTTCAGGTATTTCCCGTTTTGGACGTTCTCCAGCTTCCTGACCTTCGCCACGAAGCGCACGCTCGGAAGGTATGGTGGCGTACTTCCGTTTTTTTTGGAATATATCTTTGAACACAACTACACCTCTCCAGCCGTTGATTTGATGGCCGCAACCTGCAGTCCGTTGCATGTAGCAACTTCATCCGCGCGCTGCGGTAAACCGCTTACGACCCATACGCTGCCATGGGCCTTGTCCAGCATTCACAACAAAAAAATCCGCCGGTATAA
Source organism: Paenibacillus sp. NPDC057886 (assembly GCF_042796655.1). NCBI lineage: Bacteria > Bacillati > Bacillota > Bacilli > Caryophanales > Paenibacillaceae > Paenibacillus > Paenibacillus sp. NPDC057886. The sequence goes on along the minus strand of NZ_JBHVMZ010000001.1, from coordinate 71,553 downwards.
GGCAAGGATCAGCGGCTTCTGTCAGCACGATTGATGTTACCTGCAATAACCGAAAGATTGTTGCGCTGATGTTTGAATCTGTCTTGGTAGGGTCTCTGGGAGCAATCTGGTCGGTCCTTGTCCTAACAAAAAAAGAAGGAAGGACAGCAGCATACAATACATGCAAGTCGATTCCTCTTTCCGCTTACGCGGTCAGTCCCTTATGTACCATTGGTACTTCTTCATCTGCCAAGGCACGTCTGATATCGAATGAATCAGGAATGCAGAATCGAATTCAGCACTTCCTGAACCTCTTCCAATTCCCCTGAAGGGACGCGAATCTCAAATTGCTGCTTGGATAAACTGATGGGACGGGTCTGTACCAGAAAACCTTCTTCCGAAAGCTTGGTCTTAATCTTGTCCGCAACCTTTGCTGTCGGTGCAATGTAAATCACCGTCCACATGCCATGTCCGCCCCCTAAGCTAATGTTCAGAGCCCGTATATTGGACTAATGATAACATACCTCACTTTTTTTCTGCAAGGAAGGGTTCGGGACCTTTGGGGAGAAAACGAGATCTAGAGGGACATTTGTCCCGCGAGGATAACCGATATGGTTGATGCAATGTTCCTAGGACTTTCCTTTTCAAAAAAGGAATTTCAGGCCCCTCAGGGCAGCAAAAGCCGCCCCGGATGACCTTCCATTCAACAAACAAAAGATAACAAATGAAGGAAAACACAAATGAAGTAAATCAGATATCCGATGGATATTTCTTGGCTTTAATATTTTTGTGAGCAATTCGGGCAGAAGCAGCAGCAGCGAGCCCGGCAACCAGGTCGTCCAGAAAAACATGTATAGCTGGTCCTGCTTCGTTCAGATCATGAATGACACCAATCTTTTCTTTATCCAGATAACCAAAACTGGTTAAACCGATCATACCATACACATGGGTAATGCCAAGAGCAAGAGTCTCGTCCACTCCATACAGGGATTCATCCGCCTCCATAATCGCCTGCAATGGTTGCGGCAAAAGGCGTTTCTCAGCAAGCTCGTCGAGGGCTATACCTGTGTACAGCGTATATTGCACCTCTCGTTTCTGCAATACCGATTTTACACTGGTGACACAGTCATCCATAGTCAGTTCCGGGTGGTACCCTTTTTGCAGACGATATACAATTTCCGCGATTGCATCAATCTGTACACCCCGCCGGGCCAGCATGGCTTCTACGATTTCATATGACATATCTCGACCTCCCGCATCGCTCCCCCGAGGACCCCCAGGTCCTTCGGTGTTCTCAAGTGTATGCGGCAAACTCGCAAAATGTTCATAAAAAATGCGGAATGCGCATTCGCTATGGCAGTCTGTTTATCCTATAAATTATGTAAAAAGATTCACATATTACATTCTTGCGTGCGTTCAATATCTCCTTCGCCTGCATATCTGATGGAATTGGTAAAATAAATACAAAAAAACCTGCTCGGCAGTTGGCCGAACAGGTTTTATCATTGGGAATATGAGGGTGTCCTAAAGTCTTGAGCATGGCCAGAGACCCTATTATTTTATTTTGACCGTGCCCTCTCCCAGCATCTTCTCCATCTCGGAGAACAAAGAGGGTGAAGGTTTAATCCGATAGGCATCACTTAATGCAAGCAACTTCTGCTGCTGTTCGTAGAAGAGCACCGTCGCCACCGGGCCCGAATGCTGCTGAAGCAATTGTTTCAGTCGGGCCAGAAGCTCCGGTTTCTCCGCCTGCGGGGTGATCTTCACGAACACCCGCTGCTCCACCACTCGCGGCTCACGGCTCTGCTCCGTGCCGCCGGCGGCCTCAGCGGCCCGGCGAGCCTCGGAAGCGGCCCCATTGGCATTGGCCGCCCCAGGCCCGCCCCCAGCGCTGTGCGTCGCTGCCGGGCCCTGGCTTCCGCTGCTGCGTGCAGCTCCAGCATTCACGCCTGCGCTGCTGCGCTGCGCTCCGGCTCCCGCGCCAGCCGCCTGCCGTGGCGGAGCCGCCGGGCGCGAAGCGCTGCCGCTGCCGGGCTTGCCGCGCCGTTCGCGGCTGCGCAGCTGCTGTTCCAGTGCCGCTGGTGACAGCGGCGCCACTTCCTCAGCCAGCAGCTTAAACCCTTCGTCCTGCTGCTGCACCTTGGCACGCACGACGAGCAGTTCACCTTTCCCGACATGCTGCTGGCTGCGCCGCCATACTTCGGGAAAGAGAACCACTTCACAGCGTTCGATCTGGTCTTCCAGCTCCATGAACGCCATAGCCTTGCCCTGTTTCGTCGTAATCGACTTCACAGACACGACCATCCCGGCTGCCACGGCCATCGTATCGTCAGCCGCTTCCGTCAGCTCCATAATACGATCTGCGCCGCTGGATTCAAGCACATCTTCGTAGTCATCCAATGGGTGACCAGAGAGATACAAACCTAACAGCTCACGCTCCAGCTCCAACTGCTGACTCCCGGAATAAGGCGGAATTTCGGGATATTCAATCTCCCAGTTCGGCGTCTCGACAAAATCAAACAATTGAATTTGCAGGTCCTCGCGTTCCTTCCGCCATTTCAGAGCCGCCTCCACGGTCTCATCCAGCATCGCCAGTAATTGGGCACGGTGCCCAGGCAATGTGTCAAAGGCTCCAGCCTGAATAAGCGATTCAATCACACGTTTGTTGCATACACGCAAATCGACGCGACGACAAAAATCGAGCAAACTGTCGAACGATCTTTCCTGCCGTACAATCATGATACTCTCCATCGCCTGGGTACCTACATTTTTCACCGCAGCCAGACCGAATCGTATCGCCCCGGTTGCTTTATCCACATCCGAATTGTGATCCGACAATCCATCTTGCTCCTGTACACCAGACATTTCATGCTGTTCAGCGTGCGAGGACTCCTCTTCCCCAGTCCCATGTAGGCGTTCTGCTGTAGAAACAGTCACTACGCCCGAATGAATCCGATCCTCGGACTGCTCTGGCACAGCCGTCGCTGCCTGCCACTCATATGCACCACCGTCTTCGTCCGGTGCAGGACCCGGGTCATCCGGCAGAGGCACTTCACCGTACTCCGCTTGTCCCGAATAATGATCTTGATCTTGTACGGCATGTTCCATCGCAGGACTTGCTGTATCGCCCTCACTACGGTCTCCTCCTGAACGTTGGGTTTCGACCGCTTGTCCAGTCCTGGTGCTGCTGGATGATGCAAGCACAGGTGTAAACAGAATGCCGCTTTCATTCACATCCGGTGGAAGTACTTCAATGTCCATGCGTCGGCATTCCACAACGTACTCCGCTACTTTGCGGTGACTGCCCATCACGGCTGTTAACATGGATGCCATAAAATGAATGGGATAATGTGCTTTCAGATAAGCCGTCTGGAAAGCCAGCACGCCATACGCAGCGGCATGGGCACGCGGGAAACCGTAGTTGGCAAACTTGACGATCATGTCATAGACCAGGTCTGCCTCCGCTTCGCTGTATCCTTGCTTCAGACTGCCCTGAACAAAATGTCCACGTTCGAGATCCAGTACTTCCCGTTTCTTCTTGGAAACCGCTCTGCGGAGCAAATCAGCTTCGCCGAGAGAGAAGCCTGCCATCCGGGAAGCAATCTGCATAATTTGTTCCTGATATACAATGATGCCATACGTATCCTTGAGGATGGATTCCAGATCTGCATGGGGGTAATCCACTTCGATCTGGCCATGTTTGCCCTGAATGTATTTGGATATGAACTCCATTGGACCCGGACGATACAAGGCCAGTACGGAAATAATATCTTCAAATACACTTGGCTTTAGCTCCTTCAGGACACGTCGTACCCCTGCAGATTCGAGCTGGAATATCCCCATGGTGTCGCCTCGACCAAGCATCTCATACGTGAGTGCATCGTCGTCCGGAATATGGCGAAAATCCGGAATTTCGCCATTTTCACCAATCCAGCGCAGACAGCGTTCAATAATTGAAAGGGTACGCAGACCAAGGAAGTCCATTTTGAGCAGTCCAATGGACTCCAGGTTTTCCATGGAATATTGCGTTAAGGCCGTTCCCTCACTGCCCTCCTGAAGCGGAACGACATCCGTCAGCGGATCACGTGAGATGACAACCCCTGCCGCATGCGTGGAAGCATGACGAGGCATGCCTTCCACCTTCATCGCCATATCGAGCAATTCACGTGTTTTGGGCTTGGTCTCATACAGAGCCTTCAGTTCAGGTGTTGCTTCCATTGCCCGCTGAATGTTAATGCCAAGCTGTGCAGGAATCAGCTTTGCTGCCTTGTCCACCTCGCCGTAAGGCACATTGAGTGCACGTCCGACGTCCCGAACGGCTGCACGGGCAGCCATCGTACCAAAGGTAATGATTTGGGCGACATGGGCTTTGCCGTATTTTAGCGCCACATAATTAATAACCTCATCCCGCCGCTCATCACTGAAGTCGATATCGATATCGGGCATGGAGATCCGTTCCGGATTCAAAAACCGCTCGAAGAGCAGGTTATACTTCAACGGATCAACATCCGTGATGTGCAAGGTATATGCCACCAGGCTGCCTGCCGAGGAGCCCCGGCCCGGCCCGGTAACAATGCCGCGCGCGTGAGCATAAGCGATAAAATCCCATACGATCAGGAAATAATCCGAGAACCCCATACTGTCTATAACCCGGAGCTCATAATCCAGCCGCTGTTCAAGTTCGGCTCTGAGCTCCGTATCTGTCCAACGTGATGATTCACTATAGCGCTCTTCCATTCCTTCTTCGCACAACTGACGCAGATAGGCAGAAGGACTTTTCCCTTCAGGAAGCGGTCTGTACTCCGGCAAAATGGATTTGCCGAATTCCAGCTGCAACTCACACGACTCCGCGATGCGAACCGTATTCTCCAATGCCTCGGGCACATGGGGGAACAAACGCGCCATTTCTTGTTCACTCTTGAGATAAAGCTGATTGGTTCCGATGCGCAGCCGATTCTCGTCATCTACCGTTTTCCCTGTCCCGATGCAGATCAACACATCCTGGAGCTCGGCGTCCTCTTCGGACAGATAGTGCGCATCATTGGTCGCCACCAGTGGAATATCCAGCTCTGCTGCCAGACGAATCAGTTGGGGATTCACTCTTTTTTGCTCAGAAAGCCCATGATCCTGCAGTTCCAGATAGAAATCGGCACCAAAAATATTTTTATAACGCAGCGCCGCACGCTTCGCCTCTTCCTCTCGTCCATGCAGCAAATGCTGGGGAACCTCTCCCCCCAGACAAGCACTTAGACAGATGATACCCTCGTGATGGGTAGCGAGACTCTCCATATCAATACGTGGTTTGTAATGGAAGCCTTCCAAATGTCCAATGGAGCATAGTTTCATCAGATTGCGATAACCCGTCATATTTTTGGCCAGTAAAATCAGATGATGGATCGGCTGATCCTTCCGGCTTCCCCGCTCTTTGCGAGACCCGGCAGTCATATAAGCCTCACATCCAATGATCGGCTTAATTCCTCGCTCAACGCATGCTTTGTAGAAAGGGATGGCACCATACATTACACCGTGGTCGGTCAATGCCAGCGTAGTCATTCCGAGATCCGCGGCCTTATTCACGAGATCCGGTATACGCGCAGCGCCGTCCAGCAAACTATATTCACTGTGAACGTGCAAATGCACAAAAGAACTCATGTTTTTTTCTTCCTTTCACCATGGACAGTCGCAGCAAACGTCTTGCATCACGTGGTTGCTGCACTATCTTCTTCTATCCGTATTTGTCATCCTTCGGTTCAGACCGAAAGTTGCGTTCTGTATTCATGCAAAAATGCTGTTATAAATGAAATGAATGAAATATAAGGATTCATTCTAATAAAGAGTGCTTTATTATTCTATTTTATCATAACGTTCGGGGGCACGCCCATACAATAGAAGTACAAGCCGCTCCCCCTGTTACGGACCGAAGACAGGAGGTGTGCTGCTGGGTCTGAAAGGGGTGTTGCCGGATGAGCACATTTTTGTCCAAAGCCATTCTTGATTTCTTCATTGCGTTTGGGATCGTGCTGGGCGGCGCGATGATTGGAGGTATAGGAGCAGTGGTCTCTCTCCAGCCTCCGACACAGACGATGCTTGATGTCGCTGGGAAAATTAAAATTTGGGCGCTCGCAGCGGCGGTTGGCGGTACAATCGATCCGATGCGGGTGATCGAAAGCAACGTGCTGGACGGCAACCTGTCTCCGGCAGTCAAACAAATTTTGTACCTGATATCCGCATTTATGGGCGCCCACATGGGTACTGAACTCGTGAAATGGGTTTGCGGTGGAGGACGGGGTTAGTATGCCTCCAGGACAGCGCCCATGAGAATCCCGCCTTTTGCACGTTACCGCCCGCTTATGCGCATGACTGCTGTCTTTGTTCTGGGAATGATCGCCGGTTGTGTCGTGTACAACGGTGTATTTCACCTGAGTTACAACGAGTTGTGGCTCAACAATCAGGAGTTGCAGCTTCAGCTGCATCAGAATGAGGAGGATATTAAAACGCTGAAAAAATACAGCAAACGCCAAACCGTCATCAAGGAAATCAAGGTCCGTGCAGAAGATTCTGACAAAGGTCCGGACGAGGCCTCCCTGAAAGTGATGCTGCAGAAACTGGGGGATGAACTTGAGGTTCTCCGGGGGCGCGACGTCTTCAATATCGATGAGTACAGCAAAATGACGCGGATCATGCTGAACCAAAAAGTGTACACGGTCAGAGAAAAGGAATATACCGCCCAGGTGAAAACGATGCTGGTGATGGAAGGTGTGCTGCAAGTTTGGGTACAGATTCGGATGCACGTTCCGGCTTAAAAAATGGATGACAGCCCCGGAAAAAAACTGCCCTTGCTCTCTGCCTGCATGGTACAATAAGGACAGTAAATGCTTTCCAGAAAAGGAGCTGCGTCTTTGTGTTCATCGATGTACTCAAATATGCCCTAATTGCCATCTTTGCCCTGGCCATGGTCTGCTCAGCTCTGAACAGCATTCGTTCACGCAGGACCACTGATCCCATCGCCACAGGTCTTTATCGCTCATGGACCAACATCTGGATGGGTAGCATGTTGATTATTCTTGCCCTCATCCTGATGTTTGTGTTTACCGGTTCTACGCTATCCGTCGTTGTGGAAGCGCTATTTCTGATTATGGGAGCGTACAATTTATTTGCCGGATTGCGTAACCGCAGTTACTATGCCCGCCTTCAGCAGCATGCAGACGGTGGAACTGGCAAGACATCCGGGCAATCTGCCTGATGCATTTAGCGGGATGTCATTGCGTTGTGCCAAAAAGAGAGTACCCTCATCTATCGAACAAGCCTGAACCACGTTAATTTCGGGGTACAGTTCGCTCTTTCGATAAGAGGGCACTCTCTTTTTCTTGAACTCATGATATTTTCCGAATCCAGGACCTCTCGCTTTTCTAGGCATGGTCAATGGATTGCAGGGTCATCACCGCTTTGCATACAACATTCCCATCACGGGAAATGACAATATCCATTTTGCAGGTCCGGCGACTCGTCTCCAGAATAATTGGACGAACCAGAATCTGATCTTCAATCTGTACCGGACGAACAAAATACGTTGTTACATTATCCACCACATGGTCGTTTCCTGTAACGTCCCAGGCTGCACGCCGTCCCGCCTGTGTCATCACATTCAGCAGAACGCCTTCCGAGATCGTACCGAGGTCTGTCGCCATCTGCGGAATGATGAATCCGTGGAAAAACAATTCGTTCTGCTCTCCGCGCTCTTCCGCAAATCCGTTCCAGATCAGATGATCAAACGTTTCTCCAAGCTGTGGCTGCTTCTGTGCATCACGCATCGCCTGCAATACTTCCTTACGTGTGACGGATGCAATCAGTTTACGGTTCCGATCCACAATCGGCAGAAAGTCAATGCCTTCCCACGTCATGATCTGTGCAGCCGAAGCCAGTGAGGTTTGCAGCGAAGCTGTGATCGGGCGACGTACAACACACTTCTCAATACTCTGATCCTCTTTTAACTCGCTGACATCTTTGAGGCTTACAATACCGATAACCCGGTTCCATTCATCTACTACCGGGAAGCGATGCTCTCCCGTTTCAGAAACCAGCAGGTGAAAATCCGCGGCTGAACTGGTCACCTTAAGCACCTGAAGGCGTGGTTTCTGACCGATGATATCCTCTACTAGCATAATTTTTTTCTTAATCAGTCGATCAAAGATCGCACGGTTAATCATTGAAGCCACCGTAAACGTGTCATGTCGGGAGGAAATGATGGGCAGACCCAACTCATCAGCCATCACTCTCACTTCACGGCTTGTACCGAAGCCACCTGTAATTAATACACCTGCGCCCTGTTCGAGGGCAAGGGAATGTGCATTGTCCCGGTTCCCGACAATCAACAGGCTTCCCGCGTCAATGTAACGGGCCATGGCCTGCTCTTTCATCGCACCGATGACGTACTTGTGAAGCGGTTTGGCCAGACCGTCACTTCCACCCAGCACATGACCTTCGACGATGGTTACCACATCGGCAAAAGTCAGCTGCTCTGTCATGCCGCGAGGTCTCTTTTCGATCCGCACCGTTCCAATTCGTTCTTTGGTCACGACCAGGCCGAAGTTCTCTGCCTCTTTTACCGCACGATATGCTGTTCCTTCGCTTACGCCCAACTCCCGCGCCAGTCCGCGCACCGATATTTTACTGCCTACCTTCAGTTGTTCAATATGCTGAAGCAATTGTTCGTGCTTCGTCACGTTTTCTTCCTGTCCGTCCATCTGTACCACCCCCAAAGATGCATCTGTACTATTCTGTATCTATTATAACACGACCTTAGGAAAATAACCCCATACCACACACCATTCTCCTAAAGAACCGCGCTACATTGATCTGAATAATCGGAACAGCGAATTACGGGTATAAAAAAAGACCGATCCCTTTCATACCAAAGGGAATCCGGCCTTACTTAGACAGATAGAACCATCTCTATAACCATGTCGTATGTGCTCCAAACCTTATACAGATTTGCTCTGTTCCTGCTTGTCCACCAGTTTCATTTCCCACTGCCGCAGCTTTGCCCGCCGAACAGCTTCCAGTGCACGCTTCTTCTCTTCATCCACACCAAGAATAAAATGCAGATGTGCACCAATGATTAATAACGAGAACAGCACCCATACGATGCCAAAAATATTAACCCAGTCCATTCCACCAGCAAAGGAAATCCGCGGCAACGCAATGACCAGCATCGACAACGCGATAAGCAGATAAATCACATGTTTTGTTTTATTCAACCTTTTCACCATTCACAGCTCCTTCGTTCTTGATCGACTCTATATGTCTAGTCTATGAACGATAAGGAGCTAATATGAGAGGTTCAGGCAAAAAAAACGGGACAAGGCTTTAGCTTTGGTTTAGGTTTAGGCTTCAGCGCCACCGTACAGATGACCCAGACTGTCTGCAATAATTTTGTTCACGTCTTCGATAATGACACTCAGGCGACGTTCAGCGTCAAACAGACGACGGATATTCAGGTTCAGGCTCAATACTTCGAACAGTTTCTCCATTTTCTCCATCTCGTCCGGTGCAGGCATATCCCCACTCATCATACGTTGTTGCAATTCCATCTGTTGGTCACGGAAATTATCCAGCATAGCCTTTGCTTCCGGGTCTGCTTCGATCAGCTTCATCGCAGAAGTAATTTCTTCCACCTCGCTGCTTTCTCTCAGTGCTTTGGCCAAATCATTGGCTTTGTCATAAATGTTCACTATAATTCCTCCTCAAATTGGGTTGTTCTTCTGTTATCCATTCGTATTCTCATCGCAACGTTCACCCGTGTTAATACACGTATTTCACTTCCGTCAAACAAAGGTTGCGGAAACATGCCATCCATTACCTGCCGAGCATCAAATGCATTTAATCCAAATGGGTCAATCACCAAGGGTTATATGTCCTCATATGATGAAGCACATGCCATGTTCAGATGCCGTTCAACTTCAAGATCAGACATCAAGTTGCCGCCCGGAAGGAGATCCGTGATGTCCACTAAAAAAGTAACGATTCAGGTTACCGGCTCGGGCATCCTGCAGGACGACGTCATCATGCTGGGCGAAGGGGTGCTCAAGGCGCTTAAAATCCCTTCTGGCCGAACGCTTCAGCTGCAATTCGGCTCTTTCCGCCGTGAGGTCACTGTCATCCCTGTTCCCAGGTATGACGGTCTGCGCATCAATCAGACGGTAGCCAGCAAGACCGGCCTTGTTCCCCGTTCGATCCTGAGCATATCTTATCGTTCAGCCAGCCGTACGTTGCGCCTTGGACCTTACATCAGTGTATTAGTTAGCCAGGATTACCCCGATCAGCCCGATCGGCCCTTTGGCTCCATCACGATGTTCTGTCAAGAACTGGTGAACGCCTGCCGGAAGAAGGGCGCCTATGTATCCTTTTTCACACCGGAGGATATTGGAGCGGTAACGGGTTATATGAAAGGCTGGGTGTATGATGACGGCTGGAAAAAGACCGTTCTGCCTATAGCAGACGTCGTCAATAACCGGCTGACGTCCCGGAAGCTTGAGAACAAACCTAGCGTACAGCATTTTATGAAAGAAGTAAAATCGCTCTACGGTACACAAACCTTCAACGAAAAGTTTCTGGACAAAAATGAAGTATTCGATGCCTTGAAGTCCGTTTCAACACTGAAGAGGGTATTACCCGAATCCCATTTGCTCAAAGCTTCCGCCACGCTTAAAACGATGTGCAATCGATATCCGGTAGTCTTTCTGAAGCCAGTTCGCGGGTCGCTTGGCAAAGGTATCATCCGGGTCTCCCGTCAAAGCGACGGCAGCTTCCTCACCCTCGCTACAAGCGTTGGGGGTACCCGTAAACAAACGTATGCTTCTCTGGATAAACTGTATGCCAGTCTCTCCGGGAAAATGAAAACAACGCGCTACCAGATCCAACAGGGTCTTTCCCTTATTGATAACAGCGGCAGACCCGTAGATTTCCGTGCGCTTGTGCAAAAAAACCGTACGGGCAAATGGAGTGTCACTTCCATCGTCGCACGTACTGCTGGCGGCAGTCACTATGTATCCAACCTGGCACGAGGTGGAAGTCTCAGCACCGTCAAGGAAGCTGTAGCCAAAACCCAATTGTCCGGATCAGCCAAAGCTTCAGCTTATGAAGGAATGCATACGGCGGCGCTGGATATCGCCAAAGGCATTGAAGGCGCCATCCCAGCCCATTTCGGTGAACTCGGCATCGACCTTGCCTTGGACACCAGCGGAAGGGTCTGGCTACTTGAAGTGAATTCCAAACCATCCAAGAACGATAATACACCACTTAACGAGAGCAAAATCCGGCCTTCGGTCAAAGCGATGCTGGAATACTCCACCTATCTGGCCGGATTCTGAAGAGTCATCCATTAGAGGAGGTGCAGCGGAATGTTCCTGCAACATCAGACAAACACAGTAGCCATCCTAGTTCGGGCAACAGAAGGCTCGCCTCCTTTCGTGGATGAACTCTTCTGTCGTCGTCTCAGTTTGGAAAGCCACCGTTACGGCCTCAATATCATTGTGCTGGCCGTAGCGAATAAACTCAGCGCATCCCGGCTCACACAGGTCTATGCATTCGACAGAGGAGAATGGAACATCGTGCCTCTTCCTGCTGTGGACCTGATCATGGACCGCTGTCTGCTGCCGCTCCCCAGAACATTCAAACAACAGCTTCAGCAGCTAGTTTCCTCGGGCAACGGACACCATGCCCGTTACTGGTCTGCTTCCTTACCCGGTAAATGGAAGGTATATCGCGCCTTGTCTACTGATACAAGACTGCGTGCTCTTCTTGCGCCTACGATGCTGCTTCAGTCAGATACCTTATGGGAGCAATGGCTGGAGCGCTGGCCTAAAGGCATTTTCTTCAAACCTGTATCGGGTACCCATGGTAAAGATACGTTTCGCCTTTATCGCGAAAATCACCACACCTCCTGGATTATGGAGGGCAGAAATACTCGCAATGAATTGATTCACCGTACATTTGAGCGTCGCCAGGATGTCTCTGCCTGGCTGGATTCACACAAGGCCGGTAAAAAGATGATCTTACAGCCGTATCTGGAACTGAGTCATCATGGACGACCGTTCGACATTAGGGCCTTGGTGCAAAAAAATGGGCAAGGACGCTGGTCTCTAACCGGATGTATGGTACGGGAAGGACCAGCTGGCTCACTCACATCCAATTTGCATGGAGGGGGAAAGGCGTACCCTGTGCATCCTTATCTGCTGGAACGATATGGGAGCAAGCAATCCAACGTTCTGTTGGAGACGATTAGGCAAGCTACTGCCCGCATCCCTACCATGTTGGAAAGCCGCTTTGGCAGACTTGCCGAAATGGGTATTGATTTTGGAGCAGATGTTCAGGGTCGCCTTTGGCTGCTTGAAGTGAACTCCAGACCGGGACGTTCCTCATTCGCAGAGGCGGGTGACCCCCATATGCACAGTCTGACCTACACTAGGCCGCTTGCCTATGCCCGTTATTTGCTGCAACAACATGTTCTCACGGCGTGAAGCGTCCATTGAAAATGCCGAATACATCCAGCACAGCTGGCCTGAAACCCATCCCGATTCACGGCGGTTGAGGCACGCAGCGCCCCGCTTGCCATGGAGCCGAAGGATCTTTTCAGGATAGGAGGATAAATCATGAGTTTGACCTTTTGCAATCTGCATTTCACACAGCAGCCGGATAAAGTGGTTTATGTATCCAACGCATTAATGAAAAGCCTAAATCTATCCGGCAAAAAAACGATTCATCTGCGGTTTGGCCGTGACCGGGTGCCCGCAACCATCAAACCGATCAAAAAGGCTGGCAAACATCTTTATCTTGCTTCGGGCATACGCAATCTGATGAACGTTCCGAAACGAGGCAGCATCTACCTCCGCAACTTGCAGAACGATGAGATCCAGTTGGGTCCACTGATCGGCGTGTTGTCTGACGGCCCTTCGTCTGGCTCCAATCCGTTTGGTTCCCGTACCGGTTTTATCAAACAACTGCTCCGCGAAGGCAGCCGTAAATCCTATATCTATGCGTTCACCCCAAAAGATATCAACTGGCAGAACGAAACGGTGTCCGGTTTTTTCCTTAACGACAATGGAAGCTTTAGTCGGAAAACGGTACCTCTGCCAGATGTCGTGTACAACCGATTGCCCAGCCGCCGCTCCGACTTCTCACCAGCGATCAACCAACTGAGGGAGCGATTCATTCGGCGCAAAATCCCTTTCTTTAACTGGAGTTTCTTTAACAAATCAGATATCTACAATTTGCTGGAGAATGACCCGGCAGCAGGGAGATATATACCTGAGTCCATCACCAATCCGACGGTGGAACAGATGAGAGAGATGCTCGAGCGCCATCAGTTTGTCTACTATAAGCCTACAGCGGGCAGTCTGGGCAATGGCATCTACCGATTGACCTACTCGCCCAAACGTGGATATTTTGCCCGATATCGCAAAAAAAGCGGCAACGCACTTCTGCGTTTCGGCTCATTTAACAGCCTGATGCGCATGCTTCAAGGCAGACATGGCAAACAACTTCGCGGTTATGTTGTTCAACAAGGCATCCGGCTTATTGAGATTGACGAATGCCCTATTGATTTTCGTTTCCACATGCACAAGAATGGCAACAATCAATGGGTCGTCGTTGGCATCGGCGCCAAAAAAGCTGGTCGCGGCAGTGTAACCACACATATCAAAAACGGCGGCTCCCTGATGACACCTGAGCAGGCTCTCAAGCGCAACTTTGGTGACCGCTCTGGAGAAGTGCTTCAGCATGCCAAATCTGTCGCAATAACACTGGCCCAGGCGATTGAAACCCAGCACCAGCATCTAATTGGTGAGATTGGCTTTGATCTGGGCATTGATCAGGAGGAACATGTATGGATGTTCGAAGCGAACGCCAAACCCGGCCGCTCCATTTTCCGTCACCCTTCACTGCGGCTGGAAGGAAAATCATCGGTGGAGCACATCCTGGAACATTGCCTGTATTTGAGCAAATTCCGGAAGAAAGACGGCATTTGATGAGCTTGCAGGATGATTTTAGACCCGTTATTGCTATCCTGACCATGCATGATGATCGACGGATGTTCAGAGGAAACCATCAAAACTTCCTGGATATTGTGCAGACGGGCGAAAATATGGGATATGTGGTGTACGTCGTGACTGTACGGGATTTAAACGTGAGCGGCCCCACTGTAAAAGGATACACGTACAACAATGGAAGCGGGAGATGGACTTCACAGTCCTTCCCTATTCCCCATGTGCTCTATAATCGGATTCCCAACCGGGAAGATGAACGCAAACCTTCAGTACAGCGCAAGATTGAAGAATGCATGCATTCTGGCATTGAACTGTATAACCCGTTTTTCTTCAATAAATGGAATCTGTTCGAATGGCTTAAGAAATCCAAATCCACCCAGCACCTGATCCCCTATACTCGCCGGATGCGAACGGCCTCCGCTCTGGGTACGGTGCTGAGGTCACATCCCTACCTGTATCTGAAACCCGAGAGCGGTAAGGCTGGCAAAGGGATCATGATGCTCAAGTTCCAGGCGAAAGAGCGCCTGCCTTACCGACTTAAAATACAAAGCACCCGTAAGAGTACCACATACAAGACAACTACAATCGCCAAGTTATGGACCCGGATTCGCAAGGAGACCGGACACACGCCTTATATCATGCAACAGGGCATTGAACTGGCATCATCACACAAGCGTCCATTTGATCTACGGGTACTCGTGCAGAAAAACGGCAAAGGTCAGTGGAGCGTAACCGGCATTGGCGCCCGTCTCGCCGGCTCTCGAAGCATTACCACCCACGTTCCGCGTGGAGGCACTGTGGAGGACCCTGAAAAGCTGCTCACTGATCTGTTTGGGGAAGAAATGTCGGATTCATTGATGAAACGTGTGAAATCCACTTCATTGTTGATCGCGCGACAAGTGGAACGAGGCTCAGGGCATACGCTTGGTGAAATGTCTATGGATCTGGGCGTTGACGATCTGGGCGAGATCTGGTTCTTTGAAGCGAATGCGAAGCCGATGAAGTTCGATGAACCGCAGATTCGGCGGAGGTCATTGGAACGTATTTTCCAGTACAGCGCCTACCTTGCCCGTCAGTCCAAACGATGATGAACAGGAATAACAGCTAAAGAAGGTGATTGTTTGTGTCCTCACCTGTTCTGGGCATTATGACGTTGTACTTAAATGAACATCGCGCTCTGGAAGAACGGAGCATATACCGCAGAATGATCCTTGAAGGGCGCAAGCGGGGACTCGATATTTATGTGTTCACACCTGCCGATGTACATCCAGGAGGCAAACAGATTGAGGCAATGGTCTTTCATTCGGAAAAAGGCTGGTCCCGGGAATGGCGTTCATTCCCGGATGTCATCTTCGACCGCTGCCGCATACAGCGCAATCGCAGATTCCAGCAATTGCTTGCCTTTCGGGAAAAATACGGGCATCTTCTCTTTCTAAACCGTCCACTACGTAATAAATGGACGATTCATCAGACACTCTCGGCAAAATCAGCCTTTCGTGAACATCTGCCAGATACCGTTCTGTTTCAGGATATGTCCGATGTGAATCGAATGCTGAAAGCCTCCTCACTCATCTATCTGAAACCTATTAATGGAACGGGAGGACGAGGTATTCTTCGTATCGAACGCAGTGGTAGTGAGGCCAACACGGTTCTGGTACAGGGACGGGACCAGAAGCGACGGATCATCACCCCGCGCAAAGTCCATCTGTCACGCCTGGGTTCACTTCTCCAGAACTGGAATATGAAAGACAAATACCTGGTTCAACAGGGTATTCAACTCCAGCTTCCGAATGGCCGTGTTCATGATTATCGAATGCTGGTCCAGAAGAACGGTGAAGGACAGTGGGAGTTGACCGGATGTGCAGGACGGATGGGTGCGGAGAAAAGTGTTACCTCCAATCTGCATGGCGGTGGTCAGGCCATAGCGATGCACAAACTGATGAAACAATGGATCACGGATGAGAAGCAGCGAGCAGAAATTAACGCAACGGCCGAGAAATTCGGGATTGATGTAGCCACGTTTCTGGAAAATACCTATGGCAACTTGTGTGAATTGGCCCTGGATTTGGCGATTGATAAGAGTGGGCACATCTATCTGCTTGAAGTGAATCCGAAACCTGCGCGTGAGGTGTTTGCCCGCATTGATGAGAAGGATATCTATTCCAAATCGATCACCCAACCACTGGAGTACGCCTTGTGGGTGTACCACAACCATGCAAATGCAAGCCGTCCCCCTCGTGGCGTGAAGGTAACCAAACCAGTCAAACGTGTAAAAGGTAAATCTGCCACCCTCAAAAGGACCAGAAGATCCCGGTTATGACCGTCAGACTTCATTGGTAATTAAACGAATTTTACTTGAACCAAAAAACTGACCACTCCAACATCCGAATGGACTTGGGGTGGTCAGTTTTTTTTCTAATCAGCTTCCCGATACAAACGAAGCAGTTCCGTAAAATCAGAGATTAGTACATCTGATCCTGCAAGTTCTTCATCCCGTCCGAAACCTGCATAGGCACAGCCGATGACGGTCTGGTTGTTCATTTTGCCTGCCTCCACATCAGAAGAGCGATCCCCGACCATCCATGCATCCTGAATCCGATGCTTCTCAAGCAGGATCTGAACCAAGTTAACTTTGGAAGGGGTCATGTACTGTCCTGCGCTATACACGCCTTCAAAGAGCGGCATGATCTCATGGGCAAAGGCCACACCTTTAACGTAGTCCTCCAGCCCGTTGCTGGCGACAAACAACCGCACGCCCTGTTCTTTCAACGCTTCCAGCGTCTCTTTTACTTGTGGGTACAGCTGCGAGCTTCCCCCATCCAGCCCTTCAATCTCCAACTGAAGCAGCAGTTCGTCTGCACGTCGATGGGCCGCAACTGAAGCTTCGGGCATAACCACTTTCCATATATCTTCTAGCAACATCCCCAGGCTTCCCAGCATTCGTTCTTCAGGAGGAGTCTCTCCCTCATAATGCCCTTCGGAACGCAATGTATCAAACAGCTGATGATAGGCTGGCAACAACAAAGTTTCCGTCTGAAACAAAGTACCATCCATATCAAAAATCATTGCTTCCGGTTTACGCAATACTGTCTCTTTAGTCATGTCCAATGTTCCTTTCGGATTGGGATATGTATTCGGAATCGTTCCCCTTCCATGATAAACATAAACGTTTAGCAGTGTAAACCGCGCAATGTAAAACATCTTTGTCATCAACGTTATACAACATCTACATTCAGGTTTTTTCGACAAATACATATACCCCAAGGAGAGGAATAACAAACATGAAAAAGCACAGGACCTTCAAAATTTTTTATAAGATTGGTTTGAGCTATTTTCTCGTAGATCACAATATGAATAAACACGCCTTGACTTATGAGATTGAAAAGAACATGGTGGATATGGAAACAGGCCAACGGGGTTATGTTATTACTAACGAAGTAACCGCCGTAGTTGAGGATACCGCATCAGTTTTAACACGAATCCTCTTATAGCTTAGCACCTTCTTGGGATCAGGATTGATCCGGATTACGCAGCGCTTCAAGGACAAGCTGTGCATGATAGCCATCGTTGAAATCGTATATTTTGGCAGATTGGCCCTGAATACGAGCAATAACGTGTTTGAGTACCGGAAGCTGGCTTAAGGATTCCTCGACTACGACGGGATCAAGCGGCTCTCCGATGCGTCCAATCCATAGTTGATCCCAGTTTTCCAAAGCAATCGTCCCTTCTGTACCGTAAACCACCATGGATACACGCTCTTCACCTGCAAAATGAGCAATCCCATTTAACTGGATTCGTGTTCCATCCTCCAGTTCCATCGCAGCCTGAACTTCATGTTCACATTCACCTGTATTTTCAGGAAATTGAACCTGACTGCTAATCACGCGTATAGCACCAAACACATTTTGGATCATATGAATCCAGTGAATCCCCACTTCAAGAATAAATCCGCCCTGCTCGCGGCTTGTAATCCAGGCATTTTGCTGCCACGCTCGAGGCCACTGAGGAAATTGCAGGATCAGATCGATTTTACGAATCTCACCAATCGTTTCCTGACGGATCAATTCTTGCAACTTCACTACTGACGGTTCATGCGGCATGGAGAAATGGATTGCATGTACTACATCGGCCTTCTCGGCCGCCTCCAGCATTGCTCTCGCTTCCTCCACGCTGTTTGCCAGTGGCTTCTCACAGAATACATGAATCTTGCGCTTTAGTGCCTCCATAACGACGGAATAATGATATTTAGGTGGAACTGCAATGTACAGCAGATCAACCGGATGTGTGTCGAGCAATTGCTTAAAATCCGTATACGTCTTCGTCTCAGGATGAGAGGAAGCAAACGATGTCAAATTTCCCTCACTGGAATCGCACACCGCTACAATCTCTACTTTTTCGGATAGTTCTGCCTCTGTTGCCTGATGTATCATATGTATTCCCATTTTGCCCAGTCCAATTACGGCCATTTTTATCTTTGTCATTCAATTCACTCCCATCAAATTTCAGTATAACAGAAAGCATAACATTGCCAATCCTTGCACGGATGCGAAATGAAAAGCACACGATCCTAATTGAATCCACACAAAATAAATCCATCACATTCTACATTATTTTACATTTAATTACACAAATAATGTTAATAAGGAATTCGTTGCAGGAATATATAACCAATTTATTTTCTCATATGGGACAGGACATTAAGCGTTTCCAACCTAAGAATCAGGAACTTATACTCATAAAATCGGTTGACAAAAAACCACAAAAAAAGCTACTCTTCCTATTAACAAGGATTTATTTCCTTTTACAACCTTAGACAACGACATACACTCCAAAAGTGGAACTTGACCTGTGGGTCCAAAAACCTATTCTGTGAAGCGAGGTGTCCCGCATGAGAACAGTTGCGGACTATTTGGCAGAAGCTCTACGTAATTTAGGCGTTACTCATGTCTTTGGTATTATCGGAAAATCCATATGTCCTGCTGTCCTGAAAATGGTCGATTACGGTTTGGAATTCATTCCAGGTCGCCATGAATCCAGTTCAGGCTTTGCCGCATCGGGCTATGCCCTCCAAACAGGAAAACTGGGTGTGGCCTTCGCTACTTCTGGTCCGGGCGGAACCAACTTGCTCACCGCCGCAGCCCATGCCAAGGCCAATAACTTACCTGTCCTGTTTATTACGGGTCATCAATCCATTCAGGAATTGGGGCTTCCGCAATGTCAGGACTCCTCTTCCTACTTGGCTGATTTGGCGGAGATGTTCCGTCCTGCCACCCTCTTCAGCAAACTGGTGGAGCGTGGTGATCATTTCAGCACCATATTGAATCATGCCCTTTCCATTGCACTCGGTCCCAACAAAGGTCCGGTCCATCTCTGTCTTCCGTTTGATGTACAAACCGAACAGCTTGCTGACTTCCGGGTTGTTATCCCGGAACCTGAACCCCTGATTAGCGTATCTAACCTGAATCGTATCCTCCCCTTACTTCAACAGTCCAGTCATCCTTTAATTATTGCAGGCAAAGGTGTCAGCCGCGCCAGAGCTCATGATGAATTGCTCCATTTTGCCGAACATTTCAATATTCCTGTCATTACTTCTCCTGGAGGAAAAGGTGCCATTGCCTGGGATCATCCCCTTTATCATGGGCCTTGCGGTGTTGGTGGCTTCCCTCATGCAGATGAACTACTGAATCAAAGTGATCTCTATATCGTACTCGGTTCACGTCTAAGTGATATGACAATCTGTAATTTGAAGCCTGAAAACCATCCTGCACATCTGATTCAATTCGACGCTGATCCTACATTCGTTGGTAAAATACTTAACGCTCAAACCTTACATATCACTGGCGACTTGAAGGACAACTTGCAGTTTTTGCTCGGTACACTGACAGAACAACCTGTTGTTCCAAGAGAAACGCCAACTGTGGATTACACCGTACCTCTCCCGGATCTGCCGAACCTTTCCCTGGCTTCCGTGCTGGAAGAAATGAGTGAACTGCTTCCATATGATCATAAGCTGTTTGTAGATGATGGCAGTCATGGTTTTCATGCGGTTCAACGATATAAAGTCAAGAAACCCGGCAGCTTTGTGTTTGACGCCTACTTTGCCTGCATGGGCAATGCCATCGGCATGGCTATTGGGGCCAAGACTGCCGCGCCGGAAGAAACCATCGTATGCATTACTGGTGACGGATGCTTTATGATGCTTGGAACTGAGATTAACACAGCTGTATGCAACAATCTGCCAGTCATCTTCATCGTCGTAAACAATAAACAGCTGGATATGGCACTGAAAGGCATGGAAAAAACAACAGGCCGAATCGACGGTACTTTATTTGAAGTTCCCGTGGATGCAGCAAAGTTTGCCGAGTCCCTCGGTGCTGTTGCTTTTCGAGCGGAAACACGAGCCGAATTCACCTCTGCCCTCCAGACCGCGCAGCAGCTGAACCAGGTTACTGTAATTGAGCTTCTTACCGATCGCGACGAGATTCCACCCACGGCTCACCGTACCGTGACTTTGAATTAGGAGGAACATAGCATGAGTGAACAAGTGACTCAAGGATTGGAGCGTTTTGCAAAACTTTCCGGTGAATATGGTGCAAAAGCACTGGCACCGATAAAGGATCAGTTCCCTGAGCTCGCCGAGTTTATTATGGGAACGGCTTACGGGGATATTTTTCAGCGTACAACCATTACCGATCAATGGAAGGAAGTTGCGATTATCTCCTCACTGATCTCACAGGGGCAGTATGAGCAGTTGGGGGTTCATTATGCAATGGCGCTAAGTGTGGGTGTAACCGTGGATCAGCTCAAAGGGATTTTGCTGCATCTGGCGCCTTGTGTTGGCGCTCCACGAATCATCAGTGCTTTTAATATATTGCTCGCTACACTGGATGAAATCCAATAATTCACTCTTCTACATTTTTATACACAATTCGACTTTTTTATTGATCTTATTACATCCCTACCTTTATAATATGGTTAAATTATCCTACGAATCAGTTCACATCTCAGAAGCACTCAGCAAGGGCCTTATGGCCTGTGTCTCTGTTAGCAGGATAGCCTTAACTCATTTAAAGGAGAGAGAACACACATGGGAAATTTTATACTGAAGACTGACGTTCCGAACAAGGTGTTAAACATTGAACTGGAGGGCTCTTTTTCTCAAGAAGACGGATTGCGTTCCATCTCGGCTTATCAGGATACGATCGCTCCCCTCAACACCAAGGAGTATCATCTGAATATCGATTGCAAAAAGTTAAATGTCACTGCTCCTGAAATTGTACCTCTTCTTGAGGGCTGCCTGCAGATGTTCAAAAAAGACGAATATAAAAAAGTGGTGTTGACGCTTGAGAATAACGCCATTCTGAAAATGCAGCTGTCCCGTCTTGGACGGTCTGTCGGACTGGACAACCTCGAGATTATCTCCACGGTTACTACTTAATAAACCAGGCGGACAAGCTGTGGGTTCACCCATCCGCTCAGGAGGAGAATGAAGATGGCCGGAATTCGTATTGTAGACATCGATATCTATCATCCAACGAACAAGGTAGGCAATGATTTTTACATTGAACATTTTGATGCGAGAGGTTTAGATATCCGGGGATTGTTAAAGGCACTTGGGCGTGATACACGTTACAAAATTGACAACGATGATGAAAACTCACTAAGCATGGCCTTCGAGGCCGCCAGTAATCTCCTCGAGAAAACCGGACTCACCGGTGCCGATATCGATCTGATTGCTTATGCAAGTCAAACGCCGGAATACATCTTTCCTACGAATTCCTTAATGATTCATCGTCTGATTAACGGGGCATCCCATGCGATCTGCATTGACAGCAATGCCAACTGCGCGGGCATGACCGCAGCCTTTGAACAGGTTAGCCGCCAGATGCTAGGCAATCCCAGAATTCGTCGTGCTTTAATTATCGGCTCAGATTACGTTGCTCCACATGCCAGTCCAGACGATCCTGTATACTTCGCCAACTTCGGGGACGCAGCAGCAGCTGTCATTGTTGAACGGGACGAACAGGCTGTCGGTTTTATTGACTCGATCTATCAGACCGATACCTGTGTGTACGGCAATTCCCTCTTCCCGGCACAAGGTCTTGCCAAACTGGGCCAAACCGGTGTTGACGCAGGTGCCTTCCATGTAAAATTCATACCGTTTGATGATTCCATCTGTGTAGGTGCTGCCTCTGAATCGATTCGCACGCTGCTGAGTCGTAATGAGATCGGAGCAGACGAGATTAAAGCCGCTTGTTTCTCCCAATTATCCATTGGCAATATACGTGCTGTATCCGAGAACATTGGCATCGGCGAAGATATTGCCGTCTACATCGGAGACGAGTTTGGGTACACCTCAACCAGCAGTCCGTTTATTGCATTGCATCGAGCCATTACATCCGGCCAAATTCAGCGTGGTGATAAAGTGCTGTTCTGGACCGTTGGCGCCGGGTGGCAAAATGTTGCCATGGTCGTTGAATACTGAGAGTTTGGTACGCTAAATACAAAAAAAAAGCAGGGAGAACCTTTTTAGCCAAAAAAAGGTTCTCCCTGCTTTCAGAAAATCTTCTTTGTCTCCCGATCATCCTTCAGAATCTCCACCGCCTCTCGGAAACGCAAGGAATGTACAATCTCCCGTTCCCTCAGAAACTTTAGACTGTCCTGCAGATCCACGTCATCGGTCAGATCGATCAACCACTGATATGTAGCCCGTGCCTTCTCTTCCGCTGCAATATCCTCGTACAAATCCGCGATAGGATCCCCTTTTGAAGCAATATAGGCTGCCGTAAACGGAACACCTGAGGAATTCGTATAAAACAGGGCAGAGTCGCGCTGTGCATAGTTCGGCCCAAGCCCCGCTGCCTCCAGTTGTTCCACAGACGCATCCTTTGTCAGCTTGTAGATCATGGTGGCAATCATTTCCAAGTGAGCGAATTCCTCCGTGCCTATGTCGTTCAACAGCCCGATAATCTTGTCCGGAATCGTATACCGCTGGTTCAAATACCGCAGGGCAGCCGCCAGTTCTCCGTCTGCGCCCCCATACTGTTCCGCCAGCAATTTCGCCATATGAGGATCACATTTGCTGACCCGAACGGGATATTGCAATTTTTTCTCATACACCCACATGCAGACGCCTCCTCTTTTAAATCAAATCCAACCTGTTACGATCCCTCGAGCTCCCAGCCTGGAACGACTGCAAGGAAACCCGAGGATGTTATATCACACTTGCCAAGGCCATGGCGTCTGAGACCATTCCCACGGATATTTGGAGAACGCATGCCCAAAGTTCATCAGCGGTCCATACAATTGCTGAAACTCATGCGCCACCCTCATCCGCTCCTGGCTGAATTTGTTGTATTGCTCAATGCTCTGATAGTCACCCGGGTGAGTGTCCAGATACAGATTCAGCTCAACCAATACAAAATCCAGGGCCTGAAGTTCCTCCAGTAGTTCATAGTATTTTGCATCACAGGCTTTGGGTGCTTCAGGTTCCATCTCCTTCCACCTTCCTTCCCTTCGAGCTCGCGGGTGTATAAGGACTGTATAAAGCAGGCCACAACGTTCCAATTCTTAAGGCTTCTGCAGGACTAAACTGCGGCCAGCCCATCGGCTGAAATGGGATAAACAATTGCGGAGGAACCAGGTACGTCCGAATCGCCTTCGGTGGACATGGATCAAACGGCCCCACAAAAGGGGCGTAAGCACGAAGCTGCGGATCTGACACAGAACAACGCCTCCTTCATCACTGATTTGGTACATTCCACATCGCATTATTTTACAAGCTTTCATTTCCCGTCTCTATAACCATATGCCGCTGTCCCCCAAGTTAATTCCATATTTAGCGGAACGCAAAAAAAGACCTTCGAACGACTCACCCCGCTGGGCAGTGTCCAAAGGTCACTTCAATGGATATGGCGGCCATGTGCATCAATAATTATTTCATCAATACTCAGTCCCTGTTACGTTCACGATCATCATCCTGCATCGAACCTAGTTCCTTCTCTCCCATTTCCACCTTATCTTCTTCAGAATCAGGTCGCTTATATACCTTCACTCGGGTAATTCGGAGTCGGGTCGATTCTTCCACTTCAAAGATATAACCGTTTTGCTCCCGTGTTTTGCCTTTGATCGCACTGCCTTCCAATTCCTTGAACAGCCAGCCGCCTATCGTATCGACTTCCTCATCCTCAATGACAGCTCCAGTCCATTCATGGACCTCTTCAATCAGGGAACGACCATCGATGGAAAAGGCTTCTCCAATACGCTCCATATGCGGACGTTCATCTTCGAACTCATCATACAGATCACCAACGATCTCTTCCAAAATCTCTTCAGCAGTCAGCAAGCCGGCTGTACCGCCATATTCGTCGACCACCAGTGTCATCTGGGAGTGCTTTTTCTGCATCAGACGAAGTACATGACTGATCTCCATCGATTCAGGAACATTCAGAATCGGACGAACAAGCGCAGCCAGATCATGCTGCTGGTCTGGTTCAGCCAGAAGCAGATCGGTAATGTGGATAAATCCGATAATCTCATCCTTATCCTCAACTGCCACAGGGTAACGAGAATGCTTCGTTGCATTAATGATTTTCAGGTTTTCTTCCAGCGACATATGAGTATACAGACAGTCCATATCCGTACGTGGCAGCATAATTTCACGTGCCAGCATATCCGAAAAATCAAAGATGTTATCCATCAGTTTGATTTCATCTTTGTCGATGACACCACTCTTCGCACTTTGCTTCATCAAGATGCGAAGCTCATCTTCCGAATGGGCCTCCCCTTCACTGGCGGGTTCAATGCCTGCCAAACGCAGCAGTGCATTGGCTGATGCGTTCAGTACCCAGATGAATGGGAAGAAAATTTTATAAAATAACAGCAACGGTGCCGATAGCAGCAAAGCCACTCCGTCTGTTTTTTGAATCGCCAGAGATTTGGGCGCAAGCTCACCCAGCACAATGTGCAGAAACGTAATGATACAGAAACCGATGATGACCGATACCGTTGATATAAGTCCTGTATCCGCTACACCAAGCTTGAACATCAGAGGCTCGACCAGCAATTCGGAAATGGCCGGTTCACCGAGCCAACCAAGCCCCAGCGATGTCAGCGTGATTCCGAATTGGGTTGCCGATAGATAGGCATCCAATTTACCATTCACCTTCAGTGCATAACCAGCCAACTTATTCCCTTCACTCTGTAATTGAGTGAGGCGCGTTTGTCTAACTTTGACCAGAGAAAATTCCGCTGCGACAAATACGCCATTCAAAAATACGAGCAGAAACACACAGACCAGATTAAATACCAACTGCCCGAGATGAAATTCGGTATGAATACCCAAGTCGAAACTCCCCTTTTCTATCTATTTCAGGAATACACCTGGAATATCAACGTGTAATTGCTTTTCTCGATTTGAAATCCACACCTTTATAATACATATCTGCAACCAGCAGATTCGGACCGCAGCAAGAAGCAGCATCACAATGACAGTTCACTGTCTGATTCAAGGGATGTTCCGCCGACCACTCATGGAATACGTCATCCAGCTTCCGGTCACGAATGTTGCCAAACGCCGGGATGTCGGCAAAGTCGGTAACATACACGTTCCCGGTGAACATGTTGACGTTAACACGGTTACGACCGTCGGGATCATTACGAACCGTAACTTTAGGCTCGCTATACAGGCGGTTGATCAGTTCGCGATCCTGCTCCGCTGCACTGCATGCAAAGAACGGAAGTGTACCAAACAGCATCCACATATCCTTGTCACGCACATCCAGCAAACGATGAATAGCCGCTCTCATATGATCAAGAGAAAGCACCGGCAGCGCAGAAGCAAAATTCGAATTATACATCGGATGCACTTCATGACGGACACAGCCCATCTCTCGGATCAACTGATGAATGCCCTCAAGCTTGTCATGGGTACGAAAATTAATCATGGACTCCGCAGAGATAAACATGCCCGCTTCACTGAGTTTACGGGAATTTTCAATCATTTTCTCATACATCTTCACCGCGACTTCCCGCTTTACAGGTCTTCCACTGTTGGCAAACCCGACTTGGTGAAAGTCATCGGCATTCAGATAATTGAATGAGATATGCATAACGTCCAGATAAGGCAGAAGTTGCTCGTACCGACGGTAATCCAGCGTCAGATTCGAGTTGATCTGGGAACGAATGCCCCGTTCCTTGGCATATTTGAGGAGCGGAATGATCATCTCATCCACGGTCTTCTGGCTGAAGCTCGGCTCACCGCCTGTCAGACTGATCGTCTGAAGGTGCTCAACCTCATCCAGCCTTTTAAGCATCAAAGGCAACGGAAGCGCAGGTGCTTCGCGCATCGTTAACATATCTCCTACCGCACAATGCTCACAGCGCATATTGCACAGATGAGTCACGGTCATTTCTACACTGGTCAGCACATGGCGTCCATATGTACGCAAAGAGCCGATCGGATCCCAAGGATCATTAGTCGGCGATAAAGGCATCGGCTCTACCGATCCTGAGTTTAGCATGGTCATTGTTCTTCACCTTATTCCTTTTATTAACCTAAAAAGTTTTATTTACAACATACCCCGTCTTCATCTTTTGGAGTTAATTTTAATCATAGCACAATTTCTTGCGCTCTGGCATGAGCATGCTCTGACCATTACATGACAAAAAACGCCCGCGTAATATCAGGCCGGCTAGGCTCTGATATTACGATATGAGCGTTGACCCATTATCCATTAGACGTCAGGATATCAAAATAAATCACCACGAGCCGGAGCTGGCGTAGTGTCTTCCACACCTTCCACACCTGTAATCATAACAGACAACGCTGTAGACAGATCGATCTCATAGGGTGCACTTAATGTCTGTCCATCTGCATCCTTGAGAACACGAATACGCGGTCGTTGTGGCACGCGCGAATGGATGTCTGCAACAACCCCGATCTCTCCCGTACTTAGCGTGACGGAAATACCCAAGGGATAAATGGCTACACAGTCACGGAATTTCTCCAGCATTCGCTGTTCATATAGTGTCCCTGAACCCGTGTATAATACTTCCACGGCCTGATGTGGCAGCAAGGCTTGTTTGTATACCCGATTGGTTGTCATCGCATCATACGAATCGGCAAGGGCCAGCCATTTGGCATACTCGTGAATCTCTTTGTCTTTCAAACCAAAAGGATAGCCGCTGCCATCAATCCGTTCATGGTGTTGTAATGCGCAATGAGCAGCAAGAAGCGGTATACCCGGTTCATCTTTGAGAATACGATGTCCATATGTAGTATGCTGCTGTATGATTTTAAATTCCTCATCGCTTAATTTGGCAGGCTTGTGCAAAATCTCTGGAGCGATCTGTGTTTTACCGATATCATGCAACAGAGCTCCCAGTCCAATCTCCATTAGCTGCTGCCGAGTATAGCCCGATGCCACACCAAGAACCAGCGTATACACACATACATTGAGAGAATGATTATACAGATCAAAATCACTGGCGTTCATATCCATCAGCATAATCATCGCTTCCTTTTGACTACCGATGTCGTCCAGAATCGTATTCATTAACCCGCTAAGTGCTTTTCCGAAGTGTGGGATTCGGCTTTTGATTTTGAGACCCGACATACTCTGAAACTGCTGTTTGATCTCGACCAGCGCTCTGCGCCTGGTCTCTTCCTGCAGCATATCCGGAATGATAATATCCTCTGTTGCGGCATCCGAAATATACACATATCCAATTCCCAGGTCCTTTAGGCGTCCAATCAACCGACTGGTCAGCTCCACTCCCTCACTGAGCAGAACCAAACCCTCTTCACTATAAATTCGTTTCCCCAGCTTCATGCCAGGCTGCAATAGGTTTATATGTACTAAACGCACAGCCTATCCTCTCCCGCTCCGTAGATGTAATTTCCACTAGCCGCCGCTTCAGCAGAAGGCAAGTACTTGTTAGATTTCATGCCAACGGGATCGCAGGCTATCATCCAGCGCCCCTGGCCTTTTCAATTCCGTTTCGAGCAGGTCACGTATGAATTCAGGAAGTCGATACGCTGTATCCGTTCCAAGAGCAAGAGACGGATAACCTACGTTAAACGTAAACATGTCGAGTGTTCCTACCACATATTCATGTTCATCACGGATCGGCTCGCCCTCAATATATATGGCACGGATTTTCTCGTGTGGAGGCGAATGGGGGTCATACTCCACATCCATTCCATCCATGCACAATGCTCCTAAAATATCCCCACGAAATCCAAATCCGATTATCGGTTTACGTGAAAACTCTGACAACAAGGACTGCTCCATTGCCTCCCGGATCTGAATTCCATTCAAGCATATTGTACAGGCATTAATGGGAGATGGACATAGGGAATGTAACATTCCCTTCGTAATATTCCCCTGCGGAAGATCTCCAAGGAGTTGCCCGGCGTTAACAAGAGACAACTGCGCTCCAGTGAACTGACGAACTGCCTGGGCAAGCAATGACGCAAACGGAGACTCATGATCGTAATCAATGGTCAGCGTCCTGTCCGTAATAACGGCTGTTTGACCAAGCACACGCTCGGCTTCCGTCCGGTGTGTATCTATAGCCAGCGATACGTTTTCTTCGAGCAACATGTTCTGGACCGGAACACAGCCGCTGCTCACCAGTGTTATTTCGTTCGCTTCATATTCCCGCTTCAGTACCACCTTACCGAGCCACTGGCCAAACTTGCCTGCCGCTCCAAGCACCGTCTGACCAATGACTAATGGTTCTTCCAGTACATGATGTGTATGTCCACCCAGAATGACATCAATGCCCTGGATCTGTTCGGCCAATCTGCGATCTGTTGAGAGCCCCAGATGGGACAAGATAACGACTACATCCACCTGAGGACGCAAAGCTTCAACTTGCTCGCTCAGCGATTCTACTGGCTCCAATACATCCCAACCCAACAATTCATAAAAAGCGGTAAAGGGTGCTGTAGCGCCAAGCAGACCGATGCGAAATGGCCCCTTCTCCAGAATGAGAGAGGATTTCATCCAGACTGGTGGCCGGCCCGTAGCCTGGTCCACAACATTTCCACAGACAACAGGACACAGAAGTCCAGAGTAAGACTGCGCCAGTTGTTCGGGTGTAAATGTTAGTCCTTCGTTGTTTCCGATCGTTATCGCATCATAACCGGTCAGATTAATGACATCCACGTTGGCCGCCCCCAGGGTACCCTCCGTCTCAACTGCCATCCGGTCCATATGATCTCCGATATCCACTACCAGAAATTCTCCAGCCTGTTCCCTCTCGTGTCCGATCATGGCGGCGATGGAGCTCATGGAGCCAAAATGACTATGGATGTCATTGGTGTGTAGAATCGTTAATGTTTGCGTCTTCTTGGTGCTCATCACACCGCCTCCCTCTTATCGTCGATAACGTACATTCCTCTAATGGATAAGCATAACATTTTCCGCGTCGTTATGATATATTTATAGGGTTTAGAGAATTAAAAAGAGGTGAGTTATTCCCATGAAATTAACAATTCAACTATTTGCAGGGATCGCTGAACGTTTGGGCACATCCCTGCTTGAATATGAATACCCCGGGACTGATCCGACTCCTGTGCAATTAAAAGAAAAACTGGGCCTTGCTTACCCTGAAGCGGCTGCTCAAATACGTGTTTCTTTTCTGGCAGTAAACCAGCAGTATGCTTCTGCCGATATTATAATCAAGGCTCAGGATGAACTCGCCTTAATCCCCCCTGTATCGGGAGGAGATGGTACCCATTTGAATGGTGACGGACATCATTCTTCCCATCCTGAGCATCGTACGGATGACGGATTATTCCTGATCACTCAGTCCCCACTGTCCGTGGAAGCTACAACGGAGCTCGTCATCACTGCAAACCATGGAGCAGCCCTTACCTTTGTTGGCACCACCCGTGAAATGACCGGACAACAACGAACGGTTTATCTTGAATATGAGGCCTATGTACCTATGGCACTTTCTCAGATGGCAGCTATCGGTAGTGAAATCAATGAACGCTGGCCAGGCGTAAAATGTGCGATTAGCCATCGGATTGGGAAGGTAGACATAGCAGAGATCAGCGTTGTTATTGCCGTTTCCTCCCCTCATCGCAATGACTGTTACGATGCAAGCCGTTACGCGATCGAAAGACTCAAACAGAATGTCCCCATCTGGAAAAAAGAAATATGGGAGGATGGTTCCGAGTGGAAAGGTCATCAACTAGGACCCTGGAACCCCACGGACAATTAAATAACTAGTCATTCGACCTGTTCGATGGGTGACGAAATTAGTAAATAAGTCGTTGTCAACCCATTTTTTTCTTGTTATTATAATCATATGTGTCGATATTAGTCGAGGAAAAGGTGGTTTATACGTGAGAGTGCATGTTACTGATCTTAAAACTGGCGACCTGTTAAAAAATGATGTGTACAACAGTTCGGGTCTCCACATGCTGATGAAAGGTTCCTCACTCAGCGACGATGATATTGCCAAGCTGCTGCAGCACGGAATCGATTACGCAGATGTAGAACATACAACATCTGACCTACACTCTGATGCACAAACCTTACCTTCCGATCAAACCCGTCTGTTAACTAACCTGTTTAACGATACGATCAAAGGTACAGAATCTCTGTTTGAACAAGCGATAGAGAAGGGGTTTATTGATGAGACTCAGGTCGATGAGATTTTAATAACCCTAACGGTACAGCTTGAAAAACAAAAGGACGTTGTCTCCTTGCTGCTGATGCTTGACGGGGATAACGACTACACCTACAACCATTCCTTACAAGTCGGAATGCTCGCTTTTTATATCGCCGGCTGGATGGGCTACAACCCTGAGGAATGTCTCACCGTAGCCAAAGCAGGGTATCTTCACGATATCGGCAAGTCCAAGATTCCTTCTGAAATGTTACATAAGCCGGGCAAGTTAACGCCCGAAGAATTCGAAGAAATGAAGAAACATACGTTATATGGTTATGAGATTGTCAAAGAGTCCACTCAGGACGAGATCCTTGCAACCGTTGCCCTCCAGCATCATGAGCGCGAGGATGGAAGCGGCTACCCTTACGGACTGAAAGGCGATGAGATCCACCCATTTGCCCGTATAACGGCTGTAGCCGATGTGTACAGCGCAATGACGACCAATCGGGTGTATCAGACCAAGCAAGAACTAATCTCCGTGCTATGCGAATTGTACAGCCTCAGCTTCGGTCAGTTGAATGCTGAAGTTACGCAGGAACTCATCAAACACATGCTACCCAATTTTATTGGCAAAAGGGTTCTTCTCACGACCGGCGAAACCGGTCTGATCGTCTTGAACAACCCTGCGGATTACTTCCGCCCACTCGTCCAGACCTCTACAGCCTTCATTGATTTAGCGAAGGAAAGAGATGTAGCTATCGTTGAAATTTATATCCAGTAAGTCATTAGCATTCAGGTATGCACGTGAAAAAAAGGGAAGCCGTTAAAGCTTCCCTTTTGTATTCCACTTCGTTCATATCAGATTAAACGCAGAATGCTTTAGTGATGATAACCAACAGAATGAACAGTACCAAGATCGCACCCGTGTTTGTGAACATATTGTATCCGCCTACGCCGCCTACGCCGCCTACGTTGCCACCACAGCCATATCCAACTTCGCTCATGTGATTGCCTCCTCTTCATCAGGTATACCCTAACATATGACGTTTGCGTTTGAATGAACCGGGCGAACTGGCAACATTCAATAAATGGTTGTCTGCCTGCTTTGCCTAAAAAACAAGCTTCACTTTTACTCCTTATCTGTTAATTAACTTGAGGAAGTGGAAGAGACCTTGATTCCCTTCTCCTTACGATACATGATGACAAGCAATCTCCAAAAATCATAACTGCCTGTATCGTTTATTATAAATGGTTGGTAATAATGATAAGCTTCCTCAGCCCAAGACGGACAAGCCATACTATAAATGTTTTTCTGCTGTTGGATCCAGGTCGACTGGGATTCCAGTATCTTCTCCATCGCTGTTAACCGCTCTCTTTCCTCCATCGTCATCGGGGTCCCCTCCTGCCCTTCAACCGTTGAACTATATTCAGATTGCAAATAGATCCCTGGATCAACAACACCATTCTCACTAGCCGTGTATCCATACGAAGGGGTACTGGTTTTACGTACCTCATAATGCACATGCGGACCCGTGCTTTCCCCCGTGCTCCCCTGGTTGCCAAGAAGATGCCCTTGTTTCACTTGCTGTCCAACTTTTACTGCAATTCGGGAAAGGTGAGCATAACAATGCAAGTAGCCTCTGTGATCCTGTACCGCAACCGTAAGCCCGTAACCACCGAATCCTGAGCCTGTAGCTCCTTCAGCAGCAAAACGTATAGTCCCGTCCATAAATGCATGTATGGGCCCATTCCATGGCTCTGTGACGAGGTCGATTCCACGATGAAATGTCTGTCCGCCAGAAACAGGATGAATACGGTAGCCAAATGAACTCGTAATCCGATATCCCTTAAACGGATTGTTGCTCATGTATTCACATCCTTTTCTATCATTAGATGCTTAAATCTAGTAAATGGCTTGTGCTATTGATCTTATTTTATTACAAAAAAACCAAGGATAGCATCCGAGCACGTTTCTACTGCAATAAAAAAAGATCGAGGGATGAACTCCTCGATCTTTCTTGATACTCTTCTATTTAGCTCACGTGAAACTGATTCAGCATAACTTCGCCACAATCAGAATTCACGTTTTCGAAACGGGCCATGGCAGCGGTATTAACCGATACTGCCTTCCATCTCGAATTTGATCAATCTATTCATCTCTACCGCATATTCCATCGGCAGTTCCTTCGTGAACGGTTCAATAAAGCCCATGATGATCATCTGTGTTGCTTCTGCATCGGTCAGACCACGGCTCATCAGGTAGAAGAGTTGATCCTCGGACACTTTGGATACCGTAGCTTCATGCTCCAGCATGATGTTATCATTCATGATTTCATTGTAAGGAATCGTATCGGATGTGGACTCATTATCCAGAATGAGTGTATCACATTTGATATTGGATTTCGCGCCTTCCGCTTGGCGACCAAAGGAAGCCAGACCACGGTAGGTTACTTTACCACCATGTTTACTGATCGACTTGGATACAATCGTTGATGTTGTATCTGGAGCCAAGTGAATCATTTTCGCGCCTGCATCCTGATGCTGGTTTTTACCAGCTACAGCGATGGACAGAACCGAACCTTTAGCTCCGCGACCTTTCAGTACAACTGCTGGATATTTCATCGTCAGTTTGGAACCGATGTTGCCATCGACCCATTCCATCGTTGCATTCTCTTCAGCAACCGCACGTTTGGTAACCAGGTTGTAGATGTTTGGTGCCCAGTTTTGAATCGTTGTGTAACGAACGCGGGCATTTTTCTTACAGATGATTTCAACGACCGCACTGTGCAGTGAGTTCGTGCTGTAGATTGGAGCTGTACAGCCCTCAACGTAGTGAACGAAGCTATCTTCGTCTGCAATGATGAGTGTACGCTCGAACTGTCCCATATTTTCGGAGTTAATCCGGAAATAGGCTTGCAGAGGTACTTCACATTTTACGCCTTTAGGAACGTAGATGAAGCTTCCTCCGGACCAAACGGCACTGTTCAATGCAGCGAATTTGTTATCTGCTGGTGGAATAACCGTTGCGAAATATTCGCGCAGGATTTCCGGATGCTCTCGAAGTGCAGTATCCGTATCCATGAAGATTACGCCCTGATCTTCCAATTCTTTTTGCATGTTGTGGTATACAACCTCGGACTCATACTGAGCCGATACACCTGCGAGGAACTTTTGCTCCGCTTCAGGGATACCCAGTTTATCAAAAGTTTCCTTGATTTCGGAAGGTACCTCTTCCCATGTTTTCCCTTGCTTCTCTGAAGGACGAACATAGTACTGAATCTCGTTGAAATCCAAACCGTCGAGATCTCCGCCCCATTTCGGCATCGGCATCTTTTCGAATTGTTTTAGGGATTTCAAACGGAATTCCAACATCCATTCCGGTTCGTTCTTAATCTTGGAAATCTCGGTAACGACTTCTGCAGTCAGACCTTTACCGGTTTGAAAGATGGATTTGTGTTCATCGCGAAAACCATATTTATACTCTTCCATTTCTGGTGCTTTTTTAGCCATCTTGCTCTACCTCCCTATCGTTATTGTACATTGTCCTCTTCGTCAATTCCTTTGCGTAATGCATTCCAGGCCAATGTGGCACATTTGATGCGTGCAGGGAACTTGTTCACACCGGATAGGGCTTCGAGATCTTCATAATCGTCGAAATCGACTTCTTCCCCTTTCATCAGTGAGGAAAAACGGTTAGCCATATCGAGTGCCTGATCCATCGTTTTGCCTTTGACTGCCTCCGTCATCATCGATGCCGAAGACATGCTGATAGAACAACCTTCCCCCGTATACTTGGCTTCCTGAACGATTCCGTCTTTCAGCAAAAGTTGCAGTGAAATCCGGTCGCCGCACGTTGG
Source organism: Paenibacillus sp. NPDC057886 (assembly GCF_042796655.1). NCBI lineage: Bacteria > Bacillati > Bacillota > Bacilli > Caryophanales > Paenibacillaceae > Paenibacillus > Paenibacillus sp. NPDC057886. The sequence continues at coordinate 37,046 of NZ_JBHVMZ010000001.1, read as the reverse complement.
ATTGTTCAAATTCACCGTGACAGCTTCATTATCAAACGTTCCGCGGTTGCGCGGGTTTTTGTAGTGGTCCATTATGACACGCCGGTACAGATCATCAAGTTGCATCGCCAAAATACTCCTTTGTCTGGATTAAGGCGCTGACAAGCCGGTCCACATCTTGTTCATTATTGTATAGATAGAAACTGGCACGAGCTGTTGAACTGACTTCCAGCCAGCGCATCAGCGGTTGGCAGCAGTGGTGTCCGGCACGAATGGCTACGCCACTCGCATCCAACACAGTTGCCACATCATGCGGGTGTACATCACCGAGGTTAAATGTAACCACTCCGACATGACGCTTGGCTGGTCCATAAATGGTCAGTCCGTCAATCTCGGCCATACGTTCCGTTGCATAAGCTGCCAGCACACTTTCATGATGAGCAATCTCATCCATGCCAATCTGCTCCAGGAAATCGATAGCTGCACCCAATCCAACCGCACCTGCGATAATCGGAGTTCCGCCTTCGAATTTCCAAGGAAGCTCTTTCCAATTGGATTCATAGAGACCGACATCATCAATCATTTCACCGCCGAACTCAACCGGTTCCATGGACTCCAGCAGCGCCTTTTTGCCGTAAAGTGCACCGATCCCGGTTGGTCCACACATTTTATGGCCGGATAATGCGTAGAAATCACAGTCCAGATCCTGCACATCCACCTTCATATGCGGTGTGCTCTGCGCGCCATCTACTACGATGACAGCACCATTGCGGTGAGCAATTTCTGCGATTTGTTTTACCGGATGAACAACACCCATAACATTGGATACATACGCGATTGCTACAATTTTGGTATTGTTCGTAATCGTCTTCTCCACATCGGCAAGATCAATATTACCATCTGGCTGAAGCGGAATATATTTCAATGTTGCTCCCGTTTCCTTGGCAACCTGCTGCCATGGAATCAGATTACTATGGTGTTCCATTTGAGTAATAACAATTTCGTCGCCTTCTTTGCAAACTGCGCGTCCGTAGGACGAAGCCACCAAATTCAAAGCGGTCGTTGTCCCACGGGTGAAAATAATCTCCTGTGTGCGCCGTGCGTTGATAAACTTGGCAACCTTCTCACGTGCGCCTTCATAAGCGTCCGTTGCACGGCTTCCAAGCGTATGAACACCACGATGCACATTGGAGTTCTCATATTCATAATAATGCTTAATCGCTTCGATTACAGCCAGCGGCTTCTGGGAAGTCGCTGCGTTATCTAGGTATACGAGCGGGTGTCCGTTGATTTCCTGGTGGAGGATCGGGAACTGCTCGCGAATGGACGGGTTCATTGTCCCAGTTTCCGTTCGATGAGAGACTGCAATTGGGTACGCAGTGCTTCCAGAGGAATATCCGCCACCACCGGAGCCAAGAAGCCGTAAATGATCAGGCGTTCCGCATCCGTACGGTTAATCCCGCGCGACATCAAGTAGTGAATTTGCTCTACATTGACTTGACCTACAGAAGCCGCGTGACCTGCTGTTACATCATCCTCATCAATGAGAAGGATTGGGTTGGCGTCTCCACGAGCTTTCGGGCTCAGCATCAGTACTTTCTCTGTTTGCTGTCCGTCCGCTTTGGTAGCGCCTTTCTCAATCTTCGTAATTCCGTTAATGATTGCAGAAGCTTCTTCACGCATAACTGCACGTGTAATCATCTGGCTTGGCGTGTTTTTGCCGAAGTGACGAGCTTCTGTAGTATAGTTGATTTTCTGGGAACCGGAGCCTACAGCGATGACTTTGGAATCAGAACTTGAGCCATTTCCTTTGAGAACCGTCATCGTGTTGCTTGCCGTATCGCCGTTGTTCATCTCGCCAACGATCCACTCAATCGAACCATCGTTCTCAACTACTGCACGGCGGAAAGATACGTCAGTAACACTTGTGCTCAGCTGGTGAACCGAAGCGAAACGAACTTTGGCACCGGCTTTCACGAATACTTCCACAACACCGTTATGGAAAACAGGTGAAGACAGTTCGCCGGATACATAATTATCCACATAAGTTACAGAGCTGTTTGCTTCAGCAACAACAAGCACGTGCGGTGCAAACGTTGCAGATGCATCATCTGTGAGGAGGACCGCTTGTAAGGGAACTTCAATCTCTACGTTTTTCGGAACATAGAGGAATACCCCACCGTTCCAAAGTGCTGCATGCAGTGCTGCAAGTGAATGCTCATCTGCTTTCACAGCCGTATTCAGATATGGTTTTACCAGATCACTGTGTTCGCGAACTGCTGTAGCCAGATCCGTGAAAATAACTCCTTTTGCTGCAAGATCAGCAGACAACTTGGAATATACTGTACCGGAATTACGCTGGATAACCAGACTGCCTTCCGCTTGGTCCTTAACCAGATCTTTAATGGAAGCTGGTACTTCCTCAAGGGAAGCAATCGCTTCACTAGCTTTATACGTGCCGTACTCGCTGACATTCCAGCGTTCGATTTTTTGTTTTTCCAGTTTGGGAAGCGCAAGCCCACTTGCAAGCTTAAGGGCTTCGAGCCGCTGCTCGGTCAACCAGCCGGGTTCATTATTGCTTTCCGACAAGGCGCGAAGCGCTTCAGATTCAACCGGAAGAATTGTTTGTGTAGTCATTGATTATCCTCCTCCGTTTTGTCTTTACGCTTGACCTACAGTTTCGTCTGTGATTCCCAGCTCTTCCTTAACCCAGTCATATCCCTCAGCTTCCAGACGGTGAGCCAGCTCAGGTCCGCCAGACTTCACGATACGACCTTGCATCATTATGTGTACGTAGTCAGGAGTAATGTAGTTCAGCAGGCGTTGGTAGTGAGTGATGATCAGGAATCCGCGATCTTCGCTCTTCATTGCATTTACACCGTTTGCCACGATTTTCAGAGCATCGATATCCAGACCGGAGTCGATTTCGTCAAGTACTACGATTTTTGGATCAAGCAACATCATTTGCAGAATCTCGTTCCGTTTTTTCTCACCACCGGAGAAACCCTCGTTCAGGTAACGGTGAGCAAATTCAGGATTCATGTCAAGCTCTTTCATTTTACCTTCCATTTGGCGAATGAACTTGATCAGGGAGATCTCGTTGCCTTCACCACGACGTGCGTTGATTGCGCTACGCAGGAAGTCAGAATTCGTTACGCCAGCAATTTCACTCGGATATTGCATAGCCAGGAACAGACCTGCACGAGCGCGCTCGTCTACTGCCATATCCAATACATCTTCACCATCAAGTGTAATCGTACCGTCTGTTACTTCATATTTAGGGTGCCCCATAAGTGCAGAAGCCAGTGTTGATTTACCAGTTCCGTTCGGACCCATGATAGCGTGGATTTCTCCACCTTTCATTTCCAAGTTGATGCCTTTCAGGATTTCCTTACCTTCGATCGTCGCTTTCAGACCTTCAATGACGAAATTCGTAGCCATGTGTATTGTTTCCCTCCATTGATTAAATTGATGTTTACTGTCGAAAACGAAAAAGCGCCTATTAATATCTGAACAGGGCTTCCCCTGAATTTCTCCTGTACTCCAATCTCCAAAGCAAGAATCACTTTAGAATAATTCTAAACTGATTCTCAATGATTATCAAGTCATTTCCTGAGAACTCTTGTCCCTTACAGGGAACATTATTCTATCTGATTCTATAATAAAAGCCAGATTGAATCAAATGACAAAACATCTTCGTCATAAATAGACAGTGAGAAAAATCACAGGGATTCAACCTTTTATCAAATCTGCTCCTCTCAACCGAAAAAAGGACCTATCCATATCATGGACAAGTCCTTCCGATAAATAACATTACATTTTGAGCGTCTCGTTAATCTTCTGTACCTGTTCGTCAAAATCCGCAACGTCCACCACCGGCGTCATTTCGCGCGGCACCGGACCATTCGGAATGGAAATCCATGAACGGCATCCGTTGTATTCAGGTAATACGGGAATCTCCATCGGTTCCTTCAAACGGTACACTCGGAGTATCAATACGTGGAGTGGATCTTTGCGTTTCCACTTTAGGCGGTCTTCGGCAAAATCTGCAGTCCACATATGAAAGTCAAGAAGTCGATCCAGCATCTCCTGATCTCTGATCTCCAAATCCTGTGTCACTTCAGCATATGCTGTTAGACGGATCGTCGAGGCTTCAGGCACCCATTCGGCCAGTGATTCCTCAACATAGAAATGATCAGAGGACTTTATCAGTTCTTTACGCTGATGTTCATAAGTCGGATACAGATAGAACGCTGGACTTTTCAACTCAAAACGTCGGGTTTCCTCCACAATCCCGCCTTTGCGCATCACCATAATCTGGCGACCCGTTTCCAGCGCTTTGATTGCGGAGGCCCATTCTTTTAATGCCGGTACAGTTGTGCCTATCATAACGTTCTCCTCCCAAAGTCAGTCTTGTCAGCAGTATAGACGCTCGGCGTCGTCCTGACAACGTGAAAGATAGGTTAGAGTAACTGTATGGTTTATAAGCCAACGAACTCAGTAAGTGAGAATGTAATTAGCCCAAGAAAGAGCGCAGCATCCACATATGTTTCTCCAGATCAGCCTTAAAGCCTGTCAGCATATCGGATGTTGGTTGGTCTTCCGCAGCGTCTGCCACTTCAATACCTTCCTGGTACTCGTTGGACAAGGTAGCAAAATCCTCGATCAGATTCTGTACCATTGTGTTGGCATCTTCGCCACCAGCAGCCTCTTGAATGGAGGACAGCTCAAGATATTCTTTCATTGTAGCTGCTGGGCTGCCTTTAAGGGTAAGAATGCGTTCAGCAATTTCATCCATTTGTACAGTCACTTCATTGTAAAATTCTTCGAATTTCACGTGCAGTGTGAAAAAGTTAGGTCCTTTTACATACCAGTGATAGTTATGGATTTTTACATACAGGACGTTCAGGTTTGCCACCTGACGATTAAGTACTTGTTCCACCGATTTTGCTTGATCCGTTTTGTTTTTTGTAGCCATCTTAATCCCATCCTTTTATTATAAATTAGTCTGACATTCACTATAAGCAGGTTATCCTGCGTAAATGACAGAGATTTAACATTGCGGCACCACCAAGTGGTGGAGAGCCTTGTCGGCGGTATTTCTGTCAACCGTCCGGCCTATTTGTTTTTACCCGTACACCGGAAGTTCGAAACAAGTCAGGTATAGGTTGTCTCAAAAAAAGGGTACAAAATCACAGTTATTTCCGATATACTGACATATACCAAGCAAAGAAGTGGGTTTTCCTGTTTCTTCATATATATGGAGGTGGCATTCTTGTCCCAATATCGCCCTTTAACACCCCAGGATGCAATCGAACTGGCCAAAACTTTACCGGGTCCGTTTGTGGCAGATGCGAATCTGGAATGTCGTGAGATCGGTGACGGCAATCTGAATTTGGTCTTCCATATCACGGATCAGAACTCCGATAAAAGTATCATTATCAAACAAGCTCTTCCTTATGCGAAAGTGGTCGGAGAATCATGGCCACTCTCCCTGGTCCGTGCCAGAATTGAACGGGAAATCCTGCAGGAAGAGTATCGTCTATGTCCGGGAATGGTGCCCGAAGTGTACCATTATGATGATGATCTCGCCTTAACCGTGATGGAAGATTTGAGCGATCATGTGATTATGCGTAAAGGCCTCATCGATGGCGGAACATATCCTCTTTTTGCACAACATATTGGGGAGTTCATGGCAAGAACATTGTTTTTCACTTCAGATCTTGGCATGAACCAGCAACTGAAGAAAGAGAAACAGGGACGATTCGTCAATCCGGATCAATGTAAAATAACCGAAGATCTGATCTTTGATGAACCGTATCGCATTGCGGAGAAAAATAATTATGAGGCTTCCATTGAAGACGAAGCGGAAGCACTTCGTACAGATGGAGAACTTCATCTTGAAGTAGCTTTGCTGCGCGAGAAATTTCTCACCCATGGTCAAGCTCTACTTCATGGTGATTTGCACACAGGCAGTATTTTTGTCACACCTGAATCCACCAAAGTCATTGATCCCGAATTTGCCTATTTCGGCCCGATGGGATTTGATGTAGGAGCCGTGCTTGCCAATCTGCTTCTCCATTACGCCTCGCTGCCAGGTCGATTCCAGGATCAGACGGCTCTTCATAAGCGTGAAACGATTTTGCTGGATATGGTTCGTGACGTATGGACTGAATTTGAATCCCGCTTCCGCGGTCTGTGGGCTTCCGATTTGGTTGATCCTATGGCTAAGGCTCCTGGATACGAAGATCTTTATGTACAACAATTATTCAGAGATTCTGCTGGCTTTGCTGGCGCGAAAATGGTCCGCCGTATTGTCGGACTTGCGCATGTCGCAGATATCGATACGATTGAAGATGCAACACAACGTGAACGTGCTCAGCGCAAAGCGCTGGCCATTGGTAAAGCACTCATCAAGCGTAATCGCAATCTGAATACCATTGGTGAACTTCTAGATACTGTAGCTACTGCGGTTACTTCTATTAAAGTTTAACTTAAAGAATGCATAAGGCTTAACTCAAGGAACGGAGGAACATCCATGACAACCCCTGAACATCAGCCTCTGTCCTCCCTTATATGGAAACAGGACAAGCTTGAAATGCTTGACCAGCGTCTGCTGCCTGAAACGATTCTGATGCTGAAACTGTACACGCCCGAGGAAGTATGGGAATCCATCCACTCAATGAAAGTACGCGGTGCTCCCGCAATCGGGATCGCTGCTGCATTTGGCGTCGTACTAGGTGCCAAGGCATATGACGGACTTGGCATACAAGGTTGGCTGGATCATGTAAAATCCATCTGTGCTCATCTCGCTACTTCCCGTCCCACGGCTGTTAACCTGTTCTGGGCGCTGGATCGCATGATGCAAAAAGCCAGTGACCTCGCTGAATCCGGTGCAAATATCGACGATAGCAATACTGTTCTTGAAGCGGAAGCTCTCTTGATTCAGAAAGAAGACGAAGAAGTTTGCCGCCTTATCGGTGAAAATGCCCTTCCTTTGTTCGTAGACGGTATGGGTGTCCTCACACACTGTAATGCAGGCGGACTTGCAACCGCGAAATACGGAACGGCGACTGCACCGATGTACCTCGCTCACGAGCGCGGCATCAACCTGAAAGTATTCGCAGACGAAACTCGCCCTGTCCTTCAGGGTGCACGCCTTACGGCCTTCGAGCTCCAGCAAGCCGGTATTGACGTTACTCTGATCTGCGACAACATGGCAGGCATGGTCATGTCCAAAGGCTGGATTCAGGCAGTTATCGTCGGTACAGACCGCGTCGCTGCCAATGGGGATGTAGCTAACAAGATCGGAACTTACAGCGTAGCGGTCCTTGCCAAAGCGCACAACATTCCTTTCTATGTTGCCAGCCCACTGTCCACCATTGACCTGTCTACGCCATCCGGAGATCTTATTCCGATTGAGGAACGTGCTGCGGAGGAAGTAACTGAAGGTTTTGGCAAACGTACGGCACCGCAAGGTGTGAAAGTATTCAACCCGGCGTTTGATGTCACTCCTAACGAATATGTAACGGCCATTATTACGGAAAAAGGCGTGGTTCGCGCTCCTTTCAAAGAGAATCTGGCTGCCTTGTTTGCCAAGGATGAAGCATAATTAGTGGAAGTAAGATTAATCGTTTGATATAGGATGGGTACATGTAAATTAAAAGAGAGGGCTTCCCAGTTGGGGAGCCCTTCTTTCATCGTTGATTATTCAGGGATTAGATCATTTTGAGCAATGCTTCTACACCCGTCATGCCAACCGTAATGCCCATAGCTTCGGCTTCCGTGGTCACCGACTCCATAGGTGCATGCAGCAGCTGTTCCAATGTGCGCACGCCAACCGCCCGAGCTGCAATAATTTTGCGATTCCCAAGCTTCTCATTAAGTAATCCCACATCGAGTGCTCCGCACATGATATATCCTTTGGATGTATTAATCGTCAGTAATGTCGTTTTGGGCAATTTCACTTCTACCCCGACCAGAACATGTTCTCCAACCACAATCGGCTCCATCGTCACCATAATTTCCCGATACACCTCCTCTTCCACAGGTCACGATAATTGTATGCCTCATTCTGGATAGCCGTGTGGACACCTGCGGAGAAGGATTGGAAATGCATATGGTTTTACTTGAATTAGCCTAAGTGGTTCGCTCATTTTCTATGTCTCCAGCACTATGATTTTTGCCTTTTTAATGATATAGTGTATTGAAGCATGTTTTTGCTGACATATCTTTTAACGGGGCTGGGATGAATGAAAGAAACCTTATCCAACGAAGAAGAAATCGGCTTTTTATTCAATGTCGATATTCTTATTAAGAGCCGCTCGAATGCATTGGCACTGCAGTCCCTGTTGGAGTTCATTAACAAAGAGGAACAAATTGCAGACTTCCGGATTCAATCCGGCATAGAGCTAGGCAAAATTATTGAAGTGACACTGCAGTCCAAAAAGGACTCATTCGCCTTTCTTCATAAAGAAAGAAAAAAATCACAATCCAATGCAAGACAGAAGAACTCTTCACCAAATCAAGCGACGGCTTCAACCGTTCCAGTCAAACCACAAAGTGAAATCGAAACACCTGCTTCCCAGAAAGTTCCTTCAACCGAAGCATCCAACACTACCAACGGAAATTCATTCGATGTATGGATTGATACCCTTATCAAAGAAAACCGTCTTACTCGGATCGTTGTGAACAACAAAAACGGCAGGCATCAGAGTATTCCATGCCGAATATTGAATTTCGATCGGGATAACAGCATTGTAAGCGTCTACCATGTGGATGAAAAACAAGTGTATACGTTCCGAACCAATGAAATTGATGAGTTTCTTTAATTCAATGAGCATTCAAACGAAAAGCAACTTACGGGGGAATTCCTTAACATTCCCCAGGCAAGTTGCTTTTTTAGTTTTTCTTTCTGCTAACAGGTAACTGGGACAACTCGAGTTGTGACCAGGCCTTTTGTTGAGCTTTGTAAACGCATTATAAGCGGTCTTTTCCCCGTTGCCATACGTCTATTGCTAATAACAACCATCCGACAATAAAGGCTACCCCGCCGATTGGCGTGATGGCTCCCAATATTTTAATACCTGAAATACTCAGTACATACAGACTGCCCGAGAATATGATAATTCCAATAAACAGCAGGCGTGCTGCCCACTTGAGCTTGGTGGACGGTCCAAGTTGGCCCGCTGTAAGACCAATGATCAGCAGTGCGATTGCATGTATCATGTGGTACTGCACTCCGGTTTCATACACGGCTATGGCGTCTGCACCAATTTTCCCCTTGAGCATATGTGCACCAAACGCACCAATAGCTACAGAAAGCATTGTCAGTACAGCACCAAGCATCATCCATTTCCGTTGCATTTGCCTTCTCTCCCTTAATTCATCTCTCAACTATTCATTTTAGCGAATCCTTGCAGTGTTTACCAGTAAGGTACAATGCGGAAGGCATTCATATGTCTGGTTATATATACTTTGCTTCGCTTTTGCCTCAAAATCGACGAAAACTGGCGTGAAACCTTGATTTTTATCGATTTTTATGGAAAAGTAAAAAGGAATGCCTTCATTCTCTTGATGAGAATCATAACACCCGGATTAGGTTAATTACACTCATGACCACGATTAAGGGAGGGATAAATCATTTATGGATAATCAAAATAACCAGAATAACCATCATCCTTATCAATCAGGTTCCAGTACGGATTATTCAGATCCCAATCATGATAGCCTGTTTACACCTTACCCCTCCGCCCTGGAAGACCCATCCGTGGGTCGATTGAAACATTCTGGGCCTGGTATTGCAAGTTTTGTGATTGGATTGGTCTCGATCATTGGTTACATGCTGACTTTATTTATTGCCACGATGGCTATCAACAGTGCAATTGGCGTCGTAACCACACCGATACAAGTGGAAGAGATTGCATTGCATCCGGCAGTTGTTCTAGCTTCTCTGGCTATTCTGGTTTGTCTGATTCTTAATCTGGCTGGACTCATTCTCGGCGTGATTGGGCTTATTCTCAAGAATCGAAAAAAAGTCTTTGCTATTATTGGAACCATTCTCAGTGGAGTCATGATTCTGGCGTTTGCAGGGCTTATAATTGCAGGTATCTATATGATGTAAAAGCGTATCCGCTTCACATTCATTCTTCAAAAATGATAATGAAATAACACTGATCCATCTCAACATGATCCATTTGATCCATTCTATTGCCAAATTTTCGTATCCAAAGGAGATTGACATGTCACGAATTAAAATTTTCACGGACAGCACAAGTGATCTGGCCCCAGCATGGATCCAGCAGCACGATATCGGTATCATCCCTTTATATGTCGTGTTCGGTGAGGAATCACTGAAGGACGGTGCTGAAATTAAGCCGGAGCAGCTCTATGAACGTGTAAGCAGGGATGGGCGTCTGCCCAAAACGGCAGCACCTTCACCTGCTGATTTCATGACGGCATTTCAACCTTACATTGAACAAGGGTATGATATCTTATATATCAGCTTGTCCTCTGAACTTTCCTCAACCTACCAAAATGCAAGATTAGCCAGTTCCGAGTTTCCGGAAGGTCGCATCTCTGTCGTGGATTCTTTGAATCTTTCTTCCGGGATTGCCCTGATGGTCATGAAGGCAGTGCATGCAGCTGAAAAAGGTCAGGGCCTGACGGAAATTACACATCTCGTTGAAGCCATCAAACCGAATGTGCGAACTGAATTTGTCATCGATACGTTGGAGTATCTGTACAAAGGTGGACGCTGCTCTGGCATGCAAAACCTGATTGGCAGTCTGCTGAAAATCCGCCCCGTCATTCGGGTAGCGGATGGCAAGATGTCACCTGCGTACAAAGTCCGTGGCAAACGGGAAAAGGCCTTGGAACAAATGCTGCAAAACACACTTAACCATAAGGAACAGATCGACCGCGATCTCGTTATCGTTGTGCACACCATGGCCGAGGAAGATGCGCTTGATTTGCAAAAGTCTCTGCAGGAGCAGACTGGAGCACGAGTGGAATTAACTACGGCTGGTTGCGTTATCTGTAGTCATTGTGGTCCCAAAACGATTGGTATCATTTATAACACGGTTCTATAAAAGGCCTCTCATCACACAGCATGTTTCCTTAACGATTAGAATCATGCCTGCTTAAACCATCAAAAACCAAGCCAGAAAGGGCATCCCAAGCTACCGTAGCTCAGGATGCCCTTTTTCTATTGTAAACATGTAACATTAATAACTTTTTGTTTTTAGGTCATTCAAACTCTTGAACGCATATCCTTGCTTACGAGCCTCATCAATAATGGAGGCTAGCGCCTCCGTGTTATCTTTCGACACAGAGTGAAGCAGAATCACTGCTCCCGGATGGAGCTGTTTCAGGACTTGCTGACGTGCATACTCTGTCCCTCGTTGCACTTTGGTATCCCAATCTTTATAAGCAACGGACCAAAACACATTAACGTAACCTTGCGCATGGCTCTCTGCGAGTGTTCGGTTATTGAATATTCCACGTGGTGGCCGTAAGAAGGTCGCTTGCTGTCCAGTCAATCGATTGACCTCAGACCGTACCTGATCGAGCTCTGTTCTTATTTTTTCATTGGAAACTCGGGTCATATCGGGATGGCTCCAGGAGTGGTTACCCACTATATGTCCTTCTGCCGCCATTCGCTTAACCAATTCAGGCTGGTCTTTCAGATAATGTCCGGTGACAAAAAAAGCAGCTGGCACTTTCTTATCCCGCAGAACATCCAAGATGGCTGGCGTAAACCCATTTTCATAACCGTTATCGAACGTAAGATACAGCTCTTTCTGTTTTGTATCCCCCAGGAAAATGGCATCGTTATGCTGCAATATCTCCTTAAATCCTTCCTGGTCAATGGAAGGTAACTGGCCGTTTTGGCTTTTTTTGAAACCAAAGTGATAGGCTCCATTTATTGGCGATGCTTCAGTATGTGCCGGTAGTACACCGAAAGTCAATATAGCCAGCAGCATGTAAAGAACCATTCGCTTCATTGATATCCGCTCCTGTTCCTGAAAAATTCGGTTTGTCGTTTCCTATCACGAACACCTTCAGGTAATATGCCACAGGAACAGCTAATGTATGTAAATTTCAATCACAGATCATTTCACATACATACACCAATGGGGCCCCACTTCTCATTTCTGCGTTCAAAACCGTTTATTGTCTCGCTCCGGATGATGAAACAATTCAAGTAATGTCTGAGGTTTCCCACTGGAAGCCAGCCACTCTCTCACCATTTCTATGGCACGTGTCTGACCATCCCCACTGTCCCGCCAGGTAAGCAGCTCAATAACTTTAATAATCAGGGCAGACATATTGTGGTTATCATGTTCAGACCGATCTGCCCGCAATTTATGATATAAAGCCTCCTGCTCCCAATCAAGCAAAATCTCGTCACCAATGGTAGGTTTCATCAATGTGTATCCCCTACCACATCCTGAACAGCGAACCGCACTGACCTGCTCTTGAGCAAAGATTGCCCGGATATCCTGATCGCAATCCGCGCACTGGAAATAAACCTGTATGTTGTGTATGTTATTGTTCATGTTGGTGTTCCTCCTGCTATGTATGTACTACATCTATACCCGAATTTTCGTTGATTCACGCTATATTCCGTCAAATTCAGAAGGTGCTATAATCTTGTAAATATGTTAAAATATTATACATATCATAAGTAGGAAGAGGCGGATATCCATGTCAAAGGAAGATCGTAACATTACCTGGCAGCAATCCAGCTTAAACAGGCAGGACAGGGAGAAACATAACGGTCATCGCAGTCGTGCCTTATGGTTCACCGGCTTATCCGGCGCAGGGAAATCCTCGCTTGCATTTGCCCTGGAGCAGTATCTATACGAAAAAGGGGTTCATTGTTACGTACTTGATGGGGATAACGTACGTCATGGACTGAATCGGGATCTTGGATTCACGGCCGAGGATCGGCAAGAAAATCTGCGCCGGATTGGTGAAGTATCCAAGTTGATGGTAGATGCCGGGTTATTTGTTCTTTCCGCCTTTATCTCGCCAGATGCACAAGATCGGAATATGGTTAGACAGCTCTTTGAAGCTGATGATTTCATTGAAATCTATGTACGTTGTTCGATCGAAGAGTGCGAACGCCGTGATCCGAAGGGGCTTTACAAAAAGGCCCGCAGCGGTGCCATTCCACATTTCACAGGAATTTCTGCCCCTTATGATATTCCAGAAGATCCTACACTGATCATTGATACCGAAGAGCTGTCTATCGAAGAAGCCGTGCATGAAATTGTGCAGCATCTGGAACGCGTTGGTGCTTTTCATCTGCCGCAGCCTGTTAACAATGCCATCGTTCACTAAAGGCAATCATATTGAATTACTTCTCCTACTACACATAGATCAAAGGCGCTGCCTCAAATGGCGCGCCTTTTTGCTTTGTTCATTTCCCGAATTTACCGAGAGTTTCATTGCCCCACGACCCCCGCCTGCATATTCAAAAGTTTGCTGAACGTGCCTACCGGATCAGTAGACAATTGCTGATAACCCCCTTGTTGGATAACCCGGCCCTCCTCCAATACAATCACTCGATCCGCTGTTCGAATGGTGGATAATCGGTGCGCGATAACAATAACAGTAACATGCCCTTTCAGGCGCTCAAGGGCCTCATGAATATGCTGTTCGTTCTCACTATCCAGCGCACTTGTCGCCTCATCCAATACCAATACAGAAGGGTTCCGAAGCATGGCGCGGGCAAGCACCAAACGCTGACGTTCACCGCCGGATAAGCGGATGCCCCGATCACCGATAATGGTATCCAGTCCTTGCGGAAGTTTGCGGACAAACGTTGCAGACGAAGAGAACTGTAATGCATGCCACATCTGTTCCTCACTGGCATTTGGGTCAACCAGGCGCAAATTTTCACGAATGCTCGTATGGAACAGAAAAGGGTCCTGAGAGACATAACCTATTGAACTTCTCCAGGCTAATAGTCGATTTTCGGTTAACGGCACACCATCCACCAAAATCTGACCACTCTCCGGACGTATGAGTCCCATAATCAGATCTATCATCGTGCTCTTCCCAGCTCCCGATTTGCCTACAATGGCCGTCATGCCTTTCGCAGGGATGGATGCATACGCTTCAAATAACGAGTAGGTATCACTGCCTTCGTAGCGATAATTGACTTGCTGACACTCGATAGACTCCTTAAGCACCAAGGGTTCAATGGGCCGCACATCGCCATCTTCCTGCTCATTCGGCTTGACCTGAGCCTTCATTCTAACCGAACGCGGACCGGGAACTGTTAACTCAGGATCATATGGTTCACCAGCATGAACTGCTTTTTCGCTAATCTCACGGCTTTTCTCGGTCTCTGTCTGTAACTCTCTCACAATCTGAAACGCGGGCAGCATCGAACTCATATACTCCAGATTGGACTGAATGGACGTGAAACGTGGCCACAACCGTGAAAAGATCAGAATGATGAGCAACAAACTTGCCGGAGGTACAGCGAGCACATGCAGGGATAAATAGATAAAAGCAGCAATAATGACAGCCGCCGATACTCGATGAATCAATTGTGTACCACTGTTCAACTGGCTGAACTGAATTACGTTTTGTTCAATCCGCCCACACATACGCTCAAACCAGCTAATATGTGATTTTTCGAGCATATTGCTCTTAATATCCTTGATTCCATTAAAGTGCTCAGTAATACCGTTATAATAGCTTTGTGAATATTCCGAGGTCTGATCCCCAATCTGTTTTGCCCGCTTCACAAATTTTCTCAAGACAATAAACAATACCAATCCGCAGACCAGGACAAGGGTGGTTAACTTGGCAGACAACCAGAAGGCCAGGCCGATTTGAATGCCGGTGAAGATCAAGGAAGCCGCCATTTGCAGCATAATATTTGTTCCCTGACTGACACGGGCGAGTTCGGTCGTTAATATATGATTAAAATCGGATTTTCGTTTTTGGAGAAAAAAAGACCACTGCGCCATAATGATGGCACGATAGGTTTCCATGCGCAGCGTTCGAACAAATTGCTGCTGAATTCGAGTGTTGCGAATCGTCTGAAGACGTTGAAGCCAAGCCTGTCCAGAGACAATCAGGACAAAGGTCAACAGCACCAGCAGCAGCCGGCCATTTTCCGGAAAACGATTTAAAAATTCAGATATCCAGGGTAAGTGCAGACCTGTTGTACCCATTTCAAAAATACCAATAAGACTTAACATTGGAACGAGCATATATATGCCGATTCCTTCCATCAGACTGATGCAGATCATGCCCAGCAGGTTCCAATATAACACTGGGCCTGTCACACGATGCAGCTTGCGCATAAAAAATTGCAATTCCGAAATCATACGTTATCCCCTCTCCGTCATCGTGTTCCTTTTGATTCGCCGCCAGAACCAGAGAAACGGACGTAACGGAAAATACAAAAAATGCAGTGAACGCGGAAGCCGTAGTTGATCTACATCCCAGGTACTTGGATACAAACGTTCAATGAAGAAAAACAGCTTCTGCCTTGTGCTTCGAAGTGCAAACAGATAGGAACGATAAGTCTTTACATCCGCCGGGCTCTCAATCATCTCATTCATGAATACTACGCCTCGTATGGCTAATTTCTCTCCCGCGCGTTCGTGCGAAGACAACATAGCAAGATAATTCGCATCCAAAGGAGTGTTCAGTAATATGGAAGCCAAATGAAGAGCTTGTGCACCAATGGATAATCTGCCTTCTGCTTTTAGACGACGCTCCACTTTTTTGACGTCTAGGGGCATATAACGAATCATCTGGTCGATATCCAGTAACCAGCGCAGTCTGAACCATCCATGTCTTGCGCCGTGCGTCACCAAATATGCCCACAGATCCTCCCTTTCCAACATACGGACAGGTGTCTGGGTATAGGTGCTGAATCGACTGCGTTTCCACAGTAATTCAAAATCAGTTTCTCGTCCGGAATCCGGGTTAAGCCGCCAATGGATCTCCACTTGGGTTCTTTTGACCGGGTGTTTGTAACAGATATGATGTTCCCGCCATTTCCAGCTGGCAACGGTCGGCGTTCGTTTGCCTTCCTTCGATTCATAACCAAGCGATTCAAGGATCTCTTCCGCGGACTCCACATCATCAAAGGGAATGAGAATGTCCAGGTCTTTAGAGGTCCGCAAGGATATATCTCCATAAAGATCATGTGCCAGCGTGGGCCCCTTGAGCGTAATATTCCGAATGCCTCGTTCACGAAAAGCACCACACACGTGCTCCATCTCGGCTGTCAGATGTAACATGCGGAACGTATTGGCTGTATATTGCTGCCTCAAGTTTTCCACTACAAAAGCGGGAATAAGCGCTGAATCCAACTCTTTTATTTTCAGATAGAGAACAGAGTACAGTCGATGATGATGGGCGAGCTGCAAAAAGAGTTTCCAGTCCATCCCCTTCAGCCGTATCTGGGCATCCTCAGGGGTTATTGCTGTTAGATCGCCTTTAATCATGCTCAAAATCAGCTTAAGCTCCTGCGGAAAATCCGCTGTATATTGTTCCCACTCATGTATCGTAGACAACCTCCCCAGCTCCCTTCTCAGGACACCGCTTGCCAAACACGCCGACAACCGTATATTGGTCCATTGTATCTGCTCCAGTCACAATCAATTTCCCACTGCGCAGCCATGCATGAGCCATCATTTGGCTTTGTTTATTCCGTGCAGTACCCATATAAAGAGTACTCTCCACTTTACGGCGTTCCAGCATCTTCATCGCTGCGATTGCCATGACAAGGCAACGACTTTCCCATAATGTGTACCTGCTGGCAATGAGTATAGCTTTAGAAATATTTCGTATCGTGGTCACATCACTTCGATTGAGTCCCGTCATCGGCGTTTCGTACATCGGTGTTCCGAGACCTGGAGCAATTTTGGCAAAAGGCATCGCCTTAAGTATTCGTGCCCATCCAAGGTGGACATACGCTTCCCATACCAATCCACGAATTTCACGAGGCAGTGAACGATATGCTTTTATTTTTCGCAACATGGCTTTACTCTCCGCGGGTAACGTCAATTAATCCTTCATGCGTCAGATGCTCAAGAAATTGAACAACCTGCTCACGGCATAGATCTGGTTCAATCTCATATTCTGAGGCTAACACTTCAACCAATTCGGTCAATGTTCGTTCTTCACTGATCAGATCCCAGATTCGTCCACCCGTGCTGCCCAGATTATAGTACTTTCCGTTATGGATGCTCATCATGACTTTTTCCCCGCCCATGTCACTGACAAGATTGCCTTCCTTCCGCAACACACGGTCTTCCCCATTCATTGGCTTCGTTGCTGTCATTGTCCCGTATACACTCCTTTGCGTGCATGTTCTGTAATCCGGTCAGCCATCTCAAATGCAGTAAAATCAGAGCCTGACCTCGTGATTCTAAAAACTTCAATACCGGCGGACAGCCGTGAGACCGTCTCAAACAGCCATTGTGCCAGACCCTGTCTGGAAACAAGTCCACTACGAAATGTATGAGAGCACAGCATGTGAAGGCGTTCCAACCCGGCAACTTCCATTATCTGTACGGATTTCAGCATCTCTTCCGGCTTCGGATCAAGTTCGAAAACAGCGGCAAGCGGAACGGGTCTATCATGAAAATAGTGCCGAACAGGTATCGCATATTTCGTAATCTCCGCATGAACCGTTGCATAATCCTGTTCCTTCATGCCGAATCCGTCCAGGCTAGGCTGCCATAACTTTTGCTGTGGATAACCCGGTGATACGATTGCTCTTCCCCCTGCATCCCATGTCAGCGCCACGACATCATCCGTTAAGAGTGGAAAGCCGCGTGAAGCAAGTGCAGCTGATAAAGTGGATTTGCCTGCGCCCGAGTGTCCAACAAATGCATAAGCCCAACCATCAATGACCACCGCACTTCCGTGCAGCGGAAGAATGCCACGCTGCATCATAATGACGGCCATACATGTGCCCAGCACAAACAATCTAACCTTTTTGTCATCTGCTCCCGCTTGAGGGGATACCACGATACGGCGTCCTTTTTCCATGAGAAACAGACCCGTATCCTCGATCCGAAAAAAAAGACTGCCATCTCGCGATACAAAGTTATCGCTCCCCATATCCCACTCTTCCCACTGTGCTGCCAAATCAGCTATTTCAATGTGTACGTCCGTATGGGCAGCTAGAGAATCTGTACCGTTCTGTACGATTTGGAGTTCAGGCATTGGGAATTGGCTCAACCAACGCAAGCCATACGCTTCATACTGCACAGGCAACAATGAATGATTCCTCCCTCGCAATTCTGCATGTAAGTAAAAAAAGCCCTTATATTCGCACTGCTCAATATAAGGGCGGAGGCGAAAAGTTGGAATATTGCCCTTTCCGCCCTTCTAAGTATGATGGCACATGTTAAAACTAAACAACTTAGGAAGTTGGATCGTAGAGATCAGCATCGTGGACAGTAATCCAGTCGATCTGTTTGTAACCTACTCCCGCCATCGTTTGGTTCACTTCCAATACTTCCAGTGCTGGTGCTTGCCATTCCTTTTTTTCCATTTGCATCGTGTTCACCTCCTCTCATGAGTCAACTGATTAATGAACTCATATCCCGGTTCATATCGCTGCATCAGAACTTTCGGATGAATCGATATACGATCAGGCTATGCATCATCAACCGCAAGTCCGGGTGGGAAGCAAGCTCGGGCCGGGGGTTTGGAAAATTCGCAAGTGCGGACTTGATTCGCTCTGTGTTCAATATGCCAGCGACCCGGCTGTCAGAACATAACGCACGCAATTCGGCAGTAAAATCGCCCCAATTGGGAATCATGCGGTGCAACCAATCCGCGGGCTGAACACCGCGCACTCGCTGGTTTAACCTCACTTTGTCAGGCAGCTCAGGTGATGTAGCCCGCCGAATCAAGGCACGGTCCGTCCCTTGATTAACATATTGTTCAATCGGTACGGACAGACAGAAACGAATCACTCTGGCGTCACTCGT
Source organism: Paenibacillus sp. NPDC057886 (assembly GCF_042796655.1). NCBI lineage: Bacteria > Bacillati > Bacillota > Bacilli > Caryophanales > Paenibacillaceae > Paenibacillus > Paenibacillus sp. NPDC057886. The sequence goes on along the minus strand of NZ_JBHVMZ010000001.1, from coordinate 18,081 downwards.
AGGATCACGCTCCCACGCCCGATAACGAAGAGAGCATTTGGTGGCGACAGCACCATTTTTGTTCGCAATGGCCAGGTTATTGAATTTCTCAGCCCGTACTTTGAGAGCATCTGCCTGCGCACCGCCTTGCAGAACGATAATTGATTTGAGCCGTTCCAATACGCCTGTTCGGCTAGCAAACTCCGGATGGATTAATTGCACCGATGCGGCTTGGGCAGCGCCCTTTGACATGGATTTGAACAATTCCGGGTACGCTTTACGACCCGTAATTTTGGCAATTCGTGAGAATTTCATCCCGGTACGTTCACTGTACTGCTGCATTTCCCGGAGCCACCGGAACCAGCGTCCGCTTTTTAGTAAACTGGCGTAGTAATCAAGTGCTGGGCCCCAGGAGACCGTGAAGTTGCCCCGCGCTCCAGTCAATAGAATGCCTGCATCCTGCTGGCTCGCTTTTTCATAAAAACCACGAATCCAGAAGGAGTTCTCAAAGTATTTATAAGGCATCTCCATAATATCAAGCCAGGTGTCCACTTCACTAAGTGGGCTTCTTCCCTCAAAATCAAGATAATTCTCGGTGATATTACCGACATGATTAACCGTAGACTGGATAAACGGACGTTCATCTGCTAATAGTGTTTTCGATGTATAATCCGTAAAGTCAGACACCGGAACATAGCTGTACGCATTTAACATTTTGCCTTGACTCCGCAGTGTTCCAGAGGCAAATCCAACCACAGCCCCAGAATCCAGTCCTCCGCTTAAAGCAGCAGCCACCTGTCGATGCGTTCGCAATCGCGATCCAACAGCTTGACCAAATACCTCCCGGAATGCTTCTACATATTCCCCGTCGGACTTGAGTCTTAGAGGCTCCACTTCGTCCCAGCGATGATATTGTTTCTGTTCCAGTCTCCCATCCCTGAAGCTAAGCGTATGGGCCGGGGGCAGCTGACTCACACCGCGATAGACGGTTGAATGGATATCTGCCGAGTCATGCATATCGGGAATGGCAAGAAATTCGGACAACCAGATTTCATCCAGTTCTTTATGTACACCCTCCAATTGCAGCAAGGGATTCATTAAGGTACAGAAGGCAAACCGCTCACCATCATGCCGAAAATAAAAGGATCTCATGCCAGTAATATCTCTGGCAGCGAAGAGTCTACGCTTGCGATCATCCCAGATTGCGAAGGCGAAATCGCCAAGCAGTTTCTCGGCCATATGTTCATCCCACCGCTGATAGGCTCGCAGGATCAGTTCACTATCCGACAATCCTGCTAACTCCGCCCTCGATATGGACAGTTGATCTGCCAGTTGCTCCCGATTATCCAAAATGGCATCCGCCGTGATAGTCAGACCGCTCACTTCATCATATAAGGGCAATTGCTCGCTGACCGACTCCGGCGTAATCCACTGGGCATGGCAGCTCAGGAAGGCTTCATTGCCCTTCCAGACCCCCGTTGTATCCGCCGGAACGTGGCCCAGACTGGCATATAGACGCCAACTGTCCTCCCATAACGCTTGCTGACCATCGGTGTGAACAATTCCTGCTATAGCGCTCATGACTTTCCTCCCCGGAGTATCTTGCGCTGTGAAGCCCAGGCGCTTATCTGGTTACCAAACGGAATCAAGGATTTGATACGCTGAATCTTGCTGTGAGCAGAGGCAAGCTGTACCTTCAATCGTTCCCGCTCATTGTACCCTCGTTCCAGCCGATTATCGGCTGCACGCAGCGCGGCTTCCAACTGCCTGATCGTTGCCAGTGCGGCCAGTGTCGGGTCAATCGCATCCGGTTCATTCGCTGCCCGATTATCCCCGCTTCCATCTGGAGTATTGCCCGCTAGGTTTACAGGCTGCATCCGGTAATCTTGCTGCCAGCTGCTTCCCGTTGCTTCTGAAAATTGACGCGTTAGCTTGGATATGACTTCCTCATCCGGGCCGGCTTCGTAACGTACACCCGTCCATTGCTCGGCTTCTTCAAGCTGTTCACTGTAGCCCATTCGATGGAACAGATCTGCGCCTATCACCCGGCAATAGAATTCAACTTCCTGTGGATCGAGTATTTTTTTCCAGTTGTTAACAGAATCTTTATGGGCTTCCTGATGCGAGGACAGGAACGGATCACCTACACCCATACTATAGAACATATTGGACTTTGTACTATCCACAAAGCGTCCATATTGCTCTATTCCCTCTTCATATCCGATGCCAAGAAAACCGCATAGCTTTTCCATTTCGTTCCGTGGGTTGGAGACGAGTTGTTCGTACTGAACTTCATAGGCGTTCACGTGTTTGTCCGCAAAATAATCATTTAAACGGAGCATACCCAGCGTGAGATCAACTGCTTTCATATTAAGGTTCGGACTCTGCAAGGTGCCAATCAGTTCAAATCCTTCTCCTGTATGGCGGTTTACCTTTTTGTAGGAAGCAGCTATGGCAAGGGGGTTACGCTGGAGATGAATGCGCTTGGACTGTGGAAACAGTCGATCAAGCCATTCCAGCATATAATAGTAACGAGGAGATTTATCTACGATGAAGTCTGCCCCGCTCCCCTCCAGAAATCCGTTATAGATTTCAAGAGCAAAGCTTCTGCACGCCTTCTCAAAACCTTCGTCTGATACCATAGCGCTGTAAAACTGACGGATGATTGCACTTCCGCCGTAGGGGCGGGAATCAGCCTTCTGCAAATCTACAAGATTCATCAGAAACCACATCTCCTGTGTGGCAAATACACGGCTGTGATTTTGCAGCATCACGGTGGATAGCGAACTTCCACTGCGAGGTACACATAGTAGTAAGACAAGTCCGTTACCATGAACATCTACCAATGGCAGCCTCTCCTCTGTAAAATTAAAATAAGCATGCAGTTGGTATAGCTCTTTAATATCAATATCCTCTAATATTCCCAAACGGAAATAGGTAAAATGGATGATGTACTTTCGACAATCTTTAGATACGATATGTATTCTTTCTTTTACTCTATGATACAAAATGTATCATGTCAATCTTTTATTTTCACCTTTTCATAATATCTTTCTATCCACTCTATTCGGTTCTCTGTCGTTTAAGCACTTATACTTATTCTTCGACCCTCATCATTTATAACTGTTGCATAAACATGAAAAAGCTCCGGAGCAGTTTACGAATAAACAGACCCACGGAGCTACTATTATTAATGATGAACATTAGCTATAAAACATGGTTAACCACTCATCCGGTTGATCTTGCCTCTGAGCCTTTCCCCGAAATGGGATGATGCATCCAGCCTTGTTCTTCTTCCTGATCCGCCTGAATCGCATCCGACATCCCCTGCTGCACTTTAACCGTTAACAACACTGCAATCCCAGCAGCAAAAAAGAAAATCAGAGACAGAATCCCCCATCGGGTTGACCCTGTTAATTGGCCCACCCAACCAAATACAAACGGCCCAAAAATGGAAGAGAATTTGCCTGTAATATTCACAAATCCAAAATACTCTCCAGTTCTGCCAGCAGGCATCAAATTGCTAAACAAGGAACGCGCTGTCGATTGACTTACGCCCTGCACTACACCAACCAGCCCAGCGAGCAGATAAAAATGGATGGCTGACGTCATGAAATACCCCAAGATAACGATGCATATGTAAATGGACAAGCTTACCATCAACACCTGCTTCGCGCCCCAACGCTGTGCCCATGCCCCCAGCAACAATGTGCAAGGAAACCCGATAAACTGGGTCAGTAACAAGGCCAGCATCAGATCCGCTGTCCCGATCCCAATGCTTGTTCCATAGATCGTTGCCATCAGAATAATCGTGTTAATGCCGTCATTGAAAAACCAGAAAGCAACCAACATTCGCATCAACTGCGGAAAACGCCGTATCTGGCGAAAAGTTTGGCCAAGTCTGCGTACGCCCACACTGGCATATTCTTTCCATGAATTGGGCATATCCGGTGCTGCAGGACGGTGCGGTGCATGGCGAAATAACGGAATGGAGAAGAACAGCCACCACAACGCTACAGAGATAAAAGCAAGTCTTGTGCCCGCAAGTGTGCTTCCCATCCCGAACCACCCAGGCTGCTGAATCATCAGCATATTGACCGCAAGCAGCAGTCCCCCACCAATATAACCATAGGCATAACCTTTGGAGGAGACCATATCTCTTCGATCGGCTGGTACCAGATCGGGCAGCATTGCATCATAGAACGTATTACCACCTGCAAAACCGATAGTCGAAATGACCAGAAGCGCAGAAGCGAGCAGCCAGTCTCCCTCCCCAATGATGCTGAATCCGAGTGTTGCGACGATGCCAATGATGGAGAATACTCGCAGAAAATCACCTTTGCGCCCCGACAAATCCGCTAATGTGCCCAGCAAAGGGGTTAACAGCGCTACACATAACATGCCGATGGAATGGGTGTACGCCAGATAAGATGCTGCAGTATCTGCATCCAGTGTAGCTGCAGCCACGGAAGCGTAGAAGACGGGAAGAACGGCTGCAAGTACCGTCGTTGCATAGGCTGAGTTGGCCCAATCATACATAATCCATGCCTTAACTGCCCGTTTATCCAAATGGTATCCTTCCTTTGCACACATCCCTCAAAGGGATGCCAAGTAAACACCTGTCCCTATTGTAAAGGAAGTTCGTCACACTTGTTCATCGTTTCTGTAAAAAAGTTCCGGACGATCTGTACAATTTTAGATGATCCCGGAAGGGAAACTCGCGTAATTGTATCATTTTATCTACTCACGCATCACATATCGTCCCCGCCCGTGAATATACTTAATTACCGACAGGCCAAACTGTGCCGCGTAATCAATGGGGGGTGCCTACATGTCAAATTCACACCAGCCTTACTCGTTTGTCGTATCCCGGGAAGATTGGTCGCTTCACCGCAAAGGGTACCAGGACCAGCAACGCCATCAGCAAAAGGTTAAAGATGTCATCAAGCAGAATCTGCCTGATTTGATTACCGAAGAAAACATCATTATGTCCGACGGACAACAAATCATCAAGGTACCAATCCGCAGTCTGGATGAGTACCGTTTTGTGTATAACTACCAAAAGCAAAAACATGTGGGGCAGGGAGACGGTGACAGTCAGGTCGGGGATGTTATCGGTCGTGATCCCGCTTCGAAGAAACCAGGCAAAGGTGAAAAGGCCGGAGATCAGCCTGGGCATGACATTGTTGAAGCCGAGGTGAGTATCGAGGAATTGGAAGATATGCTTTTTGCGGAACTGGAGCTTCCGGATCTGAAGCAAAAAGACAAGGATCAGATTGAGACACATACGGTGGTATTCAACGATATTCGCAAAAAAGGTATGCAGTCCAATATTGACAAGAAACGCACCATATTGGAGAACTTGCGCCGCAACGCCACTACTAGCAATCCGGGTATTCACCATATCAGCCCGGATGATCTGCGTTACAAGACGTGGGAAGACAAAATCATTCCACAGTCCAATGCGGTCATTATTGCCATGATGGACACTTCCGGGTCCATGGGTTCCTTTGAGAAATATTGCGCACGCAGCTTTTTCTTCTGGATGACCCGTTTTCTCCGCCGTCAGTATGAGAAGGTTGAGATTGTTTTCCTCGCCCATCATACCGAAGCCAAGGAAGTGACCGAGGAAGAATTTTTCACCCGCGGCGAAAGTGGAGGCACCATCTGCTCCTCTGTATATATGAAGGCACTGGAAATTATTGATAGCCGTTATCCGCCTTCCAGCTACAACATCTACCCTTTCCACTTCTCGGACGGGGATAACCTGACCTCGGATAATGAGCGGTGTGTCAAACTGATTGGGGAACTGATGAAGCGCAGCAACATGTTTGGTTATGGCGAGGTGAACCAGTACAACCGCAGCAGCACACTCATGTCCGCCTATCGTCATATCAAGATCGACCAGTTCATGTATTATGTGATCAAAGAAAAAGGCGAAGTGTACAAAGCTTTGCGCAGCTTTTTCCAGAAACGGGAAGGAGGCAGCGTAAGATGACAGATGAAATTCGTGACCTTGAATACGCCATTGCCGAGATTATGGAGATTGCCGATGGATTCGGCCTGGATTATTATCCGATGCGTTACGAAATATGCCCTGCCGATATCATCTATACCTTTGGAGCATATGGTATGCCGACCAGGTTCAGTCACTGGAGCTTCGGAAAGACTTTTCATAAAATGAAGATGCAATATGATTTTGGACTCAGTAAAATTTATGAGCTCGTAATCAATTCCAACCCTTGTTACGCCTTCCTGCTGGATGGCAACTCGCTGATCCAGAACAAACTGATTGTCGCACACGTGCTGGCACACTGCGATTTTTTCAAAAACAATGCCCGCTTCTCCATGTCGAATCGCAATATGGTGGAGAGCATGGCAGCGACTGCTGATCGGATCAGCAACTATGAGATGGAATATGGTACAGAGGCTGTTGAAGCGTTCATTGATGCCGTTATAGCCATTCAGGAACACGTCGATCCACAGTTGATCAAACCCCGCCATTTGGACAAACAACGTTATATGGAGATGAAAATGCGGGAGCAGCGTGGGGAGAAAACGCCAAGGCCGGAAGGTCGCTATGATGACTTGTGGTCACTTGATGACATCCATACCGAGGAAACACCTGCGGAGGGAATACAGGTACATCACTTCCCGCCAGAACCGGAAAAGGATATCATGTGGTTTATCCAGGAATTTTCTGAAGTGTTGACCGATTGGCAGCGGGATATTATGAGTATGATGCGTGAGGAAATGCTCTATTTCTGGCCGCAGATGGAAACGAAAATTATGAATGAAGGCTGGGCCTCCTACTGGCATCAACGTATTATACGGGAGCTGGACCTGAACAGTGAGGATACGATTGAATTTGCCAAACTGAACTCTTCCGTCGTGCAGCCATCCAAGCAAAGTTTGAATCCCTACTATTTAGGGCTGAAAATATTCGAGGATATTGAACGTCGCTGGGATAACCCATCCCGCGAAGAAAGAGAACGTTTTGGGCGTCAACCAGGGCAGGGTCGTGCCAAAATGTTTGAGGTGCGCGAATTCGATTCTGATACCTCATTTATCCGCAATTACATGACCAAGCAACTAACCGAAGACCTCGACCTCTATGTATTCGAGAAAAAAGGCCCGGACTGGAAAATTACCGACAAGTCCTGGAAAAACATACGGGATCAGCTTGTATTTTCACGCATCAACGGTGGTTCTCCGTATCTGGTCGTTCAGGACGCCGATTATCTGCGAACAGGAGAACTCGTGCTCAAACATCAATACGAGGGCATCGAGCTGGATCTGAAATATATGGAACGGACCCTTCCTTATCTATACCGCCTTTGGGGGCGTACCGTCCATGTGGAAACACGGGTTGAAGATAAACCGATCTGGTTCACATATGATGGCAAGAAGCACCACCGCAAGTTTTTATAATCAACAGCTGTAATACGCCTTATAGACTGATCCTAGCCTATAAGAAGACAAAAAAGCGGCAAGTCCCTGGCATATGGCAGGACTTGCCGCTTGGCATTTCAGTGAACTTAGAGAATCAACGGAGCTCCATGCAGCCGCAATGGCACAAAAAAGTCATGCTCCACTTCGCTTGCCGGCAATGGACGGCTGAAATAATATCCCTGAATTTCGCGGCAATCATTTTGCATCAAAATATCCAGCTGTCCTTTCGTCTCGATCCCTTCCGCAATCACTTCCATCTTCAGATTCTGAGCCATCGATATGATCGTCGCTACAATGGCTTGGTCACTTCGGCTCTCCGTAATATCCGTCACGAACGAACGGTCAATCTTTAACTTATGAATTGGAAAATGCTTCAAATAACTCAGCGAGCTATATCCTGTCCCGAAATCATCCAGGCTGATTTTGACCCCAAGCGCTGTAAGTTCATTCAAAATACCTGTGGATACCGACGCATCCATCATCATGCTCTCTGTAATTTCCAATTCAAGATAGCGGGCATCAAGGCCAGTCTCCTTGAGTGCATTTTTGACCTGCTCCACCAGGTTGGATTGATGAAATTGCTGACTCGACAAGTTAACGGATACCGGAATGAGCGGTCCGCCACTGGTATGCCAAAGTTTCATCTGTCTGCACGCTTCGCGCAGTGTCCAGTTCCCGATCTCATAGATTAAACCTGTCTCCTCTGCCAGTGGAATGAACACATTCGGAGACAGAATGCCCTTGTTTGGATGATTCCAGCGAATCAAAGCCTCCACGCCGATCATACGGCTGTCTTCTGTACGAATCTGAGGTTGATAATACAGGACCAGCTCATCCCGTTCCAGTGCTTTGCGCAAATACCCTTCCAGTTCAATTCGTTCATACAGCTCCGAATCCAGTTGGGCCGTATAAAACTGAAAACCATTCTTGCCGTTTTTCTTGACTTCATACATGGCGGAGTCTGCATGCTTCAACAACGCATCCGCTCCTGTTCCATGATACGGATACATCGCGATCCCGATGCTGGCTGTAACATAAAAGTCATTTTCCTTTAATCGATAAGGTAGCTGAATCGCTCGAACAATCCGTTCTGCCAGTTCGGCCACCCGTTCCTCATTCCCCTGCTCATTCGTAACAACCAGTGTGAATTCATCGCCCCCCATACGAGCAAGCATGACATTATCCGTCGCTTTCGGGTCTGAATCCTGGATTGCACTCATAATTCTGCCGCTCACTTCTCGAAGAAACACATCTCCAATGGAATGTCCCAGGGAGTCATTAATTATTTTGAAACGGTCGATATCCATCACCATAACTGCAAATGAACTTCCTCTTGCCTCAGAAGTTGTGATCGTATCCTCCAGCACATCATCCAGCTTGCGACGATTTGGAAGCCCGGTGAGCGGATCATGCAGAGCCTGATGGCGGATGCTTTCCTGAGCCTGTTTCTCCTCGGTGACGTCTTTGATCAGAATGTGGCTTCCCTGATGTTTACCGTCAATCAGTACAGGCACTACAGCGATACTTAGGTCAAGATGATTTCCCTGAACGTTTTTCATTTTCCCCATGAAATGCTGCTGCTCACGGGTATCATCATCCCACTCTACATGCTGCATTCCACTTGTCCAATGAATATCAACATGCTGTGAAATCTCATCAATAGAACGATGAATAATCTCTCTTTCTTGGTACCCTGTAATTCGTGTCACTGCAGCATTAATCCCCTTGATAGCCCCTTGCTTATCCACCGAAATAATGGCATCTGAATGGTTTTCGTACAGGGCCTGATACCACTGTTCATTTTCGTGAATCCGGCGATCCTTCTGAGATAGACGCTGATTAATAAAGATACCGAACAAGGTCAACCCTAATGCAGTAAAAGTACCCGCTGCAATCAGATACGCGAGAAGTGAAGGTTCAATCTGCATCCCCGAACCAGCCATTGCGTCATGCGCATGATGAAATCGTGCAGCTGACATCCCCGTATAATGCATTCCTGTGATACCCAGCCCCATAATAAGTCCGCTGCCCATCTTGTACACCCATGTATAACGTGACTGATGCTGCCGGAAGAAAAACATGAGCCATAAGGCAGCAAATGAAGCTAAAGCTGCGATCAGGATGGATAACACTACCCTGCCTGGTTCATATGTAATGGGAACCGACATGGCAGCCATTCCGATATAATGCATGCTGCTAATGCCTGCGGTCATGAGCACTCCTGCGATCAGGAGCTTGCTTATTTCACCTGACTGCTGACCTGCAATATTTAACGCTACACCAGATGCAATAATTGCAAGAAGAACGGATAGAAAGACCTCACCTGTGGAATACGACACATGCATGGGAAGAACAAAAGCCAGCATGCCCACAAAATGCATGGACCAGATTCCCAAACCCATGGAGACTGCCCCGCAGGTAAGCCAGACATTTCGGGACATGCCTTTAGCCAGACTTACCCGGCCCGCAAGGTCAAGCGCTGCATAAGAAGCCAACGCTGCAATAATGTAAGATAAAATAACCAGTTCTAAGTTGTACGTTCCATGTAGGTGCTCCACTCACTTTGTCCTTTCAACCGGGAAATGCCTTGTATGTATGCAAAATGTAAAAAAGAAGCGAGTGCGCTGTCTGGATGACAGGCACTCCCTCCACATCATTTGTCTGGAGACCACCGACTTGTTATAAAAGCCAAAGTCATACATCTCTACCCCGTTAATATTGATGTATATAGTCTAAACGTCCCAGACGTGAAAATCAACACTTTTTTCCAGAAAAAACGGATGTTTAATATCGCCAAATTCCCATCCACCATGCGCCTTGGAAGCGTTTATCCCCCCCCCCTTTCCATCCTTTCCTCGCCAACCTTATTCGCCTTGGACCAGTTTCGCCTTCTTGCGAACTTCTTCGGTCATCGTCTGTTCATAGCCCTTCACATCAAGCTTGTTGAATTCCTTCACATATTCATCCCAGACCTTGTTAAAGTCAGCCGGACTGGAGAGGACCAGTTTGGGCACATATTTCTTTTGTAACTCCGTGCGTTTCTGCCCATAGATATGGGCTGGTGAGCCTTGATCAAAAGCAATGCTCCAAGCCGGGTACCATGGACGTTCATCCGGCGCTGCGAACAGCTGGGAGAACGTCTCCACACCATACTTCTCCAGAATGAGCTTATCTCCATCCGTATAGGAGAATTGGGCAACTTCGGGTTGTCGTTCTACACCGACAGAATTACCGTCAGGCAGAGTCGATCCATTACCGTAACGGGGCCAGCTGTACTCAAAGTATTTGAATCCGAACGATTGACGGAACTCATCTGAATCCGTTTTCCGGATCATTTCCGCTGAGCGCATAAACCGTCCCTTTTCATCCACTTCATAGGTCTCACCTTCGATCCCCCAGTTGGACAGAATCTGATTCTCATCTGTTAACAGGTTATCAAAAAATTGGATGATACGAACCGGATCTTCCGCGCTTACGGTAATGCCAATCCCCCGGTTATTAACAAAGCTCGGCGGATCCGTGTACTGATCCTTGGTGTTTACGTCGTATACAATAGGCAGTGCCATATATCGCAAGTCGTCGTTGCCGGCTTCCTTCAGATTGTTCATTTCCTGCCCTACCTGCCAGGCATAATCAAAGAATCCAAGCACTTTCCCACTGGTCACTTTCGCAAGATACTGGTCATAGTTATCGACAAAGGAGGACTTATCGAACAGCCCCAATGAATTCATTTCATTCAGCTTCTGCATCCATTGTTTGGTCTCTTCGGTTAGCCCATAGTCCCTCGCTTCCTGTGTCTGCATATCCACCATGATGGCTCCATCATTCGGATAGCCTGCAAGATGCATTGCCGGGTTGGTGATCGCAAAAAATTTATCATCATACGTAAGTGACAGGAACCCAGTTAATCCTTCATCTTTGTGTTTGTCAGCGTATTGTTTAATCAGATCCATGTATTTATCCAGCGTGGTGATCTTTGGATATCCGGCATCTTTCAATACGCGACGTTGTACCCAGAAGGCACCTTGATCCACATTCGGATTAGGCAGATAGTCTCCAACCACTGCGCTCATGGGCAAAAAATAAATGTTGCCGTCTTCCTCTTTCATCAGATTATAGTACGGCTCGTACACCCGTTTTATATTTGGGCCATACTGATCTATTAGATCGTCGAGTGGAATAAATGCACCCGCATCCATGATTTTGTCAATTGCCCCGTCCGGTACCATCACATCCGGGTACTTGTTGCTCGCAATCATCGTTCCTATTTTGGTATTGATATCCCCAACAAGGTATTCTATTTTGAAATTAACCCCGGTTTGTTCCTCCAGCTTTTTGCCGATTGTAGTTTCGTTTGTATTTATGTCCTTGCCGGAACCCGCTTTAAAATACGAGAATGTAACTTTCTCTGTGCTTTCTTTGCCGTCTCCCCCTGCTCCGGCTTCTGATTTAATCTCGCTTCCTCCCCCGGAACAAGCCGTCACCATGGTTAAAGCTAATACTGCCGGCAGCCAGCGCTTTAGCATGTTGTTAACCAATATGAACGCACCCTCTTTCTCCCTCCACTAATGTAAGCACTTTTATTATAAGGTTGATGATAAACTTTGTTTACCGGATAAACTATAGGCTTTTGCCTTAGAATAATTAATGCTTTGGTGGATTTGGTGAATCTTCAAGGGGTAAACCAATTTCCACACGTGTGCCTGCCCTTGGAGCACTATCGATCCGAATATGGAACCGGCTATCGTAGATCAGCTTCAGACGATAGATGACATTCTGTACACCTACGCGATCACCCATTGAGTCTTCCGTTTCCATGTAAGAGAGTAGCTGCTTTCTTTTGTCCTCTGTCATGCCTGCCCCCGAATCCTCCAGCACACAGATCAGTTCTGTACCTGTTCGCCGAATACGAAGTCGAATCTCCCCGCCTTCCTTCAGTGGTTCGACGCCATGAATGCTGGCATTCTCAACAAAAGGCAACAATGTCATCTTGGGGATGGGACAATCCGCAGCCTGTGGATCCAGATCAATCGTATAATTCAACTTGTGACCGAAACGATATTTCTGAATTTCAAGAAAGCACGTCACATACTCCAGTTCTTCCTGTATGCTGACTTTATCCCGATTCCAGGTTAGGGCATTTCGAAAAATTTTAGCCATATGATAGATAATTCGTGCCGTCTCATCTTCATCTTTCATGAGGCTGCGCATGCGGATGGTCTCCAGCGCGTTAAATAAAAAGTGTGGGTTAATCTGGCTCTGCAAAGCGTTTAATTGGGCATGTCGCCGCTGTAACTCCAAATTTTTATGTTGGATGTCTGCTACGTAGACGTCGTTAATCAAACGATGGATCGTCATTGTCATGCGATTGAATTCGGCTGTCAGCTGCCCAATCTCGTCCGATGATTCCGGCTGTCTGATCGGTTCAAATCGTTGATGTTTCACTTTTTCCATGTGTTTCAGTATTCGTGCCAACCTCACGTGGATTGTGCGTGTCATCCAGATAATGATCCAGGTCGGCAAAATCAGATTGATACAGGCCAGTACAACAACGAGGTGACTGGATTTGCCCAGTTCCTTGTAAATCTCGGATTCATCGAACACCCCATTAATTTTCCATCCCTCCATTTCACCGGACAACGGATAGGCCATTTCGAACTCTTTCTTACTTTGTTGATTCATGACATCGCCATAATTCACGAGTTGACTAGTCCATGGGATACCAGCATCCGTCGAGTAGTCTATTTGTCCAGCCGGATTAATCAGATACAGGTTGCCCTGTACGTTAAGATTGGTGAAAATCTGGCGAATCGTCGACGGCTTCAAATCCAGTCGTAAGAACTTTTCTTTCCATCCGGGCAGAGCTTCATAATAATTCAGTTTGCGTAAAATGCTGAACGTCTGTCGATTCCCTTCAGGGCCGGATCTCATCAGAAGGGGTGCGGAGTGTTCACTGTTTGCCAGCAGCCTGTATGGCTCGGACTGTCGAACCTCTTCAGTCAGAAACTCAACTCCCCCGGAAGGCAGTACACTTTCGTTATCCACATATATCGTCAAGCCTTGGAGGGAGCGGTAGCCAGAGTAATAGGTATTCAGGATCTTGCGAAGATAAGAATCGTAGGCTTCGATATACTGAACCGGATGTGTATAATTCACATCCAGCATGTCATTTAATATACTGTCCGTATAAAAGCTTGAGGAAAAATCGGCTGCATTGCGAATTTCCCCCATAAATTGACTTCGAATCTGTTCCATTCCTTTGGAGAGGTCGGCCATTCGCTGGGACTTTACGTTCGCTATGGTCACCTGATAGAAAATAACATTGGTGAGAATAACAGGTACGAGCACAAAGAAGAGATACAAGATCAGCATTTTATCTCGTAGACGGATATTATTAAAAAAGTTGAGCTTCACGGCGTCATCTACCTACCCTTCATCCAGGATGCGATTTCGATATTCCGTAGGAGAGCATGATTCCGTTTTCTCAAATTGAGTCCCGAAATAATCACTGCTTCCGAACCCAACCCTCTCGGCAATTTCATATACTCGCATATCCGTCTGACGCAGCAGCTTCTTGGCCTCCTCAATGCGAAGCTGAAGCAGGAAGTCGTTGAAATATATGCCATACACCTTACGGAAGCGTTGTCCCAAATAGACCGGATTCATGTAAAATTCGGAGGCAATACTTCTCAAATTAATATTGCTTCTGTAGTTGGCTTCAATATAATTTTTGATTTTCGTCATGGCTCCCCTGTGATTGTACTGACGCTGTTCTGCCAGTTTCCGCGCTGAATCTAACATGAAAACTGTCAACAACTGTCTGGCCTCTTCCAATGTTCCGCACTCGGCTTGCCATACCAGAATTGGTTTGAACGAAGATATCTCTTTCACATTCACCTCAGCCGATTTCAGAATCGATAGTACTGCTGAGATCAGTTGGTGAATTGCCGATGTCACTGCAATCGGAGCGTAATGTGCAGTTCTCATGCCGGTGAACCATTCACCCAGTGCAACCTCCAACGCCTTAACCTGTTGTTCCTCCATAAGTGATAAGAGTTCCTGCTCCTTTTCATGATTGGTATGCACCCACTGCACAGGCTCATGCTGCATGTCATCATACAGGACGATCTCGCTCTTCTCTGAAATAAATTTATAGGAAATCGCCTTCAGTGCGGTCTGATAGGCATGTCCAATGAGTAAAGGTTCATAACAAACCTTCCCGATATATATACTTACAGAGTCATGGCTCATTTCGGAGAAGCAGGATTGCATTTGCCCGGCAACCGCTTGAAGATTCATTGAATAAGGGCGTAGATGTTCCGCAGTTAACAGAACTCCGACACGTTCGCCATGCTCTTTTACATGCAGATACAAGCGGTTTGCATACATCTTTCCAAAAACAGACTGCACAATCCGGACAAAATTCTCTCCCTGCCCGGGTCCTGGCCCCTCCTCTTGAAGAGTATCCGAAACCCGGAAATGTGGCGCGTTATTCTCAAACAGCAGATATGCCAGCGGGTCACCAGCACGTGTACCTGTCAGTTCAGTCCACTGTTCAACTGTTTCCGAATCCGATTCGCCATAGATAAACTGATCAAGTAATCTGACGTATTCCTGCTCACGTCTGGTTTGTTCAGCATGTTTGTGGCGATTCAACTCCTCCGCCAGCTTGCGTAAAGTCCCTTCCAGTTCAATCTCATCGATCGGCTTCAGAATATAATCCTGTACCCCGTACCTCACGGCCTGCTGAGCGTAAGCAAAATCATTATATCCGCTCACGATGATAAAATAGGGCTGCTTGCCCTTGGTTAGAACCTGCCCATCACGCTCAACCATGCGCCGGATCAATTCCAGTCCATCCGTCTCCGGCATGCGTATGTCCGTAATGACAACGTCGGGCTGCAGCTGTTCGATCCGGGTAAAAGCCTCATCCCCATCATTCGCCTCTCCAGCCACTTCGAACCCGCATGCTTCCCAGCGGATCAGTTTTCGGAGTCCTTTGCGTGCGTATACTTCATCATCAACCAGCAGTACCCGATGCATGCCCATCACCCTTCCCATTGAATGACAATTGCAGTGTATCTATGTTCATCAGTAAAAAGTAAGCGATTACATGAAATTTTGTATTATTCTGCCTTTTATTGTTAGGGTCTGTGTTGCAAAAAGTCAACAGCTTTTCCTGCCAGCTTTGCACAGCAACTTCTGATCCCGTTATTTCTTAGAATAAAATGACATACCAAAAAAGCACAGCCCGTAGGCTGTGCTGGTTTGAAGACCTTTACGCTTGCGCAGGTGCGGTCGTTTGACGAATCACCAGATTGGATGGCTCCGTAATGACTGGTGGAGTATATGCAGGATTCTCAATCATGGCAATCAGATATTCGATGGATTTGATCCCAATGGAATGAATATTTTGATTAATCGTGGTCAACCCAGGTTTGAACACTTCCGCATAATATGTGTTATCAAATCCGACAACAGATACATCCTCCGGCACCCGTAAACCATGCTTCTCAATTTCGTGGATCGCACCGAAAGCAGACATATCTGAAGCACAGACAATCCCCGTAGGCTGGTCCTTCAATGCAAGCAATCGGCGGGCTGCCTTACTGCCGCCATCGAAAGAATAGTCGCAGACCTCCAGATACACCGTTGAATATGGAATGCCGCAGACACGCAATCCTTCCCGATATCCATCGAGTCGAAGATTCGCTACGGCAGGCCCAAGTGTACCTGAAATATAAGCAATTTTCTGGTGACCCAGTTCATGCAAATGTTTAACACTTATGGCGATGGCATTTGCATTATCCGTCGTTATGTATCCTGCCCGCTTGCCAAACAAGTCGGTGTCAATGAACATCGTCGGAATCTCCGCAGTAACCAATTCCTGAATACTCTTGTTGTCTCTTCCTTCCCCGAATACAACAACGCCGTCCACATTTCGGCTGCGGCAATGTTTAATAAACGAGTATGTCGGATCATCAAAACGTGTAGATAAGCGAACAAGATCGTATCCGCTGTTTTCCAGCGCTGTTTTGATTCCTTCAAGCAGCTCCGATACAAACGGATTGGTAAAAGGAACCGTCAACAATACACCTACCGTCCAAGAACGGCGTTTTACAAGTCCACGTGCAACCACATTCGGTTGATATTTCAATAGTTCGATGGCTATATTGACTTTTTTGCGAGTTTTGTCACTTACATCGGGATAATCGTTCAGCACTTTGGAAACGGTTGCAACAGATACGCCCGCCTCTTTGGCCACATCATGGATAGAAGCCACCTGATCACCTCAACCTCTTTCAAATCCCCTGTCTCCGGCTGCATTCACTATAACATCGGCAGGTTTGTCTACCCATTATAGCTTAAAACAGCCAGAAACGGTATCACAGCTTCCAGCCGGTATTACCGCCTATTCCTGATGATCCAATTTCCTTAGATCAAGTGCCAGTTTCTCCATAGTGGTAGCAAAAACCGCAAGCTCTTCTGAACGGGATGCCTGACGCCTTGCTCCCGAGGCGGTATGCTCCGACTCCTGTTGAACACTGCCCAGCTTCTTCATGATCTGTGCCAGGTTCGACTGGATTTTCCCTTGAGCCTCACGCGAACTAGCCGCAAGCTTGCGAACCTCACTGGCAACCACCTCGAATCCCCTGCCAAATTCTCCTGCATGTGCAGCTTCAATGGCGGCATTCAAACCTACTAGATGACTCTGATCCGAGATTTCACGAATGATCTCACCCATTTTGCCAATCTGATGAATCTCTTTGGTGAGCTCTTCCAACAGTCCATTTGCCTGATCCTGAGAGGCTGCCGTTTCCCTGGCCACATCAGAGATCGCCTGAGCATTTTCATTCAATTCACTAATCATGCCCGTCAGCTGCTGGGTAATCTGCGTGATCGCCAGCAAAGTGTGCTGCTGATCTTCAGCGAGTTGATTTAATTTTTCTTTTTCCTTCTTCTCGTAAGCCTCCAATACAAGCTGTGAATCGAGGTTGAACATTTTACTAAGGGCCTGGATGACCAGATGCCAGTGCTCAGGAATGACCTGCTGGAATATGCTTGTTGCAATATCAAGGTAAACCATATACGTGCCCAGATAATAATCTTCGGACAAACCAATGCGGGAATGGACCAGTCCGATCGCAATGCGCTGTTCAATGTATGCATCATCAACTACACCATCGGTCATGGATAACCAGTATAACTTTTGTGTTTCCTTCAAACGGTCAATGGAAGAGAAGCGGGCAATCAGATCGACCAAATTCGGATAATTTCCCACATGATTGTAGAAATGGTCCACCACTTCGTCTACCACTTTCTCAAAAGCAGGTCGATGATCAGCAAGCAATTGCAGATCTCCGGCGGTCAATCCAATATAATCAAGTTGTTGTTGTCTTGCTATAGCAATACTCATAACTAGTTCTGTCAGCTCCTTAATAACCACAAAAAATAATAAATTGTAAATATATGTATCGATTATAGACTAAATGACCTAATTTAACATATACCATAAGAACTAATTTGTCATGGAATTAACCTTCTTTGTCAGTTTAATAGAAATAGGTAAGGATTTGATATGATCACCGCCTTTTCCCCTTCTCCGCACCGTGCGTGCGACTTTCATCGCACACGGCGCTCCATCTTTTT